>NZ_LGTB01000005.1 GCF_001238275.1 Bradyrhizobium viridifuturi
ATACCCGAAACCAATGCAATAACTATGCTACGGACTTAGGGGACAGAACACTAGCCGCTGCGCTCTGTCGAGTACTGCCTGTTTGCTACTCTTGCATGGTGACCCACTTGGCACATGAATTGCGAATCTTATCGGCTTGGCTGTTTATCTTCACACCCCCCAAGGCGGCCAAGCTGGCGAAGCAAACTTGGCGCGGGTGGCTCCTTCAAACACCCGCGCCTTCTTTCCGAAGCGCTAATGGTGGAGAGTTTCGGCAACAGACGCGCTGAGAAGATCAACATCTGGTCCGTAGGATGCATTAGAATGCATGCCGGTTTGGGGGGGCGAAAGGACAAATCGAGGCTCGCCTGGTACTTGCGGCGAATTAGGAGCTGGCTCGTGCGCCAGCCTCTCACGATCCCTTCACGGGGGTGTGCCGTAGGCCGCGGCCTCAGATTCATTTCGGCTCTCCAGGAAGCGCTTTACTCAGCCGATTTCGAGAAGCGAGTCTCACCTCAGAAAAATTCTCGATGACACGTTTTGTTGCTCACTTGATGGGTTCACTTAAACCTGATTCCAACTGTTTCCCTCGGGCCGTGGCAACAAACTGTCGAGAGGCAGTTTCGGGTGATCGTTGACGGACCCGGTGAGAACATCGATGGCACGGCTGCTGAAATATCGGCCGAGTTCTTACCTAGGCACACGCGGACGCCGCCGAGCACCGGCACATTGCCCGGCATCGTTGGCGTTTCACCACCCCCGACTAACTCGGCGTGCCTTTTAGACTGCCGCCATAAGCCGCAACCTCCGCCCAACAATCGGCGGTCTCATAAATCCGCACACTCGCGCAATTGGAAATGCGATCAAAGAACCAACGGGCGATGATCTCGGCGGTTGGGTTCTCCAATCCATCGACATCGTTGAGCAGTCGGTGATCGACGCGCTTCAACAGCGGCTCCAGTTCGGCATCCATCTCAGCGAAGTCCCTCACGAAGCCCCTCGCGTCCACCCCTCCGCGCATCACCACTTCCATACGATAGTTGTGGCCGTGTAGGTTCTTGCATTTATGGCCATCGGGGAGATGGGGAAGGCGATGAGCTGATTCAAAACTATAGGTGCGGCCAATCAGCGTGATCACTGCATCATCGTCGTTCATTCCGTAACTCCCTCGCGCCGACAATTTGCTCCGCAGGCAAGGGCCTACTAACCCTCGCCGGCCCTTCTTTATCAGATTGACGGAGCAATGCCAGGCCGAGCAAGGCGGAGAGAGCAGAGCCGAGGCCCGGGAGTATCAGCGTGACAGCATAACCAAACCTCGCCACGGCAAACCCACTCGCTGCGAAGCCCACCAACGCTGACGCCGACATTACCGAAGTCAGAAACGTGACATCTGTCCCTGCCTTGCCCGGCCGGGCGAGCCCGAGAAACCAGTTCGTGAATGTAACATGCTGAACAGCGAGTGCCGCGAAAACGATGCCGACGCCCACGACGGCGCTTACGCGAACGCTGACGTAGCGATCAACCATCGCAAGTGCGCCGAAACTTAACGCCATGACTGCGCAGCCCCCGATCAAGCCTCGCTGCGGTGCCATTTGGCCGATGATGGCGCTGGTCAGCGGCGCTACCACCGTATACGTCAATACGTTCGAAAGCGCTCCGATCCATCCAATGTCAGCTGCGGCGAAGCCGAGGTCAACGAGCCGTAACTGAACCGTCGCGAACGCCACAGCGATCCCGATAACTGCCGGCACGATCAATGCGGGAGTCGTCCACAGACCATGGTAGCGAAAGATCGCGGAGATCGAGAGGCGCTGCGTCGAGCTCCATCGGTCGCTGCGTTGGAGCGGTTCAGAAATAGCGAACACCCAACCAGCGAAAACGGCTAGCAGTATCGCCAAACCCAACAAAGCTGGACGCCAACCGACCATCTCGATCAATTGGAGGCAGACGGCGCCGCCGATGACATGGCCGATGGCCCGCCCCCGACCCAGCAGCGCTGCGCCGAGCGGCCGTTCGCTGGAAGTGAGAGCTTCGGCTATATAGCCCAAAGATGCGATCCGCTGCGTGGCAGCAATGGTCGCAAGTACCAGGGAAACAAGGAAAAGCGCGACAAAATCGGTTTTTGGATTCAAGAACGCCATCGCTGCCAGCACAATGGTACTGGCGACTTGGGTCAGCAAGATCCACGAACGTCTCAGCCCGAGACGATTGAGGCTCCATCGATCCACCACCGGGGCCCAAAGGAAGTTAACGGTGAATGCAAAGAAAGCGGTGCCATATAGGCCGACCAGTTCCAAGCTGGCACCGTTGCCCCGAAGGATCACGGGATGGCCGAATAGATGAACGCGATCGCCAGATACTGCTGACTAGCCAACGCAACCATCCCAATGAGTGGCACGTAACGATTTCCCATCTGCCTATTCCTCCCGAAATCGATTCCGCACGTGCCTTAAGAGAACGGTTTGAACTGATAGCGGCTAGCCGTTATCAGTTCGGATCAGGCCATACTCGATGAATGCAGACCGCACCTGCCCTTCATCTTGTTGAGCCCAATTGCCTTCCCAGTAGACGGCACTGTCGACGTCACATTGACAAGCAAGGCTCCCTGACGGACGCCAGTCGCAGCCATCGCCGACCCAGCGCGTCTCCAGTTCCTCAGGGAGGTCGACAGCGTCATCGCTGGTTAGAAATCCACGGTCCGAGGAGAAGGTGCACTTGCCCGTGGCGTTGTCCTCTCCAAGGGTCGCGCTTGTCGGCAGCAACGCCAGCGCGGCGGCGACGGCTGTGTCTGCCCGCATCATCACGTCTTCACCACGCGTTCGTGCAATCGGGTAATGGCGTCGATCGCCGACAGGATCGCTCCTTCCTGCCATGGCAGCTGCGAGGCGTGCTCGCCTGCCAGCGCGATGCGGCCGTCGATCTGGCACAGATTGCGGTAGTGCTGGGCGCGGGCGGCCTCGGTCCACTGGCCGACGCAGCCGAGCGTGAACGGCACGCGATGCCAGGCCACCGCGACGCCGTGCTCGAATTCGCTTCGGTATTGCGGATGGATCGCGGCGCCGAACTCGACCGCGCTGGCGACCCGCTCGGCCGGCGTCATCGCGGTGAACTCGAACGAATTGGCGCCGCCATACATGTAGGCACCGAGCAGGAGGCCGCGGCCGCCGCGGTTGAAGCCGTAGTTCGGATAGGCGATCTGCTGGATCGGCAGGTCGGTGTAGCTGATACCGCCGTAGATCGCCTCATCCTCCTCCCAGAACCGCCGCTTGAACTGCAGCCCGACTTTCACCGAGGCGGCATAGGGCAAGGAATCGATCGCATTCTTCATCGGCGCGCGACGTCGACCGGCAGCTGGCTCAGGATCGGCAGCGGGATGGTGCAGATGCACCAGTCGGCGGTCGCCTGCTGCACCGCCGATGGACTGGCGGTGTCGACATAGCTCACGGTGACGCCCGAGCCGTTCTGCTGGATCTGCGTCACCTTGGAATTGTAGCGGATGAGATCGCCGACCTCGCGCGCGAACGCCTTGCCGATCATGTCCATGCCGCCGATCGGCTGGAACATCGTCATCTGGAAATCGTAGCGTGCAAAACTTTGCAGATAGCGCCACATCCGCGACCGCAAGAGCTCCTGGAGCGGGATCGGGTCGCTCGGCAGCGGATCGCCCATCAAGCCGCCGCCGGGATCGCGCGCATAACCGCGGAACTCGGCGGAGCCGAGGTTGGCATTGTACTTGTAGTCGCGATCCAGCGCACCCCAGTCGCGCAGCGCCTGGAGCAGGATCTCCTGATCTTCCTTGGTGACGAACTCGTCGAGCCTGCCCTGCTGGCTGATCTTCGCCAGCAGCTCCGCCACCCCGCCCTGGAAATCGGCCTTGATGCTGCGAAAGCGTTGCGGCTTGCCGCCGAATGCACGCGTCGCGTGCAGATAGGCGTTGTGGTTGAGCTGGATGAAGGGTTCCAGCGTCACGTTGAGGCGGCGGCAGTAGTCGAGCAGCGCGCGGTGATGATAGGGAATCCGCCACGGGCCGGGATTGAGATAAAGCCCCTGCTCGAACTGGCAGGTCTGCTTGAAGCCGCCGAGCTCGGTGAAGCTATCGCCGCCGCGGATCGACCAGTTGCGGCCGCCTGAACGGCTGTTGAATTCGAGGATCTGGACCTTGTAGCCGGCCTTGCGCAGCTCCAGCGCCGCCGTCATGCCGGCAAGTCCCGCGCCGAGGATCAGCACCGAAGCGCCCTTCACGTCGCCCGCGAGCTTGAGCGGCCCCTTATAGGCGGACTCGGATGCGAAGCCGAGGCTCGTCATCGCGTGATACATCGCCGAACTGCCGGCGATGGTCCCGATCAGCGCCAGCAAATCCCGCCGCCTGATCACAGATTCATTCTGCACCTGCGATCATCCCTCGGCTCGTTCCGACGAAGACGAACGGCTCGTGCGATCGGTTTCAAGAAGTGCGCACATTGCAGTGCAGACTGGTCGCACTGCCGCGGTGCGCCTGCGAGACCGTCTTCGATCATGTCATTTTCGATCATGTCATTCCCACATTGGTCCTGTACCGCGTCGTTCCTGGTCGATAAACCAAACATAGCTATCTAACCGGCATTCTGAGGTCGCTAGCCCGATCCGCGGTCGCTTCAGGGGCAGGAGCTGGTCAGTACACTTGAGTTGATGAACCAACGACCGGTCACCTCTGGCGGCTATTAGCGAGCGGTCGATTAGGGCTCGATGCATCGAAGACGCAGATGTTTCATTCCTGGAGGCGTCGCTTGCCGTCCGATGGAAAGCGACGCAGTTGATCACGCGACAGGAAGAACTTGGGCGGCT
The DNA here is from genome assembly GCF_001238275.1 of Bradyrhizobium viridifuturi. Taxonomy (GTDB): domain Bacteria; phylum Pseudomonadota; class Alphaproteobacteria; order Rhizobiales; family Xanthobacteraceae; genus Bradyrhizobium; species Bradyrhizobium viridifuturi. Next base: position 4,804 of record NZ_LGTB01000005.1, read on the forward strand.
TCTTAAGCACTCGACTGACCCTGTTGTGCACCAGCAAGAGCGATGCCAACATTTCATGACATCGAAAGGCGGAGAAGCGGACTACCCAGATGTGAAGTAGGCCGGACGATGACTAATATCGTCATAGGGTGTTGCCGATATTCCATGGTGACTTTCGAACTCAATATCGGAGGCTGTTCTAGCCGCACGACCAAGCCGCTTTGCCGGCTATTACCGACGCAGCGAACCAGTGGAACTCAGGAACTCCGTGGGCTTGGCCATAGAGCGGCAAAACTATTCACGCTTCTGAACGCTTGCGATCGGCTATTTCGTATCGCTTGTGTGCCGGTGGTATTGAACCCGACATTGTTCGATGTCAGACCCTCGAAGCGGATGACGCTGAAAAGTGCGGTGATTGGATTGATCTTGTCATCATGTGCAACGATAGTCGCCTCAGCCGACCGCGAACCGTCTCAGTTGCTCCTCTCGATCGAACAGCTGAGGATTGCAGCATTAGCATGCCCGCCTTCCTGGTCAGCCCACAGCTTGGGTCGCGCCGGCGACACTAGTCACGCAGCTTGTGTGATCGAAGCCGCTTGTGGTCGGCATTTTTCTTGATGACAACCGTCACGATCCAACTATCTACCTTGCTGTGCTTCAGAACGCGTATCCGCCCGATGTCGGTTTGCACCAGTGTCCCTGCAGGCGCGAGGTACCAGATATGACGTCTGCTATCAACGATAGCGGAACAGCTCCACAAAACTGTCAAGTGTGAGACTAGGGGGATCAATCATTCAGGAAATCCCCATGCTGCATCACAACGAGCGGGAACTCCCCGACCGAGATGCGTTCGCGCATCGAGTCGCGCTTAAGCTTGGAGGCTTCTGGAGCCGAAGTTTATCCGATCGTATGAGCTCACCCCGGCTTGAGCGGCTTTTCGAGTCCTTGCCAGCGATAGATCGCAAATGACAGCACCCAACTGACCAGGAAGATGCCAACTACGAGATAGCCGAAATTGGCCAAGCTGGCGTTGAGATCGTCCACCGCGCTCCAGAAGGTGCCTTCAAGGGCCAATTTATTGGCGAGCAGGCCAAGTGTTTCGATGCCGCCGATCAGCAACGCCACGACGACTGAGATTGCCGTAATGGTCAGATTGTACCAGATCTTGCGGATCGGATTGAGGAAAGCCCAGCCATACGCCCCGACCATCAAGACGCTGTCGGTCGTATCGAGAAGCATCATGCCGGCGGCGAAGAGAGCCGGAAATATCATCACCGTGCTGAAGTCCAGCCCTCCCGAAGCTTGACCGGCTGCGACGGTGAAAAGGCTGATTTCCGTCGCGGTATCGAATCCGAGGCCGAACAACAGACCGACCGCGAACATCTGCCAGCTCGCCGTCACCATGCGAAACAGAGGGCGCAAGAGCCGGGACAGCAAGCCACGACCGGACAGAAGCAGATCGAACTCATGCTCTCCAATTCGTTCGCCACGCCGCGCACGCTGAAAGCTCCGCCAGACATCCCGTAGGATCACAAGATTGATGGCAGCAATCGTCAGCAAGAAGAAGGCTGATGCACCGGTGCCGATGATGCTGCCGACCGCCCGGAACTCCTGGAAACCGCTTTGCAGGGCGAGCGCCGCAGCAGCGATCGCGGCGACCGCTACTGCAACCGACAAGGAATGGCCAAAGGCGAAGAAAAGTCCGACCGCGAGAGGGTGCCTGCCATCCTGCATCAGCTTGCGAACGACATTGTCGATGGTCGCAATATGATCTGCATCGACGGCGTGCCGAAGGCCGAGCACATAGGCCAGCAAGGCTGTCGCCAGCAGCGTCGGCCTGTCGGACAGCGCTACGATGGCCCAGGTCCAGGCCAAGCAATTGATAACCAACAAGAAGGCATAGAGCGAGATGATACGACTACGCGAGGCCGCCGATGCGTCGTCTAAGGCAAGCTTTAGATATGTGAACATGATCTTGCTTCGGTAGCGCGTCTAGGCATGAGTTTGGTCACGAACGTTTCCTGTTGCATAAGCGCCGCGCACGCCAAAGCTGGTCCGTTCAGACTGAAGACGAACCGACGGATACAGCATCGGATGATCATGGCCATTCGCAGCACGAGGTGGACAATTGCGCTGGTCGCAACGGCAGTGGAGTTGGGTGGCATTTCCTACTTATCAGGGTTGGTGCCCCCTCGCGGTGCAGGTTTCATGCCGCTCTGCTGGGCTAACGTGCTTGACCGCTTCGTGCGGCTTCTATCCTGGCGTCAGCTCGTGTCGCGCGATTGCGCCGCCGCGTTGACGTTGCAATCTGGATCTGCGCCGTGGTGAAGTTTAACGGGCCAACCAGTGCCTCAGGTCACCCCGTCCGACGCATTGCGCATGACCAAAGCTGGCAGCAGGTTTCCTGGCTCCGGTTCGCCGCTCTTACCGCCCCTTCTCAGGATTGCGACTACCGGTTGCATGAAATGGTCATCGCCTCGCCGCTTACAGTTACGCAGGGCAGCTCCGGCATTGTCCTGATAGAACCCAGCCAACGCCCTCAATAGCCTTTCGAACACTACCGATGATAAAGTGAAATGGCCTGAGGGCGCGTCAAGTAGTCCCGGCGGACAGCGTGAGACGCCGTGGCTGAGGAAAAAGCGGTAACCTAGCCCCTCAGTCTCGGTGTTGCGGACGAGATCGAGGCTCCAGGACACTGCGGCTCTGCCTGCACAGCAGCTCAGAGCGGCGCTGGCCCCACGCAGAAAAAAGGACGCTTGAAAACACTTAGACTGGAAGGCTGACTTCCTCTCTGTCCTTCGTCATGGCGTCGTACACTCTGACCTGGAGCATGGGACGGCGCCTCTTAAGTTCTTGCGCTCCTGCCCAGGCGCCGTCTCTTGTCGCAAACTCGGTTTTCAATTGACCATCGACTTCGAGCACATAACCCGAAGCCGGCAATCGACGAGTGGATGCAACCATCTTAATCCCTTAGCATCGACGAATCCGATCGATGCTCCCACTTAATCCGAGTCGCCCTTGCCAGACCAGTAGCCTGGTGAGCGGCATCCACGACGACGAGGCGACAGGCTTATCGCCGCTCATCGCAGAGGAGCGTACGCGCCATCACGGCGGCGATGACGACTTCCGCTGCTTGCTCTGGCGTCTGCTCCGTCGTCCTGAGATGAATTTCCGGCCTTATCGGCGCTTCGTAGGACGCATCGATGCCTGTGAAATTCTTGATCTCACCGGCTTTCGCCTTCGAGTAGAGACCTTTTGGATCCCGCCTTGCGCATTCCTCGATTGGCGTATCGACAAAGACTTCGACGAACTCGTCCTTGCCAATCAGGCTGCGAACCATGTCTCGTTCGGACCTGTAGGGGGAGATGAACGAGCAGATCACGATCAAGCCGCTATCCAGCATCAACTTGGCAACCTGTCCGGCGCGCCTAATGTTCTCCACCCGCTCAGCCTTCGAGAAGCCCAGGTCCGCGTTCAATCCGTTCCGGAGGTCGTCACCATCCAGCAGCATGGCATGCCGCGACATCGCGAGCAGCTTCTGATCAACCAAATTTGCGATTGTCGACTTTCCCGCGCCAGACAGACCGGTGAACCAGACGACGCAAGGCCTCTGATGCTTGAGTGCGGCGCGTTCACTCCTGCCCACCGAAGGCGCCCGCCAGGAAACATTGGTGGCCCGCCGCAGCGGAAACGCAATCATGCCGGCGCCGACCGTACGATTGGTGAAACGATCAATGACGATGAATGATCCGGTTTTCCGGTTGACGTCGTAAGGATCGAATGCGGCGGGCAGTGCGGTCGCAACATTGCAGAACGCGATCTCATTGAGAGAAAGCGTCTCGGCCGCCAGGTGCTCACACGTGTTGACATCGATCCGATACCTGATTGCGGTAACGCTGCCGGCAACCGTCTGCGAGCCAATTCGCAGGATGTAGTTTCGTCCGGGAGCGAGCGGGTCGCTGTCCATCCAGATCAGATAAGCGGCGAATTGGTCGGCGACACTGGGGCGTTCGGTTGGCCGCGACAGAAGATCGCCACGGCCGATATCGATCTGGTCTTCAAGCGTAATGGTAACGGCATCGCCGGCTTCGGCATGGACAAGGTCGCCGTCCTGGGTCACGATCCGCTTGATACGGGTGGTGCGTCCGGATGCGGCGACAACGACATCGTCGCCTGCCGAGATCCTGCCGGAAGCCACCGATCCGGCATAGCCGCGAAAGTCCGGGTCGGGCCGGTTCACCCATTGGACTGGAAAGCGGAATGCCTGGCTTGCGGTGTCGGACTGGATATCGACGCTCTCCAAATGCTCGATCAGGCATGGACCATTATACCACTTGGTATGAGCGGACCGATCAACGACGTTGTCGCCATGGCGGGCGGAGATCGGGATCGGAACAATCGAGCTAAAGCCAAGGCCGGCGGCAAAGGCCAGATAGCTGGCGACGCTCCGATCGAAAGCAACCTTGCTGTATGCAACAAGGTCGATCTTGTTCACTGCCAGCACAACATGGCGAATGCCAAGCAGCGAACAGATAAAGGAGTGGCGGCGAGTCTGAACCAACGCACCCTTGCGGGCGTCGATCAGGATGATTGCGAGCTGCGCATTCGAGGCACCGGTTGCCATGTTGCGGGTGTACTGCTCGTGGCCGGGAGTGTCAGCCACCATGAAAGAGCGCCGCGACGTCGTGAAGAAGCGGTAGGCTACGTCGATCGTGATGCCCTGCTCCCGCTCGGCCTCGAGCCCATCCACGAGCAGCGCGAAGTCGATGTCGGCGCTGCCGTGCCTGATGCTGTCGCGTTTCACTGCCGCAAGCTGGTCTTGGTAGATCATCTTGCTGTCGTGCAGCAACCGGCCGATCAGGGTCGATTTTCCATCGTCAACCGAGCCGCACGTTATGAATCGCAGCTGGTCCCTTGCACGAGGGTGGACAGGTTTCGATATTGCTATGGAAGTCATCAGAAGTAACCTTCCCGCTTCTTCTTCTCCATAGAAGCGGCTTCATCGGTATCAATCAGGCGACCCTGACGCTCCGACACCGATGCAGTCTGCATTTCTGCGACGACGTCTTCGATCGTCGTCGCATCGGATTCAATGGCCCCGCTCAAGGGATAACATCCCAGCGTGCGAAAGCGGATCATGCGCATTTGCGGCGTCTCATCGCAGTTGAGCGGCAATCGCCTGTCGTCGACCATGATCGTCGTGCCGTTTCGGCGCACCGTCGGTCTTTGCTTCGCGAAGTAGAGCGGGACGACCGGGATTTTTTCAAGCATGATATATTCCCATACGTCGAGCTCGGTCCAGTTTGACATCGCAAACACGCGCATGCTTTCGCCCGTCCGTATCCGCGTGTTGAACAGGCTCCAGAGCTCCGGCCGCTGGTTGCGGGGGTCCCATACGTGTCCGGCCGAACGGAAGGACAGTATCCGTTCCTTGGCGCGGCTCTTTTCCTCGTCACGCCTGGCTCCGCCAAGCGCGGCATCAAATCCGTAAAGCTCGAGCGCCTGCTTCAGGGCGTCGGTCTTCATCACCTGGGTATGAAGCGCCGAGCCGGAGTCGATCGGATTGATGCCGCGCGCAATACCCTCCTCATTCACATGGACGATCAGCTCGACGCCGAGCCGCTTGGCCGTCGCGTCCCGGAAGCTGATCATCTCGCGGAACTTCCAGGTCGTGTCGACGTGAAGCAGGGGGAAAGGCAATTTTGCTGGATAGAACGCCTTGATTGCGATGTGCAGCAAAACGCTCGAGTCCTTTCCGATCGAGTAAAGCATGACCGGCCTTTTGAACTCGGCGGCCACCTCACGCATGATTTCGATCGATTCAGCTTCAAGACGACGCAGATGTTTTGGCAGCATATGTGTTCTTTTCGATGCAGGATCTCGGTTCTGCAGCCCCGGCCCAGAGGAGGAATGTCGGGTGCGAGCTCGCCGCTGCGCGTCGCTATCCAAGCGATCAAATGCCGGTTGCGCAGCTGACTGACTGACACTCTCGGGGCATGTCGCATTCCACCGTGGTGCCGCCGGCGCCTGCCTCACACGTTATTGGCGCAGATCAACGCGTTGAGTGGTAGGAAGTCTGGCTAAATCAGCCAGCGTGTTTTGATCGCAAGCATCCAGATCACCCTAAGCCATATTGACGATCTGCTCAAGCCGCGCGACCTCGCCTCGCAAAATCTCAATAGCCGCGTCGCGAGTCCGAATAGCATCGAGCCCTGCAGCTCGATCAGCTTCTGACGCCAACAGTGCCTGTTGCAGCTGCGCTTTCATTGGATCGGCCAGCAGCACATTTTCGGCAAAGCTGGGGGCGGACAGATCTTGCGCCTGCACCACGGACATGTCGCACGTGGCACGAACGTTCTCTGGAAGCTGCCGAGCAGTGTGGACTTGCGCGGATTGATACGGCCCGGACGATGCTGCCGCCTTGCCAGCTCGTAAATCCCACCAGGTTTGGAATATCTGTCGATAGAGTTCAGTTAGATGAGGTCCCCTATCGACAACTCCGGCTTGCTGTGCAAGCAGCAGGTCCTCCTCATAGCCGAGTTCTGTCAAAAGCTTGGTGCCGACCAGATCGGTCACAGTTTGCATCTCTTCGACGCTTAGTTGGGATTGCCATGTCTTGATAGAGCTTTGATCGACCGCGTTTCGTTCCAGGATCTTTCGATCTCCGAAGCTGCTGGATCGAAGATAATCTACTTGTCCCATGCTCGCATATGCGGCGGCCGCCGGATCACAGCCGAGCCCCAATAGCAGGCGCCGAATCTCTTGGTCCGGATGCGCCACCACGAGTTCATATCGCACCAGCTGTGTCTGCGCGCGCGTGCGGTGCGCTGCCAGCCTGGGAAAGCCCAGAACCAAATCGGCGAGTGAAGATATGATGACATCGGGCAGCCGGAGCATGAGATCGGCGAGGCTGGAGACGCTGACCGAATAGGAGCTCTCGGCCCGAAGCGGGATGCCCCACGTGGATTTCAGTGAAGCCGCGATGGCAAAAGGATTGCGCAGCAAGAGGATGTGTGACGCTTCTGGATAGACACGTTCAAGGAATTCGAGCGCCGTCCAATAGCGTGGCGTTTTGTCTATGATGATCCGCTTGCCCGCTGCTGTCAGGTACTGACCGTATGCTGCATCGGCAAAAGCCCGGATCGCAATCGTCCGATCGATGCGTCCTAGGAATTCGGAGGTTGCGACCTCAATCAACGAGGGTCCTGCCGGGTGGCGTTGATCCACCCTTCCAAAAGCTTCAAGTGCCAACATCAACCAGGGTTCAGGCGGAGCCAGGACGTCTGGATGGCGTTGGAGCAGGTGCGCCAGGAGTGTCGTCCCGGCTCGCGGAAGTCCGAGGAGAAAGCAGACCGCAGGCGAACGGCCAGAAGCACAACTCATAATTCAGGTCCTCTCGAAGAGCGAGCCGCGTTCGATTGAGCGAAATGAAGCCGGCCCTAGCCTCAGTTGAGGCGTCCGCTCGTATACCAAGCGTTACTGCTACGAGGATTTCGGCTGCCACTCATGATTTGAGAGCCGTTAAGTTCAATCGGTTGGGCGGGGATCGCAGAAGCGTTTGACAGCTGTGATCGCCCCGATTGCTCGACAGTTAAGGCGAAGTCAAGGACCAGCGCAACTGCACGAAGATTTGCTGCGCATATGGGAAAGATGGAATGAACTATACGGAAGTTTGCCGGGCAACGACCGCGGGGCATGGGGCGATATCAAATACAGTCGACGCGATTCTGCTTGCCAGCCCATTGAAGACGCAAATGCAACATGCACTTCCCTGGTGCTCGGCGTACACCGGAGAAGTTCGACATATAGAGCGGACAGGCCGGCGAGCGGAACAAAGAACGAGGGCATCTCAAATGGCAGATCGGATCAAATCTTTTCAGCGCGCGATATCGGCCCCGGCGCAACTGCCTGCCGCTGCTCGGCCAACACAATGAGGGTTTTGCACGTCTACCAACCTGCCCGTCGCAAGTCCCACATCGGTCCGAACTGTACCAACTATCTGACTTGCTTGTTCTTGCGGCGTTGTCCCGATTTCTAATCCGCGCTAATGGAAGTCTGTAAAGGATGGAACCCTGGCCCACGATGCCGCCGGATTTACCTAGTCCAGCAACCGCGCCTTATCGTATCTCCACTGACGGACAGGAGATATTCCGGCCGTTCATGTGGGAGATCAGATCGATCAGTGCCTGCCTCGAAGAACTCGCCAAATTTCGTGCCGATGTGCTTGGCATCACTGGGCCACAATGGATGATCCTGATGGCAGTGGACTATCTGGGCAGAGAAAAAGGTGTGTCCGTCAACCTGGTGTCACGCTTGATGCACGTCGATCCTTCCTTTGTCACGACCCACTCAAAAATCTTGGAGAAAAAGCGATTCTTGCGGCGCAAGCCATCCACAGCCGATGCGCGAGTAGTCCAGATGTCGCTGACTGCCAAAACGCGCAAGCATCTTGCAAGTTTGACGCCTCGAGAGGAAGCGCAGGATGTACAGGCTTTTGACGAATTCGGCCATGACGGATCAAGCGAGTTCATGGCCGGGCTGGCCGCAGTGAGGCATCGCTTGGAGAAGGCCCGCTCTGGAATCCAGAAGACCAAAACGAACAATCGTCAGAAATGAAGCTGGCCAATCATCGGACTCTCCGGGCTTTCGAATATTTCGTGACGCGGCGCGGTCGAAGGTGGTTATGGTCCCTTCACACCGCCGAAGGCTTGCAGGTGATGATGGGTTCAGCACGCAATCGCTCCGCCGCCGTCTATCAAGCCAACAGGGCGCTTTTTCAATTGCTGCTGAGCGCGCCCTATCGCTTGGGAGTTCAAGTTCACCAACAAGCTCCGCGGCCACCGCCTACGCCAAAGCTTTAGCCTAGCATGAGCTTCGACTGCGGCGGCGTGCGGGTCATGACTTGCAGGGATGCGGCTTGCTATTTGGAGCACTCCGTCTCGCCGTCACCGAGAACAATCGTAGCCCTTCAAAGCGATCCGCAGCATTCTACGATCCTTAACGGGAACGAGCGACCATCGAAACTGGAACAATTCGAAGCAGGACCGGTCGTAAGATTGTCTCATCGCTCTCGATCGTAAAGAGCAAAGCGGCCTTCGCGGCCTTACTGCTTTAACCTCAAAGATGACGAAGCACTGGAGCCCGTTCCACGAGAGTGACAAACCATGCGCGTGAAAAGCTCTTTCCACAGCAATTGGCAGGCCCTGCAAAACAATTTTAACGGACGTAAAGGGCGGCCTGCGAGCCACCCTTTTGTGCCGGCTACCAGCGCTGCCAAGTAAGCTACCGCTGATGTCCGAGTCCTATTCCGAGATTTAATGCCTTCTGGCGCAACGCAGCGACGCTGCGTTTGGTCATTTTTGCAATTTTTATGACGGGAGTCCGAGCCTTCGAATGGACTTTGAGCTCTTTGATATCTGCCTTGGTCCACTCGCGCCGCTTAACGCGTTTCTTAGTTGCTTTTTTCACAGTGAATGCTCCTTTTGAGAGGATCGGCTTGTAACATAGTTTTTTCGGAGCGACGACCGTAAAAAAGAGGCAATCATAGGAACTCGCGCCATGATACGTGTTCAGAAGACGAGGCACTCGACTATTGTAAACTTAGTACAGGTGCCGAGAGGCTTCGCCTGGTTATTCGAAGCTATGCCCGCAGACCAACATGTTGCTGGAAGGAAGCGAGCAAGCAGGGCATGGTAAGCTTGAACAAACTCCGAATCAGGCATGTTCGTGATTTGTATTAGGCGTGGAGGCTTAACGCTCGATGACCGTGACACATCGCAGCAATCCCTACCACGGTCGCCCACTAGCTTGGCGCGCTGCGCTGTCTAGACAGTCAGAGCCTTCTTGCGCTGGCGAGAACGCCGGATCGAATCTCCACTTCGCACCCGTCGTCCGGTCTCGGCTCAGAGTTGGAGGGACGAGTCTGTTGCTTTGAACGGCCAGCTTTCACCGCGCTTGACGCGGGGCGAGAAGGGCAATAGCTGCGATTGACTGCCCGCGATGATCTCTCATAGGGAGGCTTCGGCTGACATGAGGATGAGCGGCCACCGCTTCAGCCTTGATGGCGCGATCTTCCTCCAGTTTTCGTCGCGAAGAAAGCGGCCACCTTATGGGCCAAGGCGCGATACATGGCTTAACCTGACCCATCCAAAGCTGACCGACGTCGACTTTTTCCCCGCCGCGAGGCCGGCCTCAAGCTTGCCGGACAAACGACCTTGCGGTGTCTCGATAGCCAGACGTGCTGCTGAATATTTGTTGCTGATCATGGCGCATTACTGCCCGGGGAATGGAAGCTCCTGGACGAGCCGACAAGCCCGCCGATCAGCAGGTCGCCTGACCTTCACGCAATGCCATCCATGGAGCTCGCCGTGCCCGCGTTCACGCGTCGATCAGGTGGTCTCGTCGTCTGCGTACTCAGTTCTTCAAGTGAGACACTATGATGCTTTGCGAACACACCGATTGCGGATTGTCGATCGGCGAGAAGCGCATTTACAGGCGCGCGCCCTGTTCAGCTGGAGCCGACACCAGCACCTAGTCGGTCCCGCAGTGCCGGTCGACTGATGACAAGATCGGTGAGGTCCAGGTCCGGCCGTCTTGCTGCCAATCGTCTTACAAGTTCCCGAGTGCCGTCGACGACGAAGACGCCGCAGTCATAACCGTTCTGCTGCTGTCTTATCGGGGCCTGTTGCGGGTTAGCGTCGAGCCGTTCTGCGAGTTCCGCTGCGAGCCTGTCATTGTATCCTTGGGTGGAATCATAGTGATAGGCAATCGGCCGGCCCCAATTGCGGCGGTCAACCAGCAGCAGCGACCAGTGACTGCCGCGCTGATGTCTATCCGTATCGCTGGCATCGCTTACCGGCAGAAACAGGAAGTCGGCGGTATCATGGCGAATCCACCCTAATGCTCGTTCGGCGACCTCCTTGGAGGGGGATCGCAACATTTGGGCTATCAGGGGATCCACGAACCGCGTCCGAGCGGCGAGATCCGGATTGTTCTGCAACAATTCCTGCGCCAAGAGCTCATAGTCCCGCTGGATATGTTCGTCACCCAGCCATTGCGTGGGGCCCAGCACGGCGTCGCTGCGCTGGCCGGAAGAGGCAACGGTAGCCGAGGGGCCGATCTGAGCACCCGGGACGGGAGACGGGCGAGGATGATGGATGACCTGCGCACCGCGGCGTCCTAGCGGCCCCAATGGGATCGAGCGGGCCTTACCATTGACGGAGATCTGGGTTGGGTCGCTGAACTGGGTCGGCAGGACCCCGATGTTATCCAGGACATTGCGTAAGAAATCCGGCACCGGCTGGCGGCCATCCTGCCAATCCGCGTCGACTCGGTATCCGATGTCCTCAAGCTCCTGAGGTACGCCCGACCGCCCGACGACGAACGCGGGTTTACCGGCAGGGCTGAGCACCGGCGCTGACTGAGCATCGTCGCGCATCTGCTGCGGCGTGTACGGCAGATCAACGAAAGACCGAAGACCGCGGAAGGTGTCTGCCGACTGAGCTGGCCCGCCCGATGGTCCGGTGAAGAGCGGCGGTTTGGCGGCAGCCCCACCCACCGGCGCTGACTGAGCATCGTCTCTCACTTCCGGCAAAGTGTACGGCAGGTCGACGAAAGAGTCGATGCTCGGTAGATCGCCGACGACCCCTCTGGTACCGCTTCCGGCGTCGGCCACTCAAAATCGTGCGGCAGGCGCGGCGACCACGTTAAGCTCGACTCCTCGCGCCGCGGCTCCCCGCTGGCCTGCTCAGGGGAGACGCCCAGCGCTGCGTTCGCCTCGACGAGCCTTAGGTAGCTCCGAAGACGATCGAAGCCCATGTCAGCGTTTCGACTGGCTTTTTTAAAGTCCGTGTGATCGTCGTTCAACGACTTTTGCTGCTCACTGGTGCCGGTGAGCCGGCTTACTATGCTCCCTCGCCCGTTCCCCTGGAGCCAAGCGCCGAATCTGCGTTGGTTGCCGGCCAGATTTTGAACAACTTTTCTCCGGCTCGTATCCTCCGGTTTGAGCAGGCTCAGCTCTGCCTTTTCCAGGCTATCGATGATGCGGGCGTCATCGGGATAAAGATGCAGTGTGGGCGACCGGACAGCATGACCGCGGGGTTTCCGAGACGCTCGCGCTCCGGAAACGTGCTCGGCATCGCTGACCTTGCCTAACGCGAACAATAGATGCTCGTCCTTCGGGAACAACTTCTGGGCAAATTCAATGCGCGCAGCGTGGTCCAATCCGGATATCGAGTAGCCCGCAGATTTAAGGGCGTTAGAAAATCTGCGAAGACTACGATCATGGCGAGCAGCGCTGCCCGACGTCATGCCGCTGGCGTTAAGCCGCTCTGAGAGGGGCGCGTCTTCCGCTGAGGGGATCGTTCGCGGCCGCCCGCCAGAAGCTACATAGCTCGGATCATGATACGAACGAAGGATATTCACCCCCTTCTTCATGTCTTCGTCCTTTGGGAAGTAAGTCTTGACTTGACGGACCAGGGACTCGTGGTCCCCCAGAACAATCGTTAGGCGATGAGCGCCAAGATGATTTCCAAGTCGGCGAAGCGCCTGAGTATAGCGCTTAACCGTCTTCAGGTTCGGCTTTTTCTGATCCGCATATTGGGCAATCGCTTTATCGATAATGTCCCGATGTTCTGCAGAGAGATGAGGATGGTGGTTGCGGCCGCCACCAGAGACAAGACCCGGATCGGGTGGGCGCGCCTCGGCCAAGTGCTGCTCAAAGCCCGCTTGCCCGGCATGGCCGCCCTGATGCTCTTCCAAGACGGGGTGCTGCACCTGGGACCAAGCGGATACATTGGATGGATCGGAATTATACGGGTCCACGCCAGCCTCACGTCCACGAACTCAATTGAGCTGATCCTATCTGGATAGGCTTTCCAGAAGCTGACGAGGCCGTCGCTTGCGGAACAATGCATCGCCACATCCGCAAAATGAAACCGCCCCCAAGGCTCTCGATCGTCGCACCCTTCATGGGTTTCAGGACCTACCTTTCGCCGCCAGGATCTCACGCTGATAGGCGAGGCTCGCGCTGTAGGCGCTGTCAACCTCGGTTCCCGGCAACGTCGTGATGGCAAAGCGCATCATGATCAAATTGGCGCAGATCACGACCGAAAAGAAAGCGAGCATGGTGATCAGGACAAAGCGTCCGGTGATGGGCCGCGCGACTGGATTTGATGCGGTCATTGGTAAGATCCCGTCGGTAATCTTGGGGGACGACGAAGTGGTCCGTTGCGGAGGCGACCTCACCGAGGCCGATGTCGGTGACCCGAAATGTGACCGGCATCGACCGTTCCGACGTGTCGTCGGCCGGCGCGGTCACCAATAGCCGCAGTTCTGTCGTAGTATCGCGAGCCAAGACAATCGTCGGTCGTTCCACGGTCACAGAATCTACGCCGACGACGTGCACGGACGTTTGAGGTGGCCCATCGATGTGGATCGCTATGACGCGGTCGAAGCCGCGCTTGTTAAGCAAGCGTACCGTGTAGCCGTTGCGAATCGAACCATCGCTGAGCCTGACCGCCATCGGATTACGATCGTGCAGCACGTTGACGTCGAGCAGTGTTCTGGACAACAACCCATAAAGCATCATCGCACAGACGACCGAGATCAAAGACGCATATACGATCGTCCGCGGGCGCACCGGCTTGAAGAGCTCCGACTTGCCTTCCATGCGGCGCCTGATATTGATGTCGTTGTCGCAACCGATCAGGCGACCTGCGCGCCCGATCCTCTTCATGACGGCATCGCAGGCGTCGATGCATAGCCCGCACTGGATGCAGCCGAGCTGGGCGCCGTTGCGAATATCGACGCCGGTCGGACAGACCGCCGCGCATTGATTGCAGTCGATGCAGTCTCCGATCTTTCCACCGCGCGCGCAGATCGAATGACCTCTTCAATGAGCAGCGCTGTTCGCCGCGATCGTATTTGTATGTGACATTGAGTGCCCACTCATCGGTGAGCGCGGCCTGGATGCGCGGCCAAGGGCACATATACACGCAAACCTGTTCGCGCATGTAGCCGGCCAACAAGTATGTCGTAACGGTCAGGATCCCGATCCAGATATAGGCGATCGCGGGCGCCTGGAACGTCGCCAGATCGCGCACCAATGTATGCGCATCGACAAAGTAGAGCGCCCAGGCACCACCGGTCCACCAAGCGATCATCAGCCACACCACGTGCTTTAGCACGCGCTTTGCCGCCCGCTCCACTGTCATCGGGCGTGCAGCAGCCCTCAGCCGGTCGCGACGGTCGCCCTCGACCCAACGCTCTACCGCATAGAACAGGTCGGTCCATGCCGTTTGCGGACAGAGATAGCCGCACCAAATACGTCCGCCCAGAGCGTTCATCAAGAATAGTGCCAGCGCCGCAAGCACGAGCAGCCCGGTGACGTAATAAAGCTCCTGCGGCCACAGCTCGATGAAGAAAAAGTAGAACCGCCGGTTCGGAAAATCGAGCAACACCGCCTGGTCGGGGGCGACCAAGCCACGACGCCAACGCACGAACGGCAGCAAATAGTAGATGCCGAGACACACCACCATCAGCCGCCATTTGATGGTGCGGAAATTGCCGCAGACGCTCTGCGGATGGACTTTCTTATGAGCTGTATAGAGAGGCCCATCTTCGCCGATCGGCGGGTCATCGCGCGGACCAGTCTTGTTCAGGGCTAGCTTCATGGCCGACCTTACATCTGGCACGGGTGACTGACTTAGAGCCTCGTCTATGGGCCGGTGGCTTCTCGGCTCATCTCACCTATTGTCCACCACCGAGCGAGTGCACATAGACCGCAAGCGCCTTGATCGTGATGGGATCGAACCGCCCGCTCCAGGCCGGCATGATGCCCGCGCGGCCATAACTGATCGTCTCGATCAGCGTCTCCTCGTCCGAGCCGTACAACCAAATGTGGTCCGTCAGATTCGGCGCGCGAGCTCCTGGTTGCCTTTGGCATTCTCGCCATGGCAGGCCGCACAATTGTCGGCAAAGATCCTTGCGCCGGCCGCGGCATCGAAAGTGGCGACTGTTGACAGGCCAGACAGCGATCGCACGTAATTCGCTACCGTGGCGATCTCATCTTTCCTGAGGATGCCGTCGCGGCCGAAGGCCAGCATTTGCCCCCCATGGGCCTGGGCATGGCCGGACCGTGCGCCGAACTGGATGGTCTGCTGGATCTGATCGAGCGATCCGCCCCACAACCAGTCATCGTCGTTGAGATTGGGATAACCCTTGGCACCTGCGCCGCCGCTGCCATGGCATGGCGCGCAATTGTCTGCGAACACCGTCTTGCCCCGGGCACGGGCCAGTGCCAGCAGGGCCGGGTCCGTCTCGATCTCTGTCAGAGACACTTTGCCGAGAACTGCCATCTTCTCCGCCCGCAGCTTCTCGAGCCCGGCAAGATCATTGGCGACGCTCGCGCGGGCCGAATAATGAAATACGCCGGTCGTGTAGCTAGAGAGGAGCGGCCAGGCCGGATAGACGACCCAATAGGCGATCGCCCAAAGAACGGTGGCGTAGAAGGTCGAGATCCACCAGCGCGGCAGCGGCGTGTTGAGCTCTTTTATGCCATCCCATTCGTGCCCCGTCGTGGAGCGGCCGGAAATCTGATCGAAGTCGCGGTCAGTCATGGCCTGTCAATCCCGGCACAGCGGCAAGCGCGCCGCAGAGTCAAAACGCCGCTTATTGCCAGGCCACAGCGCATAAACAACAATGGCCATGAAGATGCCGACAAACAACGGCGTCCAGAGACTTACGACGAAGCTTGACGCCAGGTTCTCGACGGCTTTCATCACACGATCCTTCAGCGCAGATTGCTTTTTCGTCGTAGAGCTTGAAATCGATCAGCGTTCCGAGCATCTGCAGGTAGGCGATGAGCGCATCGAGTTCGGTCGGATTGCCAACGCTTCCGTCGAAATTGCGCACAGCCGCCTTCGGATGCGCTTCTGGAACGAGGCTCGGTCCGCGCTGTCAGGATCGAGCTGGGTCTTCAAGTCAGTGACCGCGTTCTTGATCTGATCTTCGGTATAGGGCACACCGACCGCCCGGTTGGTGCGCAGCTGTGCGGCCATGTCGGTCAGGTCGAGCTCGGTGTGCGCCAGCCTCGAGTATCCGGGCATGACCGACCGCGGGACGATGGCCCGCGGATTGGTCAGATGCGTGACGTGCCATTCATCGGAATATTTCGCGCCGACGCGTGCGAGGTCCGGGCCGGTACGCTTCGAGCCCCATTGAAACGGGTGATCATACATGCTCTCGGCGGCCAGCGAGTAATGTCCGTAGCGCTCGACCTCGTCACGCAATGGCCGGATCATCTGCGAGTGACAAACATAGCAGCCTTCGCGGCACGTAGATGTTGCGGCCTGCAAGCTCAAGCGGGGTATATGGTCGTACGCCCTCCACGACCTCGATCGTACTCTTGAGGTAGAACAGCGGCGTGATCTCGACCAGTCCCCCAATCGCGATCACGGCAAGGATGCTGCGATCAGGATGATCGAGTTCTTCTCAAAGATCTTGTGTCGGTTCCAAAGAGACATGCGATGGCCTATTCCGCGACTTGGAGCGCTCCAGTGTCCTTGATTTGATCGGTCTGCTTTGCATTCACGGTCATCCAGAGATTGGCGGCCATGATCAGCGCACCAATCAGGAACATTGCGCCGCCCGCGGCGCGAATGATGTAGAAGGGATGCATAGCCTCGACCGACTCAATGAAGGAGTATTCGAGGAAACCTAGCGGGGTATAGCGCGCCACATCAGGCCTTGCAGGACACCAGACACCTACATCGCCGAGATGTAGAGCACGATCCCGATCGAGGCGATCCAGAAGTGCCAGTTGACGAGCTTGAGGCTGTACAGCTCGCGATTCCAAAGCCAGGGAATCAGGCAATAGAGCGCACCGAACGACACAAAGCCTACCCAACCCAGCGCGCCGGAATGCACGTGGCCGACGGTCCAGTCGGTGTAATGACTGAGCGAATTGACGACCTTGATTGCCATGGTCGGTCCCTCAAACGTCGACATGCCATAAAAGGCAACGGAGACCACGAGCATGCGGAGCACCGGGTCTGTGCGCAGCTTGTCCCACGCACCCGAGAGCGTCATCAGGCCGTTGATCATGCCACCCCATGAAGGCATCCACAGCATGATCGAGAACGTCATGCCCAGAGTCTGCGTCCAATCGGGCAGCGCGGTGTAATGTAGATGGTGAGGGCCCGCCCAGATGTAGAGAGGAAGATCAGCGCCCAGAAGTGAATGATCGAGAGGCGGTAGGAATAGACCGGGCGCTCGGCTCTCTTCGGAATGAAGTAGTACATGATCGCCAGAAAGCCGGCGGTCAGGAAGAAACCGACCGCGTTTTGACCGTACCACCACTGAAACATGGCGTCCTGCACACCGCCCCGGGCGATTAGGATTTCGAACCGAACACGGAGACCGGTAATGCGGGATTGTTGCCGAGGTGGAGCACCGCAATGGTGACGATAAAAGCGAGATAGAACCAGTTGGCGACGAAAATGTGCGGCTCTTTCCTTTTCACCAATGTCGCCAGGAACACGATGAGATAAGTGACCCAGACGATGGTGAGCCAGAGATCGGCGTACCATGCGGGCTCGGCGTATTCCTTTGACTGGGTGGCGCCGAACAGGTAGCCGGTGCCTGCGATCAGGATGAAAAAATTATAGCCAACTACCACGAACCATGGCGCAAGATCGCCGGCGAGGCGCGTGCGGCAGGTCTTCTGCACGACGTAGAAGGAGGTCGCGATAAGCACGTTTCCGCCAAACGCAAAGATCACGGCCGACGTGTGCAGCGGGCGGAGTCGGCCGAAGCTCGTCCAAGGCAGATCGAAATTCAGTGCGGGCCACGCAAGTTGCGAGGCGATAAAAACGCCGACTGAAACGCCTGCGATACCCCAGAACATCGCCATCACTGAGGCAACTTTGATCGGAGCGAGATTGTAAATTCGGCCGGCCCTTGATCTGCGCCGGCGGCAATTGCGCCGGGCGTTCATAGTAGCGATTGAGGATAACGCTTGCGGCGGCCAGGCTGGCGGCGGAAGCGAGCAATGCGTGGAAGCTAAATGCAGAATCGTGCCCCACCGCCCCTGCGAAATAGCAAACGTGGGCAGAAACGGCGAATACCGACATCAGGCCTGCTTCACCCATGGTCATGGATTTCGCGGTGAGGGGTGGGCTTGGCATGTCTTGGCCTCTTTGAAAACGGATTGCCAGGAGATCACATTTCGGGGGGACGGGTTGATCGAGCGCGATCAATCGCCAAAATGCTGCGGAGTGCCGCCGATCTCACGCGCGAGCGCGCGCAGAGTATGTTCGTTGGGACAACCTTTGAGGGGATTTACAGGCTTATACCGTTCGAGGTCGGCCGCGCAGCGGATCCTGGTCTGACACAGGCCGCATACCCGCTGCAAATCGTGCAACACGTCTCCATAGCGGGCGGCCAGCGCATTCTCGGAGAAGCCTGCAAGTGCGAGGCGCTTGCTTAAGAGTTCAGGAGAGCCCGCACTTAGCGCCATCTTTCGAAAGTCGGGCGTCGACAGATTAAGTTCACGTGCGATCGCGTCGATGTCCTGCGCGCTCAAATAGGCCAATTCGGCGGTCCGGGACAGCTTCGCTCGGAATCGGGTGAGCAGATACTTGAACCCCCAAGGGCGACGGACATATCCAGATTGGCCAACCATGTGTCATCCCCTCAGAGCAACCATAGCCGCCCGCGGCAGACTTGTTTTTGACATCCATCAAATAAGGCTCGTCTGTGGGAGAAAATCGGCGGAGCGGAGGATGTCGCGGACAAGAGGGCCCGGCTGCTCAATTGGCGGCAGCATCGCGATGCTGTTGCCTCGATCGCCGCTCGGGAAGACGTTTTGCAAGTCTGGTGCCCGGATTCGCGGAGTGTCTATACGATCAAAATTCGTATACCTCCCTCGCCGAGCTCGGGTTAGCCACCCCATGCCGGGGGCAATGCAAGCGGGGTTCGAAGCTCCATCGCATCGGCGAAGATGGTCCAATCGCGGACACCTTTTTGCTTGCAGAAATCAGTTTCTGCCTGCTGTGCAGCAGCACTCAGCGAGGGCGCATCCACCCGGAACGCTGCCCGACAGGCACGATGCTCGTGGCCGGTATCGTCACAAACGGTCTTGATGAACCGAACGTTAAATGAAGGCATGACACCCCCTGTTCCTGTGCGTTTCCTCATGTTGCATTCTGCCAGCCGCACCAGGCGAGTATGTGATTTGTCTCAAGCAGCACCGAAAAAGATTCTCGCTCCATCGAGATAAGGTCGAGACTTGGGCAGGTGATATGAGTGCTCTTTCGTCCGAAGAAGCTCCAAATCAACAAGCGTCGGTTTGGCGGATCACATCTGGTTGAGGTCGCTCAGGAACCACAGCTCTCGTCTTCCCGTGCGTTGGGCCGGCAGAGTTGAGGCGCGGATCCAGAATATTCTCATGAGACGGTTGGGCAGATGGCGATGATCGATCGATCCCAACTTCAATCGCCGAGAATGTGGGAGCTTGTGCCGCCGCGAAACTTGCACGGTACTTGGTCGTCTCGCAAGGCATTCCCGACCGCTCCGCCTGATTGCGAGGCAGCGCGGGCAAAGGTATTTTCGACCGGAACCGGCGGCCGAAGATTACCGGCGGCGGCTAGAACTGCTCGCGCGTGGGCAAATGAGGCGAAGCGGCTTGATCTCGCTCGTGATGGTCCATCCTATCGCAGCAACCGCAAAGCCGATGATCAGGCTGGCCGCAGCCAAGGTTTCGATAAGCCCAAGCTTAAAGACTTCCGCGCCATACCCGATAACTACGATCAGCGCGGGCAAGACCAACGACAATGTGAGGCGAGCAATCAACTTACCATCTCCTTCGACTCTCGCAGCTCAGTGACACGCGCTCGTCATGATGCAATGCGCGTGCGCTGAGCAGCCTGAACATTTGCACATTGCGCGTCCTAGATTTTGATTTTCGTCAAACCCGCTACATGCTGGCGTATTGTGTGATCGATGCGCGCCTCCGCCGGATGACCCGGTTTGCTACGTGTTACCGGCAACGCACCGACAGTTGCCACTCGCCCTTGACCCGTTCTGGACGTGCATCAGCTTCTTTTTGACCTGCATCAATACAGCGGTTCCGGCTTGAGATAGAAAGGACGTACCAGTCAAGCTCAGACACGTGGCAGATTGAAAGACTTGGCGCCCTATCATCTTTTCGCCTACAAATACTGGCAAGTCGGCTCAAGGACTGCCGGACGCACCCGAGCGAAGTGCACCCGGTCGCCTGCGCCGCGTGTGATGCT
The DNA here is from genome assembly GCF_001238275.1 of Bradyrhizobium viridifuturi. Taxonomy (GTDB): domain Bacteria; phylum Pseudomonadota; class Alphaproteobacteria; order Rhizobiales; family Xanthobacteraceae; genus Bradyrhizobium; species Bradyrhizobium viridifuturi. The sequence continues at coordinate 25,077 of NZ_LGTB01000005.1, forward strand.
GGCCACTTCATCGACCCGCGGATCGGTACGATGCTCTGGCCGAGCGCAGCTGGTCCATCTGAATGCCATCGAGCGAATTCGGGCGTCATACCGTTCCCGCACGGACACGCCGCCTGGCTCGCAAGAGCACGTTCGACGGCATCAAGAGTCCACGCCCCACGCTGACTTCGTGGGACGGGGAAACGTCCGACCGACAAAGGATGTTCGACATGACAGACCACGGCGACAATTGTCCCGCCGCGGCCACGCTGGCGGGAACTGCAGTCCACTCCAGCTGCTGTCCAACAGAATTCAATAACAACCGGCGCTGGCTCGAACGGGTCCGGTTTGACTCGACCGGATTCCGGGAACTGCTTCGCAACCCTCATACCTCGGTTGGCGATCGGATCACGTCCCAGCACGATCCGATCGGCGGTTGCTACGTCTCAAAGCATCCGGACCATAACTGGCTTGATCGAGACCATGCGCCGCTTGGGCGAGATCAGGCTGAGCTTGTTGGCGCAGCGGCCGAGCGATCTCGGCGCTAGTATTCGGAAGGTTACCTGATTTTGTCAGTCGGCGGCGATGAACACCGTCCAGGGTCTATTGGCAAACTGACCTGGGAGCGAATTGAAACGGCGCCCTTTGACCGGGAGCTGGAGATCGCGGTGATCGAGGGTCATGCCATTCACCGGCTGGTCTTTCCTTGTCGACGGATCTTCGGCGGCTGGATCAAGGCTATGACCGGAGAGCACGTCGCTGTACAGCCGACGCACTGGCGCATCTGGCCGAGATAGCGGCGCCGCCCTGCACAATAGGTAGCGCAACGAAACGCAGCTGCATCCGGCCTCCTCACATAGACAAGCTACGTACACTCGATCGAACGAGAGGGTCTGCCCGGAAACATGTCCGACCACATTTGGTACCACTATGTCACAGCCGCGGCGGCCGCCGCGCTGGCGGTCGTGCTTCGTGCGGCGCTGGATCCGTATCTTCAGGACCGCACGGCCACGATCATCTACCTTCCAGTCATCGTTTTTGCCGCTTTCGCTGGTGGCCGCGGACCGGCCATCTTCGCCACGCTGCTCTGCCTCATCATCAGCGCGGCATGTCTTGGGAACAACCTCATCTCCGATTCCGCAAACATGATCGATATAGCCGGACTCGCGATAGTTGGCCCCCTGCTCGGCTTCATGGGCGATCGGCTGCGGCGAGAATCAGAGCAGGCACGGTACCGGCAAGCCCATCTGCAGTCGATCCTGGACACCGTGCCGGAAGCCATGATCGTGATTGACGAGAGAGGAATCATCCGCTCGTTCAGTGCCGCGGCGGTGCGTTTATTCGGTTGGTCTCCGGACGAAGTGGTCGGAGCGAATGTATCCGGGTTAATGCCGCAACCCTACCGCGCCGAGCATGACCGCTACATTGAACGCTATCTGACTACCGGAGAGCGGCGCATTATGGGCCTCGGCCGTATCGTGGTCGGCGAGCGAAGCGACGGCTCGACCTTTCCGATGGAGCTTGCCGTCGGTGAGGGCAAAGTGCGCGGCGAACGATTCTTTACCGGCTTCATCCGAGACCTCACCGAACGGCGAGCGCAAGAACGCCGATTGCAGGAACTACAATCTGAGCTCGTACACGTCTCGCGGTTGACCGCCATGGGAGAGATGGCCTCGTCTATTGCCCACGAGATCAACCAACCGCTCTCCGCAATCACAAACTACATGCGCGGCGCCAAGACGCTGCTGGCATCAGACAAGCCGGACGCCAATCGTATTGCTGATGCCATCGAAAATGCCACCCAGCAAGCGCTGCGCGCCGGCGAAATCATCAAGCGCCTGCGGGAATTCGTCGCCAAAGGCGAGACGGAGCACACAATGGAGAATCCGCTCACTATGCTTGAAGAGGCGGTCGCTCTGGCCTTGCTCGGCGCCAAGGATCAAGGCGTGCGGGTGACGATCCACAGCGATCGCGATCTGCCATCGATGATCGTGGACAAGATCCAGATCCAGCAGGTCGCGCTGAACCTGATACGAAACGCGATCGAGGCGATGGCTTCCGGCCCGCGTCGCGAATTGACCGTCGGAGTTGCCAAAATCGACGGCCTCGCCAGGTTTACCGTCGCCGATACCGGTTCTGGCATCAGCCCTGATATCGCCGACCGCCTGTTCCAGCCCTTTGTCACGACCAAAGAGCATGGCATGGGTGTCGGACTATCAATCTGCCGGACGATCATCGAGTCCCATGGCGGCCACATCGCTGTAGAAGCCAATCCGGGCGGCGGCACGGTCTTTCAGTTTACCCTGCCATTTGCGGAGGCTGATGAAGAAGCATGACCATGCGGCGCGTTCTTGTGATCGACGATGACGCCGCGATGCGGGACTCACTCGCGTTTCTGCTTGATGTTAAAGGCTTCTACGTGGCAACCTATGAGACGGCGAGCGGCTTTCTCAGTGACGCCGCGAGCGGTCCGGTTGACTGCATTGTGTCGGACATCCGCATGCCCGGCATGAGCGGCCTGGAACTGGTCCGCAAGCTGAAGGCCGATCGCGTCGACTGTCCCGTCATCCTGATAACTGGTCATGGCGACGTAACGCTGGCGGTCGAAGCGATGAAAGCGGGTGCGGTCGACTTCATCGAGAAGCCCTTCGAAGACGAGGTGCTATTCCGTGCGATCAATAGCGCCTTGGAAGCACGGCCAACCAGGCCAGCGGACGATACGGCGAAACTGCAGGCCGAAGCCCGCCTGGCAGACCTCTCATCGCGCGAGCGTGATGTCCTGCAGGGACTACTGGCCGGCAAGATCAACAAGGTGATCGCCCATGATCTTGGTATCAGCCCGAGAACGGTCGAGGTTTACCGGGCGAACGTCATGGCAAAGACCAATGTTCGCAGCATGTCCGAGTTGATGCGAATAGCTATCGCCGCCGGTCTCTAGCAACATCGCAAGCGACGGAATGCCCTATTCAAGCGACCGGCTGTCCGTTTCAACTGAGCAGATCGCGCCGAGAAGGTCATGTTGCTGATGCGGTGGAGCTTTAAATCGCCTGCGGATTCTTTGCGGAGCGTAAATCGTGCAACACAGGCGAGTACTATTCCTGGCCGTGGACTATTATGAGGCCCGCTCCTTGCCAGTTTGTTCGTGCTCAAGAACATGCGGATCATTTGAGGGCTCGGATTCTTCCGAGGCAGCAGGTCTTTGACTTCGGAGAACAACAATGCTCGGGAACATACTGGTCCACCTTCCAACAGAGCTCCCGGTGCGGGCTGCAATCACCGGCTCGATTTCCTTCGCACAGAGTACCGGCGCGCATCTTGACGTTATAGCCATCGGCTACGAGAGAACAATTATTCCGCTTCTTGCAATTGGCGTAACGGCGGTTACTTCTGTTTTCGAGGTTGAGCAGTCGCGTGCGTTGGAGCGGGCCGAAGCAGCACTTCATGCCTTCGATCTACAGGCACGGAATACCGGCATTTCCTATACGAGTCGCGCGCTGAGCGCGCTTCCAACCGACGCGCGCCGGATCATCTGCGCGAGCGCGCGAGTCCACGACATGACAATCGTTACCCAGCCTCAGGGCGGCTACGATAGTTGCGACAATCTGATACTCAGGGGGATCCTTTCCCGGGCTGGCGGGCCAGTTCTGTATCTGCCACCAACCTTCGACGGCGCCTTCTCGATCAGACGAGTAGGGATTTGTTGGGACGGCAGCCGCCGTGCGGCGCGTGCGTTGCACGACGCAACGCCACTTTTGTGTAAAGCCGATATCCTCACCATCATCGCGACCACCGCCCCGGACAAAGTCCCCGCAGAGAGTTCCACCGCGCATCTGGGAGAGTATCTCGCAAAATCAGGACTTCCTGCGAGGATCGTGTCACTTCCGGCATCCCGGGCAGCGCGGCGCGCTCTCCCGTCGCTTGCGACCGACGAGAGCCTCGACCTGCTGGTGATGGGAGGCTACGGTTGCTCTCAGCTGCAGGAGAGGCTGCTCGGCACCGCCAGCCATATGCTCCGCGGGATCAACATCCCGGTCCTGATGTCACAGTGAGGCGGTACGGGCGGCACGTCGCCGGATCCGCGAAGATGCCATCAAAATGCTGTCGCGATCGGCGCATCCGACGATGCCCGACCTCGACATCAGGCTAGATCACGATTGTCCTTCGGTTCCTACGATTGCGGAGTGCCGGCAGAGCGGACTGTTGAGCCAGGACAACATGTCACGCGAGCCTAGCTCTATGATTCAATTTCCAACTCGGACCACATGAAGTGACGGCCGGGCCGTCGTCCACGTCGATGAGCATACATGGATCCTCATGATCCCGGCTGGCCACTCAAGGCTGACCAGGATCAGAGTCATGATTTGCAGGAGACTTCCTGCGCCGGGCTGAGAGTGACGGTGGGGATAGCTCTTGGAACTCTCCACCGGTGTGGCCGTGCGCTTTCGATTGTTTTCGTGGCGGCCTGCCAGGTCAGCCTTCTGATTCAAAGCTGGCCCAATTGATTTGAGCATGTTCGAGTAGCAGGGGACCGGCGTCGCGCGTCGTTCAAGAGGAACTCAATCATGAGCTTACGCGTAACTACCTAGTGGCTTCTACTTAGGTAAAACATCTGGATTTCACAGTTTGTCAGGAGCGGCCAATCTGCGTGTCATCGACGTTCGCAAGCAAAGTTCGCCATGCACGCCTGGGCCGCCAGCTTTCCTGAGACCAGCCGCCATCCACCCAACGCCTTGGGTGGGAAATCCAATCGTGGACCGCTTGGTATGATTGCGACACCGATGCGGTTCACACGCAATAGCGAGATTTACGGAGAGGATGAATCAGCTGAATACCTTTATCAGGTGGTATCGGGGGCTGTGCGAACCTACAAAATTCTGGAGGACGGACGTCGTCAGATCGGCGCATTTTATTTGCCTGGTGACATCTTCGGCTTTGAGGCCGAAGAAAGCCATATCTCTTCGGCCGAGGCGATCTGCGAGACGCACCTGCTCATGGTGAAGCGCACCGCTGTCATCTTTCGCGCCAGCCACCAGAGGGAACTCGCTAGGCAGCTCTGGGACGCGATGGCGCTTGAGCTCCGCCGCTTCCAGGCGCATTCGATGCTCCTGATCAGCAGCGCAGAAGAACGGGTCATCGCGTTCCTGCTCGACATATCCCGCCGCACCACGGAGAACGCGGCCATCGATCTACCCATGTCACGGCAGGATGTTGCAGATTACCTTGGCTTGACCATCGAGACGGTGTCGCGCACTTTCACTCAGCTTGAGCAGAATGGCGCGATCGCCCTGCCGACCACGCGCCGAGTTGAGCTCCGCAAGGACACATTGTCCAACCGCTTTGCGCAGAACTTTGGCTAACGTGATTTGCGCCGGCTCCAGGCTAGGCGGCGCACGCCTCTGTGCTCCGAGCCGGCTGGACAATACAGCGAAGGACATCCAACTGCGGCTTGGGAAACCGGGCACAAATCGCCGCCAGTTTACATTTTCCTCCATGGAGCACCGCAATGATCATCGGTCGCTTGCTTCGAGAGCATCGTAATATCGATCTTCTTTTGGTCGCCCTTCAACGCGAATTGGAGATTTTTGAGGAAGGACATCGTCCGGACTATGAGGTGATTCGCGCGATTATCAGCTATTTTGAGGTTTACCCCGAGGTGTACCATCATCCTCAAGAGGACTTGATCTTTTCCAAGCTCAAGAGGTGCGATCCGGATGGGGCCGCACTGGTCGGCGATCTCGCGCATGAGCATCAGGAAGTCATCGACCGCTTGCACCACTTCGCTCGCGCAATTGACGGTGTCCTGGCAGATCGTGAAGTCTTTCGGCAAGACGTCGGCAAGATCGTACGCGACTTTATAGTATGCGAGCGGCACCACATGATGTGGGAAGAACGGGACTTCTTCCCCGCCGCCGTTGCGGCTTTATCGGCTCAGGATTGGGCCGAAGTCGCTTCCGCCCTCACCGATCACGGAGATCCGCTATTCAGCGAGACAGCTGAAGCGGCCTCCGATGCGTTGAGAGCGCATATTCTACAATTGGAACAAGAAGCTGAGGCCGAACGGAGCGCACTTGCGTTTTCGAGCGCGTTGGCCGGCAACCCGCGACACAATGCGGAGAGGGAGGGGCCACACTGACCGCTGCCGCATTCGGCAGGAAATGGACATCATTCATGGGGCTCAAATGAAGATCGCCTCGCCGGCTCTCAGATCGAGCACAGGCGATATGCTTCTCCGCCCGATGATCGTTTGCTCTAACTGGCGGCGCAAGCGGCATGGCCGACGTTAAAGGCGGTCTGATTCGGCATAAGGCAGTGACCGTAACAGGCTCGGCCACGAGCATTGGCATCGCGCGAACGGACATTTCTGAGCAGAGCTGTCCGACGTCAATTAATGGTTCGTTTGCTGCTTCGTTTCGTCCGGTTTTCTCGCTCGATCTGACCATGATGGGAGGTGCATTTCCAAGAAAGCTCATCCTTGCCGCGGACCGCTTCATCACAATTCAAAATATGATGTATGCGCCGTTGGCATGCCCCACCGGCCAGCCCATCAGTAACCGCGATATTTGAGGCAGCGCAAAGCTTACCAAGCCCCTGTCCGATAATCGGGCGCCCAGAGAGCGAGAGAGGCATCGCAATGCGACCGGACCTAGCACAATTCTACGGGCAGCACCGACTACCGCGCTACACCAGCTATCCGAGCGCCCCTCACTTCTCGGCATCAGTTCGGGAGCTCGACTATCAAGCTTGGCTCAAGTCTCTCGATGGCCAGCAGTCCGCCTCTCTCTACGTGCACGTGCCATTTTGCCGAAGCATGTGTTGGTACTGCGGCTGCCATACATCCGTCACGAAACGCGACGATCCGATCGCGATCTATACAGCTGGATTGCGCACTGAAGCCTACCTCGTTGCAGATGCCATTGGCCAACGACAGGCAATCTCTCATATTCACTTCGGCGGCGGCACGCCGACGATCCTGACACCTGAAGCATTCGCCGATTTGGTCGGCTCGTTGCGTTATTCGTTCGCCATTCTGCCTAATGCTGAGATCGCCGTCGAGATTGATCCCCGCAAGTTGAGCAATGCGATGGCGGAAGCCCTGGGCTATAGCGGGGTCAACAGGGCAAGCCTTGGCGTGCAGAGCTTCGACCCAATCGTCCAACAGGCCATCAACCGCCGGCAGAGCTTCGAACAGACCGCAATTTCGGTCGAGCGGTTACGCCACGCCGGCATTTGCCGGATCAATTTCGACCTGCTGTATGGGCTGCCCGGGCAGACGGTCGATTCGTGCCTGGATACCGTCGGCAAATGCCTCGAATTATATCCGGACCGGTTTTCGGCTTTTGGTTACGCGCACGTCCCAACCTTCAAGAAGCATCAACGCAAGATCGACGAATCCACTCTGCCCGACAGTGTCGAGCGCTATTTCCAATCCGAGATGGTAGCTCACACTTTGGTTGACGCTGGATACGTACGCGTAGGCCTCGATCACTTCGCCCTGCCGCATGACAATCTCGCTGTGGCAGCGAAGCAAGGCAGATTGCGCCGCAATTTCCAGGGATATACTGACGATAGCGCAGTTGCGCTTATTGGCCTCGGTTCTAGCGCCATCGGCCGGCTGCAGCAGGGGTTCGTCGCGAATGCTGTCTCGACCAGGGACTACCTCGCTCGCATCACCGAGGATCGGCTCGCGGCCGCGAAAGGCTATTTGTTGACTGATGATGATCGCTATCGGGCGGAGATCATCGAACGAATTATGTGCGACATGACAATCGATCTCTCCGAGACGTCTCGCCGTCACGGCAGGGATCCGAATTCGGCTGTTGTCGATCGGCCCGGGCTCGACAGCCTTATCGCAGATGGCGCCGTCGTAGTCGAAGATGGCCGGCTTTCCGTAGTCGATGGCGCGCGGTTTCTGGTCCGGAACGTCGCCTCCGCGTTCGACGCTCACCTCGCTCGATGCGGGGCTATGCACAGCGCGGCGGTCTAATCGTGTGAGCGGCGGGCCTGCCACTCTAGCAATCCGCACTTCGGTCACCAGTGAACTGGCTTATGCCCGGTGCGGGCCGATCTCGTGATCGTGGATCATCCTATTTGTCCACCACTTTCATGGTCGCGCGTATCGATCCGCCCATCCATTCCGAACAGGTTCCCAAACCTTCGTTACAGTGGAACCGGACAGATTGCCTGCGCAGCCAGACAGGATCATGCATCGGTTGCTCGAGTACTTCTTGCAGTCGCGTTTGCTCGCATGGTCGCGCTGATCCGGCGGCAAGAAAGCGCCGCCAATTGCATTCGCCTTGGTCGGTACTAAGCCGGTCGGGTGTCGCCAGCCGCAGTCTTTGCTCGCCTCGACAAACCATTATGACCGGATGCTCCAAGCAAACCTTAGTCTAGTGTTGCAATACTCGATGACATCGGTCGCATACCACAGCATGATTGAGCTATGCTGATCCGTGCTTCAACTTGGGGGCGATTTACGGCGGATGTCCTCGCCGGCAATCGAACCATCGGCTGTCCTCCCTCCGCCGATGGAAGTCGGCGATGTGTCCGCATCGCTCCCCTCAGACTTAACTTTCGCCCGGCCGGCTAAGCGCGGCCGGGCTTCTTTTGTCCGAGTTCGGTCGAGATGATCCAGAGAGCAAACGCGTTATGAGCGGGTCAGCGTCCGGGAAGAGAGAGGGAGAGAGAGAGAGAGAGTAGGATCAATGACTTGTCCGATCGGAGGCCGCGCGCAGTTGCCGGGCGGCGGCGACCATGTTGATCAGCGCCGGGCGAACCTCCTCCCATTTGCGCGTCTTTAGACCACAGTCCGGATTTACCCAGAGCTGCGAATCCTGCAGCCGCTGCCGAGCCAATGCTATCAGCTCCTTCATTTCGCTCGCCTCGGGAATGCGGGGAGAATGGATGTCATATACGCCCGGCCCAATTTGATTGGGATATTTGTAGTTCCTGAACGCGTCGAGCAGCTCCATCTTCGAGCGCGACGTCTCGATCGAGATGACATCCGCATCCATCGCAGCAATAGCGTCGATGATGTCATTAAACTCCGAATAGCACATATGCGTATGAATCTGGGTCTGATCTGCAACGCCTGATGAGCAAATGCGGAAGCTATCGACGGCCCATTGAAGGTAGGCCGCCCACTCCGATCGGCGCAATGGCAACCCTTCGCGGAGGGCCGCTTCGTCGATCTGGATCATGCTCGCACCGGCTATCTCGAGATCGCGGACTTCGTCGCGGATCGCCAGAGCGATCTGCCGGCAGACCTCGCCTCTTGGAATATCATCGCGAACAAACGACCAGTTCAAGATCGTCACCGGTCCGGTTAACATTGCCTTTACCGGCTTACTAGTCAATGATTGCGCGTAGAGCCACCAATCGACCGTGATCGGTTTTGGCCGCAAAACATCTCCGAACAGGATCGGTGGCCTGACACAGCGCGAGCCATAGGATTGTACCCAACCATTCCTGGTAAATGCGAATCCGGCGAGTTGCTCGCCGAAGTACTGCACCATGTCATTACGCTCGAACTCGCCGTGCACAAGGACGTCCAGACCAATGTCCTCCTGCCAACGCAGAGCGCGCGCGGTCTCCTCCTTGAGGAACTTGTCGTATTGCTCGTCGCTTATGGCGCCTTGCGCATGTGCTGCGCGCGCATTACGGACCTCTGGGGTTTGCGGGAAGGATCCAATCGTCGTGGTGGGAAAGGCCGGTAGTCCAAAGCGCTTGCGTTGGATGTCGGCTCGACGGACAAATGGGCTGGCGCGCCGGCCCATGGCCTGGTCGATAGCTCGCATCCGCACCGCGAGATCGGCATCGCGGATCTTTGGTGAAGTCCGGCGGAACGTCACGGCCGACTGCGATTCAGCAAGACTTTCAGCGACATCGTGATCGCCCGCGAGTGCCCGCGCCAGGATCGCAAGCTCACGCATCTTCTGTACCGAAAAGGCAAGCCAGCTCTTGAGATCGGGTTCAAGTCCGGTCTCGAGTTCAACATCGACGGGCACATGAAGCAGCGAGCAGGACGGAGCAATCTGGACATGACCTCTGCCCAGCTTCGCAATCACGGGATCCAGTTGCTGGCGGAGCGTCGACAGGTTTGACCGCCATACATTTCGCCCATCGATGACGCCGAGGGACATGACGAGGTCACTTCGGCGGGCAGCAATGATTCGGCCCAACAGGTTCGGCGCGCGGACCAAATCCACGTGCAGTCCGGCAACGGGCATGTTCAAAGCCGTGTCCAGATTATCGCCGAGATCGCCGAAATAGCTCGCGATCATGATCTTGACGTCAGGAACTTCCCTGGCGAGCCGATCGTAGACGTGTAGCAATGATCTTCGCGTCCCCTCCTCCAGATCAAGGACCAGGCAGGGCTCGTCGCATTGAACCCAGCTTGCTCCCCGTTTGGCCAGTTCTTGCAGAACTTCGACATAGACCGGTATCAGCTCGTCCAGGAGCGACAGCGGCTGGAACGCAGGATCCGCGCTCTTGCCAAGCTTCAAGAATGTGACCGGCCCGATCAGCACAGGGCGGGTCTGGAACCCGAGGGCCTTAGCTTCCTCGTACTCCTCGATAGGCTTTCGCGAGGACAGGCGGAACGTCTGTCCCCGATGAAATTCAGGGACCATGTAGTGGTAGTTGGTGTCGAACCACTTGGTCATCTCCTGTGCGGGTGCGCCATATCCACCCGATCCGTGGCTGCTACTCGCAGTCTGGCGGCCCCACTGTGAACCGCGGGCCATCTCGAAGTACGTCTTGAGCGAAACCGGTTCGGTTTCCGAGGCGTAGACTTCCGGGATAGCACCAACCATGACAGAGGTGTCGAGCACCTGATCGTACAACGAGAAATCGTTCGACGGAATGACAGTGACACCGAGGGAGTTTTGGCGGGCCCAGTTGGCAGCGCGCAGGCCAGCTGCGTCCTCGAGCAATCGCTGTTCGCTGATTGCGCCGGCCCAGTAACTTTCAAGCGCGCGTTTGAGCTCGCGCCTTGGACCGATCCGTGGCGTTCCAAGCGTGGCAACCGGAAGGGAGAGAAGAGACATAGCGCTAACCCCGTAGTTGGGGGCAAAGGCCATGGCGGACGCTAGCACAATCGCCCGAGGGCGGTTGCTTGGCGCACCACCGGGACACCCCGCCCGTGGACGTATATGTGGTCGAGGCAGGTCTCCTGGCTCGCGGGTCATCGCTGCTGTCCGGCCTTCCCGAAGCCGCACAGGCTTCAGTGACTTTGTTGGACAGCGGCTCGCCGCTTACAGTTGCGGGGGCAGCGCCGGCCTGTTCACCGGCTTCCCTCTTAGCTCCGGATCAAGCGCGACCGGAGAACCTCGACGACTTGGATTATCGGCTACAGACCGCTTCCGTCAACCTCTCAGATGGCACTCTCACTTCAATGCCGCCATCGGTGACTCCAATGGCCATTTAACGCCGAAAGTTGACCACGATTGGAAGCTCTCTGCGATACATGTGTCGAGAGAATTGTCGAAGGCGCAATTCGCGGCGCTTCCAACGCGCCAGCATCCTGTCTCTCGACAGTCGAGAATCGCCGCCGGGGGCAAAACATCTGCGCAACCATTCATCAGCATGCCCGGCGCGCATGTTGACTTATGAGCCCACCAATCCTGATAGGCGACTTGCGGTCTCTGATGCCGATAATACTCGGGCACGCATATCGATTCGCCTCAACGCACACTGGGGAGGCCCGTAATGAAAATGGCTGTTTGGAGCGCCGTCGGCGTATTTGCTGTCACCGTCTTTGCGGTCAGCCTGTTCAGGAGGCTGCTGACAGCGTTCATGAATCAATCCGTCAGTCAGACGCTCTCGAGAATGTTGAGCAACTTGAGAGGAAGCTAGCGCGACTTGATCGCTTTTCGCTTACCCGGCCGGCGCGACTGGAAACAGCGGCTCATCCAACCATGAATGCGTAATCGAGGCAGCTGGACGACTGACCGTGTGCGTAGGCTTCCGAACGATTCCAACGCCCGGCGATGATGAGCGTTTTTTGCTTATTATCGTTTGCGAGCCGGTAGAGATCGCGGGCGTTCGGGTGACCACACCGACCGGACGGTCCGACAATCTTTAAAAATGCTTCCCGATTTCTCATCCGTAAACCGGCAGCGCCCTTCGCTTACGCCTCGAAGATCGGCGCGACAAAGCTGAGCAAGCCCGCGCTGATCGGCGGATTGGAAACATTGAAACGAGCGGAGGTCGGAAAGCCGACAAACGCTGCACGAATCCGGCGCGATTTACCGGGTATTTCCTGGCACGAAGGATGCAGGCTCAAGATGCCCGGGCTTCTCCCCCTGGGCAGGTCCAGCACAGCAAATTGAGGTTGTCGCTGGCCCACTGAAGTTAGCGGCGCGTGACGTCGAGTGGGCTGCGCCTGCTCGCGCGGGACATCGGCAGGCGCCCGCGTCACGTTGCCGCTAACTTCTTCCAATCGAGGATAGCATTGAAGGCTGCCGCTTTGACGTGTGGATGCAAAACCGATGGTCCTGCCGCTATGAAGAGAATGTCTGCAAGAGCCACGCTTTGTCTCTGTCAATTGCTGATTTTCCTTGCTGGCCTGGTTGCGACGGGCAACAGTGCGCGAGCCGGCGAAAACGCGCTTGTCGAGCGAGTCAAGTCAACCTGGCGAGCACGAGACGGTGAGACAATCGAGCACATTGTTTCCAAAGTCTCGAAAGTGGCTCACTTCGTCCCTCGAAACTGGGGAATCGCCGAAGGCATCGACCACACCGAGTATGTTTATCTTTCCTGGACCAGACGCCAGGATAACATATCAGACGAACATTACGTTATTACCTGGAAGGTGGGGACCGACGGAAAGATTGAAGTTGCGTCTCCCTATGCAAAGCCCATCGAACTCGGCTGGCGTGCCCTCGCGCTTTCACTCATCGCCAGTGAAGTCACCGACGGAGAAAAAGACGCAAACCTTCGTTTTCTGCATGATCCGGTCAATTTCAACTTTGTGACGACCGCGCGGGGCAAGCTCGGAGATCTACTGCGGCGCGGCCGCTGTCATATCATCGAACCTGTTGTCGTGGATTACGTGACGGCGGCGAATGATAAGCCGACCGAGAAAGCGAACCGTTGGCGCGTTCTGCTGTTGGTGAACTGCAACATACCAGGCCCGCGTTATTTTACGGAGAATGGCGTCATCACCTTCGAGAAGCGCGAGGGGCACGATTGGGAGCCGCAATCTTTCCTTGCCAAGAGGATTGCGACCTCTCCTCCCGGCTCTTGGTTCCGTCACATAGAGCCAAACGAACGGGAGGCGTTGGAGGGGGTGCGAAAGGCCTCGGCAAATAATCAGGACGGCAGCGCTACTCCTTGAGCACCGAGCGGGTCGGGCCAACAGCAAGACCGATACGCTGAAATAGTGACGCGTCCAGCTATGCCAGCAGCAGGCAAGTCTTTCTCCGGCCTGCAAGCCCCCAATCGAGAAAGCCAGGCATCAGGATGGCGCTCGCCTCTTCGGACGAGTAGGCGGCGGAACCAGCACAAAAAGACACATCCGCTCTCGCCAGCGCGACGTGTCATGCTTCACGGACCAAGCGAGGCGATGCTGAGGCCAAGCCCGACCCGGCGTGCGCGCAGCGCATCGCGCGACCAACAAGCACCCGCGGGAGCGAGTGCAGCGACGAGACCGGTTTAAGAGGGACCCCGGGAACGGGGCAGTGATAGCGACGCCGGCATCCTCAATGGCGGCGGGACCCTTTCCCGAGTGCCCCCGGCGAGGAGCTCCGCAGCCTTGCTGCGAGGATGAAAGATCGAACTGAGCTTAATCTAAATTTCCTCGCGCGCATTCGTCTGCGCGTCATAGATCTTGATTTGAAGCGTGGGAAAACGCTTCTTTAGTTCTGCTCCACCAGCCCGGGCGCCGTCTCTGGTTGCGAATTCGGCCTTGAGCCGGCCGTCCACTTCTAGCGCGTAACAAGAGACCGGCAATTCGGGGGTGGCCATAACCATTTCAATCCCATTGTGCGGCGAGGCGGTTGAACATGATGACTAGCGTGAGTCGCCCAAGTCCCGCCAGCGCGAATGCCGCAATGCCTGACTGCAGACACGTGTTGTGGATTAATTCATCGCTCTGAAATCGCGACCAGATCGCAACTCGCAAGAGTGCGAGGACGCCTTTGCACCGCGGCCCGTAAAAGCCGTCCCACATCATTCCGCACGCTACGCCGAACCGTGCTTTCTTCCGTTCGACGAGCATCGACGGCCGGCCAGGCCTATGGAAGTCATTTCGCGCGCAGCGTTTCAGGGCAATGACGGTCGCGGATGCGGCCCACCGTGTAAGTGAAGCATGGTTGCTCTGTGCCGTGGAACCAATCGAGAGGCCGATCTCTTTTGAGCAATCACTCTAATCGTGCCTTGCCAAGCCTCCACTTTCCTTACCATTAACCGCGTGCAGTCCTGTCGAACGATAGAGACTTAGCAGTGCGGCTTCTTCCGCTCGGCGGTGAAGACTAGCACACGACCGCTTTTTCCGAGCCCTTGGAGAAATAGCGTGCCAAGCGCCCTTCCCGGGTCGTGAGTCCAGCGCTGAAAACATGCGGGAATATGTCCGGGAGAGAGGGAGCGAGCTTCGGATCCCAGAGCCGCATCGGAAAATACCCCCGAAGAAATCTCTTGAATCTCACCCAGCGTCAGGTCGTAGGCTGAAAGTATAAGCAAGCTTCCACAAAAGCGCTTCCAAAAGCATTGTCGAAAGATGCCGACCAGACGACGACCTGTGCGCTCAGCAGTCGGCTGTGACGACACCAGTTCGCTGCGATGTTGTGAGCCGATGAACCAAGAGCGAAAGGATATCAGGATGAAGTACCGCGTAATGATGGCAGCATTGCTCGCCATCATCGCGTCTCCCGTTTGCGCGGCGAAACTGAGCGGTGCTCCCCAAATCCTCGACGCCAACACGATAGAGATCGCGCAAACGCGAATTCGGCTCTCCGGTATCGAGGCCCCCGAGACTGATCAGATTTGCCTGGATACTCATGGTCAGAAATGGGCCTGCGGGGTAGCTGCTCGTGATGCCCTTATCAACTACTCGAATGGACGAATATGGGATTGTCAGACCGCAGGAGTAGACAAGTACGGCAGGTTTCTCGGCAGTTGCTTCGTCGAGGGCCAGGACGTGAACGCCTGGATGGTAAGCTCCGGCTGGGCACTGTCATCCGGTCCATCCGCGCATGTTTACCTCATCAATGAGGTGGTGGCGAGCAATGCCTTTGCCGGCCTGTGGTCGGGGGCATTCATCACCCCTTGGGACTGGCGCCGCCGCAACAAGAGCACGATCATTGTCGGCGCGAGCTCGGTGCCGAACAAAGCCCAGGAACTCCTGCTCGGATCTGCTCTGCTATCTGACCCGCCCTCCCCCGACTGCGTGATAAAGGGCACCGTCGACGGTAACGGCGAGCGCACGTATCACTCTCCGGGACAAATCAGTTACGGACAAATCGACATGACGAAGAAACCGGCTGAACGCTGGTTCTGTAGCGAAAACGAGGCCGAAGCCATGGGTTGGCATAGAGCCGCGCGATAGAGGTCCTATCCATGCGTGCAAACTATCCACAGGGCACTCCGTATCCGACCGAGGTCCCTCCATCCCGCCGCTCGCTGTTACTGTTCGCTCTTTCGGCATTTGTCGTGCCGTTTGCCGGCAACATTGTCGACGCGAAGCAAGCAACAGCGCCGCCGAAGCCGGATAATCAGCTCTCGCCCGATGCTGCACTGAAGCGGCTGATGGAGGGTAACGATCGTTATGTGCAGAGCGCGTCGCGAGGGCGCGATCTGGAACGCGAGCGCCGACTTTTAGTCGATGGCCAGAATCCATATGCGGCGGTTCTGAGCTGCGCCGATTCGCGGGTAGCGCCCGAGCTTGCCTTCGACAGCGGACTTGGTGATTTGTTCATATGCCGCCTCGCCGGTAACTTCGTCAACGATGACACGCTAGCGAGCCTGGAGTACGCAGTCGCCGTACTGAACACGCCGTTGATCCTGGTACTCGGTCACGATCACTGCGGCGCGATAGAGGCCACCATCAACTCGCTTGACGAAGGCAAGCCGGCACCGGGACATATCCGCTCCCTCGTCAGCGCGCTTGCGCCTGCCGTAAGAGGGACCGGCCACCAACCAGGTGATAGCTCCGCCGATGTGATCCGGCAGAATGTGATCGATAACGTCAATAAACTCAAATCCGCCAGCCCGATCCTGAACCCAGCTGTTGAGCAAAAAACACTCGCGATCGTCGGCGGTCTATATCGGCTCGAAACCGGCAGGGTCGACGTATTGGGCTGACGCTGATGCCTTCGCGCTATCGTCCAGCCGGTGTGCCCTCGCCCCCTCAATCAACTGACACAACATTCGCGGATACGGTGCTGTCCTAGTTAGGACGCTCGACAGAACAAACTAGGACACTTGGGGGATCGGTGTTGATGGAGCCGCCTTCCTGACAATCGTCAGCCGGCAGCTAACGGCCGCTTCGGTGCGGCCCATGTGAATGGCTATCTCTCGGAGCGTAAGCCCCGGTACGCCGGTGAGCGCGATCAGCGCAATGTCATCCTCAGGCGTCCAATGCTTGGCTCGGTTGATCGGCATAGAGCGTCCCCCACAAACTGCGCCGGTCACTCCTTGGTAACCGATGGGATTTGGGGTGGCCTATCCGTGCGATTACGGGGCCGTTTTCTTTTAGGTCACGTAGGCTGCCGTGCCTAAGTGAATGCGGGAACACCTGCTCCACCGCAAACTGACGACATGCTCAGATTTGATCATCACATGGACGGCGTCGAGTACAGCTTCGTCGGATTGGCTGATTCACTCGTCGCGCCGATCGCTAGTGTGAGCTGTCTCTTCATCTGGTGACGCTCGCCACCTCCAAGGCGTCGCCCACCGCCCCAGCGTGTGCCCCCTCGCTGGGGCCGTTTCTTTGGAACTGCCGTTTCAGTGCGTCAGCGAGCGGAACAGCATGGAAAGGGAATCTACGGTCAAGTCACGATTCTTCAAGTAGTGACAGGCGCTGTAGAGATGACCGAAAATCGTATTCGCGCGGATTTGGCTCGTAAGACCAGCACAGGCGATACGACAAATCGAAGGCTACCATCTGATTGTGGAAGGCCTCGTAGAACATGGGGAAGCGGCTCATCTGCTGGCTATCGCCGTAGCTGAGACCCAAAACCTCACCCGTTTCTACCTGCTCCAGTGCGCCGTACTGACTGGCCTCGAACTCGATGTCGGTCACGATGTTGCTCCATCGTCAGATGATAACCATCTGTCGAGCTTGGCTGTCTTCGCAGCATGATGACTTGTGCTTAACAGGGATCATTCCAGCGACGCTGCTCCATCGGCGGCCGTGAAAGTGATTGCTGACCGCGCGACATGGGTACGATCCGGCGATCGGTCGGGTATATTGATTTCAGTACGCCTTCAATATCGAACAGGTTCAGAACCTGTACGATGCGTACCGTCCGATCCTGGCTATCAAGCAGGACTAAAGATTACATACAGAAGAATTGCGACGAAGATGGCTGTCCAGCCAACCGATGATATGAACAGTGCTACTCGCGTCGACATCATGCTTTTTCTCCTTCGGCAGCCAACGAAGCCGCCAGTGTCGGAAAGAGCAACCTCGTCGAAATTATGTCGAGTTCATACTTGCGCCGCATAAAGCGGAACTAACGCGCACGGAACGTCGCGATCACCGACCGGCGGGAAGATTCGCAGCGCCCCGGCCCATTCCTCGGAAGATCGTTGACCGATCCGGATGCCGACAAGCATCATGATTGTGGGACCTCACCGTATCTTACCCCAGGTCTCTTCGACCAGCGCATCGATCATCTCGGATACATCATCTTGCTCGACATTAAGCGTTAACGAAATCCGCAACCTTGCCCTGCCCGGGGGCGCTGGCGGTCGTATTGCTCGGACATCAAAACCGCGCGCCTGCAGCGCAGCGGCTAGCCGGATTGTGCGTGCGTTGTCACCAACCCTGTAAGGAATGATCTGTGAGCTCGAACGGGTCGGGCGGCCGCAGATGGCGAGCTGACGGTGTGCAAAATCGATAAGATCGATCAGGCGTCGCCGCCGCTCAGGCTCCTCCTGTACAATTAAAAGGGCCTGCCGAGCAGCGACTGCCATCAGGGGCGATGGCGCGGTGGCGGAAATAAATGGACGACACCGATAGACCATGAAATCGCGCAATACGCTCGATGCAGTGACAAGAGCCCCGGCCGCCCCGAGAGCCTTCCCGCAGGTGTGGACCACCAGAATATATCCGCATCCCTGGTAGGGCGCTGTGAGCCCCCGCCCCTGCTCGCCGTAAATGCCTGTAGCATGGGCCTCATCCACAACCAGGAAAGCCTCGTACCGTTCAGCGATTTCAACCAGATCTGCAAGCGGCGCAAAGTCACCGTCCAAACTGTAGAGGCTCTCGATCGCAATCCAGACGCGCCCTACGCCGCCTTTGGCGTGCCAATCGCCAATCGTGTCTTCAACAGATTGAGGATCATTATGGGCGGCTATCCGGAACTCAGCTCGGCCCGCGCGCGCCCCCTCATGCATGCTGGCGTGCACGAGCGAATCGAGAACCAGCAGATCGCCTCGCTGCGGCAGCGTTGTCAAAATGGCAAAGTTTGCAATGTAACCGCTACCGAAAAATAGCGCTGTCTCCGCGCGAAAGAACCGCGCCGCTTCCGTTTCGAGGGCTTCGTGTTCCCCGCAATTGCGGCGCAGGAGCCGTGACCCGCCGGCTCCGATAGGAGTACCAGCCTTGAGCGCAGCGAACAGAGCCTCCTTCATACGTGGCGCGCTAGCCAGTGCTAGATAATCGCTCGAAGCAAAATCAACACCTGCACGTGCCGTGAGGCCGGGCCGCCCGCCCTCTTCTCTCATAGCTTCCACGGCCGCGGAATACCGATGAAGCTTGCTCTGGTGAGTTAAGTTCATTGCTTGATCCAGCCTATGCCATCGAACGGGAAGACGAGGGTACGCCGCGCAGAACGCAGTTGCCTGCCCTCAAGCAGAGTACGCGCGACCTTTGCGCCTTCCCATGGCTGCAGCCCGTCTATCGAAGCCGCCAGTCCCGATTTCGGAGCGCTTCGATCACGTACATAGCCACCGTCGTCTCGGCTCCTATAAGTTACATCTTGTCCGCTGAACGGCTATACTGGCCACGCGGCCGCGCCATCGATCAAGTCTTTGTCCAACAATCTGGCTCGATCACTGGAGCGCGACGCATTTGCGGGACGTTCTACGGCATTCTGGCCAGAACGGCAAAGCACCGCGATAGCTTCCGTCGGGTCGGTCGACGCGATGACCAGGAGCGTTGCTGAGGCACCTTTCGATATGGACCATCACGACCACTAGCGCGCGCTCGAATGTCTCAAGGACGTTCCCAAATGACCGCCCTCAAGGTGAGCCACATCCGCCGACAGTCAAGTAGAACCGGCATTCCACCAGGTCTCCGTACGCTCGCCCGCTCCGGCGCTGCTGCCGCCGCAGCTGAATCCGCGACATCGCAGGAAGACACCTGTGCCTTTAATCCCTTGCACCCAAAAACGCCTCACCGAGGAGGCCCAATGAGAGGACGCGCCTTGCGCTGCGCGCTCTTCTACTCTTGGATAGTCAAGTTGGCAGATTATCGTTTGCCATTCGCGCAACCTCGGCACGAACCGGACAGCCGCGCACTACGACAGTGAGTGCGATCCAATTGCATCATAATCGTTCGATGCGTACGAACCGTTCCCAAGGCCACTGCCAATTTTAACGCCAACCGCTCTGATAACCTTGCGGCGAGCATCGCGGCAACCGGAGCAGCGTCGCGGTGCAGCCAATGCGACAGTCACGTCCTGACCGGTTTGGGCCGCGAGTTCGGATGTCTCAGGATTCGTGACGTGATTTGTTCATCGACACGAATGAGTTCAATCCAAGCGAGTTTCGACGGCAGACCGGAACTCGCACCGCTTCGCTGGGATAGATCGAATGATCTGACTTGGCAGACTTGACTGCCGATGTGTCGCATTAATTCGGAAGGCGTCCACTCCTTCCGAACTCAAAACGCTTCCGGAAATCGCAAAGGAAGAGCTCGCCGCATGTACAATGGTTGGTACGGTACGCGGGTTCGGACTTTCGACGGTACAGGTTTGACCGATGGTGAGGCCTGAAGGTCTGCTCGCCTGGCATTTGCCATCGGGCACCTCGCGAGCTCTAATCAGGGCCCGTTGCACGTGCAGTGAGGAGGCACGGGAGTTAGGTCGTTCTTCTGGCTGGCGCCGAGAGTAAGCAGCGACAAATGCGGGCGCGTGCTGGCATTGGGCGGTAATATTAGCTTTGCACGGAGCTTCCTTACAACGGGCAGCGGCGACATATAGGGACACCCGCACGCACCAACACCGATCGCTATCTGAGCTGTCATATAGCACTGATCTCACCAGCAAGGACCGGCAGACGCTGCCGTGTCGGACACCGGGCAGTCGCGCAGTCTCTTGGCTCGGTTTGTATCTTGGGTGCCTTTGCCTGTTGATGAATCTCGACCGAGGACGCGCCCGCCTCGGTCATTTGCTTGGCGAATCGCTGCATTCACCTCGCGCCCTGTCCGCTTGATGACACGATGTGGCTGGAACCAGACAGAGTTGGCGCTAACACCCCGCTGACCCGGCTCGTATCACGCGATTTACTTTTAGGGAAACACAGCTAGCAGGCCCTGTTTGATGGCACATCGATTGCTGGTGAGACGATAAACGGATCAACAGGTTCGTGAGGCCTCACAACTCCCTGTTTGAGAAGAGATGGGAAGCCAGCGCTATCGCCAGCTCTCGCAGTCCTGGTCAAACGGGTGAGGACGGATGCTGCCGCCGCAGTTGTTTGCTTACCGGTCCAAATTCAAGGGCAGCGCCGATGGCCATGTGTTGTTCAGCATTCGGGCCCCTCAACACCGTGTTGTTGACCCGATCCGCTCGGCAAGCGGTTTGGAGAGGAAGGAGCTTGCGGGCTGGTCACGATCAATATCAACTGCGGCAATCGGCGATCTTCTCGGGCTTCACCCAATACGGCCGGCTCTGCCATGCACTCGCAATCTCCGTCCATGACCGGCTACACCGCTGGTCGTCTTATCACTGAGGACAAACATGAACGCTCCGCCAGAAACGATCGCAGCAGAAACGGACGTTTCAGCTGCAACAAGTGATGATCTGTCGCCGCTGCTGGCCGATATCCGCGCGCGCCGTAACGAGTTTGCCCGCGCGCAGCAGGTTCCAGACGACGTTATTCAGGCATTCAAACGCGTTGGCGTCTACCGGGCTTTGGCCGCCAAACGTTTTGGCGGCGACGAGAGAACGCCTGCAGATTTTTGTCGCCTGATCGAGCGTATTTCCGAAGCGGACGGATCGGCCGGTTGGGTCGCCAGCTTCGGCGACGGGGCTCGCTACCTCTCTGCTCTCCCCGAAGACACGCTTTGCCGCGTATATGCCAACGGACCCGACGTGGTGTACGCGGGTGCAGTTTTCCCGCTCCAGCCCGCTCAACGAAGTGCTGCCGGGTTTGTCGTGAACGGCGTGTGGCCCTTCGCCAGCGGATCAACCGGCGCGGAGCTAATTGGCGTTGGAATCACTCTAGACGATGATCCAACAGGCGGACTTGCGCGTATAGCCGTGATGCCAGCCGACCAGGTAACTATCCGTCCCAATTGGGAGGTCATCGGCCTGCAAGGCACCGGCAGTCATGACATCGTTGTCGACAATGTTATTGTACCAGAGGAATGGACACTGATCCGCGGCGGTCCACCGGCTTTCGACGTGCCCCTCCATCGTTATCCTTCCGTGACTTTCGCCGCGCAGGCGCATGCGATTGTGGGCATCGGCATTGCGCGCTCCGCGCTAGACGAGGTGATCGGCATGGCCCGGAGCCGCGCTTCAATTACTGGAGCGCCGGTGATGGCAGAGCGCGGTTACGTCCAGCTGGAGGCCGCCAGAGCCGAAGCCATGCTGCGCTCCGCACGCTCCTTCTTCTATGAAGCCACCGAGGAGCTATGGAACGAAGCGTTGCAGGATGCGGTCCTGCCGAATACGACAAACCTGATGCGCCTTGCCGCGACCAACGCCGCCCGACAGAGCGCCGAGGTCTGCAAGATCGCGAGCGGTCTCGCAGGAACGCAATCACTTTATACCACAAGCAATCTCGCGCGCGCAATGTGCGACAGTTTCGTGGTTGCACAGCACGCAGCCTTGAACGAAGGAACACTTCAGAGCGTAGGTCGTCTCCTGCTCGGGAATTTAGCGCCGGCAGGGTTTCCATGAGGGCCGGCCATCCACGAGTACCTCCGCACGACCCGCAACAACGGATTGCCGAATTTCGCATCATGCTCGCTCGCCCGAGAACTCGTCCGGAAGTGTGAGACGCCTATGCGAGCGACTAGATAGCCAAGCGGGAAGCCTTGAACCAGGCTACGGGAACAATCCGCGTGTTCACGGAGGCAATGTCGCAGCTGACAATTCATCCGGACTGCGACAAACTTTTAGCCATTGAGGTAAAAACTCGCGGGCCGAAACGCTGCGAAGCCCGTGAACTATGGATAGTGCTGTGACAGGGTCTTTCGGCTTGTTAGCAAAGAGGATCACAGTTCACTCTACCCACCGACAAGCGATTCCGCACTCGTCAAACTCGCCATTTGTACGCTGCGTACAATGTTTTGCGCGTGGGCGATACAGCATCTGTTCTACGTGTCCATTAAGCTATGCGCTGGATGCAGCATAGAGTCACCAATGAACAGCGCTGAGTGGAATGGAAGACAGGCAGCCAACGAAACGTCGCCATCTGATTGACGCGTCTTATTCCGCGGCGATATCACGTCGGGAACATCCTTGTGATCCGCACCAGAATCAAATCATGATAGATCATCACGATCCAACATGAGCGATTCAATCAAAGTCCCGTCGCACAGCGCCGAAAGTATCACGGCGCCTCTGCGGCACGCGACCTTCCGTCGCATCTGGATTGCGAGTCTCCTGTCCAATGTCGGCAGCTTGATACAAGGCGTAGGTGCGGCCTGGGCGATGACGCAGATGACGTCATCAGCTGACAAGGTGGCGTTGGTGCAGACCGCGCTGTTGCTACCAGTGATGCTGATTTCAATACCAGCGGGCGCAATCGCCGATATGTACGATCGCCGCATCGTGGCACTGGTTTCGCTTGGCATCGCGCTCGCCGGCGCAACTGGCCTTACGGTGGCCGCCTGGCTTGGCCTGGCGACGCCGAACGTCTTGCTCGTACTCTGCTTCGTGGTCGGCAGCGGCATGGCGCTTATGGGACCGGCCTGGCAATCATCCGTAAGCGAACAAGTGCCGCTGGAAGCGCAGCTACCTGCGGCCATTGCGCTGAATGGCATCAGCTACAATATCGCACGGAGCGTCGGCCCCGCGATCGGCGGCGTCGTGGTCGCTAGCGCCGGTGCAGTGGCCGCATTCGCGCTCAACGCGGTGCTCTATCTGCCACTGATGGCCGCGTTGTTCCTTTGGAAGCGCGTCCGCGCCGCCTCACGCCTGCCGCCTGAAAGATTGAGCCGCGCAATGGTGTCTGGCGTGCGCTACATCAGCAATTCGCCATCGATCAAGGTCGTATTGCTTCGTACCCTTGTAACCGGCGTTGGAGCCGGCGCGATTACAGCGCTGATGCCTCTGGTGGTGCGGGATGTGTTGCATGGCGACGCCCAGACCTACGGCATCATGCTTGGTGCTTTTGGCGTGGGGGCCGTGGTCGGCGCGTTGAACATTGCCGAGATCCGCAGGCAGATGAGCGGCGAAGTTGCGATTCGTGCCTGTGCATTGTCCATGGGCGCGGCGATGGCTGCCGTGGCGCTGAGCCGTCAGCCGGTATTGACCGCGGCCGCGCTGGTCCTGGCAGGCGCCGTGTGGATGCTGACATGGGCGGTGTTCAACATCGCAGTTCAGCTGTCGGCGCCACGCTGGGTGACCGGTCGCTCGCTAGCGGCCTATCAGGCGGCGAGTTCAGGCGGGATTGCCGTCGGCAGCTGGGGGTGGGGCCACCTGACGGACGCGGCCGGCGTTGAAACCGCTCTGCTGGTGTCGGCCGCGCTGATGCTCGCCTCACCACTCATCGGCCGTTGGCTACCCATGCCCCGGGTCGGCGCGCGCGGCGAAGAGCCCGAGCTGCTCGCCGATCCCGAAGTACGGCTCGCCTTGACTGGACGCAGCGGGCCGCTCGTCGTCGAGGTCGAGTACCGGATTGCACAAGAGAATGCCCGCGCGTTTCACAACGTCATGCAAGACGTGCAATTGTCCCGCCAGCGCAACGGCGCCTATGGCTGGTCGATCGCGCGCGACATCGCTGATCCCGAATTGTGGACCGAACGTTATCACTTTCCTACCTGGCTCGATTATTTGCGCTGGCGCAACCGCCCGACCCAATCGGAACGAGCGCTGGAGCGGCGGGCCATTCACTTCCACATCGGTCCTGCACCGGTACGTGTTCGCCGCATGCTGGAAAGGCCATTCGGCTCGGTACGCTGGAAAGACGACACACCCGAGCACGCGAGGGCGGAAATGCGGCCCGAGATGGCAAGCGCGGCAAACGCACGTAGCCGGCCGCTTCGGCCGACCAAGTAACCCGGTTTGCCAAAGCCCGGAACCTTCGCGAACGGATGTGCTTGAATATGCAGAATGCCGAGTTTCGGGCAGGCTCTTCGGCTAGTTCAAAGTGCGAGTGGCCCGCCAGCGAATCCGATCTTATGACCAAGGCCGGCCGCGTCACTCGAGCACTGATCGCGCCAGCAGCTAGTACAGCGAAAACGGCTCTGTGCTCGCTTATGTCCGCCTCCATCGATATCGGTGACACATGTTGATTGTTTTCATATGGGGGACAGTGTGAAAGATCGCCTCATCCCTCCCCGTCCGGACAGCCCGCCTCTCGCATACGCATTCCTGACGCGGCGGGCTCTGTACGTTGTGGACCGAGCTATCACTTTCCTGACTGCATGATTCCGCTAGTGTTCGTCCAAGGCAGCCCGTGCGTTCAACGAGCGGCGGGCAATATGAAATGGACAACGCGTTGCGAGAATGAGACGGGACGCTTTGTACGTTAACGTTGCTCGTTGATCTAGCTCCGCCCTTGCGCACGCGCCCCGGCCTATCACTCTGCTGGAACGGCATCGGAAAATGTCCTCGTACTGCTTTCGGGTGATGAGCTCCCTGCCGATAGTTCCTCGAACCTTTATATGGTTCGGCGAGACGGAACTGTTTCTCCACCGGCTCAAGGTGGGCTGTCGCTCCATCATGGCAGTGCACTCGAAGGGGTTCGATGCGCGACCATGACTTTATCTCCGGCTGCTTTTTAGGCGCTGGCCGTCGCCGGGCTCGCTTTGCTTTGCTCGACTTACTCGCCGCCGCATTTACCTTGTGAGGACCATCCATGACATCACTCAAGCTGATTGGCTTTGCGCTTGGAGCACTTATTGCGCTGTCCACCGAGGCATTGGCAGAGGACATCACCATCGCCGTCGCCGGACCGATAACTGGGGGCGAGTCCGCCTTCGGCCGGCAAATGAAGAACGGCGCGGAGATGGCGGTGGAGCAGATCAACGCGTCCGGCGGCGTACTCGGCAAGATGCTCGTCCTCGACATCGAGGACGATGCCTGCGATCCCAAGCAGGCGCGATCTGTCGCGGAGAAGATCGCTGCCGCCAAGATTCCATTCGTTGCCGGGCACTTTTGCTCTTCGTCGTCGATCCCGGCTTCGGAAGCCTACGCGGACGGCAACGTACTGCAGATCACGCCCGCCTCGACCAATCCCCTGTTCACCGAGCGCAAGCTATGGAACGTGGCGCGCGTCTGCGGCCGCGACGACCAGCAGGGGCAGGTTGCGGCCGATTATATCGCCAAGCATTTCAAGGGCAAGAACATCGGCATTCTCAACGACAAGACCACCTATGGCAGGGGGCTTGCCGACGAGACGAAGAGGGCCCTCAACAAGGCAGGCGTCATCGAGAAGATTTACGAGCCCTATAACAAGGGCGACAAGGATTTCAATGCGATTGTCTCGCGCCTGAAGCGAGACAATATCGATCTCGTCTATGTCGGCGGCTATCATCAGGAAGCAGGTCTCATCCTGCGCCAGATGCGTGATCAGGGCCTGAAGACCGTACTGATGTCGGGTGATGCCCTGGCTGACAAGGAATTTGCCTCGGTCACCGGCGCAGCTGGAGCGGGCACGCTTTTCACTTTCGGGCCAGACCCACGCAACAAGCCAGCGGCGGCTGCCATCGTCAGTAAGTTCAAAGCCAGGAATGTCGATCCCGAAGGGTACACCCTCTACACCTACGCTGCAGTGCAGGTCTGGGTTCAAGCCGCAATCAAAGCCGGCACCACGGATCCGAGGAAGGTGATGGACGTGATCAAGGCGGGCTCCTGGGACACGGTGATCGGCAAGCTGGAATACGATGCCAAGGGTGACATCAAGCAGATCGACTATGTCGTTTACAGGTGGGACGACAAGGGCGGCTATAGCGAGACCAACCCGAGCGCGTTTTGACGCATCTTAGGCCGACGCATCAAAGCTGGCGTGTCTCCCGGAGCGATGATCAATGCCGATGGAGCAGCTTGGTATCCGTAAATAAAGCCGGCACCGCCTGCAAACGCTGATCGTCGACCTTTACCCGATCGACGCACGGCGCGCTCTCCAGATTCAACGCCTCCACCGGGTTGGAGGTAATCGAGCTTGTTAGACCTGCATAGCGCAGGTCTATGAGCAAGCGATCGACAAGATGAAACGGCTGATCGAGAGCCTGCAGACCCACATTTTCCGTGCGATACGCACTCTTGTCCATCGATCCATGAAGCGGTTCGACCGGAAATTACGCGGCCCCGCCCCAAGAAGAACAAGGGCGGGGCCGCTCCCCTCCCCCGGGGGACGCCGCGCTGCGGATCATAATGGCTATTGTCAAACGTCCATCATCTGCGCATTGACCATTCGGTATACGGCCGAGCGCGTCAGCCGGATTGCGACTTTCGGCCCTCTGCATTTTGCGTGACATTGCGCAAGACGAGTTCAGAAAGCTGCACGACCAGCTGTTTGAGACGCGCTATCTCCCGTCTGCAGCGCAGCTCACGCTCTTCATCTGTCGTTGTCGACAGTTCATAGCGGCTTACAACCGCATGATTCATTTGACCCTCTATCCGACCAAATAACCGCGAACGACAATTCAAGCACACCCTATCGCCCCGTAATTGTACGGAAACATCGGCCTTTCGACGCCACGAAACACTGTACGAAGCGATCCAACTGTCTCGCCGAGCCGATCAATGTGTTATCCGCGCTACAGATCGGTCCGTTTCGTACTTACATAAACTCGCTGGCATGACGCGCCAGGAGGCCGCGCTTTGTCCTCTTGGAGCCGGAGCGAATAATCACTTCGGATTTCTATTGCCAGCCTGATTTGCACGTCACGGCGACGACAGGGCGCACCGCCCCCGAAACCTATCGCAGGCTGACGAGGCGATCGCCGTTCCTGCTGACAAGGTCTGCCGATCGTGTTTCAGGGGCTTCAGATCCGGCCGCCGTTCGACGGCATCCCCCCTCACTCACGATCGACCGCAAACCAGATGCACTCTTGCGTAGCCAGATGAGCTGCCCCGGCTCCGCAATTGCTTTGCTCGGCTGCCGCCAAGGCACGATGCGGAAGGCGTCAGTGTCGAGCCGACGTTGGCTGCACGCTCGTGAGCCTTGACGCCGGTTGGAGGGTACCGCAGCTCGGCGGTCCAGGCGATCGCGCACCATGTTTCGTCGTTCTACAGAAGTAAGTGGTTTATCGTCGAGCTTTCAGGGATAGCCAGAGCGTCATCGTCCAGTGCGTTTATGGGCTATCCGGCGTCTCCCCTAGAGATCGCGCAAAGCTCGAATAGGGGAGTAGGAGAAACGTTGAACATCAAGGGGAACCGTGCAGAATGGCCGCGGCTATGGCTGGTGGGGATAGGTGTCGATATCGGCGTGCCCCGGCGATAGAACGGGGTTTGCTTGCCGCACCAAATGCTCATTGCGCGTCTGCGGAGCGTCACGGGCTTGTCCGAGCAAGACCAAGCTAAGCTCGAAAGCATGCCTCACACCATCAAACGGTTCGCTCCTGGCGAGTGCCTGGCGCGCCAGGGGGATCGGCCTGTGAGCTGTGCAGTCGTGATGGGCGGCTTTCTGTCTCGCCAAAGAGTGGCATCGGATCGAATCCAGATAACGTCCTTCTATATACCTGGGGACATCCCCGACCTGCACACCCTTCACTTTCCGGAAATGGATCGCGATCTCCGCAGCATCGGCACCAGCATCATTGCCCTTGTACCCCACTCCTACCTCAGGGAAATCCTCGCGAAGTCTGCCGCGCTCGCCCATGCGTTTTGGCGGGAGACGTTGATTCACACGGCGATCTATCGCGAATGGATCGAAAATCTCGGCTCCCGGGAAGCGTTGCCCCGGCTTGCTCATCTTCTTTGCGAGATCGCCGCGCGGCTTGAGCTCGTCGGGCTTCTGAACAATGGTCGCTTCCATGTTCCATTCACACAGCAAGACATCGCCGATGCATGCGGCTTTCGACGGTACACGCGAATCGGACGATCCAGGAGCTTCGGCGCAGGAAGCTCATTGAATGGAACGGACATGCTGTTGATCTTATTCAGCGAGATCGACTCGAGTTGCTTGCAGATTTCCGTCCCTCCTATCTGATGCGCTGAATTTCTTGGGCCGTTGCTGCCTGCGCAGCTTTGCCTAGACATCACAGGCGGCGTTCACCTTTCGACAGGTAAGACCGAGCGCTGGTATGTATTGGCTTTGAGGCGAATGCATTGCTCGTGGGCGGAATCCCCAGGGCATTTTTTTGCCCGGCCAGCGCCCCGTCGCGATCTCGCGCAGCGAACGTGTGTCGCCGACGGATTTCGAGGAACGCCGGCAAGATCCACAAAATCTGCATCGTCAATCGTTGGGAGCTCGCGGCCACGGGAGAGCGATTTCCGTGTTGCCAGCACAGCTTTGGCGCTTGGCTGTGATATGCCCGCCGAATGAGCCGCGCCGCGCAACTCCCCGGTAAAGATGCTCGGATCGGGCACCGAGCCCATCATGCTCGGACCACCCCCGTCCAATCTTGGTAAGATGATCATAGCACATTTGAGATCGTCGACACCGACCGTGTGATTAGGCCGGCTAACAAGACGCTCAAAAAGTGCGCTGCTCTGAAGATTCTCTGCCGCCAATCAGCAAGCACGTCAGCTTCTGGAAAGGCCAAAAGGCATGAGATCACGTGGAAAACATGACGCACAACGCGTCTCGATCACGGTGTAGTACGCGACTATCAAAGAACGAGAGCAACACGTACGTCTGCTCCTCTCGAAGGTACTTAGCTGATTGTAAAGGCCCTCGGCTTGAATTGCATGCGGGTCAGCTCAAAGAGCTTGAATCGCACGCGGCGGCACGTTGTATCATCTCAGAGTAGCTAACAAGGGAGTCCGAAAGGACTTCCTGTTGCTGCCGTGATGAGACGCTGATGCGATCGGTATGTGTGCAGCAGAGACCAACTCCACTGTTGCCACCATCATCTATGAGATGACGCGAAGGAGGAACGCTCGACACCAGATCTGCCCGACATGATCCTTCGCAATTTGAATTTGCGGTAAAATCCTTGCCGCAAATATCCGTCGGCAGCCTCCCTCTGTCGACGGAAGCTGGCGCGATGCTTAGCAGCCTCGCTCCCCCAGACGGACTTCGCCCGGCCATCGATCAGGCCGGGCTTTTTTTTGCTGCCCATGAAGAGCGTAATTTGAGGCGTTCTAGCCGGCGTATAATGATTGCGGAGAGTTGAGAACGAATTTGAATTGCTCGTGGGTCCATCAGACCGGCTGAGTCTCTCGCGATCAAACCGCTTACAATTCGTACGATGATATGCGACAGTGGTGACCGATCGACGCATTCGAGCGACTGCGGCCTTAAAACTTCCACATGGCGTCGCGAAGCTGCGCTTGCGAGCACCTTCTCGATCACGACAATATGTGTTTAGTACCCGCATCGGGAGCACTGGTGGGTCGATTTGCTTTGAGAGCTCTTAGATCTCTCAAAAATCGCATTTCGCGGAAGCCGCTTGCTCATATTTATGCGATTGCTGCCTCGAAGGGCTTGAATCGCACGCAGCGTCATATTGTACGATCTCACGGCGATGATCCCTAGCGGACGAGCGAAGCCAAACCGGAAATCCGGAGCGATCGCATGAATCAGCCGCGCGTCCAACGCCCGCGATGAGACTTAGTTCGATGGCATTTCCTCTCTAATGAACACGGCGCGATAGCGCATCGGCGATATTTGTTGCCAGAAGATGGGATAATGACGGCCGATATTGTTGATGTATGTGTAATCGGGAGTGGCGCCAGCGGCTCGACGGTCGCTCACGAGATCGCACAACGCGGATTGCGAGTACTTCTTCTCGAGCAGGGACGAACACTTCCTCCCGGCGCTTCGCTGGCGAACGTCCAAAATGGCATGGATAGCGCCCTGGTGCAGTCTGCGGCAGGAACGTTGACGCCGTTCGGGCGTCCGTGGACCGTCTGCGCGCTCGGTGGCGGAATGACTTTGTATGCCGGGATAGCCTTCCGCTGTCGCGCCATCGATTTTGACGCACGAGCGCATGTGGCCAGGGACGCGCTCGACCCGAGCTGGCCAATCGACTACACGGACCTACGCCCATTCTATGATGAGGTGGAACAGCGCGTGGGAGTAGCCCGCCTGGCCGGAGCGGATCCGCTCGAGCCGCCGAGCGATCCCCCCGTTCTGCCACCGCACAAATACAGTGTGCAGGGCCAGTTGATCGCCGATGCCGGGGCACGCCTGGGCCGGCTGCCGTTCCCCACTCCATTGGCAATCAACTCGATCCCATATCGCGGCCGGCCAGCTTGTCACTGCGAGGGACCATGCAACGAACATCTGTGCCCGAGCGGCGCGAGGGCCGACGCACGCTCGCCGTTCAGGGGTATCGCCCTGCCGCCGGACGCGCTGACGATTGCGCTTGGCAGCAAGGCCGTCCGCATCGATCTCGGCAACGTCAGTCGCGCCGATGCGGTGGAATGGATAGACACTCTCAACCGACAACGCGCTCGGGTCCGCGCCCGCTGCGTTGTACTCGCGGGCAACGCGGTACAGTCTGCCGCCCTGCTCCTACGCTCGGCGCAACAGGCAGCGCCCAACGGCATCGGCAACGCATCTGGCATGGTAGGCAGTGGCATCTCGTTTAAGATCAGCGGCTACGTGACCGGTAGGACCACGTTGAATCCGCCGACCACGCCCCAGTCCGGCCACCCCTTCTCCACTGTCGCGGTGTCCGATCACTACCTGGACGACGAGGCGCCTTCGGGGCTCGGCGGAATGATCTACGAAGCAAGTCAGCCCGAACGCACGGATTCCGGCGAGATAAGGCTACGGCTGCATTTTTTGGCGGCCGATCAGCCCATGCGCAACAACACGGTCCGGCTGGCCACCAGCCGGGACGGGCTGGGTTTGCCCAAGATCATTCTCGATTACCGGACCCACCCCCTCGACAAGCGCCGACTAGGCTACTTGTCGCGACATGCGTCGAACTTGCTGGCCGAGGCAGGGGTAAAACAAGTCGATTATCAAGATTCCAATTATCAGTTCGGCAGCGGACATCTGCATGGCGGCTGTCGGGCAGGAAGAGATCCGACACAATCGGTGGTTGACCCTTGGGGCCGCGTGCACGACATCGACAATCTCTATGTCGCGGATGGCGGCTTCTTCCCCTATGCCGGGGGCGTCAACCCGACCTTCACCATTCAGGCGAACGCGCTGCGGATCGCTCGAAGAATAGTCACGCAGCTGACGTAACGAGCGCAACGGAGAGGGTTTTGTCGATCAGCACGCCTACTGCCGCCGTGACCGCGACCGACGGGCATGGATCGGCACTGCGACGCGCCCTGCGCGTCACCGCTTCGCAGAAGTGGGACCTCAACAAGCGTTTTCCGGTCGTGATGACGCGCGCGTCAGGCGCGCATGCATGGGACATCAATGGAAAGCAATACGTCGATTTCACTTCCTGTAGCGGTGCCGCACCGCTTGGGGCCGGATACGAGCCGGTCGTGGCGCACGCAGCCGCTGAGATGCGCCGCACCGGCGGGATTCTGCCCGGACCGCTGTCCGTGCACCGGGTCGAACTGGCCGAACGGCTGGCGGAGATCTTCCCCGTCGCGGAACGCTCAATGTTTTTCCGCACCGGATCTTGCGCTACCACCGCAGCCGTGCGCCTTGCCCGCGCGTTCACGGGCATCAACCATGTACTGACCAGCGGATATCACGGCTGGCATGACTGGCAGTTGCAGGACCGCCCCGAGATGGGGCTGCCCAATCGGGACCGCGACAGCGTGGACTTCCGCTACAACCTCGACTTGCTCGATCAGCTGGCAAGTGTCCAGCGCGTCGCCGCGGTGATCGTCACCCCGGAGGTCAACTTCTTCCCGCCAGAATACCATCAGGAACTGCAGAGACTGGTGCATCGGCACGGCGCCCTGCTTGTCCTTGACGAGGTGATGACCGGATTCCGCTACGCGCCTGGCGGGTACCACATGGCGGTCGGCCTCACGCCCGATTTGATTACACTGAGTAAAGGACTGGCGAACGGAATGGCGCTGTCGGCAGTCGCGGGCCGGGCGGACGTACTGGCCGCGGCCGAAAAGACATACATGGGAAACACCTACCAGCGCGAAGTAACCCCGTTCGCCGCTGCATTGAGCACCCTGCACGCCCTGCGCGACGGGACCGCGCTGGCCCGGATGCGCGAGGTCGGCGAGCAATTGATCAAGGGGCTCAACGGCGTCTTCACAAGACAGCAAGCCGCGGCATGGGCGTTTGCCTGGCCCACCATGTTCGACGTCGTATTTGCTGACCCCGAGCTTGGCCATGCCTTCTTCCAGGAAATGTGGGCTCGGGGCTTCCTGATGCAGTATGGCGGGCGTTTCATGCCATCGGCAGCAGTGTCCGACACCGATGTGCAGGCCGCCGTCGAAGCAGCTGGAGAGGCCCTTCCGGCAGCGCTGTCCCGCATGGAGAACCCGGCTCGCGACCCGGATCCGGTCGCAGCTGCAGTACGGTTTGCCAGAGATCATTTCGTTGCCACCCCGGGAGCGGTTCGGCGCTGGTTCAATGCGCCCGTCCCCTGACCAGCACACATGTCGAACAGAGAGCAGGGCCATGTCGCAGCCGGATACATTTTCCACATCGCCGGTGCTGCTCGGCGGTGACAACCGGTCGGGCACCACCCTGCTGAGTATCGTGCTCGACTCGCATCTGGATCTGGTAGCCGGGCCAGAGATCGACTTCCTCGAACCGCCCAACCTCGGGCCGCACATTGTTGGTGCCATCGATCAGCTTGCGGCCGCCGATTCGTGGGGCATGGGCACAAGCAAGAACACAATCGATCCGTTCTGGTATGACGGGATGCATTTTGTGGTGCAGTGCCGCCGCTTCGGTCTCGACTTCGATGACGTGCGCGAACTTGTCGGCAAGGTCATGGTCGTCACGGGCAATGACATTGTCTCGTTCGCCGACCGATGCCATCTCATTAACGAGATCGGTGAGTTGCGCCGTGCGCGCAGCGGAGCGCAACGCTGGGGATTGAAACTGCAGCGGAAAATCACCCGGGTCGATGACTTCGCCCGCCTGTGGCCGCGTGCACATTTCGTGCATATCGTGCGGGACGGCCGTGACGTTGCCGCCTCTCATCTGAGGACAGTTCCTGACTGGGGGTACCGAACAATTGCTGATGCTGCGCAGGGTTGGTTTGAAGTGGTGTCCCGGCCGCACAGAATCGCGCCGCCTGGCCGTTATCTCGAGGTGCGTTACGAGGACCTTGTAAGCAGTCCCCACACTACACTGGCGGCGATTTTGGATCACCTCGGCTTGCCGTGGGACGAGGCCGTGCTGCGTCACGCTGAATACGAACACGCGTTGTTCGAACAACCGCACGACCATCCGGCAGCCGAGGCTGCGGGAAAGCCGCTGCATCAGGGGCGGATCGGTCGCCACGTCCAAGATTTGACGCCAGCTGAGATTTCGGAGTTCGAGGAGATCGCCGGAAGTGAACTGGCCCGACTAGGTTATCTGTCCGCCTCAACGCCGTCTGGCGACGCGTGAGCCGCCGGCGCCGATCTGATGCGCCTCACCGGCTGCCAAGCAGCTACCTTGCGCTGCTCGTCGGCCAGACCATTTCCTTGCTGGGCTCCAACGTAACCATGCTGGCGCTGCCGCTCACTGCAATTACGCTACTGGATGCCGGACCGGCGCAGGCGGGGCTCTTGCTGGCCTGCGGTCGGGCACCGTGCCTTTTCGTGAGCCTGTTCGCCGGGGTCATTGTCGACCGTCTCCCGCTCCGACGTATCCTTCTGACCGCTAATCTGGTGATGGCGGTAACGCTCGCCACCATTCCGTTGTGCGCCAGCCTTGGACATCTGGGAATGGTTCAGCTGTACGTGACAACCGTGCTGGTTGGGATAGCCGCGGTGATCGCCGACGTGGCTTATCTGGCGTGCATACCTACAGTCCTCGACCGGTCTCAGCTGGTTCGGGCGCAGAGCTCATTGGAGTTCAGCCAGGCGACTGCGATGGCCGCAGGTCCGCTTCTGGCCGGCTGGCTCATCAACGCCTTCTCCGCTCCAACCGCAATCCTGGCCGACTCCGTCTCATTTCTGCTTGCCGCCGCGTTGCTCTCGCTGGTGCCGATGCGTGCCGCCTCATGCTCAGCGGCCCCCTCGAGCACTGTGCTGGTCCAAATGGCAGAAGGGTTGGCGAGCGTTTTCGGCAATCCGGTTTTAAGGGCCGTTACCCTAGCCACCGGCACATTCATCTTTTGGCTCAACGCGTATTCTGCGGCGTTTCTCCTGCATCTGACCAGGAATCTCGAGTTCGACAGCCGAATCGTCGGCATGGTGCTCGGTATCGGCGCTCTCGGTGGTGTGGTGGGCGCGGCGGGCTCACCGTGGGCGGGCCGGACATTTGGGCTTGGTCCCGTATTAATGACCGGCTTGGCGGTGAGCGCGGCAGGCATGAGTCTTGGAGGCCTGCTCACCGCGCCCTCGTGGGCAGCAGTGGCATGCGTGGCGCTCTCCCAATTCATTCTGTGGATTGGCCAGGGACTCTACCACGTGCAGCAGGTTCCAATTCGATATGGGCTGGTCCCGCAGCACCTGCAAGGCCGGGTCAATGCGAGCATCCGCTGCGTCGTGTGGGGACTGGGCTCGTTGGGCGCACTGGTCGGCGGCGCAGCCGCCGCTGCAACGAGCCTGCGCACCATGTTGCTGGCGAGCAGTGTGCTTGGCACTGCCTCGATACTCTGGATCTGGCGCTCGCCGCTGCGCCGCATGCACAGCTTGCACCTGTAACCATCGCGACGGCCAGTCATGGACATCAAGCAATTTTGCGATACTGATCGGCAGGCGGGTCGGCTGATGCTGTGGCGGGTCGGCGTTCCGGACCCGGTCAGCTGGCGGCCCGACCCGCGCCGTCCGTCCCATGTTCAGGAAGACCACCTTCGCTTTGCGCACGATGGCCGGCCCGGCTGGCTCGGCACCGCCTTCGACTTGCCGGGCGAGTTCAACAGCGCTGCGCTGACCAAATCGATCCTTGGCTGGGTCGACCGGCACGAGGCGCTACGCAGCCGGTTGGTCAAGGATGGATCGACAATCCATCGTGCCACGATCGGACCAGGCGCGGCAAGGCTTGAAAAAACCGTGGTCGGTGACTACGCCGATGGCGATGAAATAGTTCAATTGCTGGAAGAGCTGTTCGACGCGGAGACCAGGCCGGTGTCCTGGCCAGCATATGTCTTCGTGACGATCACACGGCCGACATCGACAAGCCTCCTCTTGGCCTGCGACCACTCCGTCAGCGATGCCTATTCCATCGCTTTGGTGCCATACGAAATTCGCGAGCTGTACACAGCCGCAATCCTCGGAGTGGCGCCCGAGCTGGCACCGGTGAGCAGCTATCTGGACCACGCTGAATCCGAACGAGAGCGACTGGGCGATTTGACCGATGATCATTCTGCTATCGCTCACTGGCGCGAACTGATCGCCGCAAACGGCGGTCAATTGCCGGATTTTCCACTACCACTCGGTGCGCCGGAGGGCACCTTACAACGCACAGGGCGAATGTGGCTGCTCGACGCGGCACAAGCAGCTGAGTTCGATCACGGCTGCAGGTCCCAGGGCGGAAACGCGACGACGGGATTATTCGCCTGTCTGGCGCTCGCCGGAAAGACACTGGCAGACCAACAAGAATTCCTCGCCGTTGCCCCCTTTCACACGCGGTACGACCTGCCCTCGATGCGCTCGGTAGGATGGTATGTCGGGATGGGCCCGGTGCGTTTCCGCCTGGCTGGCACGTTACCGGAGCTCCTGCGCGCCGCGCGGCTCGAGCTCAAGCGAGCCAAGAAAACCGCTCAGGTGCCATTTCCGAAGGCGATGGAGCTGCTCGGCACCGCGCTGCGCGACCGTTTCATGGTCTCTTATATGGACAATCGCACCGTGCCCGGGTCAGACCTGTGGCCGCAGTGGCGGACACGATTTATGATCAGTCGTAGTTCTGATGCTTGCGAGACATACCTGTGGATCAGTCGCTGGCAGGACGGAATTTATGTGCACTTCCGTCACCCCGGCACCGCCCTCGCGCGAACCGCGATGGATCATTATCTCGCTGAAGTGGCGGCGCACGCTCATTTCATCAGTCGCGCTCGTCCGCTGCCGCAAGTTTCGAACTGACCAAAAGGCGCATAGCATCCTCACCTGCGTTTGTTGCACTGAGCCTGGCGATGGCACAGTCCTTGCCAAGTCTCGGCCGTGAGATCAATTCGTCCCAGAACGGCCGAGGAGGCCTACGGGACGATCGGCTGCTGCAGTTATGCTCGCATGGATAAAGGGAGCTTCAAATGAGCCTGCTACGACCAAGTTGTCCGCAGATGCAGACCCGTTTGAACAAGGAAGAGGCCAGGGATGGCGTGAGCATCAACTCACGGCATGAAATAACAATAGCGGCGCCAAGCGCGTGACGAAGTCCGACCAACTCAAGGAGCTACGCGAACTCATGCAATTGCTTTGGCATTTGTTCGAACGAGTGCACGAGCTTCCAAGAGGCCCAGAACATACAGCAGCCGTTCAGACGCTTAAACGCTTGGAGCGCCGGCTGGTAGTCCTGGTTCAAGCATCTGAAACGGCTCGGGCGACTGACCGCAAACTCGCCGGTGGTTCGGCTCGCTAAGCCGGTGATTGTCACACTCTCACCAAAGCCTCGACCTGGCCGCCATCGGCGGGATCTGCAATAACAGCCGAGAACAAAAGGACGCTTGCAAGCCTGTCCGACCGCTGCGTTTGTTCGCCCTATTGATCATTGATTGTGCAGCTTTGGGCGGCATAAACTGCGCAAATCAGTCTTGCAGCTACGAATGAGCGCCGTATTCAAGTAGCCGTTAGAAGCGCGTATTTTTAAGCAATACGTCGCCTTCCACGTCGCGCGGATAATGCGCCGCCACTTCGAACGACGGTAACAGGTCAAGAATGGCCCGCAAAGACAGCTGCCCTTCGTAAAGCTCGCGGTCGCTGTATTCCGTGTAGATGAAGCGCGTGTTGCTGACGGTCTGCATGCCGCCGGCGATGACGTCGGCTTCGGCTCCCTGGACATCCATCCAGATGAAATCGACCCTGTTCAGCCCGGCTTCGTTGCACCAATCGTCAAGCCGCCGCGTTTGAACCGGGACAGGACGATCGAAACGAACCCAATCATACTCAGTCAAATGATTTTTCGGGCGGCGTATCGAGCCGGAAAGGTCCCATCCTTCGCATCGCCATCTGCATTGCTTGGATGGAATTCGATCACCCCGTTCCGATCGCTGATCGCGATTTCAAGCAACTTCACCTTGTCGAGAGATGGGCCCAGCTTCTTCCTGAAGCGCGCGATCGCTCTGGGGTCAGGCTCGAAGCAGTAGAGCTGCGCTTGCGGGCACAGGTTGAGAAAGTGTTGCGTGTCAGTTCCGTCGTTGCATCCGATATCGAGGATGACCGGATCCGACTTCTCAAGAAGCGAAACAATGTGCTGATGTATTTCCACAGAAGACACCGGTCTTGCCCCAATAGTTGAGATTTGTGCTCGAAGCCGCAATCACATGCCAGACGCCGCCGCACAATGCATATCAACGTATATAATTCATATGTGCGTTCCCCATTTATCCATGGCCATCTGGACGGCGATACCAAAGGGGGGTCTGTCGCGGCGAAAGCCGCAGCAATTGCCCTGGGGCGACAGAGCTATCCGGAAGAACGTAAATCGGAAAATCGTGCACGAGCGTGCGGTCCCTCGCTTCCAGACTAAAGATCGTCTTCCTCAAAACATCGTCGTGCCGGCGCATTACCCGTCGGCGGATCTCGATGGAGTGGTCGAGGACAGAGTGACCGCTCCTGCGCAACGACGACCAATCCCCATCGATCGCAGTTGCAGCCCAGCCAATGTCGCCCTGCCATCTGATAGTCGGCGTTCCAGATCCGCGCACTCACGATCTTCGGCTGACGACTTTTAGGCTGTTTGGCCTGAAGGAGCGCGATCACGCCGGGCAATCCTGAGAGCGCGCTCAGGCCACGCTGACCGCCGCTGAATGATGGTCGCAGAACTCACTGCAACGTTCGCCGAGCCATGTACTGGCGCTCGGAGAAAACAGCATTGGCGCGGCGCGAACTCCTAGGTGTTTAGTCCCAAGCTTTGATGGTGCATTCTTATCGCACGATTCGAAGGATGCGCTATGGGACAAGTTCTACACGGCTGCGCCACCACGACGGAGGCAGTCCGTCGAGCAATACAAAATAGTCAAGAGAGCCTGAGATCACTCGCCAAGCGCTACGGGATCAACCAGAAGACTGTCGCGAAGTGGAAGCAGCGCGAGACCGTCGCCGATCGTTCCACCGGCCCCAAGGAAGCCAAGTCGACAGTCCTTTCCATCGAGGAGGAGGCGATCATCGTCGCTTTCCGGCGACACACGCTGCTGCCGCTCGACGATTGCCTCTATGCGCTGCAGCCGACCATCCCGCATCTGACGCGGTCCTCCCTGCATCGCTGCCTCCAGCGCCACGGCATCAGCCGATTGCCGGAGGTCCAAGGCGGCAAGCCCTCGAAGAAGAAGTTCAAGGTTTATCCGATCGGCTATTTCCACATCGACATCGCTGAGCTCCAGACCGCTGAAGGCAAGCTCTACCTCTACGTCGCAATCGATCGCACCAGCAAGTTCGCCTTCGTGCAACTGGCCAGGAAG
This sequence comes from Bradyrhizobium viridifuturi, assembly GCF_001238275.1. Taxonomy (GTDB): domain Bacteria; phylum Pseudomonadota; class Alphaproteobacteria; order Rhizobiales; family Xanthobacteraceae; genus Bradyrhizobium; species Bradyrhizobium viridifuturi. Next base: position 64,381 of record NZ_LGTB01000005.1, read on the forward strand.
ACGGGAAGGACCTCAGCCTCGGCCTTCCTCGCAGCTCTGATCGCGGCCGTCCCCTACAAGATCCACACGGTGCTCACCGATAATGGGATCCAGTTCACCTTCCCGCCGCGCTATGCAGACGGCCCGACGGCAAGATACGTGACGCATATGTTCGACATGCGATGCCAAGAAAACGGGATCGAGCATCGACTGACCAAGATCAAGCATCCCTGGACCAATGGCCAGGTCGAGCGCATGAACCGCACGATCAAGGAAGCGACTGTCCATCGCTGCCATTACGACCGACAAGATCAGCTCGAAGCTCACCTTGCCGACTTCATCACCGCCTACAATTACGCTCGGCGGCTGAAGACCCTGAAGGGCCTCACACCCTACGAATACATCTGCAAATGCTCGACTTCCCAGCCAGAACGATTCAAACTCAACCCACTCCAGCAAATGCCGGGACTAAACACCTAGGGGGCATCGATCACGGCCACTCCGACGGGGCACGCGGCCTCCCAGTTGGTCGGGCCCCGAAGTCCATTGGTCGCTCCCGACGAATCGGTTCGGTTCCGGAAGGCTACGCCAATTCGGGCCGTCGACCGCGAGTCACGCTGCGTTCCGCTACCCTTCACTTCGCGGGACCCGCGGCGCGCATCCAGAGACTGCAAGATAAGGGTATAGAGGGAATGTGGTTGTGTTGACGAAATGCAATGTCATTTTCGCAACAGCTTGGCTGTCTTTAGACATGATGACGTCTGCTTCCGACCTAGGACACGCGCAGTCCAGGCGCGCGATTCAGCCGAACTGCAGGCAAGGGGCGCTCCTCATCGTTGGCCTGGCTCTTGCTATCACCGATACTGTTGCAATGTGGCGAAACGCCAACTCGTTCAAATGCTCAGGAGGTCCGCATGAATTTCCGTCCGCTTCACGACCGCGTCGTGGTCAGGCGCATCGACGCTGAAGAGAAGACCGCTGGCGGTATTATCATTCCCGACACAGCCAAGGAGAAGCCCTCGCAAGGCGAAGTCATCGCCGTCGGCCCGGGCGGCCGCGACGAGACCGGCAAGCTAATTCCGATCGACGTCCAGGTCGGCGATCGCGTCCTGTTCGGCAAGTGGTCGGGCACCGAGGTCAAGCTCGACAGTCAGGAGCTGTTGATCATGAAGGAAAGCGACATCATGGGCGTTCTCACCGACGTGTTTTCCAAGAAGAAGGCCGCCTGACCCGGCTACTCGCACACCTCACCCCGACGGGCGTCTGCTCGGCGCACCGAAGGATGAGAGAATAAACCGAAGGAATTGTTTATGTCAGCCAAAGAAGTCAAATTCGGAGTAGACGCGCGCGACCGCATGCTGCGTGGTGTCGACATCCTCGCTAACGCGGTGCAGGTCACACTCGGTCCGAAGGGCCGCAACGTGGTGCTTGACAAGTCGTTCGGCGCTCCCCGCATCACCAAGGACGGCGTCGCCGTCGCCAAGGAGGTCGAGCTCGAGGAAAAGTTCGAGAACATGGGCGCCCAGATGGTGCGCGAAGTCGCCTCCAAGGCTGCCGACGCGGCCGGCGACGGCACCACCACGCGACCGTGCTTGCGGCCGCAATCGTGCGCGAAGGCGCCAAGTCGGTCGCCGCCGGCATGAACCCGATGGATCTGAAGCGCGGTATCGACCTCGCGGTCGAAGCCGTCGTGGCCGACCTCCAGAAGAACTCGAAGAAGGTCACCTCGAACGAGGAAATCGCCCAGGTCGGCACCATTTCGGGCAATGGCGATGCCGAGATCGGCAAGTTCCTCGCCGACGCCATGAAGAAGGTCGGCAACGAGGGCGTGATCACGGTCGAGGAAGCAAGTCGCTCGAGACCGAGCTCGATGTCGTCGAGGGCATGCAGTTCGATCGCGGCTACATCTCGCCCTACTTCGTCACCAACGCCGACAAGATGCGCGTTGAGATGGACGACGCCTACATCCTGATCAACGAGAAGAAGCTCTCCTCGCTGAACGAGCTGCTGCCGCTGCTCGAGGCCGTGGTGCAGACCGGCAAGCCGCTGGTCATCGTCGCTGAAGACGTCGAAGGCGAAGCGCTGGCCACCCTCGTCGTCAACCGCCTGCGTGGCGGCCTGAAGGTCGCGGCCGTCAAGGCTCCGGGCTTCGGCGACCGCCGCAAGGCCATGCTGCAGGACATCGCGGTCCTGACCGGCGGCCAGGCCATCTCGGAAGACCTCGGCATCAAGCTCGAGAACGTCACGCTGCAGATGCTCGGCCGCGCCAAGAAGGTGATGATCGACAAGGAGAACACCACGATCGTCAACGGCGCCGGCAAGAAGGCCGACATCGACGCCCGCGTTGGCCAGATCAAGGCGCAGATCGAGGAGACCACCTCGGACTACGACCGTGAGAAGCTGCAGGAGCGTCTCGCCAAGCTCGCAGGCGGCGTCGCGGTGATCCGCGTCGGCGGCGCGACCGAGGTCGAGGTGAAGGAGCGCAAGGATCGCGTTGATGACGCGATGCACGCGACCCGTGCGGCTGTTGAGGAAGGTATCCTGCCGGGCGGCGGCGTCGCCCTGCTCCGTGCCTCGGAGCAGCTCAAGGGCCTGCGCACCAAGAACGACGACCAGAAGACCGGCGTCGAGATCGTGCGCAAGGCGCTGTCCTGGCCGGCCCGCCAGATCGCGATCAACGCTGGCGAAGACGGCTCGATCGTGGTCGGCAAAGTCCTCGAGAACGAGCAATATTCTTTCGGATTCGATGCCCAGACAGGCGAGTACAGCAATCTCGTCTCCAAGGGCATCATCGACCCGACCAAAGTCGTGCGCATCGCGGTCCAGAACGCGTCCTCCGTGGCAGCTCTGCTGATCACCACCGAAGCGATGGTCGCCGAACTGCCGAAGAAGGTCGCGGCGGGTCCCGCAATCCCTCCCGGCGCCGGCATGGGCGGTATGGATTTCTGACGCCGTCCATCAGAGGGTCGACACATGCGGAGCCCTGGCAGGAATGCCAGGGTTTTCAGCTTCGGGCGAACCATCTAGATACCATTTCAGCCGGGTCGGCAGGTGGCGTCGAAAGCCCCATCGGTCATCCATGTCAGGAGCGGTTGGCCCGACCAAGCCGTCTGGTCAGACGCTCTGCACCTCGGCAGGGCAAAGAAAGGAGCCCAACTTGTGACGGAAGCCTGGCCTGCGCGCCATTCCGCCTGACGAAGCTGCCACTGTTCATTCGAGACCTCATCTGAGCAGACGCAGATCCGGTGCCAAGCTCCGGCTTTCACATTCCGCCTACATTTACAAATTCTGACGCGCCGTCCGAAGCGCCAGATACCGTTCCTGCTCCGGTCTGACATCTCGTCGCCATCGGGCCGTGAAGTGCGCTCAAGAGGACCGATCCTTCAATTTCGCGGCACATCTTCCTGGTATCGACGTATCGCTCCTGGAGCGACGCAACAGCAAGACGTGCAACTGATGCTGTTGAGTGTTCGATCAGGCAGATCGCGGGACTCTGACGAAGGAACAACTTGCTCAAGAGACTGCAAAGATACTCCACTGCTGCTAGCCGTTCGCTTGATCAAAGATCAAGCGGCGCGGCGAGTTGTCCGGGCTTTACAAGCAACGGCCAAAGCCCACAGAGTCAACCCAGCACTGAGCGCAGCCGCAAGACCGCCAATCCGATGCGTCAGTCTCACAAATGAAGAGACCCCAGCGGGGAATCCCCGCTGAGGCCGAGGTTCGCAAATGAAGCCTATGACCGCCTGCACCAAGATGCGGATGAACTCTCCTTTTGTAGATCAAGCCACCTTGTCAGCGAGCGTTTTCAGCGCGCGGCTGAGAGGACGCGCATGCTCCCCGAATACGCGGCCTGGCTGTAACATTTCGCCGATGGTAGCCGTGCGTCCGGATGTCTTCGCGGATTTGCTCGCTCACCGACCGTACGACACGTTTCTTCCGCCAGTTCCTGTTAAAATGGAGCGGAATGGAATCGCCCCGAGGAACGACGAGAAGGTCGTTCCGTTCGTTCACGTATATATCGTACATGGATCCTCGCTCTCGACGAACATAGGCCGATGCTTAAGCGGTTTGGTGACTTTGACGACACAGTCGCGAGAAAGCCTCATGAGCCGCTTTGCTCCTCGAGAGGGTCACGCTCGAGCCACCGCCTCCACGGCAACGCGGCGGCGAGCGTGAACTAATCAAGTCGCCGGGAGAATCCCGCACGCGGACATCGAAAGACGCCTCGGCGTCTTCCTCAAGTTCAATTTTTACGCCGGTCTTCAAATTGCTCAGCATGCTGTGGCAATAACCTGCAACGTAGTGAGCGAGAGGAAGGCCTCGGGGTCTACAAGCTGCTTGCCAATCAACCTTTTGACGTCCGCTGGAAAACGGCCCTAGCACCTCTGGGGGCCAAGGGCCGGTGCTGGGGCCGCATCTTGCCTGACTCAGGGATAAGCGACGGGCGGCTTGAAGATAAAGAGCGGGCCAAGCAGGGCATTTAGCATATGTGAATCTCGGCCACATTTTCCAACGAGAAGCGATCGTAGCAGACCTCGCACCCCCGCCTGAACTGGATGCGCGCCAATATTCTTTCCACCAAAGCGGCGGTTGACTCGCTTCTGAAAGTTGGGGCCCCCTCTGTCGCGAGGTCGGCGCAGCGTCTCGGTTCGAAATCGCTCAGACATCGATCGGGCCTGACTTCGTAAAGCTCGATGTGGGAATCACCGGTGCCAGTCGGCGGGACGGTCCGGGGCGCCGTGGGGCAGACCGTCAGTCTGATCAAGATTCTTCCGCTTAGCAGAACTCTACTGAGAGACCGGTGCCACGAGCCTGCTGCACGTCGTTCGCTCATTGGGGAAGCGAACAACGCCAGGCGCCAGATTCTAATGCGGAGTAAAGGGGTCCTCGGAACCGCCAGACGCGGATGACCGTCGAGCATTCCCTCCGAACCTACATAGCATGCTGGCAAGGCATGGACTGTTCGGGCTCACCAATACTGGCAGATCGCGGCGGATTGGCTCTTTCCTTGCAAAAAGCCATCGAGCTCATTCTGCCACCGCGTCTTTCGATGTCTCCGCTGCATCTACCCTCGTCATCCATAACTTCCTAGCCTTGCCCTGTATCGAAGCGGCACCGCATCTCCCCAACCAAGAGCAGGTCATACGGGGTGCAACACGCGGCGATCTTTGCGCTTTCGCTTTGACGGAGCCTGGAGCAGGTTCTTCCCCGAGGCACATAGAAGCTTCGGCTTTCCTGCATGAAGAGAAGGTTCGCATCTGCGGCCGTAAACTTTGGATTGGCCTCGCTGACTGGGCCCGGTGGATCGTTTTGTTTTGCGCGAGCTTACAGTCATGATGCCAAAGGTCGCCTCGTTGGTGTACTGGTTGATAGGCAGGCTCCCGGCCTTAAAGTCACGCACGAGCATCGCACCCGTGGAATTATACAGAATACTCTCGAGTTCCAGGATGTCGAGGTGCCACGTGCTTACGTGCTTTTTCGCGACCAAGACGGTTGGGGTGCAGCGGCATCCAGTATGAACCGCGGCCGAATAGGTGTGGCTGCGATGGGCCTTGGCGCCCTTGAGCGCGCGATCCAGGTCGCGGCTTCATATGCAAATCATCGTCGCCTAGGTAAGCTGCGCATGATTGAGAACAGCCATATAGAGCAGCTGTTTGGGCAGATGGTGCTTCGCCGCGAAGTCGTGAAGGCGATGCTTACGGCATCTTGTAGACGTCTCTGGGCAGGGCTCTCCCAATGTCCACCTTGCGTCGGCAACGAAGGTACTGTCGTCCGAATGGTGCGGCCTTGTCGCCGATCAATGCGTCCAACTGTTGGGTGGCCGAGGGTACGACGAGGGGACGCCCTTAGCTAAAATCTATCGTGACGCCCGTATTCTCCGCTTCTTCGAAGGTCCGACGGAGACGCTTTTATCCCATCTTGGCCGCTGTCTTCTTTACAGAGCCACGCGCGACGAAATAGCCGATCTCTTTGTCTCTCTGGGTGCGGCGTCAGTCCATGCGGACGCCATTGAGGAGCTCCGCGGCCTCGATGAGACAGACGGTGCCGTGCTAATCTATGCAGGTTGGTTCACCACATTGGGATTAGCGCAAGCTGTCATGACTGATGGCACTTTCACTGCCTCGGACTGTGCTACAGCGGCGACTGATCTGGTCAGCACCGAACTAGCTGCTGTGCGTTCTAGCGCGCCGACACGCCTAAGTGTCGAACGCCGCACTCGTGCCAGCCAGACGCGGGCCACTTTTTCTTCAGACCCGGCCTGCTCCATCCGTTCCCCTGTTCTCAGAGACGATTACCTTAAATTGGTACAATATGTCTAACGTCCAGCGACGAGGTGTAGCGAAGGCGATCTGACACGCAGGCATTGCGGATGCGCCGAGTCTCACCTCGACCATGACCTGACCTTGTCAGTTACAACAAGCCGCTGACCGCGCAAAGCTGCCGGTTCATGATGGCGCATCGCGTCAGCCTTAAGATGCTCCATCACCGCCCCGCCGGACGAAGGATCCACGATCGCCCGGCGGGGGACTTTCCGTTGAAAACGATCGGGTGGCTCCTGCAGCATTTTCGCTCTGGACCGTCTCAGCGTCCGCATTTGAGGCGACGTTGAACGGCATACGCTTCCTAGACTAGGCTCGTGCCCGCGCAACAATCCCTACTTCACTGAATCGATGCTCAAAATCGACTTGCATTTCTTCTTTTCTGTTGATGCCTACGACGAAGCAAGCGTCGCTCCTCTGCTGCCCCTTCTGCATGTCGCGTAAGACGAACGCGAATAACCTTCACACCCGCTGGTTACTGAAATGAAGGAAGTTACAGATGTCAAAGTACATTGCCTCATTCAAGCGGAATCCAAATGCTGATATTCGGCTCGTCAGAACACATGGATCGAAAGCAAACGCCTGGAAGCCGTTCGAGCAATCTAATCGGACGCAGTCATCTGTCCGCTCCACGGCCTGAACGTTTATCCCGCAACGATCATAATATTCTAGTCGCGCCGCGGTCGCTGTCTCGCTGGTTGAAAAGAGCGACAACGCGAGATCAAAGGGCGTCTGGCACATTACCGTGAGAAATTCCATTGGATGATCCATGGTGCCAAGAAAATTGAACGGCAGAATGCACAGCACTCTTCCGTCATATCGCCGCATGATCTCACCGACCAGACGCCTTCTTTTAAAGAATTTGTTGGCCTCGCAGCGGACAACAGCCCCCTTGTCCTCCTTCAATCTGCGTGCACGAGGTGGATTGATGTCGATACCAAGGTAATCACAGTCATCGTTCTTGACACCGATAAGGCGGTAGCAACTGCAACCGACCTCAATAATTAGCCGGTATGTGGTCGAACGCAGGAGCTCATGACAGAAGGCTCTCTCACATTCATGGAACTGACGCACCCGAGCGGTGAAGTAGCCCGGACGCATGAGACGCATACCTTCGCCGTCCAGATAGATCGCTCGATTCACTTGACGAGATCCGAACGCAGAGGAGTTCACTGGCGCCTCATCTCATCCCGCTTGGCCGAAACATAAAGTCTGCGACATCGGAGTCCGATCGCCGTGGTCAATTCATCGCTCAGCATGTTCGCGGCCAACGCCACATCTGCGACGGTCTGCTCGGGGCAGATCAGGTCGACCATTGTACCCGGCGCAGTCGAACTCTCGGGCAGATCCGTCACATCGATGCTCATGAGATCCATCGAAACGAAGCCAACGATTGGCGCGCGAGCACCATATATGAAGACATGACCTCGATTGCCGAGGCTACGCGGGAACCCATCTGCATAACCAATAGAGGCGGTCGCGACACGCATCCGTCTCTTCACCGGGTATGACCTGTGGTATCCGATCGCTTCTCCGACCTTTACGCTGCGACATTGAATGATTCGCGTTCGCAGGCGGACGACTTGCGATGGCCTGAAGTCGGGATCACCGGATATGGCAAGGCCGAGAATCCCTCCCCCCGACCGTATGAGGTCGAAATGAAATTCACATCCGGAAAATAGTCCCGCGGAGTTCGACAGCGAAAGGATGGCTTTGGGAAACAGATAGGTAAGTTTACGGAACTGATCCAATTGTTGCCGACTGATTTCGTCGCGCCACTCCGCGCAGGCGAGTTGGCTCATGAACAGAACGACAGGCAGATCCGACAGCACCCTTTCGCTCTCAGCGGCTCTTTGCAGTTCGTCGATGGGAAACCCCAGTCGAGACAAACCCGTGTCGACATGGACACCTGCGGGTAACAGCCGGTTGCGAAGGCGGCAATGCCGAAGCCAAGCATCCAGCTGTTCCCTGCTGTTCAGGATCGGCAGCAAATCATGGCGCTCAATAGCCGCCTCCAAACCGGGCATAGCTCCGTGAAGCACGTAGATCTTCGCAGATAGTGGCAGCACCTTGCGTAAGGCCGCGCCTTCTTCCACATCGGCCACGAAGAAATGCCCGCAGCCAAGCCGCGCAAGAAACGGCGCTATGCGCAGCGCGCCAAGGCCGTAGGCGTCTGCCTTGAGAACTGCGCCGCAAGCGCTTTGGGGCGCCAGCATCCGAAACTTCCGGTAGTTAGATTCTATCGCGCCGAGATCAACAACCATGGTCGATCTCGATGTGTTGGCATAGCCGGCATCTGACGGATTATCAGAGAGATTGGAATTGAGACCAATCACATCCGGCATAAGCCGACCCTCATGTCGCCGTAATGGCGTGTCGATCCGCAGCATATAAGGATCGTACTGCCTCTTCCGCACATGCTGGTCCAAAGCGAAACCCATTACCCGAGCCACCGCCAATCACATGCAAACCTGCGATATCTTTCGCAGGACGGGAAAACGGGACACCATCCGCCGAATAGCAGTCGCAGAACACACGTGCTGACTCCACCGCCGGCACCTTGGAGGAACACCACTTGGCCAGAATTGCGTTGGCACGCGCGAGATCATCCGAACTGAGCCGCAGCTCGTCGGAAACCGGCTTCACATCCCATTCCTGCGAGGTAAAGCTGAACAGCCAGTATCCTTGCTCGATCATGGGAATGAGGAACGCGTAGTCATCGAAGAGCCCAATCATTGGACAGTTCGGCGTGGGCCGTACGGCCAAATGGAGCGCGACGACCTTCTTGACTCGCAACCCCGGTTCGTCTGTTAGGTGCTGACGCAACGGCGACTCCGGTAACCATGGCCCGATTGCGAGAATCACCCGCTTCGCCGAGAGTTCGCTGTTATCAGAGGTCTGGAGAAGAATATTGCGTGGCCCCTTCCGTATTTTTGTAATCGATGTACTCTCTCTTATCGACACTCCCTTGATCTTGAGCCTTTGAGTCAGATCCTGAACGATGGAATCGACTTGACAGTACGAACCACGATCCAACACGACGGACACATCGTCGGGAACCACGAACTGCTCCAGCGATAATAGCCTCTCGACCAGAGCGAAGGATGTTGATAGGCTCAGCTGGCCCGCGCTGCCCTGTTTCGCCAGTTCGCCGGGATTGCGCGTCAACCAAAACACATCACAGTCTCGCCCCTTGGGCCATTGTCCGTCGGGATAGATCCCGCGCCAGAATTTCGAACCACAGTCGATGAGGCTTCTTTCCTTCTGGTTACGACAGATGTTGATCTGGATCCCAGGCGCAAACCCGCTCGTACCAGATCCAACGATATCTCGTTCGGCGATGACTATTCTTTTTTCCGGGCCATCGCTCGCTGCGATGAAGGCAGAACTGAGGCCCATAATGCCAGCCCCGATGACTGCGAGGTCATAGATCTTGTCAGTCATTGAGTTTGTTTCCAGGAGATGGACAAGGCGCTCAGCACTTCGCTGCCACTATTCCGCAAATGATGGGTTTGATTTGGTCGCAGAAACACCAGATCGCCGGCCTTCACGGCCAACTCACCATCGTCGGTCACGACCTGACCGCGCCCGCTCGTGATCCGCCAGATCTCGGTGGATGGATGAGAATGAGGCGTCGACACCGCGAGTGGATCGAGGCGGAATTCGATGAATTCAACCGGAACGGTGATCTCCGGATCATTTATCCCTTCGACGTCCTGTACCAGTACGCCGGGGCTGTAGACCGTTACGTCCCCTAACGTCATCAGCTGAGCATTCTTCACGGGGTATCTCCAATCATGCAACTCGATCAGACATGCAGCCCATTGCCGATCCTCAGCGGGCGCTCTCAGGCACCGCACCATGCCACTTGAGAGCTCCTGTTGCAGGCCCGCAATCGTAAGCTACCCGACCAATGATCGAATTGAGCACCGTTGCGGCGCGCCAAGGAACCAAACTCAGATTTGTGTCGGCGATGCCATGTTGAAATCGTGCACCATTCTGGACGTATAAGCGGCAGCTTTCGGGGCCATCAAACCGGGCCCGGAACTCCTTGCCGACCACGATCTCCCGAGAGCCGCCAGGCGCACTCACAATCGAAAGCCGGTTTGCGACCGGCTCCAGAAAGGAAGGGATTTCGGTCCGATAGCCCGTGGCCAGCACGATAATGTCGGCGACATGTTCTGTGCGAACGCCGGTGGCCTGCTGGCGCACCCCCAGGCGAAATGGAGATATGGCACGGAGCTCTTCGGCCATGGTGTCGACGCGTATTTCCACCTGAGCGGGATACGAACCTCGACGAACTTCGCGGTCGTAAAGTGCGTTGTAGATCGCGCGCAGTGTCGATGGGTTGACGCCATCGCTCGCCAAAGCCTGCCGTTCAAGGGTTTGCTCTCTGACGGCTTCGCTTTGTTCAAGGAACCATCCGTCATACTGTGGAAAGAACCACTCATTGACGAAGGGACTATCTTCGAGAGCAAATATGCTTGCGCGGCGCGTGACCCAGGCCAAGGCTCCCAGCGCACCGCATGCTCCGGTTAGCAGATGAAGAAATAGTTCTGCTCCGCTTTGGCCACCACCTACCACAACAACACGCTTGCTGGAGAACTCACGGCGCCGCAGGAGGAAGGTACTCGCGTGAAACAGCTGATTCTCCGGTGCATTTCTGCTCCAGTCGGGAACAAAGGGCACCCGGCCTACGCCGACCACTGTCGTACGGGTCTGATAATTGCGGCGATTGGTAGCGATACTGAACGCCTCGCCGCGTAGTTCGACTGCAATGACCTCTTCGCCGAATTGAACGTTCGCAAGCTTTTCGCCCGCCCATTTCAAATAATCTTCAAATTCGCTCCGGCCAACCGAAGCGATACCTCGAACCATGGCTTGATAAAGCCGTTTTTTCTCGTGCAGGTAGGCGAGAAAACTATATGCACTTGTCGGATCTGCCGGTGTTACCAGGTCCTTTAAGGGGCTGGTTTGCATGAAAGCCCCATCTAGAAGCAAACCCGGATGCCAACTTAGCGTCTCCGATCGTTCTAGGATATGTACGGAAATTTCCGGAATCGGGGCCGCGAGCGCTGCCAGGCTCAGATTCGCCGGGCCTGCGCCGATTGCCGTTACCTGATGACCGCTGCCCTTCTTTGACATCACGCTATCCGTAAGATCAGCCACTTAACATTCCCGGCGGGTCGAAAACGCTTGAATTGCTAGAACGATTCCATTGCCACCGATAAGCGTCATCATGCTCTTCAGCAGGTCATCGAAGCTGTGGGCGCTCACGATCTGCCCGGCGATATATGGAAATCCGAATAGGCCAACGAAGTAGGAAAGCGTGAAAACCTGAGAAGCAACCGCCAATGATGTCCCGTCTGTACCTGCAATGAGGACAACCATACCATTCAGAGTCGAATAGCTAAGTCCGTATCCAAGGGCGAACATCGCTGTACCGAGGATGTAGATCTCCGCACTCCCTGCATTCATCAAAAGCAAGAATAGTCCCGCCATGGTGCACAAGATGAGAAACGCAGCGATCCACTCAAGCCGGACTTTTCCGATGACCGGCGCCACCGCGAAGCGCATGAAAACGGCTGTCAACGTGAAGACGAGAAAGAATGTATCGGCGGATTGCCCCCGCGATGAAGCGTAAAGCGTCTGGAACGTGGACAGACCGGAAAACACGCATGCGCCGATTCCGATCATGACGATCGGATAACGCGTATTCGACTTGAAGGCCTCCCGCACGCCCTCAAACGTGAGTCGAACAGCCGCCATTTTGATCTGAGGAGCCTGCGCCAGTGCCCTGCTAGCAAACTCCAGCAGCATGGCGCCAACGAGACATGCAGCCGCGAATAGAGCGTACGCTGCGATATAGGTTCCGAAAATCTCCACGACCGTGCGCCCCAGGGGAACAGCAAGTCCGATCCCCAGCATCTGGGATCCGGAAAGCAAGGTGAGATATTTGACACGAGCCGCAGGGCGCACGCGTTCTAGGATTTGAAGCGGCGCCAGCATATAGAAGATTGACCATCCAATGCCGAGCGAGAGCCCGCCGAAATAAGCGAGGAACAGAGAAATTGGAGCCGCTGCAAAGCAGATCATTGCAATTGCCATCACCACGGCGGCAAGGATGATCGTTCGCATCAACCCGCATGAATCGGCGATCCGGCCAGCCACAAACGAACATAGTATTGTCGCGACCGTACCGGTCGAAATAATTGTTCCTGCTATGGATGCGCTCTGTGGAGCCGAGCGGAGAGCATCCACGAAAAAAAAGCTCGCCCCATAGGACGCGGCCACATTGATGCTACCAAGCATGAATGGAATCGAGACATCGAGCGGCACCTCATCGGGCAAATTCTCGGCGGTGACAATGTTCGCTGCGGCTCTCATGGTGCAACTATTCCCGGGAGGCATCCATCAATGTCTGCGGCCGTCAAGCTGCGCCCATCGATTCTTGGTACCCTTCCGCTTCGTACGGATGAGGGTCGCGCAGCGCAGGCTGCGATGGGATGTCCTTCATGGCCGAGCCAGTGCCACAGAGCTTCCGTTATCCTCGGCATCAGCGGCCAGCCCAGTATGCTGAAGCCCATCAGCCATGTGTAAGCGATCTGATAGTGCGGATTGGAATCAAGACAATCGAGCCATTCGGTTACCGATCTGGACACGTGCGACACGCGCAGACGATCTAGCGAGAGGGCTGAGCACTGTTGGTTGTACAGCCGGTTCAGCGTGAGCATCATCGCATCATCTACGTGACACGCGGCAGAAGACGGCATCGCGTTGATGATGTCCGTACAACGATTGAAGACCACAGCGCTCTTGTCGAGAATCGCATTGTAGCGATCAATCAATTGCTTCGGGTTCAGATCCGTCTCCGCTTCTTCGGGGCAGATTTCCGACAGACACACTCTGAGAATATCGATAGATATATCCGGCACCTGAGCGATTTCACCCGCCCATATCACGTGGCCGCGACTGGTAGAGAACTTCGATCCGTTCAACAAAAGAAAATGATTGAAGAAAATTCGGTCAAATTGACGAAAGGACTCCTGACCCAATGCACATCCGGTAACTCCCACGAGCATCGGGATTGTATTGTCGATACCGGTCGCGCCGATCAGGAAAGTATCGGAATTGCGCGCAAAGGCACTTGGCGTGCCGGATGCCTCCGCATCTTTATGCCCACAATAGAGGGAATGAGCGTAGAGCAACGAGGAGTAGCTAAACAGGATCTGACGTGTGTTGAACTGCTGCGAATTCCAAGCCATTCCATGCAGGCCAGGAACGGTCAACCGCATTCGCTGCCCTTTACGTGCGATATATCGCCTCCCTATCTCCACAAAGCCAGGTTCGATAGCCGCATCGTCCCACGCCCGGACGAGTTGGTCGTTTCGTGTAATTGTGAGAAAGGCAGAGATGTTATCTGTCCATTCTACGATCCGTCCTCGCCTCGACACCGGATTTCGTGCTTCGTCTGGCTCGAAATGATCTCCACACTGTTCGCAGAAGAAGCTCCCTGCGGATGCTCCGCATACGGGGCAGGTTCCGCCAAACCAGCCTCCAATGCAAAAACGCTCTTCCGTTGGCGTCAGAGCAGAGCCGGCATCGTCGACGGGTAGCCGCGCTGCGCGAAACTCCAGCGATCCTGCTGCAGATAGCGCCTCCATGAGCGCGTTGCTGACATTGGAGAACCGCTGAAGATTTTTGCCATGGGCTGGATCATCGAAATGATCGAAAACGATCCCTAGTGAGGCGAGATCACGAGCAATCTCGACATGGAAGCCATGAGCCAAGTCCGACGGGTCGATGTTCTCGCGCGCTGCTCGGACTAGAACATGGTTTTCGAAACCGTCGGTCGTCAGACCGGAGCGAACATGATGCCCTGCCCTCTTCAGGTGCCTTTGTACGACGTCCATTCTGAGAAATGGCCCGGCAGCGTGGCCAAGATGTGCCCTGCCGTTAGCCGTCAAGTTGACGGGCGAGATATATACGTCAGCGGGGTTCGCATTCGCTACGCTTAGCGGCGCGATGATTGGGCTTCTTCTCATATCTGCACATGACATCCAGTAACAGATCCTGAAAACACCCGAATAGACATCCAGATAGCCCACCACGGCAACGGGAATACGCGCGCGGCTCGATAGGTTATGGATCCCATCGGGTGCGGATTTCGAGTCAGAATGTTCAAAGCGTGTCACATACTCTTTGAGTACTTGACGCTCTCCTAGCTGGACGGTTCACGTATCGGTTCACCTCAGCTCGCAACCTGGCCAACCTCTTCACCTTTGCTTAGTCAATCGAACTGATCGCTCCTGGAACGATCGAGATGTCGCCGTGAAGAAGCAAGTGACGCGCCAATTTAAAATCGTTGATTTTGCTCTTGCCGCGGCCTGCATTTAGGTCGACTACCGACATCTGGTCACGAACTCGACAGGCGGCTCGGCCGGGCCGGCAGGAGTCCGCCATAGGTTCTTTTCCCTTCACTCCCTTAAGAGCAACGGCGATCCGTGGGAGGGGTAGCCGGCCCCGGCCAGGCGACTGCGAGTTCACGATCTATGCCAGGCGACCATTCCGGCCCTTGCAAGGTTGCTGATGATCCCCGACCTGTGGACGAGCGCGCAGCGATCAAATAGGCCCGCGCGAAACGGATGCACGAGCTCTCACTGCCAAGAATCCGATGGCTTGCTGCGAAAACTGCAGCGTGCCGACCAGCCGATTGCGCCTGGGAGTAGGTAGTTCCGAGCGTCGCGGAGAACCGGCCGGCCGGCGAACATGCCGACACTCGGAGGGGCGACGAACCCATTGAAGTCAACCGCAGGAGCTTAGCCCCTGTTTTTGAAAAGTTTAGACGGGTTCAGCCCGGCGCCTCGTGGGCGCTCCAATCAACCGAGACCGTACGACAGATAACGTTATTGTGCCTTACCGAGCCGCACAATCCGGGCGCAGGGCAATTCAACCTTCGAAGAGCGAGGCAGGCGTCCTCCGTCGTGCGTGAGCTGTCGGCCTCTTCCAAGGAAGCAAGACCATTTCCAAGTAAGCAAGGCCATCTCGCTAACGTACAGCGCTTTCTCCGCAGAACTGTCCGATCTCCGCCAAGCTGCGACACCTTCGGGGCACCACCGGGACGAATTTGCGCGGTCGAGAGCAGCAAATTCGACCTTCGATGGCTTCGGTGGTGCGCCTCAAACCAATGCAGCTTCCGATCTCGATCGCCATTGTCAGGCAAAGGCTTCGCGCCAGCACATCGGACCGACCTCCGAAGCCTCGATTTGCTCACGTCATGCTTTGCGTGACCACCATAAATATATCAAGCCCGTTCACGTTACTGTAACGGTCGCCAAGGCTTTTGAACAACTCGCCCATCTGGTTTGACCGAACGGAAAATTCTCCATAATTTGGATCAAACAGGGTCGTCATTCCATTCGATGTCGAGGTCGCAATTGTATGCGCGCCACGCGGTTTAAAACGCAGGCCGATCAGATAGTCCGATGGATCGTGGGTGACTTCATTCACTATCTGGGCAATTCCGGAGGACGTTCCAAACTCATATCGAGTCTGATTGTTCGCAGGCTCTAATCCCGCCTCACGCAACATTGCGGTTTTTGCCTGAAGGTTGGTAGAATCGCCCGGCCTGTCAATTCGCAACAACGCCTTGAGCTCTTCATACCGTTGCTGCCGCACTGCCGCCGAGGCATGGCTTTGAGCGCCCGGTATCAGCGCGCTCATTCGGGACGAAGGGCTGCTGGCGAGATTGAGGAGCCACTCCGCCGCCAAGCCGACGCAGATGCCATCGACATTGGCGCCAGGCAATTCGGCAGTTCTGTATTGGAATAAAGTCTGGCTCGGCTCCGGTCTGCTGCAGCAGAGCCCCATTTTATCCGACAGCGCTTCGGGAGGCTGGCTCTCTTCCTGCGCGGGATCCGTAAGCGCTTGCTCGAAGTTGCTGTTGTCCGCCGACTGAACCCAGTTCGTCATCTTGATCGGCGCGCGCGTGGCTTGGCCACTTATCGGATTGAACATGGCGTTCGCGTGCCTCTAGCGCATGCTTGCCTGGACGGAGTGGGGCTGGCGAGCCCTACCTGCGAATCATATCGCGACAAGCTGACGACGAGCTGACGAGCAAGAACGGGTTGGAGAAGCGGCCGCAGGGCGTCTCTTGGATGGCCACCTTTTCTGCTCAGCCAGTCCCGGCCGGAATGCCGGCGCCCTGGTCGACGACTCCAAGGATACGGAGTGGTCGGACACAATCGCCGGAGGATGCAATTTTATCCCGAGCTCGAGTTTGGCGCGGCTCTCCAGACAGATTTGACGCGGCGATGGTTCGATTCTGACGCTGTGTTCCGTCAATTCGCCAGCACCGGGCTCGCCGAGCCCGTGCGTCATCATCACCTCGTGCTTCGCTGGGCTGGCAAGCCCGCCACGTTAGGCAAACGGAAGAGCCGACACTTTCCGTTGCGGTGCGGGCTGACAATAGTGCCGAACCACTACTTTTCATCTGCCACGCGGACAATCCTTAGCCTACCTCATAATGCGGTCGCACTCATGCACGCAAACCACATTGCCGCCTCTGATGGGCCGAGCCCAACCACGCCTACAAAGCCCGGTGGCGGCATTGGGATGTCCCGATGAGTTGGCCTCCACAGATGCAGGCAGTACCGACTGTTATTTACATATTGCGAATGTGGGGGATGCAGTTGCATCACGCATTCCTCTTCATCCCAGAACAGGTCTTTGACGAAGCACATCTCTTCCCAATTCGGACAACGTCGCGGCGTTGAGACAGCGACATGCTCCCAGCCAGGACGGATTAATCCACTGATCCTCAGTTCACAGCCGCAAGGCCCCTGTACAACGAACATGCCACAAGGACCTGATCCTGGATGGCTGGCAAATTGGCCGTATTGTACGCGACCGGCCTCCAGCTTCTCAATTATTTTCGCCCGCACGTTTCCTCCTTTGCCTCGTGGACCGCCTTGAAGTCAATGTAGATGACATTGTTGCTTTTCAACTCGCGACTTAGCGCGTGTTCCGTCCTATTTGGGACGGCGCTCCAATACCATTCTTCGGCGAACCACCTGCTGAGAAAGCCGCAGATGTCCATCACTTGTTCTCCTCTTTTTTTGGCCGCTGGCGCCCTGCCCAGGACGCTTGCGAATTCTTGCGAGGTCTTGATTGCCCGAATGCAAACCGTGCAAGATCCGCTCGATGATGACCCGGCGCATAGGTTGCGAATTTCCTATCTGGGAGGCTCCGCGGGCATGAGGACCCGACATCTCGATCACAGCACGAGGCCCATGCGGAGCGCCTTGCTCATTGACTGCAGGTACACCGCCGAACAACGCACGCTTCAGCACATGATGTGGCCTCGAGCTTTCACGGTTGAAGCACAATGTTTCGTTGTGTGCGCCGCGTTGAGGTCTCGCGGAGATGTGCTTGATCCTACGGAGGCGTCGAGAGCCACCACCTCATCGCCGCCGGATCGATCGCCATTCTTGGCATGCGCTCCGAATTGCCTGACATCTACATTCCCTCATCGCCCGCAATACCACAGCGTAATTCGCATATTCTCGCTCAATGCTTGGCAAGGGCGATTGCTGCCTCACCAACTGTCCTGCGGTCATTCGCCGCTTTCTGCTCGCCGAGTCTGAAACAGGGCCAATGCGTCATCTATGTGGCCGTGATCGATTCGTCCGGGAGCAACATCGGAGCGGGCTAGCCTCACGTCGCGATGGCTAGGCATAACGTGTCGCTAACCGATAACATCCAAGGGTTGATGAGGTTTCGTAAGCTTATGGTCAGAGAAGCTGATTAGTCTATCTCGAGGCACTGCAATCGCGCTGCGGTTGGCGGCGCCTTTGCCACCCCTCCATGCAACTCCGAACCCCTGTTCGCTAAAAGTCGCTAGCGAGCTCTTGCCTTCTTTCGATGCCGATGGCGCCTTCCGGACGACAAGGTCGCAACTCCGACCATGTGCAGCGAGCTCGTGTCGCCAAACCAAGCGGGCGGCTTGCTTCGCATCGAGGCTGCGCCGGCACCAGTCCGATCGTGGCATGCTGATTGCTCTAGTGAGTCCAGACGTCACTCATCTGGCTATCCTTTAGTTCTGAGCGATTCACTGCCCGGCGTCCCTCAGCTTTGGTAGCACCTCGTCTAACCGCCCACTGCATGAGAAATACCATCACCTGGATACAGGTCGCACGGCAAACAAGAATCCGATAACCCGAGCCATGAAGGAAGACTTCGAGCTTATGAACGATACGATGCATCCGGAGAACACCCGCTCCCCGCGGACCAGTGCGGCACGTGGTCCATGACTCATTGGCGCACACCAAAGGTCAGGCCTTACGACGCCGATTGCCGTTGTTTGCAGGCGCAACGGCGATGGAATCTATGGCCGCTGGCCGCGCTCCTCCTGGGTGCGCTGCTCTGGGCCAGCATTTACTGGATCGTCGCAGCGGTCTTCTCATGAGCCAAAGAAGCCCGCGGAACTGACAAATCACAAGTAAAGCTACGTCGGATGGCACGCGCGCACCTCCCGACCTCGGCGATCCGATGGTAAGCCAGGAATATCCCCACCGTCAGTTGGAAGCGGACACTTCTTTCACAGGTCCGCTTTGTGCGTCGGCGCGGCTAGCAGAACATGAATTCGTAACTGAGGCAGCAACACGCCTCCAGCATACCATGCCGAACCAGCTTGGAGGTCACTCAATGTGCCTCAAAGCCGCAAAGCCTATCGTGGACCAAAACGCCAAATCCAGCGCTACTTGCTTGGATGCGCCGATTGCCGAGTGACATTTGCTCCGCGATCGGCGCTGCGGCCGTCCAGCTGAGGCACGGCTTATCGAGGCCCGGCAAAGCCCTACAGCTCTCGCTCTGACCATGTTTCATCCTCACTTCTGTGCGTCTGCCACTCTTGGGCACGCCGAGCCAGCTTATCGTACTCGATCGCAACGTTAAGAAGCCTGTCTCTGGGTTTACCATAAGCGAGTCCTTCCGCCTTTCTTCGTGTTGCTTCCGCGCGGCTTCGCCAGTGGTCGGGCTGGTAGAGTTTACTTTTCGGATTCATGCCGTGAGCATGCAATTTGGACATCAAAGAAATGCGACACCGGCGCTCCGTATAATCACCTAAGGGCTGGCGGCCACCAAAGCGCCATTTGCCACCGTAAGAGGTGTCGGTCGATTTGATTCAAGAAGGGACTTGAATCGCACGCAGCGTCAGATTGTACGATCCTGGACAAGTCGGGACCGCATCCGACAATCCAGACGCTTCCTGCGGACAATGAGAATAGCGAATGTGTCAAACATCTAAACTCATCTGGCGAGAGTCGCTCGGGATCACACGCTTCGGCAGATACGTACCTGCGCACGCGTTATCCAAGGCTACCTCGGCCGGTACCGGAAGAGATCGAGCCCTTCGATATTTCTACAGAAGGCGCTCTCATCCCGATGGCCGTCTCCGGATTAATGTGGAGCGCAGGCCGACTACACTAAAGATGACCTGGAGGCGTCTCATCTGGATTCGCTACGCAGGATCAATTGCGTCATTAACTATGGTTTGAGCGCACCTGGCTTTTGCTCATCTCATGCCTCGATAAGGCCGGCACCAGGCCGCAGGACGTGTTCGATCCCGTATCGCGCCGACCGTGGCAGCAACTATTGGCCGTGAGGTGGGCTGTGCTCAAGCACCTCAACGTGCCACGCCGAGTACTTCAAGACATCCAGGCATACCAGAGTCGGCGACACGGAACTCGCAGGCATTGCACCTGGCGCTACACGTCTATTGGCCGACGGACAGACCATCTTGCGCTTCGCTCAAAACATCGCAGATCTACCAACCTTAAGGAATGACATGACTCAAGACCAAGGGGCCGGTTTGGCTTCGCTCCTCAAATCCTGCCGCGCCATCGCTCTAGCTGCCGCAGTGATTGCTGTAATCCCGTGGCAGGTCAACGCGCGAGATCAAGCTCCGACTCCCGAGGAGAGACAGGCGTGTATGGAGGACGTGTTCCGCCTTTGCAGCAATCACATACCGAGCCACGTCGCTATCCTTGCTTGCCTCAGATCCAAGTACGCCAGCCTCAGCCAGCAATGCCGTTACGTGATCTCCTCGCGAGATACGGGCAAGAACGGCGGCATCTCGAAGTAGAGGGTCGGGTGGCCTGTTCGCCCGCCTCACGTTCCGAGATAGCCCACCTAGCACGCAGGACGTTCACACGACGTCGGCTGGAGGCAACAAGCACGGTCACTCACGACGGTTTGGTCCCCTTCATGCTTATTTGGATAGGCAAATGTCACAATTGCCCTTCGATACCGTACTGATCGCCAACAGGGGCGAGATAGCCGCCCGCATCGTCAAAACGTTACGTAAACTTGGCCTCCGTTCTGCAGTTGCCTATCACGAAATAGACGCGAGAACACCCGCCGTCTCCATGGCCGACCTGGCCATTCAGATCAGCGGCAACACGCCGATCGCAAGTTATCTCGATACTAGGCAGATCATCGCGGCCGCCGACCAGGCGCGCGCCGGCGCGCTGCATCCCGGTTATGGGCTGCTTTCCGAAAATGCGGAGTTCGCCAGAGCCGTGACAGACACCGGCATTGCGTTCATCGGTCCTCTTCCGGATACTATCGAACTGATGGGGGACAAGATCCGCGCACGCAATTTCGTTCAGTCCAACGGTTTTCCGGTCGCCCCCTGCGTCATCGAAGAAGATGATCCGGCGACATTTGCCTCCAGAGCGCAGGCCATGGGAGCTCCTCTGCTCGTGAAGCCATCGGCTGGGGGCGGCGGTAAGGGCATGCGGATTGTACGCGACCTTAATACCTTGGAGGCAGCCATCGAGCAGGCGCGCAGTGAAGCGGGCCGTTACTTTGGAGATGCCCGACTCTACGCCGAACGACATCTCGAATACCCACGACACATCGAAGTACAGGTGCTCGGTGATTGCTTAGGAAACGTCGTGCATCTGTACGAGCGCGAGTGTTCCGTGCAGCGCCGCTTCCAAAAGATTATCGAGGAAACGCCCTCGCCTGCGCTATCCCAAGAATTGCGGGCTCGAATTTGCGATACGGCGGTTCGCATCGCTCGTGCAGCGAACTACCGGAATGCAGGAACGGTCGAATTTCTCTTGAGCGGAGACGATTTCTACTTCCTTGAAATGAATACACGACTTCAGGTCGAGCATCCGGTCACCGAGATGATTACTGGCGTCGATCTGGTGGCGGAACAGATCTATGCGGCAGCGGGCCGCGAACTTGCATTCTCCCAGTCCGATATCGTTTCGAACGGCCATGCAATCGAGCTCCGGCTGTACGCTGAGGCTCCTGAACGCGGATACGCTCCTACCACCGGAAAAGTACTTCTTCTCGAGTATCCCAATGACGTACGGATCGACAGCGGCATCATGCAAGGCCAGCACATCACGCCGGCGTTCGATCCGATGCTCGCCAAGATCATCGTGCATTCATCAAGCCGCATGGAATCTGCTCTGAAAGCCCATCGTGCAGTCCGCGAATTGGTTTTGCTGGGGTGCGAGACCAATGCGAACTTGCTCGCCCGGATCGTTTCCGACGAGGCATTTCTCGGCGGTCACTTCCACGTCGGATACCTTGAACAAAACCCGCATCTCGCAGCGGGCAATTTTTCTGCCGGAATGTCTGCGTTCCTCGCATCCGCCGCTCTCCTGACGAGGCCGGTCCGCGACTCGGCAGATGCCGTGCCAGAGCTTCATTCAGCGCTCGGCAATTGGAGAAACTGAAGTGTATCACTCGTTCGAGGTTGACGGCGTAGATCATACATTGTGGCTTTCGGCCAGCCGGCATGGCTACCGCCTTCATTTGCGAGACGAGGTGATTGCGCCCGTCGCATTCACCGAGCGCAGCGACAGCAGCGGTATCCTGACCATTGCCGGGCAGAGCGAACCCGTCAGGTTCGTGATCGACGGGGAGCTCATTCACCTCCATATCCGCGGCAGAACGCGTACTTTGCGCTACATCGATCCGCTAGGGGCCTACGCTGCTGGGAATGACGGGACTTGTCCCCTCGTAGCCCGAGCGCCAATGCCTGGGAGGGTTGTCGCGATTACAGTTTCGCCTGGTGACTCAGTCTCGGCGGGGACGGCGCTAATGATGATTGAAAGCATGAAGCTGGAAACGATCATACGATCACCCCAGGACGGCATCGTCGAGCGGATTCACGTCAAGGAGAACGAGAGCTTCGAGCACGACGCCGTACTCGTAACGCTGTCTAAAGAAGGGTTCTGAAATGCAGCGGATCGGTTCTGCGGCGGATGTCGATTCGCAGGAGTTTCGTCGCAACGACCTCCACAACAGACAACTGGCTGCCGAATTGAAGGAGCGCCAACGCTTGGCCCGGTTCGACAGACCTGAGAAAGACATCGAGCGGCTGCGTCGGCAGAACAAGCTGTTTGTTCGCAACCGCATCGCAGCCTTGCTGGATCCGGAAACTCCTTTCCTGGAGCTTTCCACGCTGGCTGCCAACAAGGCTTACAACGGAGAGGTTCCGGGTGCCGCGCAGGTGGTCGGCATCGGCATCGTTGCGGGTCGAGAAGTGATTGTTCACGCTGACGATTCCAGCGTGAAGAGCGGCGCATGGTATCCACTCTCGGTCAAGAAGATCGTGCGGGCCTTGGACATAGCCATCGAAAACCGTCTGCCGGTGGTTCATCTATGCGACTGCGCCGGCGGTTTTCTGCCTTTGCAGGCGGAGTTCTTTGCTGATCGATACCATGCGGGTCGAATTCTGCGCAATCAGTCGATACTCTCGAGGATGGGAGTACCGCAGGTCGCCATCGTCATGGGCCAGTGCACTGCGGCAGGGGCCTATGTCCCCGCGCTTAGCGAATACAACATTGTGGTCGAAGGCACGGGAGCCATTTTTCTTGGCGGCCCTCCGGTCGTGAAGGCTGCCACTGGCGAACAAGTCTCCGCCCAAGAGCTCGGCGGTGCCCTCATGCATACGAGCGTGTCGGGCACCAGTGACTATTTCGCAACTTCCGAGCTCCACGCAATCGCGATTGCGCGCAACGTTGTCGCGCGCTTCCATCAACCGGCGAAAACCTGCATCGATCGCGTAGCGCCCGAGCCGCCCGCCTATGATGCATCCGAACTCTACGGCATCATTCCAGAGGACGCGCGAGCGCAGTTCGACATGCGGGAGATCATCGCTCGTCTGGTCGATGGCAGTCGATTTGATGAGTACCAGCCGCGTTATGCGACATCACTCGTGTGCGGCTTTGCCCGGCTCTATGGATATCAAGTCGGGATTGTTGCCAATAACGGCGTTTTTGTTCGGCGACAGTGCGCTAAAGGGTGCTCATTTCATTCAAATATGCGACAAAAACCGAACGCCCCTGCTCTTCCTGCAGAACGTCACAGGCTTTATGGTTGGCCGCGAATATGAGCGCCGTGGGATCACCAAGGACGGCGCAAAGCTGATCATGACTGTGTCCAGCGCGTCAGTCCCGAAGTTTACGATCATTTGCAACAGCTCTCATGGCGCAGGCACTTACGCCATGTCGGGACGCGCGTTTGATCCTCGGTTTGTGTTCAGCTGGCCGAACTCTCAGATTTCCGCGATGGGCGCCGAGCAGGCCGCCGGCGTTCTCACCCACGTCAAGGCGAGACAATTGGCCCGCAACGGAGGGCGGCTCTCTGAGCAGGAACTGGCAGGCATTCGCGAACCGGTTCTTGAAGAATATCGCGAGCGATCAAGCGCCTATTATGCAACGTCCGAGCTCTGGGACGACGGCATTCTTGATCCTGTCGATACCAGGACCGCCCTTGCAATCGCGTTGAGTGCTTCACTCAACGCACCGATCGACGCGCCGCAGTACGGCGTGTTCCGAATGTAAGGCAGGACCGAGCACTTAGGCGCTGACCCAAGCCGGACCGGGAGCTCTCCGTTGCGGTAGGATGCTTCCGGTTTCGCCGTATGCACGTTGATTTGCAGTCTGGCGAGTGGCTTGTAGAGGCAGATCAGCACTGCTCCGCCCAAAGCACGTGAGAAGCGACTACAACCGACAGGACAGCGGTGCCGACAAGCCGCAAGATTTTTCCACGTTTCCGGGCGCTTCGGCTGAATCCTCGTGATCAAGAAGTCGCCGCTAAGGCACATGCGCGGCAGTAGACCTCGCCATCTTTGCTGGCGCAGCAACTGCACTGCTCTCATCGGTCGGCGATCTCTTGACGGCATTACGACATGAAGAGCTTGACCCTCACGTAGCGTCAGGTTGTAGCCTTGCCAAAATGGCGGTGCCCTACCCAACCGATCACTCAAACGTCGACCTTCGGCCGTGCCGCCGATGGGCTTGATAGCTTCATCAAGATAGCCCGTGCCGCGTCTCTTCAACAAAAGCCTCCGATGAAGCGGGACTCATCAGATTCGGTCAAATGAACGTGTAAAGTCGATGGAAACGCTGAAATCAATTATTGGTAAAGTTGCCACCGGCGCCACTCTGACGCGCGAGGAAACTGCGTCAGCATTCGACGGCCTGATGTCGGGTCATGCGACTCCGTCGCAGATCGGCGGCTTGTTGATGGGTTTGCGAGTCAGGGGCGAGACGATCGAAGAAGTCACCGGAGCGGTCTCCGCGGTACGCGAGAGAATGCCGCGGGTCGAGGTCGCATGCAATCCGATCAATATCGCTAGTACGAGCGATAACGTTGCGTATTCGGCCAACGTGATGACGTGCGCCTCATTTATCGTCGCCGGAGCCGACGTTCCTGTTGCCAGACATGCCAACAGCGATACATCTTCGGGTCCTAGCACCGCGCAACTATTGGCGCATCTCGGGGTCAACGTCGACCTCAAGCCTGAGGCCGTTGCGCGCTGTGTGCATGAAGCCGGAATCGGCTTCTCATTTGCGTCAGCCCATTATCCGGCGATGCAGCGCGTCGGCCAGATCCGCACCGCACTTGGGACCCACACCATCCTTAACCTCATCGGGCCCCTGTCCAATCCGACCAGGGTCAAGCGGCAGATCGTTGGGATATTCGCTCGCGAATGGGTTCAGCCTCTGGCTTACGTGCTGAAGAACCTTGGCGCCGAATCGGCATGGGTGGTTCATGGCTCTAACGGGCTGGGCGAGGTTACCCTCACCGGGCCGACCTTTGTTGCTGCGCTTGAGGCCGGCACAGTGCGCACCTTCGAAGTGACACCGGAACAAGCCGGGCTTGCCCGCTGCGACAAGGAGACGCTGGAGAGCGGCGAAGCGAAGGACAATGCCGTCGCCTTGCAAAACGTGCTCGACGGCATTCCGGGTCGATTTCGCGACGCTGCAATTTTGAATGCGGCGGCGACATTGATCGTGGCCGGCCGCGTCGAGACGCTGCAGGAGGGCGTCGCACTTGCACAACATGCGCTTGACAGTGGCAGCGCAGCCGTTCGACTGAAACGCTTGATTGCAGTGTCAAACACGTAACAGGGGCCGGAACATGGTCCCGAGGAAGCCGATTCTGACAAGCGGCTATGCAATAGCAGCTGCGACTGCGCGCCTATTCCTTCGAAATTTCGATGAGCATGTGCCGCGTGCGCGCGCCGTTCAAAGCAGTCCTCGTTAAGAACGCGGTACGAGAGCCATCCCTGTTCATGGGCGAGAGTCTGCTCCAGCCCCTACTGCCGAGATACAGACCCGCGGCATGCGCTGCGTTCCAAAGGAGACAGTCAGATGATGTCATCACAGAAGTTGGAGGCACTCGGATCCATCGCAATGATAGAACACATCATCCGAAAGTTTCGTGAATTGATCGACACGGATTGCTCGATCCCGCCCGAATTGCGAGGTTCGCTGCACGCGACGCTCGATGTGCATCTTCTGGATGCAAAAAAGCGTGTTCTCTTACGCGTACATTGAGCGCTAACCTTGGGCAGCACTCCGGTCGTCGCGCGGAGGACATCAAGGTCGTGTTCGGTCTCATCATTGCCCTCTAGACACGCGATTTTCCGAGACTGCGCGCCCAATTGCGGCCGCGAGATGAATCCGAGCCTGCCCAAGCTAACGGAGCATCAGAGTGGGGTATAACCGCAAAGGCAGATCATGACACACTGGTCATCCCCCGCAATTGGGAACATGCCGTCTATCCAGCCGGCCGATTTCCGTCAGGCTATGCGATATCTGGCAAGCGGTGTCGCCATCGTGACGACCGGAACGGCCGGCGGACGACGTGGACTGACGGTGAGTTCTGTGACGTCCATCTGCATGGAACCGCCGTGCTTGCTCGTTGGCATCAACGCCCAATCTGAAGCGCATGACGCGATCCTCGCTAGCGGCAGTTTTGCAATCAATCTTCTCCACAGTGACCAGGAGGACCTGGCCCTGCGTTTTGGCGGTCAGGAGGGAGTAAAAGGTGTTCATCGCTTCGGCACGGCTTCCTGGACTCAGGGCGTGGTCAACGTGCCGCTATTGTCCAACGCACTTTGCGCGATCGAATGCGTTCTCTATGACCACAAGATCATTGGCACACATAGGATCTTTATCGGACGAATTGTCGCAGCTCGGGCTGGCCATGGCAATCCATTGATCAACTTCCAGGGCGCGCTTCGAACCTTGCCCGTTGCCAAGTTCTGCGCAGAATGCCGTTAGAATGGAATACGCGTTGACCGGACGACTGGTACTGGAGCGATCCTTATCGAAAAATCATCCGGGCAGCTCGTGGACGACTTTGGTTCTTACGGGCTCACCTCGCGTTGAAAAGCGCGCGTAGCTCACGACTGATTAGACCATCCGACCGCACACTGGACCGGCATAGCCCCGACATAAACTACCAGCTTTGGTAGCTCAGTTCTCCTCGGCAGGCGCGTAGTGTCGCGGCAGGATCATCGTTTAAAGGCACACTGCGTCACAATAGCCAGCCAACCTAAGATCTTCGTGCTCAATCCGGAAGCGAGCAAGCGGGTCGTACCATGGGCTTGCGCGAGTGATGAAAGTTGAGACTCGAGGGGCATCCGACAAATATGTCCAGTTACCCGTTTGAAACTTCCGCGATCCTCGATGGCATCCGTCGCTGGGTCGAGATCGAGTCCCCGACGGAACGGCCGGATCAGCTCAACAAGCTGGCTGACGTCGTCGCGGGCGGCTATCGCGACCTGCCGGCTGCCATCGAGCGCATTGCGGGACGTGAACGTTGCGGCGATCACCTGATCGCGCGCTCGTCATGGGGACAGGGCGTGCCGGGCATCCTGGTGTTGAGCCATCTCGACACCGTTCATCCGATGGGATTCATAAAACGACTACCGTTCAAGACCAACGGTGACAGCGCGTTCGGCCCGGGTACCTACGACATGAAGGGCGGCGCCTATTTAGCCTATCACGCATTTCGGCAGATCTGCGCCGACGACGCGCGCCCGCCGCTCGGCATCACCCACCTCTACGTGTCGGATGAGGAGATCGGCAGTCCCACCTCGCGGGCCCTGATCGAGGCCGAGGGTCGCAAGGCAAAATATGTGCTGGTTACCGAACCGGCGCGCAACGGCGGCAAGGTCGTCACCGGGCGGAAGGGTGTTGGCCGCTTCGATGTCTTCATCAAGGGCGCGCCGGCGCACGCCGGCGAACGCCCCGAACACTGCCGTAGCGCGATCCGGGAGCTAGCCAATGTGATCCAGACGCTCGAGGCGATGAACGATCTTTCGCGCGGCATCACCGTCAACGTTGGCGTCGTCCGCGGCGGCACCAAGCCAAACGTAATTGCCGAACAGGCCCATGCGGAAGTCGACCTGCGCGTGCCGGCTATGGCACATGCAGACGAGTTGGTGTCGAGAATTCTCCGAATCACCTCGCGCACCGATGGCGTTCGCCTGAAAGTATCGGGCGGCTTGAACCGTCCTCCCTATGAGAAGAGCAAGGCCGGCGCCACGCTATACGAACACGCCAGGCAACTTGCCGCTGAGATTGGTTTCGAGCTGCTCGATGCGTTCAGCGGCGGCGGCTCCGATGCCAATTTCACCGCGCCGCATACCGCAACCCTCGATGGCCTCGGCGTAGACGGCAAGGGCGCGCACACGCATCATGAGCAACTCTATATTTCATCGATCGAACCTCGCGCGCGGCTGCTGTATCGCCTCTATCAGACACTGCGATAATCCACGCATCGGTAGGCGAGCGAACTTAAGCGGAGGGCGTCGCGCAATCCGCTCTTGGTAGCGAGCACTCGATCGCTGGATGTGGCAAGCCTTTTCGACAAGGACCCTGCCAGCCGCAGAACCATTCTGATGGGAGCGCCACTTTTTAACGCAGATCGCGCGCTGGGAGCTCTCTACCCGTCGCTGAGGTCCGTCCCGACATACCTTTGGCATGTTCATGCGAAGTTGTCAGAAAGGGCTTGAATCGGACGTAACGTTAAGTTGTACGATCTTACGGTTGGCACGCATCTTCATCCCCCGCCGCGACTGGAAGGATTGACGAATGTCTGAGTTGGTCAGAACAACCCCGCACTGGTTGGTCATGATCTTCATCCCCGACGGCCTTCCGGTCGAAACAGTGACGCAGCGCGTCTTGACCGCAGCCTTACGGCTCGCGGCTAGTTGCAAATGGTTGAGCATTGCAGAACCGCAACACTGTGGCTACCGCAAGCCGGGCCTGCAGCGAGCAGGCGACGTCGGACAAGATCAATGCAGGGTTCGGTGCAGCGCCACTGCAGGGCGCGGCCTTTTCCCGATATTGAACCCGCCCCGCTCTTCTGGCGGGAGACAGCCCCAGAAGCAGTCCGCCGAATGGGCTCTTCGCTCCGCTCATGCCGGCCTACCGGCGCATTCTCGTGCGCAGATGTGCGACAGGCCGTGAGCCTCCTCGACAGGCCGTGAGCCTCCTGAGGTTTTCATAGGGCCTTAGCTGCGGGTGTCACTCGGCGTGACCGGAACAGCACCGGAGAGATTGCCTGGTATCCTGGAGCAACAAGTTGAAAGAGCCTGACGGCGTCAACAAAGTCTTGTTGATCGACCATATTGAAGGCCAATGCCGGGCCATCATCGGCGTCAAGGATGGAGATACCAGAGCTGCCTATATGTGCGGCGAGCCTGTCTGTCAAAGACCGGGCAAGAAACAGTCGTCATGGTGCGCCTACCACTACGGTCAGATGCACACGACCGCCGCCGAGCCGAACAGAACGAGTAATCAGTCGTCAGCGATTCGCCAGGCAATATCCGTTGATCGCAACCATCGCAACAATCAATAGCCACGTTGTCCTGCCGAAGGGTGTGATTATCGTGCAACGGGCAGCGAACCATCTGGTGGGCCTCGCGAGCGCGTTGCGATACCTGTTCGAACCGTTGCGCGGAGCTGATTATATGGAGATTTAGTTGGACCTCTGCACCCTAGTTGAACGCAACGCAGCGTATGCTCCTGATAAAACCGCCATCCGTTTCGAGGGGCAGACTCTAAGCTACGCGAGCCTCAGTCACCGGATAGGGCGGGCGGCTTGCGCCCTCAAGAGCCAGTTCGGGGTAGAGCGAGGAGACCGGATCGCGATCCTTAGCCTGAACCGACCAGACTATCTCGTGCTGCTGTATGCGTGCGCGCGGCTCGGCGCAATTCTCGTACCTCTAAATTGGCGCCTCGCGCCCGCCGAGCAGCTGTTCATTCTGTCCGACTCAGGAGCAAACGTGTTGCTAGTCGAGCGGTCCTTCGACGCGGTCCTGCCTATTGTCGCGACGCGGCTGCCTTCTGTTTCTGTTGTCGGGCTAGACTTCGCACCTATCGGCGGAAACAAACTGGACGATCTTTTGGACGCAGACTGTGGTGACGGACGCAATCCGGGTGCGGACCTGTCTTGCCCGCTTTTGATCGTCTACACTTCGGGCACAACAGGACGACCGAAAGGTGCCGTACTGCGTCAGGAAGCGCTGCTCTGGAACGGCGTCATGAGTCAGCACATGCATGACCTCACCTCGGCCGATCACGCCTTGACTGTGCTGCCACTGTTCCACGTCGGTGGACTAAACATCCAGACGACGCCCAGTTTGCATCACGGCGCGACGGTTACTATTCACAGCCGCTTTACAGCGGAGACCACTCTCGACGCGTTCGAGCGCGATCGACCCACTCTGGCAGTTTTGGTGCCAGCCATGATGCGAGCCCTGACCGAGAATGCCCGATGGGATAGCACCGATCTCTCCGCGCTCAGGGCAATCTGTACCGGATCTACTATGGTGCCCCACGATCTTGTCGAGCTCTTTGTCGCGCGCGGCGTGCCGGTCCTGCAGGTTTACGGTTCGACGGAGACCTGCCCGATTGCTGTGTATACTAAGCTCGGCGGGGGTCTCGTGCCCGAGGGATCGAGCGGCCTCGCAGGTCTGTGTTGCGAAGCTGCGATCATAGATGATGCTGGGCACACGCTGCCGGCCGGTGGCGCAGGCGAGATCGCCGTACGCGGGCCCAACGTCTTCTGCGGATACTGGGAGGATCAAGAGACAACGCGCAAGGCTCTGGACGGTGGCTGGTATCGCACCGGCGACATTGGTAGTCGCGACGCCGACGGGTACTTTTGGGTGCATGACCGCAAGAAGAACCTGATCATTTCCGGTGGAGAGAACGTCTATCCGGCCGAAGTTGAACGTGTGCTTGTTGGTCATCCG
Organism: Bradyrhizobium viridifuturi; assembly: GCF_001238275.1. Taxonomy (GTDB): domain Bacteria; phylum Pseudomonadota; class Alphaproteobacteria; order Rhizobiales; family Xanthobacteraceae; genus Bradyrhizobium; species Bradyrhizobium viridifuturi. The sequence continues at coordinate 95,266 of NZ_LGTB01000005.1, forward strand.
GATGTTGCAGATTGCGCCGTCATCGGTCGACCGCATCCGCGTTGGGAAGAAGTGCCGGTCGCTTATGTAATCAGGCGACCGGGCGCCCGGATCGAAGCAGAAGCGCTGATCGCGCATGTCCGGTCGCAGCTCGCCCGTTTCAAGGTACCGCACGAGATCATTTTCACGCCAGAGCTACCGAAAACTGCGTTGGGCAAGGCCCAGCATTTCATGCTGAAGAAGGCTGACGCGAGATCAAGCTACAAAGCAAATGGCAATTGAGTTCGGCGGATTGCACGCTAGCTGTACTTCTCAGCGACCCGCAGGTGACATCGTGACGGCGCAAAATGAGCTTTTCCGCCTGGGCATCAACAGGCTGTGCTGCAGCGACTTCGCCACTGTTGACCGTCTCTCGCTCTGATCACATCCCAATGCGCAAAGGTCACTGATGCCGCGGATCATAATCATGAATGCCGGCACGGCGCAAATGTCGGGCTCCGATCTGGTAGCAGCTCAACTTTTGCTCGCCGGCAACTCGGTTTACCGTTCGGCGTGGTTTGCTCAGGAAGGCGATCTGATAGTGTCCCCCCTATCTATCCCGACGGATCTGCTCTCCTACGTTGGCGCGACGCTGAATTTCGACGCCTCCAGTCTTTCATTGCTTGTACCTGGAGACGGCCGCGAAGCGCCGATTCTCGACGATTACGCACTGCTGTCTGACAGCATGGTTGAGCAAATCAACAGGCATATTCGTCAGAAATCATCCTGGAGCATCTATCCCTGCTACTCCAGCGAAGGCGTGGCGCGGCTGGCGTCCGTGCTGGGTATACAGCAGACTGGCGACGAATTCGCTCTACAGCGTGGGCCTGATCTATTGAATCGCAAGAGCCACTTCCGTCAACTGGCGACAAGTGTCGCGCTTCCGTTGCCCAATGGTTCCATAACGACGAATTCGAACGAACTGTTCCGAGCGGTCAACTCGCTCCGGCACGAAACCGGCAGGGTCATTGTGAAGCTAGACAATGGGGCCGGCGGGGTCGGAAATGTCATTCTGAGCAGCAATGAAGACGGTCCGCTACCCGGGGCGAGAGAGACCCGACAGATTGCCTGGCCGTCGTTTGATCCGGATGTACTTTGGTCTGAGATCACAACTGCGTCATGCAAGACGCTAGTGGTCGAATCGTACCACTTGGCGCGAACTCCGTTCTTTCTCGAGTATGAAATCGAGCGTGATGGCTCAATCACTTTCATCAACAGTGGAAATATTCGACTACGCCGGAGCACCGATCGATCTGAACGGGCTCTGATCTGGACAGGACTTGAGCTTCCAAGCGATCTGGGGAATGAGCAATGGTTGACTGCGCAGGCGCATGCCTACCGATTCGTATCTCTTGTACGCAATCTAGGATATCGCGGACCAATTAATATTGACGCAATTTTCGCGAACGACGGACGGCTGCTATTCAATGAAGTGAACGGCCGCTGGGGTGGCGGCTCGGTGTTGCATAGCATTGCCGTCCGGCTCCTGGGCTTCGACTACTCGGGCTCCTACGTTATTTCATCCGTGAGGAACGTTCGATCGAGTTCGCTCCGGACTGCACATGAACGTTTCGCCAAGGAGGGTTTTCTATTCGATGGCACACGCAAGCAGGGCGTGATACCGCTTGCCGTTGACGAAGAGGCTGGCACGGTGGAGTGCCTCGTGATTGCGTACGACCGGGCCGCCGCCGTCGATCTGAAACAACGGCTCCTCACACTGGTTTGATTGGAATCACAGTAACCACATCTATCCTGCCACTCCATTCATTCGAACTTGCCCCTGCTTCCGGTAGTGTGCTGGAGAACGGTATCTGGGAGATGACCCGAAATCCGCGTTCGTCTCGCATGATGCGGATATCCGTTGCCGGCTGCGCTGTTCAGCCGGAGACTGATCCGGGCGAAAACCGGTGGTCCGATGGAGTCCGTCAACGCAGGCCGCGATCAGTCCTGGGGCGATCCCGAAGTGCCGGTCGATCGGCGATGAGGCGCTCGAGGTGCAGCGGCTCACGGTCCGGCCGCTCTCCTTGCGCCAAGCGTGTGACCGGCGCTCGCGTCGCGTCCACCACGAAGGCTCGGCATTCATAGCCGTTCTGCTGCTGGGCCATCCGTCCCGCTTGAAAGCGGGAGCCGAGACGTGCTGCGAGCTATTCTGCACGGCGCCGTTGCAAAGCCCGGCAGAGTCATAGTGATAGGCAACCGCTGCTGTCGGCACGCGCCAATCAACCAGCAGCAGCGACCAATGCGATCCGCCGCCCTCAACTCCAGCATCATTCACCGGAACGAACAAGAAGTTGGCGACATCTGTATCTTCCTCACTGAAGATCTGCAGCACGATCGGCAGGCGGTCGCTCTCACTCGGAACCAGGCGCAATAGCTGGGCTTGCGCCGGCTGTACGAATCCGGTCTGGCGAGCAAGATCTGGATTGTTCCAATACAACTCCTTTTCAACCAGGGCGTAATCGGGGGCGATATGTTCGTCCTGCAAGCATTCGGTCAGGCCAAGCCGCTGTCCGCTGTGCCCATCCACCGAGGTTGTGGGAGTCACGCCATCGGCCCCGGCATCAGTTGGCGTGCGTGATGGCGCAAGCTGGCCTTCATCACGCAATTCTTGAGACAGCAAATCAATCAGGGCCTCGACACCCCGCTAGACATCAGACGAACGCGTCTCGACAGCGGATGGCGTTGCCGGCAGCATGCTCCAATCAAAGTCGGGCGACGTCGGCAGCCACCAGCTCGAGGGGGATCCAGCTGTTGCCGGCCGTGCTACTTGCTCTGCCTCCGGCGCGTGCTCGGGGCTGGCTAACCCGGACCACGCCGGAAGGTCTTCCAACGCCCCCAGAGCTGATCCTGATCGTAAACCGCCGGCAGAAGCAATGGCCAAATGACAGGTCCCTGCGGCGTTCCTTGTTGCGAAGCGGCGTCCACAACGTCCCCCGAGGCAGCTTGCGGCGCCGTCCGGCAGCCTTGTCCACTCTGTTCCTGTGAAACAGAAGCATCCGGCTGATTGGCTGGAGCTGCGCCAATGCTTCGGCTACTGAAACGCTGATCTGGCTCGACTACCGCTCGAACGCGCCGTTTTGCGGAGCATTGTCGATCCTTTGCCTCTTCGCCGGTCTGGCGCCCGCCGCCTCGTGCTCATCATCGCCAAAAACGTGCTCGGTGGAGAGGAAATCGCCCCAATCAGGTGCATTGATCAGCCCGTCCGCGGAAAATCGCATTCTCGTAGTTCTCGCTCAAGGGGTCTACGTGCTCACCGGGATCTGGAGCCTCGTGAGGGTACGGAATCCGCGCGAGCGGCGAGAGGGTGCTGGCTGCAGGCGGTAACGCCGAGAGTAGTCGTACTCTTCCGTGGCAACATCCGCATGCGAATTGGCGGCTCCTAGTGGTGCATTATCAGGCGCAGCTTATCAGCCGTGCGCCTGAGTTCCACGGCGCGAACACCTGCGGCCGATTTGGCCAGATGTGCCAGTGCGGCACTGGTCTTTGCATGACCGCCGGACCTCTTGTAGGTCTCGACATCCTCATCCAGCGACTCATCGGATAGTCGGGCGGCAATGCTCTGCTTGTGGTTTTGGCGCAAGTAATTGCTGAAACCGACAAGGAAAGGTGCATAGTTTCTGGCAGTCGGCCGGGATTCTGCGGCTTTGTAGTCTTTGATCAGGTCCGCATCTTCGGGATAAGGGCTGAGCTCAGCACGGGGCTTCCTTGGCGCAATCCCGGCAGCCGACTGAGAGGCCCGCAGATGAGCCAGTGCCGCCGTGATCTGCTGCTCGCCCCCATTCGCCTTAAATGACGCGGCATCTTTATCAAGCGACTCCTCTCCGGTCCGGGCGGCAATCGCCGGTTTGTTATTTGCTAATAGCCACTGGCTCAATTTGCGAATATGACGGGCGATCGCTTGGGCGCTTGCTTCTTCGTATCTGGCTGCGACGAGTGCCTTCTCGAGCGCCGAAACAAGCTGCGCGTCTTCGGGATGGAAGAGGTTCGCGACCGTTTTGGCGCGACTTGCATTGGGTGCAATTCCGTCTGCCGACTGTGAGGCCCGCAGATGTGCCAGTGCCGTGAGAGCGCGCCGTTTGCCACTCTTGTCAAAAGCTGCTGCGTCCTTATCCAGCGACTTATCGTAAAGCCTGGCAACAATGGCCAGCTTTTCATTTGCAAAAAGCCATCGGCTGAATCTTCGGAGAATCCGCCCATTGGTTTGGGCGGTGATCTTCTCGAAGCTCGCCTTGATGAGTGCGTCCTCAAGCGCGGAAATGAGCGGCGCATCCTCAGCATGCAGAGATGCAGGCTTTCTCGCACCGGTCCGCAAATGCTTTAGCGCGGCACGGATTGCCCTGGAGCCACCGGATCGCCGATAGAGATCCATATCTTCGATGAGCGACTGATCCTTATCTAGCCCATCCTCGTTGAGGCGAGCGGCAATGCCCTGCCTGTTGTTTTCGCGCAGGTAGCGACTGAAATCGGTCATAACACTTGCATAGGTCCTGGCAATCTTTGATGTGCCAGCGGTCGCCGCGTCTTCCTTGTACTGCTTGATGCATGCCGCGTCGTCCGGGTAGGCCTTTAGGTCAGGTTGGCCTGCGACCGGCGCCACTCCGCCCGCCACCTGAGAGGTCTGCTCCGGCACGCCACTACCCGCATTGGCGATCTCTCCCGGCTGTTGTTCGAACGCCGCCGCGTCCGCCGAGGGGGAGACCGACGAGTTGTCTTGCGCGCCCACGCTGCTCGACTGCTGAAGCGCGCGACCAGGAGAGGGATCGTTCATTCGCTGTCACTTTCGACGGTGAAATATCTGGTCTCGGCTGCCGCATGGACAATCGGGCAATCAATCGAGGGCGATTAGAGCATCAGCTAACCGCTTTTCTTCGCTGCCTCTTGCACTAAACCCCGGCTTCGCACCCACCGTCCCAAATGGTCCTAGCATCTGCCTGTCTTGCTAGGCCGGACAGCTGTCGAGAACCTGACGAGCCCGCAGCTTTCTACGAGCGGCGCGACAACACGGTCGAGCAAGCGCCAGAACACCCGTAGTTCGAAAGCAGTGACGAGGTCGTGCCGCGATGTTGCCCCGGTATTCTTATGAGACAAGTTGTGCGATCATGGTTTCTTCCAGGGCTCCGTTCAGCATTTCGGCAGCCTGGGCGAGGAGCAGCCTGTCCGCGTGGGTGTTTGCGCCGCCCCCCTTAAGCCAGAGCGATTTCGGTCGCTGAATTCCACCATCTACGGCCACGCTCATTGCGGCGGGCGGATCAGCTGACGATCGGCGCCCATCGAACGCATCTCCGCACTGGCCCTCCAAAACAGATGGACCCAGCAAAAACGTGTTCACTGCTCGAAGCGCCCGGTTCCCACTTTGACCAACGTCTTCGTCACCTCGTTCCGGTGGAACCTAAAACGGCCGACGTCCCCTTTGTGCGCGCGAGCTCGCTGCGGGACCGTGACGGGTCACCACGTCATTCCTCCGAATGGCTCTCGCCGACGGTCTTCGGCGGATCCCGATTTAACAGCGCGTTCCGCAGCGACAAACCGCTTCGCAGGACAGATCTTCTGCAAGATGGGTGCGATCTGCCGAACTCAGCGTGAGACCTCCGCGCCACTCAACTTACTCGCAGCTAACTTGCTTCATGGCCGCTGGTAGAGCTTTCGATGACGCGCCGGTTTGTGCCGCTGCGCTTCGAACAGAAGTAGACCAGCGACCGTCGCTCCCCGGCGGATACAGGCTTCACCTCATGCCGCAGCCTACATGTTGTGACAAGCACCGCTCCAAATGGTGGTCGAAATACCTGCTGCTCGTACGCGCTCGGATATACGACGAATTCGCCACCCTCAAACTCTTGCGCGAGCTGCACAATTACGGAGTACTCAAAGTCTGGATCGCTCTCGGCATCCAAATGGATGCCGACAAACGAACCGGGAGGCATACGATGCAACTGGCATCTGCGAATCACGTATCTGACGATGCTCCCAGGATCGTTTTTAACGCGAATCCGCGCTCTTTCCTTTCAAGCAGATCGATGATTTGCCTCGGCGCTGCGCCATCCACATTGCTGGGACTACGGCCGGGCGGATCCACCCTCACGCGCTTGACAAAGACGTTGTGCGAGTCGCCAGCATCTCCCAACCGCACCTCTTCTTCGGGAATCTCAGCCTGCAGCTGATTGATCCTCGCCAGTTCATCCTGTGTAAATAACGTCTGGGAGCCGATCACGATCGTACCCTTCACCAAGAGCTCTACGCGGAATTTCGTGAGAGCCTCTTCCGAAAGTAGGCCCTTTTTGTCATTTGCTGAACGCGCCATTGGCTTCACTCCGGGGTTTGTTCTTCGGTGCAGAGTTTGGGTCCTGGTTGCATCGAGCCGAATGCTTGTTCCCAATGCTCGCCATCGAACTCGTCAATTCTGATGCTTTCGATCGTTGTTTTATCCAGGCATCGAACATTGATGCTGAATCCGGCTGGGTTCGACCGCGGCCGATAGAATGGCTTGACCCCGCCAACCCGACAAAACGTGTGCCGGGCGATGTTCTTGTTGAACTGGTAAGTGATGAGGAACTCTTCGCCACATTCAATCGTGAGCCTATCGCCAGGCACCAACAAGTGCATAAATCCAGACATCTGGCAGATCGAGCAATTGCATCGAACTGCAGAGAGCTGCCGCGGCGCCCGGACACGGAATTTGACAGAGCCACAATGACAATGGCCACGGTGTTCGATTTCAGATCGGTCGTTTTGTTCAAGTGAGACAATCCGGAGCAGATCGTGGCACCACTGCAAGTTCAGTCGATAGGCTCGATCGAACTCGTCCAAAAAGAAACCGTTGCGAGCAGCCGGAACAAGTTCGCCAATGAGGCGGCTTGTCATTTCTCCATGATACCGCTCGGCTGGATCTTTTCCACCGACGTGGCTCCGGAAGTACTCAAGATCGTCGGGGCTCGCATCAAAGGTTTTGACCGTAGTGGTCCACAGCGCCTGGATCATGTCCGCAGCATGCAACTCAAAGGCGACCATGTAGGCGCAACGCACCACGGGGTCTTTCGCTGACAACCCATCATAGAGAGAATGCAGGTACCGGTTTGTCGTGGCGCTATAGTCGGGACGTATTGCTCTGCCGAGCAGTCGCGATGCATCCCTTCTAAACAGATTTGAGTGAAAATTTTCGGTCAGCAGAATATCGGGTAGCGCCGCCTTTCCACCCTGGAGAACTCGGCCATAGCCGCCCGTCTCATCCCAACAAATGAAATTTGCGACGACGCTGGTCAGTTCAATATCCCTGGGAAGATCCCGATTATGATGCATTGCATCGAATATGAGATCTTTTTGCGACCCTGCCTGCAGGTGGGGAAACGCCTGTGACATCGCCAGGTATTCAGGCAGCAGGCTACCAACCTGCTCTTCGGACAGCTCCTCAGCAAAGGGATGCGCGCCAAACAGAGCTCGCGCACGCTCAGTCAAATGCGCGCAAAAACTCTGCGGAGGCTGATCCGGTGAAAATCGAGAAGCTTGAGAAGACGTCATTTGGACGATAGCCATGAGGGGAGAACGAGCCCTGAAGAAGCGAATTCTCGTCGGGACCAGCTATTGGCCAGTCGAGACAGAGGAGCTGGTTGGCGCGATGGCGCTCATGATCGCCGTCGCCTCCGAGGCGAACTCTACTCTTTGCATCCTCGCGGCCCCCTTAGCCGGGCGTCTTGAGCCCAATCCTGTTCACACTTGGAGCACGCCCATTGATTGAAGCGGCTATAATTCTGTCGGATTACGATCCAGATCAGCCCAATTCCGCGCATGGCTGGCGCCTCCAGGCATCACGCGCAGATTCATGGTGAGTTATCGGCCCGCCCAAAAGCATCGGGATTTTGCGTCACAGGAGCGGGCTCTGTTTGCGCGATCGAGCCTCGCTTGACGTCGGTCGCAAGATGCATCGAATCCCTGCGGTTTCTGCTCATTGCTCATTTTTGACTGTCTACGCGCTTGGGACAGCGCTGCTAGATGGAGGCGTGTCTACCGCGCGCTTAGGAGCTTCCGCCGCGATCTGCGCGAGATGTCGGCAGCTCGCCCCCACGAGCGTCTGAGAAACCACCGCCGCTGCTCTTACCCGTTCCGCCTGCACTCGTCCGCTCCTGTGGTCTTGCACGTTTCCAGCAATCGCCGTGCCAACCCTGGTTTCGGGCCATAAGTTTCGAAATAGTTTGGTAAATCGTTCATGCCGGCTCGTCAGGACAGGTGTCTTGAGTCTGACACGGGTTGCATGGCTGTCGGAAATCGAGCAGCGAATAAGTGCCAGCCTCTGCCCACGAGGGGCATACGTCCTTGACCGCCAGATTCCCCCGAATAAGCCTCATAGCTGCCGTGAGCCGGCAAACGAGTCGCCTCAGGTATTCGTCAATTCTTGTTTGAAGTGAAGTGAGCTTGCGGCAATTGGCGTTGAGATCTGCTGGTGCTCCGCGAACTGGCGTTGAAATATGTGCACTAATCTAATTATCGCCGAAAATACGCCGAAAAGATCAGGCGCCTTCCGCTCGGTCGGTAATGTCACCAATGACAAAGTCACGGCCTGATGCAATTGGGCTGGCGTGAGGTTTTCCGAACCGGCCATTTTTGACGGGAAGGAAACTCGCTTGTCACAGACACTTAGTCAGCACGGGACAGTTAAATCGCGCGTCAATGCGATCCTGCGTGCAACCAGCGGCAATTTCCTCGAGCAATTCGACTTTTTCCTGTTTGGCTTTTACGCCAGCGCTATCGGACGAGCCTTCTTCCCATCCGAAAGTGAAACAGCCTCGTTGGTCAACACTTTCGGCGTGTTCTGGTTGGGTGCCTTAATGCGTCCAGTAGGCGCAATCGTCCTCGGCGCCTATATCGATCAGATCGGCCGTCGAAAAGGCCTGATCATCACACTATCGATCATGGCGATCGGCACTGTCATTATCGCTTTCTGTCCCAGTTACGCGACCATTGGCATTGCAGCCCCGATTATCGTTCTGGCTGGACGGCTGCTGCAGGGTTTTTCCGCCGGCGTCGAGGTCGGCGGCGTTTCAGTCTACCTGGCGGAGATCGCAACCCCAGGCAATCGCGGCTTCTATACATCCTTTCAATCGTCTAGCCAGCAGGTCGCGATCTTCGTCGCGGCGAGCGTGGGCTACCTGCTGAACGAGTCGATGCCGGCCGAAACCGTAGCCTCCTGGGGATGGCGCATTCCGTTCTTTCTCGGCTGCCTTATCATTCCGCTTATCTTCGTTCTTCGTCGAACACTGGAGGAAACGCCGGAATTTCTGGCGATGAAGAAGCATCCGAAAGCCCGCGAGATCTTTGCCTCGGCGCTGGTCGGCTGGCGCATAGTCGTTCTCGGAATGATGATGGCGATCCTGAGCACGACGACCTTCTATTTCGTCACCGTTTACACGCCCACTTTCGGCAAGACGGTCTTGAAGCTGTCCGCTCAGGATGCTCTCCTGGTGACGCTCCTGGTCGCCATGACCAATTTCATCTGGAATCCAATTGGCGGCGCCGTCTCCGACCGTATCGGCCGAAAGCCAGTTCTGCTCGCCATTGCCGGCCTTGCATTGATGAGCGCGTATCCGGCCTTGAACTGGCTGGTAAGCGCTCCCACCTTCGGCAAGATGTTGGCGGTCGCGATGATGTTCTCGTTCTATTTTGGCACCTACAGCGGAACTATGTTGGGCGCGCTCGTTGAGATCGTGCCCGCGCATGTTCGCACAACTTGCTTTTCCCTGGCCTTCGCACTCGCTGCCGCCTTGTTTGGGACCTTTACGCCGTTGGCCTCGACCTGGCTCATTGAGCGGACCAACGACAAGGCTTCACCGGCGTATTGGCTGATGTTTTCAGCCACGCTCGGCATCATCGCGGCACTGACCATCTATCGGGGCACCGCCAAACCGTCGAGAACCGCGGACCGTTCACACCTTGAACCAAATGACAGCACCTTGGGCGTGCAAACGGCATCGCCCTAGCATGGTGCTCCCGGATACAGACAGGTTTCGCCTCGTCGTCACCGCGGTCTCGAAGCTGGACTTGTGTTTTGGTCTGACCGACCTTCTATCCAGATCAACCATCACGGGCTGATACCGCAAGTTCGGCTTCGAGCTTGGGTTGATGCTTGAAAATAGCGTCTATCAGTGCCTGCGCGGGTTGCTCGGTGGCCTCAACCAAGGCCGCCTTCTCAGCGCGTGCAGAGGGGGCGAACACTCGCTTGACGACGGTCGGTGAGCCCTTGAGACCGCATTTGGAGATGTCCTCAACGCCTGCGTCGTGCGCGCTCCATTTCACGATCGGCGCCCGTGCGGCACGTAAGGCATCCGCCATCGCGCCGCGCCGAATCTGGTTTGTCGCCTCCAGCATGGTGATGAGACAGGGCAGCCTCGTGTGCAGGACCTGGACACCACCTTCGGAACGTCGTTCGGCTTCGATTGTGTGTGCGGCGAGATCCAGGGATCTGACCTTGGCGACGTAGGTAAGCTGCAGCACGCCCAGGCGCTTTGCGATGCCGGGCCCAACCTGCGCGGTATCGCCGTCGATGGTCTGCTTGCCTGTGAAGATGAGGTTTACCGGGCCATATTCCTTACCGATCTTTCGGATGGCTGTTGCCAGTGCATACGTCGTGGCAAGGGTGTCGGAGCCCGCAAAGCATCGATCAGTGAGCAGTACGGCGCGATCGGCACCATAGGTCAGCGCCTTCCTCAAAGAGTCTTCCGCCGACGGCGGGCCCATTGTAAGCACGGTTATTTCGCCGCCAAACCGATCGCGCAGTTCCAGCGCGGCCTCAAACGCAAAGAGGTCATATGGGTTGATGATGGTCGGCACACCCTGACGCATGATCGTATTGGTAACGGGGTGCACGCGAATCTGTGCAGAGTCGGGAACCTGTTTGATGCAGACGACATTGTGCACGGAGTTGCTCCAGAAGTTACGGCACTACGAAGAGAACAGCAAGTCTCGTACCACAACGACTCTCCTTGGACTGTGCTCGCCATCACAAAGGCCTGGACGGAGCCGATCGAGCGACCTGACCCGGTTTTGTGAGGGACGAATACCGACATGCGTCGAAGCCCGCGACAGCGCCGTGCCGCCGCCGGGCACGTCAGGTAAGTGACGCCAAGGTCCTTGCGCTCAAAACCGCTTGATCTCGATCCCGTATTTCCTCAACGCGTAACCAATCTGACGCGGCGTTAGCCCCAGCAAGCGCGCTGCTTTTGCCTGCACCCATCCAGATTTTTCCATGGCTGCAATGACTCGCTCGCGATCGGCGATCTTCGCGCCACTTACGAGGACCGTGCCGGGAGGAGCAGCCAGCGAGGCCAACTCGCTGCCGCCTGGCGGAGCCGGCGCGGTCGCTTCAGGTAGCGGAGTGATCGACTTAGCCAGTACCGGCGTGCTCGGGACCGCCGGCATGATCATCTCCTCCGATGTACTTTTCCACAGCATGGCGGAAAGACATTGGCCGTGGCAACAAGCGAAATCATTTCTCACGATCGCTGGCCCGGCGGACAGCGTCGCCGTACGCTGAATGCAGTTTTCGAGCTCTCGGACATTTCCGGGAAAGCCGCAATTCATCAGCACATCGATCGCGCTCGCATCCAAGGTGAGCGTACGCCCGTTCTCGTTATTGAAGTTCCTGAGAAACTCGTTGGCCAGCAGCGGAATATCACTGCGCCGCTCACGCAGCGGCGGCAGGAGCAAAGGAACGACGCTGATCCGATAGTAAAGGTCTGCGCGAAACTCGCTCTTTGCTACGGCCTCTTCCAGGTTCCTGTTGGTCGCTGCTATGACACGAACATCGACCTTGATGGTCTGGTTGCTGCCGACGCGCTCGAACTCCTGCTCTTGCAGAACTCGCAGCAATTTCGCCTGGAACGGCGCCGAAATCTCGCCGATCTCGTCTAGAAATAGTGTCCCTTTGTCAGCAAGCTCGAAGCGCCCCTTGCGCGAGCTGAATGCGCCGGTGAAGGCACCTTTTTCATGGCCAAACAATTCGGACTCCAGGACCGTCTCAGGCAGCGCCGCGCAATTCAGTTTGACGAAGGGCCGCTTGGCTCGAGATGACGACTCGTGAATGGCTTTGGCTACCAGTTCCTTTCCGGTCCCGGATTCACCGCGCAGTAGAACCGTGCTGTTCGATTTGGCTACGATCGCGATCTTATCGAGAAGCCCACGGAGCGCCGGGCTGTCGCCAATAATGCCATGAACTTGGACCTTCTTACGATCCCGTGCAGGTTGCCTAAGCTCAAACAATTGCTTTTGTAGCCGGTCCTTCTCCACCATCAGCCGTTCGCGGTCGCAGGCGAACAAGCGGTGCAGCTTCACTGTCTGTCCCACCAGATTGGCGATCATGGCAAGCAGCCGTGTGTCGTGATCGAGCCGCAGACTCGACCTTTCGTCGCGGATACGGTCGACTGTCAGCGTACCCACGACCTTGGGGTCGATGCGAATTGGCACTCCGATGAACGAGACGGGTGTATTATCCGAGGCACCCAGCACCTCGAGGTCGGCAGCGCTGAATGCCGGCTCGGCTGCCACATCCTCGGCGACAAGAGGCCGGTCCTCCACGACGATTTGATTGATCGCCTTTCGGGGCAAGCGCATCCGGTACCGTTCGTCGCTGCCTTCGCTCCAGCCGTCGCCCACGGTGATGTCTGGCATCCCGTCATCGTCGAACAGTGAGACGATGCCGTGTCGCATCTGCACAAACGATTGCAGAAGCTCGAGAACGTTGGCCAAGGTGACTTCAAGCCGGCAAGGAGCGGTCAGTATCTTCGATATTTCGAAGATGCCGGTCAGTGCGCTCTCGCGCAATGGCTCGACGGAGAGCTCGCGTTGCGGCTCCACCTCTGAGGCAGGTCTTTCGCGTGCGGAAGCGATATGCAGCATGAGGCGGTCTCCGTTGTTTTGGTCATCCGCCCTGGCGACTTGTTCTGGTTTGCGAGCTTCGTTAGGCATGACATTCTCGATCTAGGGCCAAGTGTTGACGAGACGCCGTAGAAGCGTAACAGCTTTTCGTGGCACGACGATAAACTTTCAGTGCGTTTCTTTTGCGGAATGGATGCCCGACGTCAGCGTAGAACGTAGGTTCCACTGCTGCAGCTCAAGTCAGCTGCCTCGCAAGGCGAGGCCGATCACAGATGTTGCCCACCGTTGATCGGCAGCTCGGCTCCCGTGACGTAGCTCGCAGCATCTGAGCACAGGAAGAAGATGACCTTGGCCACCTCATCGGGCGTTCCCACTCTGCGCAGCGGGATAGTGGGCACAAGACGCGCCTCGGTTTCGGGCGACAACATGTCCGTCCCGATTTCGCCGGGAGCGATCGCATTCACACGAATGCCGTGCGGCGCGTAATCATGTGCCATTTCGCGTGTGAGACTTGCAAGCGCCGCCTTCGACGTCGCATAGGCACTTCCAGCAAACGGATGCACCTTCGATCCGGCGATCGAAGTCACATTGACGATCGATCCTGACCCAGCTTTCAGGTCGTCAAACAAACCCTGCGCCAGCAGGATCGGAGCCACGAGATTGAGATGGAAGACCCTCATCCAAGTCTCGGTGGACGTCGTCAAGGACGTTAGCCGGTCACCATTAGGTGTTTTCGGCGAAATCCCGGCATTATTCACCAGGGCGTGCAACACTCCGCCGCTCAAACGTTTTTTCACCTCGCTCACCGCGCTCGGCAGCATTCGATGGTCGCTGAGGTCGATCTGGACATGATCCTCGTTCCCTGATTCCCACGGGCAGCGCTCGCCGTCAAACGGCTGGCGCGCGCAAGAAATGATACGCCAGCCGGCTTCTGAAAACAGCTTGGCAGTAGCGTGACCAATTCCGCGCGATGCGCCAGTTAGAAGCATCGTCTTCCCTTCTCCTCGATGCGCGCCGGCTTTATCGGCATGAAACGGACAAGTCGAGTGCATCGCCAGCAGCGGGCTCGGGATCGGATCGTCATTTGGCAAATCGAGAGCCACGCCCACCTCCTCTCCTGTTGCGTGCTCGCGCACTCCAAGCAGGAATTGAGCCACCATAACCGAGGCAACGCCGCTCCGGCTTTGCGGCCTGGTGTCGCAGAACGCTTGGCAGGTTCGCAACGGCGCATTCGCTTTGCGACAACAATGGCATGTTAGCAACAAAAACGTCGGAACCGCGCGCTCGCCTAAATGAATACGGGCCTGGAAGCGGCGCGCCCTTTTCTGTTTGCGCAATCCGCGAAAGCGACAGCTGGGCAGCATTTGTCGCGGAGCAACGATCGGTCGGTAGGATCAGGCCTGTTAAGCCGCGCCGTTCAGCGATCCGAAACTGACGTTATCATCCTGGCACGTCCGATTTCCCTACAGCTGCCCGACCTGTCACGCACAGGCCCGTTTGACGGTCGCATATCGCCGCGAATTCCTTTCGCGTATCGTGAACCGGTTCGCTGATTGTTTGAACGGGTCCCCGGTCGCGCCTGCGTCAGTTGGGCGAGCGAGCGGCAGACGGCCTTGAGGACTGTTGCGCCAATCGATCCTGGCCAACAGATAGTCCAGCTACGCCGGAGAGATCGTTTCCGGATCACCCGCGACCGATGTCCCGATGATTCTTTCTTCTCCCTAGCCTTTTGGTGAATAAGTATACTCCCTGCCAGGCGTGCCAGACACCTTCACAAGATCGCTGCGGCGACAGCGGAAGACGAAGATGCGCGCTCAGCGGGTCCAGCACCTTGTACGTCCTACACTTCAGCTGCTAACGGCGGAAAGCTCCTGGCATCAGACTGTCGCACCCGCGCCTTCGAGGTTCTGCAAAGGAGGCACTGTTGGCTCATTTTTCAGTGCAAGGCGCTGCTCGACCTCCCAAGGAGCAAGCATCAATGCATACCATCCCGTCTAACGTCGGCCGCGGTGATATGAGAGTGCAGCCTTGTCCTTGCCCGACGTCAGGACCAACCAAATTCCCAAGGTTCGCGCGAGGCGAAGACGGAGATAGGCGCGCACCTTTTTAGCGCGGCGAGGCAATTGTTGATCGACGTCGGGCTTCGCACTTCCGAGGGTTAACGTCCTCCAGGATAACCTCGCTGCCAGCGGCCACTTCGCCAACGATTCTACGCCGGGAAGACACGTGATAGCACTTT
This sequence comes from Bradyrhizobium viridifuturi, assembly GCF_001238275.1. Classification (GTDB taxonomy): domain Bacteria; phylum Pseudomonadota; class Alphaproteobacteria; order Rhizobiales; family Xanthobacteraceae; genus Bradyrhizobium; species Bradyrhizobium viridifuturi. The sequence continues at coordinate 110,381 of NZ_LGTB01000005.1, forward strand.
TTGATGCAAAGAGCGGCCATCAAATCAGTGATGGTAAGCTCGACGTTCATGTCCTCACGACCTCTTGGGAAGCTTCTTCAATCAAGATTAGTCGGCTCGGATCGTTTAGGTCGAACTCTATGACGCGTGGCGCACACAGGCGTGCATAGCGTGTGAAAGCGCTTGTCGGAGGAAAACGAATTGCAGTGTCGCACCGCGCAAGGAGATACATTTCGGTAAGGGCGGCAAACCCGCCCTCGACTCCGAGCGCCCCGCTGTGCAACGGTCCGGCCTGAGGGGGCTTGAAGCGCTTGGGAATCGTGAAAACATCGGGAAATATTGCCGAAACCTGCTCAAGGACGCGCGCGCTGTCCGTGCACAGGAACGCCCTCACTGGTTTTGTGTGCGGCAACGCCTTGGCCCTTTCGATGGCATTACAGACCTGTCGCAGGGCGCGCTCCGGATCGGTCCAATAGGGAGCATGCCCCATAATGTCCTCGCCGTTGCCGTGTCGAACATGAATGCCGATCATACTGTATGGCTCAAAGTGCTCGCGATAAATGGCATCAATCCGGGCCTGACTCTCAGGGCGTGGTTTGATGCTCCGAAAGATTTCCCGTTCTGCTTCTTGATCGCAGCGCCACATCAGGCAGGCGTCACAAACGACAGTGTTCGCATCGCTGTCTTGCTGGCCTTGAAATAGTTGATCGAGTTCGTCGCGCTCTCGGAAAATTTGCTCGTCCGGCCGATAGACGCAGTCGATCGATGGCTTATTCCACCAACTCGGGAAGAATGGTCCTGGCAACGAGCGCTGATTGATCTGGTCGTCGCAAATCACCCGTACGCCGGCAATGTCCTGAACTGGTTCAAAGAACACTGGAAAGGCATTGACGAAGGGTTGGTCGAGATAACAAGACCCCCGCCAATCGATGACCAGGTTACGCCCGGTCCGCTGTGCAAAACGCCAAGCAGCCGCCAGCGACCACAGGCAGTCGCCGAATCCCGTACGTCGTCGGGACACTACGAACCTATCATTCTTCGAACCGCTCTGCATGGCCTCCTCCCGGGCTCCTGGTTGGACGAAAGACGCCATTGCAGACATCTCATGTATCATCTCGTCCGATGTCGCGGTCTGAAATTGCGGTGGCGGCGAGCTGCGTCGGTAGAACTTCATATCAGTGCTATCCGTGATGCGCCGATATCTCGCAACACGTTCCGTCTTTTCTTGAGCGGTGTTGCAGCGACGTGCCGATTTCAGCCAAATGCCCGATGCCCGCTCCGTGCGTCGGACGGCCTGCCTTCTCACATGCAGGCATAGGCATGGCCATGCTCATGAGTTACGGCTATGTTTTGCTTTACACTTTATTGCGGTCCCGGGCCGCGCGCGGCGGAAGCAGACGAATGCCTCGCCGCTCCCACACGAGCCGCAATTCCTTCACGAGATCTTCACGCTTGGCCTGGCCCAGCATGGTTGCGTCGAGCAGCCAGCCGAGCGACGCCTCGCCCTCGATCCGCATCAACATCTCGAACAGCTCATGCGAGATGCGCATACTATCGTGGGCGGAATGTCCCGTGCGGATCTCGCAGACCGTCTCCTGACGATCTACCGCTACGTGCGAGCGGACACGATGAAGCGATGCGTAGGGTGGCAATGAAACGCCTAATGCGCTCCAATCCTGCAATGTTGCCGTCCGCTTCTTGACCAAGAACGGCCCGACCACAAGTCCGTCCAAATCGGTCGTCAAGAACGCAACAATCGCGTCTGACACCGAATCAACGATGGGCTCGGCATTGTTGTTAAACGACGTGTTTAGAAGAATCGGTATTCCAGTTCGCTTTTTGAACTCGTTGATCAAATCCCAATAAGCAGGGTTCGTCTCGCGCGACACCGTTTGCAGACGAGCGGTCCCGTCAACGTGCGTGATCGCACCGAGCACGCTGCGCTGGGCTTCACGCACGCGAACCACAAAGTTCATGAACGGCAGCTCCCTCGTGCCGCTTGGAAGCTCGAAGAACTCGCTCGCATGCTCAACCAGTACAGACGGCGCAAATGGACGATAACTCTCGCGCTTTTTGACCATCTCGTTAATTCGGCTCTTGTTATCGGCTGGGCGCGGGTCCGCAAGAATGCTGCGGTTACCAAGCGCACGTGGGCCGAACTCAGAGCGGCCCTGAACCCAGCCGATTACAGCGCCATTTGCCATCCAGTCTGCCGCACTGGATGCTATGTCATCACTTCGTTGAATGTCGAGGTGGCCTGACCATGCGTTGAGCTCACGCTCCACGGCTTGCTCATTGCCGAGATCGGGCCCCCAATAGACGTCCGGCAGTCGCTCGCGCGGCGCCGGCCTGCCCAGCTCATTTGACACGATCAATGCAGCGCCGAGCGCGCAACCGGCGTCGTGCGCCGCAGGTTGAACAAAGATGTCGTCAAACAGCCCGGAATAAAGCAGTTTACCGTTCAGCGTGCAATTATGGGCTACCCCTCCAGCCAGGCACAAGCGTGCTATGCCTGTCGCTTCACGATGGTGCCGCAGGATGTGAAACACGATCCGCTCCAGCGCCTCCTGCAGCGAAGCGCTGACATCTCGATGTTGTTGGGTGAATGGCATTCCTTTTCGCCGAACCTCGATGTGGCGGACCAGGGCCGGCGCGATACGATCCAGGTGAACGCGATAGCCACCCTTGTCCAACAACTCGTAGAACTGCGCGAAGAGTTCGCGATAGGGAGCGGGATCGCCATACGGGGCAAGCCCCATCACTTTGTACTCGTCGAACAACCCGTAGCCGAGATATCGGATTGTCTCGAGATAGAACAGCCCCAGGGAGTTACGTTCCGGGAAGCTTGCAAGCTGCGCAATTTCGATGCCAGACCCCACCGCCAATAAGCCGGAGAGGAAATCGCCACTACCGTCGACCGCGAAAATGAGACTTTGTTCGAACCCCGACATGGCAAACGCGCTCACGGCATGGGCTTCGTGGTGATTTACGAAGGAAAGCCGCGTCGGATCGATATCGGCGTCGAACTCCCGTGCCAGCAGCTGGCGCATCAACAGTTTGGCGTCCAGCGGCACGGGCTTGGAAACAGAAAGACGCTCGAGCATTGTATTGCAGTAGGCTTCAGTCGCGTAGAACGCGATACGGTCAATCTCGCCGAGCTCAACTCCTGCGGTAGAAAGGCAGTATCGGATGGAGTTACTCGGCAACTTGTTGGAGTGCTTGACGCGGTTGAGCCGCTCCTCTTCGACGGCAGCAATCACGCGGCCATCCTGCACAAGAACCGCAGCACCATCGTGAAGAAATGTACCCGGCAGCTCCGGCGAGCTTTCATAGATTCTGTCAAGACCACCACTTATTCCTAGGCACAACATCCAGCTCTCCATTTGATCATGGCGGAACGACAACTGCGTTCCACCTATCCAATCTGTGCGGTCACGCTCCGTCGGGCTCGCGAGCCAGACAACACCATACAAATTTGCAAATCCGTCTTGGCGCTTCGCGACAGGCGGTCAGAATGTAGCGGTGCAGCCGTCGGCACCGATCGACTAAACAAACGGCCAGAGACCTTGCTCGATCGCGGCCTCTCAAATCCATTGTAGCGACCGCTGCGATAGACCAAGTCATTCCGAGCTACCGCACGACGCATCTGACTGTGACTTTCTCCATTCTCGCTGAACTCACGTCAACGCAGCAGACGGCGCCGAAATACTGCTATCGACGCAAAAAAGGAAAAGACCGTGTAAACGCAAAGCGCAGCGACATGCAGGACAGCACCGTCGACACCGCGTTCAAGCATCGCTGGGCGAATAAGGTCGACCGAATGTGCGAGAGGTAACAAGCCGACGAAATGCTGAAATGAGCCGGGCAGTTGGCTCGTCGGAAAGACCACGCCACACAAGAACACCATAGGACTAAGAACAAGTGTTTGGTAAAACACGAAGTAATCGTAACTTGGCGCAAGAGATATGACGACCATGGCCAGGCTGGCGAAGACAAGGCCAGTAAGGGCGATTGTTGGCATCGCATATAGAATGGATAGCCATGATGCATAACCTAGCGTGACCGCGACGATCCCGATCGCTGTTCCGGCCAGAACGGACTTACTGGCCGCCCACACCAGTTCACCCAAAACGATATCGCCAAGCGTGAGCTCAGTGGAGAGGATTGCTTCCCAGGTACGCTTGGCGTCCATGCGTGCAAAGGCTGCATACATGGTTTCAAAGGTCGCGGACGTCATGGCACTGGTCGCGACCATGCCTGCCGCCAGGAACGCGATGTACGACGTCCCCTCAACGCGCCCCACGATCAGCCCAAGGCCAAAGCCGAGGCCAAACAGATTGGTCAAGGGATCCGCGAGGTTGCCGAGAATCGATGCAAGCGCCACTTTCTTCCATGCTAGGAAGTTACGACGCCATACCGCGATCCAGTTGTACGCGTTAGTGGGCATCACCGCCGCATAACTTTCACCCATCACTCACTTCTCCATCTCGCGCCCGGTCAACCGCAAAAACACGTCTTCGAGATTTGGAGGTCGCTGCAGAACACGAAGTCCCGCTTGCCCCCGCAGTTGCACGCGGACCTGCTCCGGATATGGCGCATAACAGAAGAGCGTCTCTCCACTCACTTCGATGTGCCGCGCATGGGGCCTGATCAGCTCGCGGAGCTGATGTGGATCACCTCCATAGATTTCGACCACGTTGCAGCCAATATGCTCGTCGATTAGCACATCTGGCTTGCCTTCGGCGATCTTGCGTCCACCCTCGAGGACACACAGCCGATCGCACAGGCGTTCGGCCTCTTCCATAAAGTGAGTGGTCAAGAGAATCGTCTTGCCCCGCGCCAGTAGAACTCGCAGACGCTCCCAGATCAGGTGGCGGGCGTGCGGATCCAAACCGGTCGTCGGCTCGTCCATCACGAGCAGATGCGGGTCATTTATTAGCGCGCGTGCCAAGGTCAGTCGCCGCTTCATGCCACCCGACAGTTCTGAGACCCGTGCGTCCGCCTTGGTTTCGAGCCGCGCGAACTCGAGCAGCGACGGTAGGACGGCCTCGATCTTGCGGGCGCTCATGCCAAAATAGCGACCAAACACCAGCAGATTCTCGCGTACGGTAAACTCAAGCTCAAGGTTGTCGAACTGCGGTACGACACCGATCCGCATGCGTGCGACACGAGCGCGCGCCGGTACAGGTTCATTGAGTACCATGATCTTGCCTGCGTCCGGCGAGATCATGCCAAGGAGCATACGGGCGATCGTGCTCTTGCCGGCTCCATTTGGCCCGAGCAGACCAAAACACTCTCCCCGGGCAACCGAGAACGACAGTTCATCGACGATAGTTCTGCCGCCAAATGACTTTCTGACGCCGGCAAGGTCGATTGCTACCGTGGACATGCTCATCTTAGGCCGATTGGAGATGTTTGGCCGGCGGTTGCTTCCTCATGACCGGCTTAGTCCAAAGCTGGCCGTCACACCACACATGCTCAACGCGCCCCCATTGACAGGCCGCCGCGGCATCCGGAAAGAATCCACGCCCGTTCAAGTTCGCGCTCGTGTTGCAGAGCAACGGGAGCCCCGTAAGGCGCTCGAATTCGACGAGAAGCTCAGCGACTTTGTGTGGAGAGCTGCGGGAGATTGTCTGCAGTCGTGCCGAACCGTCCAGATGGATGACAGCGGGAATCTTGTCGCACCATTCCGCCCTGGTCTGATGATCGAACAGCATGTAGGGGTCCGGCATACCTGGGTCGAATATGTCTGGCGCGCGATCCTCCAAGCAGATCGGCGCCACCGGTCGGAAGTGCTCACGACACTTGATGTCGTTGAGATGATCCTTCATAGCCAGTGACGTCGGAGCCGCCAGAATACTTCTGCCGCCCAACGCTCGCGGTCCCAGCTCGGCGCGCCCGGACAGGAACACTACCGGCTTGTTGTCGGCGAGAATGGCGGCAAGCTCACGCAGACTGCACGGCTCGGCCTCCCATTCCGACACCCCCTCGGTGGCCTGCAGAGCCGGACCGCTGTAAACAGACCATTCCAACGGTCCAAACCCATTTCGCGCCGCCATCGCCGCGCAAGCAGCACCTATTGCCGAGCCGCTGTCATTCGGGAAAGGCGGTACCCACACCTCATCGAACAGGCCCGTCGCGCGAAGCGCACTATTCCACTTGATGTTGAGACCGCACCCTCCTGCCACACATAGATTTCGCGCGCCCGGAAGAGAGGAGTGCTGCAACATAACCATCGCGATTTCCCGAACCAGAAGACGTTCCAGGAACATATGGAACGAGGCAAGGATGTCCTCCGCTCGTTTGCCCGTAAGGCGCAATGCGCTTGCCTCGAAAAACCCGTGCGTGGCCGAAAGTAAGGCCTCCGGATTGTGGATGTCTGCGCGGTAGCGACGAGTCTGCTCCGTGTCCGCGGCAAAGCGCTTCTCGTAGAGTTCTTGAAACACTGCGACAATGCCTTCGTCGACAGAGCCAAGAGCGATGTACGCCATCAGCTTGCCGGCGATGCCCAAATCCCAACTGGTGCGGCTCGGCTGCCTGTAAGGCCCGAAGTGAAGGCCGGCGGCAGCATAGGCCTGACCAATCATGGGAAACAGGGATCCCACGAGCCGCGCGCCGCGAGGTTCGACATAGTAAAGGCGGGGAAAAATGGAGCCGTCCCATACCAGACAGAACGCCGGTTTTCCGGTACTGGCAAAGGGGCTGGTGCTATAGGCTGACGCAACGTGGCCCGTGACGTGCGAGTAACTTTTATAAGGAAAAACCTTGTCGCCGAGGATCAGGCCAAAGCCTTCGACGGAATCAAGAAGGCCCTCAGCATGACGCTCGACATATGGCCCCCCTTTCAGCGTGATCGGCACCGCCCCACTAAGGACCTGGAACCGCGACTCGATCTCTCCGTCCCAGCCATCGATGACGAACTGATCAATGTCTCGCGGATCAAGACCATGCTCCGCCAACACACGCACGACATCATCGAGGTTGTCGATGGATTGATAGCGTGCGTTGTTACCGCGCTTTTCCTGCTCGGTGCAAAAGACGAGCCGCCCGTCCTCGACGAGAGCAATTGCGCCGTCATGTGTTAATTTGATGCCGCAGATGCGCATAGGACCCCCTGATCTAATGACAGACAATCGAGTGTTTTAACGACTGCCCCGACTTCCGGAACAGGACGAGCAAGCAGTCTTCGTTGACCGACGTGGTTTGGCAGTGCAGACGCTCCACCTCCAACAAGCTCTCCTTGAAGAGAGAGATCACCGTCTCGGCACCAGCGGCATGACCCCAGTGTCGACAAGTGGCATCACGCGCGGACCCGAACACCAGAGCGCCGTCTGGGGCAAGCATGCTCACCAGGTTGCGGACCGCCGCGTGCATCTCGGAAACGTCATTGAGATAGTAGAGAACCTCGGCGACGACGATCAGATCGAACTTCTCTGTGGTCGAAAACTGCTGAATATTGCACGTTATCCAATTTATATGTGACCGATGCCCGGTCCGCAGGCGCGCCCGTTCGATCGCCTGCGGCATGACATCGACCACCGTTAGGCGTTGGCAACGCGGTGCAAGCATTTCCGTGAATGCCCCGGCTGCGCATCCGACCTCGAGGGCATGCTCGACACCCCCATTGCAAGACGACATCCGGAGTATTTGCGCGTACCGTTCCTGCTCGAACGCACTGCTGTCGAGATGCCATGGATCATCCCCAGCGAGCTCGCGTTCCAGTAATTGATGGTTCTTGTACACAGTCATGCCCGATCGACCTACTTATACCCGCTCGATTGTTTCCGACCGCAAATACTCTCCGGCGCCGCCAAGCGCGATGGACGGTGAGGAACCACCGGCTTCGGAATTGTGCCAGAAGCCAGCCCTGTAGCCACAGGACCTGCTGCACTGTTCGGCGCCTGCAGAACCGCCCGCTCATCTCCTTCAGTCGGCTCGCTGACGATCGTGCGCGACAGCCAATCGCTGTTGCTCAATGTACAAAGGGCATACGCTTTGAGCGGCAGTAAAAGAAAGATGTTGATCGGTGTGTGGAGCGAGAAGCCGAGAAACCGCAATTCCCCCGCCCGCAGTGCAGCTACACTGCACCGAACCATCGTCATCACCGCGATGGTCAGGCCCGTCCACCAAGGTACAGACCCGCCGACTGCGAGCTCGGCAAGCGCAGCCAGTGCTGAAAGAGCGAGTAGCAGTGGGCCAAGATTCTGCCCGACAACGTCCAATGTGAGGTAGCCATCGAGTTCCGGCAGCAGACGCAATGCGAGAAACGTATCGCGAAAGGTGCTGCGCGCCCAGCGCAGCTGCTGACGAAGGTATGGCCCGAGAGTGTCAGGGACAACTGTTGCCGCAATCGCGTCCGGAACATACTCGGTTCGAAATCCCGCCTTGAGCATGAGAATCGTCAGATGGCGATCTTCGCCAAAATCACTCGGCTTGCCGCGAAAGAATTGCGTTTCGTACTGATCAAGCAGCAGGGCAAGCGCAGAGCGACGATACATCGCACATGGACCGCAGCAGCACATGACCGCACCGAAGCGAGCTTGCGCCGCGCGCTCTTCGTTGCACGCCAACCAGTATTCCATGTCGATCAGACTGGTCAGCCATGTATCGTTGCGATTGCTCGCTACCAACTGGCCCATTGCGGCACCAATGTCGGGGTCCCGCATCTTCGCCGCAAGCTTGGTGACCACGTCAGCGGCCAGTATCGTGTCCGAATCCACGTTAAGCACCAAGTCACCGGACGAGCCGCGTATTGCGGCGATCTGCGCTTTGCGCTTGCCAACATTCCTGGCAAGCAAGATGATGCTGAAGCGCGCATCGTTGGCATAGATCTTATGTACAGGCCCCACAACGTCGCGATTTGCCGAGCCATCGTCGACCACATAGACCCGCAGCTCTCCTTCGTAGTCTTGCCTGGCGAGCGAATCCAAACACTGGGCGAGCGTGCCCGGCTTCTCGTTGAAGCAAGGCACGATAATATCCACACTTGGCAGAGCCAGCGCAGATTGTCCTAAATCGTCGACGATGGGGTATTCTCCCGCTGCGCGTACAGCGCTTGCGCGCTTTTGTAGATGGTCGAGAGCAGCGCGTAAGACGAAACCGCGACGGCGCTGGTTGTAGCGAGCAGGTCCATAGGGTGCCAGTTGTTGTTCAGTGAAGCTGAGGGAGCGGGCGGATCACGAAGCCGCGGCGTTGTAGTGCTGGAACCAGGTAAGAGAGCGCTCTAACCGTCTGATCTCGCCGAGTTGCGTCAGCGCACGTCGCGTCCTCATCAGGAGGATATCCGTCGTGCAGGAGAACAATCGAACCCGGTCGAACGGCTCCGAGTACCGAAGTCACAATTCTGTCCACCCCGGGCTGGGACCAATCTCTCGGATCGACCGACCAGTGCACAGCCGTAAGGCCAGCCTGCGCCGATGTAGCGAGCACCTCTTCGGTCCATTTACCGTAGGGGGCCCGCATGTGCCTGGGCGCGGCCTGCCGACACGCCGAACGAATCGCCTCGCTGGCCATTAGCACCTCACCGCGCACCTGAACCGGCCCGCATCTGGACAGATCCGGATGCGTCATCGTGTGGTTCGCCACCTCGTGGCCTTGCGCGATCATCCGCCGAATGAGTTCGGGCTGCTCGGCTGCGTAGGTACCGATCACAAAGAACGTCGCTGGCACCCGATGTTGCGTCAACACATCGAGAACCTCTGGCGTGCAGAATGGATTTGGCCCGTCGTCGAAGGTCAAATAGACGGGGAAGCTTCCGCTCACATCAGCGTAGTCGCAAGGAACGGTAGACACGGGGATAAGCTCCTTCACAGCTCGGGCCCGTTCCGATCGATCATTGCGCCAGCGGGCCACTCGCTGATCGCGCTTTGAACCGGGAACACCACCACGATCACCTCTTCGATGCGGATCGGCGACAAATTGGGATAGACATCCGGATGCGTGGAGCGGACGCGAAGGCCCGACATGAGGGTCGCGAGGCCCTGTCTCTGCACCAGTCGAGTAAGATGCTTCTCAAGCGCGGGCCGGACCGTCCCGAAGCCAAACGGGACTCCAAGTTCGTGCAGTTTGGGATACATCACCCGCATCGCGTGGCTGATTCCCAGTCCCTCGAGATCCGGCCGCACGGCATACAGCCCAAGTTCTCCCACGAGTAGATCGACCTCACCGATCTTGATGAAGCGGCGCAGTAGTCCGACGTGAGCAGCTACGCCATGGGCGTCGCGACCAATCACGCGGACCTCAGGCCTAGCGCCGGCCCAACTTCTGTTGCCTTCAAATGGCTGCGCATTGAAAGCACCGGTCGGCCCGTAACTTTTGCGAAAAAATTCGGCGAGCTCGGCATGCTCGGTTAGCCGCAGCTCGTTTTCCCAGCGAATGCTCCAATGAACTTGAGTACGCGCGGAAGGAGATTGCGTGGCCCGAGATGCGACAATGTTCATGGCAGGCTTACCTACGCGAGTAATCTCTAGAGGGGGGTCTGTCACACAAACTCACTCACCGGACGCAGATCGATCGAGAAATGCGCCGTCGCGTTTTGTTGGATGCCGGTTCTTCTTTGCGCGCCCGGTGCCGGAGCAGATTGCTTGGGGTGTCACCTTTGTGTGCGATCAGATGATCGCTCCATTGAGGCTTGTCATTCCGACCGAATGCTGTGCCGAAGGCGTACGGACGGGGCCATTTAATCGTGCAGGTGTTATCTGCAGTATGAAGCCCTTCTGCCTCATCTATTGCGGCTATCGGCGCTTTGCCGCTAGTGAGCTGATCATCGATGTGGACCACCTCGTTGACGGAGCGTCGCAGTGACACCAGATCAACTTGATTCTCATGCATCTTCGACACGCCCCGAATGCGATTGACAGTCGAGCCGATAGACTGTCGCCAGATCTATTTGGCATCCGCGATTTGCGCCTGCCGCTGTATCGCGACACTAGGGCGATGCTGATCCGGCCCTCAAGTGTACGCGGGTAAACCGCCGATATGGAAAGGGTTGGAATACACATACGAAGGTTTACCGAACGCTTCGCGTTGCAACGGATACGCAAATTGTGCCGGCCAAGACCGACGCCACTCGTACGCCTTCGCCTTGAATGACCACCCAAGGATCCGACAGCAGCCGCTTGCGTTCAAGGTTTGTCCAGAGTCCACGCACGACCGACAGCCATTCTGGTGTTCCGACCATTTTCCAAACTGATGTTTGCTATCCAACATCCCGCAGTTTGGTAAAATCGATTGTTTCGATAGAAAGCATCCACACGATGGATAGACTCAAAAGATGCGATTCAAAGGACTCGATCTAAACCTGCTCGTTGCGCTCGATGCTCTGATGACCGAGCGCAACCTCACCGCCGCGGCGCGTAAAATTAACCTGAGCCAACCCGCTATGAGCGCGGCAATCGCGCGGCTGCGCACCTACTTCAGCGATGAACTTTTCACGATGCGCGGTCGAGAGCTCGTCCCGACACCGGGCGCGGAAGAGCTCGCGGGTCCCGTTCGCGAGGCCCTCTTGCACATTCAAATTTCGATTATTTCGCGAGATTCGTTCGACCCTGCTCAGTCCAGCCGTCGCTTCAGGGTCATTCTCTCCGATTTCATGACAATCGTTTTTTTTCGACGAATTATGGACCGTATCGCACAGGAAGCCCCGGCTGTGCGCTTTGAATTGCTGCCCTTTTCGGATGAGCCCGACGAGTTGCTCCGCCGGGGTGAGGTCGACTTTCTCATTCTGCCGGAGTTGTTTATGTCGAGCTCTCATCCCAAGGCGACGCTGTTCGACGAGACTCTCGTATGCGTGGGATGCCGCACGAACAAGCAACTGTCACGACAACTGACATTCGAAAAATACCTTTCGATGGGTCACGTTACGGCCAAATTCGGACGGGCGCTGAGGCCCAATCTGGAAGAATGGTTTTTGCTTGAACACGGCCTAAAGAGACGGATCGAGGTGGTGGTGCAAGGCTTTAGCCTTATCCCACCCATAATATTGGACACCCGCCGTATCGGCACGATGCCTTTGCGACTCGCTAGGCACTTCGAAAAGCGGATGCCCGTGCGGATTGTCGCACCACCCTTGCCTCTGCCCACATTCACTGAAGCATTGCAATGGCCTGCGTTCCACAATACCGACCCGGCGAGTGTTTGGATGAGGCGAATATTGTTGGAAGAGGCGTCCAACATCGCATCGGGCCATCTCGAGACATCTACTCGTAGGCGATGCTAAGTTCAGCATAAGGCCATTCCGGCCGTGTCTCGAGTATTGCGGCACGCCATAATTCTCCGCCGAGGTCGACGGACACCCAACGTTGCTGCGGGACATAATCCGCATTGGTGTGCAAATGTCAGGCACGTTCAATTATTCGCTTGAATCCCACGCTGCGTGAGGTTGTAGGCTGCGCGCCTTGGCTCGCGCTGCCTTAAGCGGCGGTCGACCGGGCGCACAGCCGAACTCACGGCTTTGGCGGAACAACTTGGACTGGTGCCAATAGTTAAGACCGGGTCTTGTTACGAGGCGCGCGGGAGCGGCGAGCCTATTACGGGCTGGTAACGGCTTCCAGCCTCTGATGTCCGCCAACGGCCGAACCGTCCACTGTTGCGGTGATTCCGCGACCTTCCTCTCGCGAGAGCAAGGTCGGACGAAACCGATTCGGACCAGCCGGTGAGACCGCCTCAGACGTGGCCGCGGCCGGTCGTTTAACACCGCAAGCACGTTTGCGCCGGACAAGAAGATATGCGCTTCAAAGGACTGGATCTTAATCTTCTCGTCGCGCTCGATGCTCTAATGACTGAGCGCAGCCTGACTGCAGCGGCACGTAAGATCAGCCTTAGCCAGCCCGCCATGAGTGCAGCTGTCGCCCGACTGCGCTCCTATTTTGGTGACGAGTTGTTTGTAATGAGAGGACGAGAACTTGTCCTGACCGCACGCGCGGAGGGACTCGCCGCTCCGGTTCGTGAGGCGTTGATGCACATTCAGCACTCGATTATCGCACGTGAGGCCTTCGATCCTGCCCGATCGGACCGGCGGTTCAGGATCTGCCTGTCAGATTTCATAACCGTCGTATTCTTCCGCCATGTCGTGGAGCGCGTCGCGCGAGAAGCACCCAATGTCAGGTTCGAGCTGGTGACGCTCAACGATGAACACGATGAGCTACTTCGGCGCGGCGAGGTCGATTTTGTCATCCTGCCGGAACTATTCATGTCCGGTACACACCCCAGAGCGGCCTTGTTCGAGGAGAGTTTCGCTTGTGTAGGCTGCCACACGAATAGTCACTTACTGAGGCGGTTGACATTTGATCGGTATATGTCGATGGGCCACGTTGCGGTCAAGCTCGGAGGCGCACGCAAGACCTTCGTCGAGGATTCCTTGTTACTCGATCTCGGCCTCAATCGGCGCATCGATATTCTTGTGCAGAGCTTCAGCATGATTCCACCCCTGCTAGTGGGCACAGGCCGCATAGGGACCATACCCTTTAGGCTCGCAAAGCATTTTCAAAAAACCGCGCCGCTTCAGATTGCCACGCTTCCCCAGCCATTCCCCACCTTCACTGAGGCAGTCCAATGGCCAGTCCTTAATAACAGCAATCCAGAGAGCATCTGGCTGAGAGAGATATTGCTGCAGGAGGCAGCTCGCATAGCAACTGCGCGTGAAGAGGCATTCAGCATTAGCGCTTCGGAACAAGCGGATGATGCCGGCCCCTTCGCACGATCGGTCTCGCCGTTAGCGTAAGGACTTTAGCAGAGGTCAGCGAACCCGCCGCCCGGACCGTGTCCCAACGTGCAATTTCGGCTCGTCTCGCTCGAACTGATTGTCTCTCGTCAAAGCCCCTCATAGTTGGCGACCGTCACAAGCCCAAGGCCGTCCTTCTCGCACCGGCGAGGGCTCGACGTAAAGCGGTCGCTCGAGCATTGGCCCAGCTTTGAGAGGCAGAGAGGTCGCTACGTGCTCGCGCCAAAGCTACGCTGGCATTGCAAGCCCGGCTTGCGGCCGCGTCGATCTCGAGAGGGCCGAATCGGCTCGGCGGCTAATCACATCAAGGCGGCGAATCGGTCGTGGCGCTCGCGATGAGCGGACGATCCGGACTTGTCGGAGATCCAGCACCACAACGAACGCGGTGCTGATTGATTGTGCATATGAATGTTGGACTCGCTCCGTCCAAGCAAGGCATCGCACGCGCGTGTTGCTCTGTCGCATCACCCGAGTGCGCATCGCTTCTTCGTCTCTCTGCGCCCCCGGTCTGACTTCTTTTGGCCGTACCGCGGCCAAACGTCTTGACGAGGTGCGCTATGCCGACGCAATGACGAACAAGGAGCCGTACGTTGGAGCAATACAGTGGAGTATTCGATCCCGAAGAGCTTTCTGTCTTAGGAAGTCTTTTTGACAGGGCAGTCTCCGCGCTGCCGCCATCAATGCGAACTTCGGAAAATCGGACGGCGATCGCCAAACTCATCCTGGAGCGTACAGCGGCCAGCGACGCTCAGCTGGCATGCTTAACGAACCTGTTGATCACCATTTCCCCTCAGGGTTGATCGCGCGCCGTTCTAAGGATAGTCACCACTCCTGCGCTGGAATGGAAGACGATCCAGCTAGAGCTTTGAAATGACTTGAATCCAACGTGACGTCAGGTTGTAGGCTTTGAAATTGAACAACATGAGCAAAGCTACACCAAGACGGCGTCGATGGCGCATTGGCGAACTTGCGGAAGCGACCGGAGTGACGGTACGCACGCTGCATCATTATGAACACACCGGCCTGTTAGCCGCTTCAGAGCGCACGGACGGCGGCCATCGGATGTACGACCGCGAGAGCATCCAGCGGGTCCATCAGATCCGGGCGCTACGTGAGCTTGGCTTCTCCCTTTACGAGATCCGTAAAGCTATGGAGCGCACGACTTCGCTGACCGACCTATTGCGCAAGCATTTGGAGCGAATAGAGCTTCAAGTTGCTCGAGCAACGCTGTTGCGAGATCGATTGCGCAACATGACGACCGACAGTGACGTTCAGGTCAGCGTAGATGAGCTGCCTGCCACCTTGGACGCCATGTCGCGGATTGAGACGCGTAGTCAAACATCCCGATGCACATGCAAATTGGCTGCAGAACGCGAGGAGCGATGGCGACGCATCCGGGACGACCTCCGCGATTGTATGGATCGCGGCGAACACCCTTGCGGCGAGCGCGCGAAAGCCGTCGCGATTGCCGCGCGCCTGCTGATCGGCGAAATCGCTGGAGCGGATTCCCGGGTTTCGACGATCCTGAAGGTCCTCGCACGCCTAAGCGCCCCACGCAGTTTGGCTGGTTGGGATCCCTGCCTCATGCAATATCTCGATCTTGCCCTCTCCGGCCTAGAGGATCAGCCATACTGAGATCACTAAGGCGGCTTCGGACGGCTTGACCAGCCCGCTTGGCCAGCTCGATCGTCATGGCGGTTCAGCGTGATCCGCCGGCTTTGATGCCCGGCGGCAGCTTTACCAATCACCGGTCAGATTTTCTGCGAGGGTCTCGGCGATCCGCCGCTTTCTCTGATGCATTGAGCGAAGCTCCCGTTCAAGAAAGACTTGAATCGTACGTAACGTCAAATTGTAGGCTCCGCCATGGTCGTTGCCCGAGCTGACACATGCTTCGCTTGGCGATCCTTAAGCGCGGGCCCGTGCTGGCCGCAGACAGTTGGACTTTAGATCGAGCTGAGCACTAGGAGATCTGCAGTGTTGAATAGGTTTTACACTCCAGCTGCAGGTGCAGCCTTCCTTTTCTGTGCCCTCGCCTCGACTGCGCGGGCTTCGGACGTTCATATTGCCGTGGCCGGCCCAATGAGCGGAAGCAGCGCGGCGTTCGGCGCGCAGATGCGCAACGGCGCCGCCGCGGCTGTCGAGGCGTTGAACGCTTCGGGCCAGCTTCCCAACACCAAGGTGATACTGAGTGTCGCTGATGACGCCTGCGACCCGAAGCAAGCGGTCGCCGTTGCAAATAAGCTCGCAATGGCTCAGGTGCGTCTGGTCGTCGGCCATTTTTGCTCGTCTTCGTCCATCCCAGCCTCCGACGTCTATGCCGAAGCAGGTATCATCCAATTATCACCTGGTTCGACAAATCCTCAGCTAACGGAACGCAACATCCAGACCGTGTTTCGGATCTGCGGCCGCGACGACCAGCAGAGCACCGTTGCGGCTGAATACATTCACCGACATTACCACAGCGTCAAGATCGCAGTGCTCGACGACAAGAGCACCGCCGGCAAAGGTATCGCCGACGCGGTTGAGGCACAGCTTCAGGGATTCGGCGAACCCGTCATTCGGCAGAGCTATATAGCCGGGGAAAAGGATTATACGGCGCTGATCTCTAGATTGAAGAGGGACGGGGTACGCCTCGCCTATATCGGCGGTTATCACACCGAGATTGGGCTGATCATCCGTCAGGCATCAGAAGCAGAGGCCGGTCTTACCGTCATGGCCAACGACCCGTTGATGACCTCCGAATTCTGGGGCATCACCAGCAGCGCGGGAAACGGTACGCTATTTACCTTCATGCCCGACATAGCAACAAATGCCAATGCGGCTGACGCCGTGGCCTCACTCAAGGCTTCCGGGCTGTCGTCCGAAGGCTACACACTTTACGCCTATGCCGCAGTTCAGGCGTGGGCGGAGGCGGTGAAGCGGGCCGGTTCCCTCAATGCTGCGCGGGTCGCAACCGAACTCCGTTCACGGCCGATCGAAACAGCCGTTGGTCCGGTCAGGTTCAATACCAAGGGAGACAATGCAGGCCCAGGCTTTGTGGTTTACCGCTGGCTCGACGGGCGTGTTGAAGTGCTCGACCAGAACTGATCGACGCGATCCACAGCCGTTCTCCGCCAACACAGCCACGACACAGATGATGAAACGACATCAGGACCTTGCTGCCGTTATACTCGCGAGCTCTCTTGTGCTCGCGGCTTTCGGAGCGCTTATCGCCTTCGCTGCAGCGCTCGCGGAATTACCAGACGTCGACGTACAGGAGGAGCTACGTCCGATGGTAGACAAATAGCATTCCGATTAAGGCCAGTTCTTGCGACGCTTCACTGCAGACATCCGCAACAGTCTGATCGGGAATGCTGCGCAGTTCCGGCCGTTCCGCTCATGCGACAACAGCCATGACAACCAAACCGCCACGGCAATCTCTCCGTCGACCGCGCATGCTGACAAATGCAACTGTACTTCGCAACTTCCGGCTACCCCACATTGCGCGAAACGCGATTGCTATCCAATCGCTGTTTCGCCAGCGCGTTCCTCGTCAATTCTGCCAGCGCCTCGACCGCTCCCAAGCGACTTATGTCAGACTTAAAGTCTGTGCGAACTCGATCCCACCACTGGCCAGCTTGATGCGACACCGCTCGTTGTGAAGCGAATTGTCGATAACAAGCTCACATTGCTTCCAGCAGGCGGCAACAGGCGTGACGCCACGACAATCGGGCAGAGTTACAACATTGAGAATATTATCGACATGACTTCGATCAGCTCTCCTATCGGAATGCGCATCCCTGGACGTTGTCCTACTTTCGGGCACAGCCGCCGATCCATTTGGCATGAAGGATGGAACGCGCCATCTGACATCGCGGATATTCGGAATATTTAGTGCGTGTTTTGAGCCAAGCTCGTAAGGGCGCCAGATGATGTCACATTGCATATTGTCTGCACTTCGAGTGCAAGTGCTGTGCAAGACGGAACGGACAAATGGAACGACCGAGATTCACAGAAGAGCAAATTATCGCGATACTGAACGAGCATGGGGCTGGTGCGAAACCGGCTGATCTAGCTCACAGACACGAGATCTCTGAAGCGACAATCTACGATTGGAAGGCCAAGTTCGGCGGCATGGACGTTTCGGCCGCCAAGCTGTTGAACGCGCTGGAAGAGGAAAACGCGAACCTAAAGAAGCTTCTGGTCGAGCACATGCTTGGCGTGGATGCACTTCGCGAACTCCTATCAAAGTAGTCGCGACGAATATGCAGGTTCTCACGCCCACGCTGCATGGCGCAAGCCCAGAGCGTTAGCTCCCGCAGAATAGCCAGATCGGCCAAGTGATGCGTTCCACGTCCTTGAGGCCGAAGGCACAAAGCAACCAGGACTCCCATTCCAAAATCGGAGATGATCGAGTGAAAAGCGGCCTTCCCTCAAGACTGAAATGCGCAATCTTTGACCACTTGGACGACGACGGTCGCGATATTGCGCGACAGTATGAAGATCGTCTCAAGCTGGCGGAGGCGTGTGATTCTCTGGGCTTTTACGCTTATCACCTAGCGGAGCACCACTGCACCCCTCATGGCAGAGGGCCCTCGCCGAACCTGTTTCTAGCAAGTCTTGCGCAGCGCACCCGCAGGCTCCGCTTTGGTCCGCTTGTTCTGCTGCTCAACCTCTATCATCCGTTGCGCGTGTTCGAAGAGATCTGCATGCTTGATCAATTGAGCGGCGGCAGGCTCGAACTCGGTATCGGTCGCGGCTCCCAGCCGATCGAATGGGGCTATTTCGGCATCAGCGCAGGCGCGGCGCCAAGCCGCTATATGGAAGCCAGCGAAATCTTAAATGTTGCGCTGAAGGGCGATACGTTATCCTACCAAGGAAGCCATTTTGAGCTGAACAGTGTACCCTTAACTTTGAGGCCTCATCAGCGACCTTCTCCACCGACCTGGATCGCCAGCAATCGGCCCGAATCAGCGGAATGGGCCGCGGCAAATGGTGCAAATCTGGCGTGTGTCGGCCCCGCCTCTGCTGTCCGAAGCATTACGGATGCTTTTCGTTGCCGTCGGGCGCGCTGCACAGCCGCGGACGATCGAGAGCCGTTCCTGGGGTTGGCTCGTATGATCGTGATTGCGACATCTGACGGAGAAGCTCATGCGGCTGCCGAAGCCGCTTATGGACAATGGCTGGATAGCTTTAAGTTCCTTTACGAGCTAAACGCCACTCCGACGCCGCCGGCTCTGCCGCTGTCGTTCGATGCAGCGCTGGAGAGCCAATTGTGCGTCGTCGGGACGCCAGCTTCCGCCCGACAGCAGCTTCTTAACCAGATGGAAGAGGCAGGTACCAACTACCTACTCTGCCAGCTTGCATTCGGGAGCCTTCCGCTCGACACTTCACTATACACCGCGAGCGCGATCAGAGCCGAAGTCATCGATAGCTTTGGCTGACAATGTCTATTCAACTTCGCTACTGTGGGACGCCCGGCCCCTTCTTGGCATGCCGTACGTGCCCATTGACGTACGATCAAGGCGTTCTTTCTTGCTCGACGGGAGATCCCAAACTCATAAGGATATAGGCGCGACCTCAAGCATCACGTTGCCGGCCGCGCAGCCGATGTCGTCGGCAGCGACATGAGACGTTGAATAGCGTTGGCATCACAAAGTGGCTCAACCCGTATGCGAGCTTGTCTTATGCGTCGTCCAGAGCAGGTCAAGGATAGTCGCGCGCGCTATCCGCGGACTGGATGCATCCCATCAAAACTTTCGATTTTACGGATTTCAGCCAAATGCACCATAGTCGCTCACCGATTTCCGGAAAGCATCTTTGACGAAGCTCGTGTGACCATGGACCCCCTTTGCTTTCTGCCAAGTCGCAGGCCGGCTCAAGCCTTTCGCGCCCACATCACCAACGATATCCCTCGACCTTTGAAACCGCGCCACCAGCGGTCCAGCTTCAGCCGGATGGCTCGCCGAACCGTATTGCCCTCATTCGAAGTAGCCGACAGCAATTTCGTCATCCTGAAGGCGTCGCCGAAAATTAGGTGCTTCTCACGCGCATTGGTCGGGTTGCATGCGTGCGTCGCATAGAAGCCAGGCAGTCGCACCGGCTCTTGCGTCAGCCTCGGCAAGGCTTGTCGGCCTGACCAGGCGGACAGCCCCGTTACTTTCGCGATGTTGCGATTCTCAAGCAATGCAACGTCAGCCATCTGACCTTCTCAAACACAAAAAGGACGCGCTGGTATCAGCGGCGCATACTGACTTCGATTTCGGCGACGCGAAAGGCCATGCGACAACACTAGCCGCCCACTTACGCCCTTTGCTCGCGGGGCTCTCATGCCGCCCATCCACTCCACGCTGTTTGGTGTGTTCCGCCTATGCCAACGGCGCTCCTGCGAGGTCGGCCAGCGTGGAGTACGCCGGCTCGATAGCTCAATCAAAGACGGGCGTTCTATCAGGCAGCGCACAGCGCTCTATAGCGACCATACCTTCTTCAGGTCTTTCTGCGAGGCCAGCCCGTCCCTTTCTTTGGTTGCACATGCGCGAGTTGTCTTGTGCAGCGGAACTTTTGTCGCTCACCGCATCGGCTGCCTCGCAAATCGGAACGCACACAAAACTACATGCCAATTTCGTCTAATTAATCTGGAGCAACACTGTGGAACTTGACCCTTCGAATTCACGTATGCAGGACCTTGAGGATCGCATCGACCTGCAACTCGATATCGTGGCCACTCTCGTACGCGAAGGAAGCAACGAGCTCGAGGCAATCCAGCTGCTCAACGCACTCACGAACGAAATGATATCAGCGGAACTGGCGCTCGGCCAGCTCGGCGATACGAGCACCGGTGGCCTTCCTGGCGACGGGCGAGCAGCGCGAATGAGACGGGACCATGGCGTTTACGATCCAGAAGAGCTTCAAATCTTGGGGCGCCTTCTAGATCAGGCAGTGGCCGCCTTACCGCCTGCACTGCGCACTCCGGCCAACCAGACGCGGATTGCCAGATTGATTCTGGCACGTGCGGCGGGCTGAGGCCGCTTCGCTCCTCGGCGATCGACGGCCGCTCAGTGAAAGCTTCATTGCTGGGCTGACCGTGGCGGTGCTCTCCTGCCCACGGATAAGGCCACTTCGAGACCGTGGCTCACCGCTAGGTGAGTGAGCTGCTTCCACGTGCTGATCATTTCGCCTCGAGGAGCGAGACATTCATCCGATTTTCGCTGCACTACACTTCAAACGCTTGATCATGGCATGTTACACGCTCGCAGTTTGCTCCAGGGCAGATAGGGGGACGCGCGATCCGCGATATTCGCGCGAGGCGCCGCACAGTTGACCGCGCCTTCCGATATTCGGATCTTGGCAGCATAAGCTAGCTCCCTGATCGCGGCCGCATTGTTCTAAATTTGCGGGCCACCTGATATTTCGTCGCCAGAACGATTCCTGGCAGATCAACGCAATTGTCGCGATAGCTCGTGCCGGGCCTAAGAGACCCTGCGTTGACATTTGCCTCTTTGTGCCTCGCATCTTGTTGCCAATTCAGAAGCGTCCGACTTTCCCTGGCACTTCGACATTGGGTCATCCGGACTTCAACAAGCGGCACTATAAAGGTCGCTGTAGGATCGACACACATTTTGGCTGTGGCTCCGACTTCTTGCCGCTCAAGACAGGCCGCAGCTCGTCGGCACGCTCCGGACGAAACTTTTACCTTGTACCAGGAGTCGAGGAGTTTTGAGATGGATCAGGTCATATCCGGCCAGGTGCAAACACCGGAGATTATCGAAAGCATCGCATTTGAAAAAGCGTGGCGCTTTGTCGAGAAGGACCCAGTTCTTGCGCATCATCTCAAGACGTTCCTTCACCGCCGCTTGCGAGCATTACTGGAGTGCTCGATCAGGACCGGCGAACGGAATACCCTGCATCTGGCAAACGAAGCGATACGCAATTTACGAGCGGAGCTGGCGTCGCCGAGTAAACAGTAGAGGTTCGTCGCTCCAGCTGGCCGGTACCCTTGTTATCGGCAGGAACGAGACCGTATCGTCAACTCCGAAGGGGCAGGTCGTGGTCGATCTGAGTTTTCCCTGCTCATCTTCTACGTCGATGACAGCATCAAGGAGCCCTGCTTGTGCAGCTCTCGTGGTCCCCACATCAGTAGGATAGAAGCGGGAGCACACCGACAACGAAGGCGCGACAAGCACGCGCTGTCCCGGCTTGACACAATGCGCACCGTATCTTGTAGCTTGGCGCGCGTCTCGGCAATTTCGATGCGGGCTTCACCCAGCGCGGTGACGAACATTCTGCGGCAAATGATCTTGGCGGCGCACCAGCTCGATTGGCTTTCCTGGCGCAGCAAGAGCAGTTACAGCGCGCCCGATGCCGCTCCGGATCTTGAGGATGGCCGAATTTGGATCGATCAATGCCTCTGATGGATCATTTCCGACGTTACCACAATCTTAAGTCGCCACACGACTCCTGACTCAGGATAAATTCAACTCTCATCCCGATAGGGACGCCTTCATCTGTGCGGCTCATGACGAAACCCGCTGAACGACGCTCAGCCGGATGTATCGCCAGGAACCTGGTTGTGGCGGTGCTTCAGCAAATGCGCTCGCAGCATTGCGCCGCGCAGTGCCATCACGATCGCATCGCCTTCAGGTAAAGGCGCCACGAATGTTGCTGCATTTTCGTCGAGGCGTCGCAAGTTAGGCGCCTCAAAACCTGACGCACCGTGCGTTTCGACCCATTTCTTGCGGAGGAATGTTGTGCCTCAGTTACAGCAATTCGCAATCATGTTGTTAAGACGCACGGCGCCGGGGGCCATCAAAAGGAATGACACTGGAATGAAGAGATTGCTGATTCTGATCGCAAGCATCGCACTCGGCGCTGCAGCTCCCGCATTCGGCGCAGACCTCGCCGGGCAGCCTGTCAACATCAAGGCCCCCCCATTTCCGGTGGTAGCCCCGATCAACGACTGGAGCGGCTACTATATCGGTCTCAACGGCGGCTGGGGATCGAGTCACAATTGCTGGGATTTCAACGGCGGTACTTCCGAGGGCTGCCATAATTCGACCGGCGGCACCGTCGGCGGACAGATCGGCTATCGCTGGCAGATCTTCAGAACGGTGTACGGCATCGAAGGTCAGGGAAACTGGGCCAACTTCAGCGGCTCCAATGTCAGCAGTGCCTTCCCAGCGGACACCATTAGCACCAAGACAGATGCATTTGGATTGCTCACGGGCCACGTCGGCTACGCGTTCAATGCCGTGCTGCTTTACGCCAAGGGCGGTGCGGCGGTGACCAGCAACACCTATCACGTCAACTCAGTGGCCAATGGCACCGAGCTTGGCAGGAATAACGATGTGCGCTGGGGTGGCGCGCTCGGCGCTGGTGCGGAAGTCAGCCTGACGCCGAACTGGTCGGTTGGCCTTGAGTATGATCACTTGTTCATGCAGGGCAGCAACGTAAGCTTCCCCACGGCTATTGGCTTCGATCGCGTTCACCAGGACATCGATCTTGTCACGGCGCGGCTCAACTACAGGTTCGGTCCGACGTTGGCAAAATAGCGAACCCCACGCGCGCAAGCGTTAAATCGAGAACCCCGACTAACGGTCGGGGTTCTTTCTCGAGATGCTCTACCGCCTCGCAACCAGCCAGCGCAACCGGCTCGAGCTCGCCTAGGCTTAGATCACTGGCTGGCAGAGCAAACCGCAGGCACACCCGAGGGCACCAAACCAGTCGGCTTTACATGCGTCGTCGAACTCCAGAACCTCACGCAACGTGAGTTTCACGTCGCCTGTCTCAACGAAGCAATGTTCGAATGACATGAGCCTTGCCAGGGCTTGGCGTCAATCGCACTTCCTGGCAGTGAGGATGGGATCTCAAAGAATATTGAGGCGAATGGCGATAGCTGTCGCCTGGATCCGGGTGGTCGCACCCAGTTTTCGCATCGCATTCTTGATATGGAAATTGACCGTATTAACGCTGATTCCTAGGATCATGCCGATTTCCCAGGAAGATTTCCCTTCTGCAACCCACCGCATGCAACTGATCTCCCGTTGCGATAATGCAATTTTTTTCCCACAGCCGCCATTGGTGGATCGAGCTATCTCGCCACAGGCGCTGTGAAAGAGCGAAGCCAGGGCGTTGAGATGACCGATGCGATCCTGAGGATCAGCATCGTCGGACGGAGACGCAAACGACACCACAGATACTTGGCCCAACGGGCCAAATAGGGGCACGCTCATGCCATGCTTCAGGCCAGCCTCCCTGGCTCATCCAGTACACGTCTCTCGTCCGGTTGAAGCTGATAATGATCAGCGAGTTGGTCCCACA
This sequence comes from Bradyrhizobium viridifuturi, assembly GCF_001238275.1. GTDB lineage: Bacteria > Pseudomonadota > Alphaproteobacteria > Rhizobiales > Xanthobacteraceae > Bradyrhizobium > Bradyrhizobium viridifuturi. The sequence continues at coordinate 134,376 of NZ_LGTB01000005.1, forward strand.
GAAACGGACGCGAATGCATCGGCGTCCGCCGGACCACCGGATCGATGGTGTGGTACTTGCGTTTGAAGTATCGATCGCACCAGGCTGGCGGCCAATTCACAGCGACAGTCGGCGGCGGATACTCAGCCAACCGAAGCGGCTCGACGAAGTTGATGGCGCCGTATGCAACTTCACTGAATCCTTCCTCGGTGGCACGGTTTACAAGAAGATCGAACAACGCTCTCAGCGAATGCGTCTTGTTTGCGCACTCGGTGAAGCTAAAAAGATCCACGATGGGCGCTTCGGCACGCCGGTCCGGCTCGCCATCGCTGCGTTCGCTTGCGTTTGTTTCCGGCGGATCCAAATTCCGTTCCATGAGCTGAACTCGTGAGGCTGGAGCGCGCGCTGCGTCAGACGCCATTCCCGAATTTGTCGCCTTCCGCCAATTGCGGCGCGATAATTGTCCTGTCATGCGCCGGGGTCCGGCCGCTATCCTCGTCGGACACCGGACGGCACGCCACGACCGAAGCGTCGTCGAATTCCATCCGATTGATTTCGCTCGCCGATGACCAGAAGGCTAAGCAGGCGATTACCGCATTGTCGTTCGTGTCGATGGTCTGTGCCCTGGACGCTGCCCCAATGCTGAATCGCTTTTGATACGACGGCCATGGCAACCCCGATGACCCTTGATATCCAGCTGGCGACACCAACAAGCTATGAATAACAGGATTGTCTCTGTCCAAGGAGCGACTGTGCTGCCCGAAAGACGCGTGGCTTTGCCTCAAGATCAAGCACGATGATATCCTGAACGTTGAGCTTCGCGATTTGGGCGAAATGGAGCACGTTGGCCAACTTGACGGCGCCGGGATCGACCTTCGCAGTTCCGACATCGGCTTTCTGCTTCCTCCCGACGGAAAGGTCATATTTTCTTCCCCATCCTGCGAATTTCTGTCGCGGATTCTTCGCGGATCCTTCGTCCTTCGACGGCGTCGGAAGCGCAATCGGCGACCAACACGGAAGAGCCGAGCCAGCAGGTGACCGCGTGATATAACGGCCCCTCGCCTGATCAGGGGCGTTAGAGAGGTCCAGCGCACCTGAATTGAAGGCACAGATGATCCGCGCGCCAGGCGAGCAACTGGAGATACGCGCCGAAACGAGACCTGCCGGCTGCAGAGGACGCCTTGCATACGCATCTCCATAAGGGAGAGGACCTAGCAGCGCATCAGCAAGTGTTGTACCAACTGGAGACCTCTCCGAATCAAAACAAGAAATTCAAGACAAGAGCCGTTCGGCGCACGCGCGCTTGGAGCAATAGCGACATCTGGAGGAAACGCGACAGCGCCACTTGCGCAACCCTCCCGCGGCCTGGAAAGAGTGCCGCTCGGCGCGGCGCCCCCCCAAGCGCCTTTCAAACAGCCAGGCGCTGGCGTACCACTTTCACATCCTGGTCAAGTACCAAGGCTGGCAATTGAAGAAGCCGACCCACAAATGGCAATCGTCTGGCAACCTTAGCCGGTGCCAGGTGCGGCGCGGCCTCCGATTAAGCGCTCGCTTGGACTTCTTCCCTCGTGGAAAGACAAATTCGAACTCCATGGAGCTAGGTGCAAGGCAGGCGAAGAACTTTTCGCAGGGTAGATGAAGTATGCTTTCTCTGTTCTTCGCAATTATCTCGCTCCTCTATGCAATGGTTGGTCAGGCGGGTGGAACCGCGTTCCTAGCGCTCATGGCGTTTTCCGGCTTGCCTTCTACAGAGATGCGCCCGACGGCGCTTGGCCTCAACATTGTTGTCGCGAGTTATTCCACGTGGTTCTTAAACCGCAACAAAGTCATCGACTGGATAACGCTCCGGCCGCTTCTATTGTCATCAATGCCGGCAGCACTTGCCGGCAGCTTGCTGGTGCTCGGGGAGCACGTTTACAGGACGTTGACCGGTCTTGTGCTCATTTTGGCGAGCGCTGTGATGATTGTTCGGCGTGGGAGCGTTGCCCATCGTGTTTGCGAAACTCCGCTCTGGGGAAGCGTAAGCATTGGGGCGATCATCGGGTTGGTTTCTGGTCTGACCGGCGTGGGCGGCGGAGTATTCCTGGCGCCCGCGCTCATGACATTGAAGTGGGCGTCAGCCAGGCAAGTCACCCTGCTGTCGCCTCCGTTCATCCTAGCGAACTCCACAGTGGGCTTCGTCGGAGTTCTTCTCACAGGCCAGCTTCCGTGTTCGGATTCGGCTACTTACGCAATCGCTGCACTAGGAGGAGCCGTCGCAGGAACGGTTGTCGGCCTGAAATGGCTGAGCGAAACAGCTATCAGGTTGATGCTCGTGGCGGTTCTTCTCATTGCCGGCGTGCAGTTGGTTCGCACCTAAAAGCTGTTCGATCTGCCTTTGCTGGGGGCTTTCGTTGCGATCATCAGGCTCATGACGACAGCCGGAACGGTTCCAAAACGTCGACCTAATGCCCTGAAGCAGAACAGATGCGTATCGTCGGACCTGGACGCGCCAGCGAGCGCGGAGGGTGACAATGCCCGCTCTTTGCGATTCCGGCACAGCCTGCAGCCTGGTTGGGAATTGGTGAACTCGCAGCGCTCACAACGGCGGGACCGAATTAAAGCGCCCCGACGCACCTGCCGGGGTTGGAAGTGCGCCGGGGCAGCCCCAACATCATCAGTACATCCGTGACGATGCTTGGCGCAATGAGACAAGCGGCGTGGCGGAATTGAGGCTCATCCATACTTATGACGTGGAGTGCAAAATATTTTTCACGCCGGTTCGACGGCTCTTGAACCTCACGCTGCGTCACGTTGTACGATCTCGCACCCTGAGTTTCATCAACCGGGACTCCTTGTCTGAAATCCCAGCCAGAAGAGCTTTCTGCTCGATGCATCTTCGCGGAGGCGCCGCGCCAAATTCTTCCCGGTCCTCGTTCGCGTGTACCATTTTATCCTGCACGACTAGGCAACTCGGAACACTGTATCGCTTCCGAAAGTAATTCCCGCCCAAGTCGCGGAAACCATTGCAAATGGGTTCAGATCCCGTCTGCGCAAGTTGAACAGGCCTGACCGACAAAGATGCGGCAGATTGTCTAGCTTCAATGGCAGGCATAACCGCGGCGAGAAGCGACGACTATCGCTCCTCGACGAGCCTTTCTGCCGCAAGAAAACAACATCGACGCCGAGACCCGCTGGCGCTTTCTCCACCAATACGTGCAAGCGTGTGGAAGAAGCTATTGCGCGAGCCCAGCGGCGGTAGCACGCCCACCTGTCAGTTCGAACGGGATGCGGGAAATCAAGCTGAAAGGAGCCAACTCCGCGTCGCTTTTGATTATGAAGCTTTGCGTTCCGATTGGGCCGAGCATTCCAGCAGCGGTGCATCGAGGCTCGGGATTTCCGGCATCGCCTTGCCGGCGATCGCCTGAAGGTCACCAACCATGCCAACGGTAGATTCGATGACAGAGAGGATTTGCGTCTCGCGCTTGGCCCATTGGCGGCCCATGAACTTGCGCTCCTTGTCGAGATCTTCTCGCATGTCGTTGAATTTTTCAACGACAGCTTCTACCCGCTGGCGGAACCTGGTGCCGGTCAGATACCGGTACACCTGCTCCATTTTGGTTTGCTGGCCTTGCTGCACCAGGCGCGAACTGCTCAAATCAATCAGCCCCTGACGGAGCGCGATCGCGACCGCAACAGCACAGCGGGGATGAGCAACCCATATTCCGTCGATCAGATCGAAAAATTCGACGTGCTTCGGCAGCGCCTGTGAAATGATGAGAGCCACATCTGCGCCACACCGCCTTTGGTCGTCGCGCAGTTTCCCGAGCCAGCCGTCGCTCCATGCCTTCGTACGCTTGGTTTCCCAAAGGATGAGGCCCGCAGGATGACCGATTGAACCGTTGACCTGCTGGACCACGTCCGCACCCAGCTCTCCCTTGCCGATCGGCTCGATTGTATCAGTGGGAAAACGGCTGCGAAGCAGCTCTTCGAGCTCGAGCTCAAGCACTTCGCCCTGAGATTGCTGCGAGCCCTGCTCAGCCTTGCGCTTCAACTCTTCGATCGTCCGCGCCATGGATTCGATCGTTTGATCCTTCTCGAGCACTCGAAAGCGGGCGGCTTCGTCCGCTTCATGCCTGGCTTTGGCCCGGATATCCGCGATTGAGGCCTGCACGCGCTTTTCGATGGTCAGATCGAGTTCACGTTTCTCTTCGTCAAGGGCACGTTGCCTGCGGATCAGTTCGGCCTGCGCCTGCTGCGCCTCAGCAAGTTTGGCATTGTTGGCCTCCAGGCTTTGACGAAGCTCGGCCGCTTCGGCAGCTTTTGCCAGCAGCTCGGCCGCCGCGGCCTGCCGAGCCTTCTTCGCTTCCATGGCGACGAGTTCGGTGCGCTCGGCCGCCAGGCGCGCGGCCACCTGATCCTCGATCTGTTCGCGTTGTCTCGCCAGTTGCTCCTGCTCATGGCGCAAGGCCTCGGCCTTGCGGGCGACCTCGGCATCCTTGTCCGCCAATTGTCGCTGAAAATGTTGGCGAGTTTCCTCGATCAGGGGAGCAGCAAGAGATTCGGTGAGGTGAATCTCATGATTGCAGTTCGGGCAATTGAGAATAGGCTGATGCGCGGCGCCCGCCGCGGGTGCTTTCAGGTTCATGAGCCCTCCTGGCCAATTGGCCCTGTGCTGCCGGCCCAGCGTGGCGCGGACTACCAACCGGATTTAGCGTGATTTCCTGACTCGATCGAACGCCTGGGGCATCCACATCAGCTTTTCCACCGAAAACACCTTGAAAGGTTGAGGTCGACTGGTTCGCCGCCGGCAACGTACAAAAGCCCCTGCGTTGGAGAATGCAGACAATGTGCGCTCCGATGAATGATTGTTCCTGCGCACAATGATTGGGCGGATCGAGCTCGGGCGGCCGAGCTCATGTGAGCCATTTGTTCTCTTACCGGGTGCAAATGATGGCTGGCGCCTGACTTTCTCACCGCTCCCAGTTCGCAGGCTGTCCTGGCAGCTACATCAAAGAAGGGTCTCGAGCTTCAGGAATCAGGGCAGTGTTTTTTGACTTAAAGCAAAGACAGAGCAGAGGATATCCGTCAGCCTGATAGCGTATCAGCGCGGAAAGGTAAGCGTTGCAGACCTCACTCTTGAACAAGTATTGCGATGCTCGCCTGCCCTGGTACACCATCTACCCAACGGTAGCGGATTTCTCTGCTGCGGTCGGCGCCACGACCTGTGAGGCGTGGTTGCGGCGGCTGCCGCCAGACGAATCCGTATCGGTCTACCTTCACGTTCCGTTCTGCCGGTCGATCTGCTGGTATTGCGGCTTCCCAACAAGCCTCACTCACAGCGAGCGGTCGATTCGCAATTACCTGCTGACGGTACGTGAGGAAATTCGTCTGGTCACAGAGCAAACGCCTCACGGTCTTCCAATGAGCGACCTGCATTTTGGCGGCGGCACGCCGACTACCATCCCACCGGCCGATTTCTTGGCTCTGATGGAGCTTTTGCGCCGCTGCTTCGCGTTCAGCAAATCGACCGCGCTCGCCGTCGAGATCGACCCACGCACGTTCACGGCCGAGATGGCGGAAACCTTGGGAGTAGCGGGCGTCAGCCGCGCGAGCATCGGCGTACAAAGCTTCGATCCCGTAGTTCAAAGGGCGGTCAACCGTCTCCAAAGCGAAGCGCAGGTCGCTTTTGTCGTCGAACGCCTTCGCCAGCATGAAATAAGCCGTATTAATTTCGACCTGCTCTTCGGATTGCCGCATCAGACCGTGCAATCCTGCGTGAACTCAGCGCAGACGGCTTTGACTATGCGGCCCGACCGCCTTGCGGTGTTCGGCTATGCCCATGTTCCCTCTTACATGAAACGTCAGCGCCAGATCGACGAGGCGGCGCTGCCCGATAATGTTGCGCGCGCCGAGCAAGCTGTAGCCATGGCAGATACGCTGGTCTCCGCCGGATATCGCCAAATCGGGCTCGACCATTTCGCCCTCCCGGACGACGAACTCGCGCACGCGCAGAAAACCGGCCGGCTGCGCCGCAACTCGCTGGGCTATTCGGCCGATACGTGTAAAACGGTGATCGGCCTTGGTCCGTCAGCCATCGGCCGTCTGCGTGACGGTTACGTCCAGAACGAGACGGCAACAAGTTCCTATTGCCGGCAGATTAGTACTGGCCATCTGGCAACCTTAAAGGGCCACTGCCTCACCGCCGAAGATCGCCTTCGGGCCGAAATCATCGAGCGGCTGATGTGCGACTTGCAGGCCGATGTGGCGGCAATCTGCGTCGCCCACGGATTTGATCCAATTCCTTTTCTTGATTCAGCCGACCGCCTGGAAGCGCTTGCCGAAGACGGGATACTGGACATCCAACAGGGTTTTATCCGGGTCAAGCAGAAGCACCGTTTTGTCATTCGCGCCGTTGCTGCCGCGTTCGACGCTCACCTCGACCGCATACCCTATTAACAAGCTACGTATGTGAGCAGATCCACAATATCAACGCGAATGGCCAAGGAGCAATCGGCGGAGCGCCTGTGGCAGCCAGGCGAGATAGTCATTATGAGGCGTAGCAATCAATTCCAAACTGAGGCCGCAAACTCGAGTCGCCCCCTTGTCGGGACGACCTCAAGCGACGAGTATGATATTCTTCCTAGAGAAATAGTCCTGTTGTGGAGCTTGACGGCTTCTGTTTAGGCCTACTGGAAGCGGCACCCGAGTTGACGAGAGACGCAGATTGCGCGGTTCTGCGGAGCGCTTCAGTAGTACATCGGCCTCATCTTGTGCGGCTCTCGAAGGGGCATCGGAGCGCGATCACCATCACTTCAGACAGTGCGTCAACGGCAATGATCTGACTACAAACACTTGTCCCGCGGATTTGCCGTTCAGGACCGCTATGCGAGACGCACTCTGCCCACCTGGCAATAATACCTCAAGGAAGCGAACCCTGGCCTCCGGAAAGCCCGGCGCCGTCGCGGCCCTTAGGTCTGCAAGCTGCATCGCAAATGCGGGTGCAAACCGTGGGCACGGTTGGGGTTATGGCCAAGCCTGTAGCCGATCGAGACATCAAGGTGCGCTTGCCGTAGGTGCTGCGATCACTGGCGCGCCCCCAACGGAAACAGGTCCTTGTGGTGTGGATTGCCCAAGGCGTTTCTTGGCTCGGCTCGAAGCAGCTTGGGCCGATGATGGGGCAGAAATGGAGGGCGTAGAGGCGCCAGGCATTGAATTCCGCAGCGACTCGATCTGCGAAGTCAGCACGCTGATCTGATCCAGGATCCCTTTGAGGTCATTCCGCGCGGCATCGACCCTGCGGTTCAGTTCTGCGATCTCATCGCTAGCCTTCAGCTGTGCCCACTTTACCTCGGACAAGGAAGCTTTGTCATCCAGTGACGACCTCATGATTGAAGTGACTTGGTGAGCTTCCGGCGTCACGACAAACTCCCCGAGGTCAGCCCAAAACCAGGCGACAGCAGCACTGGAACCGACGAGGACAAGGAGAAGCACCAAAACCCGGACAATGCGTCGAGACCGCCCTCTCAACAGCGGTTGCAAATCCGAAGCGACCGCATCGTCAATCATCAACATCGCCCCTCGTCCAGCATTCTTCTTTCGGCCGGCTCGCTTCGTCGATCCGAGCGCTTGCGGTGTCCGCGCGCTCCAGCGATCTCGACTGCCGATAATGTCATACTTCGCGGACCTCCTCGTCCGCTCGCCCATCTGCTTCCTGTGAGGCGCCCGTGTGCCCACGGAGTGGCTTTGTGCCGGGCTCCTGTATCATAGCGTTGGCGGCGAACATCGGTTCTCGTCTTCGCCGCCGATCGTGCAGTATTTTGCCCTCATCCATAACAACCTTTCTGATTTCCCTTTCTTGGTGCCTGCCGAATGCAAACAAACTCGTTTCCGAAAGCGTGTTTGACTAGAGCCGCCTGACGCGCAGCTTTACTCAAGACGGGCCGCTTAAGAGCGACGGCTGAGCCGCAATCCCTCATTCGGAGGGCAGTTATTGCGCATGATCAACTACCAATCTCAGCAGGTTGATCGAGATCACGGGCACATGCCAAGCGGGACCAACGAAGGTCGCGCAAGTGAAGGACCCGCAATGCAAGACAGATTTGGACGCCCCAACTATTTCAATGGAGCTGTTGCGCGCCCGCCGCCACCAAAGTGGTTCGAAGGTTGTTTCGTCCATTCACTTGGGACGTCCATGACGGGCGTCGTCGCGCGATCTGCGAGCGCATACATTCCAGGGACGGCGAGTTCCATATCCTGTCGATTGTCTGGCCCAACGACATCACAAAACGCCATGAGCCCATGCATCGAGGCTCACGAGATTTGCTTGCTGGCGCCTGCCACATCGTCAGTCAAAGGGTTCTTCCAGCAAGGTCCCCCCAACGCCAGCCCAATCTGTCGCATGGCGAGCAGCGAGGCTGTTGTCAGAAGGTGAGACCGAGGGTCTCAGCCTTTCGCCACACCAAAACGCGCTGCTCTTTTGCGGTGCCCCGGCCTGATGCGCAAGTCAATCGCGGAGCAGCTCATCTGCTCCCTCCTCGGGAACGAGAATGTTGAGATGCCACTCTCGGCCAATCAGGCCGGCGTTCTTTCCAATCATGACTGGCTGACACGGATCTGAAGAGCGCATGCGTGATTGGTTTCTTGCGGCGACATCGTTTCTAACGTCTTCGGCCGCCTTGGCATCTGCTTTCCCGTTTCGGCCAACCGGCAAACGATATATCGCAGTTTCGCTGGCGGCTTGCCTGTTCGGCAACTCCGCGTTGGCGCAAACCGGTGACGAGTTCGATTCCGGAAACGACACTGTGGATCAGGCCAGCAAAATAAGACGAGCTTCCAGTCCGGCGACAAAGTCGCGGACCGGTGTGATACGTCAAGTCGTCCAGCCTCGGCATCCACGGTCAGCTGTACGTGCCGACATGCCTGCCGAAAGGCGCAACAATGTGGATAGATCTGCTCATACGCGAACGCAAAAACCAATCGGCCCCTTCGCCAGGTACGACAATCTACGTGAAAAAGGACTGTGGCTCGCGATACCTGGTCCTGCAGATACGATTGATCAGGAGAATGGCGGCGTTAGGTCCGCGCTGGCTGATGTCGGCATTGGTTATATCGGCTGGACACATAACACGTTTGTAGACAATCAGCTGCCAAATGCAGCGAGAAGCCCAATCGCAAACCAGCTTTACATGGGGCAGAACCCGACCTTCGCTTCGGCGAACTTCTTGATCGTCACGTACGATCTCACCCGGTTTGGCATTCCCGATGGCCAGATTGTCGTCGGAGCCGAGCAGCAATACTGGACGTGGGATCGCCCGGGGCCTGACAGAGTGGGGCTCAACACGCTCGCCTATTACCAGACTTTTCTCGGCAGGAAGCTCGAACTCAAATTTGGTTACCTGAGAAACCAGAATGAGTTTACCGGCACATTGTTCGGAGGGATGACCGGATCGAACATGTTCGCCTTGATCCAGGCAGGGGTGAGTACCAATGCTACGCCCACGCCGGCGGTCAACCTGAAGTACAATTTTGACGATCGTTTCTACAACAAGATTTCAGTGCAGCGTTCGATCAGCCCGGACGGTCCCTATGCCGAGATAAGACAGAATCCCGCAGGCGTGGACTGGAGCACGGCCAATGCGGGCACGCTTCTCATCGATGAAATCGGCTACAGGAGCAAGGCCGCTCCTGGATCGCCCGACACATGGCTGCGGGCCGGCGCTGGTTTCAACACCAGCCGCTACAAGAATTTGGCGGACCCGAATCAACAGCGAGTGAGCGGCAACAATTTCCATTACATCGCTGCGGACCGGCAATTCTGGCAAGCTGATGCCGTCAGGTCGCCGTCTCGCGGACTCTATGGCGGATTCTCTATCATGGGAGCTCCGCCTGACCTCAACAGAATCAGCCAGTATTACGAGCTTCGTCTTTATACGAAAGGGCCGTTTGATTGTCGCCCCCAGGATCTGATTGCTCTTGTCGCCAGCAACACGACCTGGAGCAAATTCGCCGTGGATGCGGCCTTGGCTAAAGGTCAGCTTGCGCATCGCGATACCCTAGCGATCACGGGCACATATACTGCTCATCTCGCTCCGGGTATCTATGCGAGCGCAGGACTGTCATACATCCACAACCCGACAAGCGTCACGCATACGCTTCAGACGGAGCACGCCCTCAATCTGCTGCTGTCTACGCTGGTATTCTTCTGATTATGGCAAGCGTCGTTCTGCTGTCACCTTCGCGCGGCTCAAGCTGCCCTCCACCGCATTGAACGGTTCTCTTTTCCGGGATTCTCAGCTTTCGTTGGCAAAGCACCTTGAAAAGCCATGGACGAGCGTTGTAATGCCACGGAGCAATGACAAATCTGTCGGCCGCTTGGGACTTACAGTTCGAGGCCGCGCTCTGCGAGCACTTTGGAGTGTGCTCGGAAGTGGATCAGGCAGGTTGGCCAATTGATTGCTGCTCACATTGAGTTCAATGAGCCGCGACGGGAGGGACTCGGGCAGATCGGTCAACTGATTGCGACCGAGCGCGAGCGAGGTGAGCCCGCTCGGGAGAGTGTCCGGCAGGCTGGTTAGCTGGTTGTCGTTCGCATTCAGGATCTCGAGCCCAACCGGAAGATCTACCGGCAGGCTGGACAATCTATTGTCAGCGACTTCCAGCTCAGAGAGGGTCGCCGGAAGACCATCCGGCAAACTGGTCAAGCGATTATGGCTGATGAGAAGACGCTGGAGACCGGGCGTCAACATAGCGGGCAGGCTGCTTAGCTCGTTGTGCCGGGCGCGCAGTTCCAGCAACCTTGGCGGAAGGGCGCTGGGCAGAGTGGTCAGCGAGAGCCACGATAAGTCGAGCAAGCGTGAGCCTGTGTTCTCCGTATTCCTGATTCGTGTGCGCCCCTGCCGCCGATTCTCGGTTTCGCCCTGCCCCTCTTCGACAACCCAATTGTCCAGCATCTGCGCGCGCGCGGAAGCCGCGGTCCGATAGCCCGTCACGGTTTCGACCAAATTCGCCACGGCGCGGTTGAAGCCGCCGAGGTAGCTTTCCTGGTCCGCCCCTTCGGAAAGCCCCGAGGAAGGACCTGCACTCCACTGTGCCTGCCCCGCGTCCCTCAATTTCTCCATTCCAGAATCAAGAATACTCTCAAGATTGCGAAACAGGCGGTTGCACAGCGCGAATGTCACTCGATCACCGCTATACGTGCGCTGCGTCCCCGTCCGACTTAAGTAGGCACGGGTTCGTACAAGCCCTAGCGCGGCAAATCGATCGATACGGCTGCGAGTTTTGCGGTCATTTGGTTGACCAGATAAGTCCGGCAGGACTTTTTTACGGGCAACGTTCTCCCGTTAGCAGGCTTACCTGTCGATTAGCTGACGAGTATCGCTGCAACCCTCAGGGTCGCTCGTTTGCCACGGGGTGAGCAAAGCAATCCAGCTTACGGGTGAACCGCTCAAGCTTCGCAATGACCAGTTCGGCAGCACTGCCTAGGCATCTGAGAATGTCGGGCGTGAACTCGGCGCTTCGGACCGCCTGCCGTCCTTCATTTCTCGCTACTCGACCGAAACGGCTCTGCTGGTCGTCGTTGCGCTCTATAGCGAAGCCGCTACCGCCTTGCCTATCCGCCACCGTTCCAATCGTTGTAGCGACGATGGTGCCGGCAGCTGCGTTGCCATCGTTGTCAGCGTCGACAGGCTATGTCAGCTTATCGAAAGCTAAATGCCCTAGGCTCTCAAATGCGTAGTCGTGGACTGAGTCTGCTCAGTCTTTAGGGGGAGTAGGATGGATCCTTTTGAGGCAGGACAGGTTCAACGCCACGGCGGCATGCCTTCCGCATCTTCCGAACAAGAGGGCCAGCAAAACGAGACCGCGGCGCAGTGGCGGGGAATAGCGGCGGGCTACGCAGCTGCAGATTCAGATCATGCGGAGGCTAACGAGGATCAGGCGCTTGAGAATTGGGCTGCTGAACCTGAGGTGGGACCGCTTGAGGATCGCGAAGAAGCGGTCAGGCGAGTGAATGCTCGGGGTGAGGCCCCCACACTGGATCTCGAATCGCTTTTCCTGACTGGTTTGCCCAGGCTTCCGGATGATATCGTCGTGCTCGATATTCCCTTCAACCGGCTTACGGGTCTGCCCGATGACTTCCCTGCTTCGCTCCGGCGTCTCAACGTCAGTGCCAATCAACTGACCAGCCTCCCTGCGCTTCCAACCGAGCTCACAGGGCTCGACGCGAGCTCTAACCGGCTGACAAGCCTGCCTGAGGTGCTACCTGCTGCGCTGCAGTTTCTCGACGGCAGCTACAATCAATTGACAAACCTGCCCGAACTCCTCCCTGCGCCGCTGGGATTTCTCGACATCGGCCACAATCAGCTGACGAGCCTACCGGAGGTCCTTCCAGCTTTGCTCCATTTTCTCGATGTCAGCGACAACCGATTGACGGGTCTGCCGGAGGCCCTCCCTGCTACGCTCCGATTTCTCGACGCCAGCGACAACCAGTTGACGAGTCTGCCCGAGGATCTGCTGACGCGATTGGGCGCTGATGCCAGTATCGTTCTGGTTGACAATCCCCTTCCTGAGCAAGTGCTGACGAATTTAGATACAATTTTGGGCGCTGATGATTACGGCGGTCCGACCGTCCAGCTTTCGCGCGAGGACGTAAGTGAACTGTCCGGAACAGACGACGAGCAGGTCGAAGCTCTCACTGAAACAGTCGCGGGCTGGCTCACGGGCAATCCGAAGGAGGGCGACAATGAGGTGCTGGCGGCCTGGCAGACTTTTGAAGAAGAGCCGGGCGCCCAGGAATATGCGCTTTTCCTCGACAAGCTGCGAGGATCCGTCAACTCTGACAATGACGAATTCCGCCAGTCGGTCGCCAATGATCTGCGGCAGGCGGCGTTAAACCCGCAATTGTGCAAGCGCTATTTTCAACTGGCCCTGGACGCCAACCAGAGCTGCGAGGATCGCAGAACTTTGACCTGGAACGGCATGCAGACCGCACGCCTCATCGCTGACGTCGAGAACGGCGCCTATAACAACAAGGCCCGGCTTCCCGATCTCATCGATCTGGGGCGGGTCATGTTCCGCCTGGACGCGCTGGAGAAAATTGCGCGCGAGAAGGTTCGCTCGCTAAGCTCGGGCAACAACGCCGAAGGCATCGACGCCATTGAGGTTTTTCTTGCTTACCAAAATAAACTCCGCGAGCGGCTGGGATTGCAACACGTCGCGCCGGACATGCGCTTCTTTGAAGTCTCCGGCGTCACCGACGCTGACGTTGATAGCGCAGAGACATCCTTGCGGGACAAGGAGGCGGCGGAATTCGCCGACTATTTGGCGGTGAACTGGCAACCTTGGGACGACGTTGTGCGTCACATCGCACCCAAAGACCATGCCACGGCGCACGACGAGCTCATTGCTGCAATGGGGACGGAGTTCGCCAGCCGGCTGCAGCAACAGCTCACCGACAAAGGTTTGATCGGGGTCGGATCGGACCTTGTCGAGGACGCGAAGGTAGAGTTGGGTGCCGCGGTTCGCAAGGAAATTGCCCGCGAGATCAAGGGCGCCCTGAGAGACAAGGTGCTCAACGACCACGGCCTGAAGCTGTGAAGCGGGCTTTGGCTGCAGTAGGCTTAATTCCTGCCTGATGGCGTCGGTCATCGGCCGAGAGCCTTGCGCGGCAAGCGTAGAACCAGACGGCGGAGCGCCGATCCAGATATCGGCGTTGCTCGACTTCTGTTTCATTCCGACGGCTCGCTCGGCAGCCAATCTGTGGCACCCCCGAAGAACACCTTCAATGACCATCTCACAGCTTCGCGATCCGTCAGTTGATGGGAGTGAGGCTCGCGGCCAGAGGGATTGGCCCCGATTCCTGAGGATTTGTATTCAGCATAATAGCTCGTCCTCAACGCGTTGGTCTTGCCCGGATCCCATTCACGCCAGCCTTCCGCGATGATGGGTACATCTATCTTCGTCGACAGGAAGACCACAGTGGCATACGGACGCCAAGGCCGGCCAAGCGCAACGTAGCGCGCAGTGGGCTCGGCAGTCAGCCTGCAATGATCGAAGACGTAAGCACTGTCCTCCTCCGCCACCTCTTTGCTCTGGGCAGTATACACGACGGCCTGATTGGCGATGCCATGCAACTCACAGTTCCGGAAGTAGGCCTTGGCGTTGCCGAATATGAAATCGACATGCCCCTCGATGTAGCACTCCGAGAAGTATTGTCGTGACATTCGGCCGTTCGGCCCCTTGCCGGCAAACAGCGTGTCCTGAGCGCCGAGCAGGCGGACGCGCGTAATGACGTCCCTGTCTCCCGTAACGGACAGCGCTACTCCTTGCGATGGAGGATTGGTTGGATTGAGCGCGTAGTCGTTCTGGATGGTCAGATTTTCGATCCGGACGTCATCGCCAGCGGCATTCAGTGTAGCCGAACGCGCGGTTCCTCCCGCATTGATTGCGCCGTCGCCATACACAATGACCGTATCCTCCGGTTTGCCGCCAGTCCCTACGATATGAATACCGGATTTGGAGGTTTTGACCTTCTCGCGATAGGTCCCCGGCGCGATCCGAATTTCCCCGCCTTGCGCCGGCAACGCGTCGACGGCTTCCTGCACGGAGCGATAGTCCGCGTTTGCGGCATGCGACACCGATATTGCCTCGGCGTATGCTGCCGGGATGCAGAAACATCCAGCCAGAAGCGCGGCAGACGTCAGGAACATTCGCATTTGATCTTCCCCTTGGTGGCGTTTGCGGCGCGTCCGATGCAGTCGATGTAACGCACCGCCGCGCTATAGCCTCGCGGATGGTCGATACTTTCCTCGCCGAACCAGAACCTGTGCGTAACTCTGGCGATGTCAGCCCTTGCAAACCAATCGCGCAACGGGCGCGGGCCATCAGGCTCACCTTCCGCAATCTCGCCAGTTCGAGCCTATCGATGCGGGCTCTCCCCTGCCGGCGCCGGACTCGTAGCGCCTAGCGGTTAGCGTCTCGGAATGCCCTAGAACAAGTGTCCGATCCGCGCGACAACGTCTCTGCAGCTTGCCCCGGCAGCGGCGGCGACACGTCAGAGTGATCGGCGGTCACCTTTGCATGTTCGAGCTGCCAGATCGCGGAACTGGCGAATCGGACATCCTCGAGTTTCACGTCAAGGACATGCCGCTCGTCTACGCCGCGCATCACCAGTGCGCCATCGTCGCCACGCACATGGCGCAGAACAATCTGCCGATAGACCGGAATCCTCGAGCCCTGCGCGCGCGGATCGTATTTCGCATCGAACGCCAGCGGCCAGCGGTTGCCCCTCAGGCACACGTTTTCATAAGTCACGCGCTCGACCAGGCCACCTCGACTGACATCGCTCTTGATGCGCAGACCAGACGTCGTTCCATCCAGCGTCAGATTACGCACCAGTATGTCGCTGGCCCCGGAATTCACCTCGCTGCCGATCGACATGCCGTGCCCCCAGCCGAAATAGTTATCAATGATGGAGATATGGCTGCTTGAGCCATTATCGCCAGCCTTGATAGCGACGTTGTCGTCTCCCGTTCGGATGAAGCTGCGGGTGATGGTCACATCCTGGCTCGCGCCAGGGTCGATACCGTCGGTATTGCGGGCGTCCGCTGGGGCATCGATCGTGAGGCCCCAAAAAGTGGCACCTTCGACCCGGTTCATCGCGATATGAAAATTAGGTGCATTGCGCAAGGTGACACCCGTGAACGTGATGTCTTGCGCATGATCGATCTGGATCAAGCGCGGGGCATTTTGGTTGCCGCCCTCGACTTGGGCGCGGCGGGCCAGTTGCCACCAGGTCTCGGCGCTCCCGACCATGGTTGCACCGCCTTGACCGTCGATGATGCCGTCCCCGTAGATACCGCCGCCACGGGTTTTGGAAAAGCTAATGAACGGCCGGCAACCATCGCCCTTGCCGGAGATGCGACCACACTGTCCGCGGCCCTTATCGTAAGCAGCTGGTTGGGGGATGGCGATGAGCTTGGCGCCTCGTCCGATCCATAACGTCACGCCCGATTTCATTTCGAGCGGACCCGACCGGAACTCGCCCCGCCCTAAATATACGGCGGCCCCCGACGGACATTGGTCGATGGCATCTTGCAAGGTGACCGTATCTTGCTTGCCGGACGGCACGGGCCGGTCGCACACCGTCTGTGGTGCAATAGGTTCGGTAACGGCGCGACGATCTTGCGCGTTGGCGGCCGGACAGAGAATGATGCAGGCAATGATGGATAACAGACTGCATGCTCGAAAAGGCTGTTTCATCGACCTCGTCTCTTTGCCGCGTGGAACGATGCGGCCTAACACTTGCGCACGCGAACCGATCCGCCGCGGCTCGCCTCACTCGCCGCGTAAGATGACATTTGTAAGACGCAGAGGCTGCAGAGCTGCTCGCAGCAGCATTGCTGCAAGGAGCGATGAACGGCCCTGCAAGGGCACGCGATTTCGCCGATCAGCTCATAGCTGAGAGAGGCTTGCGCGCGGGTCACACCTGCGACCTAGGTAGGAAGACTTACAAAAATCAGCCTGCAATCCGCCATCGACGTTTTCGGTCATGAACTGAGAGCTGATCACGTGCCGAGAGGGAACATACTCTGCGCTACAAATGCATCCTCATCTAAAGCTCCTCCAGTTCTTCGGAAAGACTTGTTCGATAAATTTGGACAAGGCGGCATCGCTCGTTCCAGCAATGGTCTGCCGCGGACCCTCAGACTGTTCGACAGTTTGCGAAGCATCGTGCGATGGTGCAGGACGGTAGGCGACGCCCAATGCTTTGTATTGACAACTTCTTCTATAATTCTTTCGATAAGCGGAGCATCAGCCTCGGTAGGGGCAACAGGTCTACGCCCGGCGGTTGCCGAAGACGCGCAACGTATGCGCCCAGCAGGCGGGCCACGTTTACGCTTTCCAACCCCGCCGCGCGGCTCCTGGAGAGCCCGCACTGCAACACCTACATGCTTGTTCTTCTTGAACACCCTCTCAGAAAGCTCACTCAACGTCTTGTTATCACTTCTTTCGAGCGATTGGCCTCTCTCGCCCGAGTAAGCTGCCACCTTGTAGAGCATCTGAGTATGCTTCTCAGTCGACGCGTGTGACAGCTTTCGGCGCTTGCTGACGCCCTCCATCATGGCCCAAATGTAATCGCGATCCGTACCAGACACATTGGCCGACGGTTTGCGGCCGGGATGCCGGTGAAGGCGCCGCTATCGGCCATCCGCGCTGCATCCAGCTGTTGCTCAAACGCGTCTTGTTCGGCCCGAGCTTGCTGCTCTTCCAGATCGGCGTTCTGTATCGGTGCTGAAACTGCAGAACCAGAGCGTCGAAATCATGCGAGTCCACGCACAAACCTCACCTCGAAGCCTATCCACGTTAGTTCGTATTCGTACAAGCTTTCGAGAAGCTGACGAAATCGCTGTCCGCATATGGCTTTCGACGTTCCTCGACCCCTCTTTTTAGCATCCGCGAGTTCAGGCAATTGCCATTATCAGCCCCCGCTCAAGAACCCTGAGGAACATTGTCCAAACAACTCTCATCAACATCCAGGCGGAGCCAAATGAGGCTGGTCGCTTCCCCGATCACGGGGGCGTGACGTGCCTTGATCTTGGCGAGCGATCACGGCCGATTAAGCACTCTGGCTTTAGCTCTCTAACAAAGAGATTGAACACCTCCGCGTGAGCGCCCTATCCGGAAATATGGTGTCCCATCGGAACCGCGGACGATACGTCCTCTGTCAGCGTGACCAATCAAAAGCGCGTCCGCCGGCCAAAGCACCGCGAACAACAAAAAGCGACGCCGACAGAAGAGCCGCATCTTGACATCCATTCGGCAGTCGGTTCGCAACACGATAGATATTGGAGGCTTTGAGCCTCCGGGTTCACGAACGTCCGTTGCATTTAACGGTCCCAGGATCGACTCGTGAACGTGGCAGCCTGCGGGTCGACAGGATCATTGACGCTCCAAGATTTGCGCGGCCGCGCCTTACGCGCCGCAGTGTCTGCCGCAGATCTCTGCTGGCGTTCATCGGTTGGCGCCGACACTGATAGACAGTCAAGTCTCCGCTCGAGCTCCGCCAATTCTGCCTTACATTCGGCTATGACCGATTGGGCACGAAGCAACTTGACCCTGAGCTCGTCCCGTTGCCTGAATAATTGCTCAGGATCCCAATTATCCTGCATCAGCTCAATCATCTGCCAGCGCAAGCCGCGATGTGTCGTTGTCGCTCAGCTTCAAGTGAACGGCTGCTCGCCCGAGATGACCGATAGAAGAGCTCAAGCCGGGCTCATTGGAGGGGGTGGATGGTGACCGTTCGGAACGCGACCTGAAGGTAACAAACGTCGCCATGCAGGAGCGCGCGCTGTAGAGCGCACCTGCAGAGACTTCTGACACTAACCGATTCATCTGAAAACCCGAATGTGTTGCTCGAGAAACATCATGGCCGCATGATCTTCTCGCATCTTCCAAGCAACCCACATGCCAAATCCGCTTGACAGTTTTCTATTGGGGAATGACGCGCATCTCGCGGCATTCACTCGCTGCGCACGTTCTGTCGTTGCGGTTGAAACAAGCGGCGTCTGAAGCGAGACAGTCGACGCCGCAAGCACAGCGCTCAGAACAGCGACTGCCTTCCTGGCCAAAATGCTCTCACCATTTTTGAGCGGGGCGTCATCGATTGAGAATATGCTATCAACAATGAGAGTGCCGATGACGCGGCCGTGATCGCGCGAATTTCGCATCAGCGGGTCGATTGCTTGAAGCGCGCAATCCGGAGCGGCGGCATTCGATGAGAAAGACTGGGGACGCCACGCACCGATCGTCCTGGGCTCACAGATTGGCCAAATGGGAGGCTTGCCACCACCTCAGTGGCGAACTCGCCGCAACAGCGACACTCGCGACCCCGATCGCACTCACGCAGCTTGCACAGATCGCGATGATGGCGACGGATCTGGCCTGGATCGGCCACATCGGCACCGAGGCGCTCGCGGCTGCCGCGCTCGCCGGTATGATCTTATCGGTTGGCCTGACCTTCGCAGCCGGCGTGATCTCGGCAGTAGGGCCGCTCGCGGCGCAAGCACGTGGCGCGGCAAACCCAGCCCTAGTACGGAGATCGCTGCGCATGGGGCTATGGATTGCACTCGTTCTATGGGCGCCGATCGTGATTTTGCCGGTGCGAGGCGAACAAATCGTGCTTGCGCTTGGCCACGAGCCAGCTATCGCGCGCTTAGCTCAGCAATATCTGCTTGGGCTCACCTGGGGTATCTTGCCGGCGCTGTGGTTTTTGGCGATCCGCAGTTTCATGGCAGCGGTCGATCGCCCGGCACCGGCCTTGTGGATCACGCTCGCGGCCATTCCGACCAACGCACTGCTGGCCTATCTGTTGATCACCGGCAAATTCGGCTTGCCGCAGCTTGACTTGTTCGGAGCCGGCCTTGCGACGAGCCTGGTGAACAGTGGGACCTTTCTGGCCGGTATTTGGTTCGTTGCATGCTGTCGTCCTTTTCGCGACTACCAGGTGCTCCGATATCTTTGGCGGTTCGATTGGCAATTGATGCGCGAGTTCCTTGTGGTCGGCACGCCGATTTCGGTCACGATTTTCATGGAATCGGGCCTTTTCTCTGCGACGGCGCTCCTGATGGGTGCGATCAGCACCACAGCGGTTGCCGCCCATCAGATCGCATTCCAAGTTGCAGCCGCCCTGTTCATGATCCCGTTTTGCATCGGAATGGCGGTGAGCGTGCGCATCGGACACGCACTCGGCCGCAACGATGTATCAGGTATCAGAGAGGCTGGTTTCGCCGCCATGGTGCTTGGAGTCCTGATCGCGGCGATCGCTACGATTGCGGTGGTCGGCACGCGCTTTGAAGTCGCCGAGCTGTTCGTCGACCAGTCGGCCAGCAATTCGGACGCCACGATCAAGCTGACTGCAGCTCTCATCCTCGTCGGAGCGAGCTTCCTCATTACTGATGCACTTCAGAGCATTGCAGCCGGTGGCCTGCGCGGCTTAGGGGACACGCGCGTGCCGCTGTTTTTCGCAGGCATCGCTTACTGGCTGATCGGTCTTTCCGTCAGCTACGTGCTCGGCTTGAAAACTGGCCTCGGTGCCGTCGGTATCTGGATCGGCTTGTCCATCGGCAAAGCCGTTTACGCAGCCCTCCTCGTGATACGCTTGCGTCTTTTGGCGAACAGACCTCCCGTAGCAGCCATGAGCCAGGCTTCAGCTCGAGCGGTGGGCCAACCATGAGCCGAAGCTCCAGCGCGACCAGAAGATGCGCGTGAAGAACAGGCTCTGCAATCTGGGGAGCGCCATGGGGCGGTTCCTATTTTCTTCGGATACGGGCAGCTGGCTCTCACCCTGCCCTTCGGTCAAGTTGGCTTCAGGGATCAGAGCCCAGCAAACGTTGCGCCTGACGTAGAGGAGCCCGAGCTGGACACAGGGCCCTCGAGGAGCCTCGAGGGAGGAGAGGCTCCGGACCCTATGGCGTCGGCGGCTGAAGCCCAGCCGAGGAGACCCAATCGTCAATGTCAGCTGCAATTTCCGCGGTGCGGGCTCGCCTGATCAGACTATCCCGCTCCGCGCCTTCTGGCATGCTCGCCGCCATTTCCACAAGATTCCTTGCAAACGCAGCCAAGCGGTCCTGCAGCGACATTGTTTGCCTCACATGATTTCTCTTTTTCTTCACTGAGGCGCTCATCGTTTCAAGCGTCGTCGCTCTGCGGATCTTTGATCAAGATAACCTCCCACGACACTTTTACCATGCCAACCTAAGTTTAGTTGTGACAACTCTACAACGGTTCACGCGCAGCAAAGCAGATAGTGGGTTTCTCGGCAGGCGCTTGCGGTCGACGAAAATCCATCCGCGGCGAATACGATGCGCCGCTGCCTCCGCGGCATTGAGGACACCCTGGCCGCAGATCGCGCGATCTAATGTGCTGGCGCTGGTGATTGCAGCGCCCCGTCCACGAAAACCAAGTACAAGGATCGGTACGCCACTTTTTGTGGCCGGGCAGAAGGCGCCGTCAGCTTCTCGCAAGCTTGCCGGCGTAGCTGTTCTGCCACCATCTGCGGAGTGAGGTGAGCGTGGATAATCCTTTCCCATCCAGTCCGGCAGCTTTGATGCAGGTACAACAGGCCGCCGCGGAACATCGTGAGGAAGGCGAGGCGTCGCAGGAGGCCTTCGAGCGGCAATTGGCAAATGCCGGCGAGCCTCACGAGGCGACCGAGGCTGTACGCCAGACCCCGCCTCGCGAGCCGCCTGCGAATATCCAAAGCGTCATCGAGCGCGCGGTCCAGGCAGAGCGGACGCGCCGGAATCTAAGCCAACGCACTGCGCGGGGATATACTGAGGCACTTTTCAAACTGCAAAAAGATCTGAGGTCTTGTGGCAAAACGATTGCTGCACTGGACCACGACGCTCTGGTAGCGCACGCTGCCAAGTTCATGGCGCGTGACAAAGCAATGGGTCCTGCGTTAACAGCGCTTCATAGGTATCTAAATACCAATGCACCTGACGGCCCGCGCCGGCGCTATGTTGTTCCCTCCGGAAAAGAGCCTTCTCCCGTCAACGCCGCCGTGCCTTCGGCGGATATCTATCCGCACCTGTCCGAGACCGACGGTACTCTCATCGACAACTTCACCCGCTTTGTCGGCGGTGGTCTGCAGAAAAGTACCATCTACGAATACGGCCGATCGCTTCGTATCCTGGGAAATGATCTCGGCACTCAGGGCAAGACAATTGGCGGGCTCGATCACGAGGCCTTGGTCTCGCACGCGAGAGTGTCTCTTGGTGAGCCCGCGAGTTTGCTTTCGGCATTGAGCGCGCTGCGAAAGTATCGTGATCCTGATCAAGTGCGGCAAGACTTTCTCTCCGAAGAGGATGAAAGCCTGATCGACGGCGCCGTCCAGGCAGCTGCCGCGCGTCGGGCGTGGATACCCAACAGAATCGAGATATATTACAAGGCTTTTCACAGGCTGGCGAAATCTCTAAAAGCCCGCGGACTGACAATTGCAGCGCTGGATCATCATGCGCTTCTTGCGCATGCCAAGGCAGCACACGAGGGCGACAAGCAGATAAGGTCCGCGCTTGAGGTGCTTCTCGAGTATCGTGACCCAGCTATCCTGGAAAGGCGCACCCCACTCGATTATCCTCCCTCCGCGAAAGACAAGAGTCTCATCGAGGACGCGGCTGCCGTCAGTAAACGCCCCAGGAAAGCCGTCGAAGCCTCCGTCAAGAATCTCGTCAAGTTTGCAGGGGCCCTCGCCGCCCGCAGCCTCGAGATTGATCAGCTAGACCACATCGCACTTCTCGAGCTTGCAAATAAGCTGTTTCCCAGCAATAAGAGCCTCATCCGCGGGCTCGGCATGATCCGTGAATATCGCAATGCCGAGCGCACTTCCGGTACGGACGGAGCTGCGCTGGCAGATGATGTTCTGGCCTGCTCGCCGATCTTAAGTGTCGACCCGGAGGAGCTTCGGCGGCTCCTGGATGACGAACCGACATTCTCGCAGACGATCGACAATTTGGCGGAGCGTCAGGACGGTATGGCTCCGGTTGATCAGCTGCCAACCGAAAGTCTCGATACCGCAGAGCTTAGGGGGATGCTCGCTTCTCCTGGCCATTCGCCAGAAGACGAAGTCATTCAGCCGGATCCGGTTGGTCCCCGGCTGTCGGACGCTGTCGATCCTGGGGACATCTGGTCGGGCGCGGAGCAGGCTGGCTTGTTGCCCACTGAGAGTCTGGATACGGCGAAGCTCCTGGAGATGATCACTTCAGGCGGCCATTCGCCGACGGACAGCGTCGATCAGCCCGACGCGACCGTTCCCTCGCTGCACCAGAACGTCGATCCCGACAGCATTTGGCTCGAGGCCGAGCAAGCCGGGCGGCTGCCGACCCAAAGCCTGGATACTGCCGAGCTTCTGCAGATGTTCGCGTTCGCTGGCCATTCGCCGGCGGACAGCGTTAATCAGCTAAGTTCGATGTCGTCATGGGATCTTGAGAATTCAACGGCCGACGCGGCGTTCCAGCCGGCGCAATCGCAACCTATGGTGCCAGCACTCGAGTTGTATCTTCCGCAAGGATGGGAGCATGGTGAGCAGTGGGCGAGCGAAGATTTTAAGGAAGGAATGCGGCTGCATGGTGTGCTCCCGAACGAAATTCGGCCGGAGACAACATTGACCATCCGCGGATTGGACTACATAGCCAGCATTGGACCGCCAGGCCTGGAGCAGGAGGTGTTTCTTCGCAGAGCCTGACAGGTCGGTCAGAGCAGCCATGCATGGCGCCTTCATAAGATTGCACGGCCTCCCCTTCCGAGAGGCGGCTCGCTGGCGCACGTATATTGACGAATATCATGGGCAGCACGTGAACTGGGGCCGCGCTCCCAGGGAGTTCGCCCAGCGCAACGTCTCAATGCCCTCGCCATAGCTCCACCGGTGAATCGAGCCCGACGCTCGAAATCGCATCGCTTGCCCAAGGATTTCGACCTTGACGGCCTGAAGAACGACAAGGCGACTGACTGACCGCAGCGACGCAGATCGGGACCAATGGGAGCCTTCCTGACCAGCTTCGCCATCGTTCACCGGCAGCTACAAAAAATTCGCCTCGTTACCATTGTGGTCCCGGACGATTCCCCCCGAGCGTTTCTTCGACGTCGTTCCTGTTCCCCGCCAACCGCAACAGTTGAGCTGGCGTCGGCGGCACGAGCCGGATCTGCGTTGCCGGACCAAGGTTCGCCCTCTGCAGTTCTTGCTCCAGCAACGCATAATCCGCGGTATATGCTCGTCGCCCAGCCATTCCTCGGTGCCGAGCACGAGCCTGCGTCCCCGCAGCGAGGCCGTGGACTCCAAGCCTGCCTGCGAGCATCCGGAACTTTGGTCGAGGGGCGGCGATAAAGTCCCATCATGCAATAGGTGCGATGTGGAGGGCAGATCAACCGGAGCCTCGGGGCTGGCGTGGATGCCTGACGATTGAACCCTTGCTGATGATGAGGCGACGGCCTGTACCTGCTCCACGATCATACTCGGGGCTCCGCATTTTGAGAGCCCGGCGCATCAGGAAGCTCCTGGAATAAGCCGGCCTGCCCAGTCCCCTGCCCTGTGTCGCACAGATAGGCGTGTAGCGCCGTCATGCAAGCATCCGCACTCTTGAGATCCCGCCGGTGCTGCGGGGCGATCGTGAGATAGGTAAGCCGATAGATAGAATTGTGCGCCTGCATCAGGTCCGAGATGGTCCGGTCTTGATCGGAGGTTCGCAGCTTGGGACACTTGATGTTGTGCTTCAGGTTCGGCCTGATCACGTCCTCGTTGGTATTGAGCCAGATCGAAATCGCTTTCCGGCCGCTATGATGCCGGACGTCATCGATCATGAATGCTCCGCCACCCGAGTACGGCGGGCCTTGCTCGAGCGCGCGCTTGATCTCATTCGCCTCAAGATTCCTGAAATGCGCCTCGCGGACCTCAGCGAAGATTCGGATTGTAGACTTGCCGGTCTTTGCCTCGATCTGCTTATCGGAATCGATAAACCTCGACTCCAATCGCCTGGCGAGCGCACGGCCAAGACTGGATTTCCCTGCTCCCATCATGCCGACGAGCACGGTCGGTCGCGCGCCGAGGGCACCAAGACTCTCCCTTGTCATCGCGAAGTGCGCCGTGCGCTTCGGGGCGAGCACTTTCCGCCGGCGAGTCAGGCTGGCCCGAACTGCACGCGGAACCACGGTTTATACTCATTCTGCAACGTCAGTATAAATCGCTGGCAGTGAGTTCCATGCCTCTTATACTCACTCCGCAGACTGAGTATAATTCTGGCAGACGACCATGCCGGCCCCTTCCCTGGTTTCCCAGACGACCTATGCCGAGCTCCTCGAGCGCACCGCCAACGCGGCCTTCCAGGAAACATTCGCGGAAGACGGCGCCTTCACCTCCAAGACTGTCAACCAGCGCAAGTACTGGTACTTTCAGACCGGCACTGGCTCCGAGCGGTCGAAGCCGTGATAGCGGCTTCGTCGACATGTCGACGAGGCCCGCTCGCCCGCTGCGGTGCCCTCTTGTCCCGATCGGCGTGCTGATGCTGCTGCTCGGCAGCACCGGCAGCCCCCCTATCCGGTACTGGCCGAAATAGGCCACTTGCGGGAACAAAACAGGCCACCGGAATCGAAAGGGGCCGCCTCACGCGAGCGGCCCCTTGCCGGTTTGAATATCGGTCCGTGCTGAAATCTAGCCCCGGCAAGGCGACATTAGAGTTTACAACAACATTGTTGGATTCCGGGAAACTACGGTGATTGCCCACCTACTGCTACTGCCGGAAGGCAGGCACTGCTGACCATCCGGAGGCGTCACGCGGCTCACCTTCAGAATATCGACGATCCAAAGTCACTTAGGCGCGCTCGGCTCGACACCATGCCGAGGGGGCTTCGTCAGCTTTTCGAAAGCTTGCTCTGGTAGGATGTCCGTTCAGGTGATCTTGGACGTGAGGCTACGTGGACCCGCACAATTGTGACCCATCCAACGTAACAGTTTGGTCGCAGGTGCAGCATGCCACCTCGGAAGAGCAGCAAGAGGGTCGGCGAGGCACCAGGCGTTTGAGCCGTCCTTGGCGACGGCGCTCCCAGCCGGCAGCGGTACATGCCCTCATCAGTCTGAAGAAGACCGGCGCCGAATTGATGATGCGACGAATAATGCGGCGGCTCGGACTCATTAAAAGGCGCACATTAAGCCTGCATACTACCGAACTTGACCGATTGCGGGCATGTTCTCCGCTTTCGACGTCGAGCGTTTGACCTGCGCAATCGGCAATCCTATCGGTCACGTCAGCGGATTCTAATAGCCGAAGGATGAAGGCGCCGTTGAGCAATCTTCGCGATTGCTGCGAGCCCGACGCTCGCCGTGCGATCGCCCAGGCCCCTCAGAGAACGACGAGAGTTTCATTGAAATGATGACTCGTGCCAATGGGCGCGGCGAGGCCGCCCTTGACCCGTATCACCCTGCTCTTCGTAGATTCTCCGAGGCGCTTCTTTTAGAGGGCCAGACGATATCTGGACTGGACCATGACGCGCGGGTCAAGTCCGCTCGGAGGCTGTTCCCGCACGACAAGGCTCTCATCTCCGCGTTGAATTTGTTTCGTGCTGCGGAGCTCTGCGCTAAATTTGGATCGTGATGCGGAGCGCGCCTCAGGTCCAGCTGAGCGTTGCAGCTTGGCGGAGTAGTCCTCCACAGTCCTTTGCCAGCTTCGGTTGGCTTGGGCGACGCGGCATGTGACCATTTTTTGCCTTCAAGAGTATGTCGCTCTATGGAAACTCGCTATTGCCATGGCAGTGGCAATGAACTCACCGTCCGATTCAGCCGGGGCGATCGGCTCGCTCTGTCCGACAGATGACAGACGATATCCAGGTACGCCGCATCGGCGCCCACGAAGTGGATAAGCGTTTTGAGCGTCTCGCCACATCCTCGTTGACTGCGTCGCCCACCGCGACTCGGTCAGCTTTCTGCCACCGCCAACTCGACGACTTGCGCTGATGTACTGGCGTAGCGTCGCAGACGCGGTCATTTGCAATGGATGCGTGTGACTAGCTGCGGAAGATGGCGCAGGTCAGATTGTTGGCACGACCCAGATGATACCTGCCGCGTCTGAGAACCAATTGCATAGCGCCCGAGTCGTCAAAGTCCTGGTTGACACAAACGCACGCCGCCGCGGCATCGGGCGCCGGCTCATCTCGGCTGTCAGCGATTTAGCACGAAAGGAGGGAAAGACGTTGTTAACGCTCAGCACTGCCACAGGTTCTGCTGCCGAGCGTCTTTACGCCAGCGAGGGATGGCAGCGGGTGGGTATCATACCCGTGTGTGTGCTCGCCCCTGACGGACATATCGCTCGGCGACCTTCTTTTACAAGCATCTCTAATGCTGCGTAGCTGAATTGGCGCTTGCTATTCACCGACAGATCTGTCCGGTCCCGTCCTGATAAATCATCATCGTGGGGGAACATCACCGACATTACCGCTGTATCGTATGGTTTTGTGAACAACGACGGCTTTGGCTCTCAAGATAAGAAATCGAACGGATCAGACGGTAGATCATTCAACCGCCGAACGGCCTGTCGGCACAATGGCGAGCCGACGATCGAGAAAGTGACCTCGATTTTCCGCTCTCGATATCGTTCAATGTCTATAGCGCGAAGGCCTCGGAGCCTGAAGCAATCCCTATCATTGCGCTTGATATACTGACCCCGCTCCTAACGACCTCGCCTTGAGGCCAAGATAGCGGGCATGTCGCCGCGATCTCACTACGCGAACGCCCTCTACGAAGCCGTCGGATTATTTTGCTGCTCGGGCAGCCGTTGTAGCCAGGCGAACATCCGCCATAAACTTTCGTATCGTCAGGTGCTCCACTGGAGGTGCCGAATCTTTACCAAGGTTCGATTGAGCCGATGATCACGATCATCTTAGCTGCATGTGCGGCTGGCTACAGCGACAACTCATTCGTCTTCGCCGGTTTCGTCGACTGATGGCTGATAGGAGGTCGCGAATTCTATTTTTCGTCGGGATGGCAGCCTTTGCCGAAATGTGGATAGAGATACTAATGGAACCATTCGAGCTTGCGTGGTGCGAGATCGAATACCAACGGGCTATCAGATTTCTCGAAAAGATCGAGAACAAGGCGGATGATGTCGGTTCCCAGACCGGGGAATTCACCCATTCTGATCCGCCATGCGGAAGACCTGTGGGCCAAACAGCTCTATGAGAGCACACGGCTACGAACGCCAAGAGCCGCGATACAGCGATCGAAAGCTCGCTCAAAGAATGGGCATCGTGGGTGCGATACACTTAGCCGAACGGCTAGAAACACCTACGGGACAAGCCGGAGCGAAGGGCTACACACACTGGAGCTAGTGCTAGCCGCCTGCGCGGTTTTCCTTCGACCGAAAAGAAACGCGCGAAGGAGTTAGTATCGATTGCTTTCGGGTGCCGGCCTGATTTTGGAGCGGCACGTCCACTTCATTCGGCCGCGAATACGCCACCCCGATTACATTCTTGGAAATAATTAACTCGAGTGAAAACGTGCGATTTGCCTTGGACACGTGTCCTGATCGCGCAAAGATGTCAATCTCCACGTCCTGGAACTGAAGAAACTCGCGATCCATCGGAAAACACGCCTTATACACCGCCTCTTTCAAAACGAAGACATCGCGCCGCTTGAGCGTGTGTAGATCGTACATCCGTCGCTCGCTAGCAGTGGCAATCAATGCGATCAGGTTTTCCGGCAGAGGTTCATTCGGCTCGATATCGATGCCGAGAGCTGCAATCTTTCTCGTTCTTGCAATAGCGGCGGCCGCGACCGTATCGTGGTGCGCCCAAGATCCGACCACGCCCGTCGGCCAGATCGGAACACCAGATTGCGTCTTCGGAATCGCCATTGGTGGAAATCCCAATTGCCCAAGAAGTGTTCGGGCGGCTGCTCTTGCGGCACCGCTTTCGCGGCGGACTTTGGCAAGGGCGCGTCCCATAGACATAACTTCGGAAGAATCGGCTACACCCGAAAGGCCTACCGAGCCCTCCCGGCGTCTAAGGCACCTCAAAACTGCGTACACTTCAGTTCGCGACTCTGAACTTCGATGTGTCCTGCCAGGAATTGTTCATTTGTTGGAAGGACGGCGGAGTACTTGGGCAAAGGATCGTCCTGACCAGCCTCGCCTCCGACATGGATGAAAGTGGGCTGCCATCGTCGGCGCTGTTTGGATCGCTGCCCGCCTGAAACATTTGTCAGTGATCAGCCGTTTGGGATCCGTAGTACTGCTCGAGCGAGGCGTCCGACGCCGCCCCTCAAGCCCCAGGAGCGTGTTGCGCTGGAGCGTCAGGCCGCCATGTTGGAAGCCATGCTCGCGTGCGCCCAACGGCGGTGCCAAGGGTGGGCATCACCTTGCTGCAACGTCGGCAAGCTGGACGTGGCGGTCAACGGCAGCAATGGAACCTGTCTTCAGGGCGCCCGTCGCCATTGGACGAGGATTGATACTGAGTCGGGCCTTCATGAAAGATCCGCCGAAGAACCGCACCTCGATGCAGGATTCAACACACGCTAGGCCGCTCTTTGCATGAATGGGCACCAGAACATGCGTTAGGTTGATTGTTTCCGATCCAGCTCGTTCCGCATAGCGAGATCAACGCATAAGGCTCATTGATGACTGAAGGGGGTTTTAGGCAACGAGAAGACATTCTCCCCGGAGACGACAAAGCATCCGGGGACGGTTTGTCAGCCGCGAGGAACGGCGTTTGCGTGGATAAGCGGCGCACACGAACGGCAGCAGGCTCGGCGGGATGATCGCCATCTGGCTGCGCCGCTCGACCTTGCCCGGGCGTCGCAGATTCGAGCGATTTCCCTCACGGTCCTGGTTGAGAAACGATATCGGCTTAACCGAACACGTTGGACAATTGGCGATGGATCGAGCCGACGAGATGAGATTGACGCATGGTGGATGGTTTTAGCTGCGCCCGACAATTAGTTTGCGGCAGGCCACTGGCTGGTTTGCATGGTCAAATGTGATCAGCAATCGCATGCCGCACTTTCTTCGCCCGGGAACTTCCGCGCCCGGCAACGCGCATTGTGGCGAAGGCCAATAACGGATTCGGTGGGTACCCTCACCATCACCGCAAACCCAGCCAACACGGCTGAGTTTTTGCCCGTTGGATCGCAATAATTTGGAGGTTCCGCCGGCAGGCGCGAATCAGAAACGCCCGGTCAACGCTCGCCCATCATTCACCACGGTATCCCCAGCCAAGCGAGCTCGACAGCGAGCATCCACGGAAGCAATCACTAGATCAGGTATCTGCAGGGTAAAACTTATTCACTCGCCCGCACGGAGCTGCGCAGTGCCGAAATGACGGATTCGGTTCATGCCCTGCGCTATGGAAAGTCTCCTTGCGATGCCTTGCCAACACCTCTTCCGCTCGGTGCATGGTGCAAAGTGCCCGCCGGATCTGGGAAGCGATTGAAGCAAGGTTGGTGGGAAAGAAATCGATAAACCATCATATAGCTCGTTTCGCCCTTTTCCTTTCGGTATTTATCGCAAAGTCAGCTATTGGAGTGCAGACTCTCCGTGGCAATTGTCTCCGCCGTCGTCGGACAGGATTTGTGGCGAGCTGTGGATTCGGCTGATCGGAAAAGTGTGCCGAGATGTTGATACACCATGTAATAGCAAAGATTATGCCTGAGACAGCCCACGATCGCGATCTCGCTTTGGACTTTACCAAAGGAGTGCTCATCATTTTAGTGATCGTCGGTCACCTGATCCAATATTTCCTCTATCAAAATGAAGGGTTTTGGGATTCGGCAATTTTCAAATGGATCTACATGTTCCACATGCCCCTCTTTATGGGAATAAGCGGTTATCTTTCCTGCCGAGCGCTGCTGGAAAAGTCCTTCATGCAAGCCATGGGCGATCGTGCGATGCAGCTCCTGGTGCCTATGCTGTTTTGGTTCTCTCTCCTGGCGACATTAAAGTTGGCCATGTTTCCCCGACTGGCGAGCGCACCAGACAACGTTTTGCAGTTCCTGAATGATTTCGCCGGCACCTACTGGTTCGTCTGGGCCGCGTTCATTTGTTTTCTTCTCGCTAAGACTATTTCGATCTGCAATCATTCGTCACCATGGGCCTTGTTCGTATCGGTCGTTCTGGTGGTCCTTGCACCTCTGACCTTTTCCATATTCCCTCTCATAAAGTATACGTACCCGTTTTTCTGCCTGGGATTCTCATTTGCAATGTCGAGAGAACGGTGGACGAGCATAATGCGCTCTCACAGGCCGTTCTTGGCTATGTCCGTCACAATTGCGGCTATGATGTGCTTTGCGATCTGGAGCAAGGACACTTATGTCTACAACAATCTCGCTTTGGTCCAGGATTTGCGGTCGGCAAAAAATGTGCTTCTGATGTTTCTTGGCTCCGCAGCTGTCTCAGCGGTGATGATTAAGGTCCTGCTTCGATCCTGGAATATTGGTCGTTCAAATCGGGTGGTCCGCTTTATCGCCGCGAAACTGGGACCCAGCACGCTGGTGCTGTACTTGGTCCAGGGTACGGTATTCCGTCTCATGGATTCGATACAGTATGGAGAATCTTGGGACGCCACGATGAGGTCGGCCGCGGCTGCATTTCTCGGGACAATGATTGTTGCTGTCGCGCTAACGGTTCGGTGGGCCGTGCGCGACATTCCTTATCTCTCCCAGCTCGTGCTCGGAGTGCCACCCCGCTCCTTGTCGGGCAGCCAAATCAATCAGGAGGCTCTCGCAAACCATCGTAGCTTGCGGGACTTGTGAACCTGCTGTCCATTCATGGCGCCCCAATCTGGGTGCCTCGCCGAAAAATGTTCCAGAAGATTGCGTCTTTGCTCCACGTAATTTGCTTCCCCCGAAAGGGACGGAGTAGGGACAGCGATGAGGCGGCTTTGGATGTCGACGCACGAGATGCTGACAAAGAGTTGTTGGCGAGCGTTACAGATCGTCAGACCTCGCGGAGAATATGCGAATTCTGGAAGGCTTCGCCACCATCACGGGGCTTCCATCGCAAGTACGCCATGAGGTCTTTTGTCGATCGGCTTCCAACTATTGCACGCGGAATGACAGCCGTAATGGTGACTTCGCGCGGCAGTAGTGTGCAGGTCAATAATGCCGGCTCCGCAAGCGACCGTCCAAAGCTATCATTATCATCGACACGATCAGCTCGAAGCTCTCATCTCGCCGACTTCATCGCCTACAACTATGCACGGAGGCTAAAGACCCTGAAGGCCCTCACGCCTTACGAGCACATCTGCAAATGCTGGACTTCCGAGCAGAACGATTCAAACCCAATCCGCTCCAGCAAATGCCGGGACCAAACACCTAACAGGGCAGTTATAATCATTCAGATTCCTCGTCAGCTTCTCGAAAGCTAAGCCTTGTAGCAAGAACGTGTTTATCCAGGTTCGACGTTAGCTGCTCAGATTTGTCAGGAGAATCGGATGGATGCGTTCAACCACCTCCACCCCGTCCCAGATGTCGAGCGGGCGCACGACGACGACGAGCTGGGACAGCAGCAGGATTACCCAGCCGGGTTTCAGCAGCACCTGAACCAGTTGCATCCGCACGAGCGCCCGCCCCAGAATTCAAATAACCTCCGCGACCGCGACGTTGTGTCGAACAGAGATGTGGATTTTTTGAGAATGCCGCACGGGGATCGCGTCGGACAAGGCACCTCGCGGTTGCCCTCGGATTCGCCCGCCTTCTCTGGACAAGGCGTCAATCAAGATCTGCTTTTTCCAGGCGCGGATCGGAGTGGCCAGTTGCCAGCCGGCAGTTTCAGTCTGACGGATAGTTGGCACGGTGTGGATGCAGCCGATTGGCCGACGCAAAGTTTCGATCAGGAGGAGCATTGGTGGGCGGAGCCCGGTGATGTGGTGCCTGAGTGGCCAACGACCGCGGCAATTCCTTGGCAGCAAGATCTCGGAGTATCAATCCTCGGCCGACAGCCCCGGCCGGGCGATGGCAGCACGACGGACCTTGAAGACCCCGTCCTCAGGCAATCGCGGCTCGACCACATCTTGGACATCTGGGCCGGCGAGGAAGGGCAGACGCAAGACGAAGGCCGCCAAGAGGCCGTAAGACGAATAAGAGCCTGGGCAGAGGCCGGCGACGTCTATGCAGGGCTGGAGCTGTATGATCTGGGCCTGACGACACTGCCTGCCGCCCTCCCGCCCGGGCTCCAGTCGCTCAACGTCAGCGACAACGAGCTGGTGCGCCTGCCTGACACCCTTCCGTCCGGCCTCCGGACGCTTGGCGCCAGCAACAACCGGTTAACCGACCTGCCCGACACTCTCCCGACCGGACTCCAGTCTCTGGTGGTCGGCAGCAACCAGCTGACCGGACTGCCTGAAACGCTTCCGGAGAGCCTTTCGACACTCGCCGTCTGCACCAATCGGTTGACCAGCCTGCCAGACAACCTGCCGGCCGGGCTCCAGGACCTCGATGTCCGCGGCAACCTGTTGACCCGCCTACCCGACAACTTACCGACCGGACTTCAGTCGCTTGCCCTCGGTAGCAATCGGTTGGCTAGTCTACCCGACACTCTCCCGCCCGAACTCAAAGAGCTCGAAGCCGACGGCAACCGACTGACCAGCCTGCCTGACACTCTCCCGGCCGAGCTCCTGTTGCTCTTCGCTCGCGATAACCGACTGAACAGCCTGCCCGAGACCCTCCCGACTGAGCTCCAGAGACTCCACGTCAGCGGCAACAGCCTGTCGAGCTTGCCCGAGAACCTCCCGACCGAGCTCCAGGTGCTCGAGGCACGCAACAATCGGCTCACCAGCCTGCCAGAGACCCTGCTGACCCGGCTAGGGTCTGGGTGCATGGTTTATGTGGAGGATAATGCGCTGCCCGAGCAGGAGCGGACGAATTTGGCGGCAGCCCTGAATGCGCCGAGCTATGCCGGCCCGCGGGTCTTCTTTGCAATGGGTGGAGGAACGATGGTGGACCAGGAACGGCCGCTGTCCAATGCGGTCGCGGACTGGTTGAAGGGCGAGCCGGAGGCGATCGCCGTCTGGCAGAACTTCGCCCACGAGGAGGGGGCCGCGGAATACGCGCTCTTCCTCGACAAGCTGCAGAAGACAGTGAATTATGACAATCCCGAATTCCGAGAGGCGGTGGCCGAGGATCTACGGCAGGCGGCGATCAGGCCGGAATTGCGGCGGCAGTTTTTTGAGCTGGCCTACGGGGCGAGCGAGACCTGCCAGGATCGCGTCACCTTGACCTGGAACGGCATGCAGACCGCACGTCTGAACGCTGATGTCGATGACGGAGCCTATGACGATCGGCTCGGCGAACTCATCCAGCAGGCGCGGGTCCTGTTCCGCCTGAACGCGCTCGAGCCGATCGCCCGTCAGAAGGTCGACTCGCTCGGGTTCGTCGACGAGGTCGAGGTCTATCTCGCCTATCAGGTCAAGCTACGTGAGCGGCTGGACCTACAGCTCATCGCTCCGGATATGCGATTCTTTGATGTTGCCCACGTCACTGAAGACGACCTCGCCGCAGCCGAGATCCAGGTGCGCAACGAGGAGGCGACGGGGTTCGCCGACTATCTGGCAACTCGCTGGCAACCCTGGGAGATGGTGGTGAGTCGGATTGCCCCACAAGCTCATGCACAGATGGAGGGCCGGCTCAGGGAGGCGATGGACGAGGAGTTTCCGAGCCGCCTTGAGCAACGGCTCGCCGACCATCAGCTAACCGGAGATAGCGATGCCGAGTTGCAATTCGGAGCCCAGATTAGCGAGGAGATCGCCCGCGAGATCAAGGGCCCTCTGATGCGCCAGGTGCTTGGGGACCGCGGGCTTGAGCTGTGAAATGGCCATCCTTGCGAGGAGCGTCAATTTTACAGGAACCCATATCTCAGTGACACAGCGTAACTGGCGGCTCAGTCTTGCAAATATCGATTCGTGCCGAGCCTCTGCTAGAGCAGATGGGGTTAGTTTGAATCGATTTGGGATTGAACGAAGCCGCTGTCGCGGCATGTAGGCAGGCATAGCAAGGATTGCCTGTTGTCTGAGAGGATTGCGGGTTTTCGAAGCCCAACCCTTCAGACAGGAGGTTTTCCGATGGCTGAGATCAGCCCACTTCGCCGCCGCATGATCGAGGACTTGACGGTCCGCAATCTGTCACCGGCGGCACAGCAATCCTACCTCAACGCCGCAGCGAAGTTGAGCCGGTATTTCGGTCGCTCTCCCGACCGCCTTGTCCAGGAGGATATCCGCGCCTTCCAGGTTCATCTGGTGGCGACGGGATGTCCTGGCCGGCGCTGAACTAGATCGTAAGCGCTTAGCCGGGACCCTTATTGGGGCTGGCTTGACGATTCGCGGAATCGCCACGGCATGAGGATCTTCGATCCTGCTATGAGGATGGCCGTCGATGATCGCCTCGAATGTTTCGGCAGCCGGGTTGACGTCGTTGAGCTTGCAGGTGGCGACGATCGACGCGAGCAAGGCCCAGTTTTCTGCCCCCATTTCACGACCGGCGAAGAGCGCATTTTTCCTGGTCAGGCAAACTGGCCGGATGGCGTTCTCGACCGGGTTGGTGTCGAGCTCGAGGCGCCCGTCTTCGAGGAAGCGGGTCAGCCCCTGCCAGTGATTCAGCGCATAGCGGATGTCTTCGGCAAGTGTCGAGCCGCTGGAGATCATCGACAGCTGGTTCTCGAACCACATTTTCAAAGCGGCGACGAGAGCCAACGAATGCTCCTTTCGCGCGGCGAGCCGGATGTCCGGCGATGCACCGCGCACCATGGCTTCGATGGCATAAAGCTGCGCGATGTGCCGAACGGCGGCTTCGGCAATCGGCGACTTGCTGTTGCGTACCAATTTGACGAAGCGCCGGCGCAAATGCTCCAGCAATGCACGAGCGTCCATGGCCCTTGCGGTCGAACGACTTCGTTCAACCGATCATACCCGTCATAGGCGTCGCATTGCAGGTAGCGTCCGCCAAAGCCGTTCAGGAACTGCTCAGAAGGCACCGCTGCGACCGGGGGCATATCGGAACAGCACGATCGGCGGACTTGGACCGCTGTGGCCGCGGTCGTCTGAGGCGATCGCCCAGAAGTAGCCTTTCTTCGTTTGGCCGCGCCCGGATCGAGTACCGGCGCCTTGGTCTCGTCCATGAACAGCCGATCCGCCATGGCCAGGTAATGGCGCATGTGTTCCGCAATGGGCTGAAGATGGAAGCAGGCGCGGCCCGACCAGTTGCCCAGTGTCGCCCGATCAAGCCGGATGCCCTGGCGCGCATAGATCTGGGCCTGACGGTAAAAAGGCGTATGGTTGGAGACGATCACGTGCGCGACGGCCGCTTCGGTCGGCAGCCCGCCGGGCACGACTTGCTCCGGTGCGTGCGCCTGCACGACGGGGCCCGCGCAGCGGCGACAGATGTATTTCGGGCGGCGCGTGACCAACACCCGCCATTGCGCCGGGATCACGTCGAG
Source organism: Bradyrhizobium viridifuturi (assembly GCF_001238275.1). Taxonomy (GTDB): domain Bacteria; phylum Pseudomonadota; class Alphaproteobacteria; order Rhizobiales; family Xanthobacteraceae; genus Bradyrhizobium; species Bradyrhizobium viridifuturi. The sequence continues at coordinate 170,294 of NZ_LGTB01000005.1, forward strand.
GCGTTTGCTGACGTCTTCGCCGATCTTCGTCATGGCGCCGCAACCGCACGGGCAGAGCGTGCTCGCAGGCTCGATGACCCGCTCCACCCGCGGCAAATGGGCAGGCAAGCAGCCGCGATTGCGATGAGAGCTTTGATCCGTCGCGTTCCGTGACCGGCCCTGGATCACCGCCTCGGCTCTCTCCTGCGCGGCATCCAGGATGCCTTGCGCGATCTCCACGTCTTCGAGCGGCAAATGATACTGATCTGGTCGCAGCTTCTCGGATTTCGCGCCGAACCTGTCGCGTCGTAATTCGCCGAGAATGACCTCCAGCCGGCGTCGGGCTTCTTCCGGCGCCGCCAGTGCCCCCTGATGCTCCAAGGCCACCTGCGTTTGCGCCAATAGCGCCTTAAGGTGTTCGTTTTCGTCGCGCAGCGCCGCGATGCTCATGCGCTATTTCGAGCACATCGCCGCCGCGTGTGCCACGTTCAAAATAGCTGCCGAGTCATTCTGCCGCAGTTATCCCGCCGTCTGCGGGCGCCGTGCTTCTTCCGGGCGGACCAATCTCCAATCCAGCCCTTCGAACAAGGCCGCAAACATCGCCGGCGACATGCGCATCACACCGTCCGCGATCGTTGGCCAAACAAACTTGCAACCTTCGAGGCGCTTGTGCACCAACACCAGGCTCGTTCGATCCCAGACCAAAACCTTGATCAGGTCCGCTCGCTTCGAGCGGAACACGAAGGCTGCGCCGCTGAACGGGTCGAGATCAAGCATCTCCTGCACCTTCGTCGCAAGCCCATCGTGTCCACAGCGGAAGTCAATCGGCCGCGTGGCAACGTAAATCTTCAGATCAGAACCGGCCGCGATCATCGTGACGCTCGCACTGCACGGATCACCCGGGATAGCTGGTCAGCATCTATGGCCGTATCCGTCCGCAGCACGACATCACCGATCGCGATCTCAAGCTTGATCGCCGGAGCCTGACGCTCCTCCAACGCATGGTCTACGACCAGCGGCGCAAATGTCGGCGGGGACGCCTCCCACGGCGGCAACATACCTCGCCGTCAAAACCGCCGTCGCCAATCGTAGATCTGCCGGCGCGTCGCTCCGTGCTTGCGCGCCACCTCGAACACCTGAGCACCGGGTAACAGACTCTCGGCAGCGATCCGAGCTCTCTCAGCTTCCGAACGCACACGACGTCCTGACGGCCCTTCAAGGATCTCCAGCCGCTCACCGACCCCGCCGATGAGCCGTCTAAATGGACGTCAAACCTCCGTCCAACCCGGAGGCTTCTTCGCACGGCTATCCAGATCCCGAAGCAAGGGTTCTGGCTTAGCGCTTACTCCTGAGCGGACAGCGGCACAACATCAGGCCTTGTTACATCTTGTCGGTCAAGGCGACTGGTCGGATCAGCAAGCGTTGGGCAAGATCCGTGAGTTAGCGCTACCGGGCATCGAATGTCACGGAGAGATCGAAGCTTGGATCATCGATGATACGGGCTTTCGTAAGAAGGGGCGGCATTCGGTCGGCGTTGCACGGCAATTGCGGTCAGTTGGGCAAGCAAGACAATTGACAGGTTGCCGTGACGCTTCGCTCGCGAACCATCATGCGGCTTGCCGGTGGCCTATTGACTCTATCTACCAAGGGAATGGGCGACGGACCGTACGTCGGCGCAAAACCGGAGTTCCCAAGGACATCACCTTCAAGACGAAGCCGGCAATTGCACTCGATCATGTGCGCTGGGCCTGTGCGTGGGCTTGCCGCGCGGCGTGGTCCTGATGGACGCCGGCTACGGCCCGATACCGCTCTGCGTGGGAGTATACCGAACTGGGCCTGAGCTATGTGGCCGGCATCTTGCCAGAAACCTCGGTATGGGCGCTCAGAACCGGACCGCGGCCGCCGAAGAAGTGGTCGGGGAACGGACGATCTCCAAAACTGCTACGGCGTGATAGCAAACACCGACCGATTTCGGTCACGAAGCTTGCGATCGGTCCGCCAGCGCATGCTTGGCACAAGATCACGTGCCGTGAGGGCACGGCAGAACAGCTGTCTTCGCGTTTTGCTCGTGTGCGCGTCCATCCGGCGCCCGTGCTGGTAAACTCGGGCGGGCCCTCTCTCGTATTGAGGAAACAGCCGTCAGGTTCGATGCGTCGAGGTTGTTTGCCGATGAAGCGGTCCCTTCGCGCGATTAATCAAGCCCGCATCCAAGAACTGAAAGGTTACGTGTGCCTTTCTGGTCGGCAAAGTCGCGAACTCACCTCCGATAGAACAACACGCGACCCAGGGGTATCAGTTGCAGCAGGTAATCGAAATCCGCGACATTGGCGGTGAGAACAGTGAATCCGGCTTTTTGGGCTTGCAGGAATAGAACGCTGTCCTGAAGCGCACGCAACTTGTCGTCCTTCTGATAGCCCTGCAGCCGGCAAAGCATGCCCGAGAGGAGCGCGGCGCGGCCAACAATCTCCACATCCGGAGCGAAGATTCGGTGAGACGGCATGCTCGAGATTGAGGCGCCGATCTGCTCGATAGCCGCGCGCGTCCCAGGATGTTTGGGATCTAGCACCCCGACTGTGTGCATCAACTCCTGGATGGCGACAGTCGAGTGGTTGGCGTGCCGAAGGTCCAATAGGTCCGCGACGATGCTTGGTGCGCGCCCCTGAAGTCCATCGATGTAGACGCAGGTGTCGAGCAGAAGCTCCTGACCCGCCTCGGGCCTATCACCAAGGAACGGAAGTTCGTGATCGGCCCGCCTCGCCAGTGTCGCGCCAGGATCAAACCGCGCCCAACGAAGCGCCGCTGCGAAATCAAATTCCGCCACGTCAGAAGCCGAGCTTGAGGTTGGGGTCGACCGAACCCATCGTCTTCCGGAACGTCTCGCTGAAATTGTCGTCGAGCGCGAGGCTCGCGAGCGCAAATTCGATGAGATCCGTGTCCGCGGCGATACCGGTCTGCTGTTTCGCTCGCTGGATCAGCTTCCGGCTGGTCCGCCCAGCGATCCGCGCCCTCTTCTCTCCGAGCAGCCCCGAATGCTCTGCCGCGCTCATGACGGCGGTAACGCGCGAGGCCGCACCAACCCCGAGCTTACCGATCTTGGTCTTGTGGCCGAGTGTGGAACGCTTGCCGCGGGATGCGGGCTTCTTTGTGCTGATTTTCGGCATTGGTCGACCTTGTATAACAAATCTCGATTTTGTTTAACATAGCGCCTTCCCTCCTCGCCTTCAAGTCGCAAGGGCGGTATCGTCGTAAACGATTTCCATCAGGAGGCAGCTACCGCCCTTCCAGTAGATTTTGGCGCTGCGCGTGGCTTCACGGGCAGGCACCAAGCCCCCCGCTGGACAGTAGCCAGCGAGATATCTTGAACGCGCTCGGATCGGCAGGGCTCCGGAAAGCTGTCGACGCCGTCTGAAGCGCACTCCGATGGAGGTGTAGCGAGACCGAACTTTGGACCACCCAAAACTAGAGTTTTGCACTTTGCTCACGTTGGCGGGCTGGTGGCGCGACGTGGTTCTGCAGCAAAATCGGCGCTCTGTTGCCGACCCGACCAGGCTGGTGAGCCACCTGGGCTAAACCCGAGCGTACGGCAGTCTGGCGAGGCTCCGCCTACCTTGGCAGGATCACCAAGCAGGGCCGCGGCCAAGCTCACGGAATGCTTGTCGAAGCAGCATGGGCTGCAGCCCGTTCGCCGGGACCGCTGCGTGCATTCTCCAGCGTGTGGCTTCACGACGCGGCAAGCACATCGCGGCAGTCGCGACGGCGCGGAAGCTGGCGATCATATGGCATATGCTGACCAAGAGCACCGACTAGCTCTGGACGAGGCCGGCCCTGCTGGCGCGCAAGTTCCGGAGCATCGAACTGCGCGCTGGACTACCTACCAGGCATGCCAAGCGTGGATCGGCCTATGACTACAATATCCCCGCGAAGAGGGCTGAGAAACGCGCACGCGTGGAATCCGCCGAGAAGGAGTATACCAGGTTCACGTCCCGGTGGCGGGCAAAGCCGCGATCCCGACAAAGCAAGGCTTCTGCGACATAGGGCTTGTCTACAACATCCGTGTCGGTTGGCTTAGCGCGCCGCGAGAAGTCCAGGGTGACACCGCGCTGGGACCGCTGTGGACGAATGATGGGTTTCGCGCGCACATGGCCGACCGCACGTGCTTCAGCAACCCGAAGGTCCCCTCAATATCTCGGCGACATCGTCCTCGCCCCGCATGCTTGACAGCGGCCAAACCAGTTACAATCGGCAGAAGGACGGCTGGACGTTTTGCGTCGAGCTAGACACTGGCTCTGCCAAGCTGCCTAGTCTCCAACATCGTGGAGCGCCGAGCTGCAGGACAAGGCCGCCCCGTCTTGGCCGGTAAAGTGGGTCGTGGAGTCAAATCTAATCGACGAGATCCCTTAGCGAGCGTTCATTCTGCAGCGTTACGGTTTTCGACCGCGCAAACGAGCAGGTCGAAGAAGGCTGATCCTGAGAGGATGTCAGTTAGATGGCGGACCGGGTCTAAAACAGTAAACCAACATATGGCTTGAACCTCACGTAGCGTCAGATCGTAAGCTCCGAAGAGCACGCGCCATGCTCGCCGCAGCGGGTCATGACATCGGCAAGGCAGAATGTGAGCGCCATGGCGTAAACTGTGATGAGCAATGACTAAGGTGCGCGTGCCAAGAGATCTGTGGACGATGTAAACGTGAGAATACGTGAAGCCGCACCCGCGACTCAATTGTCTTATTGGCCTCGCAATCGCAAACAGCTCGAGCCGTAAATAGAAGCAGCTCGTCGCGAATAGGATTGTACATGCACTGTTGCTGAACGTGAAAACCGGAATTCCCTCTCATAGACGCTAGGCGCCTCCGGCGGAACCCAGGAATGACAGATGTTGGCAGTTGACGCGGCAATAACTGAGATTGACCGTTCTCATCAAATACGTGAATTCTCAATCACCGTGCTCAAGCACGCAAAGCAGCTTCGGCCGGCGGATCAAACAGCGTTCCTGCAAAAGGCAGCTTCGCAGTTCCAGCTTAGATTTGTCGAATGCTTCGAGGAAAACATCCTCGCTGGGAAATCCTGGGACTATGCGACCACCTGCAATGCGATAAGCCGGGTGGGCGGAGGTGAGGCTGGGGTAACGGCCTGCGAGCGTATTGCTGCTCGCGTGTCACGACTTGATAATGCGTTGATAAAGAAGATCGGATTCAGAGCCATTTCACTTCTCGCATCGTCCTTCAGTCGGCACTTCAGAGTGACCGAATGCTGTAATGGAGCGATCCGATTGGCCGAATTTTGTGGCGACCACGAGAGCGGATTCCAGGAATTGAACAGTCAAAGTCTGGCGTCGTTGGTGAATGGCTTCAGCAAGTGGCCGAAACAAGCAGCCTGCCAGCGAGCTACGGTCGTAATCGCGAAGGAAGTCATTCGCCGAGCCGGTCGTCCTGGCCGGCTCTCGGATTTTGCTCCGCAGGGACTCGCGAACTTGGTGAACGGTTTCAGCAAGTGGGCGGAGGATGCGGTCGTGCGCGAAGCCACAGGGGTGATCGCAGCTGAGATTGTCGACGGCTCCATCGAGATATCCGAATTCACCCGGCAGCATTTGGCGAACCTGGTGAATGGTTTCAGCAAGTGGTCGGAAGACAAAGGCTCTCGGCAAGCCACAATCGTAATCGCGGACGAGATCCATCGTCGAGCCGCCGGGCTCGGCGATTTCAATCAGCAGGACCTCGCGAGCTTGGTGAACAGTTTTAGCAAGTGGCCAGAAGAGGCGGCCTGTCGGAAAGCCGGGGTCGCACTCGCCTGTCAAGTCCTTCACGCTGGGGCCGCCAGACGCTCTCAATATACTCCGCAGGGACTGACCAATCTGGTGAACGGCTTCAGCAAGTGGTGGAACGAGGCAGCTTGTCGCCAAGCCGCAGTCGCACTTGCCCATGAAATCATGGCGGCTCGGCTATCCCATTATACTGAGCAGGCATTGGCGAACCTGGTGAATGGTTTTAGCAAGTGGCCGCACGAAGTGGCCGTTCGCGATGCCACAATTGCGATCGCGAGCGAAATCATTCGCCGTCCCCGACTCTCTCAATTTACTCAACAGGGACTGACAGACCTGGTGAACGGCTTCAGCAAGTGGCCCGAGGAGGTCGAGCTTCGGAAAGCTACGGTCGCGATCGCGAGCGATCTCGTTCACCACGACGCATGGCCTTCCAATTTTAATCAGAAGGAGCTCGCCAAGTTGGTCAACGGCTTCAGCAAGTGGCCGGAAGAGGCAGTCTTTCGTGAAGCGGTAGTTGCAATTGCGAGCAAGGTGCTCTGCCGCATCGGCTGGCTGTCCAATTTAGGGCCGCAGGACCTGTCGAACCTGGTCAACGGTTTGAGCAAATGGCCCAACGAGGTGCTTCTCGCCGAGGGACGATTGCGATCGCTGAGGAGGTCCTTCGCCGCTCCGCCAAATTATCCGATTGTACCCAGCAAGGATTGGTAAATCTGGTAAACGGCTTCAGCAAGTGGCCGGAAGATCAAGCCTGTCGCAAAGCGACGGTCGAACTGGCGCACGTCGTCCTTCGCTCTGATGTCGCTCAGTTCTCCGACTACACTCAGCAGGCGCTGGCTACTCTGGTAAACGGGTTCAGCAAGTGGCCTGAAGTAGCCACCTTATACCAAGTGGCAGTTGAACTCGCTCGCGAGGTCCTTCGTCGCGCCGATCGTCTCGCTGATTTCACCCCGCAGGATATTGCCAATCTGGTGAACGGTTTCAGCAAATGGCCTGAGGAGGCGACCATTGGCCAAGCCGCGCTCGCACTTGCCGGTGAGGTCTATCATCGTGCCGCTCGTCTCTCGGGTTTTACTGAGCAGGGATTGGAGAATTTGATAACCGGCTTCTGCAAGTGGTCGAGAGAGCCGGCATGTCGCCAAGCTACAGTCGCGATTGCGACAGAAGTCGTTCGCCGCGCCCATCGCAACTAGTGGCTCTGCGACTTTGCTTCTCCGGGTCTGATGACTTGGTGGCTGGTCTTCTGAGCGTGTACGAGAAGCTAGCTCTGCGATGCGATAACGCGATCGTTCGAATCTACGCGCCAGGGCTCGTTGGACACGCACGTCTCGCTCATTAGTGAACCCTGCAAGATTGTTCCTGTCTATTGTCATCGCGGCTCGTCCGCCCGAAAATAGCGCGTCCTCCCCATCGCCACTAAACCAGTTTCGCTACGCCTTATCCGTGCGACGACTATCGCGACGCTGCCCAAGGGCTTCCAAGAAATGCGAACCTGGCGATGACGCCCGGACACCGCAGTGCTCTTGGCTGACCGATGCCGAAACCATGGCCAATGTTGCAAAACGCGAATTGCGCGACGCCATCGTCTGGATTCGGTCAGTGTCGAAATCGTCGTCGCTAGACGCGCCCGTTCCCTACGATCGCCGTGGATCAAATTTGTTGCGAGCTGCCCTCGGTTCGCCGTGCTGTCCGAGATCGCTAGGCTGAAGCGCGTCAGTATTTGCTGGGTTCGAGGCCGAGGCTCGTTGACAATCGCGTGCCGTTAGCTGGCAATCGAAGTTGATCGGGGTTGCCGGAGCGTGCCTTCTCTCCTGCTTTTGGCGCTTACGTCACCCTCAAGACCAGTTCGGGCTGCAGAGATGTCGTTCGCTCGGGCAAACTGGAAGACGGCCACTGATATCGTTGAAATAGCCTTGAATCGAACGCTACGTCAGGTTGTAGGCTTGGGCGCGACACCAGCCTTCTTCATGTCAGGCAGGTGAAGAAAGGATAAGTTGATGAAGGTGACGATTCTCGCTGCTCTGCTGGTTTCCGCCGGAATTGGGCAGGCGAATGCTCAGATAGCGACGCGCGGACAATCGCAGTTCAATACCTGCAAGCCTTGCCACCAGGTGGGTGACAACGCCAGGAACGCCATCGGCCCAACCCTCAACGGGCTGATTGGACGTAAGGCGGGATCGGTTGAGGGCTATCCCTATTCAGAGGCCATGAAGAACTCTGGGATCACCTGGACCGACCACAACCTCTCCGACTACATCCACGATCCAAAGGCGACGGTTCCCGGCAATAAGATGGCTTTTGGTGGAATGAAGGACGATCAGACGATCTCAGACATCATCGACTACTTGCACACCTTCGATAAGGCGCCTGTTAAGCTTCGTCAGTGAATGGACGGGTCGGTCATGAGAACGTGAGAAAAGCTTCGAGCCGGCGGTAAGTCGTGAAGTTCGCGCTTCTCGGAGCGAGGCAGCCATGATCAAGCTTGCACTGGTGCCAATATTTCCATCGGCATGGTCATCCGTAAGCCGTCGAATACGCGGCGGCTTAGCGGGTGATCGCCCGTATGTCGTGTTCTGGCGATCGAGCACAATGGCGCCGATCGCGACAAGATAGCCCCTAATATCACCGGGCGATTAGGTGATGCTCTCTAGAAGGAAGTAAGCGTTGTACTGAATCAAGGCTGCGGCGACTGTAAGCTAACCATGATAGGTGGCTTGAAGGGGCTGAAGCTCACGCAGCTTCAGATCGTACATCCTCAAGCTTAGCGTTCTAGCAAGTGAATAGAAGGGGCAGAGAAGTGCGTTAGTGCAGGTATTGGACAAAAGAGATCCGTTGATCGTCCTCGATGTTGTGAACCTCGAGTTCCAGACTTTTGCAGCGACCGCCCCATTCATGGTCATGACTGTCTTGGCATGGATCGCATCCCTCGTGGCTAAGGGTCACGTGCCGAGCATAGCCACTTTGCAACGTCAGCCCGCACTCGTAATCGTAAAATCGTAAATGCGATTGTGCGACGGCTGACAAAGCAAGTTCTCAGTCGAGATCCTCCGGCGTGATATCGCGAGCACCGTGCAGCAGTCGCACCATCTCAACGCCGTTAGGGAAAGGCTTCGTAAAAGAGTACGTAGTTGCCGACCGGGAAGCTCCAAATGCTCATACCCAACTCGGGCCGCTGTCGGCCCGCCAGTGGATTCCCGCCAAGCATCTGAAGGACGTTGCCGATTCGATCGAGCACGCGGTCCGCAGCGGCGATATTGTCTGATGCGATGAAAAGCCAAATCTCGTCCAGGTCGGTCTCGGCCTGGGGCCGCCTGGTGAGATTACCCGCCATGCCTCCCGGCTCTCAGCCGTTCACGTCCTCGGGCCTTAATTTGTTCGACCAGTTCGCCGGGCTCAAACGGCTCGGCCGGACCGCTTTCAAGGCCTTCCTGTATGGCAGCACGCAATGCTTCAAGCTTCGCCTTGCGACGCTCCTCGCGTTCTTCAACAAGGCGCAGTCCCTCCCGCATCACTTCGCTAGCGGTTGCATAGCGACCGCTGTCGACGAGATCCTTGATGAAGCTCTCGTAGTGCTTGCCGACAGTATAACTCGTGGCCATACGCACCTCCTTGCCTCATAATATATTACTTTATGCTATATCCCACAAGGGGTTTCTAAATACCGCGCCTCGGTTCTCCGGCCACGTGGGGCTATAGAAGGACGGGGGCAAACGGTTGGTAAGTGACGAAATCACTTGGCTCAGCCGGTCCGAGGCGCCTCTGCTAGCGCACACCACCTTCCTGTGGGAGGCATGAACAACGACCAAGGAGGTCAGCCCGCAATGCCCTGAGCACGGGCCCACTATTCTGCGGCGGAGGCCAGTGCCTCCACGACGAGCCGCCGGACTTGTCGCGCCGGCGCCTTGAGATTGGCGGTAGCTGCGAGAATCGGCACAAGCGCACCACCGAGAAAGATCCCGGCCCGATGACTCGTAGCGCCATCTCTCAATTTTAGGGCGGGAAAATGGGTGACCTTAGTGCCGGCTGCTCAGCGTGATCTCGAGCTGATTTCTCTGGCTGACCAACGCGCCGTTCGTAATTGGCGGCCAGCTGCAACAAGCGCACCTTGATGAACGGGTCAGCTTGCTCGGCAAGTTCCCGCACGGTCCGCGCCCTCTCTCTACAAAACTCGTCGTCCATGACATCCTACCAGAAATTGTCTGCCTGATAATGCCAGTTGAGAAGCGGGACTGCATATGACCGAGGTTACACTGCAAGATATTTCCCCCAGTCCCAGCCCTTGGAAGCAAGATGTTCGCCTCATTTAGCAACAAGGGTCGGCGTGTCCTTGCCCTTTCCGCCAGGCGACTTTGCACGGGCAGGTCCTGTTCGGCGGAACGACCACTGTGAACCGCTCAGAAAGCGACGAGGAGATCGCCCTTCAATGCCCCGCTCCTCTCCTCTGAGGCCTCCAGGTCCAGCACCGTGACAGGAGCCAAATCTGTCATGACATTATTGAGCAACAGATCACGCGCAGGGCTTTCTCCATCCGGATGGCATTTTGCCAAGTTAAGCGCCGCGCGCCTCGCCCCCGGTGCGGGTGACAGTTAAGTTAAGACAACCCTGCTTCATGCTGTTCGTCGACTGGATCGACCTTTCCTGCGGCGTCGCCGCGAGCTCTGATGGCGACTGCGGGGAGCAATAAGTGAATTTGTTGGATCGGTGACCGCTTGCACAGGGACTTCGCTGGATGAGGGATCGATGGTCGATCGAAGCGGCTCTCTTCGAGCGGCGACCGCCCTTTCGAGTGCAGACAGGAATTGCCGCCCCTCTTGTGTAATTTCCCAGCCGAGAGCATCGCGAAAGACAAACTTTGCCGAAAAGATATTCAGATCCGGAGCATGTTCGGCCAACCGCTTCATGCGATCGGTCCAGTCGCGGCCGCTGTTCATCAGGATCTCCACGGCGCGTCGGACTTCGGCAACAGAGGCCCGCCCGGTGGGCTGACCGGCCAGCACTTTCAGGACGGTCAGTTGGAAGGACACTTGCCGTGTCTCCGATGGGCTGTGTGTGCAGTTCCCGTCCAATGGTTCAAGATCAGGGAAACGTCGTCAACAACGTGCCGCCGTTAACCTCAACTATATTGGCTAACTACGAGCGCCGGCGTCCTGGGATTGCTCGCCGGCTGATGCGCGAGGAGTCCTCGAGCGGGCACGCTATCAGCGCGCCGCAGGCTCGTATCGTCCATAACGGACGAACTCGCCTCGGTGCGCTCGTTTGAGAATCGACAGCACAAGCTTTGCGTCGGCCGGTGCAGCAAGTTGCTACAAGGTCATGCGCGGCGTACACCTCCTGGCCCGCTGGGCAGGAGTGTACGGTTCGGACCATTCATGGCACCGAGGATATTGTGTCAGGTCCATACTGCTCCAAGGTGGGCAGAATCCGGAACTGCTGTGGCACCGGCGAGCAATGCCTTGAGTGAAGCCGCCACGGGGCTTGCGGCAAAGCCTCAGTCGGAAGCGACGGTCGTAAAGGACTGCCCGGCGCACCAGATACAAGGCATCGCCGGACAGGCGCGAGATCACAAGTTGCCGAGGGCAGCCCGGAGTTGCACGTCAGTCAGCCAACCCGAAGATCCTCGGCTGACGTCTTACCCGAGCGCCCCGCCTTGAGCTCGTAACTGACCCGAGCCCCCTCTTCGAGGGTGCTGTAACCGGCCTTTTCCACGGCACTGATGTGCACGAACACGTCGGCACTTCCGTCCTCCGGCCGAATAAAGCCATAACCTTTGCTGGAATTGAACCACTTCACAATACCCATTGCCACGGCAGCATCTCCATCAGTTGAACCTTCGTGATCTAGCTAAGAGTCTCGCAGCCATCAAGATGGGCGGCAAAACGACGCTCGTCCGCCGCGGCAGTCACGTCCGCAACTTTCTTGCCCGATGACTGAGATGTTGAGTCTTTTGTGCAGCGGCCGACAGCAACACCCTGACGTCGCAGATCCTCGCTTCAGGGGAGCGGGATTCGGATGGCTGTTCAGCCTGCGGCTCAATCATCGCGCGCCACCTTCTTACAGGAGAGCTGCAGGGCCGACGACGTAGCATCCGCATCCGGAGCCGAGCTGGAGTGAATGCTGCGATCTCCCTTGCAGAACCAGGCGACGGCAAACTCCTTTGCGCAATCCGGAGCAGGATCAGAAATCCGCACGGCATCTGCACGAAACGTACACTCACTCTTACCATTACACGCTTCTGCAAGTGCATCCGTGGTGTTGCCGCGCGCCGACATCCAGCGGCAATTGCCGCCATACGTGCCGGAAACGACCGAAATGCCCGATTGCGTGATGACATTCCCGGCCGCACCCCGCAGTGCATACGCGGCCGCCGCACCAACAAGTGCGGCAAAGCCGACACTTCCCAATCGCACCAGGAGCCTGCGCTGTTCCGCCGAGGCCGCCTGATAGGCACCGCGAATTCGCCTGCGGGCCGGTACCTCGAAGCCGAAATGCAACAGGATCGCGGCGCAAGTTGCCAGGGCGAAAGCGAGAGCGAACGCACCGAGATGTCCAAGGAGTTGGATCGACGTTTCCCAACGCACCACCGGAAAACGCCGGAAGATGATGATGTGTATAAGATAAAGGGCAAAGCTGGCCTCGCCCAGAAAGACAAGCCACCTTGCTGACAACAGCCGTCCTGCAGTGCTAACGGGATGTGCCGCCGCGACAAGGATGAGCGCCACCGGCGCCGCCAGGGCGATATTGTTGCGTGCAATATCGAACAGGCTCATGGAAGCCCCAAATGGCGACTTGTGGGCGGTAAACCAGAACACCCAACTAATCGCGCCGACGCCAACAAATGCCGCGATGTCGAGCAGAGCACGAGACGGCCTGAAATCCTGCTCCGACCCCACTTCATGGAGCCTTGCCAGGCAACAGCCGAGAACGAACTCCCACACCCTGCAAAACGGCGAAAAGTAGACGATCCAGAGGATCAGCGTGTTCTTCCAGTTCGGTAGCGCCGCCTCTGTTCCATAGGCATGAAGCGCAAACAGGTTGATGCGGCCCTGCAACATGAGCACCGCAAGGTCGATGCCAAGCTCGATTGAGACGGCTCCGACGGCGCAAACAACCGCGGCGGGCACAGTTCTGATCCGCGCAAGCAGAGGGCAAACGGGTGGAAAAACGAGATAGAAAAACCACTCGCTGCTCACCGACCAGGAGACGATGCCGACCTCCTCGTACTGCCAGATGGGAGCTACACCAGCGATATTTGCGAAAAACCAGGTTTGAACCAGCCCGAGTTGAAACGGGACAAGGTGCGTTGAGAATCCTTCGGCCGGCGCCTCGGTTCCGAGGAGCCACGGCCAGACAAACGGTCCAGTCAGCAATTCGACGAGAAAGAGAACAACAAACAGAGGATAGATTCGCGCTATGCGCGCCACGAGAAAGTCCGGGATCGCTTTCCGCGGGCTGCTCACAATCGAGCTGCCATAGTTATATTGAATGACAAAGCCACTCAGCGTGAAGAAGACCGACATTCCGAGCAGGCCGAGTGTCCCGACGCTGATATCGAGTCCGAGGCTCGGTCCTTGCAAGAACACGCTGCCGCCGTGAGACAATGCGACCGCTGCCGCCGCGACAAACCGGATACCGGTCAGTGCGGGAATCTGCTTAACCATCGATGTCGCTCGTCGTTTGCGAGTGGGTACAAATCCTGGGCGATCGATGGCACCAAAGGCACGCAGCTGGACACTTGCTCAAGGCAGCGAAGACTGATCGCATCACGCGAGCGTGCCTTGCGATCAGTCAAACTTCTTCGAAAGCTCAAATCTGTTATCGGAGCGCCCTCGCACCTTATTGGTAGGCCGGTCAGCGCTGAAACTCTGACTTCTGGTAGGGCGGCTCAGATTTTAGATCCATATTCCGACCGGTTCTGGCCAAGCTATGTCCCCAGACTGTCATACTTGGACCGCGCCATTGTCTCACCGGAAGCCTTCCTGAATAAGTTGGCGCCAGCTGCTCCCTCCGCGAAGGGAGCTTGGGGCACCAGGTACCCGATGAGAGCCCAGGTCAAAGCAACATGCTGTCGTCTCGGGCAGTCTCACAACGGATACATGCACCAGTTCACGTCCTGTGTGGGACCGCGAGGCTATCATCAGCCAGCCACACCAGGAGATTCACGTGCAGCAGCGGAGCTGCACAAGGTGCCTATTCTCCTGACACTCCTATTCTAGCGGCGAGGCTCATCCGGCCACCAGCCGGCCCAAGGCAGCCCGGATTGAGATTGCTAACTGAACGCATCGCAAACGGAATGGGCAGCCAATCCGAGCCGCGCGTTCAATCTTTTTGACAGCGACTGCCAAGGAATCTCGCTGCGGATTGGTGCAAAACTTTACTATTCTTGTCCGGCACGGCTGGCCGCACTTTCGCTTGGGCCTGGCGTGCGAGAGAAGGAAAGGAACACGTGATGAAAAAGAAGATCGCTGAGATCAAGACCACGATCCGCACCACCACTCCGTACACGGGTACGCTCTAGGTTGGTGCGGCAGATGCCTTGGATGCATCTACCTGATGAGAGTATAGCGGCATCGGAGGGTGGTCGTTTCGGCCACCCTCTTTTGCGACAGTTCGGGAGAGTAAAATGGTTGATCTGATCCAGCAGCGCGTGGTTTCAGCCATATCAGCATCCGTTGAGCTCAGTGCGATTACGATTTTAAAGGCGGAAGCGGGCATGGCGCCGCTGCCGACGATCAAATCGGCACTCGCGCGCTCCGATTCTAATTTCTCTATCACTGACGGCGACTGGCGGACCGGCGGCTATCTTGCCGGGCTGCAAGCGCTCATTGACGCCGAACTAGGGTGGGCCAAAGAAAACAGGCCCAAACTGGTTGAGGCGGCACAACAATCCTTGAAGCGACTATTCCCCCTCCTAAACAGCGACGCCTTTACCGTGCCGAAGGATCTCACGAATACCTCGAGCAAGGAGGAGCGTACCAGGTTCTATCATCATGAATATCAAAACAAGCTCCTGGTCGGACTAGCCGAATTCCTGATCAACTGCGCCCGACAGCTCAACGAGCGTCACATCATCGTCATCGATCGGGCGGCGGCCTTGTCCGGTTCGGCCAAGAACCTGATCAAGCTGCTGGTCAGGCTGGGCGACGATGCGCGGCTGTTTCGGTTCGTTCTGATCGATTATGAACAACGGCTCTATTTCCCGGACGCCAGCGAGGTTCATTTCGGCAGATATAGCTCGCAAGAGCTGGGGCCAACCTTTGATCCGGATCTCCCCGCGGAGAAGCACCGGCAGATCTATGAGGCAAGTGGCGGCAACCCGTTGATTGCAGAGGCTTTGAGCAAATGCACAGCGGCAGGATTACCAGTCGTCGGCTATCTCGACCCGACCGCGACCGTGGATCTCTATCTGGCCAGCCTTAGCAGCGGGGAACGCCATAGCCTTCTCAAATCATACATCGAATCCAACTGCACGACGCCTGACCTGATCGCGCAACGAAACTATGCAACCTTCGAGCCGGCGACCGCAGATCATCTGCACGAGCAGCTGCACGACGCGTGCCTGGAGCGCTATCTGGCAGGCAAGGCGCCTCTCGTGATGCTTCATGCGCTATCGGTACGGGACAAGTACAAGCGTCTGGAGCTGCTTGCGGAACCAAGTCAGATCCTCCAGAGCATTGGCCTGTACGATCTCTGGTTTGGCTACTTCGGGGAAATCTTCGCCGACCCCGCGCTTCGCACGTACGGCTCCGGAGATGCCAGCGTGAATGCCGCCTTCATCAACGCGGCTTTTGTGCTGTACTCACTCGGCTGCGGTCGGGTGTCGGTTCCCTATCTGGACGAATTCTACAAAACGTTCCCAAAGAGCCGATACACGCCAACGGTTCTGTATGCCCAGTCAATGACGTATGGACGCTACCAGCAGCCGGTCAACCTCACGGTGGCCGAAGAGTACGCGTTAAGGAACCTGGAGACCATCGAGCGGGATTTCAGGGAGCACGACAAGTACGACTACATCAAGGTGTTTGCAGAGAACGCCTATGCCTACATCAAGGCCAAACAGCAGAAGTACGACGAAGCCCTCGCGCTTTGCGCCGAAGGCCTTGGCAAGATGCTCAAGGCGTATGGCGACGAGCGATTCAAGCTTCACCAATCGATTTTGATCTACAACACCAGCCAGGTCTATGAACTCATCGACGAACTTCCTCGGGCTGAGAAGCAGTTGCGTGAGGCCATTGCGTATGATCCCTACTATGGAGAGTATCATAATGACCTGGGCAACCTGCTTTCGAAAGTGGCTGGAAGGGAAGCTGAAGCTCTGGAGGCCTATGCGCGCGCCATTGAACTTTGCCCACCCTATTATGAGGCTCACCTGAACAGGGCCGCACTTCACAGCAGAATGGGGGATGCCGCTGGTGCGCTGGCCGATCTCGACAGGACACTTGTCATCAAGCCAAACGAATGGCGAGCTCATTTCGAGAAGGGCAACATCTTGATGCGGCAGGACAGGCCTAAAGCTGCTCTGGAGTCTTATCTGGCGGCGGCCGAGATCAGTCCCAAAAACCCCGACCTACAGAGCAATCTCGGCCTCGCCTATTCCGAGCTTGGCAAGGCGCACGAGAGCATCGCACACTATGTTCGAGCCCTTGAACTCAACCCTCGGCATGCGCTCACCCACAACAATCTCGCCATCGAGTATTTCAACGAGGGCCGGCCGGATATTTCATTGAACCATGCGACGGTCGCTGTCGAGATCGGGGGAGATCCGGACTACCTCCTCACCCGCGAGCACATCGAGAAAAGCCTGCAGGCTGACCTTGCCTCGCGCCGGGACCGAGCTACTGCATCTTCCGCGAAGCCTATGTGAGCTTGCGGCTCACGGCACTCTTGCCATTCGAGCAGCGTGAGACAGGATCGCTCAGGAATTGATGGCTGCATCTCAGAGCTTCGGCTCGGTCTAGCGAATGCTTTCGCGGCGGCCGCCGCAACACAGACTGATCGGCAAGCGACGCGCCTTGGCCGGTCTTATCGCGAGTGACCGAACGCCACAAGAGGTACAGGGAGGTAGATAGGTAATAAGATGCCTTTTGCCAAGCCGTCTATTGCCAGAGCGTTCATCGTTGGCTTGCGGGCTCATCGCACCGATGTCGCATCCCGAAGCCAGTGCCATCTACCTGTCCCTCCGCGTCAAGCGATCCGAAATCCTCGATGAGCTAAGTCAACAATGAGCGGATGGAGCACACGGCAGTTCATCTATCTCTCGCATTTGATCATCCAGATCGGCGGCTGGGCGTTCCGTATCGGCATCCTGATCGGCCTTCTGCAATCCGGCATGAGCGCCGCGGGTCTCGGCATCGCGGTCACTTTTGCGCCGATCATGCTTGGTAGCCTCTTCCTGTCGCCGTTGGTCGACAGGGGCGATCCGATCTCAGCCATGATGATCGTCAATGCCGTTCGCATCTGCGCGCTGCTCGCCATCTTCGGCAGCGACGGAGCCGATTCGTTTCTGAGCTATGCTGCAATGGCCGTCCTGAGCCTGGTCCAGCCGGTCTATTTGTCCGCAGAGATTGCTTTCTTTCGTCGTATCACATCGGAAGACGGCATGATCTCGGTGCTGCGCAATATCGCCAATATCGACTGGCTGACCTATCTCTTGGGAATGTTTGCAGGTGCCATGTTGTCCGACCAATTGCACTTGCCTGGCGTTTTGGCCTTCAATGTATCAGCGATCATGCTGTCATTGGTCGTGCTCCTTGGCATCAAGCAGCAGTTCAGAAGGACGCCAGCCGTGCTTGAGGCGCGCCCCTCCGGAACGGTGCTGGACTTGGCACCCCTCTATCCCGCATTCTTGGCTGTCTTTCTGCTCAACCTCGGCGCCGGCATCATCAACGTCTATCCTGCGATACATGCCACAGCTGACGGGGTTCTCGACAAAAGCGTACTACTGACGATCGTCATGGCTAATGGCGTATTGGCCTTGCTGGGCGCGCTGGCCGTCAAGCCGATTTACGACCTGCTGGGCGCTTTGCCAACTATTGCCGGAGCCGCGATGCTGCTTGCGGCATGCCTTGCAATGATGTCACTCGATGCCGGCCTGACTTTGGTCATCGTGTCCAGCAGCGCAATGCTTGGTTTCGGCCAGATATTTGCGGCTGCCGCTCACGCGCACATGGTTTCTTCAGTGGCTCCGGACCGTGCCGGTCGCCTCTCCGGGCTATTTCAATGTTGCACCTATAGCGGCGTTGCGGGAAATGGCATTGCCTTGTCGCTTCTAGGTGATCGGCTTGCTTTCGGCACGATCGTTCTCCTATGTGCGGCGAGCGCATTTGTTGCCTTCGCCGTTGCGACCTTCGCGGTGGTCAGATCAATGGATTCTCAAACATCACGTCCTGCCGATCGCTAGATCAGGGATCCACACCATGCCATGGGATCAGCTGCTCCTTTTAGAACGCCCTTTTTCGGATCCGGCCTTGCCGGGACGACAATTCTACTGCTGGCAATGTTTGCTATTGGACGGGCTGCTATCCGCGTTTCCAAGCCACGCTGCGAGGCTGGACGTTCGTCGGATTTCCTGGGCGAGACCACGAGCCGCGCTCATCGAGAGGCTCGGGCAGGATCATCAATCCGCGCCGGTTCTGATTTTGGAAAAGGAAGGCCCTTTACCAGAGCATACGAAGTACGCGAATGGGCTCGCCTATGTCGACGATGTGTTTGCAATCCTTAATCTTCTGGCTGCGCGCCACGGATTTCCGGCGCCTTACGCTCGAACGGTCGGCACCTTGTAGGCCATGGTGGTCATCAACGACTCGATGCCAGCAGGAACCGATCGGGAATCTTCAATCGAGCGGCTTGCTTGATCTGCCGGGTTGGAGCTCCGAAAGCCGATGGCTGATGATCCCGGCCCAGTAGTTCTGACAGCGCCCAGCGCTCAAACTGTTTGACAGCCGCGCTATTGCGGGCTTGCCCGTTGACAAACATGTAGATTGAGCGATTGACCGGCACGAAGCCGAATGGAGCCACCAGCTCTCCTTTCTCAAGGTTGCTTCTGACCAGAATCTGCGAGGATATTGCGGCTCCCAGCCCACTTTTTGCCGCCTCCAGAGTCAAAGAAAATGTATCGAAGACGACCTTGCGCGATGCTTGTAAGCATATTGCAGCTGCGCTGGCCCATTCGCTCCAGGCGTCCAGCCTGTCGGCCTCGTGCAACAGAGAGTGCGACAGAATATCTTCCGGGCTTTTGATCGCCTCGAGCATAGCTGGCGCACAGACCGGGCCAATCATCTCATTTGAAGCGTGCACCTCGCGGACGGGAAGCGGCCGCTTCAGTGGGCCGGCGACAAACAATACGTCCAACGCACCAACAGCGAGCGCGTCAAGATCGGCTTCGGTCTCAAAGACAAGGTCAATGTCCAGATAGAGTTTGCGGAATCGACCGATACGGGGCAACAGGCCGTGCGACAAAAACGTGGTCGAGCACCCGACCACGACGGAGGGCCCTGCATGGCGCCTTCGTAGCTCGTAGCATCCCTTCTCGAGCATGGTGAACGCGCTCGCGCAGCTGCGCTTGAGCTGTTCGCCGTCGGATGTCAACCGCACGCCCGAACTATGGCGCACGAATAGTTTCCTGCCGAACCAATCCTCAAGCAGGCGCATTTGGTAGCTTACCGCGCCGGTCGTCATGTTCAGTCGCTCGGCTGCCCGTGAGAAGCTTGGAAACTCGCTGACAGCCTCAAACAGATGGAGGCTTTTCAGGATCGGTAGCTTGCGCATTTTTCTTTCCTGCCTCCCACTGGGATAGCTGTTGTGGGGCTCTGCAGTGTGCGCCGATTTTCTCAGGCATCGACGACCGCCGTCGTTCGCCGCCGGAAACGCCCACGGAAGAGCCCTCCTAGGTATTGGCCCTGTCACGGCGAATTCAAAACGACCTGGCTCCCTGCCCAGCCGGTCGAACAGCCGTCGATCTAAGGCACATACCCCTTCAGATCCGGTGCCCCTGAGACACAGTCAGATTCCATATTCGGTGCAGCGTTCATCGCTGCGCGATCTCTCAAGCAAAGCCAAAACCGGGCTTGAGATTTAGAACGCCAACTCATCGCCATCTGGCCCAGCAAAAGGTCGATCCTTCATGAGAAGGCGCCTTACTAGTCATATTGCATGACTGCTCGACATTGCGGGCTTGCGTTCGAGCACCTCCAGCGTTGTAGGAATTCGTCCAGTCCCGTTAAACTCTGCAACATCAGGTCCGTCGATTGGCTGGATCTGGGCATCGCTTCGCATCTCGGCTCGATGATTCAGCCGGCGGGCGCGGTAACCAGGGATCGTGAATGGTCTGGAGCCTGGTTCGATTGGTCCGTCCGCCGGTTTATTCAGAACAAAGCCGCCTCGAGGCATAGGTGTATTCAAGGGCTAGTCGACGCGCCGTTTCGATGAGGTTGGCCGCCGCGCTGTGCCCCCCATCGATGTTCTCGTAATAGAAGTAAGGCTGGCCCAGGGCGGCGAGCCTCGCTGCAGCCTTGCGACCGTGCGCGGGATGCACACGATCGTCCTTGGTGGAGGTCAGAATTAAAGGCGCGGGGTATGGCTTGCCCGGCACCAGTTTCTGATAGGGCGAGTAGCCTTCGATCCACGCGCGTTGCTCGGGAAATCGGGATCGCCGTATTCGCCGATCCAGGAGGCGCCGGCGCCCAATTTGGTGTATCGAAGCATGTCGAACAGCGGCACCTGAATGATCGCCGCGTTGAAGAGCTCGGGACGTTGGGTGATTGCGGTGCCAACGAGTAGCCCGCCCTGGCTGCCGCCAATGACGCCGAGCCGGCGCGGACTTGTGATCTTGCGGCGGATCAGGTCCTCGCCAACGGCGATGAAATCATCCCACGTCGTCTGCTTCGCCGCCCGCTGGGCTGCTTGATGCCATTGCGGGCCAAACTCGCCGCCCCCGCGCAGATTTGCAACGACATAGGCATTGCCCTGTTCGAGCCAGAGCCGTCCCACAGGTCCTAGATAAGAGGGCAGCAGCGAAGCTTGGAACCCGCCATAGCCATAAAGAAGGGTCGGAATGGCGCCGTCAAACCTTCCGTTTTTCGGCCGCACCAGGGAATATGGAATTGCCGTGCCATCACGCGAAATCGCTTCGAACTGCTCTACGACATGCTCGGCGGCATCGAAAGCAGTCGGTGTCGTCTTCAATTCCTCGAGTTTTTGAGTTTCGGCATCAAAATACCAGAGCGACGTTGGCCTGAGATAGCTTGAGACGGCGAACATGGCCTGGTCCGCCTCGTCGGAAGCGGCTGTCACGCTGACATTGGTATGTTCGGGCAGCTGGATCGGCGTCGCCGACCAGGCTCCCTGATCGTACTTGTAAACGAACGCTTTGCTTTGAACGTTATCCAGGATCGTCAGGATCAACAGGTTCTTTGTGAAGCTTAGCCCGCTCAGGGCCTGACGAGGCCTAGGTTTGAAGACAAGCGAGGCTTTGGCGTTCAGTGGATCCTGTTTCCATTCAGTCAGGTCATACGAAATCACCGAGCCGGCACTGAAGCTGACATCACCCGACGGCGTCCACTCCTCGTCAAGTTTCACAAGCAGGCGATGATTCACGAGGCCTACGATCTCCGCTTTCTTCGGCAGATTGAGTTTGACGACCCCATCGGGGCGGAAGAGCACGTACTCATGCTCGAAAAACCCGATCGCTCGGATGACCCCGGTCGCATGAACATGACCTTCATTGTCTCGAAGCACCAGGGGCACCGCCTGAACATCGTTCGGTTCGCCGCGAAAGACCTCGCGCGCCTCGCTGAGCGGCTGAGCGCGTTTGAGCTCCTTGACCACAAAGGGGTAGCCGGCCTGCGTCAAGGAGCCCTCGCCCCAGTCCCGTGCAACAAGGAGCGTGTCCCGATCGACCCAGCTGACGCTTTGTTTGCCCTCTGGAAGATAAAAGCCGTCCGCAACGAAGCGCTTTGCCTCACGGTCGAACTCGCGTAGGAACGCGGCATCCTTGCCCCCGTCTGAAAGGCTGACCAAGCAGAGGCGCTCTTCAGGCGGAAGGCAGCTGGCGCCTTGAAAGATCCAGTTCTTGTTCTCGGCAACCGCCAAGGCGTCCACGTCGAGGATGGTTTCCCAACGAGGGTCCTGGCGACGATAGCTTTCAAGCGTGGTGCGCCGCCAGATGCCGCGCACATGATCCTCATCTTTCCAAAAATTCTCCAACCCGTGACGTCCCAGGGAGACATATGGAATTCGATCCTTGGCCTGCAAGATTGAGAGCGCCTGTTCGTAGAAACGGTGATAGCGAGGATCTGATTGGAGCACGCCGAGTGTTTTCTCATTCTCGGCACGGGCCCATGCCAATGCGCCCTGTCCTTCGATCTCCTCGAGCCAGAGGAATGGATCTTCGGTGACCGCCGCAGCCTTTCGCTCCTCTGAAAGTGAACGCTCCTGTGAAAGCGCAGCGGAAGTGAAGCAGGCAATCGAAAGCAGCGCTGCGGAGAGGACTGACGTGTTCATGGACTTGCTCCGGCTGAGTTTGTGCGGCGACACGGGCCTGGCGCGTCAAGCAGAAGCTGCGGAAAGTACGCAACGCATGACATGGCTCGGCTCGCGCTATCTCGCGGACCGTCCACTGCAAGCTGCATGCCGACCAAAGCGCCGCAATTTTCAGCCGCTCAGGGCTGCACGACGGTGTCCGCTTGTCGACATTGGTTGCCAAGCAGACAGGCGATGTCGGCAAGGCCGAGTGTCAGACAGCACCGTCTGATCTTTTGCCGCCAAGTACCGGAACAGAGGACCGCTCGCCGCCCGCCGTCGGAACGCTTACCTCCAAATGCGAGGTACAATCTTCCGATATCGGGCAGACTTGTCGACGCGCGTCAGCATGACATAGAGCAGTACGTTGATCAGCAGCCAGATCGCGATCAAGCTGAGGGCTGTGCGCATGGCGATCTCCGTTTCGTGACTGCAAGGATCCGCCGAGGTGTTCTGTTCATCATGCCGGCCAGCCCGGGCCGAAAGCACCGCGCCAGCCGCCAGTCCTGTATTGTGCCTCTCGCCTGCACCAGCAGCGCAATCCGCCGTGTGCTGTTCGCCCCGCCGGTCCCGCTTCGGCACCGGACTGTTAAGCGACCAGAACTAGGTCAAGCTATCCGGTTCCGGCAGGACCCAGAGTCTGTCCTGCGTATGCCTCAATGCAGTCAAAGTCTCGGCATCTGTCCGGTACAGTGGCACTTGAGCCTCGTTGGTCCAGCCAAGGCCGAGATGGTGGAACTGATCAGCCGGAACAGTGACGCGGCTTTTGTCAAGTTCGCTAACGTAGTCCGCCGCCCAGTCGTGGATAGTATAGGATTCAATCTTGTCCATCATCGAGCGCCAGCGGGTGACACGCTCCTCAAGCGGCATGTGCGTCGCCTTCGAGATAGCGGCTGCGATCTCTTCAGGGAGATTCGGACCCACCAGAAGTGCTTCGTTCTCGTTGAAGTCTTCAGCTGCGCCCGCAAACCTGGATAGGACCAGCACGCCGGGATCCTTCGGGTCTTGTGCCGCAACATATTCTTTCGCCACAAGATTCATGCCGTCGCGCAACGGGGTCACGACGCCGACATGGGCGGCGCGGTAAGGCCGCGCGAGTGCCGCCTGGCTGAACGACTCGTTCCTGTAGTGGATTGGCCTCCACCTGTCTGTGCCATGCTCGGCATTGACCCGGTTGATCGCGCTCTCCACGTCTTCTTTATATTTCTGATACTGCTCGACATCGGCGCGTGAGGACGTTGCGATCTGCAACAGCGAGATGCTGTGGGGTTCGGTCCTTAGCAGCTGATTGAACCCTTCGACCCGCTTGTCGATACCCTTGGTGTAATCAAGCCGGTCCACGCCGATCGCAAACCTGGATCCCTCGAAGCTTTCCAAGCTTGACGGACTTTTTCTTGCTCTGCAGAAGAGAGATCTGCAGCGAGATAGTCTGCGAACTGCTTGGGATCGATCCCGATTGGGAACTTCTTCAGTCGCGTCTGACCGCGCTCCGTGGTGACGACGCCATCCCTGGTTTCCAGTCCGAAATGGGTTCGGAGATACGCCGGGTAGTTGTTCAGATCCCGGTTGGTCTGGAATCCGAGCAGGTCATACTTCAGCGTCGATTTCATCAGTTCGCGATGATTGGGCACGCGCTCGACCATGTCGGGCTCGGACCACGGCGTGTGAAGGAAGAAGCCGGTCGGCCGGTCGATGCCGAGTTCATGCAGTCGGGCTCCGAGCGGGAGCAAGGTCCCGTCGCCCCGGTTTTCCGAGGAGCCGACCCACACCGCGCCGGACCGTTGCACGACCGGCTCGAGGGCGGCGGCAAGGCCGCCGGTCTGGGGTTACTGAGGTCGAAGGGCGCAACGCGGTTCGAAATGACGACAAGCTTCAGATCAGGTTGCTGGTTGACCACATCTGCCACCTCATCCGAGGCAATAGAATGGGCGGGACCTGCACCGGTTTGTTCATTCGGCTCCGGCGGTATCTCGTCCAGCTGTTGGTCAAAGGCGTGCTGGTTTATGGTTTCATCTTGCTGGGCAGCGCCTGATGTACTGCCGTGAGCCAACGTTGCCGTGTCGAGCGCATCATGAATTCGAACCATCTCAAAACTCCGTTTGACGATGTTTGCGTTTGATTCAGTCGCAGATCAGCCCCGAGAGATATTCCCACGACGACAGGATCGCAGGTCCAGCTTTCCGGAAGCTGACCAGTCGGGAGCCAAATAGCCGCACCGATGCCCTCATCCAGGACTTCGGCGCGATGGTTGCTCATGAGACACCGGCATCGAAGTCAGATGAAGACGTTCAGCTTCATTGCGTTGATAGGCGCACGCAGGACCTGCCCGTCAACTCGTCCCCACATGGTCGCCCCCGAAGCCACGATGTGCTCAGGTGCTCTGAGTAAGAACATATTCGCTCCCTTCGGGCTGTTGATCGGGGGCATGGCACGCAGCTGACCAATCATCCAGAGCTCAACTGGTATCATCGCTGCCCTTGCTCTTGTGACGAAGCAAATCACGATAGCCGCCGCGAACGAGGCGCAGCCCCATCTGGACCAGGCGAATGGTTCGGCTGCGCAGATCATGTGTCTTCCAGCCTCGATCCGGCATGCGAGACTTGCCGAACAGGCCTTCAGCGATCGTGCGGTAGCTGTTGCCTTCGAGCCAGCCATCCACAGCACGCAGGCCAAGTATGTGCCTGTCCCGGGTGCCACTCGACCGGGCGAGAGGGGGCCATCCGACACGGCGCTGTTCCAGCGCCAGCCAAAATCGATGAGCAGCCCGCAAACGGACATCGAAGTTGCAGTCGAGCGGCAAGTCCATGGCAACGGGCGATCTATCTGGCGAAAGCTCACTTAGCCTCAGCCGATGTTTCACTCCTCCAAGCGGCACGATGGCATGCCAACCATTGCAACAGGAAGTCCGCTCGGCGGTGAAATCGGCTTCCGCTGGCAGATCGCCAAGTCGGTGCCTGGAATCGCGATGAACGGCAACTGCGCCAGTCCCGAGGGCTCTAACGCTAGATTCATTGTGCCGGGCCTTCTGGCTGCACGCAAAATTGTTACCCGCGGCCCCGTTGAGGACCCGCTCGGTTACGCCTGGAAGGACGTTCTGCTCTACGCAAAAGCCGCCACTGCGGCCGCCCGCAATAAATATCAGACCTGCGACCTCGCGACTCCGCTGCTGCTCGTCAACGCCAGCGACGGCCAACAGCGCTGTCCTGCAGGCGTGGACATAAAGGCTTCTTTCTGCCCAGCTTGCCGTCAGCGCTGAGTACGATTGCGTGCTCATCGGCCCTCCGATCGATGGCCTTTGTTCGATCGGAAGCGCAGGCTTTTCAACGAGCGGCCTCGTAGGAACTGCCCGCGTTGGGCAGAATATCAACGTCGGCTTGGTCCACGCGAAATAACGGCTGGATGTCGCGGGCGTCCTTGTTCGGTGTAAATCCATGTCGAGCGACAAGAGTCACTGATGTCCAGAATTTTGGCTGTTGGGACGGCTTTGCCACCGTTTCGGTTCTCTCAGGCCGACCTCAAGGCTCTAGCGGGTCACCACTTCGTCTCCAGAATGGAGAAGCTGAGGAGATATCTTACCGTATTCGATCATGCGCTGGTCGATCAGCGCTTCTTTTGCGTACCGCCCGAATGGCTTCTCGGCGAGCATCGCATAAGTGAGGCCAACCAGATATATTTGGATTGTGCGAAGGAGCTCGCATGCAAAGCGACGGTGAACTGTCTCGACCGGGCTGGCGTTAAGCCCGAGCAAGTCGATCGGGTTTTGTTCGTCTCGACGACAGGGATAGCGACGCCAAGTCTCGACGTGGACCTGATCTTCAAGGTCGGGTTGCGACCAGATGTGGGACGGACGCCGATTTTTGGCCTCGGATGCGCTGGCGGAGCATCAGGAGTTAGTTTAGCAGGAGCCCTTTGCCGAGCAACGAACGAACGCATTCTCCTCGTTGCTGTGGAGCTGACTTCCCTTACGTTCCAACCGAATGATCTCACGCCAAAGAACGTTGTCGCCTCAAGCCTCTTTGGAGATGGTGCTGCCGCGTTATTAATCGCTCCAGCTGAAAGCGGTGCTGGCAAGCTGGATATCGTGAGAAGTACGAGTTTGCTTCACCCGGACTCGACTTCTCTAATGGGCTGGCATTTTGGCGACGCGGGATTTGAAGTCGTGGTCTCCGAGCGCATTCCGTCAATGATTAGGGAATTGATGCCACGTGCAATGAACTCGTTGCTCGCGGAGGCTGGCATCCTTCCTGGCCAAGTAAGGAGCTTTATCTTTCATCCTGGCGGCAGGAAAGTATTGGAAGTCTGTGAGCGGGGCTTGGCAGGTCCTCTGAGACTTTTTTTCCAGCTGTGAGACACTTCGACTTTATGGAAATATGTCCAGCGCAACTGTGCTATTCGTGCTGGAACGCGTGCTGGCGCATGAGGAGCAAGCGCCTGGATCTTACGGCATCTTAGGCGCCTTCGGACCAGGCTTCTCAGCCGAACTGACGCTACTGAAATGGGCTGACACGGAAGCACCACAGCCAAAGCCCGCCCACCTCGAGCAGCTGGGCAACGAATTGAAGCGGGTTGCCTAGTCGTGATCGGCATCACCAAACTGACCGCTTGGTGCTGTCGAGCGCTCGCGTGGCCGAGATGCTGCCGCTGATCAGCTCTGTGCCACGGCACCCAGCAGCGTCCGCGAGACCGCTTGCAGTTACAGCATCGCTCCTGAACCGATCTGGCTGTCCCCTGTTAGGCAACCTCAGATGCCGATTCGATCAATTCGAAACTTCGCCACGATTTAATCGCTCATGCACTGCCCTGCTGGCCTTGAAGACCGCAAAGCGCTTTTGCTCGATTTTCAGGTACTCGCCCGTTCTTGGATTGCGGCCTATGCGAGCCTGCCGAGGGCTCACCGAAAATACTCCGAATCCCCTCAACTCGACCCGGCCACCGCGCGCCACCCCCTCGACGATCTCATCGAGGATTGCACAGTAGCAGCGTCCCGCCGAGCCAGGACAGCTGCCCCACCCGTTTCGTGGTTCACAATGACCGCTACACCGCGCTGTTCGTGCCCGCGGCGGAGATGAGGCGAACCACCCCGCTCAATCCGCCAGGCGCTGGCATTCGTCTCGGATCTCGGCCGGAAAACGTTCCGTGGCCCAGCGCGCGGCCTGCGAATCGGGCCTCGCCAGCGCTGCTTGGACGGTCGATGGAGCAAGCCGCTCCGTCGTCCGCCAGGGCTGCGACGACATCTCCGACGGCCCGCGAGATTTATGCTGCATCATTCGCCGTTCCCGAGGATTTTTCGCACGGCACCCAACCCGCCTCCGCCACGATGCTCTCGAAGCTGGGCCGCTGGGGCCTCTTGCCGGACGCGGCGCAACCGGTAAAACAATACGACATTCGCGGCGAGCGCTGCTTCGCCATCATGGGGCCGGGAGGACCCAATGACGTTCGGCTCATCCATGAACCACGAATGGCGCCGACGGACGCTCCCGACGCTAGGAGCCCGTCCAGATAGCTTTGGTATCGGGCTTGTTAATGGACGATGG
Organism: Bradyrhizobium viridifuturi; assembly: GCF_001238275.1. Taxonomy (GTDB): domain Bacteria; phylum Pseudomonadota; class Alphaproteobacteria; order Rhizobiales; family Xanthobacteraceae; genus Bradyrhizobium; species Bradyrhizobium viridifuturi. The sequence continues at coordinate 198,080 of NZ_LGTB01000005.1, forward strand.
CTTGCTCCAGCGACTCTTACGAGCTTGGCGACCTTATGGGCGGTGCAGATGAGCGCTACCCGTCCCGATGAACTTGCGCACATCATCGCTCAGCGACTCCGCGTTCAACCGAATGGCGATTGCCTCTTGTTATCTAAGAGCCGGCCACCAAAGCTGCAAAGAAACGCCTAACGGCACGTTTGGCGGCATTACCCTTCGTAAGGCTCTCTCAAGCCCGGAAATATGGGAAGCATCCTCGGAGTAAAGAGGCTGCTTCCTACGTCCCATTGAAGCCCGGTCGACTGGTCGACTGAACTGGTGCTAACGGATGACGACGGGTCTGGTGGTCTATCAACCCCAGATGCCCATCCTGGTCGTGACCTTCCGCAGCTCCTCTGGCCAACGCCGTGTTGCGACGTCGTCGATCCGCCTCGAGTCTATCTGTGCCGTATCTTCGGGATCAGCAATGGCCGGGATACCGGGCGCGATCGCCATCGCTTTAGCGCCACCGATGACTTCCGCAGCTGAGCCAGTGCTGCGCCGACGTTGCCGCCAACACCATTGTCTTGATTATAGCTCTTGACATCAGCATCCAGCGCTTCCGCGGAAAGTCGGCCAGCAATGCCCTTCCCATTTTTTTGAGGCAGATAGTCGCTGAAACCTCAGAGAGCCGTTCATAGATCCTCCGAACTGCGCCACCGACGCTCGCTCAGTTCGCTGAGATCCTGATCCGACAGCAGCAACACCGAAAACAATCCAGAGATCGAAGAAAAATCGAACTTGTGGCGGAGGCGCGATAAACGACCCTGCCAATTCTTGCAGGAGATTTGCGGTACTTAGGTCGGTTAGCTTGCTGGGTGTTAGTCACTTTTGGAGAAATTTCAGTGTTGATTGTTGAAACCATTTTGAAGCCAGACCGCTTTGGCGGCATCGGACTTTTCTCTGCTACTCTTTTACCTAAAGGCACATTAGTTTGGATTCATAATCCAATCGTTGACATTGCCGTGACGCCTGAACAGTACGAAGCCCTCCCTCCAACATTTCAAGCTCTACTTGACAAGCATGCCTATCCGAGAGACCGCGATGTTGATGATGGTGTCGTAGAGTACAATGCTGACAATGCCCGCTTCATGAATCACAGCAGTCAGCCAAACACATATCAAGACGATCATTGCCGAATTTTCACGGCCCGTGACGTACAACCTGGTGAAGAACTGACTTGCGATTACTTGTCTTTCGACGCAAGGTGCGACTTATCGTGGGTTAAAGAGCTCGCGCCGAATCCTGGAGCCGGAAGGCGCCAGCCGGCGTCGGGTTGACTTTGCGGTCTGGCGACGTTGATTCCGTCGGCGAATTTGCACCGGGGAGAGGTTCGGAAGCGGTTGTCCCCATCGAGACGACGCGAGTTAAAGATCATCGTGAGCGCGGTCTTGTTCGACGTCCCTTGACGCGCACGAAAGCGCTTTCGATGACGTTGGTAGCGCTCTACGTGGAGTTCACTACATCTGTTGCGCGAACCTAAGGCTTCGCCACTGACTCGATAATGTCCGCAACGCGTCCTGGCAGCGAAAACACTGGGCTGCTGTTACGATTCCCTCCCGAGTCTTTAAAGGAATTGGCGAGGCGCTCATGAAGAAGCAGATCGTGCGAGCGGACGCTGCTGCCACAATGCCTCGACGACTTGAGTGACGAGAGCAGCCCGGTTCACGTGATCGACGTATTTGTCGATGCGCTCGGCTGAGATTCCTGTCCGGGTTGTTCGCGGTCTTGAATTTGCTACCATCGCCAAGAAGGGCCTCAAGCCGCGATTCAAGTTGACCCCGCGGCTTCACCGATGCCAGAAACCAAACAGCCAGAACGCCTCGCGCCCCGGGCGACATCAAATCGAATTGGTGGGCGAGATCATCTCGGAATCCTGGGCGAGATCAAATCGGTACACTCGGGCGAGATCCTCGGCATCCGCAGTCAGCGTTGATAAACATGCTGCTTGCCCTCAAGAGATTCGCTCCGACATCCCGTGCGGACGTCAGCACCGGCGTTCAGGCAGGCTAGCTTCGATCGTAAGCGTCCCCCTCTTGTCGAGGAAACCTGGATTGAAATAACGTGATCTCATTGCTGTGCAGCACGCGGGCCGAAATGCATTTTGTGCGTATCAGAACTTCACATTGAAGGTGGCATTCAGTCCGTTCTGGGTAATGCCTGAACCGAACTGACCCTGGTAGCGATGCCAAGTGTGCTGTTGCTCGAAAGCTGGAAGTCCAAACCGGATTCGACGAGTGCCACGTCCTTTCCAATGGATAGGCCTGAAGCTGCAAAAGGGCTGGATCCAGCAGCAAAGCTAGCTGTCGACAGCGGAATAAGGTCGCCAATGGCATGACGCCAGCCAATATCGGCTCGCGCAGTCGTGGCGATCTCGCCAACTCGAAAGCGCGTGGTCGCGTAGGCGCCGAGAGTGGAGAGCGTCGTATCCATCGTGTTAGCGTGAACACTAAGCGCCGCCCCGTTGAATCCCCTTTCGAAAATTCCATCGGTCGCGACTCGAAGATGGGCGAGATTGGCATAGGGCTCGATGACGGAAGACTTGCCAAGATGGATTTTGTAACCCAGTTCTCCAAAGATCTGGAAAGTGCCGGCATCGTAATCCGAGATCAAGTTGTCGTTGAAGCCTGGGAACCGAACGTTGCGGCTCATCTCGAGATCGTGCCACGTATAGGCAAGGCCTGAGCGGAAAGCGATGGCTCCTTCCGGCACGGTCCACTCGGTGCCGGCATAGGTCCCGAACGTGTAATTGTTGCTGCGGCCTGACGAGGAAGCAGCGCCAACCTTGAAAGTGGAACGGCTATAGCCCGCAAGGACACCGACGCGCCAATCATCAAATATCGGCGTGTCGATCCCGGTCATGAGGCCGCTAATGGTGGATCTGGTGCTCGCCCCATTGCTGTCGCCCGATTGGGTGGTCCATCCGCCAAAGGCAGAAGCCCACGCTGCATACCCCTGCAGGTCATAGGAGGGCGGGCCAGAAGAAGCCGGGCCGACCAGGCCGGTTGCAGAGGCAGAATCGCGCGACCTCCTCTGCTCAGGACCATAACCCATCACCGCCATCGCCGAGGTTGGCGCGCCGCCAAACGCCTGTTCGAGACGGTTGTAGACTGCCGAACGCGCGTAGAAACTGTCGTTGACACGTCTGCCCTGCTCCGACGCATAGATGGACGGCGAAAGCTGACGCAGCCCAGATGTCACTGCCGCGCCGTCCGGCGCGGAAAAGTCGAGCGCCGCGACGAGTGGGTGCAGCCCTGTAGTCGCGTTGTCAGCTACTCGATCGAGCGCCGCGCCAACCTGGCGGCTGTTGGCGTCGGCCCCATAACGCGAATAGGCATCGGATGGGCGGGAGAGTGTCAAGGCGTAGGTGTTATCACCTTGAGCCGTGGCACTCGCCAGCAAGGTGGGTGATTGCAGGGCTGTCGTCACGTTCGCGAACGAGCCTGTGAGATTTGTTGCATTCAGCCACTGATCGGAGGAGACGTTAAAGCCGTTACCATACCAGCCACGCTGCGGGGTGATCGTCAGCGTACCATCGAGCGTCGCATTGCCATTCACCACAAGATGGCTGAACGCGCCAGCATCGTTTACGGCGACCTGCAAGCGACCGGTCGAGGTTTGCAGATAGTCGCCATACACCTTGATGCTGTTGTCAAGGCCGCCGATGAAGGGCGCGACACCACCGCTGTTGGTGAAGCGACCACCAGCATTGAGCCGATAACTGCCGTTACCGGACAGGGTTGCAGCTTGCGCGACACTTGCGTCATACACCTCGTGATTGCCAGTTAACGTCGTGGCACCACCTCCGAACTGCAGCGAAAGATTGTTACGTCCGACGATATTACCGTCGTAGCGGGTTGCAAAATTTGCGTCGGGCTCCTGCGTTGAGTGACCGTTCGCATCAGGCTTCAACCCGAACGTCAATTTGGTCAAACGCGGAGCACCATTCTCGTCAACCTGGTTGTAGTCAGACAGGATGTGCCCCGACAGCATTGCGCCACGCATCACATTGATCTCGCCGACGTAACCACTGTTCGACATGTACATCGCTGCATGATTGCCAGCCAGGCGCCCGGTCAGATCGAACTTGCTGACGAGCGGACCGTCGATTTCACTCAGCATCGGGGCCGGTTTGGTGCCAATCGTGCGAACATACGAACCACGATATTCATCGTCATTGCCCATCGTATTGTTACCAAAATCGAACCTTGTCGCGATGCCATGCTCTCCGAGAGCTTGTACGTCCCCGCGCTGAGTCAGCGTGTGATCCTTGCCATAGGCGAACATGACGCCGTGCCCATAGGCGCCGTCGGCGTAAACGCGGGTCCCAGGCGGAATTATGATCTGATTGTTTTCGCCGTCGACGCGGATGCCGGCGCCACCTGCTCCTTTCGAAAGCAGGTCGGCGCGCTGGACCACAGCGTTGCCGCTGCCATAGACGTGCAATCCCAGTCCGCGCGAAGCCATATTGTACGTATTTGGCAGATAGGCGGTACCGTCAGCATTCCGAGCGAAGAAGGGATTGTCGTTGACCAGATACTGGCCGTTTCCGTAGATGGAGTACCCGAACAGATTGCGCCGATCGATACTGTAACCTATATCTTGAAATGCGGCGATCTCCGCTTCCATTAGGGCGGTGTAGTTCCGGTATTGCTGATGGCTCATCAAACTGTTCTTCAGTTCGCTATGCGAGACAAAGGGGACATCCAGCCGGCCGTCCTCAGTCATCACTCGAACCGGAATACCTGGCATGGCACCGGCCAGCACTTCACCCACATGCTTCCCGGCAAAATAGCCCCGATCGTGGCGCAGGTCGAAAACGTCCTCAGCTGGCGGGTTCACGCACAGCGAGCAATAGATCGTCTGTCCAGGCTTGGCTTGTTTGCCGTTGTCGTCGTGCAAATGCTCCGTCCAGGCGTTTAACTTTTCAGGGAAATGCGCTGATAGCGGCCCGTCGGGATATCCGTCATGGCTGATAGTGCTCAGCATACCGAGCCCATGGCCGAACTCGTGGATCACAACGGGTGTACGACCAATCTCTGGAGTCCTTGGCAATTGCGAAGGAATGTATGCTTCGGACGAAAACCCCATCTGGCCGATTGTAACCACGCCGTGTGCGCCGTATTGCAGCTCGCCCGGCTCCTGCCCCGTGAGTGCCGCCTGAACCTTGGTGACGCCACTAGGAGACGTATCACTATAGGCAGATGCGTTGCGCTTGCTATTCCCACCGATGTTGACAATGGCCGGCAATTGCCCCGGAATAACCTTGATGATTTCCGCCCAATACCGAATCGCCGCCAGTGAATGATCTATTTCTGATTGTGGCAAGCTCCGCGTTGAACGCGTATCACCTTGCGCGTAAGCGCCATCGCCGGGACCAAATATCCGCGCCCGCATGAAGGGCATTCCATTCGGGTCCATGACGTCGTAGGTTTCAACCGCTCTACTGGGCGAATCCAGCAAGGCACTAGCCGCAAGCACGATAGTCGTAATTGTCTTCTTCATACTACAGATTCTGTTTGAGGTCTTGATTGCTGGCGTGCTTCGTCATCCAACTTGGCGCGCGCGTTCACGCAGATGCGCCAGCGAAGCGCAGCCGTCATTGATCGGACATCGGCCTCGCGCCTTCTTAGCCCGAGTCTGACGGTAGAACTTCAATTCGAAAGAAAGGCTAGTTCTCTGGAGGGAGGTCCGCCTTGATGAAGTCAAGTCAACTCACAAGCACGTCCCTCATTGCTGGTGACTTTGATTTCAACTTCCTCAAGCTCAAGCTCCGGCACCTCACGCTTGCCATTTGCGATCCGCCGAGCCGCGGTAGCCTGAGCGAAGATGACCGCCCGATGCTTCGCGGCCGTGGCCGATGTCGAGCGTTTTCATGGGCCCCGTTAACAATGCGAGCTCCTATTGTCTTTTGATCGCAGACAGATCCCGCATTCTGCCGCGCCAATCCCGACAAAGCAGGCGACTGCACGCAACTAACAAGCAGCGGAGCAAAAGTCGGGCCAAATCGCCTGATGCCTTCGCCGTGCGCAAACAGATGAACGCAGCAACGCCATGCGGAGGCCCTTCTGCGTGAAAACGCGCGATGCCTGTTCGTCGCCCGCCAATGTTGTCGCAAACTCGCCATTGCACAGGAGCAAAACGACTGCCCCGCCCGACAATTGCAAGCGCGCCCCGTTCATCCTTGCTGGCGATCGCCGTGATCGGTTCAAGGTTTGAATGGGGCGCAAGAGGCAGGCGTTTTTGTTGCACTCATCGTCGTGAACTTCGCCCTGGCATGCGTGAGGCAGATGTAGAGCACCGGGACGTAAGCCCGGCCACCTCAAGCTAGACGACGCGTAGGGCAACTGAAATGCAGCGTGCGCGACCTGACTGGTCGAAATGCTCGGCCGGCGATTGAACTCCAGCCGGCATGCTTATCATCTGCGCGACCGCTTGCTCGCCGACCTGGGGCGTCTGCCAGACCTGCGCCAGATCGTGCCATACGCAATCTGGGTCGAACGCGCCCAAAAATATCGCTCGCCCAGGATCGTACAGGAGCGGGATAGTCCATTGTGACTCGCATGACATGTCCCCGCCCCAGTCTCCACTCTGAACTCAACAGTCTGTGACTTTGACGACCTCTCTACGTCTCCCAGAGCATCTGTGGGGCTACATCTTCCCAAAAAGCCGGCCGCGGACGCTTGCCATTAGAACAATTCCTGTTGATCCTCCGACGCACGGACGCGTCACGCTGGGGCGAAGCTCTCGTTCAGCCGAGCCGCTCTTTTGGGCCTACATGCGAGCCGGCGCCTTCCACGATGCGCACTGCGTCTCATGGCTTGGAAACATCCCGCCAGTAGGATGCTTTGAAGGCGGCTTGCAGCGTATCCGCCGACATTGGCGCGATCCAGGGCAATCGCCCGAACCACCGCACCTGACCGATATCGCAAAATTGCTCTAACAACATCCGAACTGGTTTCGACAACAAAAGCCATAGAATGTCGATCTGGTGTCGTCGCAGCGCGTCTATGGACAGCAGTGAACGATTGATCGCTCCCAAGTTATGCTCGCCCAGAGCACGACAGGAGGTTACCATCTCTCCAAGACATCAATGTAAAGCGAACCGCAATTGAGCGGCTCCATGAGCCCGCCGGTCCCCGCGATCACTGGCGGCTGCCCTCCTGGGTCTCACACATTCTATATGCTGATGACGAAATCAAGACGGCCGACGGCGCTCACATGCGCGTGAGCGAGCCTTCGATCTCGCCTGCCTCGATAGCCGGGCATCTCGCTCGAAGAAGCCCTTGCCGAGATGCGCGTCGTACTGGACTCGGTTCAGTGCTGCTGTTCCCAACGCGACCGGCGCTTCCAATAGAACAAAGCCGTCCGCCATTGTCTTGCACGAGCATGGCAGAGTCCTTTGGCAACTCCATTACTGTTGTCGCCGTGACAGCAGACAATGTCTCGGCGGACGGGCCAGAGCAGCGAATCTGGATCGCATTCGCCAAACCGAGCCAGGCCTCGACATTAGTGCTCACCGCAGTCCCCGAACGCTGAACAGCGGAGGTTGTGGACATGGAATTGATGGACAAACAGCGATGCACGTTCGAGGAAACTAACGTCAAGCTCGGCGATGTTTACAGATTGAGGAAGTATAGCCTGCTGCATCGCAGCTACCTATTCGACGCTTACGTCGTTTGCTCTCAGCCTGTTCGCGGCCTTAGGCTGGTCTGCGATGTGATCGGAGATGTCGCCTTCAGCTTGCAAGTCGGCCTGGATGTTCGGAAACCGAGCCCGTAATAGCGAGACTCAGCCCGTTCGTTGAATATCTCAAGTGCGGCCCGAATCGAGCTCCTCTGGAGCGATCGGGCCATCATAGCGGGAACTCCCTGAAGCGCGCGGGGCTGGCGTTGCTGGTAACCATGATCATCATCGGCGCCCCGATCATCGCGTTCCGGCAATTCTGGCGCCGGCGCCGCCGACGGCGATCATCGGCGCGATGATCGCGCTGTCGACATTGATACCCACGCCGACGATCCTCATCCTGCCGGTACCGGTGTTGGTCCGCCAGCGCTGGCCGGCTCGCACGCGACCCCTTAGGCTGAAAGTGTCAACGGTCGTTTATAAGACCGATGCGGCGAATAGCGGCGACTCTTATCGAGTCTGCCAATTTTTTGGGAAAGCCCTTCGGAAGGCCCTTTACCACTCTCGCAAAGGCGGCCTCGAAGTTTTCGACGAGATCCTCAAAGATTGCGTGGACTACGGCCGGCCCAACACCGGAGATTTCGGCGGTCTGTAGGAAATGACGCGGCAAAATATCAGTCATTCCATAGTGGCGATTTTTGCCGACCGACATTGCAAGTTTAAAAGCTTTGCGCTGAATTTGTCCGGTGTCGAGGCTTGGTTGCGCGCTCAAGACGTCATAAAGCGGCGTGAGTCGGAAGCGCCCACCGGGGCTCAGGAATAGGCTAAAATTCTTGGCGTGTCCGTCGGTTGCGCCGATGAGCCAGAACACGATGCTGGCCCGCAAAAATGTCGCGATGTCTTCGGTCGGTTCATCGCTACCCTTGAGCAGTTGCAGGATGTCTTTCACGCCGGGGCCACCATCCGATTGATATTTCTGGGTGGTGGGTACGGATAGAGCCTGGCAGCAATCTTCCTGAGGAAGGCGCAGCAACCTTTTATCATTGGTCCAGCGCCTATCGAAGCGTTCGACAATCAACGTGCGGCGACCACCGAAATCGGCGATCTCGACGTTCGCCGTTGGCACGCCAAGTGCGGCCAGCAGCTTAAGGCAGAAATATTCGTTCTCGACGCTGTTCGAGAGATTGATCCCGTTCGGCAAACGACCGATTTGCGGTTTGAGAATGTGCGTCGTCGCTGTGGTACCAGTCGGCTTGTACCATTTGCCATCTCGCCGCAGCAGGGCGGTCTTCTCCTGGGCACCAGCGATGGAAATCCGGAAATCGTCGTCTTCCCCCATCCCAAGTGGAGCGCTCGCAAGGTTCTTGATGATGGCGGCGACATCGCGGTCGGTGACAGCCTTCCCGCCGATCGTACCGGCAGGTGCAGGATCGACACGCTGTGGAAGAAATTGGAGTGCACCAACGCAATCATGCCCGAGTGCAGAGAGCATGCTGTAGGCGTCAGTACCTTTTGCCCCCACCCGCTCCGCGACTCGTTTGCGTATCTGTTCGCTATCGGGCAACAGGTTGTCAAAAGCGGCGATTACAGGTGCGCCGATATAGCGGTCTTCGCGCAAGGGCAGCGATAGCGAGATTGGGAAGGTCGATTCCCAGGAGAGCCATTGCGGCGTGTAACGAAAATCGATCGCACCGCTGGACTCGCGCCGGAGCATGCCTGCCAGGCGCGCGTTGACGAACACATTCAGGGGCGCGTTTGCTGGAGGCCGGCCCATCAGAAAATGTCCTCGATGTCAGTCGAGGTGGCCTTGCTGCGGGTACGGACCACCAGTTCAAGATTGAGCGCGGCCAGCGCCTCCATGAGGGTGTGGAGCTGAATGGCAGGCTCGCCCGCTTCCAATCGGGATACGGTGCCCTGACGCAGATGGATCTGCTTTCCTAAGCCTGACTGGGTAAGTCCGGCCTGTCGCGGGCCCGCCGTAGAATGGCGCCGAGTTGCTTTTCCGTACGAGCAATATGCTGCGTCATGTGAATCTCCGCGTTCGATATACGCGAATCCGTATATATTATAAATATACGCAAATCCGTATATCGTGTCAATATACGCATATGCGTATATAAGACGAATATACGCGATCACGTATCGGCTATTCTCGATCGCGGGCGGTGCGGGGTGGTCCTTGGCAAGTCAGTGCAACATTCCAAAATGTCATCGATCGCCGCCATCAATGCTGCCGTACTCGAGGCGTGCTTAATCCGTCGTGCCAGATGGTCGCAAAGAAGCATCCGCTGTTGGGATGGAAAAATGCGGCTTGCTCGTGCGC
>NZ_LGTB01000006.1 GCF_001238275.1 Bradyrhizobium viridifuturi
CCTGCGCGGCCGCATCGTCACCGTGGTCGACATGCGCGCCCGGCTCGGGCTGCCGAAGGCCGACGACGGCAGGCCGCCGATGGCGGTCGGGGTCGACCAGCGCGGCGAATCCTATGGCCTCCTGATCGACCAGATCGGCGAGGTGCTGCGGCTGCCCGACGACAGCCGCGAGGACAACCCGGTCAATCTCGATCCCCGCATGGCCAAGCTCGCCGGCGGCGTCCACCGCCTCGACGGCCAGCTCATGGTCGTCCTCGACATCGATCGTGTGCTCGAACTGGTGCCTGATGCCAAAGCGGCCTGAGACGGGCCGCTGGAATTGAAGAACTGAAACATCCCACCGGGGATGAGGAAGTAGAGGTCGCAGATGAGAACCTGTCTTGTTGTCGATGACTCAAGCGTCATTCGCAAGGTCGCCCGCCGTATCCTGGAAGGGCTCGATTTCACGATCGTCGAGGCCGAGGACGGCGCGAAAGCGCTCGAGGCCTGCAAGCGCGCGATGCCGGAAGCCGTGCTGCTCGACTGGAACATGCCGGTCATGGACGGCTACGAATTTCTCGGCAATCTCCGCCGCATGCCCGGCGGCGATCAGCCCAAGGTCGTGTTCTGCACCACCGAGAATGACGTCGCGCATATCGCACGCGCGCTGCATGCCGGTGCCAACGAGTACATCATGAAGCCGTTCGACCGGGACATCGTCACCGCGAAGTTCCAGGAAGTCGGGCTGATCTAAGTCTACGTTCGATCCGGCGGCAGAAGCCTTCGGCTCAACGGTTGTTGTGCGTCGTGTTGCGTCGCTGGTGAAGTCATGAGTGTTGCGTTGACAAGTACTGCGGTTCCGACATCGACCCGTTCCGACAAGGTGCGGGTGATGGTGGTCGACGATTCCGTGGTGATCCGTGGGATGATCTCGCGCTGGATCGGCGCCGAATCCGACATGGAGGTCGTCGCCTCGCTGCGCACCGGCCTCGACGCCGTCAACCAGCTCGAGCGCATCAATCCCGACGTCGCGGTGCTTGATATCGAGATGCCCGACCTTGACGGCATCTCGGCGCTGCCGCAGCTGCTGGCGAAGAAGCGCGATCTCGTCGTCATCATGGCCTCCACGCTGACCCGCCGCAACGCGGAGATCAGCCTGAAGGCGCTCTCGCTCGGTGCGTCCGACTACATTCCGAAGCCGGAGAGCACGCGAGAGGCGACCGCCGCCGAAACCTTCCGCCACGACCTGATCCAGAAGATCCGTCACCTCGGCGCCAAGGCGCGGCGCAGCGTGGTACACACCACGGCAAGCCCGCCGCTCGCGCCCGCTCACGACAGAGCGCGTGCACCGGCTCCCGCCGCTGCGCCCGCAGCGCCGGCCCAGATCGCACGCCGTTCGTTCGGTCTGCTGCAGCCGAAGGTGCTGCTGATCGGCTCTTCCACCGGCGGGCCGCAGGCGCTGATGACATTGGTCGCAGAGATCGGCCCTGTGATCGATCGCGTCCCGGTGCTGATCACCCAGCACATGCCGCCGACCTTCACCACCATTCTCGCCGAGCATCTGGCGCGCACCAGCAAGCGGCCGGCGCATGAGGGGATCGACGGCGAGAGCATCAAGCCGGGCCAGATCTATCTGGCACCCGGTGCGCGCCATATGCGCATCGTCCGCCACGGCATCGACGCCACCATCGCGCTCGACGACGGGCCGCCGGTCAATTTCTGCAAGCCCGCGGTGGACCCGATGTTCACCTCCGCGATCGATATCTGGCAGGGCAGCATCATGTCGGTGATCCTGACCGGCATGGGCTCCGACGGCATGCGCGGCGGCAAGGACATCGTCGCCGCCGGCGGCAGCGTGATCGCCCAGGACGAAGCCACCAGCGTGGTGTGGGGCATGCCCGGTGCTGCGGTCAATGCCGGGATCTGCGCCGCCGTGCTGCCGCTCAATCAGATCGCACCGAAGCTTGTTCGCGTGTTTGCCGGAGACCGTTCGTGACGCCGCTGGACTACGAGTATCTGCGCAAGCTGCTGAAGGAACGCTCCGGGCTCGATCTGTCGAGCGACAAGCAATATCTCGTCGAGAGCCGCCTGCTGCCTTTGGCACGCAGATCGAACCTTGCCGGGATTGCCGAACTCGTGCTGCGGATGAAGGGCGGCGCCGAGAAGCTGACGTCGGAAGTGGTCGAAGCGATGACCACCAACGAGACCTTCTTCTTCCGCGACAAGGTCCCGTTCGATCATCTGAAGGACGCGGTGCTGCCGGCGCTGGCACAGGCGCGCGCGGCGCGCCGCAGCCTGCGGATCTGGTGCGCGGCATCGTCGACCGGGCAGGAGCCGTATTCGATCGCGATGCTGCTGAAGGAGATGACCGCGCTGTTCGCTGGCTGGCGCATCGAGATCATCGCCACCGACCTGTCGCAGGCGGTGCTGGAGAAGTCCAAGGCCGGCCTGTTCAGTCAGTTCGAGGTGCAGCGCGGCCTGCCGATCCAGCTGCTGGTGAAGTACTTCACGCAGCAGGGCGAGCTCTGGCAGCTCAACGCCGACATTCGCGGCATGGTGCAGCACCGCCAGCTCAATCTGCTGCAGGACATCTCGCATCTCGGCACCTTTGACGCGATCTTCTGCCGCAACGTGCTGATCTATTTCGATCAGCAGACCAAGGCGGGCATCTTCGGCAAGATCTCCCGGATGCTGGAGCCCGACGGCGTGCTGGCGCTCGGCGCAGCGGAATCAGTGGTCGGCATCACCAACCTGTTCAGGCCCTATCCCGACCGCCGCGGGCTCTACCAGCCCAGCACCGCTCCGGTCGCACGCGCCGGCGCCGCGTTGCATGTGCTGAAGGCGGTTGCGTCTGCTGCGCGATGAGCGCGCGTCTCCTGCGTTAGGAGGCCGAGGACTCTTTCCACGTCATTGCTTCGCTTCTACAAAATCGCGTGCGGCAGGAAGCGCGAGGTGTTGCCGGTGATCGGATTTTCGTCTTCGCGGATCGAAAGCCCGCAGGGCGTGTGGTCGACCAGCCAGCTTCCGAGTACCGGATACTGCCCGGAAAAATTCGGCAGCGGCACCAGCGCCTGGCGGATGAAGCCTTCGGCGCCGTAGGGGCCTTGCTCGGCGACCAGCGTGACGCCACCGCTGACCAGTTCGACGTTGGCGCCTTCGCGCGAATAGATCGGCTTGCGCACGAAGGAGGTGCCGAGCTGCGCGGCCTGCGGGTCGTCGTCGAACCAGGCCGGCAGCAAATTGGGGTGGTTTGGGAACAGCTCCCACAACAGCGGCAGGATGCCCTTGTTGGACAGGATCGCCTTCCATGGCGGCTCGATCCATTGCGTCGGCGCGGTCGCGAGGTTCTTGCCGAACGTGTCGTGAAACATCCACTCCCACGGATAGAGCTTGAAGGCGAGCGCGATCGGGCTTTCGTCGAGATCGACGAACTGGCCGTCGTCACGCAGCCCAATCTCCTCGATATCGAGCAGCGTCGTCTCCAGCCCGGCTTGCGCCGCGGTGTCCTCGAGATAGGCAAGCGTGCCGGCGTCCTCGGCATTGCCGGTCAGTCCGGTGAGGTGCAGCGGACGGTTGGCGCCGATCGTCTTCCAGGCCTCGATCAGCCGCTCGTGGATCGAGTTGAACTGGTCGGCACGCTTCGGGATGATGTTGCGCGCGATCGCCTGTTCTAGCCAGGTCCACTGAAACACCGCCGCTTCGAAGATCGAGGTCGGCGTGTCGGCATTGTATTCGAGCAGCTTGGCCGCGCTGCTGCCGTCGAAGGTGAGGTCGAGCCGGCCGTAGAGGCTTGGATCCTTGCGGCGCCAGCTCGCCGCGATCAGGTCCCAGAACGCTTCCGGAATCTTGAGCCGGCGCAGATAGCGCTCATCCCTGACCGCGCGTCCGGCGAGCTCGAGGCACATTGCATCGATCTCGCCGGTCGGCGCCTCGATCGAACGCTCGATCTCGTCGAGCGTGAAGGCGTAGTAGGCGCGCTCGTCCCAGTAGCGTTCGCCGTCGATGGTGTGGAAGGTGAAGCCGGCGCTCTCGGCGGTGGCCTGCCAATCGTCGCGCTCGGGACATGCGATGCGTTGCATGAAGGGGACCGTGATCTCAGTTTGGTGTCAGCCGCCACCATGCGAGGGATGCCCGAAATGGGCGAAGCCGCGCGGCGCGCCGCCGAAGCCGCCGGAGGGGTACACTGACACTTGCTCCGGGTCTCGCTTCGTTTTGTGTCCGGCATGGTGGTGGCGACTGCGGGCGTGACCTTGTGTCAGGCCGATCGACGCTGCACCGATCGCGACGCTGCCCATCATTTTCAGCCAGACCCGGCGCGAGCGTTTCATCGACGCAATCCCTGCCTTCTGCTCTGCCGTTTGCTGAGCCGCGCCGAGCTTCCATCAGCTCCGAGCGGCGGGCAAGTGAAAGCACGTGACGACACGCCAAAGTGCTCATCAGCCGCCGCCGAAACCGAATGCATGTGCGAACGAGCCGAAACCGCCGCGGCTCACCGATGAGCTTGATGTCGAGCTCGACGAGGATGAGGAGCCGCCGGACGAGGAGCTGCCACTGTAGAAGCTGCTGCGCGACGAGCCGCCGCCGCTGCCGCCCGATCCGGACGACGAACTGCGCTGCGTGCAATCCGCGCCGGGTTGCGGGACGGCCGGCGCGGTGACGCCCGGGGGTGTCGGCGGGATCGGCTGGCAATTCTGCCGCGGCATCAGTGCGTATGCGCCGCCGCCGACCGCGAGCGTGCCCATCATCAGCAGCGCGACATGGTTGGAGCGCTTGGAAGGCGGATCCGGCCGCGGCGGCACCGCCGGCACGACCGGGCGCCGCTTGCCGAATTCCGGGTTGGGTTTGCGCGCCATGGTTTGGCTCAATGGCTCAGTAGATCATGCAGGCAGCGTTCAGCGCGCCTGCGGCCAGCGACGACAGCCCGAGCCAGATCGCCGCCGCCATTTCGCCGGAGGCGATCCGCGCCGACAGGTTCGGCACCGGAATCTTCACGATGTAGTAGACGATGATCTGCACGATCAGCGCGATGATGCTCCAGATCATGCAGTCGATCACATTGGCGGAGTGGGCGATGGCGCTGACCACCGGCAGCACGAAGCCGAGCAGGCTGAGGCCGAGCGCAATCGCCGCCGCCGAATCGTTGTCGCGGATCAGCTGGAATTCGTCATGCGGCGTGACGCGCGTGTAGACGAAGAGGTAGGCGACCACGGCGATCAGCGCCGTGCAGAAATAGACCAGGAACGCCGGCAGGCCGGCGAGGGATTGCAGGATCATGTGATGCGCCCGAACAGCCCTAGATGGTCATCCTATAGCTGATTGGTCGCAGTTCGCGAAGCTCCGGTTCGATCCCGCCACCGGCTTGTGCACCGGTGCGCGTGGACGGCAGCCGGAAATTGCTGCGCGGCGATGTGAGCGGCTTCACAGCGGCTCCTGTGATGGTCGTCTATACGATATGCAACCAGAAGTGAATGTCGCGAATGGGCTCGGTGATCCCGATGACGACCAGTTTTGGCAACGACATCCTGCCGATGTTTCGACCAGGCGACATCGCCTGCATGGCGCCAAAGGGCGTTCGGCTCGGCGACGCCGACTGGATGGGCGACCCGGCCGGCAATGACGACTTTGCCGATCACGCCAACGCACGCCGCGTCTTCGCCGCGCTGTCGTCCGGCTTCATGCCGCCCGGTCACCGATGGTCGCGGGACTCGCTCGATCTCTATGCGAGCTGGATGGGGGACGGATTCCAACCTTGAACCCCGATGTGGAGAGCAAAGATGCGAAGGTCGATCGACACGCTGCTCGTCTGTGTTCTGTTTGCGCTTCCCGCCGTTCCGGCCGCGGCGCAGTCGCCGCCGAATCCCGCGATGACCGCGCCGGATCAGGTCGCCTGGCAGCTCTTCATCCAGGCCAATACCCGCGCCGGCGGCAGCAATTCGACGTTCGAGACCTGGGCGAGCGATACCGACCTGTTCCAGCCCAATCCGCAGTTTCCGGCGGCCGCGACGCCGCCGTCGCTGCGTCCGCCGATCCTGCCGCAGGTGGCGCGGGAGGGCGTGCAGCAGAGCGGCGGATTGCTGCCGGCGCTGCCGCCGGGCGCCGCGCAGGGGCAGATGGAGGAGACCCGTCACAACAAGGCGACATTCGACTTCATCGTTCAGAACAACCTCTACAAGCTGTCGGGCGTGAAGGCCGCATTCGGCAAGACGCTGTCGTTCCCGGCCGATTCCATCGAGGTGAAGGGAAACTGGGTGCCGGTCAGCGACATCCCGCAATTCACCAACAACAAAGTGACGGTGGCCCAAGCGCCGCAGCTCTATCACGTCAACAGCGCGGCCGGCGTGCAGTACGCCCTGGTCTCGATGCATGTGATCAGCAAGCAGGTGCCGAACTGGACCTGGGCGACGTTCGAGCACCGCTTCAATCCGGGCCGCTGCGACATCATCGGCTGCCGCGATAGTTTCGGCGCGCAGACCGCGTTCGTGCCGTCGAACCGGATCGCGGGCCAGGGCTATCCGGATTGCGTGAAGACGCCCGCACTGGCGGCGATGCTGTCGAGCGCCGACATCGATCCCGTCTACAGCAATTACTGCCTGAAGGGATCGCAGGTCGATTTCGTCGACAATGTCGGGCTCGACATCAGGGTCGGCAACTCCGTCACCGAGGACGGCTTCGTCGCGACGTCGTCCTGCATCACCTGCCACGGCCGCGCGGCCTTCAAGGCGGACGGCACGCCCGCATCGCAGGCGGGATTCATCTCGTTTGGTCCGAATGGTCCGGTCGCGCCGCTCGGGCCGCTGCTGCCCGAATGGTACTGGAAGTTCGCAAGCCAGCCGCCGATCTTCGAGGGCAAGCCGGGCCTCACGCGGATTGCGACTGCGGCGGACTTCGTCTGGTCGATCCCTTTCTGCGCCTATGACGATACGCAAAATCCGGTGCAGCCGACGCCATGCACCGGGAAGTGAGGCCGCAGTGATGGCCGGCTCACGCGAGCGCAGGGTTCCGCTTCCCGGCAGCAACCGCGCCGCGCCTGATGGCGCGACGCTGGTCGGCGATGTCGATCCGGACGAGCGGATTTCCATCGTGGTCTATGTGAAGCGGCGCACGCCCGACAAGTTTGCGCCGGGCAGCGCCGGTGATCTGGCTAGGCTCGCGGGGCCGGTCACGCGGCACCAGCTCGCGACGCAGCGCCATCGCAGCCATGCCCGCGCCGCCGCGCGGATCGCACGATTGGCGGCGGAGCGCGGATTTAATGTCGTCGCCACCGATCTTGTCGCCCGCACCGTCGTGCTTGAAGGCACGGTTAGGCAGATGGCCGAGACCTTCGGCGCAACGCTTCGCATCTATCGTGACGGGCAGCGCGAATTTCGTGCGCGGGTCGGCGGCCTGACGGTGCCGGCCGAGATCGCGCCATGGACCCGCGCTATCCTCGGCTTCGATCAGCGCCCGCTCCGGACCAGGACGCCGCTGGTGCAGGCCCGGGCTGATACAGCCACGGCCGACGATACGGGGAGCGACAGCGGGTTGTGGCCGACCGAGATCGCGGCCCGCTACGGCATTCCGCTCGATCGCGACGTGTCGTCGATCTGCGTCGGCATCATCGCGCTCGGCGGCGGCTATCTCGCGAGCGATCTTGCGATGGCGCTGACCGGCATGAACCGCGAGCCGCCGGTCGTCGTCAATGTGCCGCAGACCGGCAACGACAGCGGTCTCGGCAGCAACGATGTCGCCGACCAGGAGCTCGCGCTCGACCTCCAGGTGCTCGCCGGCCTGCTGCCGAAGAGCAAGATCGTGGTCTACTTTGCCGAGAACTCCGCCGCCGGTCTCACCGATGCGATCCATCAGGCGGTGTTCGATGAGGAGCATGCGCCGCAGGTGATCTCGGTCAGCTGGGGCAGTGCCGAGAAATTCTGGACCGCGCCGGGTCGCGATGCGATGCAGGCGGTGCTCGCCGATGCCGCGCGGCTGCGGGTCAGCGTGCTGTTCGCCTCTGGCGATCAGCTTGCAACCAGTGGCCTGACCGACGGCAAGGTCCATGTCTGGTTTCCGGCCTCGAGCCCCTATGCGACGAGCTGCGGCGGCACGCAGCCGGGGCTTGCCGCGGGTAATGGGTCGGCCGGAGCTGAGGCGGTCTGGAACGCCGGCGCGATCGGCACCGGCGGCGGCATCAGCGATGCGTTTCCCGTCCCCGACTATCAGTCGCATCTGACGCTGCCGAAGTCGCAGAACGACGGCGCGATCCGGCGCGGCGTGCCGGACGTCGCCTGCGCTGCCGCGGCAAGCCCGGGCTATCGCATCATTGTCAACGGGCAGGCGATGGCGATGAGCGGGACCAGCGCCGCAACCCCGCTATGGGCCGCCCTGGTCGCGATTGCGATCGCCGCGCGCGGAGAGCAGATCGGCTTCCTCAATGCGGCGCTCTACGCCAACCCCGGCGCCTTCCGCGCGGTCGAGCAGGGCAACAACCGCGTCGGCGGCAAGGGCTACGATGCCGGCCTTGGCTGGAGCGCGTGCACCGGGCTCGGCGTTCCCAGGGGCGCGGATGTTCTCGCCGCCCTGGCCGCGGTCCCGGTGGCGTAGCTTTCCAAAAACAAAAACCCCGCCATTTGCGGCGGGGTTGAGGAGGTTTGCTGTAGAAAGCGTCAGGCGGGAATGCGCTCGTCGGCCTCGTGCGGCTCGCGCAGCACGTAGCCGCGGCCCCACACGGTCTCGATGAAGTTGCGGCCCTCGGAGGCGTTGGCGAGTTTCTTGCGGAGCTTGCAGATGAAGACGTCGATGATCTTCAGCTCCGGCTCATCCATGCCGCCGTAGAGGTGATTGAGGAACATTTCCTTGGTGAGCGTGGTGCCCTTGCGGAGCGAGAGCAGCTCCAGCATCTGGTATTCCTTGCCGGTCAGGTGCACGCGCTGGCCGCCGACCTCGACCGTCTTGGTGTCCAGATTGACCACGAGATCGCCGGTCTGGATGACCGACTGGGCGTGACCCTTGGAGCGGCGGACGATCGCGTGGATGCGGGCGACCAGCTCGTCCTTGTGGAAGGGTTTGGTCATGTAGTCGTCGGCGCCGACGCCGAGACCCTTGACCTTGTCCTCGATGCCGGCGAGGCCGGAGAGGATCAGAATGGGAGTCTTGATCTTCGACACCCGGAGCTGCTTGAGCACGTCGTAGCCGGACATGTCGGGCAGGTTGAGGTCGAGCAGGATGATGTCGTAGTCGTAAAGCTTGCCGAGATCGACGCCTTCTTCACCGAGATCCGTCGTGTAGACGTTGAAACTCTCGGATTTGAGCATCAATTCGATCGACTGCGCGACGGCGCTATCATCTTCAATCAGCAAAACGCGCATGCCAGTCCCCTATAGTCGCCGCTCCGGGCGTCAGGTCGGCCGCACTTGCGGCACTCACAAAACGCCTTTGAACAACTGATTCGGATCCTGACGAGATATGGTTAACAAAAACTGATTCCTCGACGCAAGCTCTAACCGTGCAATTTTTGTCGAATCGCCCTAAGATATTGCGTAGAAGAAGCTTTTCCTAACCGCGCTCGTTCAGTTTCCACATTAAGAGACGGGCCTAACCGACTCTCGCGACTCGCCCTTCTTCTGATGGGCAAGCGACCTCAGTCACCAAAGACAGTGACGCAATGATTAATGATGCGGGTAAACACGAAGTTAAGCGGCTGGAGCAAAATCGCGGAAACTTAAGGTTTTCGCAATGAAGGCCCTCGCGGAGCAGATCGGCGACATCGACGGCGTCAATATTTATGGCCGTGTCGTCGGCGTCCGCGGGCTGATGGTCGAGATCGCGGGGCCGATTCACGCGATGTCGGTCGGCGCCCGCATCGTGATCGACGTCGGCGCCGGCCGCTTCATCCCGGCCGAGGTGATCGGCTTCTCCGGCGAAAACGCGGTGGTGATGCCGTTCGGCGGGCTCGAGGGTGTCAGGCGCGGCTGCCGCGCCATGATCGCCAATGCGGCGAGCCAGGTGCGGCCGTCGCCGGCCTGGCTCGGCCGCGTCGTCAATGCGATGGGCGAACCGATCGACGGCAAGGGCCCGCTGGTGCAGGGCGCCTCGCCGATGTCCTACCGCAACTCGCCGCCGCCGGCGCATTCGCGCAAGCGGGTCGGGCCGCCGCTCGACCTCGGCGTCCGCGGGCTTAATACTTTCCTGACCTGCTGCCGCGGCCAGCGGCTCGGCATCTTCGCCGGAAGCGGCGTCGGCAAGTCGGTGCTGCTGTCGATGCTGGCCCGCAACGTCGATGCCGCGATCTCGGTGATCGGGCTGATCGGCGAACGCGGCCGCGAGGTGCAGGAATTCCTCCAGGAGGATCTCGGCGAGGACGGCCTGGCGCGCTCGGTGGTGGTGGTCGCGACCTCGGACGAGCCGGCGCTGATGCGGCGCCAGGCGGCGTACCTCACGCTGGCCATCGCGGAGTATTTCCGCGACGAGGACCAGGACGTGCTTTGCCTGATGGACTCGGTGACGCGCTTTGCGATGGCGCAGCGCGAGATCGGGCTTTCCGCGGGCGAGCCGCCGACCGCCAAGGGCTACACGCCGACCGTGTTCACGGAATTGCCGAAGCTCCTGGAGCGCGCAGGGCCGGGCACCGGCGCCGGCACCATCACCGCAATCTTCACCGTGCTGGTCGACGGTGACGATCACAACGAGCCGATCGCCGACGCGGTGCGCGGCATCCTCGACGGTCACATCGTGATGCAGCGGGCGATCGCCGAGCGTGGCCGCTATCCCGCCGTCAACATCCTCAAGTCGGTCTCGCGTACCATGCCGAAGTCGGCCGATCCCAATTTCCTGCCCTTCATCAACAAGGCGCGGCAGGTGATGGCGACCTATGCCGACATGGAGGAACTGATCCGGCTCGGTGCCTACCGGCCGGGTTCCAGCCCCGAGGTCGACGAGGCGATCCGGCTGCACGAGCCGCTGGAAAGCTTCCTGCGCCAGGCCAAGGACGAGGCGACCAGTCTCGGCGACGGCTACCGGCAACTGGCTCAAATCCTGTCGGGTTTGGAAACGGAACGCTAACTTTGTCAGGCCATCATCCCCGGCACACCATAGCTATGCCGGCGGGGCCCAGCGGGGAGCCGGCTCTGTCCCGCGTTCGGATTTGGGACTTCTGGGGAGTATGAGTCGATGAAGTCACGTGAAACGCTGATCCGCCTGAAGAAATTTCAGGTCGATGAAAAGCGCCGTCGGGTTACCCAGATCGAGGGCATGATCGCCGACTTCCAGCGCATGTCCGTCGAGCTCGAGCGCGAGATCCAGACCGAGCAGGAGCGCGCCGGGATCAACGATCCCTCGCACTTCGCCTATCCCACCTATGCCAAGGCCGCGATCCAGCGCCGCGAGAACCTGACCCGCTCGGCCGACGAGCTGCGTGCCCAGCTCGACGACGCCAAGGCGCTGCTGTCGGAAGCCTTCGAGGAGCTGAAGAAGGTCGAACTGCTCGACGAGCGTGACCAGGCGCGCGAACGCGCGGAGGAGAGCGCCCGCGAGCAAGCCGACATGGATTCGATCGGCCTGATGCGGGCCCGTCTCGGCGTCATCGCCTGATCCCTCGCTCTCTCCGCTGACCATCTTGCGAGCCCGGGCCGATCGCCCGGGCTTTTTGCTGGGCGCTGTCCACAAGCCGGCCACCGGGCAGGGGACTTGGCGGATGGTGGTGTCCCAAAATATGCTACCACCGATCCGGACCGGATGATCGGCAGCGCGGTGGCAATGGGGCAATGGGGGATGCAGGCTTGGAGGGCGCTGAATGCTGACGCCGGCTGAGCTGGTCTGGCTGATCGCCGCCGTCGCCAAAGGGGATGAGGCCGCCTTTGAGCGGCTGTACGCCGCGACCCGCGCGAAACTCTTTGGCGTGGTGCTCCGTATCTTGCGGCGACAGGACCTCGCCGAGGAGGTCATCCAGGAGGCTTACGTCAAGATCTGGAACAGCGCCGGGCAGTTCAACCCAGCCCTGTCTTCCCCGATCACGTGGATGACGTCGATCGCGCGCAACCGCGCGATCGATGTGGTGCGCAAGCGAGGCGAGTCCTCGCTGGAAGAGGAGCCGGCCGCGATGGAAGTCGCCGCCGACCAGCCCGATCCGCTGGCGCGACGGGAGATGACGGAAGAGTTGAAGCGGTTGCTCGAGTGCGTCGGTCGACTGGAGCCCGATCGTCAGAAGCTCGTGCTGCTCGCCTATTACAACGGCTGGAGCCGCGAGCAGCTCGCCGCAAAGTTCGAGACACCGGTGAACACGGTGAAGACCTGGCTGCGCCGCAGCCTGATGGATATCCGGGAGTGTCTTGGACTCTGATTGATGGCCTATAGCGAAGACCATATCGCGCTCGCCGCGGAACATGCGCTCGGTACGCTCGATGCCGACGAGCGCACGCAGGTCGAGACCATGATGGCCGTGGACAGCGAGTTCGCCGCGCTGGTGCAGGCCTGGGAATTCAGGCTCGGGCCGCTGAACCAGATGGTCGGCCTGGTCGAGCCGCGTCCGGTGGTCTGGGAGAACATCAAGGCGGCGATCGGCCATGCCACCGCGCCGCAGCCGCCGCTGGCGCTGCCCGAGACGCCGGCCGCGACGGTAACGCCGCCACCGCCGACGCAGATCGCAGACGATGTCGAATTCGGCTCGGCGTTCGATCCGGAGCCTTCGCAGCAACCCGGGATCCAGCAGCCGGCCGAAGTCCGGCGGCCGTCGGTCCGACCGCGCTTTGGCGACGACAGCAATGTGGTCGCGTTGACCAGCCGCGTGAAGCGCTGGCGCGGCATCGCGTCGGCCGCGACCGCGATCGCGGCTGCGCTGCTGGTGACGCTCGGCCTGCAGATCTATCGGCCCGATGCCTTGCCGAACGCGATCCGGCCGAAGCCGCGCATTCAGACCGTGGAAGTGAAGACGCCGGCGCCGGCCTTCACGCCGTCGGCGCAATATGTCGCGCTGCTGCAAGGCCAGAATGGCGGGCCGGCCTTCATCATGACGATCGACGGCGCAACCAAGAACTTCACCGTGCGCAAGGTCGGTGCCGCCTCGGAGCCCGGCAAGAGCTTCGAGCTCTGGCTGATCTCCGACAAGCTGCCGCAGCCGCGCTCGCTCGGCGTGATCGGCGCCGATGACTTCACCGCGCGTCCGGTGCTGTCGGGCTACGATCCCGACGTGATCAACGGCGCCACCTATGCGGTGACCGTCGAACAGGCCGGCGGTTCGCCGAACGGCCAGCCGACCTCGGCGCCGATCTTCACCGGCAAGCTGATCGAGACCGTGCCGCCTGCGTCAGGTTCGGCGCCGCGATAGGCCGGGCGCCTCGTCGTCGGAGACTGTCGGAAGCTGTAAACCCCGTCATTGCGAGGAGCCGAGCGACGAAGCAATCCACGCTTCCGCAGATGCGGAGACATGGATTGCTTCGCGGAGCCCGTCATCGGGCGCGCATTTTGCGCGACCCGTTGGCTCGCAATGACGTGGAGAGAGCCATACCCGCCGCACAAAAAAGAAAACGCCCGTGGGGAGCGGGCGTTTTCGATAGTCAACTTGGGGGTAGTTGGGGGTCTTAAATATCCACGCAGCGACTTTGGGGGCTGTAAAGAGCTACGTGAATTCCGTGAAACTCTCCTGTTAGCGGACGAGCGAGTTGTTCGTGCTGGTGATCGCGACCGGCTTGCCGGCCTTCATGATACGCGCAGTCTGGGTGTAACCCTCGTCCGACGAATTGTGTGCCGAGATGCCGAAACCAGCGACCAGGATACCGGCGACCAAGGCCACGACCACAATCTTCAGGTGCGTCGTACGATCAGCGCTGTAGATCGAGTGGTTCATGGAAGTCTCCTGCCGCCTTCCTGCTCTCTGTCAATTTGTCGGTTCGGTCTGTTGCCCGGTTCAACGTCTCGTGCCTCGCTAACGTAGGATTTGCCGATTCCGTTCCCCAGAGGGCATCACAAGGGCGTGATGAGACGTGATCGGTCGCGATCAAAGATGACCCTTTGGTAATCTGAAATGCATTAAATCAATGTAATATCAGTGCCTTGGGTCGACGCTGGAATGCTGCATCCCAGATGGGGCCGTTTCGGCCTGTTCCACATAAATCAGTTGCCTGTGGCGAGAAAACACAGACCAAAACGCGAGTGATTTGCGGCCGCTAGAGCGTTTTCGAACGAAGCGGACGCGCCCGGTTGGCGTGAAGGAACCGCGTCAGGCAACAACCCAGAGCTTCGGTTCCGCCTCGGTCAGGACCGAAGCCCTAGACGCTGCCGACCGTCTTCAGGCGGGCGCGCGGATGGATTTCGGCCTGCGACAAGACAGTGGTCTGCGAGCGGAACCGCTCCACCAGCGAGCGAACGAACGGCCGGATCGCGGCCGACGTCACCAGCACCGGCGCCTCGCCTTCGCGCGCCGCCTGTTCGAAGGCGTTGCGCACGGCGGTCATGAATTCCGAGAGCTTCGAGGGCTGCATCGCGAGGCTCCGGTCGTCGCCGGTGCCGACGATCGACTCGGCAAATGCCTGCTCCCAGCGCGCCGACAGTGCGATCAGCGGCAGGTAGCCGTTCGGCGATGTGTTCTGGGCGCAGATCTGCCGGGCGAGCCGGGCGCGGACGTGCTCGACCATGGTTGCCGGATTGCGCGAGAACGCCAACGCGTCGGCGATGCCCTCGAGGATGGTCGAGAGATCGCGGATCGAGATGCGCTCGGCGAGCAGCAATTGCAGCACGCGCTGGATGCCCGACACCGTGACCTGGCTCGGCACGATGTCCTTGATCAGCTCGCCCTGCTCCTTCGGCAGATCCTTCAACAGCTTCTGCACCTCGCCGTAGGACAGCAGATCCGACATGTTGGTCTTGAGCAGTTCGGTCAGGTGCGTCGACAGCACCGTGGCGGCGTCGACCACGGTGTAGCCCTTAAGCGCGGCCTCTTCCTTCAGGCCGGCATCGACCCAGGTCGCGGGCAGGCCGAAGGTCGGCTCGATGGTATGGATGCCGGGCAATTGCACCTGGTTGCCGGCGGGGTCCATGACCATGAACTGGGCCGGCCAGATCTTGCCGCTGCCGGCGTCGACTTCCTTGATCTTGATGGCGTAGCTGTTGGCCTCGAGCTGGACGTTGTCGAGGATGCGCACTGCCGGCATCACGAAACCCATCTCGATCGCGAGCGAGCGGCGCAGCGCCTTGATCTGCTCGGTGAGGCGGTCGGTGCCGTCAGGACCGTTGACCAGCGGCAGCAGCGCGTAGCCGAGCTCGATCTTGAGGTCGTCGATCTTCAGCGCGGCGGCGATCGGCTCTTCCGCAGCGGCAGCGGCGGCGGCCGCGGCTGCAGCGGGGGCTGCGGCTGCCGCGGTTTCGGCCGCCTTCGCCGCCCGCTTCTGCTTGCGCGCGTTCCAGGCCAGCATCGCGGCGCCGGAGCCCAGCGCCAGGAAGGGCAGGGTCGGAATGCCCGGCAGTAGCCCGAGCACCAGCATGACGCCGGCCGACATGCCGAGCGCCTGCGGATAGCCGGAGAGCTGGCGCATCAGCGCCTTGTCGGCGGCGCCGGTGATGCCGGCCTTGGAGACGAGCAGGCCGGCGGCGGTCGAGACGATCAGCGCCGGCACCTGGGTGACGAGGCCGTCGCCGACGGTCAGCACGGTGTAGGTGCGGGCGGCTTCGCTGAACGAGAGGCCCTGCTGGGCGACGCCGATGATGATGCCGCCGACGATGTTGATGCCGACGATCAGGAGGCCGGCGATGGCGTCGCCGCGGACGAATTTCGAGGCACCGTCCATCGCGCCGAAGAAGCCGCTCTCGTCTTCCAGCGCCTTGCGTCGCTCTTTGGCGGCCTTCTCGTCGATCAGGCCGGCGGAGAGGTCGGCGTCGATCGCCATCTGCTTGCCGGGCATCGAGTCCAACTGGAAGCGTGCCGCGACTTCGGCGATACGGCCCGAACCCTTGGTGATGACCACGAAGTTCACGATCACCAGGATCGCGAACACGATGATGCCGATCACGAAGTTGCCGCCCATCACGAAGTTGCCGAAGGCCTCGATGACGTGGCCGGCGGCCGCCGTGCCCTCATGGCCGTGGCTCAGGATCAGCCGGGTCGAGGCCATGTTCAGCGACAGCCGCAGCATGGTCGAGATCAGGAGGATGGTCGGAAACGACGAGAATTCCAGCGGCGCCTGGATGAACAACGAGGTCATCAGGATCAGGATCGAGACCGTGATCGAGACCGCCAGGAAGAGGTCGAGCACGATCGAGGGCAGCGGCAGGATCAGCACCACCAGGATGGTGAGGACGCCGACCGCCAGCGCGATATCACCGCGCTTTAGGATGTCGCCGATCTCGCCGAGGCTCGGCAATCCGCTCTTGCCTGCCGTGCCCTGACCCGCCGTGACGTCGACCATGGTAGCCGCTCTCCCCCGCGACTGGCGGCCGCGGCCGCCAAGCGTCTGCGCGACGGCCGCAGGGCCGCCGTTCCGAAAGTGAGGCACCGCGCTGGCGTTCACGGGGATCTCCGCCCGTTAGACGCGTTCGACGACACTCGACTTCACTCGGCAATTCTTGCCGGGTGTATGGTTAGCAAAGGGTTAATATTTGCTCCCTAAAGGGCTGCGCCTGGTGTCACAGGCGCTCGGGCAGGGCATTTCGGCCGGAAAGGGCGGGGCGGACCGTCCGGCTGTTCCGGGGACGGGGGGCGTGGCCCCTATCTCAACATGCCGAGCACGGCGCCCGATGCGGCGATGAGGCCGAGCGTGATGACGCTGGCGCGCCACAGCAATTGCCGCCGGGCGGCGCGCCGGTCGTGGAACGCCAGCCAGTCATGGACAAAGCCTGCAGGGATGTCGAACACCACCGCCGACTCGCCGCGATAGTGCGTCTCATGCTCGCAATACATCGTCCGGACCGTCGGCACGCCCAGCCGTTCGAGCTCGCAATGCCACTCCCAGGCATGCTCGCCGTTGGTCCAACGATTCTCGAAAGGGATCACGTGTGATTCCATGACGAGCCTCCTGGCCCACCCTTGAACCTCACGCGGCAAATCTAGCGCAATATGCGGACCCGCGCGAGATCGGCGGCGGCCGTCTCAGGCCGGTCAAGGCGGCGTCAGTTGGCCGACGTCATCCAATTGCGCCAATGTGTCGGCTGGATGTCGAGGTGCCTGCTGCCGGCATGGTCGACCCACTCAGCGCCGTCCCGGTGGCACGGGAACATCAGCGCATGGACCATGCCGTCATAGTCGAGGATGCAGACCTCGAGCTCCCGGTCCGACGGTGCTGACGCAACGGGTAACCACTCTGCTGACGACGAATGCATGGTGAGCCTCCGACAGTGTGCGCTTCGATCCTCATACGCTGCGAGCTGCGCGCCATCCGGCGGGATGATAGGTCCGGTTGGCGAGCCGCCAGTGTGAACCGGCTCGCATTGTATCAGATTTCCTCGTCAGCATGGATCACGGTTCGGCGGACGATATTCCCGCGTTCGCCGGGAGCCTGCCGGAAGTTGAACTTGCCGGGCCCGGCGTTCGACCAACTGCGACGTGAACCCTCTTGGTCAGAGATGACAGAACCGATGCGCTGCACCATTGGCGTGATTGACGGATATGCGTTCGTGTGGCGCGGCCTGGTCGCAGCCATTTCCATTTGCGCTGCAACCGCCGCGACCGCCAAGCCGCCGGGCGCCGACGCCGTGATGATCCGCATGATCGCTTGCGAAGGTGAGGACGTCCGGATGGAGGTCTATCTGCCGCTATCGGTCGATCGCCACATGCGGGGCGGGCAATCGGTGATCGGCTACTACGCGCTCGACCTGACGGCTGTGAACAAGGGCAAGCCGCTCGAGCCGGTGCGTGTCACCCTGAGCACCGACGAGAAGATCGTGACCGTCGACCAATACCTTCGGGGCCTGCCGCCGACCCGCATTCCGGTCGCCGGTGGCACCGTCGACTTCGACCAGCGGTTCGCCACGCACGCGAAGTGCGGCCCGTTCCAGTCGCAGGATCCGAACTTCGGCAATTGACCCGGCGACTTCCCGTCGCGGCAAGCGCGTCCCCTTGCTGCTGCATGCCTAATCTCTCGGCAATGTGGCTTGACCTTGAGGCAATTGCCGACGAAGTTCCGCGTGCCGTGGTAATTTCTTCTGAATATTCCCCCGAAGCCGCAACGTTCATTCCCGACTCGCGCCGGGCATGGCTGCGCCTTGTCGTGGCCGTGGTGATCGGCTCGCTCGGCAGCGTCGGCATGTGGTCGGTCGTGGTGGCGTTGCCGATGGTGCAGACCGATTTCGGCGCGACCCGCGGAACGGCCTCGCTCGCCTTCACGATGGTGATGCTCGGCTTCGGCCTCGGCCAGGTCGTGACCGGCAAGATCAGCGACCGCTACGGAATCGTCGCGGCAATCGGTGCCGGGATCGGCATTCTCGGCCTCGGCTATATCGGTGCCGGCTACGCGCCGTCGATCCTGGCCTTCATCCTGCTGCATTTTGCGATCGGCCTGTCGTCGGCGGCGACCTTCGGCCCGTTGATGGCGGAGGCCTCGCACTGGTTCGAGCGCTACCGCGGCCTTGCGGTCGCGATCGCCGCGAGCGGCAATTATGTCGGCGGCACGGTGTGGCCGCCGCTGGTCAATTTCGGCATGCAGAGTATCGGCTGGCGCACCACCCATATCGCGATCGGCGTCTTCACCGCGGTCGCGATGGCGCTGGCGCTCGTGGTGCTGCGGTTGTTGATGGGGGCGGCGACGCGGCGCAGCCATGTCAACGCGGCGCCGCCGCGGGTCGACCTCAGGCTCTCCACCAACGCGCTGACCGCGATCCTGTCGCTGGCGTCGATCTCCTGCTGCGTGGCGATGTCGATGCCGCAGGTCCACATCGTCGCCTATTGCGGCGATCTCGGCTACGGCGTGGCGCGCGGCGCCGAGATGCTGTCGCTGATGCTCGGCTTCGGCATCATCAGCCGGATCGGCTCCGGATTCCTCGCCGACAGGATCGGCGGCATCCGCACGCTCTTGATCGGCTCGATCGCGCAGGGCTCGGCGCTGCTGTTCTATCTGTTCTTCGACAGCCTGACCTCGCTTTACGTCATCTCGGCGATGTTCGGCCTGTTCCAGGGCGGCATCGTGCCGAGCTATGCCATCATCGTGCGCGACGCGATGCCGGCGTCCGAGGCTGCGACCAGGATCGGCATCGTGATCTTCGCCTCGGTGTTCGGCATGTCGTTTGGCGGCTGGATCTCGGGCGTGATCTTCGACGCCACCGGTTCCTATACCGCGGCCTTCGCCAATGGCCTCGCCTGGAACCTGCTCAACGTCAGCATCATCCTGCTGCTTCTGCTGCGGTCGCGGCAGCGGCTCGCGATGGCATGATCCGGAAAAGTGCGAAGCGGTTTTCCGAGGAGATGTCGACGGCTACCTAGAGGTCGACCGAGATTCTCGCGATCGCCTTTTCGAGGCGGTTCTTGATCGAATCCATCTTGCCGGTCAGTTGCTGCAACTCGCGCAGATCGAGGTCGGCATAGACGAACTCGTTCAACTCCCGGCGTTGCGCGGACAGGTTCGCCATCTGCTTCTTGGCATGCTCGGTCAGCGACAGGTTCACGACGCGGGCATCCTCGGTCGAGCTCTTGCGGCGCACGAGGTTCTTCTTTTCGAGCAGCTTCGACTGCGTCACCACGAATGACTGATCGACGCGCAGCGCCCTCGAAACCGCGCCGACGGGCAGGCCGACGCTGCGGTCCTCGGCATTCGCCAGCACCGTCATGATCATCCATTGCGGGCCGGTGATTCCGATCATCTTGGCCCAGATGCCGCGCAACTCGTCCAGGCGGACGCTGGTCGACACGATCTCCCAAGCCAATCGCTCAGCCGCGTCCTGCAGTTTGTCGGTCGATTTGCGCTCGGTCATGACCTACCTTAACAAAAATTCATCTTCACGGATATCGAGCAATCTTTGAAGCGGGCGCCGGACGAAAATGTTCGTGCGGGCGTTGCCTGAATGACACAAGGGTGCGCAAAGATAGAATGACTAACTAATATAAGTTGAATATGTGACCTTCCAATTGCATTGTTCCGCATCGTAGATGGGGGGCATCCACCATCTCACGCCTGCAGTGGCCGAGTTGACCACGAGCATCTTGAAAATGGCTGCGCGGCAGCGGTTTTCGGGAGGGGAACGTTTGTCGCTTTGCCAGCAGTGCAAGGCATCACTTGGAGGATAGCATGAAGATAGTTAAGGGCCTTTTGTTGGGCTCGGCGGCAGCTCTCGCCGCGAGCAGTGGAGCCATGGCGGCCGACCTTCCGGTCAAGGCCAAGGCAGTGGAGTACGTGAAGGTCTGCTCGCTCTATGGTCCGGGCTTCTACTTTATTCCGGGCACCGACACCTGCATCAAGCTGGGCGGCTACCTGCGTATGGACGTTCTGGCGAACACCAACTCGGATCACACCGGCAACTACGCTGGCGCCGGTGGTGCACAGAACCGCTTCACCAACGGCTATACCTGGCGCTCGCGTGAAGACCTCAACGTCGACACCCGCACTGCGACCGAATACGGCGTGGTTCGCACCTTCTTCGATGCGACCTTCAGCTGGACCTCGGACAGCTATGGCGCGGGCGCCGCGGCAGGCTCGACGGTCTACTCGCCGATCGGAACGTCCGCTGCTCCGAACAACGCCAGCTCGGGCGGTGTCGCCGCCGGCACGGTCGGCGTCTATTACGCCTTCGTCCAGTTCGCCGGCTTCACCATGGGTAAGGCGGTCTCGCAGTTCTCGGCGCCGTGGGCCAACTATCCCGGCAACAACTTCGACGGTCTCGTCGGCGGCGGCGGCACGATCACCGGTGTCAACCAGTTCACCTACACCGCGCAGTTCGGCAACGGCGTGTCGCTGGCGTTGTCGGCCCAGGATCAATCGGCCTACTATCAGGCCGGTGTGCAGAATCTCGGTGTGCTGGGTACCGGTGCTCTCGGTCCCTACGGCGCGAGCGACTATGCCGGCACGATTGCTCCGGACCTCGTCGCGATGCTGCGCGTCGACCAGGCCTGGGGTCTGTTCCAGGCGTCGTTCGCGGCGCATGACAACCACGCGCCTACTACGGCGGCACTGAGTTGACCGGTCATCCGGACGACAAGTGGGGCTGGGCTGGTCAGTTGGCCTTGTCGATCAAGAACATTCCGACCGGACCTGGCGACACCATCAACTTGCAGGGCGTCTACACCAACGGTGCGACGCGCTACAACATCCAGGATCTCTCGGGTGCCGGTGCGTTCACCTACTTCGGCAACACCAGCGTTCCCGGTGCCTATCAGAGCATCGGCTTCGGCATCGCGCCGGACAGCGTGTTCGTCTCCGGCGGTCAGCAGCAGTTGATCACGACGTACGGCGTGCGCGGTGCGTACGTCCACAACTGGAACCCCTATTGGAACACCAGCGTCTATGGTGCGTGGGCCCAGGTCAACTACAACGGCACCGCCAAGAGCTACATCTGCGGCCCGGGCGGGACTGGCGTGGGCGGATCGTTCGGCGTCCTGATCGGCGCCACCTCGAACCTGACCTCGTGCAACCCCGACTACAGCATTGCTCAGATCGGCACGCAGACCCAGTGGACTCCGGTGAAGAACCTGACCTTCTCGGCTGACTTCACCTACACCCATCTGGATCAGAACTACGCTGGCACGATCACCTACCCGGGTAGCGCTGCGATCGGCAAGCCGGCCGCTGTCTACTCGCTCAGCAACCAGGATACCTACATGCTGCTGCTCCGCGCGCAGCGCAACTGGTAAAGCCCGGTTGATCCGGACTTGATCACGACCCAAAGCCTCGACAGGAAACTGTCGAGGCTTTGATTTTGAAAGAAGAGCGCATTGTATGATTTACTAACATTAGTCTATCATGTACAAACTTGGTGTCGGTTGCTCTGCCGACCATGACGAGGAGATATCAAACTTCTTCATGAACTAGCCTCCAGAACCTCCGGCAATGCCCTGCCGGAGGTTTTTCATTTGAAGGCGATAGGATCGCGCGCAGACTCGCCCGTGCTGATGCAGCTCAACATCAATGACGTCGGGCTCGATTGCATGGACGATGAAGAGTTCTCGATCTTTCGCGATCTCGTCGATCGCTGCATCAACTCCAGCGATCGGGCGCAGGCGATGCAGGACTACCCGGTTAGGGACGGCGACAGTGCAGTCGTTTAGCGGTGCGTGGATATGCCAGCGCGTTCGCGGTCAGCTCTGCGCGGTCACGACCGAGTGAGCGGCGGCGCGCCGGTTCTCGCGATCCCGTGAGCAGGCTTGCACGGCGGCAGGTTCGCAAGCGGAACATTACCGAGCATCTGCTCGGCAACGATTGCTGCAGCAACGTTCGGCCCTCAGGCATAAGCGCAACGCATTCCTGCGCCGCCATATCAACATTTGCCGCCGTCGAATTACTTCAATTATATGATACGAGATTGGAATATTTTCTTGGGAGAGCTGGGTGATTGGCGTGTGCGATTTCGACGCCAACGTCGCGCGGCTACCGAAGCGGCGGCTCGTCGACAACAACAAGCGGACTCGTCCCGATAACGCATACCGGCAGCGGAGCCGGGTGCGAACGAGTTGACGAAACATGCATGACCACTGTGGGGCGCGCGGTGCCTCGTCAAGCAGCGTCGAGTTCGATGACAAGGGCTGGCCTGCCTGGCCGGATCGAGAGGATTTGTCGGCGGAGTTCGTCAAGCTGCTGGCCGCAGCACAGGAAGGCGGTTCGACGGTCTCCGAATGCTGGTTGACCTTGAGCAGGATCAACCTCGCTTCGGAAAGCTCGTGGTCCGAGCAGTGGATCAAGACCGCGGAACTGAACGAGGCGCGCGCCGAGCATTCGTTGCTGAACAACAATCTGGTCACCGCCCGTCGCAATTGGCTTCGGGCCACGACCTACTTTCACGCCGCCGCTAGGCCTCCCGGATATGCCAACGATTTGCTGACACGTGCGTCGACGGCATGCGGCGATGCGCAACCAGCTTTTTGAAGACCCGGGTTCCGGCGGGCCAGGTGCTCTCGATTCCGTGGACCGAAGACCTGTCGCTGCAGGCCTACTATCTGCCGTCGGCGTTTCGCGACGATGGGCCGGTCATCGTCTGCATCGGCGAGCCTGGTTCGTACAAGGAAGAGTTGATCACCAAATACGCCGGTCATGCGAACGAGCGCGGCTTCTCGCTGCTCGCCGTGGACCTGCTGGGAACGCAGGCGGCCTTGTCACCGGAACGGCTCGAGGGCCACAGATTCGAAGCCGCCATGAGCCGCGTGCTGGACTTTCTTTCCGAGAAGCCCGGCGTCGACAGCACGCGGATCGCCATCGTGGCGGACGCGTGCAATTCCTCGCTGGTCGCCCGTGCGGCGGCCAGCGACGCCCGGTTTGCCGCAGCGGTTTGCGATGCCGGAATTTGGGACTCGCACGAGAGAAGCTTCTTCTATCGGCAAGCAGGCGACAACGAGCAGACCGGATGGCTCGAGGAAGCCAACGCGATCTCGCGAAGCATCGAATGCCCGCTGCTGGTCACCGCGGGCGAAGCAGGCTGCTTCTTCCGGGCGCCTTGACCGAATTCGGCAACCAGTTGGGCAACATTCATCGCGACGCCAGCTTGATCCTGTTCCGGCGCGCCGAAACCGCCGCCATGCAAGGACATATCGATAATCCGACCCTGGCCAACGAAGTCATCTTCGACTGGCTCGAAGATCGGCTGCGCTTGAGGAAGGGCCTGTCCTGAAGCGACCATTGCGCGGCCGATCGTGGCGATCACACCGCTTGACCGGCCTTCAGCAATGAGCAGCCGGTGATCTTCAGGCTGCCGTCGGCCTGCCGCTCCAGCGTGTAGAGCGCCTCCCACGCCTCGCCATTGGCGTCAACGATGTGAACGCGCTGCGCGATCCGGTCGCCTTCGCTGCGCGCCTCGCCGAACTCGAAGCTCTTGTGGCGATAGACCGGCGCGTACTGGCTCTGCACCATCGACATGAAGATCTCGGCCTGCGGAAAGAGCTGCCGGATCGCGGGCGCCGCATAGGAATAGGCGCTAGCTGCGTCGTCGCGGCCGAACGCCTGCTCCTGGGCGCGGATCACGTCCTGCGCGGCGCTGACGTCGTCGGCAGCGGCAGGCGAGGCGAGGGCGAACAGGATGGCGGCAATGAGGGCGATCGCGCGCATGGAATGCTTCCTTCGATGGTTGAGCATACGCAAAAGAATCGCCGCGGTTTCATGCCCAGACGATTTCGGTCAAAATTGATCTGCCGCAAGGCTCCTTCCGGCCGGCGCATTAGCGTTTGTTCGTCAAGCTTGGAGGAGCACCAGAACTTTGATACCATTCTCGTCGTCATTGCCGTGACCATGATGTTCGCGACGGTCGCATTCGTGATCGCCTATGGCGACCGGCAGACCCGCAACTTGTGACGGCGCAGCCGTCAGGCCGCGCGGTTACCGGATCGAGCCCTTGAAATTATCGATGTCGGGCGAGGGGCGGGCCGGAAACAGCCGCGCGGGCGAGGAGTTGTCGAGCCGGCGCTTGCACTTGGCCTCATCGGCGCCGTCGTCGGTGCCGTCCTTCCCGTCGCGCTTCTTGGCAAAGACATCGTCGAGCCGGTTGACGATCAGCATCGCATGGTCGCGCTCGAGCGTGTCGGGATTCTTGCGCCGCTCGTCGGAGCGGAACGTGCCGCCTGCCATCTTGCCGGTCATCTCGTAGTCGCAGCCGGCCTTCCAGTCGCCCTGGTCCCATTTCCACCCCTTGGCCGTCACGGCGCCGTTGCCGTCGGCGGTGACCTTGATGACGGCGTTGTAGGCGAGCCAGATGCCGGCCAGCCCGCTGCGCTTGTCGTCAAAGCCTTCGAGCAGCGCCAGGCGTTCGCGCTGCAAGCCATTGACGTGATCGCGTGCATCGACCGTGAAGTGGACCTGTGAGCTCTGCTTGTTCCAGGCCGGATGCAGGAACTCCGGATACTGCTCGGTCTGGCTCTTCACCCAATTGCGCTGGTCGTCGATCAGAGCGCGCCGGGTCGCCTCGTCGAGCCGCGGCTGCAATGCCTTCCAGGCGCGGTTCAGCCGCTGGTCGTTGGCGGCGAGATCAGGATCGGCGCAGATTTCCTCGTCGGTCGCGGTCTCAGGTTTCGTGCAGTCGAAGGTCGGCGCGGCGAACGCGGTGTCGGACTTGTCGGATGCCACGTCCTTGCCGGCGGCAAAGTAGCTGCCGGTGACCTGCCACATCGACGAACAGTCGTTGAGCCCGTCCCAGTCCTCGTCATCGATGGTCCCGACGATCCGCAAGGTCTCGCCCTGGCGGCGGAGCTTCAACGACGGCGGCTTTGCGGGAGTGGCGGCTGCGTCGGCCTTGGTCTTGTCGGCCGGCCGGTCCCTCTCGATCACCACCGGCCCGGAGAGCCAGCCGCCCGCGGGCTTCAGGTCGGCGGTCAGCTTGCAGGTTCGCCTGCGCTCGCCGCCATAGTCGCCGCGCAGATCGGCGGCGAGGCGATAGGCGCCGCCGTCGGCCGGCGTCAGCGTGATGCTGCCGAAGGCGTTGACCCAGCTGCCGGCGATGCCGGGCCGGCCGGATGCGATTGCCTCGAGCGCGGCCGCGCGGCGCCGCAACGTCTCGGCAAATTTCTGCTTCAGCTCGTCGGCGTCGGCATCGGCCAGCACCTCGGCGGCGTCGATGATCATCTCGTTGAACCAGGCCTGGTCGCGCTTCAGCAGCGGCTTGACGTTCGCCGGCATCTTCGCGAGCGCCGTGTCGAACGCCTTGTCGATCTGCGCCACCAGCCTGTCGGTACCGGCCTTCCTGCAGTCGGCGGTCTTGATCCGGTCATCACTGGTATCGCCGCAGAGTGTGATCGCGGTCGGCGCGCTGCTCGATGCGCGCAGGTAGTCGTCCATCGCAAATGCCGTGGTCGGGGGCAGGGCGGAAGCGGCGACGGCGAATGCAATGAGGCGAGGGAGGGCGGACATGATTTGCGGCGCCTGGCAATGGGAACGAGCACACCTGCGCTGCATTAGTTGCTGGCTGCGAGACTTTGGTTCAGGGCAATGCGCAACTCGCCCTGTGGGCCAGGCGGAGGCGTGCTTCGTCACTCAGACCCGGCGCGGTTTCCGCGCCGACAAGACCGAACCGGCGTTCGCTGCAAACCTACGCCGCGGCGCGCGAGGGGAGATAGACCCTGGCGACCGACTTCTGAAGCGTCGTTACCGTCGCGGCATCGATCGCCTTGGCGAACTTGGCGGCGATTTTCCTTGCTGCGGCGTCATTGCCGTGGAGTTCATCATACCACTCGGCTTTTCCGATCGTTCCACGGAGGTCGAGGTAAATGAACAGATCCTTGTATTTCGATGCGAGTGCTTTCAGCCTGACATTGTACGCGTCGATCATCAAACGAACGATGGCTTGGCACAGGCCGGCGTTGAAGGTGGGATCGAGACCCTGCGATTGCATCGGCGATCCGAGCCACTCTCCTTGGGGGCGCGGAATCGCGTAGTCGTATCCGTGCATGATGATCTTCTTGTTGGCGTGGCGCGCGGCCATTGGGCGGATCAAGCCCAGCTCGAGATTGGAGACGACCACCTCCAGATTGTCGAAGAACCCCTGCTTGACGTAGTACGGTGCGTCGCTTGGCTTGGTGTGGTCGACATCAAACATGTTGAGAAACGTGGCCAGCCCGCCGTTACCGATGATGTCGTTGCCGCCGGCCGAGAAGAGCAGCAGATCGTCGCCGCCGTCGATATACGGCCAGAACCGGCCGGCCAGCAGCATTTGGTCGAGCGTGTCGCCCCAGTGGGCGAGGTTCGTGATCGCGTAGCCCAATTGCTGCAGGTAATCGATGCAGGTGTTCGGGAACGGAAATATCTGGGGGAGCCGGAACCAGGAATCGCCTTCCGCCACGATCGGGCGAGGTGTCACGCGTCGCCGGACTGCTTTCTTCTTCCTGGCTGCCGGCGCAGCGGGAATGTGCCGGACAAGCTGGTCGGCATCGCGCGCCAGGGCTTCGAGATTCCGGACGTCGACATTGTCCGTATTGATGTAGGTGTTGAAGTCGAACGGCCGATGAGCATTGGGTTCGACCAGGAAGTAGTCGCGCGCTTCCTGGGGCGTGAGCTTGCCGGACTGGATCTTCTCGACGAGTTGATGCAGTGCAATCCGTTTTGCCATCTTGGACACTCCCCGACAAAGGCTGTGAGCAAAGGCTGGTTTGATCCGGGCGCCTTATTTGGCAAGCCGAAGGTCGTTCGAGCCCGGGGTCGTCGATGAGGCGGTCGCGGCCTTCGTGAACAAGCGCTGACGCTTTACGGTCTGCGGGAAAGATCCCGTTGTCGGCAAACTGCGACGCGCATTCTCGCCGCCGCTGTACGATCCAGAAGCAAGCAATTTGAACTAATACACCAGTAGGCGCATTATTTTATTCATGCACGCAAGGATAGTCCAGCGTCAAAACGTCGGCGGCGTGCAGGCCGAAATCACCTCGCACGGCTTGGCGCCGATGCAGCGGAAGCGGTGCGGGCGGCGGCTCTCGAAGTAATAGGCGTCGCCGGCGTTGAGCACCCGCCGCTCGTCGTCGACCGTGACCTCGAGCCGGCCCGAGACCACGATGCCGCCTTCCTCGCCCTCATGCACCAGCGGCACCCGTCCGGTGTCGCTGCCGGGCTCGTAGCGCTCTTTCAGGATCTGCAACGCCCGTCCGAACAGGCTGTCGCCGATCTGCAAATAGGAGATCGGCTTCTTGCCGATCTCGGTCAGCTCGTCGGCGCGGTAGAACGCCTTGCGCGGCCGCTCCGGCTCGATCGCGAAGAATTCCGCAAGCCCCATCGGGATGCCGTCGAGGATGCGCTTGAGCGCGCCGACCGACGGATTCATCTGGTTGGATTCGATCAGCGAGATCGTCGAATTGGTCACGCCGGAGCGCTTGGCGAGCTCGCGCTGCGACAGCTTGTGCCGCGCGCGGATGAATCGAAGCCGACCGCCGATGTCGACGCTCATGACAGGATCCCTGTTGCAGGTGTTGCGGATCGAACAAATCTTCGCAGACCGCCTCAACAAGATCAATGGCTTGCGGTGCGACAGAAAAGGACTTGTTGAGTGCCGTGAAGAGTGGTCCGACTACGCGAACCAACAATGGAGCGCCGCCGTGACCGTTCATCAGATTCCGAACACCATCAAGACCGATTCGTTCTGGATGCCCTTCACGGCCAACCGGCAGTTCAAGAAAGCGCCGCGGCTGTTCTCCTCCGCCAAGGGCATGTACTACACCTCGGTCGACGGCCGCCAGGTGATCGACGGCTCCGCCGGCCTCTGGTGCGTCAACGCCGGCCACGGCCGCCCGCAGATCGCGGCCGCGGTCGAGCGCCAGCTGTCGACGCTGGACTTCGCGCCGTCCTTCAACATGGGTCACCCGCTGGCGTTCGATTTCGCCGAGCGTCTCGCCGAGATCGCCCCGAAGGGGCTGGACCGGATCTTCTTCACCAATTCGGGCTCCGAGTCGGTCGATACCGCGCTGAAGATCGCGCTGGCCTATCACCGCGCCGCCGGCCAGCCGACCCGTACCCGTCTGATCGGCCGCGAGCGCGGCTACCACGCGTCGGCTTCGGCGGCATGTCGGTCGGCGGCATGGTCGCCAACCGCCGTCAGTTCGCGACCCATCTGCCGGGCGTCGACCACATCCGCCATACCCATGATCTCGCCCGCAACGCCTTCGCCAAGGACCAGCCGGATCATGGCGCCGAGCTCGCCGACGACGTCGAGCGGATGGTCGCGCTGCATGGCGCCGACACCATCGCCGCGGTGATCGTCGAGCCGGTGCCCGGCTCGACCGCGGTGCTGCCGGCGCCGAAGGGCTATCTGCAGCGGCTGCGCGAGCTCTGCACCAAGCACGGCATCCTCTTGATCTTCGACGAGGTCATCACCGGTTTCGGCCGCCTCGGCACCCCGTTCGCCGCCAATTTCTACGGCGTGACGCCCGACATGATGACGACCGCCAAGGGCATCACCAACGGCACCGTGCCGTGCGGCGCGGTGTTCGCCAGCCGCCAGGTCCATGACGGGCTGATGGTCGGCCCCGACAACGCCATGGAGCTGTTCCACGGCTACACCTATTCGGCGCATCCGGTGGCCTGCGCGGCGGGTCTCGCCACGCTCGACATCTACAAGGACGAGGCCCTGCTGACCCGCGGCGCCTCGATCGCCGACTACTGGCGCGACGCCCTGCACTCGCTGAAGGGCTTGCCGAACGTCGTCGACATCCGCAACCAGGGTCTGATGGGCGCGGTCGAGCTCTCGCCGCGTGACGGCGTCGTCGGCGCGCGCGGTTACGACGTGATGGTCGATTGCTTCAACACCGGCCTCTACTTCCGCATGAGC
The DNA here is from genome assembly GCF_001238275.1 of Bradyrhizobium viridifuturi. GTDB lineage: Bacteria > Pseudomonadota > Alphaproteobacteria > Rhizobiales > Xanthobacteraceae > Bradyrhizobium > Bradyrhizobium viridifuturi. Next base: position 29,302 of record NZ_LGTB01000006.1, read on the forward strand.
GGCGACTCGCTCGCGCTGTCGCCGCCCTTGATCGTCGAGAAGTCGCATATCGACGACATCGTCTCGATCCTGGGCGACTCGATCAAGCGCGTGGCCTGATAATTGCTAGCGAGATAATCGCTAGCTCTACAAATTGCTGTCGCCGTTGCGAAGCAGACTGGTTTCGCAGCGGCGATTGCGTTTTCGCGATGTGAGGAAAAGTGAAGGTCCTTGTTCTCGGCAGTGGCGTGATCGGCGTCACGTCGGCCTACTATCTCGCGCGCGCCGGCCATGAGGTGACGGTGATCGACCGTCAGCCGAAGCCTGCGCTCGAAACCTCCTTTGCCAATGCCGGCGAGGTCTCGCCGGGCTATTCGTCGCCCTGGGCCGGCCCCGGCGTGCCGGTGAAGGCGGTGAAGTGGCTGCTGATGAAGCACGGCCCGCTGGTGATCCGCCCGAAGCTTGATCCGGTGATGTGGTTGTGGCTGCTCAAGATGCTGCGCAACTGCACCACGGCGCGCTACGCGGTGAACAAGGCGCGCATGATCCCGATCGCGGAATACAGCCGCGACTGCCTGCAGGCGCTGCGCAACGAGATTGGCATCCGCTACGATGAGCGCGCGAAAGGCACGCTACAACTGTTCCGTTACCAGCAGCAGCTCGATGGCACCGGTGATGACATCGCGGTGCTCAAGCAGTACGGCGTGCCGTTCGAGGTGCTCGACCGCGAGGGCTGCATCGCCGCCGAGCCTGCGCTGGCCGGTGTGAAGCAGAAATTCGCCGGCGGGCTGCGGCTGCCGCATGACGAGACCGGCGACTGCCACATGTTCACGCAGGCCCTGGCGCTGGAAGCCGAGAAGATCGGCGTGCGCTTCAATTTCAATGTCGGTATCGACGGGCTGAACGCGGATGCCAGCCGCATCACCGGCGTTGCGACCAGCGCGGGCGTGATGACCGCGGACGCCTATGTCCTCGCGCTCGGCAGCCATTCGCCGCATCTCGTGCGGCCGCTCGGCATCTCGCTGCCGGTCTACCCGGTGAAGGGCTACTCGATCACGGTGCCGATCAAGGACGCCAGCGGCGCGCCTGAATCGACCGTGATGGATGAGAGCTACAAGGTCGCGATCACACGGCTCGGCGATCGCATCCGGGTCGGCGGCACCGCCGAGATCTCGGGCTATTCGACCAAGCTCTACGACGCGCGTCGCGCGACGCTGGATCACTCGCTGACTGATCTGTTTCCGCGCGGCGGCGATCTTGCCAAGGCCACCTTCTGGTGCGGCCTGCGCCCGATGACGCCGGACGGCCCGCCCGTGATCGGCGCGACGCGCTTTGACAATCTGCACCTCAACACCGGCCACGGCACGCTCGGCTGGACCATGGCCTGCGGCTCGGGCCGGGTGCTGGCCGACATGCTCTCCGGGAAGACGCCCGAGATCGACACCAAGGAGCTGTCGATCACGCGCTACGATCACAGGTTCGGGTGAGGTGTCGCGGTCGCCGGCGAACCGCTATTCGGCGGCGTTCTTCACCTGCGGTTCGGCATCGTCGTCCTGCTTGGTTGCCGTCCAGCTCGACAGCGCGTTCGAGAGCCGGTCGAGGTAGAGATACACGACCGGCGTCGTGAACAGCGTGAGCGCCTGGCTCACGATCAGGCCGCCGACCATCGCATAGCCGAGCGGCTGACGGATTTCCGATCCCGTTCCGGTGCCCAGCATCAGCGGAACGCCGCCGAGCAGCGCTGCCATCGTCGTCATCATGATCGGGCGGAAGCGCAGCAGCGCCGCCTTCCGGATCGATTCCTGCGGCGACAGATGCTCCTCGCGTTCGGCGGCGATCGCGAAGTCGACCATCATGATGCCGTTCTTCTTCACGATCCCGATCAGGAGGATGATGCCGATCAGCGCGATCAGGCTGAAATCGAACCCGAACGCCATCAGGATCGCCAGCGCGCCGACCCCGGCCGACGGCAGCGTCGACAGGATCGTGAGCGGATGGATGTAGCTTTCATAGAGCATGCCGAGGATCAGATAGACCACGACCAGCGCGGCCAGGATCAGGAGCGGCACTGAGCTCAGTGATTGCTGGAAGGCCTGCGCGGTGCCCTGGAAGCTCGAGCTGAGCGTGCCCGGGGCGCCCAGGTCGGCGACGGCGTTCTGGATCGCATCGGTGGCTTGGCCCAGTGCCATGCCTTGCGCGAGGTTGAAGCTGATCGTGGTCGCCGGAAACTGCCCCTGGTGGGCGATCGCGAGCGGGCGCACCGGAACCGTCGTCCATTTGGCGAACACGGAGAGCGGCACTTCGTCGCCGGTCGTCGGCGACTTGATGTAGAGCTTGTTGAGCGTATCGAGCTTGCCCTGCAGTTCGGGGAGGATCTCGAGGATGACGTGATAGCTGTTGAGCTGGGTGAAGTATTGCGTCACCTGGCGCTGACCGAACGCGTCGTAAAGCGTGTCGTCGATCAGTTGCGGCTGGATGCCGAAGCGCGAGGCGGTGTCGCGATCGATGGTCATCGTCAGCGTCGTGCCCTCGGTCTGCTGGTCGGTGGCGACGTCGCGCAGTTCGGGCAGGGTCTTGAGCCTAGCCAGGATCTTCGGCGCCCATTCGTTCAGCTCGGCGAGGTTGGCGTCCTGCAGCGTGTACTCGAACTGCGTCCGCGTGGCGCGGCCGCCGAGCCGGACGTCCTGCGAGGCCTGCATGTAGAGCCGCGCGCCTTCGACCGCCTCGAGCTTCGGCCGCAGCCGTGCGATGATCTGCTCGGCGCTCGCGTTACGCTCCTCGCGCGGCTTCAGCGTGATGTACATGCGGCCCGAATTCAGCGCGGTGCCGCCGCCGCCGATGAACTCGGCCATGCTGTCGACCGCGGGATCGGCCCGGACGATCCTGCTGAGCTCCTCCTGATGCCGCTTCATGTCGGCAAACGAGATATCCTGCGCCATCTGCGATACGGCGATCAGGAAGCCGTTGTCCTGTTGCGGGAAGAATCCCTTGGGGATGATCACGAACAGATAGACCGACAGGGCCACCGTTGCGAAGAAGATGCACAGCGTGGTGCGGCTCCAGCGCAGAGCCAGATCGAGGCCGCGCTCATAGCCGTGCAGCATCCGATCGAACGCCGCTTCGCTCCATTGGTAGAGCCGGCCGTGCCTGGTTTCGGCATGCGCGCGCAGGAAGCGCGATGCCATCATCGGGGTCAGCGACAGCGACACCACCAGCGAGACGAAGATCGCCATTGCCAGGGTCACCGCGAACTCGCGGAACAGCCTGCCGATCACGCCGCCCATCAGGAGCAGCGGGATCAGCACCGCGACCAGCGAGATGCTGATCGACAGGATGGTGAACCCGATCTCGCCCGCGCCTCGTAGGGCCGCGGCGAGCGGCCGCTCGCCCTGCTCGACATAGCGCGTGATGTTTTCCAGCATGACGATGGCGTCGTCGACCACGAAGCCGACCGCGATCGTCAAGGCCATCAGCGACAAATTGTCGAGCGTATAGCCGAACACCCACATCAGCGCACAGGCGCCGAGCAGCGCGAGCGGCACGGTGACGGCCGGAATCACCGTGGCCCAGAAGCTGCGCAAGAACAGGAAGATCACCATGACGACGAGAACGATGGTGATCAGCAGCGTGATCTGCACGTCCTCGACCGCCGCGCGGATCGTCAACGTCCGGTCGCTGATGATCTTGATCTTGATGGCGGGCGGAATGGCGGCGATCAGTCTCGGGAGTTGTTCCTTGATCTTGTCGACCGTTCCGATGACATTGGCACCGGGTTGCTTGAAGATGACGAGGAACACGCCGCGCTGGCCATCGGCCCAGGCGGCCTGTTTCATGTCTTCCGGCGCGGCGACGGCCCGGCCGATGTCGCGGATCCGCAACGGGCCGCCGTTGCGGTAGGCGACGATGACGTCATTCCAGTCCTTGGCATCCGGCAGCTGATCGTTGGCGTAGATCGTGTAGGCGCGGCTCGCGCCGTCGATGTTGCCTTTCGGACTGTCGGTCGTTGTGATGGCGATCTGGCCGCGGATGTCTTCCAGTGAGAGCCCCTTGGCGACCAGCTTGGCGGGATCGACCTGCACGCGAATGGCGGGCTTCTGCTGCCCGCCGATGAACACCTGGGCGACACCCGAAATCTGACTGATCTGCTGCCCGAGCTGGGCGTCGACCGCATCGCTCACGTTGATCAGCGGCAGGGTGTCGGAGGTCGCCGACAGTATCAGGACAGGCGAGTCCGCCGGGTTGACCTTGCGATAGGTCGGCGGCGACGGCAGGTTCTTGGGCAACTGGCCGCCTGCGGCATTGATCGCCGCCTGGACATCGTTGGCGGCGCCGTCGATGTTGCGGTTCAGATCGAACTGGATGGTGACCGCGGTCGACCCCAGCGAGCTCGTCGAGGTCATCTGGCAATGCCGGGAATCTGCGCGAATTGCCGCTCCAGCGGCTGCGCGACGGAGGAGGCCATGGTTTCGGGGCTGGCGCCGGGCAGGCTGGCGGAGATCTGGATGGTCGGAAAGTCGACCTGCGGCAGCGGCGCCACCGGCAGCAGCGGATAGGCGACCATGCCGACGAACAGAACGCCGGCCATCAGCAGCGAGGTGCCAATGGGGTAGCGGATAAACGGAGATGAGATGCTCTCGTTCATTTCTGCAATCCAAATGAACGGCAGGCGCATCTTTTCCCGAATGCCGGGAGTCGTCCTCGAAAGCTCGAGCGCGAACGCGCGTTTTCCTCGCCATGGCCGGTCGGCAGATCGCGGAGTTGGCCTTCGCGTCTACCTGTTTTTTGCCAGCATACTCATTCCCGGGGACGACGTGCGAATGGAAACGTCGGATGACCCATTCGACCTTCGTTCAATTGGCGGATGTTGGACAGCCGTCAAACGTGTGCTTGGCGCGTGATATATCTTATTACGATATATCTGTGCGGTTCGGCCGACTGCGATGGATCAACGAAAAGCCCGGCGCGCTGGCCGGGCTGGATCGCAAATATGAACTAGAGCAAATATGAGCTTGGACGCGTCAATGCTACGATCTAGCCGGACGCCAGGCAGATCGTCTGTGCACTTTTTCACATTTGCCGATTTCTTTTTTGACCGCGTCCGGCCAGCTATGCCTTGCGCGACGGTCTCCGGCCGGCCTTCGCCGCTGGCCGCACCCGCAAGCCGTCCACGAACACGTCCAACAGTCTGAGCGCGGTGGTCTGCCAGCCGGGCTGGTCGTGCATGTAGCACATGCCGATCAGCGCGCGCAGCACGTCCTCGGCGCTGATGTCGTCGCGGATCGCGCCGGCCGCAACCGCGCGCGATAGCAGGGTGCCGATCGCCTTGGTCAGGCGATCGAACGAATAGGCCTGCAGCTCGCTCGAGGCGGCCGCGACCAGCGCCAGCGCGGCGACCATGCCCTTCTTGGTCGCGACAAACTGGACATTGGCACGCAGCCAGCGCCGCAACGCCTCGACCGGTTCGGGCGCGTTCTGTAGTTGCTCGGCCAGATCGCCGAGCTGCTCGACTTCGCGGCGATAGACCGCCTCGTACAGCGCCTCGCGGGTCGGGAAGTGGCGATACAGCGTGCCGATGCCGACGCCGGCATGGCGCGCGACGGCCTCCAGGCTCGCCTCGCTGCCGCCGGCCGAGAACACGGCCTTGGCTGCTTCCAGCACGCGCTCGCGGTTGCGCACCGCATCGGCGCGCGGCTTGCGGACAATTTCTGGTGATGAACCGGCCATTCCTTTTTCTTTTCACCCTCCCTTGTAAACGGAGGATGCCTCCGTATATGGCGACCAGCACCGGGCCTGACAAGGCGCGCCGACCCCTGGATCGGCGGCCACGGGTTCGCGTTGCCTCGATTCAACCCGACCATACACGGATCGGAGCCCTGCATGAATCTCCCTCTCAGTCTCACCATCAACGGCGTCCGCCGGGAAATTGTCCTCGACGATCCCCGCGTCACTCTGCTCGACCTGTTGCGCGAGCGGCTCGACCTCACCGGCACCAAGAAGGGATGCGACCGCGGCCAATGCGGAGCATGCACCATCCTGGTCGACGGCCGCCGCATCAATTCCTGCCTCGCGCTCGCCGTCAGCCATGACGGCGCCGAGATCATCACCATCGAAGGCGTCGGGCGCGGCGGCGAGCTGCATCCGGTGCAGGCCGCCTTCATCGCTCATGACGGCTTCCAGTGCGGCTTCTGCACGCCGGGCCAGATCATGAGCGGCATCGGCCTGATCCAGGAGGGGCAGGCCGGCGACGATCCGGAGCGGGTGCGCGAATGCATGAGCGGCAATCTCTGCCGCTGCGGCGCCTATCAGGGGATTACCGAGGCCGTGCTCGAGGCACAGGCCGACATCAACGCTCCCAAGCAGAGGCGCTCCGCATGATGAACTTCGATTATGTCAGGCCGGCCAGTGTCGCGGATGCGATCGCGGCGGCCTCCGAGAAGGGCGCGACCTATCTCGCCTCCGGCACCAATCTGCTCGATCTGATGAAAGGCGGCGTCAGCCGGCCGAGCGTCCTCGTCGATGTGACGCGACTGCCTGGGCTCGATCGCATCGAGCGCCTCGCCGACGGTTCGCTTCGCATCGGCGCGCTGGTGCGCAATGCCGATCTCGCGCATGACGCCGAGTTCGCGCGCAACTATCCGGCGGTCGCCGAGGCGCTGCTGTCGGGCGCATCCGCCCAGTTGCGCAATGCCGCGACCGTCGGCGGCAATCTGATGCAGCGGACACGTTGCGCCTATTTCTACGACGCTGGCAGCGCCTGCAACCGGCGCTGGCCGGGCGCCGGCTGCGACGCGCTCAAAGGCGAGAATCGCCTGCACGCGGTGCTCGGCTGGAGCGAGGGCTGCATCGCAACCCATCCGTCGGACTTCTCCGTGCCACTGGTCGCGCTCGACGCCGTCGTCGAGATCGAAGGCAAGGCCGGCCGGCGCGAGCTGCCACTCGGGGAGCTGCATCGCCTGCCCGGCGAGACGCCGGAGCGCGAGACCGCGCTCGAGCGCGGCGATCTGATCGTCGCGCTGCGGCTGCCGGCCACGGCGCAAGGCTTCGCCAGGCATGCCCGCTACATCAAGGTCCGCGAGCGCACCTCCTATGCCTTCGCCGTGGTCTCGGCCGCAGCTGGCCTGCGCATCGAGGACGGCAAGATCCGCGAAGCCCGGCTCGCGCTCGGCGGCGTCGCGGCCAAGCCGTGGCGGGCGCGCGAGGCCGAGCAGGTGCTCGCGGGTGCCGCACCGGATGCGGCTGTTTATCGCGAGGCGGCGCGTGCCGCGCTGTCAGGCGCAAAGCCGTCCGGCGACAACGCTTTCAAGATCGAGCTCGCGCAGCGCATCGTCGTGCGCGCGCTCACCCTTGCTGCCAGAGGCACGCCGGACCGCATTGCCGCGCTGCCCGGCTCTCCCTTCTCGTCCGTTGCAGGAGCGTGACGCATGACGCTTGAGATCAGTCTGACCCGCGACCCCGCCCATATCCGACATGGCTCGAACATTGGCCAACCGCTAACCCGCACCGACGGCGTGCTGAAGGTCACCGGCAAGGCGCGCTATGCCGCCGACAATCATCCGCCCGGCATGGTCTATGCCGTGATCGCGACCAGCTGCATCGCGCGCGGCCGGGTCAAATCGCTCGATGTCGCCGCCGCCAAGCGCCATCCCGGCGTGATCGACGTGATGACGCCGACGCACAAGCCCGAGCTCGCGGAAGATCCCGACGCCAAGGGCAATCCGTTCGCCTTCCGCATGGAACTGTTGCAGAGCGACGAGGTGCGCTACGCCAACCAGGCGATCGCGGTCGTGATCGCCGAGACGCTGGAGGCCGCGACCGAAGGTGCCGCGCTGCTGTCGCCGCGTTACCAGGTCGAGATCTCACGCGTCGGTCTCGACGCCGGCGAGGCCTATGCACCGCCGGTGGTCGGAATCGGCAATCCTGCCGAGGTCCGTCACGGCGACATCAATGCCGGCATGGCTGTGGCATCGAAGCTGACCGACTCCACCTACGAGACCCCGGCGCAATATCACAACGCGATGGAGCCGCATGCGATCGTCGCGGTGTGGGATGGCGACCGGCTGTTCATCGATACGCCGAGCCAGGGTATGGGCTTCGCGCAGATGCGCATCGCCGGGCTGTTCGGCATTCCGCCGGCGAACATCCATATCAACAGCCCGTTCCTCGGCGGCGGCTTCGGCTCCAAGGGGCTGATCTCCGGGCCGCAGGTGCTCGGTATCATGGCCGCCAAGCTGATCGGGCGTCCGGTCAAGCTCGTGCTGCGGCGCAGCCAGATGTATGGTCCGGTCGGCCACCGTCCGCCGACCCGCCAGCGCATCCGGATCGGCACCGACGATGCCGGTGCGCTGACTGTGATCAATCATGAGGCGCGCGTCACAACCTCGAGCTTCGACGATTTCTACGAGCCAGCGGCCGACGCCTCGCACACGCTTTATGCCAGCCCGGCGATCCGCACCGCGCATGAAGCCGTGCGCGTCGACACCGGCACGCCGCTGTTCATGCGCGCGCCGGGCGAGGCCACCGGATCGATCGTGCTGGAAAGCGCGATCGACGAGGCGGCGTTCGCCTGCGGCATCGATCCGCTGGAGTTCCGGCTGAAGAACTATGCCGAGGTCGAGCCGACCACCGGCAAGCCGTTCTCCTCCAAGGCGCTGCGCCAGTGCTACGCCAAGGCGGCCGAACGTTTCGGCTGGGCGGGACGTCCGCTGCAGCCGAGGCAGATGCGTGACGAGAACGGTTTTCTGGTCGGCTGGGGCATGGGGACGGCGACCTTCCCGGCGATCATGTTCCAGGGCAATGCGCGCGCGGTGATCCGCGCCGACGGCAAGGGCGTGATGGAGACCGGCGCGCACGACATGGGGCAGGGCGCCTGGACTGCGCTTGCGCAGATCTCGGCCGATTCGCTCGGGCTTGATATCGATCGGCTGACGTTCCGCTCCGGCAGCTCCGATCTGCCCGACGCCGGCATCGCCGGCGGTTCGGGCCATACCGCAACCGTCGGCGCCGCGATCCATAACGCAGGTGCTGCCGTGATCGCAAAACTCGCCGAGCTTGCGACCTCGGATGAACGCTCGCCGCTGTTCGGCGCCGGCAACGCCGGCGTGGTGGCGCGGGGTGGACGGCTCTATCGCCGGGACGACGATGCGCGCAGCGAAAGCTTTGCCGAGATCCTGGCGCGCGCCGGCGTCGCCGAGGTCGAGGGCAGCGGCACTGGTGCGGCCGACGCGGCGGCGCAATCGCAATATGCAATGCACGCGCATGGCGCCGTGTTCGCCGAGGTCAAGGTCGATCCGGAGCTCGGCCAGATCCGCGCCACGCGGATGGTCGGTGCGTTCGCCGCCGGCCGCATCATCAATCCGCTGATGGTGCAGAGCCAGCTGCGCGGCGGCATGATCTGGGGCCTCTCGTTCGCGCTGCACGAGGAGGCGGTGATGGACCATCGTTCGGGGCGCATCCTGAACGCGAACCTCGCCGAGTATCATGTGCCGGTGAATGCCGACGTGCCGACGATGGACGTGATCATGGTCGACGAGCACGATCCGCACGTCAATCCGCTCGGCATCAAGGGCGTCGGCGAGATCGGCATCACCGGCAGCGCCGGCGCAGTCGCCAACGCCGTCTTCCATGCCACCGGCATCCGGGTGCGGAATTTCCCGATCAAGATCGAGGAAGTGGTGATGGGGTTGTCAGTTTGATGCGATAGCGAGGCGACAATCAGTGTCGTCCCGGCGAAGGCCGGGACCCATTACCCCAAATGTGAGTTGTGGCACGACGCTGGGGCCGCTTTCCCTGCGATCATCAAGACTGGTGGCAATGGGTCCCGGCCTTCGCCGGGACGACGAACGGAGAGAGCGCCGCACTTACCCCGCCGCCGTCACGCAATTCACCCAAAGCACCACGGCCCTCGCATCGGTGGCGGGATTGGAAAACCGGTGCGGCCTACGACTCGCGAAGCGGAAGCTGTCGCCCTGCTTCAGCGTCCAGGTCTCGGTATCGACAGTCAGCGTCATCTCGCCCTGGAGCACGAGGCCGGCCTCTTCGCCGTCATGGGTGTAGAACTCGTCGCCGGTGTTGCCGCCGGGGTCGAGATGCACCAGGAACAGGTTGAGGCGGCTCTCGCTGCCGGCCGGGCTCAGCAATTGCTTTGAAATGCCGGTGCGCCACAGTTTCAGCTCGGCGCGCTGCACTTCGCGGGTCACGACACCGCCGGCGCCGTCATCTTTCGGCGTCGCGCCGAACAGCGCGGCGATGCCGACGCCGAGTACGTCGGCCAAGGTCGCCAGCACGCGCAGCGACGGCGACGACAGGCCGCGCTCGATCTGGCTGATGAAGCCGATCGACAAATCGGTGCGCGCGGCAACGACCTCCAGCGACATCTGCTTGGTGCGGCGCAGGTCGCGGATGCGGCGTCCGACCGCCAGATCCATCGCCGGCTCGGCCGGCTTGCTCGGCAGTTTCTTGGCGGCGCGGCGTGCCGTCGCGGGCCTCGCTGCCGCGCCTTTGCGCATTCTCTTGCCGCCGCTCACGTCACACAGCTTCCTTCATGTGCATGAAAACCGCTTGCATTGGCCGCGGTTTCGTGACCACAATTTCATATTGGTGAAAATAGGCCGGAACGGCGTCGCCCGCAACCAAAACCGCCGATACAGCGGGCGATGCGGCGCCGGGGCCGATCTCGGGAGGTGGTGCGATGTCGTTTCAGCGTCTCGTTCAGGCCGCGGTCGCGGCGCTTGCCCTTGCCTTGAGCGCGCCGTCACAGGCGCAGCAGGTGCTCAAGGTCGCTCGACGCCGACCGGCATCCCCTTCACCTTCCTCGACACCAAGACCAATTCGATCCAGGGCATCATGGTCGATCTCGCCACCGAGATCGGCAAGGATGCCGGCTTCTCCGTGCAGATCGAGCCGATGCAGTTCTCGGCGCTGATCCCCTCGCTGACCGCAAACAAGATCGACATCATCGCCGCGGCTATGTTCGCCACCGCCGCCCGCAAGGAGGTGATCGACTTCTCCGAGCCAGTCTACACCTACGGTGAAGGCTTGGTGGTGCCGAAGACCGACACCAAGGCCTACGCCTCGCAGGAGGATCTGAAAGGCACGGTGGTCGGCGCCCAGGTCGGCACTGCGTTCGTCGATGCGCTGAAGAAGACCGGGCTGTTCAGCGAGGTCAAGGTCTACGACACCATTCCCGACATCCTGCGCGACGTGAATGCCGGCCGCCTCAAGGCCGGCTTCGCCGACTATCCGATCCTCGCCTACAATCTGCAGCAAGGCAATTTCGCCGACGTCCGCCTGGTCGAGGGTTACAAGCCCGTCACCGTCGGCACGGTTGCGATCGGCGTGCGCAAGAGCGACACCGAACTGCTCGCCAAGATCAACGCCTCGCTGGCGAAGCTGAAGGCCAACGGCACGATTGCAAAGATCCTGGAGAAATGGGGCCAGAAGGCCAACGCGTCGTGAGACCGTGATCCGTCACCCTGAGGTGCTCGCGGAGCGAGCCTCGAAGGGTCGACGGCCACCAGCCGGGGCGTGCACCCTTCGAGGCTCGCCCAGCGGCGCAAGCGCGCCGCAAGGCTCGCACCTCAGCATGACGGTCGAGCGTAACGGGACTGGATATCTCTGAGCCGATGCAAAAATTCTTCCACGACGCCGTCGAGTTCGTGCCGATCCTGTTGCAGGGTGTCTGGCTGACCATCGTCGTCACAGTCGGCTCGCTCGCGCTGTCGACCGTGCTCGGGCTGGTGTGGGCCTTGATGCGAGTGTCCGGCATCCGCATCCTCGTTTGGCTCAGCGCCGCGCTGATCAATGTGATCCGCGGCATCCCGATCATCGTGCTGCTGTTCTACATCTATTTCGTGATGCCGGATTTCGGCATCGCGCTCTCGGCGCTGCAGGCCGCGATCATCGGGCTCGGCATTGCATACTCGGCCTATCAGGCGGAAAACTTCCGCGCCGGGATCGAGGCGATCGACAAGGGGCAGATCGAGGCGGCGCAGACCATCGGCATGGGCTGGTGGCTCACCATGCGCCGCGTGGTGCTGCCGCAGGCGGTCCGGATCATCCTGCCGCCCTACGGCAACATCATGATCATGATGCTGAAGGATTCCTCGCAGGCGTCCACCATCACGGTCGCCGAGCTCGCGCTGCAGGGCAAGCTGATCGCCTCCTCGACCTTCAAGAATACCAGCGTGTTCACGCTGGTGGCGCTGATGTACCTCACCATGAGCATTCCGCTCATCCTGCTGGTTCGGCACTTCGAGAACAAGGCGAACCGCAAATGATCGAGCTCAACGACGTCCACAAGAGTTTCGGCAAGGTCGAGGTGCTGAAGGGCATCACCGCCTCGGTCGCCAAGAGCGAGGTGGTCTGCATCATCGGTCCCTCGGGCTCCGGCAAGTCGACCATCCTGCGCTGCATCAACGGGCTCGAGAGCTACGATCGCGGCGAGATCAGCGTCGAGGGCGCGCGCGTCGACAGCAATGACCGCTCGATCGTCGCGATCCGCACCCAGGTCTCGATGGTGTTCCAGCGCTTCAACCTGTTTCCGCATCGCACCGCGCTCGAAAACGTCATCGAGGGCCCGCTTTATGTGAAGAAGGAGCCGCACGAGCAGGCGATTGCCCGCGGTCGCGCGCTGCTCGCGCAGGTCGGTCTCGCCGACAAGGCCGAGGTGCACCCGCCAAAGCTCTCCGGCGGCCAGCAGCAGCGCGTCGCGATCGCCCGCGCGCTGGCGATGCAGCCGAAGGCGATCCTGTTCGACGAGCCGACGTCCGCGCTCGATCCCGAGCTGGTCGGAGACGTGCTGTCGGTGATGCGCAAGCTCGCCGACGACGGCATGACCATGGTGGTGGTCACGCACGAGATGGGCTTTGCCCGCGACGTCGCCGATCGCGTGCTGTTCATCGACGGCGGCGTGATCGTCGAGCAGGGCGCCGCCAAATCCGTCCTCAACCAACCGCAGCACCCACGCACCCAGGATTTCCTGCGCCGCGTGCTGCATCCGCTATGATCCGGTACTCTCTATGAATGCACCTGAACGTCTCCCGCTGCCCCCGAGTCTCTATGCCGACACCGCGGTGGAGGCGACGCCGACGCCACCGCTCACAACGGACAAGAGCGTGCCGGTCGCGATCATCGGCGGCGGCTTCACCGGCCTGTCGACCGCGCTGCACCTCGCCGAGCAGGGCGTGCACGCGACCGTGCTTGAGGCGCAGGAGCCCGGCTGGGGCGCCTCCGGCAACAATGGCGGGCAGACCAATCCCGGGCTGAAGCACGACCCCGACCAGATCGAGCGGGATTTCGGCGCCGATCTCGGCCGCCGCATGATCGAATTCTCCTACGGCACCACCAACTTCACCCATGACCTGATCCGCCGCTACCAGATCCCCTGCGAGGCGCGGCAGAACGGCACGCTGCGCGCCGCCTACAATGAGGCGAGTGCTGCCGCAATCGAGACCACCGCGAAACAGTGCATCCGGCGCGGCATGCCGGTGAAGCTGCTCAACGCCGCCGAGCTGCGCACGACGACCGGCAGCGACCGCTATCTCTGCGCGATGCTCGATGCCCGCGGCGGCGACCTGCATCCGCTGAGCTATGCCCGCGGCCTGGCGCGCGCCGCAATCGGAGCCGGCGTTGCCGTCCATGGCGAGACGCCGGCGCTGTCGCTGCACAGTGACGGCGGCCGTTGGCGGATCAAAACCCCGCGCGCTATCGTGCACGCCGACAAGGTGCTGATCGCGACCAATGGCTTCACCGACGATCTCTGGCCCGCGCTTCGCCGCACCATCGTGCCGGTGTTCTCGTCGATCGCGGCCACCGCGCCGCTATCCGACGAGGTCGCGCGTTCGATCATGCCAACGCGCCCGGTGCTCTACGAGAGCGGCCATATCACCGTCTACTACCGCATCGATCAGCACAACCGCCTCTTGATGGGCGGCCGTGGCCCGATGCGCTGGATCAGCAAGCCGACCGACGTCGCCTATCTGATCCGCTACGCCGAGCGGCTGTGGCCGCAGCTCAAGGGCGTCAACTGGACCCATGGCTGGAACAGCCGCCTCGCCATCACTGCCGATCATTATCCGCATGTCCATGAGCCGGCGGAGAACTTGCTGATCTCGCTCGGCTGCAACGGCCGCGGCGTTGCGCTATCGACTGCGATGGGCGCGCAACTCGCCCGCCGCCTGATCGGCGGCTCGAAGGCCGAGATCGATATGCCCGTGACCGGCATCAAGCCGATGCCGATGCACGCGTTCTGGCGGGTCGGCGTCACCGCCGCGGTGTTGACCGGGCGGGTGCGGGACAAGCTCGGGGTGTAAGAGAGATCGTCTGCGGCGCTTTCAAAGCGCCGGCTCCGTGAGCTTGACGGGCGACGGTGCGGTCTCCTTGGGCCCCGCCGAGTTCACGAAGTGGCGCAGCCGGTCCTTCAGGTCGAAAAGCTCATCCAGGGGCATGTTGAGGAAGCAGTAGAACTCGCCCAGCATCTGCTCGGTCCGCTGGCGAAGCGACACGCCCTTGGCAGTTAGATCGACAAGCACGCGCCGCTCATCGTTGGGCTGTCGCCGCCGTGTCACCAATCCCTTGGCTTCAAGACGTTTGAGCATCGGCGAGAGCGAGCCGAGGTCCATTTGCAGCGCCGAGGCCAGGTCTCCGACGCCCCGTGCTCCGCGCTCCCAAAGCACGACCAGAACCAGATACTGCGGATAGGTGACGCCAAGCTTCTTCAGGAACGGGACGAACAGCCGCGTCATGTGGTTGCTTGCACTGTAGAGCGCAAAGCAAAGGTGACTGTCGAGGCCCGGCATCTCGACCGGTGCGATGGAGCCCTGTGAAGGGCGATTCCTTGGTTCGCGTCGCGCGTTCGTCGTTCGGGTCTTCATTCCTGTCAGTCCGCTGGCACAACAAATCGTTGAGCCAAATCCTATCGTTAGCCGTCGCGTCAGCCAAGCCGAACGGGCACAATTTTCTGTGGTTACAGCATATCATACCACAAAGCATTGACTCTCGTTACTTTGTGTGCAAATTATTTGCACATCATTGACATGAGGCATCTGGCCCGCGCGCGTTCAACGGCCGGATTGCAAATGAAAACAAACAGAGAGGGGAGGAATTGCATGTCGGAAATGGATCGCCGTGCCTTTGTGGGAGCTGCCGCCATCGGTTCCGTGGCGGCCGCGGTTCTGGTTGCCTCATCGGCCGAGGCCGCCGGACAGAGCGGCTACTTCGTGATTGCGGAGATCGTCTCCAAGAAGGACAAGGCGGATGAGCTGCGCGCGCTGCTCGTTCCCTTTGCCGAAACGTCGGCCAAGGAACCGGGGTGCATCGTCTACACGTTGATGGAAGTGATCGGCGAGCCGGGCCGCTTCCTGACGTTCGAGCGCTGGAAGGACAAGGCTGCGCTCGACGCCCACATGGTCACGCCCGATATCAAGGCCATTGTGCCGAAGCTCGAGCCCGTCCTGGCCAAGCCGTTCACGCAACTCTTCCTGGATGCGCGCACCGGAGGCTGATCCGGCGTTCAATCCGCACCATCGGCGGGCCGCTGCTGCCAGCGGCCCGGAGCCGCGCTCGACTCATGACTTCAAACAAGTGATCAACGAGGGAGGAAGATATGCGTGGTCTAGTTTGTGCTGCGACGTTGCTGGCTGCACTTGCCGCCACCGTTCCAGCATGCGCCGGCGGAATCTATGTCATCGAGAACGGTCAGGGAAACAACCCGGTCGCCGTGAAGAAGGAGGCATCCGCGCTTGCAGCCGTGCCGGTGATGCCCAACGGCAAGCAGAACCAGGGCTTCAACTATGGAATGCTCTATGACCTACCCGGGGCGGCCACCCACGTCATGCGCGGACACGTCGACGCCAAAGGCTCGATTGCCGTTCACGACGGCGCGCTGCCCTACATCCTCTATGTCATCAGCGGAAGCGGCAAGCTGTCCCTGAACGACAAGGGCGGCGGGCAGATTGGTGAAGTCGCCTACAAGCCGGACGACGTAATCGTCTTTCAGCCGAATACCCTGCATGGCTGGACCAACGGCGAGACTGCGTTCGAGTTTCTCGGTGTCGAACTGCCCGCGCCGCAGAAGTAGCTCGGCTCAAGGTAAATCCCAGGGAGAGAAACCCATGTCCGAAGTCATTCTGCATCACTACCAGCTCTCGCCTTATTCGGAGAAGACGCGCCTGGCTCTGGGCCTCAAGGGCCAGAGCTGGCGCTCGGTCGAGATCCCGGTCTGGACGCCGCGTCCCAAGCTCACGCCGATGACGGGAGGCTATCGGCGCACGCCGATCCTCCAAATCGGAGCAGAGTTCTATTGCGATACGCTGCTCATACTTCAGGTCATCGAAAAGCTGGGCGGCCCGACCGCGCTTTATCCCAATGGGCAGGAGGGCCTCGCCAAGATCTTCGGCTGGTGGATCGAAAAGGGCTCCTTCCTGAACGCGGTATGCCTCACCATCGGCAATATGGGCGGAAAAATCCCGCAGGAGCTGGTCGACGAACGGCGTCCGCTATTCCGTGTCAATCTGGACCCGGACGTGCTGCTTCCGAAACGGGCGATCTATTTGCAGCGGCTCAACGCCCATCTTGCGTGGCTCGCCGAAGTTCTCGCTGATGGCCGCAAGTTTGTCCTCGGAAACGATCCTTCAGCGGCCGACTTATCGGTTTATCATCCGATCTGGTTCGCACGGCAGAATGGCGGCCCGGAGATCGCGAAGCTGATTGCTTTCGCTGATATTGTTGACCCCTGGTATGCACGCGTTGCGGCTCTTGGGCACGGCAGGCACACGGACATGACGCCAGACGAGGCGATCGAGGTTGCCCGTGGCCATCAACCGAGCGAACCCGACAGCTGGTCATCGGAAGCGCAGAATGTCGGAATTCGGCGAGGCGACTGGGTCAGCGTCACTCCCGATGACTACGGCAATCCCGTGCACGGAAACATTCTCGCATGGACACAAGATGAGATTGTGATCCGGCACGAAGACCCCTCGGTCGGCAAAGTGAATCTTCACTTTCCGAGGGTCGGCTTCGATGCGGCTCCGGTGCAGAAACCCGCCTAGGCGAATGCGATGCGAGGAGGCTTCGATATCGGTAAGACTCGATCCTCCTCCATCTGCATGCATTCCGGCGAGCCGCCGCCACCGCCGGCTCGGGGGCCAACCGCGTTCGTCATCGTGTCCCGGCGTCGCCGAGGTGCATCCTGAAGAACGCGATGGCCGCGGCGTGGAAGCGCTGATGAAAGGCGACGCGGTCGAAGCCCGGCGCGTCGGTACAAATGCCGGCCATCTTCGCTGTCTCCTCCGGCGTGCAAGTCGCGAGGAAAGAGAAGTGCTTCGCGTCCTTCACCAGGTGAAAGTCCGGTTTGGCCGGAAGCCGGTCGTTGATGGGGGCGGCACAGCATCCGGAGAGGCCGTCGGCTTTCTGCGCGGGGTCCGAGCTCCACAGTTGGATCGGAATCGTCACGGCTTTCAGATTCTCGGCCGCAAAGAACAGCACAGGATAGGGATCGACGATGACGGCGGCCTTGATCCGCGGATCATGGACGACCGGTCCGCTCGGCTTTTCTCCGCTTTCGAGTTCCTTGCAGGCGCGCAAGCTCGAGGTCTGGCAGTTCGGCAGGTCCTTGCGGAGATCGGGCTCGCCGCCAATCGCCGCGAGGGCGGTATAGCCGCCCCAGGAGAAACCGTAGAGGCCGATTCGTCCGGCGTCGATGTGAGCAGCATCGGGCCATCCCTGAAGCGCGTAGTCGATCGCGCGCTTGATGTCGGCGGGCCGTTCGACCGTAGCGGCAAGACTGTCGGTGCCGCTGGTGTCGCGTTCAGTGTCGGTCGGATGATTGAACGTCAGCACCATGAAGCCGGCATCCGCCAGCGCAGCGGCGGTGTCGTGATGCCCGCCGAGCCATCCGCGTCGTCCATGCGAGATCACGATGAGGGGAAGTTTTGTCCCGACAATCGGGCAGTCGTTCACGCCGAAGAATGTTCGGCCGCCGCGGGCATCGATCTCGCGCGGCGTCTCAGCGCGGGGACTCCATACCACCCCTCTGATCGCGGGCCCGTCACTGCTCGCGGGAACGTTGAAAGCCCGCAGTCCGGCCGCCTGTGCGGCGGAGAGGCTGAGCAAAGCCAGAGCGGACAACAGAAAGGCAGACCAACGCATCTGGCTATCGCTTGTCGAGAATTCGCAACTCGGCGGTGGCGGTGGCGACCGTTACGTTCTCCGCATCGATCAGGTCGGCTTCAACGATCATGTCGCGCCCGGTCTGCGAGACGACCTTCGCCTTGGCCGTGATCGGACCTGTGCGCGCCGGCTTGAGAAATCGCGTAGCGAGGGTCTTGGTGATCACCGTCTGTGTTGCGGGAAGGGCTGCAAGCGCGCCGAGGCCCGTGGCCGAATCCAGCATTGCGGCGAGGAAGCCGCCCTGGATCGTGCCATGCCGGTTGGTGAACGAAGGTTTCGCTTCGAAGCGGATCGAGGTGACCTCGCCGTCGAAGCCCAGCCACTCGCGTCCGAGAAGTTGCGCGCCGGGCGGTACGTCTGCACGTGCTTCACTCAATCCGGTCACCGCGCTTGCTGCTCGGCCGCTTTCGGAAACAACGGCCGGAAGAACGACCGGTCATAGCGCGTGAAGCAGCCGGTCTCCTTTGCGAAAGCGATCGCCTTCTGCACGTCCGGATCGGCGGCGGAATCCTTTCGATACTGCTCGTAGGCCGCGAGGCTCGGAAAGCTGAAAATCGCCAGCGCGACGTCGCTCGCGCCCTCGGACGGCAGGAAGTAGCCGTGATGGACGCCGCCGAACCGCGGCAGCAGCTCGAGCCACATTGCGGCATAAGCTTCGAAGTCGGCGAGCTTGCCTAGCCTGATCTCATAGCGCAGGTAGCAGGTAATCATCCGGCGGTGCTCCAATTCATCGTTGAATGAGGCTTCTCACCATAGCGCAGCGGAGGAGACGCGTCACGCGCCGCAGCGTCCGTTGGAAAGCTCGGGCAGATAGTGTCGCGAGAACGCGGATGTATGACCCATCGGCCGCGCAATACATTCGGTGTCGTCCCGGCGAAGGCCGGGACCCATTAGCACAAATGCTGATTGTTGCGCGATGTTGCAACGACGAGTCCCGCCGACAACATCTGCCGCGGAGTATGGGTCCCGGCTTTCACCGGGACGACGGTGGAGATCACGCTTCACTCCGCCGCCGGCCACCACGGATACTGACTCGGCATGTCCTGCGAGACCTTGCCGGGAAAGGCCGGCTTGCGCTTCTCGATGAAGGACTGCACGCCCTCGCGCACGTCGGCGTGGCTGCCGCGCTCGACCGACATCGGCTTGTCGATCGCGAGCAGTTCGAACGGGTCGGGTGCGCCGGCGAAGCGCCAGAGCATCTGGCGGGTCAGCGCGACCGACACCGCCGAGGTTTCCGCCGTCATCTCATGGGCGATCTGCCGCGCCCGTTCGAGCAGGGCGTCGGGCTCGACCACCTCGCTGACGAGGCCGCCGGCCTGCGCCTCGTCCGCATCGAAGGTGCGGCCGGACAGGCACCAGCGCAGCGACTGCGGCAGGCCGACGAGCTTTGGCAGGAACCAGGCGCTGCCGGCCTCCGGCACCAGCCCGCGGCGCGCGAAGATGAAGCCGATCTTGGCGCCGCGCGAGGCGATGCGGATATCCATCGGCAGCGTCATGGTGATGCCGACGCCGACCGCAGCGCCGTTGATCGCGGCGATCGAGGGTTTTCGGCAGTTGAAGATCGCCTCGACGAAGCGGCCGCTGCGCTGGCCGGCGCTTGCGAACACGCCAGCGCCGTGGCTGCCGGAGGTGTCGAAGCTGTTGGCGCCGCCGGAGACGTCCGCACCGGCGCAGAACGCGCGGCCTGCGCCGGTGACGATGATGGCGCGGACGTCGTCGTCCTGGTCAGCACGCTGAAAAGCGTCGGCGATCTCCGCGCCCATCGTGCCGGTGTAGGCGTTAAGCTTGTCCGGTCGGTTGAGCGTGACGATCATCAGGGGGCCGTCGATGTCGCATGTGATCTGCTCGTAGTTCAAGACGGCCTCCCGAGATTGTTGTTGTTGTGCGCGCCGCGACCTTCTCACCCTTCCGCGATGGCATCGCTCCACGGGTGGAATGGCTCGGTGGCGCCGCTGTTTGTCGTGCCGTCGCGCAGCACGATGCTGGGGCAGGCGAACTTCTTCGGCTGGGTCTGGATGCGTGCCTCCTCATAGTCGAAGCGGCCGCGCAGCGCCTCGCGCACGGCTTGCGGCAGGCGGACGTCGCCGATCACGATGGCGCCTTCGCTGGCGTCGATCCGCGGCTGATGGATCGCGGTGTCGAGATCCATGCCGAAGTCCATCACGAAGGAGATGAGCTGCGACACCGCGGGCAGGATGCGGCGGCCGCCGGATGCGCCAGCGGCGAGACGGCGGCCATCGGCCGCTTCCGCTACCACAGGCGTGTAGTTGGTCAGGCAGCGCTTGCCGGGCGCGAGCGAGTTCGGATTGCCCTGCACCGGATCGAACCACATGATGCCGTTGTTCATGGTGAGGCCGGTGTTCGGCGTCACGAATTTGGAGCCGAAGGTCGACAGCAACGTCTGCGTCACGGCGGCCAGGTTGCCGTCGCGGTCGACTGCCGAGAAATGCGTGGTGCAGCTTGGCGCGACCGCCTCGGCGCCGAGCGCGCGGCGGCCGTCGACGTCGCCCATGTCCTTCAGGCGTTCGCGATAGGCCGCTTGCAGTGCCTCGGCATAGGCCGCGTAAGCCGCCGCATCCGGGCCGCCTTGCGCCGGCGCCAACGCCTTCTGCAGCAGACCCAGCGTGCGTGCCATGGTGGGGCCCGCGGTCAGTTCCGGCGTCGCATAGACCGTGCCGCCGCGATAGAGAATCCTGAGCGGCTCGCGCAGATGGGCCCGGAAGGCGGCGAGATCGCGCACCGACAGCGCGCCGCCGGCGGCCTGAATATCGTCGGCGATGCTGCGCGCCAGATCGCCCTCGTAGAAATCGCGCGGACCCGCCGCGGCAAGCTGCGCCATCGTCGCCTTCAACGCGTCCTGCGGCATGCGGACCACCGAGCGGATGCCCCATTGCGCGTTCGGCGGCAGGCCATCCTGCAGATAGGCTGCGGCGCTGGCCGGATAGCGCCGCAGATCGGCGGCGGA
The DNA here is from genome assembly GCF_001238275.1 of Bradyrhizobium viridifuturi. Lineage (GTDB taxonomy): Bacteria > Pseudomonadota > Alphaproteobacteria > Rhizobiales > Xanthobacteraceae > Bradyrhizobium > Bradyrhizobium viridifuturi. The sequence goes on from NZ_LGTB01000006.1 coordinate 50,411, forward strand.
GCTTGCGATCATGTCGGTGGTCCACCAATCGACCTGCAAGCCTTCGCCGGCGAGCTTGACGCTCGGCGCCAGCAGATCCTTCCACGGCATTTTGGCGTGGCGGCGATGCGCCTCTTCCATGCCGGCGACCACGCCCGGCACGGCGATCGAGCCGGGGCCGTGCAGGTTGCGGTCGTCCTTGACCCGCGCCCAGGGGAACAGGTCGGAGGCCGCGCCGCCGGTCAGCGGATAGTCATCGAGGCGCAGGCCGTCGGGCGCGCGCATGCCGTAGTCGATCACCTCGACGCGGTTCTCCTTGGCGCGGTAAAGCACCATCGCGCCGCCGCCGCCGGCGCCGCTCATCCACGGCTCCAGCACACCAAGAGCAAAGGTGGTTGCAATCACGGCGTCGACGCAATCGCCGCCCGCTGCCAGGACCTCGGCGCCGACTTCGGCCGCCTTGCGCGATTGCGCAGCGACGATGCCGCCCTTGGCGCTGACGGCCGGCTTGCGGATCACTTGCGAGTTGGAGAACTGATCGGACATGGCGTTGCTTTCGCTGTTCTTGTTGCGGGCGGGTCACGTTGGCGTAGCATGTCAGGCATGGCACTGTCAGTGCAACAACAAGAACCAATTTCAGGGAGCGGAAAATGAGCAGTGTGAAGCGCGAGCGGGACGGCAAGGTCGGCATCCTGACGCTGAACGATCCCGACAGCCTGAACGCGATGACGCCGGAACTGCTCGGCGATCTCGCCCGTGCGATCGGCGAGATGGGGGTCGAACCCGGTATTCGCGCCCTGATCCTGACCGGGGAGGGGCGCGGTTTCTGCTCCGGGCAGAACCTGAAGGCGTTCAATTCGCTCGGCGACAATATCTATCTCGGCGTGATGAAGCACTATTGGCCGGCGATGAAGGCCTTGCGCGAGTGCCAGATGCCGGTGGTGGTCGCGGTCAACGGCGTCGCAGCCGGCGGCGGCTTCAGCCTTGCGATGTCCGGCGACATCATCCTGGCCGCGCGCTCGGCAAGCTTCATCCAGGTGTTCAGCCGGATCGGCCTGGTGCCCGATCTCGGCTCGACCTGGCTGTTGCCGCGCCTGATCGGCCGCCAGCGCGCGCTCGACCTGATGCTGCTGAACGAGCCGCTGCCGGCCGAGCGGGCCAAGGAGTGGGGCCTGGTGCGCGACGTCGTCGATGACGCAAGGCTGCTCGACGAGGCAAGAGTGCTCGCCGGCCGCCTCGCCGACGGCCCGACGCGCGCGCTGGTCGCGACGCGGCAGCTGCTCGAGGAGAGCGAGCACGCGAGCTATGCCGAACAGTTCCGTCGCGAGATCGAGCTGCAGCAGGTGATCCGGGAAACCGTCGACGCGCAGGAAGGCCGCAAGGCCTTCGTCGAGAAGCGCAAGGCCCAGTTCACGGGGCGCTAGGGCTTGGCCGCGCCGATACTAGCCGATCGCAATCGCGATCTTGCCGAAATGCGCGCCGCTCGCCATGTGGGCGAACGCATCCTTGACCTGGTCGAACGCGAACACCTTGTCGACGACAGGCTTGACGCCATGCATGCTGATGCCGTCGCACAGCGCCTGCAGATCCTCGATCGAACCGACGGTGACGCCCTGCAGGCGTTGCTGCTGCATCACCATCAGCGGCAGCCGGCTGTCGGAGGAGGCAGGACCTGCGAGCACGCCGATGAAGGCGATCGTGCCGCCGATTCTGGTTGCGCGGATCGACTCGTTCAGCGTGCCGACGCCGCCGACCTCGACGACCAGATCGACGCCGCGCCCGGTCAGCTCGCGCGCCTTCTTGCCCCAGTCGGGCGTGGTCTTGTAGTTGAGCGTGACATCGGCGCCGAGTTGTTTCAGCCGCGCGATCTTGGTATCGCTGGAAGAGGTGGCGATGACGCGGGCGCCGCACATCTTGGCGAATTGCAGCGCGAACAGCGAGACGCCGCCGGTGCCCTGGGTCAGCACCGTCTGTCCCGGCTTGATGTCGCCGAGCTTGACCACCGCGCTCCACGCCGTGAGGCCGGCGCATGGCAGCGCCGCAGCCTCGATGTCGCTCAGATGGTCCGGCGTGCGCACCAGCGCGTGCGCCGGGAAGACGCGGTATTCGGTCAGCACGCCGTCGACGCTGCCGCCGAGCGCTGCGCGCATCCGCGCCTCGCTCGGCTCGCCGCCGAGCCAGCTTTCGAAGAAACTGCCGGTCACGCGGTCGCCGGGCGCGAAGCTCTTGACTCCGGGGCCGACCGACTCGACGACGCCGGCGCCGTCGGAGACCGGTACCAGCGGAAATTTCTGGCGCGAGCCGTAGCCGCCCTTGACCGTGAGCAGGTCGCGATAGTTCAGCGTCGCCGCCTTCAGCCGCACCAGCACTTCGCCCGGACCGGCCTGCGGAACCGGCTTGTCGACCAGCGCAAGCGCATCGACGCCGCCGGGGCCTTGCAACTCATAGCATTTCACGGGACGTCTCCTGGATGTTGTTGTCCTGGGCAGCGCTTCCGGCGCTGCCGCACATGCACCGAGCATATGTCATGGCTGCCGCGCGTGGCCATAGCGCGGTGCGGCCGATGGAATGGCCCATGCCCGAACAACTTGGCGGTGCCGAAAAATACCGCCAATCTGAGCTGGCGATGATGCAACCGGGCGGAGGTGACGATGGCTGCCTTGCTTGAGACGAAGCGCGATCCGATCGCCACCTTCGCACGCTGCGTGGTTCGTATGCTGCTCGCCGCTGCATTGATTTGTTGCGGCATCACGATGGCGGTTGCCGACGACAGCCTCTATCGCGCGCAGACCGTCGTCACCGGCCAGGGCGAACCGAACCGCATCATCGGCTTCGGTGCATGCCTGGAGGACGTCCTGATCAAGGTCTCCGGCCAGCCGATGCTGGCAAGCGACCGCCGGCTCGCAGGCTATAAATCCAGGGCCAAAGAGTTCGTCAGCAGCTTCGACTATCACGACCAGTATGCCGGCAAGCCGCATCATGACGAGCAGGGCACCCGCGACCGGCCCTACGACCTGACGGTGGCGTTCGACGAGACCAAGATCGACGGCATTCTCGCCAGGCTCGGCCTCAAGCGTGGCGATCGCAGCGGCCGGTGCTCGGCGTCTTCGTCGAGATGCTGCACGGCCCGAAGGATTATATCGTCACATCAGACGGCACGCAGTCCGACTTGCAGCGCGACGCGCTCGCGGCCGCGGCCGGCAAGCGCGGCATGCGCTTCGTGCTGCCAGCCGCTTCCGCGCTGACCAGCGCCGGCGTCACCGCGGCCGAGCTCTTGAAGACGCAGCCGGCGAAGCTTGCCCCGATCGTCGCGCCGCAGGGTGGCGAGGCCACCCTGGTCGGGCGACTGGTCTGGGACGACAAGGATCTCGGCTGGGCCACGCAATGGCGGATGGCCTGGCACGGCCGGGACTACAAATGGCAGTTCCGCGGCGTCACCTTCGATGAAGCCTTCCGCCGCGGCGTCGGCGGCGCCGCGCAGGTGCTGTCCGGCAATGGCGATCCGGGGCGATCGAAATGAGCGCGCGCAGGCGCTGAGGCCGGTTCGTTCTAGCCGGCGTAGCCAAGCGTCTGCGACGGGTATTCTCCGAACATCGCGCGGTAGTACTGCGAGAAGCGCCCGAGCTCGATGAAGCCCTGTTCGATCGCAACCTTGGAAACGGTGGTCTGCTCCGGCCTGCTCTCGCGCAGGATCGAACGGATCATGCAGAGCCGCTTGTAGCGCAGGAACGTCACCGGGCCGACGCCGAACACCTCATGGAAGGCGCGGTGCAGGCTGCGCCGCGACAGCCGGAGCTCGGTGCAGATTTCCGAGACATGGACCGGGCGGGCGCCCGCGGCGTGCAGATAGTCCTCGACGTCGCGCACCAGCTTCATCGCCGACGGCAGATAGCTCGTTCCGTCTGGCGGCAGCGACGTGACGACCGTCGCGGTCACGCAGTCGATGATCGCGCGCTTCCAGAATTCGGCCGACGCCTCCGACAGCGCGTCCGGATACCGGGCAAGATGCGCGATGATCTGCGGCAGCCGGTCGGCGGCGCTCATGCCGATGGCGGGGTCGGCGCGAAAGTGGTTCTTCGCCTGCCATGTCGCGGCATCGGCGAGCCGCGGCTCGCCGCCGAACAGGTCGGGAAGATCGGCCATGTCGAAGCGAATCGCCGCATAGGACGAGGCCCGGTGAAACACCCCGTCATGCTCGACCGACGGAGGGATCACCAGCACGTCGGCCGGCTGCATGTCGAACGCCCAATGGGTGACGCGGTCGGTCGCATGAAGCAGCATGCCGATGATCAGCTTGTCGTCGGCGGACGTGCGCTGGGTGCGGACCCCGACATTGAACGCGCCGATGCTGAGCGAAAAATCGCCGATCCCGACGTGGGACAAAGTGCCGCGCAGCTTGCCGCGCTCGAGCTGCATGACTTCGACATGCGAACCTTTGACGGCGTCGTGGAGTCCTTCGAAGCCGTCAAGCTCGCCGGTGCTAACCGAGAGGTGCTTGCCCATATCCACGTTCACAACTATAGCGCGATCGGTCCACTGAGGCCAAGTGCTTGAAGTCAGTACGAACTTGTGCCGCGCGACAACATTGCCAATGTTGGTTTGATTCGCATGGCGAGATCGAGATGTGAATTCGCAATGCCGCGGATTTTCGCTTGTTTTTTCGAGAAAGCAATTCCGGCGTCAGCATCGGATTGACGGAGTTGGGACAGTTTTCGTTAAGGCTGCACGCCGCGTACCTGAGATTGGCACAGACTGCACATCACACGTAAGGCGCGTTGCGCTATCGTTTGATCTCGAAGCGAAATCAGCTCGTGACAACGTCCGGTGGAACCGTTCACGGGCCGTGAGAACGGCTGTGCACGTTAAGGTGCACATAGATGACGACAGAAGAGAAAGGGAAGAAGGCCTGACGGATCAATGCTGCCGAAGCGAGCAGCACAGAAAATTGGAAGGGCGCGACAATGCGATCAAGCATGAAGTTCGGTCACCAAGAGCAACAACAACGAGAAGCTGCGATCTTCAGCAAGATTTTCCGCGCGGCGGTGTTTGGAATCACCGCGCTTGCGGCACAGGCAGGTCCGGCATCGGCGCTCAACATCGGTTCCTCCGCTTCGCTGCCGATCCTCAAACAACAGGCGAGCGGCGACGTTGTGCAGGTGCGCGCGGTCGTACACCGCGGCGGCGTCGCGGTCGGTCCGCGTGGCGGGGCGGTGGCCTATCGTAGCCGGACGGTGGTGCGCCCGGGCGTTCGGCCCGGCTGGCACGGCGGCGGCACGCGTTGGGTCGGACCACGGCCGATCCCGGGACCGCGGCCGGGAGGCTGGGTGCGGCCCGGCTGGTACGGCTGGCCGGTCGCGGCGCGATCGCGGCCGGTGCTGCGGTCGGCTTCGTGACGGCGGCGAGCGCAGCTGCCTGGGCCGGCGCGCCGCCGGCAGCGGGCATGTGCTGGTACTACACCGATCCATCGAAAACACAGGGCTTCTGGGACTATTGCCCGCGGTAGTACGCGAACGGGTGCAGCGTCATGTTCCGCGCAGATATCTTCTCCGCCGAGCCAGAGCCGGATGACGGCGTCCAGACCGAAGGCGACATGGTCTGGATTCCCGGCGGCACATTCCGCATGGGCTCGGACCATCATTATCCCGAGGAAGCGCCGTCGCATCGGGCGTCGGTCGATGGCTTCTGGATCGACCGCACGCCGGTGACCAACGCGCAATTCCGCGAATTCGTGCGCGAGACCGGTCACGTCACGATCGCCGAGCAGCCGCCCGACCCCGCGCAATATCCCGGCGCGCTGCCGGAGATGCTGTACGCCGGCTCGCTGGTGTTTCAGCCGCCGCGCCGGGTCAGCACGCTGCGCGACTGGAGCCAATGGTGGACCTTCATGAAGGGCGCGAGTTGGCGTCGTCCCTACGGTCCGCGCAGCAACATCAACGTGCTCGGCAGCCATCCGGTCGTCCACGTCGCCTATGCCGACGCGCTCGCCTACGCCAAATGGGCCGGCAAGGAGCTTCCGACCGAAGCCGAGTGGGAGTTCGCGGCGCGCGGCGGGCTCGAAGGCGAGGAGTACGCCTGGGGCAACGCCCTGACGCCTGGCGGCAAGCACATGGCCAACACCTGGCAGGGCAATTTCCCGCTACAGAATCTCTGCGAGGACGGCTTCGACCGGACCTCGCCGGTGACCGCGTTCCCGCCGAACGGCTATGGCGTCTACGACATGATCGGCAATGTCTGGGAGTGGACCGCCGACTGGTGGTCCGCCCGCCACGAGGCCGACGCCAACAAGCCCTGCTGTATCCCGCAGAACCCGCGCGGCGGCCGCGAGGAGGCGAGCTACGATTCCTCCCAGCCCGCAATCAGGATTCCGCGCAAGGTGCTGAAGGGCGGCTCGCATCTCTGCGCGCCGAATTACTGTCGCCGCTATCGCCCCGCCGCCCGTCACGCCGAGCCGGTCGACACCTCGACCAGCCATGTCGGCTTCCGCTGCGTGGTGCGGTCATCCCCCGCCGTTTCTCACCCACCGACGTGAAGGCCTCTCAATGTAGGAGTTCGAGATGAGTGACGAAGCCAAAGACAACAAGCAGAACGGCAAGACCCAGCCTATCGACCGCCGCAATCTGTTGCTGGGCACGTCCACGCTCGTAGCCGCCGCAGCGCTGACATCAGACGCCTTGGCGCAGGCGCAGAAGGCCGCACCGGCCGCAAGTCCCGCGCCTTCAGCGCCATCCGGCCGCAAGCCGAATATCCTCTTCATCATGGGCGACGATATCGGATGGTTCAACGTCTCGGCCTACAACATGGGCATCATGGGCTATCGCACGCCCAATATCGACCGCATCGGAAGGGAAGGCGCGATCTTCACCGATTGGTACGGCCAGCAGAGCTGCACCGCAGGTCGCGCAGCGTTCATCACCGGGCAATCGCCGATCCGCACCGGGCTGACCAAGGTTGGCTTGCCCGGCGCCACGCTCGGCCTCGGACCGCTCGACCCTAGCGTCGCCGATGTTCTAAAGACATTCGGTTATGCGACGGGGCAGTTCGGCAAGAACCATCTCGGCGATCGCAACGAGCATCTGCCGACCGTGCACGGCTTTGATGAGTTTTTCGGCAATCTCTATCACCTCAACGCCGAGGAGGAGCCGGAGAACCCGGACTACCCGAAGGATCCGCGCTTTCGTGCCAAGTTCGGGCCGCGCGGGGTGTTGAAGTGCAAGGCGAGCGATCGAGACGACCCTACTGAAGACGCCGCCTACGGTCGTGTCGGTAAGCAGGTGATCGAGAACACCGGTCCGCTCGACACCAAGCGCATGGAAATCATCGATACGGAATTCCTCGGCGCCGCAAAGGATTTCATCGGACGTCAGCAGCGCGCGGGCACGCCATGGTTCTGCTACTTCAATACGACCCGGATGCACATCTTCACGCATTTGAAGAAGGAATCGCAGGGCAAGACCGGCCTTGGCCTCTATCCGGACGGCATGGTCGAAACCGACAGTCATGTCGGCGAGCTCATCAAGTTGTTGGATGACCTTGGCGCGGCTGACAATACGATCGTGGTCTACACCACCGACAACGGCGCCGAAGTTTTTACCTGGCCGGACGGCGGCACAACGCCGTTCAAGGGCGAGAAGGCGACCAATTGGGAAGGCGCTTTCCGCGTTCCCTGCCTGATCCGATGGCCGGGGGTCGTCAAGCCGGGAACGATCGTCAACGACGTCTGCGCGCATGAGGACTTCATTCCGACCTTCGCCGCGGCAGCCGGCGATCCGGAACTGGTCGACAAGGTCACCAAGGGTACAACGCTCAACGGCAAAAGCTTCAAGGTCCACCTCGATGGATTCAATCTGCTTCCGTTCCTCAAGGGTGACGAGAAGGAATCGCCGCGGCGGGAATTCCTCTACTGGAGCGACGATGGTGACCTGATGGCACTCCGCGTCAAGGAGTGGAAGATCACCTTCATGGAGCAGCACACCGACACGAACCCCAAGGCGCCGCTCGGACCCTGGATGGGACAGTTCACCAAGCTGCGCGCGCCGATGCTGTACAATCTTCGGGCCGATCCGTTCGAGCGCGGCCCTACCAGCATCCTTTACGCGGACTGGCACGCGCACCGAGCTTTCCTTCTGGTGCCGGCCCAGGCCATTGTCGCCAAGTACATCGAAAGCTTCAAAGAGTTTCCGCCTCGTGCCAAGGCCGCGAGCTTCACTGTCGGCGACGTAATGGACAAGCTGACGACCGGAGGAACGAACAACAACTGAAAACGAAGCGGCCCAGCGAGCGGCTGGGCCGCATCAAAGCGCAGGTTGAGGCTCCGTACCCTGCTTCTCCATTCTTCTTGTCGCCCGCCGAAACGAAGGCGTTTGCAATGTAGGGAGTTTGATATGAGCAACGAAGCCGACGACAACAAGCCGAACGGCAAGACTCAGGCTATCGACCGCCGCAATCTGTTGCTGGGCACGTCCACGCTCGTAGCCGCGGCAGCGCTGACATCCGACGCCTTGGCGCAGGCGCAAAAAGCCGCGCCGGCGGCAAGTCCCGCACCGGCAGCTTCATCCGGCCGCAAGCCGAATATCCTCGTGATCTGGGGCGACGACATCGGCATCGCCAACATCAGCGCCTATTCGAACGGCCTGATGGGGTACGAGACGCCAAACATCGACCGCGTGGCGCGCGAGGGCATCAAGTTCCAGCACTACTATGGTGAGCAATCCTGCACGGCCGGCCGTTCCGCGTTCCTCACCGGCCAGCACATTATCCGCTCGGGGTTGAGCAAGGTCGGCTATCCCGGCGCGCCGATGGGGATGAGCCAGCTCGATCCGTCGGTCGGCGGTCTGCTCAAGAATCTCGGCTATGCCACCGGCCAGTTCGGCAAGAACCATGTCGGCGACCGCAACGAGTCGTTGCCGACCGTGAACGGCTTCGACGAGTTCTTCGGCAATCTCTATCACCTCAACGCCGAGGAGGAGCCGGAGCTGCCGGACTATCCCAAGGATCCCGGCTACCGCGCCAAGTTCGGGCCGCGCGGCGTGCTGCGCTGCAAGGCGACGGATCGCGACGATCCGACCGAGGATCCCCGGTTCGGCAAGATCGGCAAGCAGACGATCGAGGACACCGGCGCACTGACCAAGAAGCGAATGGAGACGATCGACGATGAAACGTCGGCGGCGGCGATCGACTTCATGAAGCGGCAGCAGGGTGCGGGCAAGCCGTTCTTCTGCTGGTTCAACGCAACCCGCATGCATCTGCGCACCCATGTTCGCCAGGATCATCGCGGGCGCTATACCCATGGCGACAGCGAATATATCGATGGCATGCAGGAGCATGACGACACGGTCGGATCGCTCCTGAAGGCGCTCGACGACATGGGGATCGCGAACGACACCATCGTGATGTATTCGACCGACAACGGGCCGCACATGAATACCTGGCCCGATGGTGCCATGACCTGGTTCCGGTCCGAGAAAAACACCAACTGGGAAGGCGCGTTCCGCGTGCCCTGCCTGGTGCGCTGGCCCGGCGTGATCAAGCCCGGCACCGTCACCAACGAGCTGATGAGCCACAACGACTGGATCCCGACCTTCTGCGCGATCGCCGGCGAGCCCGACATCGTCAGCAAGCTGAAGGCCGGCTACACCGCGAATGGCATCAACTACAAGGTCCATCTCGACGGTTACGACCAGTCGCAATTCCTGCGTAATGTGAGCGGAACGGCGGCCAACAACAACGGGACCAAGAGCGCGCGCAGCACGTTCTTCTACTCGGACGATGACGGGATGCTGGTGGGTATCCGCGCCGGCGACTACAAATACGTCCTCGCCGAGCAGCGCCTGCAGGGTACCATGGGTGTCTGGGCCGAGCCCTTCACCAACCTGCGCATGCAGAAGATATTCAATCTGTACCAGGACCCGTTCGAGCGCGCCGACATCACGTCGAATACCTACTGGGACTGGTTCATCAATCACGTCGGCGGCGTCTACGGCATGATCGATGAGGTGGCGGTGTTCGCCGTCAGCCTCAAGGAATTTCCGCCACGATCGTTCCCGCCGAGCTTCAATCCGTCCACCATCATTGGCGAAGTCACCGACGGCATCAAGGAGGAGCGCGCCAAGCAGGCGACGCGTCAGCAGAGCATTGACCGCATTCGCGCCAACCTGCGGACGATGATCGATCAGCAGATTCAGCAGAGGTCAAGATAGCGATCCCTTGCATCGCCGGCACGTCCGCCGGCCGATGCAAACTCCAAACCTGGAGGTCAACTTGCGATCCGCGGTCCGATATGTCCTGGCTCCGGCGCTGGCGATCGTTCTTGCGATCGGAGGCCTCGCGGGCGCGTTGGCTCAGACGGACCCGTTACCCTCCTGGAACGACGGCGCCCCCAAGCGGGCCATTACCGATTTCGTCGCGCGCGTGACGAAGCAGGGCGGCCCGGACTTCGTGCCGGCGGCCGAGCGCATCGCCACCTTCGACAATGACGGCACGCTGTGGACCGAGCGGCCGTTCTATTTCCAGCTTGCCTTCGCGATCGATCGGGTCAAGGCAATGGCGCCGGAGCATCCGGATTGGCAGACGCGGCAGCCGTTCAAGGCGCTTCTGGAGAAGGACACCAAGGCGCTTGCGGCCACCGGAGAGAAGGGCCTGCTGCAGATCATGGCGGCCACCCATGCCGGCATGACGACGGATGCGTTCGCAAGCTTGGTGCGCGACTGGCTCGCGAGCGCGAGGCATCCACGCTTCAACCGCCATTATGACAGCCTCGTCTACCAGCCGATGCTGGAGCTGCTGGCCTATCTCAGGGCCAACGGCTTCAAGACCTTTGTCGTCTCCGGGGGCGGCGTCGAGTTCATGCGGCCGTGGATGGAGCGGGTCTACGGCATTCCGCCGGAGCAGGTGGTCGGATCGTCCGGCGTGGTCAAGTTCGACGTCCGCGCTGACGGCAAGCCGGAGCTGATCAAGGAAGCCAGGGTCGAGTTCATCGATGACGGCCCGGGCAAGCCGGTCGGCATCAACCGATTCATCGGCCGCCGTCCGATCTTCGCGTTCGGCAATTCGGATGGCGACCTGCAGATGCTGCAATGGACCGTCGCAGGTTCGGGCGCGCGCTTCGCCGGCATCGTGCATCATACCGACGCTGTCCGTGAATATGCCTACGATCGGGATTCGAAGATCGGCAGGCTCGACAAGGCGCTCGATGCGGCATCCGCGGGCGGCTGGACCGTTGTCGACATGAAGCAGGACTGGAACGAGGTCTTTCCACCCTTGGTCACAGCCGGGGAGGTCAAGCGATGAGCGGCTACGACTTCTTCGCCTGGATCGTGCTTGTCGTCCTGATCGCCAGCGCGATCGGCGTGTTCTGCATCGCCGGCTGGCTGCCCGGGCATATCGCGAAGACGCGCAACCACCCCTATGCGCAGGCGGTGATGGTCGCCGGCTGGATCACCCTGATCTGCGGCTTCGCGCTGTGGCCGGTCGCCTTCATCTGGGCCTATGTCGATGTGCCGGCGCCGCGCCGGGTGGGAGATGCGTGATGGGTGTCGCGATCTTCAACACCTATCTGGTGCTGCTGTTCCTGCTGGTGCACTTCAAGATCGTGCGCTTCAACCTGTTCTGGAAGGCGTCGCCCTTCATCGTGCTGGTGCTGCTGCTGTTCGGCCTCTTGGTGCCGATGGGCTGGGGCGCGCCGCAGGGCCCCGCGCTGGTGGTGCGCAACGCGGTCTCGATCGTGCCTGACGTCGCGGGCGAGGTTAGCGAGGTGCCCGTCGCCGCCAACGCGCCGCTCAAGGCCGGCGACGTCCTCTTCAAGATCGATCCGACACCGTTTGATGCGCAGGTCAAGGCGATCACGGCGCAGCTGAATCTGTCGAAGACGCGGCTTGCGCAGATGACGACGCTCTATGAACGCGACGCCGGGCGCGGCTTCGACGTCGAGCAGCGCCAGTCCGAGGTCGACCAGCTCACTGGTCAGCTCGAGGCCGCGCAGTGGAATAGCGACAAGACAATTGTCCGCGCGCCGGCCGATGGCTACGTCACCAACGTTGCGCTGCGCAAGGGCGCGCGGGTGGCGAACCTGCCGCTGTCGCCGGTGATGGCGTTCATCGATACCTCGAACACCATCATCGGCGTCGAGATCAACCAGATCGATGCGCGCTATGTCGCGCCGGGCCAGGAGGTCGAGGTGACCTTCAAGTTCGCGCCCGGACAGATCTACACCGGCAAGGTCGAGAGCGTGTTGCAGGCGGTGGCGACCGGCCAGGTCACGACCTCGGGAACGGCCGTCGCGCCGAAGGCGATCGAGGCGGTGCCGTTCGTCGTGCGCGTCAGGCTCGATGATGCCGCCTTCGCCGGTCGCTTGCCTGCCGGCTCGACCGGCACGGCTGCGATCTACACCGACCATCTGAAACCGACCCACGTCGTGCGCCGCGTGATCCTGCGGCAGGTCGCGATCGTAAACTATGTCAATCCGTTCTGAGAGGGAGCCAGCATGAGAAGGAAGATCCTCGGAGCCCTCGTCATGATGCTGGCGGCTACTGCGGCGCGCGCACAGACGCCCTCGGCGGAAGAGCTTGCCGCGCGCAACATTCAGCGCCGCGCGGTCGAAGCCGTGATCTGGGCGATGCCCGCCGTCAACACCGACCTGATGCTGCAGGCGATGCTCACGAGCACCAAGGCCAAGGTAAACGAGATCGTCTACTGGTCGAAGCCGGTGAACTGGAAGAACCAGACGCTGACGCCCAATCCGGACTCGATCTATTTCATGTCATTCTGGAACGTGAAGGACGGTCCTATCGTGATCGAGATTCCGCCCGCTCAGGGCGGATCGATCGCCGGAAACATCGTCACCGCATGGCAGATGCCGCTGGAAGACGCCGGTCCCGAAGGCGCCGACAAGGGGCAGGGCGGCAAATACGTGATCCTGCCGCCCGGGTACAAGGGCGAACTGCCGGCCGGCGCGTTGGCGCTGCAATCAGACACGCTCAGTGGCTTTGCGCTGTTGCGCTCCAGCCTTGCCAGTCACAAGGACGCCGACATCGCCAAGTCGGTCGCCTATGGCAAGCAAATCAGGATCTATCCGCTAGCGCAGGCCGCAAGTCCGCCGCCGACCAATTTCACCGATGCCTACGACGTCCTGTTCGACGCGACGATTCCGTATGATGCCCGCTTCTACCGCAATCTCGATCGCGTGGTGCAGAATGAGCCGTGGCTCGACCGTGATCGGGTGATGATCGATCAGCTCAAGACGATCGGCATCGAGAAGGGCAAGCCGTACAATCCGGACCGCAAGACCGAGGATATCCTTGCGCAGGCTGCGCGCGAAGCCCACGCGCTCCTGTCGCAGCGCTACGACGCCGGCTTCCCGGTCATCAATCCGGGCATCCGCTGGTTTCCGGCGGCGATGCCGGAGATGGTGAAAGCGGCGCAGGGCGGCTACGCCGATCCCGATGTCTATCCGGTGGACGTGCGCGGGGTGACCTACACGCTCGGCTTCACCGGCATCAAGCGGATCGGAACCGCGCAGTTCTATCTGATGGTCAGCAAGGACAAAGACGGCCAGCCGCTCGACGGTGGCATCACCTATCGCCTCACCGTACCGGCCGACGCGCCCGTCAAGCAATACTGGTCGGCGACCGTCTACGACCGCGAGACCCACGCATTGGTCCGCAACATGCCGCGTGCGAGCCGCGCCTCGATTAGCGACGGCATCCAGAAGAATGCCGACGGCTCGGTCGACGTCTTTTTCGGCCCCAAGGCGCCTGAGGGCAGGGAAGCCAATTGGGTGCCGACCGATCCGAGTCGCAAGTTCGAATTGCTGTTCCGCCTCTACGGTCCGGAGAAGCCGTTGTTCGATCACGGCTGGAAGCTGCCCGATGTAGAACGGATCGCCACCACCGTCGGCGGTTCAACGAAGTGAAAGGCGAGAATCAGTTGTTGATGCAACAAGGGGATGTTCGGTGAAGATCCGATTTCTGCTCACCATGCTGCTTCTCGGGACGGCGTCTCAGGTGACGCTCGCCATGGCTGACCAACTGAATCCCCAACCGCTGCCGCCTTCGCCGAACTGGGCGCGTGCCATGCCCATGGGTCCAGACACGCGAGTGAAGATCACGGAGGATTATGCAAGGCATGTCGGCAAGGATGCCTACTTCTGGGGCTGGCCGATGGCGAACATTTTCAATCGCCGCGTCTCGTTCAAGGACGTCAAGGAGCCGATGATGTCGGGTCCTGTCCCGATCGCTCCGCTTAACACCGTTGCGATGTTGACGAATTACATCACGCCCGACGAACGGCTCGTCGCGTGCCCCAATCAGGATGTGGTCTATGGGGCCGGCTCGCTGGCACTCGACATCGAACCGGTGGTCGTTCAGGTCCCCGATTTCGGCGATCGCTTCTGGGTCTATCAGATGGTTGATCTGAGAACCGACAGCTTTGTTCAACTCGGCAAGATGTATGCGACGACACCGGGGTTCTATCTCCTGGTGGGCCCGAACTGGAAGGGTGAAGTCCCGCGCGGCATCACCAAGGTATTCCGTTCACCGACCGATACCGGCTTCGTCGCTCCAAGAATTTTTCAGGACGACACGGCCGAGGACAGGAAAGCCATCCAGCCCGTCCTGAAGCTGGTGATGATGTACCCGATGTCGCAATACGACGGCGTGATGAAGAGCGCCGACTGGAGCAAGATGAAGGTGCTTCCGTCCGGGGAAAAGGGCGCGGCCGAGACGCGCTTCGTCTTCCCGGAAAAGTTCTTCGATGAATTGCCCGCCATTCTCGCCGATGCGCCTCCCTTGCCGGGAGAAGAATCCCGCTACGGCCAGATGCTGGCCGTCGTCAATGCAGCGAAGGACAATCCCAGGATCAAGGCCGCCCTTGTCGAAGGCGCGAAAGAGGCCGAGGAGAAGCTCGTCACGCCGCTGCTGCAGTTCCGGAACTATGGCGAGCAGCTTCCGCACAACTGGAGCACGATTTCCAACGAAGCCGCGTTCGGTACCGACTACTTTACCCGCACCGCGGTCGCGAGGTCCAACATCCTCGTCAACTCCCCCAACGAGACCAAGTACTTCTATCAGGACCTCGACGCTGCCGGCGACAGGCTGAACGGAAAGAACAGTTATGCTGTCACCTTCGCCAAGGATCAGACACCTCCGGTCGACGGCTTCTGGTCGTTGACGCTCTACAATGAGCATCATTTCTTCGCCCCGAACGAGCTCGAACGCTACTCTCTCGGCACCAAGAACAAATCGCTCAAGTACAATAGCGACGGCTCCCTGACCCTTTACGTGCAGGCGTCGTCCCCGGACAAGGACAAGCAAGCCAACTGGCTGCCGGCGCCGAAGGATGGCGACTTCTCCCTCTACGTTCGCGCTTATTGGCCGAAGGCGGCCATCACCGGCGGCACATGGACGCCGCCCGCAGTGCAGAAGGTGAATTGATCGAGATGACGACGATGAAAGGAACTTCAGCAGCGCTTTTCACCGCGAGCCTGCTCGCGATTGGCACGGCACGGGCGCAATCACCAGTGCCTGTCACGGTCGACAACTTCGCCCGCGCCGAGTCCGATCTTTATCTGGGCAACCTCGCCAAGGGCGTGGGCCTCGGAAAGCTCGAGCATCGCCGCGAGCCGGCCAGCATCGACAATCAGACCGTGATCCGGCTCAACCGCGACACGCTCTATACGTCAGGGGTGTTCGATCTCGATGCCGGGCCGGTGACCATCACGATGCCGGACCCGGGCAAGCGCTTCATGTCGCTGCAAGTGATCAACGAGGATCATTATGTGCCGGCCGTGTACTATGGCGCCGGCAAGCGCACCCTGACGCGCGACAACGTCGGCACGCGCTATGCGGTCGTCGGGATTCGAACGCTGGTCGATCCGAACGACACCAAGGACCTCGCGCAGGTGCACGCGCTGCAGGATGCCATCAAGGTCAGCCAGAAGGCGACCGGCAAGCTCGAGCTTCCGAACTGGGACCCAGCCAGCCAGAAGGCCATTCGCGATGCGCTGCTGGCGCTGAACGATCATACCGGCGGCTTCGCCCACGCCTTCGGACCCAAGGGGCAGGTCGATCCCGTCAGGCACTTGATCGGCACTGCGGCCGGTTGGGGCGGCAATCCCGACAAGGACGCCACTTATCTGAGCGTCACGCCGACCAGGAACGACGGCACGACGGTCTACAAGCTTACCGTCCGCGATGTTCCGGTCGAAGCGTTCTGGTCGATCAGCGTCTACAATGCCAAGGGATATTTCGAGAAGAATTCCGCCGACGCCTATACGCTGAACAACATCACCGGCACGAGGGGCCCTGACGGCTCCATCGCGATCCAGTTCGGAGGCTGTGACGGCAAGGTCCCAAACTGCCTGCCGATCACCAAAGGCTGGAACTACACCGTCCGGCTCTACCGGCCGCGTGCGGAAATCCTGAACGGCAAGTGGAAATTCCCGGAGGCGCAGGCGGTGAACTGAGGTTCCTGATGCCGGATATCGTCGAGGCGGAGTTTGAATTGGAAGCTGCGGGAAGGAAGTCGTCGATGATCAGATCAATACTTGCATCGATAGTCCTTGGAGTGGGGCTGACACCGGGCGTGCCCGCTTCCGCGCAGGGCATCTCCGACCAGCAGGCGTACGAGATCGCGCGCGACGCTTATGTCTTCGCCTATCCGATCGTCACCATGGACGTGTCCATGCGTCAGTCGACCAACGTGCCCAACGCGGCCACGATCCCGCTGCGTGCTCCGGTCAACCAGTTTGCGCATGCAAGGACCTATCCGCGCGCCGTGGATCGGGACGTCGTGCGCTACAATTTCGATACGCTCTACTCGTTCGCTTGGCTCGACCTGTCGCAGGAGCCGAGAATCCTGTCGGTGCCGGACACGGGTGGGCGCTATTACCTGCTGCCGATGCTGGACATGTGGACCGACGTGTTCAGCGTCGTCGGCTCGCGCACGACCGGAACCAAGGCAGGAGATTTCGCACTCGTCGCGCCGGGCTGGAGCGGAACGCTGCCCGAAGGGGTGATCAAGATCGTCGCGCCGACGCCGACAATCTGGATTCTCGGCCGTACGCAGACGAACGGTCCCGCCGACTACGACA
Source organism: Bradyrhizobium viridifuturi (assembly GCF_001238275.1). GTDB lineage: Bacteria > Pseudomonadota > Alphaproteobacteria > Rhizobiales > Xanthobacteraceae > Bradyrhizobium > Bradyrhizobium viridifuturi. The sequence goes on from NZ_LGTB01000006.1 coordinate 67,473, forward strand.
ACGTGCACAAGGTACAGGACGGCTACAGACTGACGCCGCTCAGTCAGTGGGGCAAGACCAGTCCGCCCCCGGTCGACATGCCAACCGATCCGGCGATCGACGACAAGACGCCGCCGCTTGTGCAGGTCAACAAGATGGACGGCGTTGCTGTGCTCGGGCGATTGGCCGATCTGATGGCGAAACATCCGCCGCACGGCAACGACTATCCGATCCTGTTCCGGATGCGACAGATCGGCCTGGAGCCCGGCAAGCCGTTCGACGCCGCGAAGCTCGACCCGGCGCTGGTCAAGACCATCAACGCTGCCGCCAAGGATGCGCTTGCCGATCTGGAGCAGTCGGGCAAGAGCGGCGCCGGCATCGGCCTTCACGTCAACGGCTGGTTCTATCAAACCAGCACCGTCGGCACCTATGGCACCGCCTACAAGCTCCGCGGGATGGCCGCGCTGATCGGGCTGGGCGTCAATCTGCCCGAGGATGCGGTCTATCCGGCGTCGTTCGTGGATGGCGACGGCAAGCCCTACAGCGGCGCCAATCGCTACGTGCTGCACTTCGACAAGGGCAAGCTGCCGCCGGCTAATGCCTTCTGGTCGGTCACGCTCTACGACAAGGACGGCTTCCAGGCACCGAACGCGCTGAACCGGTTTGCGCTCGGCGATCGCGACAAGCTCAAATTCAACGCGGATGGCTCGCTCGACATCTATCTCCAGAACGAAAGCCCCGGCGCAGAGCGGGAAGCCAACTGGCTGCCGGCGCCGGCGGGCGAATTCAACCTCGCGATGCGGCTCTATTCGCCGCAGCGCGCGGCCCTGGATGGCAGCTGGACGCCGCCGCCGGTCAGGAAGGCCAACTAAGGCGCATACGAATCCGCTACGATGTCCTGAACGAAAGTGGGGAGACCGAAATGGGCATGATCAAACGTCGCGAGTTTGCGTTATTCGGCATCATCGGCACACTCGTGCTGTCGGCAACGCCGCGAACAGCGTTGGCCGATTCCGGCGGGGTCAGCTTCTGGCTGCCCGGCTCGTTCGCCAGCCTGACGGCGGCGCCGGCGATGCCCGGCTGGGCGTATGAGACGATCTACATTCACCTCGACCAGAGCGCCAGCGCGGGAAAGAATTTCGTCATCGGCAATCGCGTGCCCGGATCCGTCGTGGCAGGTCTCAATGCGCACGCCGACGTTCTGGTGGAAGGGTTCACCTATACCTGGGCCCAGTCGGTGCTTGGAGGACAGGCGGCCATAACGTTCCTCGCCGCGCCCGGAAATGTCGGTGTCGGCGTCGACGCGACGCTGACGGGCCCGCGCGGCAACAGCATCTCGGGCACGGCGACCGACAACCGCAATACGGTTTCGGACGTGTTCTATCAGGGCACCCTGAAATGGAATCAGGGCGTCAACAACGAGATGTTCTACGTTTTCGGCAACATTCCGAGCGGGACCTATGACAGCACGCGCCTTGCCAATCTGAGCTTCGGATTCACCGCGATCGACGTCGGCGGCGCCTACACCTACCTCAATCCTGAATCCGGACAGGAGTTCTCGGTGCTGGCGGGCGTCACCTACAATGGAATGAACAAGGATCTCCAGTATCAGAACGGTATCGACTTCCACGTCGACTGGGGGCTTTCGAAGTTCGTCGCCAAGAATGTGCATGTCGGTGTCGCCGGATACTATTTCCAGCAGCTCACCGGAGACAGCGGCGCCGGCGCCAAGCTCGGCGATTTCAAGGGGCGCGTCGCCGGCATCGGCCCGCAGGTCGGCTTCATCTTTCCGGTCGCCGAAGGCTACCAGGGTTATCTCAATCTGAGAGGCTACAAGGATTTTGCCGCCGAGAACCGGCCGGAGGGATGGACGGCGTGGGTAACGTTCCAGCTCTCGCCGGCCGCGCCGGCGGCTGCACCGACCGCGAAGCCGATCGTGCGGAAATATTAGGAGGCGAACGACTGACCGGATGAGTGACGCGCGTGCGACCAGCCGGCGGCCGGTCCGGATCGGCTTCCGCACCTCGATCATCACGGTGTTCATCGCCGCGGTGCTGGTGGTCGGACTGACGCTGGTCTATCTCAGCTTCAGGCGGGTCTCGTCGATCACGCGGATGGCCGCGAGCACCTTCATCGACAAGGTCGGGCAGCTCGGCGCCGACCGCATCGACGCGCAGTTCAAGAACGTGCGCGACAGCCTCGAGATCCTGGCGGGGCTTCCGGCCATCCAGGAAGCCGACATCGCCGACAACACCAGGCTCTACGGCCTGTTGGCCTCGATGCTGCGCAACAATCCGCAGATCTTCAATCTCTATGTCGGATATGAAGACGGTTCGTTCCTGGAGATGGATGTCATCGATCGCGCCAAGCCGCAATTCCGCAGCGGCCTGAATGTCGACGCCGATGCGGTCTATCGCGTCGTCGTGATTGCCCGCACCGGGGCGGCCGCGGCAGCGCCGGTCACGCTGTTCCTGTCGGAAAACCTGATCCAGGTCGCGGAGGTCGCCGGTCCGGAGCGCTACGACCCGCGGCAGCGTCCCTGGTATGTCGAGGCCTTCAAGGATCGCAAGACGCTGCTCACCGGACCCTATGTCTTCTATGCGACGGGCGAGCCGGGCTACACGCTGCGCACGCCGTTGAGGGAGGGCCGCCGTGGGGTGGTGGCCGCCGATCTTCTGCTCAATCGTCTCGAGGAGATGCTGAGCAGGCAGAAGCTCGGCAAGTCGGGGCTGGCCTTCCTGTTCAACGACGCCGACCGCATCGTCGGCCACCCCGAGATGCGCGATCTGATGGCGGAGCGCAGCGACGCGCTGCCCGGGATCGACGCCATCAAGCTCCCCGGCCTTTCCGCGGCGATCCAGTCCTGGCGCAGCGAAGGGGGCGCCCAGCAGTTCTTCACCGACGGCGACGGCCGGACGCTGGTTGCAGCCTTCCATCGCATCGAGACGGCCGGGCCGGCCAATATCCGCCTTGCAGTGATCGCCCCGCTCGATGAGTTCTTTGCCAAGATCATCTCGGAGCGGCGCGCGCTGTTCGCCATCGCGCTTGCCTTTGTGGTCGCGATGCTGCCCTTTGCATTCTGGCTCGGATCGCTGCTCGCCCGATCGCTGCGCGAGCTCGCGCGGCAGACCGATGAGATCCAGCGCTTCCAGCTCGCCGACCGGCCGCGCATGCAATCGGCGATCGACGAGATCGACGAGTTGGGCCGCTCGGTGTTCACGATGCGCACCGTGGTGCGCAATTTCTCAAGCTTCATCCCGCAGCCGATCGTGCGTCAGCTGATGGAGTCCGGCGCCTCGCTGCAGCTCGGCGGCGTCAGGCGCGAAGTCACGGTTCTCTTCACCGACGTCGCCGACTTCACCGCGAAGACGGAGAAGGCCGATCCGTCGCAGGTGATGATCTTCACGTCGCGCTACTTTGCCGCGATGTCGCAGGCGATCATGCAGCACCATGGCACGATCGACAAGTTCATCGGTGATGCCGTGATGGCGCTGTGGAACGCGCCGGACGACGATGCCGATCACGTCATCCATGCCTGCGAGGCCGTGCTGGACTGCCTGCACCGCAACGCCGAGCTGAACCGCGCCTTCCGGAGCGAGGGCTGGCCGGCCTATGCCACCAGGTTCGGCCTGCATCTCGGCGACGCCGTGGTCGGCAACGTCGGCTCCGCCGATCGCATGAACTACACCGCACTCGGCGCCACCATCAACCTGGCCTCGCGTCTCGAAGGCCTCAACAAGAACTACGGCACGCAGGTGCTGGTCAGCGCGGCCGTGCGGGCGCGCGCCGAACACAGGTTCGCGTTCCGCAGCGTCGACCAGATCCGGCCGAAGGGCTTTGCCGACGCGATCACGGTCTATGAACTCTGCGGTGAGCGCGGCGAGGCGGAGCTGACGTTCTGCGCGCGCTGGGAAGCCGTCTACAATTCGATCAGGTGCGGCGAGCCGGCAACGGCGCTGCTGCGCATTGCCGACTTCCTCGCCGAATATCCCTGGGATGGTGTCGCGCGGTATCACGCGGAACGGCTGCGCAATGCCGCTCAGCGGCCGCTGCTCGATCTTTCGGTGCACTGAGATGCGGATCGAGGGCGGTCCGTTGGCCCGCAAGACCAGTCGACGGCGCTTTCTGATCGGCGCCGCGCTGGGGACTGCGGCGCTCGGTTCACCCGCAATCGCCCGGGAACGCGCCCGGCTACGGCTCGGCTATCTCCATGTCGTTGCCGTCGACGGCCAGATTCTCACCGGGCTGGACCGCGGCTCGTTCGATCGCGAGGGGATCGACTTCGATCTGGTCGAGTTCAACACCGGTTTCGAAGTGGTGCAGGCGATGGCCGCAGGCCGGCTCGATGTGCTCTCGGCCGGTGCCGTCATTTCAAGCTTGCTGCCGCGCGGCGGCTATACCGCGTTCCTTGTCAACGATGTTGAGATCGCGACCGCCCAGCTCTGGGTGCGGCCCGACAGGGGTGTGCGGACGTTCGCGGAGCTGCGCGGCAAGCGCATCGCAACCACCAAAATGAGCACCGCCCACATCTTCCTGGATCGCGCGTTGCGCGCCAACGGTCTCGCTCCGGCCGATGTCGAGATCGTGAACAGTAACATGTCCGCCGCGGTAGATGCGTTCATCGCGGGCGAGGTGCCTGCCGTGGCACTTTGGGTCCCGTTCAATGTCGTGGTGCGCGACAAGCTGCCCGGCGCCGTCAAGCTGGTGGACGCATCGGCTTACTATCCGCAGTCTGCGGTCGTCGGCGGCTGGGTCGCCCGGCAGGACTATTATGGCGCGAACCGTGACGTCTTCGCGCGGATCATCCGCGGCTGGGCCGACGCCAACGACCACATGCTCCGCAACGGCAGGGCGGTGGCCGAGACCTTGCAGAAGAAGCATTATCCGCAGGCATCGGTCGCCGACATCGAGGAGGCGCTGGCGGCGCAGAAGATGTTCTCGTCGCGGGAGTGGAAACGGCTCTACGCCGATGGCACCGTGGCCAAATGGCTGCAGCAGGTCAGCGACTTCTTCGCGACCGAGGCTCCGATCGCGGCGGCGACGCCGGCCATGCAGTATTTTGACCCGTCGCTTTATCTCTCAACGATCTAGCATCGCCGGGGACACCGGACTGGATCGTGCGGCGGCTTCAGGCGCCCGCAACGCAGGCGCGCTGCCGACGGCTAGGCCGCCATCAGGTGCTCGAGTGCAACAGCCTGCTCGCGGGTCTGGAACGCGATGGCGGTGTGCGTAAAGCCCGTCGAGGCCTGGGTCTGCGCGATGTGATTGAGGACGTCATTGCCCTTGACCACGTGCAGGTCCATTCCGGGGCGGCCGGGAAAATGCCGAGAACGACGTCGTAGGCGTCGACGATGGCCTTCAAGGCGCCGCCCTTGTCTTCCGACGCGTCGATGAAGATACGAACATCCGCGGCGATACTACGAAGTTCGTCAAAGTCGATCACTGGAAGTCTCCCATACGCAACTCACTGATCCATCCTTGCTACAACTTGCTTACTGAAACATAAATTACGCCGGGTTCCGTGGCAGGTCGCTGCGGCGGCAAGCAGTGTTCAGGTCTTGCGCGCCGGCGCCGTCAGGATGATTCCCTCGGCGATCAGGGCGCGGCAGATCGTCTTCAGCGCGGCGATCGCTTCGCGCGTGGCGCGGCTGACCGGCCGTCCGCGCGGCAGCGCCAGGACGCGGTCGGCGTGCATCCATGGCAACAGCGCTGCCGACAGCGCTCCGGTGGTCACCTCCTGGTGAATGCCGGAAAACGGCAGCAACGCGTAGCCGAGGCCCGAGGCCACCATGCGCTTCATCGGGGTGCTGTTGTCGACCCGTACCGCGCAGAGCATGGTCGGCGGGAACGGGTTGCGGCTGAGCGGCGCCACGGCGGACGGCAGCGCGTCGAACTCCTTGCGGGTCAGCCGGCCGCGCTTCAGCAGCGGATCGCGCGGCGGTCCGATCAGGAACACCTGCTCGACGACAAGCATCTCATAGTCGAGGTGATCGTTGGGCGACGGCGTCGTCACGATCGCCAGATCGAGCTCACCGCGCAACAGGCGTTCGGATAGATTCTCGGTCAGCCCCTCATTCAACTCGAGCCGCACGCGCGGAAACTGTTTCACGAATGCCTGGGCCAGCGGCGCGTAGAGGACGTCGCCGAGACTCGGCGGCGCGCCGATCCGCACCGTGCCGCTGGGCTCGCGATTTTCCGTGCGCACCTCGGCCTTGATGTCGTCGATCGCGCCGAGCAGCCAGCGCCCCCGCGCGAGCAGCACCTTGCCGGACTCCGTGACGGAGACGCCGCGCGCACCGCGTTCGAGCAGGGCGCCGCCCAGTTCGTCTTCGAGTTCCTTGACGTGGCGGCTGAGCGCCGACTGGGCGATGTTGAGCGTGCTGGCTGCGGCGGCAAAGCCGCCACGCTCGGCGACGGCAACGAAATAGCGGATCTGCCGCAGGTCCATGATGCCAGCTCCATCTCGGATCGAGATGGATACCATATCAAACATATTCTTGTGAGATAGCAAAAAAGGAGCAGTCTTCGCCCAACGATCAAATCGAGGAGACACCAGCATGGGCATCGCCGCGGACGGGACACGCCGCACGTCAGTATTCATCGCCGGCGGCGGGCCGGTAGGCCTTGCGATGTCGCTGCTGCTCGATCGCTTCGGCATCGACTGCGTGGCGGTCGAGAAGAGCTCGACGACAACGGATCATCCGAAGTCGCGCGGCTGCTGGGTCCGCACCATGGAGATTTTCCGGCAGTGGGGCATCGAGCAGGCGATCCGCGACCGCGGCCTGCAGGACAACTCCGACATGTTCGTGTTCCTCGACAGCATCGCGGGGCACGAGTTCGGCCGCACCCGCCCCGAGCCGAATGTCGGTCACACGCCCGCCTGGAAAAGCCTGGTCGCCCAGGATGCCGTCGAGGAAGAGATTCTCCGCGTGGTCGAGAAGTCAAAACACGCGACGGTGCTGTTCAGCACGGAATGTGAATCATTCGAGGAGACCAACAGCGGCGTCAACGTCACGACGCGCTGTCAGAAGACCGGCGAGGTAACTCATTGGGCGGCAACTTACTTGATCGCCGCCGATGGCGCCGGCAGCCAGACGCGGCGCAGCGCCGGGATCGACATGGTCGGGCCCTCGACGCTGGCGGTGATGTCCAATGAATATTGGCGCGCCGATCTGTCGCAGCTGCCGATCGCGCGCGAGGCCGCCGGCTTCATCATCGTCCCGGACACGCCCGCTCTGCCGCGCGCCGGCATCCTGAACACCAATGGCCGGGATCGCTGGCTGACCGTGACGCAGATCGGCCTGACCAAGGACGATCGCGAGCGGCCGTGGACCGACCAGGAGTTCATCGAGATCGCGCGCGGCCATGTCGGCATTCCCGACCTCGACGTCACGCTTCTGAACCGCTCGATCTGGCGCGTCAGCATGCAGGTCGCCGAGACCTTTCGAAAGGGCCGGGTGTTTCTGGTCGGCGACTGTGCTCACCGGTTTCCGCCGACCGGCGGCTTCGGTCTGAACTCCGGCGTTCAGGACGCGCACAATCTCGCCTGGAAGCTCGCCTCCGTGCTGAAGGGCCTCGCGGATGAAAAGCTGCTCGACAGCTATTCCAGCGAGCGTCGCCCGATCGCGCAGTCCAACGCCAATTTCAGCTACGGCAACCGGCTCCGCTTTGGGCTGACCGACGACGCCGTGCGCTCGCGCAATCCGGACCGGATCAAATTCTGGATCAACGACATGGACAATCATCTGCACAGCATCGGCCAGAACCTCGGACATAATTACGAGGAGGGCGCGGTGATCCCCGACGGCACCGTCGCGAAGGCGCTGAACTCCCGCTACTACACGCCGACCGACCGGCCCGGCGCGCGCTTTCCGCATATGTGGCTCGAGCCGTCGCGCAAGACATCGACGCTCGACTGGTTCGACAAGGAATTCACCGTCGTGACCGGGCCGCTCGGCGGCGAGTGGCTGGAGGCGGGAAGGCAGGTGTCGGAGAAGACCCGCCTGCCGCTCTCGCTGAAACAGTTGCCGTCAGCCGACCCGGCGGACGGATTCCAGCTCGGCATGCGCGGCGCCGTGCTGGTGCGCCCCGACGGGCATGTGGCGTGGCGCATGCCATGGCTGCCGTCGGACCCGGCGAAGGAACTGGCCGGCGCGCTCTCGACACTGCTGCATTAGGGAGATCTCCGATGCAATCGCTCGAAGCGAACGGCGTCGTCACGGCGTTTGAGAGAAGTGGACGTGGCGAGCCGATCGTGCTGCTCCATGGCGGCGAGGCCGATCATTCGATGTTCGATGGCCTTGCGCCTGTGCTTGCGACGCATTTCACGGTGATCGCCTATGACCAGCGCGATTCCGGCGCAACCAGAAATCCGCCGTCATCCTATTCGCTGGCCGATCTCGCCGATGATGCCGCGGCCTTGATCCGAGGGCTCGGCTATGATCGCGCCCATGTCTTCGGAACCTCGCTCGGCGGCCAGATCGCGCAAGTGCTGGCGGCGCGCCATCCCGGCAGGATCGACCGCCTGATCCTGAGCAGCACCTGGAAGGTCAACAAAAGCCCGCTGGACGTCAACGCGGATGCGTTCCGTACGCTCGCGTCGTACCGCAGCGACACCGCAGGCAACGCGCCGAAGATTGCGGAGTTCTTCTTCCCGCCGGAGTACCTGCGCGCCCGGCCCGAGCTGATCGATATCTTCCGTGGCTCGACCCGCGACGACGGCCAGAAGGCGCGACGCGGCGCGCTGCTCGCGCAACCTGTTGCCGCCGACCTGGCAGGCTTCGATCGCCCGACGCTGCTGCTGGTGGGCGGCGACGACCGGCTGATCCCGAATGCAGAGACATTCGCACTCGCGCGCGATCTTGCGCACGTCGAGACCAGGACCATCGCGAACGCGGGCCACGTCGCGTCGATCCAGGCGCCCGGGCGGGTGGCGGAAGCGGTGACTGCATTTCTGAGTTCAAAAAAGAAGGCCGCTTGACAACGACAGGGGGAGACCATGGAGCAGACGAACGCCGTGCCGTTCGACGAAGCGCCGGTGACGACGCGCTATTGGCTATCGATCATCATCTTCGCCATCTCCGGCGTGGTCGATTTCTTTGATTTCTTCGTGGTCGGGTTTCTGGTCTCGGTGCTGGCGCCGAAATGGCACCTGACGTTCGGGCAGACCTCGATCATGCTGATGAGCGCCGGGATCGGGGCGATGCTCGGCGCGTTCGCCGCCGGAATCCTCGCCGATCGTTTCGGGCGCAAGCCGCTGGCGGTGGCGGGTGTCATGGTGTGCGGCCTGACCTCGGGCGCGATCGCGTTCATTCCGGAAGACGGCTGGGTTGCGTTTGCGATCCTGCGCTTCTTCGTCGGCTTCGGCCTTGCCGCGGGCGCGGCGGCGGCGGTTCCTGCCATCGTCGAATTCGCTCCGACCCGTCATCGCACGCTGGTCACGAGCCTCGTGGTCGTGCCGGTCGCCTTCGGCGTGCTGTCGGCGTCGGTCACGGCGAGCTTCCTGCTGCCGCTGGTCGGCTGGCGCGGATTGGCGGCGGTCGGCTTCCTGCCGATCATCCTCGGAATCCTGACCATGATCATCATGCCGGAATCGCCGCGCTGGCTGATCAGCAAGGGCCGCGTGCGCGAGGCGCAGGCGAGCATCCGGAAACTCTATCGGGTCGGCGGCGACGCGTTCGCCTTGCCCACGCTGCCGCCCGCGAGCTCCGCAACATTTGCCGATCTCTTTGCCGAGCAGCGGCGGTTCTGGCTGACGGTTCTGATCTGGTTCGGCGCCAGCACGGCGAACTACGGCGTGTTCCTGTGGGGGCCGACCATCGTGGCGCTGCTGCTCGGCGTCGCGCCGCAGGAGGCGGCGAAGATGTTCATCTATGTCAGCCTCGCCGGCGTCCTCGGCCGGACCGGCTTTGCCTTTCTGGCACATCGGATCGGCCGCAAGCCGTGCGGTCAGTTGATGGGCTACGGCGCCGCGATCACGCTGGCGCTCGCCGCCTATTTCCACAGCGACTTTGCCGGCTCGGTGCCGCTGTTCCTGGTCTTCTTGATAATCGGCGCGTTGTTCTTCGATGGCGGATTTTCCAACATCGGGCCCTATCCCGCGGAAATCTTCCCGGTTCAGCTGTCGGGGCGCGCAGTCGGGCTTGCCCAGCTCTCCAATGGCGTTGGCAAGATCGTCGGCCCACTGTGCCTCGCGTTGATCGCGGGTGCGGACAATCTGGTGCATCCGAGCGCAACCGCCGCGGCGGTGATGCCGGCGTTCTGCTTTCTTGCCGGTGCCGGCCTGTTGATCGGGCTTGCCTTCACGTTCCTCGGCGTCGAACCGCACGGCCGCCCGGTGGCATTGTTCGGCGAGAACGCAGGCGCCGCACCGAAATCGTTGGCCGCGAAAACGGCAAGTTGACAAGACGAAGGGTCATATCATGGACAATGCGCACGACACCATCGCAACCACGGCGCCGTTCGACACCGCGAAGCTCGACCGGCTGATGGACGAGGCGGGGCTCGATATCCTGATCGCAACCTCGCGCCACAATGTGCAGTATTTGCTTGGCGGCTATCGCTTCTTTTTCTTCGATGTCATGGAGGCGATCGGCACCAGCCGCTATCTGCCGGTGTTCGTCTATCAGAAGGGGCATCCGGAGAATGCGATCTACGTCGGCAACCGCATGGAGAAGTTCGAGCACGATCTCGGACGGATATGGACGCCGCTGGTTAAGACGGGCAGCTGGGGGACGATCGATGCGATGGGCCTCGCGATCGATCATGTGCGGAAGCTCGGGGCTACGGCAAAGCGTGTCGGCGTCGAGGCAAGCTTCCTGCCGGCCGATGCCAGGGATCATCTGCGTGCCGGACTCGACGATGCCGAACTGCGCGAGGCCCATTTCACCCTGGAACGGCTTCGCGCCGTAAAATCTCCCGCCGAACTCGATCTCATCAGGGAAGCCTCTGAACGGGTCGTCGATGCGATGCTGGCGACGTTCAGCAGCTGCGTGCCAGGCATGACCAAGAACGACATCGTCGCTCGTCTGCGGCATGAGGAGCACGCGCGCGATCTGGTGTTTGAATACTGCCTGATTGCCGGCGGCAAGAGCCATAACCGCGCGCCGTCGGACCAGCTTCTTGCGGCGGGTGACGTGATTTCGATCGATTCCGGCGGAAACTACCGGGGCTATATCGGCGACCTCAGCCGCATGGGCATCCTGGGTGAGCCCGACAGCGAGCTTCGCGACTTGCTCAGCGAAGTCGAGGACATCCAGCAGGCCGCCCGGCGCGTGATCCGGCCGGGCGCGATGGGTGGTGATATCATCGCGGCGGGTGAGGCAGCCGTCGCATCTTCACCGCACCGTACCGTGCTTGACTATACCGCTCACGGAATTGGATTGGTCAGCCACGAAGCCCCCCGTCTGACCGCAACCGGTCCGGTGCCCTATGCGCCGTATGACGCCGACCGGCCGCTTGAGCGGGGAATGGTGATCTCGGTCGAAACCGCGCTGCTGCATCCGGTGCGCGGCTACATCAAGCTCGAGGACACGCTGATCGTCTCCGAAACGGGCTGGGAAGCCCCCGGAGATCATGGTCGGGGGTGGAATTCATCGCGTCTCGTGGCGTGAACCGGGCAACGCCAGGGCCGCATTTTTGGACGGGTCGCCGATTGAGCCTGCGGTGCCGGAGGCGCTTGTTGGGTGATTTCGGAATATTAGAAACATATCCCTGAATTGCCCGACGTGTCAAGTTGCCCGGCCGCCGCCTGCTTTGCATGGGGTTGTTTTCGATATTTTTGGCGGCGCCCCCTGCGACGGCCCGGACGTGCGCTCGGCCAGGCGAGTGATCCGGCGGTCTTTGCTTCACTCGCGCCTCCGGTCATGCGATGCTTCGAGCAGGATGGAGCGACGGTCCCGTGCCGTCTGCTCGCCAGGTCGGCGCCGACGATGGGCAGGTGCAACCGATAAGGATTGCCCGCCCATCGCCAGAAGCATACCAGATGACCGCTACCGCCAACGCGCTCCGCGACTACGCCCAAAGCATCCTGACCGCCCGGGTCTATGACGTGGCGGTCGAGACGCCGCTCGATCCCATGCCGCGGCTTTCGGAGCGCTTGTCGCGATCCGTGTTGCTGAAGCGGGAGGATTTCCAGCCGATCTTCTCGTTCAAGCTTCGCGGTGCCTACAACAAGATCGTCAGGCTGCCGGACGCGCAGCGCAAGTTGGGCGTGATCTGCGCGTCGGCGGGCAATCACGCCCAGGGCGTGGCGCTGTCGGCCCGCAAGCTCGGTATTCCCGCGACGATCGTGATGCCGCGGACGACGCCCGCCATCAAGGTCGAAGCCGTGCGGCGTCTGGGCGGTGACGTCGTCCTGCATGGCGACACCTTTGACGATGCGCAAACCAAGGCCAGGGAGATCGAGGTCGCGCGCGGCCTGACCTTCGTGCATCCGTTCGACGATCCGGACGTGATTGCCGGCCAGGGCACCGTCGGGATGGAGATCCTGCGGCAGCATCCGGATCCGATCGAGGCCATCTTCGTGCCGATCGGCGGGGGCGGGCTGGCGGCCGGCGTCGCCGCGTTCGTGAAATTCCTCAATCCCTCGATCAAGGTCGTCGGCGTGGAGCCGGCGGACGCCGCGTCGATGGCGGCCGCGCTCGCCAAGGACGGCGTTGTCGCGCTGGATCAGGTCGGGCTGTTCGCCGACGGTGTCGCCGTCCGCAAGGTCGGCGCGGAGACGTTCCGGCTCTGCCGCGACCTGCTCGACGAGGTCGTCACGGTGGATACCGACGCGATGTGCGCGGCGATCAAGGACATCTTCGACGACGTGCGATCGGTTGCCGAGCCCTCCGGGGCGTTGGCGCTTGCCGGGCTGAAGGCCTATGCCGAGCGTGGCGCGCTGAGCGACGGCAGCCTGGTCGCCGTCAACAGCGGCGCCAATCTGAACTTCGACCGGCTGCGCACCATCGCCGATCGCGCCGAGGTCGGCGAGCATCGCGAAGCATTGCTTGCGGTCACCGTGCCGGAGAAGCCTGGCAGCTACCGGCACTTCATCCGCATCCTCGGCTCGCGCGCCATCACCGAGTTCAACTACCGCTTTGCCGAGACCACCGCGCCGGCGCAGCTCTTCGTCGGCATCGCGCTGAGCCGCGGCGAGGCCGAGAAGCGGGAGGTGATGGAGCTGCTTCGCCGCGAAGGCTATCCGATCCTGGATCTGAGCGATAACGAGATGGCCAAGGACCATGTGCGCTACATGGTCGGCGGCCGCGCGCCGCTGCTCAGGGACGAAGTGATCTACCGCTTCGAGTTTCCGGAACGGCCCGGCGCGCTGCTGAAATTCCTCGAGAGCCTGGCGCCGGACTGGAACATCTCGCTGTTCCACTACCGCAATCACGGCGCCGACTACGGACGCATCCTGGCGGGGATCGAGGTCAAGCCGCAGGAGCGCGCCCGGTTCGTTCAAGCGCTGGATGCACTCGGCTATCCCTACTGGAACGAGAGCGAGAATCCGGCCTACCGGCTGTTCCTCTCGGCCGAGCAGGGATGAGGATCCACGCGCTGCTGGTCAGATCCTGCCGGCGACCAGCCTGAGCGAACCGGCAATTCCTGTCGCGACCACAAGGATCACGGCCATCCCGATCATACCGGCGTTGAACGATCCCGTCGCGTCCTTCAGGAAGCCGACCATGTAGGGACCGACGAAGCCGCCGAACGCACCAACCGAGTTGATGAACGCGATGCCGCCGGCGGCCGCGGCACCGGTCAGGAAGCTCTGCGGGATCGTGTAGAACACCGTTCGTGCCGAAATCGTGCCGACCAGCGCCAGCGTCAGGCAGGCGAGCGCCGGAACAAGCGAGCTGAAGACCACGGAGAGCGCAAGCCCAAGGGCGCCGAGGATCAGCGCGGCCATCAGGTTGTAGATCTTCTGGCCCTTGCGATCGACGAGGCGTGCCCAGAATAGCATGCCGATCGTCGCGAATAGGTAGGGAATGGCCGAGAGCCAACCGACCTGCATGTTGCTCAGACCGTGGCTCTTCAGGATCAATGGCAGCCAGATGCCGATGCCGTAGGAGCCGATCGTGAAGGCGAAGGTGATCGCGGTGAGCATCAGCACGCGGATATCCTGCATGGCGGCCCACAAATCCTTCTTGGGCTTGTCGTGCTTGTCGCTGGCGAGGGCGCCGAGCAGCGCATGCCGCTCCTCGGGCGTGAGCCAGCGGGCCTGCTCGGGCGTGTCGGCGAGCAGCAAGAGACAGAGAACCCCGAGCAGGCAGGCCGGAAGACCTTCGAGCAGGAACATCCATTGCCAGCCTGCGAGCCCCCAGAATCCGTCCATGCCGAGCAGGGCCGCCGAGATTGGACTGCCGAGCAGCGAGGAGAGCGGCGTCGCGGCCATGAACAGGGCGAGCACGCCGGTGCGGTGCTTCTGCGGAAACCAGATCGAGAGGTACCAGATCACACCCGGGAAGAAGCCGGCCTCGAACACGCCGAGCAGAAAGCGGATCGCGTAGAAGCTGTAGGGTCCCACTGCGAACGCGGTCGCCGCCGCTGCAAGGCCCCAGGTGATCATGATGCGGGCCAGCCAGCGCCGGGCGCCGAACCGGTACATCATCATGTTGCTGGGGACTTCCAGCAGGCAGTAGCTGAAGAACAGGATGCCGGCGCCCCAGCCGAATTGGGTGGCGCTGAGACCGATATCCTTGTTCATTTGCAGCGCAGCAAAGCCGACGCTGGTGCGGTCGAGATAGTTGAAGAGATAGGCGAGGCCCAGCAGCGGAACGAGGCGCCAGGTGTTCTTGGAAAGGGCGCTCGCGAGCAACCCTGCATCCGGATGGTCTTCCGTCGACGATCCGTTGGCCGTGATCTCGGTCATCCGCCGATCCTCCCCTGCATGTCCGGCCGGTTACCCTGAGGGGTACCGGCTGTGTTAGGGTCAGAGATGCCAGAAAGAGCGGACAGCGGTCCAATCGCTAATGTTCAAGAACCGATAACCGGGAGGAAGAAGTGGACCTTCGCGACCTCACCTATTTCGAGGTGATTGCCGATCTCGGCCACATGGGCCGGGCCGCCGACAAGCTTGGCCGCACCCAGCCTGCGCTGACCAAATGCATCCAGCGTCTCGAAGAGGCGGTGGGCGCCGATCTGTTCGAGCGGACCGGGCGCGGGATCACGCTGACGCGGGTCGGCGAAGTGCTGCTGGCGCGGGCCCGGCGGATGCGCGAGGCGATGGAGGAGTCGTTGCGCGAGGTCACCGATTTCGCTGCCGGTGCGGCCGGCCGCGTCAGCATCGGCTGCGGCGCGACCATGGGCGAGTACCTGCTGCCCCAGATCTGCCGCGCCATCATCGCCGACGCACCGGGCGTCGCGATCGAGGTGCAGATCGGAATGAGCGGCGTGGTCCGGGCGGCGCTGCGCGAGCGGACCCTCGATCTTGCGATCGGCCCGATCCTGCCCTCCGACGAGCAGGAGTTCAGTCACGAGGCGTTCGGCATGGACGACGTCGTCGTGGTCGCGGCAAAGGAGCATCCGCTTTGCGGCAAGCCGCTCGCCATCGAGGATCTGGTCGCCGCGAAATGGGTGCTGCCGGCCCGCACCGTCGCGATGCGCCAGTGGCTGGACAACGTGTTCGAGGCGCACGGTCTTGCCCCGCCGACGGTGCAGATCGAGACCAATTCGATCACGACGCTGCCCAAGCTGATCGCCGACACGGCGCTGCTCAGCTTCACATCAACGCGGAACCTGCATCCGCTTCGGCTGGGCAGCCAGCTCGACCGCCTGATGATCGACACCACCACGATGCGAAGGCCGCTGGGTTTCGTCACCCGCCGGGATGGCTATTTGTCTCCAGCCGCGCAGCGCGTCGTCAGCCTGCTCAAATCCAGGGGGCGTGACTTTCTCGAACAGGTCACGTTACCAGGCATGACGGATGCCGCGGCCACCGCGCCGGCCATCGTCGTCAACCGGGCAGAGCGAGTCCATAAACGCGCGCGGCAGTCCCACTGAACAGGCTCGCACGATCGCTCTCGCTGGCATGGCGCGTCAGGCGCTTGAACGCATTCCACACCGATCCATAGCCATACGAGCCCTTGTCGACCGGAAAGTTGCTCTCGAACATGCATCGTTGCGCGCCGAATGCCTCGATGCAGACCTCGATATAGGGCCGCCAGGCCTCTGCGAGGACTTCCGACGCCGGCGGCGCGTCCCGCGTCTCGAAACCAAATCCGTTGATGCGCATGCCAAGGCCGCCGAGCTTGACGCAGACATTCGTGCAGCTCGCAAGCTCGCGGATCGCGCGCGACCATTCGGCGAAGATGTCGGCGCGGCGATCCTTGTAGGCGCCGATCCCGACGACCCCGCCGAGATGGTCGAGCACAACAGTGGTGTATGGATAAGCCCACGCGAGCGCGGTCAGTTCAGGAATTTGCGGGTGGAACAGCCATGCGTCGAACACCAGCCCCAATGGCGCCAACCGCGCGAACCCGGCGCGAAACGCGGCATCGCCGAGCAGCCCGGGCGGACCGGCGCTCAGCGGATTCATCAGGCTTCGATCCGCATCCCACACGGTGATATGCCGGACGCCGCGAAACCGGTCCGGCGCGGCGGCGATGTGGGCCTCGAGCACCGGCGTCACGTCGTCTCCAAGACGCAGATCGGCGTGACCGACGATTCCGGCACAAAGCCGCCGCGGTCCGTAATTGCCGCTCGCGCTCATGGCCGCGACGCCGTTGACGAAATCGGTCTCGCCGACGACCCGCATCGCGGCCGGTCCATCGGCCCGGTACATCGCCTGGCACTGCATGAAGACGCTCGCCGCGACGTTGTGGCCGCTGCCGGCGATATCAGCGAGATATTCATCGAACAGATACCTCCAGCCTTGCCGCTCCCAGAGATGATGGTGGGCATCGATGATCGGCAGCTCGGGTTCGAGCGCAGCCTCGCGGCCTCGCGCCAGCCATTCCGGCCGAACGGCAAGATAGTTGCCGCCTCCCACCGGCGATGCGATCACTTCACGAAATCCCGCGGAACCGGTCCGGTGTAGCGATAGGGGATGCCGGGCGGCATCGGTCCCTTGATCCGGCCCCCCTGCTGCGATTGCTCCCAGGCATGCGCAAGGATGCCGACGGAACGCGAAAGGATGAACAGGCCGCGTCCGAGCGCTGGCGAAAAGCCCAGCTCCGAATAGATGACGGCGGTCGCGCCGTCGATGTTCATGGGAATCTTGCGGCCTTTGCGCCGCTGCATCTCGTCCTCGACGCCACGGCCGATCTCGGCGAAGCGTCCGGACACCACGCCGTTGTCGCGCGCCGCGTCGACGAGCTCGAGCAGCCGCGGCGAGCGCGGATCGACGGGGTGAAAGCGGTGTCCGAAGCCGGGAACGATCTTGCCATTTGCCGCGGCAAATCGTCGAGGCCCTGCTGGATGGCTGTCTTCAGCTCGACGCCTGCGTCCTGGCGACGCGCGATATCGGCGTACAGCTCCATGCATTGCTCGCCGGCGCCGCCGTGAATATCGTCCAGCACGTTGATGGCCGAGGCCATTGCGCCATTCAGGGGAAGTCCGCAGGTCACGGCCATCCGTCCGATCGCGATCGACGGCGCCTGGGGACCGTGATCCACGGCGGAGACCAGCGCGGCCTCGAGCAGCGCGCCTTGCTCTGACGATGGGAGATCGCCCTTCAGCATCAGCCAGATCATTTGCGGGAACGAGACCCGGCCGATCAGTTGCTCGATCGGGAAGCCGCGGAACCGGATCACACCCGGCTTCATGTCGATGATGTCGGTCGACCACCATTGGGTGGCCTTTTGCAGCAGGTCTGCGGCGCCTTGGTCGGTCATGGCATCTGTCCTCGATTGCGTCTCAGGTGCTTGAAGTCTCGGCGCGGGCCTTCAGGTCCGGCATTCTGATGGTCTCCTTCACCGTCGGCCGGTTGTCGAAGGCGACGACGCCGCGCTGGCCGAGCGCCTGTATCTCCTCAGGCGTGAAGCCGAGCTGTCCGAGCCATTTCTCGGTGTGCTGGCCGAGGCTGGGTGGAGGAGACGGCTCCGGATAGTCCGTTTCGAGCCGGAAGCCCGGGCGCGTGACGCGCATCGCCTGGCCGCCCGAGACCTCAGCCTGCAGGCTCTCGACGAACTTGCGGCCGACGATCTGGGCTTCGTTCAGCACCTGCGGCACGCTCAGGACGCATCCCGCCGGCACGCCCTTGGCGTTGAACAGCGTCTCCCATTCGGCCGCGGATTTAGCGGCGAGCGCGGCCTCGAGCTCGCGCTTCAAGGCGACGCGGTAGTCCTTGCGCGACTGCCGCTCGCGAAACAGCGGATCGGTCTTCAGCTCCGGCTTTCCTACGATGTCGCAAAGCGCTTCGAACTGCTTTTGTTCGTTGGCCGCGATGTTGAGCGGTCCGCAGCCCGTCGCGAACGTGCCGGAGGGAGATGCCGTGAAATTCTCGTTGCCGATCGGCTGCGGATCGACATTGCCGTTGAGGTGGTTGGAGACGACCCAACCCATCGCGGCCAAAGTCGATTCCAGCAGCGAGACGTCGATCTTCCGTCCGCGCCCGGTCTGCCGCTGCTCGACGAGGGCGGCCGTGATCGCAAAGGATGCGGTGAGGCCCGCGATCGTGTCGGCGATCGGAAAGCCGGTGCGGAGCGGCGCGGTTTGGGCATCGCCGGTGACGCTCATGACACCGGAAAGCCCTTGAACGATCTGATCGTAGGCCGGCCGGCGGCCCATGGACCGTCCTGGCCGAAGCCCGAGATCGCGCAGTAGATGATCCGCGGATTGCGCTTGGCGAGCACCTCGTAGCCGAGTCCCAGCCGTTCCATGACCTTCGGCCGGAAGTTCTCCAGGACGACGTCGGCGGTTTCGACGAGGCGCAGGAATATCTCCTTGCCTTCTTCGGCCTTGAAATCGATCGCGACGGACTGCTTGTCCGCGTTCACGGCGACGAACGACAGGCCCATCAGGTTCTTTGCCATCGCCGGATCGGCGCCGAGCCGGCGCGCGAGATCGCCGCCCTTTGGATTTTCGACCTTGATGACCTCGGCGCCGAGGCGGGCGAGCTGATAGCCGCAGAACGGCCCGGCAAGCACGTTCGATAGGTCGAGGATACGAATGCCGGCGAGGGGCAGTGTCATGGTGTTCTCCGGATGATGATCAGACGAGCCCGAGCCAGTGCCACCAGGTCGCGGCGCACAGCGCATAGAGCAGGCAGGCGGCGATGCAGACGATCACGCCGACCCGCGGGAAATCCTCGACGCGCAACCGGCCGGTGCCGTAGACGAGGATGTTCGGCAGCGTGTTGTAGAACATCAGCAGCGGGTAGCCGCCGATGATCATGCCGGCCGGCAGCGCCAGCGCGACGGGATTGACGCCCGCGGTCGTTGCCATCGCCAGGATGATCGGCAATAGCGCGGTCGCCATGGCGGTCGTGCCGACAAACATGATGTGCATGAATTGCACGATGAACATCACGACCACGATGACGACCAGCGCAGATGCACCGGCGAGGCCAAGCGCATGGAAGATTGAATTTGCCAGCCAGTTGGCGGCACCGGTCTTGAGCAGGATATCGCCGAGCGATACGCCGCCGCCGGCGATCAGCAGCACCTGCCAGGACACGCCCTTGTTGGCGTCGCTCCAGTCGATCACGCCGAAGCGAGGCAGGAACAGCAGGCAGGCGCCCATCAGGCACACCACCGTGGTGTCGAGCCCGGTCAGACCCTGCGTCGCCCACAGGCAGGTCACCAGCACGAACACCGCGAGAGCGCGCCATTCGGCTGACGACATCTGGCCCATGGCGGCGAGATTCTGTGAGATCCGTGCGTCGGCCTGGTCGTGGCCGGCCGTGAATTCCGGCGGAAACACCCGCTGGATGACCCACCAGGTGAACATGGTCATCACCAGGGCCGGCGGGAATCCGTACAGCAGCCATTCGGCATAGGTGATCGTGTGGCCGCTCATCTTGGCGACGAACTCGACCGTCACGGGGTTTGGTACCGTCGCCGTCAACACGCCGGCGCCGATCGTCGCGTTGGTCATCGTCAGCGTGAGCAGAAGGTTGATCGCGAATGGCGAACGGGCTGCCGCGCCGAAGATCGTCAGGATGCTGAGGCATTCCGGCAGCAGGATTGCGGTGCGCGCGGTCGACGATGGAACGAGAAAGGCGAGCGCGATATTGACCAGCGTCACGCCGAGCGTTATCCGCGTCGGCGCGCTGCCGAACTTCGCAAGAATGATGTAGGTGATGCGCTCGGCAAGCCGGGTCTTCACCATCGCGGTCGCGAGGATGAAGGCGCCGACGATCAGATACACGGGTGACGCGGCAAAGCCGTCGAGCGCGGTTCGAAGCGGCGCCGTTCCAGTCAGCACCGCGAGCGGCACGACCATCAGGCTGGCGACGGCCAACGGGATCGCTTCGGTTAGGTAGAGCACGAATATGCCGCCGAACAGCGCCAGTGCCTTGTGTCCCTGCAAGGACAGCGTCTCCGGGGTCGGGCTGAACCAGACGGCGGCGGCGACGACAAAGGCGAGGGGAACGCCGATTGCCTTCAGCGTGGCCTCCAGCGAACGCGGCGCGCCTTCACTGGTCTCCGCGTGAGCGTGAGATGACACGTGCTTTCTCCCTGTCGAAGCATGCGGCGATGGATCGGTGCCATCACGGATTTGGAGCCGTGCTTCGCGATGGGATTAGCCCGCGGGTCGAACCAGCGTCCAATTGCAAGTTTTCAGGAGACGATAACCCGCGGGAATGTGCGCGGCCGGCACGACGCCGCCCTTGCAATCACGCGCCTGGTTGCGGCGACGTCAGCTGGACCGAAGACGCCGGTCGGCGGATCAGCGATCGGCGGTCAGTTGCCGGCGATATCGCTCGGCGTCCCAGTTGAGCAGCGCGTGCTCATTCTCTGATGTCAGATAGTTGACCCGTGCAGTCAGGGGCAGCCGGCTGGTAACCAGCGCCAGACAGCTCAACATGGCTTCGGCACCATCGCTCGCGTCCTCGCGGATGAGGCTGCCGACATCCGGGACGAGAAGCGCAACCGGCGGCGGCAGGCCGTTCGCGATGGTCTGCGCGGTCATGACGTTCAGGCTCTCGTGATGCTCCAGGATCGGCAGTCCGGGGCCAAGGAAGACGACGTGATCGGGATACAGCGAACCGCTGGTCGCGATCGCGCGGCTGTAGCGGTCGGTGGCAATGTCGTGGGCGCGCGGATCGCGCGGCAGCCGATAGCTCGTGCCGGCGCCGACCGTTCGGAGCGCGTCATGATCCGCAACGGGCGCGCGACGCTGCTCCAGTTCGAGGCGGCTTTCGACATCGGCGACCAGGGCTTCCGCCGCGTCGCAGCCGGCAGCGCCGACCACCAGGCCATGATTGCCGAGGATCAGGACGTCGACCGCATCCTGTGCGATCGCCTCGCCGACCGCGCGGGCCAGCGGCAGCCCCGGGTGGTGATAGTCGAGGTAACGCCAGGCCAGGCCGTCCAGACGCCGGGCAAATTCGTCGCGGGCATCGGTGCGCACCGCCCACGCTATGGTGTTGACGGAATGGACGTGCAGCACGATCCGGTGCGGCATCAGCGCATGCAGCGAGGTCTCGATCGAGGCGCGCAGCGTGGTTCCGGCGTCCTTCGCGAGCGGCACGCGTTCGTCGCCTTGCGTCAGCGCCGCGCGCGCGGCCGACAAGGCGACCGGCACGAAGATCTCCTTGTCCTCGGCATCGGCGAGCCAGGTGCCGGACGCCTTGACCCACAGCACGTCGGCCTCCTTGATCGACGAATTGCCGCCGGCGCCTTGCACCAGCAGGATATTCCGGCCGACGCGTGCCGACATGCGGCGTAGTTCGTTCAGGCTCTGAGGCGGTCGCATCGAACTATTCTCACCAGGTCAAATGGTCCATCGTCCAATGTGGCACCCGCGCCGCTGCGCCGGCTGCGGCCCTGATCGCCTGCGGCAGATCGCGCGCCTGCGCAAGCGCGGCGCGGTGGGCGCCGGAGCCGATCAGCAGGGTCAGCATGCCCGCCGTGCGGCCTCCGGCGATATCGTGATCGAGAGAGTCGCCGATGACGAGGATTCGTTCCGGCGCAGGACGTCCCAATTGATCGCGCGCGGCGGTAAACATCGGTGGATGCGGCTTGCCGACGAACAGCACGGTGCCGCCGAGCGATTGATAGAAGGCGGCAAGGGCGCCCGGTGCAGGGATCAGTCCTGCGACGCCGAACATCACGAGGTCGGGATTGGCGCACAGCATCGGCAATTGCCGCGCGGCGGCTACCGTCAGCAGCCTGCGCCAGCGTTCAGGCTCGGCCGTGTCATCGTCAAGGCCGCCGAGCAGGATGAAATCGGCCTCGTACACGGTCGAAGCGAGCGTGAGGCCGGTGTCGTCGACGATCGAGCGGTCACCGTCGCGCGAGATCAGAAAGCAGGTGCGTCCGAGTTCGGCGAAGGGCGCCTGGTCGCGCGCATGCAGGCCGTGCCAGGTGACCTCACCCGACGACAGCACGCCATCATAAGCCTCCGGCGGCAGGCCGAGCGCGGCAAGGCGCCGCTGGTTGCTGCCGGCGCGCTTGCCGGAATTGGAGAGGATCAGGACGTGCTTGCCGGCCGCGCGCAGCCGCGCCACGCAATCCAGCGCCGCGGGGAACACCGCCATGCCCTCGTGCAGCGTGCCCCACTGGTCGAGCAGCACATGATCGAAGCGGTCGGCGATGACATGAAGGCCGGCGATCGCGGTCGCATCGGCCTTCATGGCGGACCTCCGTTCAGCGCGAGCAGCGCGGCCCCGTAGCTTGCTTCGGTCTGTTCGGCGACCGAGACCGGCACACCGAGCACGCGGTGCCGGATCCTGGTCCATGCGTCGTTCTTCGCGCCGCCGCCGATGCCGATGACGCGGCGCAGATGCGGTGCGCCGAGCCGTGCCAATTGGCGGTAGGCGAGGGCTTCGACCGAGGCGATGCCTTCGAGCAGGCCCTGGAAGAAGCGGCAATCTTCCGCCGGACGCGGCGTAATCCGCGCGGCCAGCGCGGGATCGGCGATCGGGAAGCGTTCGCCGGGTTTCGGCAGCGGATAGTAGTCGAGCCCGGTCGGTGCATCCGGCATCATCTGCGGCGTCAGCCGCTCCATCTCGTCGGCGGTGAAATGCAGCAGCAGCGCGGCGCCGCCGGAGTTCGAGGCGCCGCCGGCGAGCCAGCGCTCGCCGAGCCGGTGCGAATAGACGCCCTGGTCGGCCGCGAAGATCGGTTGGGTCGCAAGCTGCTTCACCACCAGCGTGGTGCCTAGCGAGGTTACGGCATCGCCCGGCTGGTCGGCCCGCGTCGCGATGAAGGCCGCAACGCCATCGGTGGTGCCGGCCGCGACGTGGGTTGTGGCGGGCAGCCCGAGCGAACGCGCGATCTGCGGATCCAGTTCGGAGAATGGCGTTCCCGGCACCAGCACTTCGGGAAGCAGATCGTCGCGCACGCCGAGCGCTTCAAGCCAGGACGGCCAGGCGCGCACGACCGGATCGTAGCCGAGTTTCAGCGCGTTGTTCTCGTCGCTGATGCCGTGATGGTTCGCGAGCCGGCCGGCGATCCAGTCCGCCTGGTGCACCGCGTGGCGCGCATCGCCGACATAGCCGTCATTCTGGAGATACAGCAGCTTGGCGAGCGCGCTGCTCGCGCCATGCGCGCCGCTCTCGCGCGGCGCGATCGCCGCCACCCGCGCCGCCTCACGGGTGCGCGCGCATCATTGTACATCAGCCCGGGCGAGCAGGGCCGGCCGGCCGCATCGACCAGCAGCAACGTGCCCGACGTGCCGTCGACGACGATGCGCGTGACGTCGCCTAGAGCGACGGTCTCGCCGAGCTTGCGGATCGCAGCCGTCGCGGCCTGCCACCAGAGCTCCGGGTTCTGGTCGATGGCGTTGCCGTCGACGCGTGGCGCAGGCAGCGCGATCGAAGCGAAGCCGCGGATGCCGGCCTGCGGATCGATCGCACAGGCGCGGACGCCGCCGGTTCCGACATCGATGCCGAGATACAAGCCTCCCATCCGACCTCACCGCTCTCTCGTGCCCGCGCTTCGAGGTTGGTTGCGCTGCAGCACGTTTGGGGGATTGACGCCCCGTTCGGCCTCTGCAATTTTTTGCAGGACGTGAAGAAATTTGCAAGCGGACTTTTCCGGACATGGCCACACCGCCCGACAGGCTGCCGACGATCGACGGCGAGGCGTCGCTTGCGACCCGCGCGGCGTGGTTGTATTTCGCGGCCGGACTGACCCAGTCGGAGGTCGCCGACCGCCTCAACATCCAGAGCACCAAGGCGCACCGCCTGATCGCGCGCGCCAGCCGCGAGGGCATGATCCGCGTTTTCGTCGAGGGGCCGGTCGCCGAATGCGTGGCGCTGGAGAACGATCTGACGCAGCGCTTCGGCCTTTCGTTCTGCCGCGTCGCGCCCGATCTCGGCGAGACTGACCTGCCGCTGAAGGCGCTGGCGCTGGAAGGCGCGAGCTTCCTGCGCCAGATCCTGGAGCGCGGCGACGACAAGGTGATCGGCGTCGGCCATGGCCGCACGCTCGCCGCCGTGGTCGAGCAGATGCCGCAGACGCCGGCGCGCGACGCGCAATTCGTCTCGTTGCTCGGCGGGCTGACGCGGAAATTTGCCGCCAATCCGTTCGACGTGATTCATCGGCTTGCCGAGCGCACCGGCGCGGAAGCCTATCTGTTGCCGGTGCCGGTGTTCGCCAATTCGGTCGCCGATCGCGCCGTGCTGATGCAGCAATTCGGCATCGCCGACGTGTTCGCGCTGGCGCGCAAGGCTTCGCTGCTGTTCGTCGGCATCGGCCAAGTCAGCCATGACGGCTTTCTGGTGTCGAGCGGCATGATCAAGCCCGACGAAGTCGCCGAGCTGAAGCGCGTCGGCGCCTGCGCCGATCTGCTCGGCCATTTCTTCAGCGCCGACGGAGCGGTGCTGGACACCGATCTCTCGGCGCGCGCCACCTCCATGAGCATGGCCGATCTCAGGGAGCACCGCATCGTCGCCATCGCCGGCGGACCGGCCAAGGTGACCGCGCTGCGCGGGGTGCTGCGCAGCGGCGTCCTGCACGGCCTCATCATCGACGAAGCGACTGCAAAAGCGCTCGCAACAGACAAGCCGGAGACCACATCCGGCAAGACAAGAAGCAAGACCCGGAAGGACACATAAAACAAAGCGTCAACAAGGAGAGGAAATACATGTTCGATCGCGAGAAGAATCTGTTCGACTCCTACGCTGCCAAACGCATCAGCCGCCGCGATCTCCTCGACGGCGCCGCCAAGCTCGGCATCGCGGGCCTTGCCGCCAACGCCGCCTTTGCCTCCTCGATGTCGAAGGCGATGGCTGCGGACTTCAACTGGAAGGCCCAAAGCGGCAAGAGCGTCAAGCTGCTGCTCAACAAGCACCCCTATGTCGATGCGATGATCGGCGACATCGAGGCGTTCAAGACGCTGACCGGCATGAACGTCACCTACGACATCTTCCCGGAGGACGTCTATTTCGACAAGGTGACGGCGGCGCTGTCGTCGAAGTCGGACCAGTACGACGCCTTCATGACCGGCGCCTACATGACCTGGACTTATGGTCCGGCGGGCTGGATCGAGGACCTCAACACCTACATCAAGGATCCCGCCAAGACCAATCCGGCGTTCGCCTGGGACGACGTGCTGCCGGGCTTGCGCGCCTCCACTGCGTGGGACGGCGTCGCCGGATCCGAGCTCGGCTCGGGCAAAGCCAAGCAGTGGTGCATCCCGTGGGGCTATGAGCTCAACAACATCACCTACAACCGCAACGTCTTCGACAAGGTCGGGGTCAAGCCGCCGAAGAACCTCGACGAGATGCTGGAGGTTGCGGCCAAGATCACCAAGGACGCCGGCGGGCCCTACGGCGTCGGCGTGCGCGGCTCGCGCTCCTGGGCGACCATTCATCCGGGCTTCCTGTCGGCCTATTCGAACTTCGGCCAGAAGGACTTCGTGATGGAGGGCGGCAAGCTGAAGGCCGCGATGAACACCAAGGCCTCCAAGGAATTCCACGACAAATGGGTCAAGATGATCCAGACCTCGGGGCCGAAGAACTGGTCGACCTACACCTGGTACCAGGTCGCACCGATCTCGGCGCCGGCGCCTCCGGCATGATCTTCGACGCCGACATCCTCGGCTACTTCATGAACGGCGGCGACAACAAGGAAAAGGGGCATCTCGGCTACGCGCCGTTCGCCGCCAATCCGGCCGCCAAGGCGCCGACCCCGAACGTCTGGATCTGGTCGCTCGCGATGTCGACCTTCTCCAAGCAGAAGGACGCCGCATGGCTGTTCATGCAATGGGCGGCATCCGTCGAGCATGACCTGTTCGGCGCGCGCAAGATGGATTTCGTCAATCCGGTGCGTACCTCGGTGTGGAAGGACAGCGAGTTCCGCGACCGCATCGCGAAGTCCTATCCCGGCTATCTCGAGCAGCACGACATGTCGTCGCCCGGCGCCAAGATCTACTTCACGGCGCAGCCGCTGTTCTTCGATCTGACGACGGAATGGGCCGCCTCGCTGCAGAAGATGGTGGCGAAGGAGGTCAGCGTCGACGAAGGGCTCGACAAGCTCGCCGACAGCATCAACCGCCAGCTCAAGCAGGCCGGTCTCGGCTGACGGGTCAACTGTGCGGTGCTCGATCCCCCGCACCGCACCCATCCGCCGGCTCGGAGCCTTGTCCCATCCGAGCCGGCGGCGTTTGCCAGCCGAACGCGATCTCTTATCATCATGAGCATGGTCCAACTTCTCCAGACGAACGCGCAGGCAGCGCCGCCCAAACCAAGGCCGCGCGTGCGCCTCTTGCCCTATCTGCTGAGCCTGCCGGCGCTGCTCGTCTGCGTGGCGATCCTGGTTCCGTTCGTGACTGCGGCGGTCTATTCGCTGCAGCGCTACCGGCTGAACCTGCCTTATCTGCGCGGCTTCATCGGCGCCGGAAACTACATCGACTTCCTGTCCGATCCGGCGTTCTGGAATACGTTCCGCATCTCGATCACCTACACGGCAGTGACGGTCGTGCTCGAGCTCCTGCTCGGCCTCGGCATCGCGCTGCTGCTGCGGCGGCCGACCCGGTTCCACAATGCGGTGTCGATCATGCTGCTGCTGCCGCTGATGACGGCGCCGGCGATTGCTGCGCTGATGTGGAAGCTGATGACCAATCCGAGCTTCGGCATCCTGTCCTACCTGGTCGGCCTGTTCGGCGTCACCGACTTCAAATGGGCCTCCGATCCGTCGAGCGCGCTGTTCACGGTGGTGCTGGTCGACGTCTGGGTCTACACGCCCTTCATCATGATCCTGCTGCTGGCGGGCCTGCGCTCGCTGCCGCAGCAGCCGTTCGAAGCCGCGGCGCTCGACGGCGTGCCGGCGAGCTTCGTGTTCTTCCGCATCACGCTGCCGATGCTCGCGCCCTACATCATCACGGCGTCGCTGTTCCGGCTGCTCGATTCGATCCAGCAGTTCGACATCATCTATGCGATGACGCAGGGCGGGCCGGGCGACCGGCTGATGGTGTTCCAGGTGCAGGCCTATCTGGAATTCTTCCAGTACACCAATGTCGGCAGGTCGGCGGCGCTGTTGATGATCCTCTGGCTGATCACCAACATCCTGTCGAACATCTTCATCAAGAACTGGCTGCGGTTGCGCGAGCGTGCGCACGGCCACGCGTGACGGGGAGCGGCGCGATGGAACATTCCAGCCTTGCCGGTCGCATCTTCCGCGGCGTGGCGCTCACGCTGATCCTGATCTTCTTCATGTTTCCGATCGTCTGGATCTTCCTGATGTCGTTCCAGACCAACGAGCAGATCTTGCGGATTCCGCCGCGGATCCTGTTCGAGCCGACGCTTGCGAATTACGAGGCGCTGATCTCCGGCCAGCTGCGCACCGCGGCCGGAAATCTGCAGATCTCCTTCATGCGCAATCTGTTCAACAGCGTCGTGCTGTCGAGCGCGGCGGTGGTGCTGGCGCTGCTGCTCGGTGTGCCGGCGGCCTACGCCTTTGCGCGCTTCAAGTTCCGCCTCGGCGAGAGCATCGCCTTCACGCTGCTGTCGTTCCGCTTCGCGCCGCCGCTGCTCGTGCTGCTGCCGCTGTCGCTGTACTATCAGGAGCTCGGCCTCAACGACACTTACTTCGGCATCGTCTGGGTCTATCAGCTGATCGCGCTGCCGCTGATCCTGTGGATCGTGCGCGGCTATTTCGAGGATATCAGCCCCGATATCGAGCATGCCTACCGGCTCGCCGGGCATTCCTGGCGCGAGGCCTTCACCCGGATCGCGGTGCCACTGGCGGGACCGGGCATCGCCGCGGCGGGGCTGCTGTCCTTCATCTTCTGCTGGAACAATTTCGTCTTCGCCCTGATCCTGGCCTCCGCCGACAAGCAGCCGGTGACGGTCGGTGCGCTGGCCTTCGTCACTGCGTCCGGAATCCAGTACGGGCAGATCGCGGCGGCGATCGTGCTGTCGGTGACGCCGACCCTGTTGCTCGCGCTCTATGCGCAGCGCTATCTGGTCGAAGGTCTCTCGCTCGGCGCGGTGAAAGGCTGATCCGATGGCGCGTCTCGAAATCAATGCGGTGAGCAAGGCATTCGGTGCGGCGCGGCCCGCCGACGGATTGTCGCTCGCGGTCGAGCCCGGCGAGATCGTTGCGGTGTTCGGTCCGTCCGGCAGCGGCAAGACCGTGTTGTTGCGCATGATCGCGGGCATGTTCGAGCCCGACGACGGTGACATCACGATCGGCGGCCGCTCGGTGGTCGGCGCGCCGCCGGAGCGGCGCGGCATCGGCATGGCGTTCCAGAATTTCGCCCTGTTCCCGCACATGACCGCCCGCGACAATATCGCAAGTGGCCTGCGTGCCGGCGGCAACGAAGTTGCCGGCCGTGTTGCCGCGATCAGCAAGCTGCTCAAGATCGAGCATGTGCTCGGCCACGCGCCGCGCGAATTATCGAACGGGCAGAAGCAGCGGACGGCGCTGGCGCGGGCGCTGATCGGCAATCCGGATGTGCTGTTGCTGGACGATCCACTGCGCAACGTCGACGCCAAGCTGCGCTACGAGATGCGGCTCGAGCTGCCGAACCTGCTGCGACGCGGCACCGCCGCCGTGCTCTACGTGACCCAGGACTATCGCGAGGCGATGGCGATCGCCGACCGCATCGCGGTCCTGATCGACGGCCGGCTCGCGCAGGTCGCAACGCCTGCCGATATCTATGCCCAACCCGCGTCGGTGGCGATCGCGCGGCTGTTCGGCGACCCGACCATCAACCTCGCCGAGGTTTCGCCGGTCGCGGAGCATGGCATGCTGTCGGCGGATGTCGCCGGCGCCAGGATGCGGCTCGAGGCCGCCGATGGCGCAGCGCCTGCTGGCCCATGCTGGCTCGGCGTCCGGCCGGAGGATATCGCGATCTCGTCGGCGTCTGCGGACGACGCCATCCCGGCGCGCATCCTTGCGATCACGCCGATGCACGAGAAGGCGGTGCTGCTGCTCCGTCTTGCCGACGGAACAGAGTGGCTGGCGGCGCTGCCACCGGATGCGCCGCACGGCGCGGCTGATGATAACGTGTTCGTACGTTTCGTACCCGATGCAGCGATGCTGTTCGATCGCGCATCCGGGCTCCGGATCGGGGCGTCGCATCGGCTCAAGGCGGCATAGGAGCGGATGGTCATGGACATGCTCGAGCTTCGAGGCATCGACAAGGTCTACCGCAGCCGCGGCAAGCCGCCGGTGCACGCGGTGCGCGCGCTCGACATGGCGGTCGAGAAGGGCGAGATCGTCGCGCTGTTGGGATCGTCGGGCTGCGGCAAGACCTCGACCTTGCGGATGATCGCGGGGTTCGAGGACGTCTCGGCCGGATCGATCGCGCTGGGCGGGCGGCGGATCCACGAGCTGCCGCCGGCGCGCCGCAAGGTCGCGATGGCCTTCGAGGGCTACTCGCTCTATCCGCCGCTCACGGTCCGCGAAAACATCGCCTTCGCGCTGAAATCCGCCCAGCTGTCGCGCAGTGAGGTTACGCGCCGGGTCGATGAGATTGCCCGCCTGGTCGAGATCGAGGACATCCTCGACAAATATCCGCGCGCGATCTCCGGCGGGCAGCAGCAGCGCGTGTCGCTGGCCCGGGCGCTGGTGCGCGATGCCGATCTCTATCTGCTCGATGAGCCGATGGGACAGCTCGAGCCGCAGCTGCGTGCGGTGCTGCGTGGCCGGATCAAGAGCCTGCTCGCCGAGCGCCGCATGACTGCGATCTTCGTCACCCACGACCAGACCGAAGCCAGTGCGCTCGCCGATCGCATCGCGGTGATGGAAGGCGGCGTGCTGCAGCAGTTCGCCAGCGAGAAGGAGCTGAAGGGCCGGCCCGCCAATCTGTTCGTCGCGAGTTTCATCGGCGAGCCGCCGATGAACCTGCTCGACGCTGCCGTCACACCATCGAATGGCGGCTTCCACCTGTCGGTCGGAACCGACATGGTTTTCGACATCAGCGGCGCCGGGCTTGACGGTGCGGCGGCGAAAGCGCTGGCCGGCACGCCGCAGGTGCGGATCGGCATTCGCCCGCAGAAGATCGCGGTCGGCGCCGGCGACGTTAAGGTGAAGGTCATCTCCAATCAGTGGCTTGGCGATCAATCGCATGTCGCCGGTGATTGCGGCGGCCGCATGCTGATCGCGGTCACGCCTGGCCGCGTCGCCGCGCGGCCGGGCGATATCGTGCCGTTTGCGCTGGAGCCGCGTCACCTGCACATCTTTGACGGCGATGGGACCTGCATCCGCCATGCGGAGATGTCCTGACCATGGCCGCTTCCGCACGCCGCGACGTCATCATCGGCATCGATGCCGGCACCTCGCTGATCAAGGCGGTGGCGTTCACGCTGGCCGGCGAGCAGCTTGCCGACGTCGCGCGGCCGAATGCGTATAGCAGCCTGGCCGGCGGCCATGTCGAGCAGGACATGGCGCGGACCTGGAGCGATACGGTCGCGGTCATTCGCGCGCTTGCGAACACGGTGCCCGATTTGCCCGCACGGATTGCTGCGATCGCGGTGACCGGGCAGGGCGACGGCACCTGGCTGATCGATGACGACGGTCGGCCGGTTGCGCCGGCGCTGCTGTGGCTGGACTCGCGCGCGGGCGGCTGGTCGAGGAGATCCGCGCAAGCGAGCGCAACGCGCCGCTCTACCGCCGCACCGGCTCCGGGCTCAATGCGTGCCAGCAGGGGCCGCAGCTGGCGTGGCTGCAGGCGCATAGGCCCGACACAATCGCCAACGCGACGACGGCCTTCCATTGCAAGGACTGGCTCTATTTCCTGCTCACCGGCGAGCGCGCAACCGATCCGTCGGAAGCCACGTTCTCCTGCGGCGAATTCCGCAAGCGCGGCTTCGATGCGGAGACCGCGCGGCTGATCGGTATCGCCGAGCTGACGCACCTGTTCCCGCCGGTTGTTGACGGTGCGGTCATGACGCATCCGCTCACCTCGGCGGCGGCCATGGAGATCGGCCTGCCGGAAGGCGTGCCGGTCTGCCTCGGCTATGTCGACGTGATCTGCAACGCGCTCGGGGCCGGGCTGTACGACCCATCGCCCGATGTCGGCTGCACCATCATCGGCTCGACCGGCATGCATATGCGGCTGGTGTCGAGCGCAGACGCGGTGACGCTGAACCGGGAGGCAACCGGCTACACCATGCCGTTCCCGGTACCGGGTCACTATGCCCAGATGCAGTCCAACATGGCGGCGACGCTGAACATCGACTGGATGCTCGATCTTGCCTGCGACTTGCTGGCGGCGGAAGGCGTGACGCGCACGCGCACCGAGCTGATCCGCCGGCTCGACGATCAGGTGCTGCGGGCCAAGCCCGGCGAGGTGCTGTTCCATCCGTTCATTTCAGATGCCGGCGAGCGCGGGCCGTTCGTCGCGCATGAGGCCAGCGCACAATTCTTCGGCCTGCGCTCGCGCCACCGCTATGGCGATCTGATGCGCGGCGTGATGGAGGGCCTCGCCTTCGCCGCGCGGGATTGCTACGCCGCGATGGGATCGCTGCCGCGCGATGTCAGGATCACCGGCGGTGCCGCGAAGAGCCGTGCGCTAGGCGCCATTCTCGGGGCCGCGCTGGATTGCGAGGTCCGCATCTGCAGCCGTGCCGAGGCCGGCGCCGCAGGCGCGGCGATGATCGCCGCGGTCGCGATCGATGCCCATCCCGACATGCGCGCCTGCGCCGAGCAGTGGGTCACGCCACATCTGAGCGCGCCGCAATCGCCTGACGCGGCGCTGGCGAAGCGCTACGCCAGCATCTTCCCGACCTATCTCGATGCAAGGCTGGCGTCGCGGCCGGTCTGGAAGCAACTCGCCGCGCTGCGCGCCGGAGGCGACCATGTCTAACTCCATCGCCATCGTCGGCGATCGTTTCATGCTGCCGTCGGTGTTCGCCGAGCAGATCCGCATCGCCTGCGGCAACGGCGTCGATATCCGCACCCTCGAGCAGCCCTGGCCGGACGAGCCGATGGAGCATGGCTACGCCGGCTCGAAGCTCGATGGCCTGAAGGAGTTCATGGGGCGGCCGGACGAGATCATCGAGTTTATCGGCGGCGCCGAGCTGCTGGTCACGCACCTCGCGCCGATCTCGCGATCGATGCTGGAGCGGCTGCCGACGCTGAAGTTCATCGCGGTGTCGCGGGGCGGCCCTGTCAACATCGACATGCAGGCGGCGCGCGACCACAACGTGCTCGTGGTCAACACGCCGGGCCGCAATGCGAGCGCGGTGGCGGAATTCACCATCGGCGCCATTCTGGCGGAGACACGCCTGATCCGCAGCGGCCATGAGGCGCTGCGCGGCGGCGGCGAATGGCGCGGCGATCTCTATCGCGCCGACCGCACCGGGCGGGAGCTTGGCGAGATGACGGTCGGCATCGTCGGCTATGGCGCGATCGGCAGCCGCGTGGTCAAGCTGCTGAAGGCCTTCGGCTGCAGGATCCTGGTTGCCGATCCCTATGTCCAGCTCAGCGCGCAGGACCGCAATGACGGCGTAGAGCATGTCGCGCTTGGTGAACTGCTCGGCCGCGCCGACGTCATTACCCTGCACCCGCGGGTGACGCCGGAGACAACCGGCTTCATCGGGCGCGAGGCGCTGGCGCGAATCAAGCCGGGTGCCTACCTGATCAACACCGCGCGCGGTCCGCTGGTCGACTACGACGCGCTGCATGATGCACTGGCATCGGGACATCTCGGCGGCGCCATGCTCGACACTTTCGCGGTCGAGCCGGTCCCGGCGGACTGGCCGCTCTTGCGACTTCCCAATGTCACGCTGACGCCGCACATCGCCGGCGCCTCCGTGCGTACCGTCACCGTGGCTGCCGAGCAGGCGGCCGAAGAGGTTCGCCGCTTCCTAGCCGGCGAGCCGCCACGCAATCCGTGCTGAAGAAGCTATCCGTGCTGAATAAGAAAGGCAGTCCGAATGACCCGTGAGGAACGACAATTGCGCGAGGCTGTTATCGCCAAGTGCCGATGGATGAACGCGTCGGGACTCAACCAGGGGACATCAGGCAACATCTCCGCGCGCTACAAGGAAAGGATGCTGATCACGCCGTCGGCGACCCCTTATGATTCGATGAAGCCGGAGATGATCGCGTCGATGCCGCTCGAGGGCGACTATGGCGCGTGGGAGGGGCCGCTGCAGCCGTCCACCGAATGGCGCTTCCATCTCGACATCACGCGCGCCCGCCCCGATGTCGGCGCCATCGTTCACACCCACTCGACCTATGCGACCGTGCTCGCGATCGCGCGCAAGCCGATCCCGGCCTGCCACTACATGATGGCGGCATTCGGTGGCACCGACATCCGCTGCGCCGGCTACGCGCGCTACGGCACCAAGGAATTGTCCGACCATGCGATCGCGGCGCTGGAGGGCCGCAACGGCTGCCTGCTCGCCAACCATGGCATGATCGCGCTCGGTGCCAATCTCGACAAGGCGATGTGGCTCGCAGTCGAGCTCGAGACCATCGCGCGGCAGTATTACCTCTCGCTCGCGCTCGATTCGCGCATCATCCTGACCGACGAGGAGATTGCCGATACCGCGAAGGGGTTCTCGACCTATGGCTTGCAAGCGCCAAAGCCGAGCAAGGCGCGCGCTGCGGCAAAGGCGGCACCGCGCCGCGCCGAGAAACGGCGTAGCAGCAAGCGATGACGGGCACTGCGCCGGTCGCAGGCACAGATCACGGGTTGGTCGATATCGCGGTGATCGGCGGCGGCATCAACGGCGCCGGCATCGCCCGCGACGCCGCCGGCCGCGGGTTGAAGGTGCTGCTGTGCGAGAAGGATGATTTCGCCGAGGGCACCTCGTCGCGCTCGGGCAAGCTGATCCATGGCGGCCTGCGCTATCTCGAATACTACGAATTCCGCCTGGTGCGCGAGGCGCTGATCGAGCGCGAGGTGCTGCTTGCCTCGGCCCCCCACATCATCTGGCCGATGCGCTTCGTGCTGCCGCATTCGCCGGAGCAGCGGCCGGCCTGGCTGGTCCGCACCGGGCTGTTGCTCTACGACCATCTCGGCGGCCGCAAGCAGCTGCCGGCGAGCCGCAGCCTGGATTTGTCGCGGGCCCCGGAGGGTGCGCCGCTGCATCAAGAGTTCCGGCGAGGTTTCGAATATTCGGATTGCTGGGTCGATGACAGCCGGCTGGTGATCCTCAATCTGATCGATGCAGCGCAGAACGGTGCCCGCATCCTGCCGCGCACGCGGGCGGTGCGCGCGCACCGGGACGGCGAGCACTGGCTGCTCGAGATGCGGAGTGATGACGGGACGGCGCAGGTCGTGCGGGCGGGAACGCTGGTCAACGCCGCCGGGCCGTGGGTGCAGGATGTGATCCAGGGCGTGGCGGGACTGAATTCCGCCCAAAGCGTGCGGCTGGTCAAGGGCAGTCACATCGTGGTGCCGAAGTTCTGGAACGGGCCGCAGGCCTATCTGCTGCAGAACACCGACCGCCGGGTGATCTTCGTCAACCCCTATGAGAATGATCTCGCGCTGATCGGCACCACCGACATTCCCTATCAGGGCCGGGCCGAGGAGGTCGCGATCGGCGAGGATGAGACGACCTATCTGTTGCAGGTGCTGCGCCGCTATTTCCGCACGCCGCCGCGGGCGAGCGAGATCGTGCACGCCTTCTCCGGCGTGCGGCCGCTCTATGACGACAATGCCGACGATCCGTCGGCCGTGACGCGCGATTATGTGTTCGAGGTTCACGGCGCCGAGGGGGCGCCGCCGCTGCTCTCGATCTTCGGCGGCAAGATCACCACCTATCGCCGGCTGGCCGAGCAGGCGATGCAGCGCCTCGCGCCGTGGTTTCCAAAACTGCCGCCGGCCTGGACCGCGACCCGGCCGCTGCCGGGCGGCGACATCGGCGGCAGCTTCGATGATTTCTCCCGCGCGCTGGCGAGCGACTATCCCGATCTGCCGCAAAGGCTGATTCATCACTATGCGCGCCTCTACGGCACGCGCGCGCGCGAGTTGCTGGGCTCGGCCCGCATCGTGGCCGATCTGGGCCGGCATTTCGGCGGCGACTTCTATGAATGCGAGGCGGCATATCTGCGCGCGAAGGAGTGGGCCAGGTTGCCCGCCGACTTCCTGGATCGGCGCACCAAGCATGGCCTGCATTTGACGCCGACGGAGCGGCTGGCGTTCGAGAGCTACATCTAGGACGGCATCCGCATCGAGGTGAAGACCTGTTGCGAGCCAGCCGGTCGATCCAGCTGCCCCTACTTGTGCCAGTGCAGCGGAAGCTCTTCGCGATCCTCACCGGTCTCGATGCAAAGGGAGGCGATCGGCCGATCGAATCGGTCCGGATCGATTGGATCAAGCTGATCCGAATATCCGGTTGGCTGCAGTTCTAATTCTGCCGGGCGGGCGACAGCCCCGTGTCGCCGCCCATCGCTAAGGATAGTCCACGGAGTGATGTTCGTCACGGAAAAGTCGGGGATAGGAACGAGAATCTATGGCGGGGAGCTTGTACTTGCCGGTCAAGCTTGCGCGCCTGCTGTATATTTGGCGATGCATGGGGTGGCGCCGTTCTTGCCCTGGTGATGCATGCGATGATTCCGGTGCCGCTTGAAGGAGGCTGGATGGTCGCGGTATTCCCGTCACCGACCTCCGCTCGCCGAGTCTTTCGTTCGACTTGACGGGCGCAATGGTTTCATCCGGAATAGCCGCTGCCGGTATTGGCTTACACAACCCTTTGGCGAAACAAATGATGCTCAGCGCAGACGTGTCCAGCATACTGGACCGCATTCTCGATGCGGCAACCGACAACCTCAGGTTCGCGAAGATTCTGATTCAGATCGGTCTCGATCCCAATGACGTGACCTGGAACGCCATCTTCAGCCGCCTGCTGGAAATCTTTCTGCACAACATCACCCTGGCAAACATGTTCGCCCTGGTCGGCGCGACCTTCTTTGTCGCCACCCTTCTGACGCAGACCATGGTCCCGCTCCGGGTCGCCAACATGATCGGTTGCGTATTCTTTGCCATCTTCGGCGCGCTCACTGGAGCCATCACGACGTTTCTTCTTTATCTCCTGATGGTTCCGATCAACGCCTACCGCCTTCACCAAATGCTCGCTCTGGTGAAGAAGGCGCGCACGGCGACACAGGGCGACATGTCGATGGAATGGCTCAAGCCGTTCATGACCCAGCGCAAGTACCGCAAGGGCGATACCTTGATGAAGAAGGGTGACGCAGCCAACGAAATGCTGCTGACGGTTACCGGAAAATTCCGGGTTGTCGAAATCAACGTCGATGTTCCGCCGGGACGCCTGATGGGCGAACTCGGCTTCCTCACACCCGACAACCGCCGGACCGCGACCATCGAATGCATCGAGGATGGGCACGTTCTGGCCATCACCTATGAGAAGCTGCTCGAGATCTACTTCCAGAACCCGCAGTTCGGCTATTATTTCCTTGTCTTGACCAGCCAACGCCTGCTGGAAAATCTCGCGCGGGCCGAAGCCATCATCGCGCAGAACAAGATCGCGGTGCAGTCCGCGAGCTGACGGCGAAAAAGCACGAATATCCCGATGATCGAGGGAGGCGTGCCTTTCGGTCCCGAAGCCGAAGGTCCACTCGTCCGCTGGCACATCAGCGCAGTTGGTGAGAGTGGACGCCGCTTACCCACGGAGAAGGGAGCGGCGAGCGGCAGGCGCTCCGCGCGGTCCGGTCAAGAGCCGTCCATGGCGGCCAAATCGGGCGGCGGATTCTAATGTCCGAAGCGTTTCCAGTTTTTCCCGACGCTCGGCACAAAAAAAAGCCCGGGCGGCGAAGCCCGGGCCTAAGTTGTTTCCTATGATGTCGGGCATGCCCGATAGTCTAATCGTAAACCGCCCGGTTCCATATGACCAGAGCAATTGCCAGTTTTTCCCGAAATTTGGATGCCGTTGTGAGTGCTCTAGCCCGAACAGCACCGAATTTGGCCTGGCAGGCATAGCGGCCAAAAGAAGAGGGCCCCAGCTATGGGCACAAGCTGAGGCCAAGTTGGTGGTTCTAGTCGTCAGGCGTTCGTGATCCGCCTCAGCGGCAACCTATGCGAATGGACCGCCCATGCATGGTACAGCGCGTCACGCCAGCGACAAGCTGGGCTACACGCATAGGCCTATGTGAGATCGGGATAAATCGGCAATTGGCCGAACAGCAACCAGCTCGAGCCGATGTGAGAATTGCGCCCCGGGGGCTGCCCCCGGTAGCGCCAAGCCGAGCTTCCGAGTGGGAACGGCTCCGGCAACGTCCGGGGCTAGCAGGGCCAACGCGCCGGAGCCGTTCTCAGCGCCCATCCAAGAGCGCTATGCATGGTATCGGGAAAAAGTGGTAACGGAAAACTGCCCACGCGGACTACCCCAGAAGTGGGCTCGGGCTAGCAACCGCCGTCCGCGCCATATCTAGGCGGACGGCGTGTTTGCTTCCGATTGCCGCTCGCGAGCGATCCAAAAGACAGCGGCTCGGCGAGGGTACAAACGGAGAGACCGCGACATTGAGGCGCGATGAGATTGCGGCGAACGCCCTCGGTACTGGCCTCATATGCCCCCAGAATTGCTGGGGCCTTCTTGTCCAGCATCCGGCGAACAGATCGTTCGGTGTAGATAGGATGTTTTTCCTTGGTGCCAGGAGCCGGGTACGGGCGCCGGCTATTGTTGCGAAGGGAATTCCAGCGCGTACAGGCATTGCCTGAGCTCCGCCTCGAGCTCACGGATGTGTTTGGCGGTCGGGTCGTCGGTAAATTGCTTCGCTAGCTGGCGGCAATGCGCAAGCTTCCGCTCGATTTCCAATTTTTCCCGGTCTCGCTCCATGCCCATTCACGACTTCATGCAAATTTAGCACGCCTCTAGAGCGTCGATCATGCAAGCGCTTCAGTCAAGTGTCGGCGCAACTGCAGCGTAGGAAACTATGCCCGCGCAGTCCGGGGCCAAATGATCTCGCCGAGATGCAGAATTGCGTAATCGCCAGGCGGCACGCTCTCCACCTTGGAAAGCGCGTCAGCGAACGAGGCGAACGGCTCGAGCAGGTTTCGATACATTCCGTTGATCCGTTGCAATACAAGGAATGGAAATTCGTCGTTGACTGGTGTGTCGAATGACTTTTCTGAAGGCGCGCACGGGCGGCCCCACCGCATAAAGGCGATCTTGCCATCTGGGGCAAGTTTCAACGTGGCCATCATCAGCTCGTTGCGAGCGACATAAGAGATTGAAGCCCCATCATGCTCGGGCATGATGTCGTGCACCTCGATCGAAGCGCCACAGTCGCTAAACCGTTCTGGCCAAAACGCCCTCAACGGCTCTTTCCCGACTATCGTCTCGGAAACACACCAAGTGCATTCGAGAATAGCTTCGTCTCCGAACAATGACATGAGAGTATCGAGGTCACGCGCGCGGTAGGCATCAAGCCAGTCAATCGCGGTGGCCATTGGGTCAACGGACATATTTAATCACCAGAATGCCGAGTAACTTTTTTATACCATTTCCGCGACGCCGCCTATCCTGAAAAGCCCCGGTCTGATGGCAAGCGGCTCGGTCGGCCCCGATCGTCAAGTAAGGTCTATTTCGACGGCGATCCGCACCAGGTCCGAATGGTTCTTTGCGCCGAGTTTCTGCTTAAGCAGGGACGTGGTGTTGGCGACGGTCTTGTAGGAGATATTGAGCATCTTTGCGACGTCGATGATCTTGCTGCCGCGGCTGAGCAGCCGCAGGATTTCCAGTTCGCGTGCTGACATCTGCGAAGCGGGATTGGCTTTGATTGCGCCCCTGGCAAATGCAACCGCCTGCGCAAGGTGCGGCGAAATGAACCGTTCACCGGCGGCGACCATGCGCACCGCCTTGACGAACATGCGCGGATCGTCGCTCTTGGAGAGATAGCCCTGTGCGCCCATCTCTGCGGCCCGCACCACAAATGCCGGATCGTCGTTCATGCTGAATACAATGATCCGGGCGTCCGGATCGCCTTTGCGGATCCTGCGCAGCAGCTCGAACCCGGATACATCGGGAAGCTTGATATCGATGACAGTCACATCCGGCCGGTTCTGCAGGAAGGCCCGATGGCCGGTCTTGGCGTCGACGGCTTCGTCGACCGTCACAGTCTTGTCGGAGGCGAACAGGGATCGACACCCCGACACCACCACCGGGTGGTCATCGACGATCAATACTCTCATGTTTGCTGCGCCTTATCGCAAATAGCAAATGTCGATAGAAAATCGAATGTGTACTGAAAACGCCATCAATATGAGGTCTAGCCTAGCAAGATTGGAGTAACTCGCAAACTACCGCGCGAGAGAGCCGTCGGCTTAAGGTTACTCGCTGCGGAAGGGCTGGAGCTTCATTCGCGGCTGACAAGCAAAGACCTGTTCGGCCGCATGACGGCGAGTATGCGACCAAGAGAGTCCTGCTCGTGCTCATTTGCCGCACAGTACGCTATGGGAAAAAGCGGCAGAGTCTCGTGGGAGAAAGTGGCAAATATTTCGGGGAAGAAGTGGCAGCCACCTTCAAAAAGATCTTCGAAATGGTCTGCTAAGGTGTGTCGCGCTCGCAACGTCTCGATATTTGCCTTGAGCATCGGACGCACTTGGACTTCACGGCGTAACGAATTCGCTGTCTAATACTGGCGGACCCGCAGCGGCGATTTTTATTTCCAAGATGTTCATTTGAAATCGGGTTCAGGAGGCCGCTGTCCGGTTTGGCGGCCTCCTCATTGCTCCTTTGATTTGCAAAGGCGCCATCGATGCATGCTGCGTCGATCGGGCTGCATCACGTTGTTGTTTGCGAGGGCAAAATGATTGAAGAACGCAAAGCATATGTGGCATTCGGAGTCGATCCAGCGGGCATTGCTTGCGCAACCTACGAACTTCGCTGCGCTAATGACGAAGAGGCGAAACGGCGGGCGGAGGATTATCTGGATGCGCACGAGATCATCGAGTTGTGGATAGATGTCAGGCGCGTCGCTCGTTTGAAGCGCAGTTGAGTGTTGACGTTTTTCGGCAGGCACAAGCGAAGTCTGTCAGGCGTGAGCTTCGGGAGCGCCTATCGTAGGACGCGGTTTTGCATCGCGAACGGCGAGCTTCGGAAAATTGTCGAAAGGGCCGGGGATTTCGCGGTAGCTGTCCGCAAGGAGCTCGAAGCCAAGCCGTGACGAGGGGCCAGGAAGCGGCCTGGAGTGCGCACGGGAAGCTCGCTGGGCGCCGGCCGGCGTGGTGACAGGTCCGTGATATCCCAGTTAACGC
This sequence comes from Bradyrhizobium viridifuturi, assembly GCF_001238275.1. Taxonomy (GTDB): domain Bacteria; phylum Pseudomonadota; class Alphaproteobacteria; order Rhizobiales; family Xanthobacteraceae; genus Bradyrhizobium; species Bradyrhizobium viridifuturi. Next base: position 108,165 of record NZ_LGTB01000006.1, read on the forward strand.
ACGATGAGATGATCGAGCGGAAGCCCGCAGCGGACCATGGTCAGGCCCCCCTCGCGGAGCAGTCTCAATTTTCCGTCGAGTGCACGTACGCGTTCATGCATCCCGGTCAGGCCTCTGCCGAACGTCAGATCCGGCGGCAGACCAATTCCGTCGTCGGATATCTCGATCTGGATCTGATCGCCGTTGATGGTCGCCGCGACGCTCATCGTGCTCGCCTGCGCATGCCGAAGTACATTTGTCACGCCCTCCTGGATCACGCGATAGCTGGTTTGCGAGAGTAAGCCGTCGAGCTCATTCAAGCGATGGTCGATACGAGAGATCACATAGAGGTCGGGAGCCTGGGATTGAGCATCGCGCAGCAGCGCCTGCACGCTGGCGGTTAATCCCAGTTCCGCAACGTAGATCGGGCTCAGGCCCTCCAGCACGCGCCGATTCGCCTGTTGCAGGGCCTCCGCTGCGCTGAGTATGCCGTATACCGGGGAACCAGGTTCGGGGGGATCCTCTGCCTCGGGGTCGGACAGCGCCGTGGCGTTGGCGCGGATCGCGAACAGAAGCGGGCCCATCTCGTCATGCAGCTCCCGCGCCAGGTCTCGGCGCTCGTCGTCCTGCACCGCGACGAGTTTGCGCAGCAGGTCCCGATTGTCGCGGCTGAGGCGCTTTAGCGTCGCTGCAAGCTCATTGGCCTCCGCACAGCTCTTGCTAATCTCGGGCGGCCCGGCCAACGGAATCGCCGAATCGTAGACGCCGCTTCGCATTCGGGTCAATCCGGCTCCGAGTTGCTCCAGCGGGCGAAGCGCCGTGCCTGCCGTAAGATAGGCGCTGAGTCCGGCAACTAGCATCAGCGCTATGCTCGAAGCGGCGAGGGCCAGGAAACCCACCCATTTTTCGAGGATCTCGGCTGAGAGGTCAGGTCTGAACACGATGTCACCGACATGCGTCGTTCGAATTGTGATCGGGTGGGTCGAGCCGAGCTCGGGAATCTGCAGCAGTGCGGTGAACCAGGCGGGAACGTTGCCATGATAAATGTACGAGCTGGTACGTTGCCCCTCGGTGCCCGGCGGCACAAACGCGATGGGGGCAGGCAACCGGAGCGCGCCTGCGAACGCGTCGAGCGTTTCGCGCGGATTGTTAGCGGCTGCTAGAGCAGCGTTCAGCGCATCAGCCACAAGCTGGGCGGAGCGCGCACCCTGGGTGTTCTCGTCCTTGAACTGCTCGGGTGAGAAAGTCTGCAAGGCGAGGCCCCCGAGCAGCAACGCGCCGACAGCCATTGCCGCCATGGGCAACAACAGTCGTGCGCGAAGGGAGAGGCGATTCCACAATCTGGACACTTCAGGCTCCGTTCGGCGATTCTTCTCTTTCAATTCCCGCGCGAAGTTCTATGTAGGCAGAGGAGGCAGCAATGCAGGATACGGCCAAATTAGCCACAAGGGTATTGATCGTCGACGACCATCCGGTGGTAGTGTCGGGCTGTCGCTCGCTGTTCGCTTCCGACAAGACGGTGAAGATCGACGACGCCGCCGATGCCAAGACCGGTCACCGAGCCTTCATGCAGAAGCGACCGGACGTGACCGTCATCGATATCAAGCTTCCCGATGTGTCCGGGTTTGAGCTGCTGCGCAAAATCCGCAAGGTCGATCCGGACGCCCGCATCATCATGTTCAGCATGAATGACGATCCCGCATTCGTGGTGCGGGCCGTGGAGATGGGCGCTCAGGGCTACCTCTCCAAGAGCGACGATCCACGCATGTTCGTCAAGGCGGTGCGCAAGGTTGCGGCCGGCGAAAGGTTCATTTCGCCGCACCTCGCGGAGGCGATCGCCTTCGCCGGCGCCGCAATCAAGGCCAACCCCGCCTCGCAGATGTCGGCGCGGGAGCTGGAAATCTTGCGCTTGCTCGGCCGCGGCGACAAGATTGTCGAGGTCGCATCGGTGCTTGGCATTTCGTATAAGACCGTCGCCAACACGACCTCACTGCTCAAGCAGAAGCTTGGCGCGAAGAGCCACTCCGACCTGGTGCGGATCGCCGTCGAAATGGAGCTCGGCTGACTTGCGCCCGACAATGGGAAAAACGGCAAGCGTACGTTCTTGACGGCTCTCTCACCAAAGAAAGAGGCCGCCGATCGGCGGCCTCCTTCTGTTGCCCCGGGGCGCAAACAGGTGGTCCACTTGTCGCCGCGCCAATAGCCGCGACGCTCCTGCTCGCGGAAGGCGAACCGCTCGTACGGCGCTCAGTGCCTGGCGGGAAAAATGTGCAATTCGCGCGGGAACTACTGGTCGCCGCGGCGATTAATGATCCGTGTTAAGGCACACAATCAACTTCCCAAAGGGCTCCGGCGCAGTTCCCCGGCTGCGCCGGAGCTAACTTTTTCGGCTCGTGGCGGCGCGCGCGCGGGTCTTAGCCGCGCGCCAATTGCCGTACCGGCCAAATTTGATGAACGACTAAGTCGGCGGCATTGCCTCAGGCACCGCCCGGATCGAAGAAGCTAAGGCTTTGGTGCCGGCTAGCGCTGGGTCCGGAGCTGCTGTGTGGCCGGTATCGCGACGTTCTTTGCCGCCCTCGATTCCGCGAACAGGCTGGATGTCACGATCAGCGCAAGTGAGAACACCGCCACCACAGACATGCATGCGAACTGATCGCCAACGCCCATCTCAGCCACTCCGTTTGCTCCGGTCGGTGAACGTGGCGACAACCAGTTCGTTCCTAAATATCGGGAATAATCGGCAATACTCGCGCTCGCTGCGCTACGAGCAATGAGGGGCCGGTAAGATATCATTGGTGGGCCCGGCAGGCCTGATCCAATGTAGCGAAAACAAAGACTTATCGCGACTTGAGACGCTGGCAAGTTTCAATAAATGCCAATGTTTGTCTCAACCTCGTGTCTCAGGTGGTGGAGTTCGCAAGCTCGTCACCGTGCCGGTGCATGAGGTTCAGACCTACATCCTGAATGGTTGGCGGCTTGTGGATGAACCCCACTGTTCCGGTGCGAGAATGGTTCCGCCAGAGCACTTTATGGGAGACGATCCGCCTCCCGATCCTCCACAAATGCGAAGCCCCCCCATCCGGCAAGATGAGAGGGCAAATTCGCAAAAGAAGGCTGATGTTGAGCAGCAGCAAGCTAGTAAAAAAAGCGGCCTGCTGCAAGCGGGGAATGCCCGACAATGAGAGCTTCCCACAATCGATCGCTGCGCGCGCGGGTTTCTCTGCGGACTGCTTGGAACGCCGCCAGTAGCATTGAGCGCCGCCGCTTTGTTGCCGAGCTGCTGGTGGAGCTTTTGCCAGGAGCGGCGGCGGCGCTGCGACCGCCAGCGCCCGTCAGATCGCGTCCAGCCGACGATGCAACGTTGAGCGAATTTCTTTGTCGCTGCATCGTCAAGAGTCCTGGGGACCGCGTTCAGTCCTCGGTGTTGTACGATGCCTACCGGCGCATGAGCTTGTCTCGCGATCGAGAGCCGATATCTCACAAGGCTTTTTCAACTTGGCTGAGCGAGCGGGGTTTTGCTAAGCGACAAAGCAGCGTGATCTGGTTCCTCGGCATCAAGCTCATCGCGGCGGCGGATTGTGCCCCATGTTAGACAACAGTCCTCGCACCCAATTACGGATACTGCGCCAAGCTCGATCCAGACACCTTCGCGAAGCCACGAATGCGCTTGACGCGCGCCAAGCAAGCTTGGCGCGGCTAGCGACGATCGATGCCGAGATCGAGAGCTACGAACTGGACGAGCGGTCTCGAAATCGTCGCCGGCGTATTGCCAACAAGAAGTTGGCCAACTCGATCTATCGAGATGGCGCGCCTCGTGACGAGCCCGCTCACGGTGAAATCATTCGGCGCTATGCATGGAGCCAGAAGCCGCGCAACGCGCCGCTGCGGCGCGGATCGCGGTCGCTTGTGGCGCTGCTCCGGCTCTGCGAGCTCGAGCGGTTGTGGAGCGTTCGCTACGGAGGCACCCTTCCGAACGACGACGCGGGCGCGGATGACCTCTGGATCGCCGCTCAGCTGATCAGCAGACGGCAAGGCGATATCCCGACAAAGGTTGTCGCCTGGGCACGAGTCTGGGCGCCGTGGTGCTCAGCCGGCGAAGCCGCCGCGCTTGCCGCGCACGTCGTGAGCCATCCCTACAAGTTCACCGCCGACGTACTCGCGGAGAAGGTCGGGTTGATCTACGCCGAGCGTCAGGCGCTCGGTATCAAGACCATCGGCTCGACGGACGTAAACTCGGCCGACCGCGAGCGCCTTCGCAGGCAGCGGTCCAGAGCCAATGAGCAACGGAAGCGCCGCGCCGACGGCGCAGTGCCGCGCGATCTGTACGAAGAAAACTCCAATGAGAGCCTGCGTCCGTGGGAAGACGACGGCGTCAGTCGCGCCACCTGGTACCGCCGACGCCGGGCGGCGAGGGTTGACGAGGGTTTTCGAGGGTTTACCGAGGGTCAAAAGGGCGGCGACGAGGGTTTTGCGACGGTTTCTGGCGTCGATGGGAGCTTGCAGAGTCCCAATGGGAGCTTGAACGCCGAATCGGGTGGCGAACGCGCGGGAAAACGAGCATGCGAGATGCTTGAGATAAGTGAGCGGTCAGCAGGCTTCGAAGAAGCCGGGGCGTGGCGGACACCAGTCTCAAGCGGTGGTTTGGCTGCGGTCGTTCCGGGCATGGCATTCGCTCTGGGTGACCCTATCGCGCTGCCATGTCCTCACTCCCTACGCCAAACCACCGCGCCGGTGCCGGTGGAATCGCGCGGCATAAGCGTTCCTCAAAAAATCGCACCGAATGGGCGGCCAGGTTTGAGCAGGCTATCGAGTGAAGGACGCGCTTTGCCCGACGGCGAGGTCAGAGGATGGAGCAACTGCTCTGTCTCTGCGGCGATTTTTTTGTAGCTCGACGACGGTCTGCAGCTTTTTGTAGTGATGATTGCGGTCAACTCGCTAGGGAGCGCGCATCGTGACGGTCGTGGATGACGGGCTGCTGTGGCTTTCTCCGGCACATCGAGTTCAGCGCCGAAAAAGATGTAAGGAATAGGACCGGAATGAGAAGATGTACCGACCTGTTACAGCAGCTTTTTAGGAATGTTCGATCGGAGCGGCATCGCTAACCGCTCTTCGACCTCGGGGCCTCGCAATCCGGGGATGTCCAGCAAATCGAGAGGACGATTATGTTGGAGCGAATGAATGAAACCGCTGCAGGATGCGTTCTCGCCAGAGGTGATGGCGGAGTTGGCAAGACCTGTGCAGACCTTCGATCCGCGCGCGTCAGAAGTGGCCGATGGCATGCAAGCGAAATGGTATCGGGCCTACTTTTTACGGGGTCCTTCCTGGGCTCGAACTGTATGCGGAGCCGCAGAGCGTGTGAGTTCGCTAGCAAGGCATGATTCGAAAAAGGGTGAACATGGTGCGTACGGTGAACAAGTGAACAGGTGAACTGGTGAACGGCAGGACTATCTGCAGCAAGGCCGAGTATGCAAGACGCAAGGGGCGCGCCCGCTCGTCTGTTGCGAAGTGGATCAGTCTCGGCAAGATCAGCAGGGCTGCCCTAGTGGACGACGGCGACGGTGAGAAGATCTGGATCGAGCGGGCGGACGCGGATCTGCTGGGATCGCTCGATCCGTCGCAGCAGGTGAGCCAGCTATTGCCGATCCTGCCAACGCCGGCAGACCGCACCACGACGACCGGCGGCGGCGTGCCGAGCGTCAGCGCCGAGCTTCCGCCCAGGTCAAAGCGAATTACTGCGCCGGTTGGCAACGAGGCTCAGTCTGATCGCGAACGCGACCTGGCGCGGCGCGCCAAGGCGGATGCCGATCGCGCCGAGTTCGACGCTGAGGCTGCGCGGCGCAAGCTGTCGGTCGATGAAGGGCGGTGGGTCGATGCCGCGGAGGTCTCGCGAGTTTACACCCGCGAGCTCGCGACGCTCCTGGCCGATATCGAGGCGTTCCACGGATCGACATTGGCGCGCGGCATCGCCAACGAGTTTGGGCTCGAGTTCACAGCGGTTGCCGCATTTGTTCGGCAGCGGTGGCGCGAATTCCGGGGTGTCGTCAGCGAAGACGCGAGAGCTCGACGCCTCGAGGTTGAAAATGAAGGGGCAGAGCCGCAACCCCACGAATACCAATTTGCTAAGGAGATCGTCGATGATGACTGAAAGCGCGCTCTTGGCGTTTGCAGAGGTTGTGGCGAAGTTCAAGAACATTACTGCGCGGATGAAGAAGCTTGGCGTGATCGGCTCCGATGCGTTCCAGCGTGAATTTTCCGAGGGCTTACGCGAAGGCCAGGACGCTGGTCAGGCCCGCGCCGAGGCAACCTCCGAAGAGAACGATCACCTGCAGGTGGTCAAAGTCCTGCAAACGGCCAGCCGTTTCCTCGACCTGGCAATCGCCGATATGGAGGCGGGGAAATTCGTGCCGCCGAAATGGCAGGCCGAGTTCGCTGATAAGCACGGGCAGGATTGGCAGGGATTCGTTGCGGATCTTCGGCGCGACTGGCGCGCCTTCGAGGATGCGCGGCAGCGCTACGTGCAGAGTGAAGGCGACGAAGCAGCAGCGGCGACGCTGCACTGAAGGGGAACGGGAAAAGCTCCCATGGTGATGCGCGCCGCTGCTGGACCTGGTAAGGCGATGCCATGCCGCGAGGACCTCGAGCAGCAACTGCTCATGAGCGGCTGGCCGATCGCGCACGAATACGTCGCGCTGGTCAGGCGTGTGACGGAGAGCCCAAGGCGCACCGTCGGGGCAGCGTTCGGTTTGACGAAAAGTCGCGGCGGGGAGCCGCCGTCCAGAGCCGCCGCACGCCGTGAGCGCGACACCGCGATCCTCGAGCTCGTGAACGCGCTTGGACACGCCGCGAGCGGTTCCTATGAGCTCGCTGTGAAGGTTCGGGATGTGCACGTGGCGCTGCGGCGGTACGAGGCGGCCGGCTATCGGCACGACCTTCGCAGCAAGGGGCCGAATCTCAGTGATCGCGTGCGATGCGCAATGTTCGCCGTCGTGAACTCGGGAGCACCGATGCCGGGGCCCCGCCAGCTTTACAAAATCATGGCTAAGACGCTGGAGAAGCGATGAAAAGCTGTGCACTTCAAACGAGATTTTGAAGTGCACAGGTCCAGATGTAGATCATCCGAAGTCATTTCCACGGGCCTCCTTTCACCGAGGGGATGATCAGGAAACTGGGCGCTGGCGGGCTGATCACCGCCAGCGCCGCCCCCTCCGCACACGGAGACGAACCTTGTTTCGAACAATGCCGATGCCAGGTTGCGTGATCGTCGAGGTCAGGTCGACGCACATCGAACTGTCTCCGCGCGCCAGCATGGCGCTCGCCGAGAAACTATTGCGCAGCGGCGCCAAAGCGATGGTGTTGGAGGAAATGCTGGGCGAGGCCGCGGTTGCGCCGGCGCCGGCGTCGCGTCGAGGGCCTGCTGTTACTACGCGAAAGGCTGGCAAGAAATGAAAAACCCTCTCCCAACTGCCTTTTCATACTTGGCCCGCACTCGTCGGCGGTCAGCCCAGCCCAGTCAGTCGAAGACGAGCGGCGCCTCCGGCTACATGAAGCGCGCGGCACAACCTGCGGCCAAGACGAAGAAGGAGACGCGCGCGGAGAAGCGGAAGTTGATCGAGGCCATCAGCGGCAGAAGCGCATTTGCTCACCTGGCGCATTCCACGGCTGGGGACGGCCGTGCAACCGCCTCGGCAATTCTCGCCGCCGGTGAGCTTGCTCGCGCTGGCGGTCCGAAGCTGCCCAAGCCGACCGGGCTGGCTGCGCAAATCCTCGCCGCCGGCGCGAAAGCGCGATCCTGAGAAAAGCCGATGGGCGACGCGATCGATCAAGGCATGACCGACGCCGAGACCCGCGAGCTTCGCAGGCAGCGAGCGCATAGGCAACTGGATTTCATTTCGCCTGGCGCGCCACATGGCAGAGATCCAGCTGAGCAGCTTTGTCGACGTTGTCAAACTCCGCGCCGCTGCATCATGACGGGGTGTTCCGATGCCGCATAGACTGCGGGGTCCTTCCTCAACAAAGCTGGATGCGGAGCGGCAGAGCGCTTGGGTTCTCCAGTCAGGTTGAGTTTTTGAAGCCTTAAGTTAAGCCTTAACAGGGCGGCTTAAAAGCACGGAGGTTGTCTACAATGCCATCATCGAACGTCATCGCGCAGCGCCTGGCTGCGCTCGAGGCCGAGGCCGCCGAGCTGCGCAAATTGCTCGCTGGCGATGCGACGATCGCGCAAGTCGCTCAACAGCAGCACCATGATCCCGAGGTGAGGATTACCGAGATCGCCGAGCCGCTGGCCCCGCTTCCGTCGACCAAGCAACTGGAGACACTCTACGGCATCGTGCTGCACCACAATCCGCAGCTCAAGCCGCAGCGTCGTTGGATGCCGCGCGATATCGAGCTTGATTATCAGGATGCCGACTTTGCCGAATTTACAGCGGCATTCACCGCGCTGGCGATGATGCGCCGCATCCCGCGGCCGGACACCAAGCGTGCGCCGAGCTATTGGCTCGATATCCTCGCCGAGCGCCTGCGACAAGCCGGGCGACCAGGGGACCTGACGACTTCGGCGCTCGTTGCGGCAGCATTGGCGCATGGTGACATCGCATATCGCCCCCTGGACGACTTTCCGTATGGCATCGAACTCGGCCTTTCGATCGGCGGCCAGGGACACCCCTATAACGGAGCTTGGCGGCAGATCCTGACAACGCGAGCGCTCGACAGGGCGATGATGATCGAGACGCGCGCCCGCAGGCCGGAGGTCGCGCAGATCAACATCATCGGTGGAAATCACGCGGTTGGGCTTGGTTGAAGACTTCTCTTGATGTCCGGAAGAGCGACCCGATTTGCGGTTTCCAGTTCCGGCGCGCGGCCTTTGCTCGCTGGTACGTCGGGACTTGTTCTCCCTGAAAATCCGGCGAGGATTTTTCTCTTGGTGCAGAACGTCGGAGTTGCTCCGCTTACCGTCGGCTTCTGCGATGACATCATTGCCGGAGCCGGCATCAGTCTGGATGGCGCGAGCCAGGCAGGTGGTCAAGGTGGTGCGATGATCTGGAGCAAATCTTGGCGACATCTGAAGTCGGTGGATGATCTATTCGATGGAGGTGCCTGGTATCTCGCGGGCTTTGTTCCCCCCGGCGAGATCTATGCGGTTTCGGTGTCAGGGTCCGCGATCGCCTTTCTTGAAGGCGTGCTGGCGGCCCCGTAACAGAGAAAAGCTTCTCATGCGCATTCGATATGAAGTGGGGCCCGACTACCGCAAGCTGATGGACGTCGAGGCGCGCAAGCTTGCGCGTGCTGCGACTGCCGCTGTGACCGAGGTTGCGGCGTCGATCAAGTCCGAAGGCCAGCGCGAGCTCGCGGGCTTCTCGAAGCGCTTCAGCAACGCCATGTACGCGAAAGTCTATCCTGGCCATGGCGACAGCCTTCGCCCGGCGGCCGTGGTCGGATTGAAGGTCAAATATGCCAGCGTCTTCGAGGAGGGCGCCACGATCGGCGGCAAGCCGCTGATGTGGCTGCCTCTCGATGGTGCACCGCTTGGCCGCGGCGGCAAGCGCATGGGGCCGGGCGAGTTCGTTAAAAATGTCGGCGTTCTGTACTCGATCAACCATCCGGGAAAGGCTCCGCTCCTGGCGGCCGTCGTGCGCGAAACCGACGCGCGAGCCCAAAAGAGTCCGTCGCTGAGGCTGCTCAAGCGCGGTCGCAACCCGGGCGGCCGCGGCCGCGGGACGGTTCGCTTGATTCCGATGTTCGTCGGCGTTCCAGCCGTCACGGATCCTCAGCGATACAACATCACTCGCATCATTCAGCGGAATGCCGACCAGCTGGCCGAAATTTACGAGCAAAAATGGAGTTCAATCAATGAATAGCGTTGTCGACATCACGGCCATTGCACCAAGCAAGATCGCGGTCCCGGTTGGTGATGATGCGCTTGTCGAAGTCCGTGGCCTCTCGATGCACCGCGTCGCGGATTTCATTGCGAAGTATCCCACACTGCTCACCTTCTTGGATAAGAGCGGCAGCGTGCCCGATCCGATAGCGATCCTGAATTCCATTCCCGATGCTGCCATTGAGATCATGGCCGCCGGCGTCGGGAAGGACGGGGATAGTGAAATCGCGAGCGCGATCGGTGGATGGGAGCTGCCGCAGCAGACTGACCTCCTGACTGGCGTCCTGAGTCGAACATTCAGTGGGACCGCCGGCCCTTTCGTCCAAGCGCTGCTCGCCGCCGCAGCGCGCGGCGCAAAGGGCGCGGCTTCCCAGCAACACAGTCCGAGCGCACCCGAGGGCTCAGCGTCGATCTCGCAAGAGTCGCCGAGTTCTTGATCCGCGAGGGGCGCCACCCGCCAGTGGATGTTTGGTCATATACGCCGGCGCAGGCCTACGCATATGCGCAGCTGACCATGACGGCGCTAAAGCAACGGAAGGCCGATCTTCTCAGCATCATGGCTCTGGCGGCCCGCGGCGAGGTCAAGAAGGTTGGGAAAATCATTGCCGAATTGTCGAAGGAATAGAGCATGGCCGACATCAAGCAACGCATTTCACTCGATGGCGCCGACGAAGTCGCCGGCAAGCTGCGGAAGATCGGTGACACCGGCCAGGACGCCTTCAAGAAATTAAAGGAATACACCGGCGGTACGGGATTCGGCAGCGATGCCCACGCCGAGGCCATCGAGGGCGCGCGGGAGGCAGGAGAGAAGTTAAAGGAGACCCTGCACACCCTGCACCCGATCGCGGAATCGGCCGGAATTGAGCTCGGCAATTTCGCCACGTTCGCCCGGCTGGCAGGGGCCGGCCTCGTGCCATTCGGCGCAGCGCTCGCCGGCAGTGTGCTGGTCAGCCTTGGGAAGATCGGCGAGCAATCGCAGAAGACTCAATCGCGCTTAAAAGCACTTGGCGCAGGCGAAGGCGGTTTTGAGGATCTCGCCAAGCAGGCTAAGGCGCTCGGAACCAGCACCGAGACGATCGGTCCCAGCATGGAAAGACTTCTGCAGTACAGGCAGAAGCAGTTGGGGCAGGAGAAGTTGCGCTATGGGCCTGCGGCAAACATTCCGTCACAAAAGGACTTGACCGGAGCGTTCAACGCACTGTTCGCCGAGGGCAGGCGTGATCTATCGTCGGGCGACGAGATCGCGAAAAACGTCGATCAATTCTTGACTGATGTGACTGGAAACAACTCAATTTCCGCTGGCGCTGTCGACCGTCTGCATTCCGTGCTGCCTCATGCCGCTGATCTCGTCGCGAAATCGGTTTCCGATTCATTCAATCCGCTCCAGCGCTTCGGTAATGCACCGGATCTGTCGGCATATCTCGCGAGGACGAACAGCCAGCTTCCACTCGTCGACCGCTTTTCGGGGAACGTCTTCGGCCAGATCGCAAAACAGGCCCCGCGGGCGCTCGACGACGCGGCCGCGGCTCGCGGTGTCATGGAAGCCTTCGAAGGCCTGGAGGCGTCAGCGAAACGTCTCGGTGAGGCGATGGGTGGCGACAGCCTCGGTCTGACCGGACTGATCGATAAACTCGCGCATTCCATCGATGGTGCTGCGGAGCATTTTGACCAGATCGTCCATCCGCGCGACTACGAGCCAGGCGGCGGCAAATTCATTGGACCGGTGAGCCCGGCCGAACGCGCCGAACACAACAAGCCTGACGTCCTCGATCTCGGGAAAACCTTGCTGACCGGCGAGTCCGACAAGAGATTCGATGACAGCAATGCCATGCGGGTGATGAAGTTCCTGCATGACGGGCCGCAGGCGCTTCGAAAAACGCCGATCGAGGCGCTGCAGGACATGAGAGATGCCGCAGGCCGGCCGGATGCGATCTACCAACAGCAGAAGCCATTTCTGGGAGAGACGAATAGGGGAGCGGCCGTTCCCGTTGAATCTCCTCCACCGGCAGTAGTACCACCATCAACGGTCCCCGGCTTTTTCGATCCGAATCCAGCCTACGGTTGGCCCGTCGCTCCGCCGCAACCGACACCGCCGGATCATGAGCAGCCGATCGCACCCTCTCAAAGGTTGCAGCCAACGGAGCATTCCGACGCCGGATCGAACGCGCTCGCCTCGCTCGGCCAGGTCTTCCAGCAAGCCAGCGCCGACGCCTCACAGACCAGCCAGGCGCAGACTGGCGTTCTACAGCAGATTCTGACTGCCATCGCTGCCCTGGTGAACAAGATCAATCCGCCAAACACGCGTGTCGATGGCGACGTCGACACGATCGGCGTCCGCGGCGCAAGCGGCGGATATGTTGCGCTGGATACCGGTGGCCATGTGCGCGGTCCTGGTACGTCGACCAGCGATTCCATCGACGCGAAGCTGTCCGACGGCGAATATGTTGTGAAGGCCTCGACCGTCAAGAAGATGGGCGTCGACTGGATGGATCGGCTGAATTCCGGAAAGTTTGCCGATGGCGGCGAAGTGACCCGGACGATCGCGTCCAATGAGCATGAAATCCTCTACGATCCGTCCACAGGCGGTGCTTATGTCGATGGCGTGTTGCGGTTGCCTGGCGATCCCCTTCTGAATGATCCGATCATCAGGCAGGGAATTGCGCAGTCTATGGCGGCGATGAACCAAAAATCTCCGGTCAAGAGACACAAGAGCGATTTCATTGGCCGCTTCGGCTACGATCCGGACACGGACGATGGCAGCGGATATGCCGAAGGCGGCCTCGTTGGCATGATCGCTGGTTTTGCCGGCGGCGGACACGTCGATTACGGCTCGGTGCTGGATCATGAATCACCGATGAGAAGCGGGTCATCGATCCTGTCGGGCGCGGCCAAAGACCTGGGGCCCGGTTCCGGCAAAGCCGAATCGCTGCATCCCGTGACGATCAACCTGCACAACGGCGAGTCTATCGAGGGATTGAGAGCTACGCCCGATGGAGTGCTCGACCTATTGCACAAGGCCGCTATATCTCGATCGTTCAAACGAACTGGCGACGCCCCGTCGTGGTATAAATAATGGACCGCGATCGGGAGGAATTCTCAAATGTCAGTTGTAAGTCTCGCTGATTACCAGAAAGAGAAGGACCGCGAAGGGAAATTCGACGGGCCCATGTGCATCACGTTATGCAGCCCCGAATTCGTTGCGGCGGGAGTGCGCGAACATCTCACAATTCGCTGGACCGTCAATAACGGTGACGTCTTCGGCGCGCTGGAGTCCGTGAGGTCTGCGGGCGGAATTGGCCTCGTCCGCGACGGTCGTTACGTGTTTATTCCATGGCCTTGTGCAGCTGTCATTATCCACTCGCCGGATGATGATGTGTACGGCTTTAAGGAGGTTGGCGATGACGACGACGCCTGACGCGGATGATGCCATCGATGCTATCTTTGAAGTCGAGCGAGCGCGGCTCGGCATTTCCGCCGATGAGCCTCTCACGATCGAGATGACCCCGGAAATGCTCGCCCGCTTTGAAGCGCGAGAAGCAGTACTTCGGGCGGAGGGCAAACCATCCGCCTGGATCGAGATAATCGAAGTATAGCTTTTTGCCCAATGACCAATGCTCCAGATACTCGCAAGACGCACGTCATTCGCATTCTTGGCACGAACAAGAAGGGTGATGTGCTTCCGCACATCTGGGCTGATGTCGAGCGCATCGACATAGCGAAGGGCAAGACGCAGACGGCGAAGGGATGGCGCCAAGGCTACCAGGATAAACTGCTGTGGCAGGACGACCCTGCAGCCGACGATTACGAACCGGACGGCAATCCGGCGCGCAAGACGGAGATCGTCAAGGTCTGCGACCCGACCGCCGGCAACGTGAATGACCCCGAAGAATGGATACCGATCCCGGTCATCAAGAGTATGAAAAGCCGCCTGACCGGCGGCGCCGATGCCGACGCGACTTCGGATAACATCGGGCACGTTGGACACTACACCAGCGTGTCCGAGAACCAGGCTCGGATCGTCGAAGCGCGGCGGATCTATCACTACGACACCAACATTGACGATGCGGCATCGGCCGCGTTCGACGGCGATCCGTCGCTCAAGGCCTACGTTGTGCCTGGTGATCGATATACGCGGGATGACTCGAGCAAAGACGAGTCGCAATATGTCGAGCACGAGATCGTCACCTATCTGAAGGGCAGCGGAAATCAGGGTGACGTTTCGGCCCGCCGCAATCAGGTGAAGCTGCTCAATCAATATCTGATCGACGAAAGTGCGCCGGCAAAGTTCGATGTGGTCGGCTCGACCGGGATCAATCCGCCATATCGGCTCGACCCACGGCAGAACATCATCAACGTCAAGTTCACGACGCTCTATATCGTCGTGACGCTCAGCGCGGGCAATCAATCATTCTCGTCCGGTCCCTACGGCCCGTCGCCGGGTATCGGATCGCCATCGATTTCTGCTGACGTAGTCCAAGGAAAGGGTGCCAAACTTCTGGATACCTATGCGCCGCCTGATTTCAACAACAGCACCGATGGTCCGGGGCAGTGCATGGTCTGGTTCAATGACTATTCTGATGGCAGCGTGAGTGCGGTACAGGCTTACGAGGATGGACCTTATCACGGTTATGGTCTGACGACGTGCGTTGACGGCGTTTGCAACACGGTGGGCATTCCAGTCGAAGACGATACTGCACCCATTGACTTCGGGAAAAGTATCGTGGTCGCCACTCAGTATCTGATGAGAGTGCCGACCGGCGAAGATGCCGTCACTGTCGACATTGGCGGACTGATAGCGGATACCGACACGGGTCCGAACCATCCATCCAACAATCAGGTGACCACGAACGGTTTCGGTCTGATCCAAATTTCGGTGTTTTCAAGAGCGCGCGGCAAGATCACAAAGCTCGATCAACTTTGGGACATTCACCAGGACGGCGAGCAGCGCCCTACGCCGGACGACAGTGTCTCGCTCGGCATCACGGAGAGCACCCAAGGCCGGTTCAAAGTCAGGATCGAGCTGGACAGCAATAAGGACCACGCGCAGACCGACAACTGGGGCAACCAGTTTCAGCCATTCAAGGTGACGCTCGATCCCGGTCCCGGTGCTGACCAGATACCGGAACAGCCACCTCCGAGGCTCCCGCCGCCGCCATGATCAACCGCCAGGATGGATGGCGATTCGGCTATTCGTCTTGCCAATCGATTACCATGCGGCCGCCGAAGAAAGCGATAGCGGCGGCAGCCCTGTTATAATCGCAAGTGGCGTGCGCTAGCGGCCTTAGAAAGTGCATTCCGCAACCAGATTCTGCGGCTAGCATCGTCAAGCTGATGCCGTCCTCTCGAGCTCGGCAGCGGATCTGGTCGTGGATATCTGCCAAGTTGAACCTCTTGGTTTTTCGGAGGCCGAGCCTGAAGGCGGTGGCTAGAATGCTGCTAAGCGAATGATCAAATGCCCGGGCTAGATCGGCACGCCCGGAGGTAGAGAATATTTGGCGAAGCAGTCTGATCTCGCTCTGCTTCCACGGTGTTGCCTCTCTGTGAAAGCCCTGGCAGCCCAATCTGGTCCTTCGCGTTTGAAGAGCTGCGGGTGTTCGGTTTTTGAATAGCTTCGCGAGCTTTTTTACTGGCAGAGATGCGTTCTTTCGGAGGCGCCGATCCTCGTTCTTTGTCCATTTTTGCCGGTGGACAATTGCACCAAGCTGATGGCGTCGTTGCTTGATTGCAGCGTCGCTGCGAACGAGCAACAATCGAGCAGCGCCTTTGATGGAGTTCGTCCTAACGATTTCATCCTCGTGAGGCTTCCACCTTTTTTGGTCGCTCGCTGGAGGACATGTCGGCTTAACGATGCGTCGCCTATGCTTTATGGCCGGCACGGTTCTCCAAGGCAGCAGCGCTTCGGCGCCCTTGATCGAGTTCGTTCTGACGATCTCGTCTTCTGCCGCCGACCATTCAATCGCGCTTGGCATCCTCTGCGTGGCTCCTTTGATGACGAGACACCGGTGAGCGTGGGGAGCCTGCAGCAATCCGAGCGAAATGGAAAAGGGGGCAATTAGCGTCCATCCCCGACAATAACAGGCGCGCGAAAGCCGCCCCGGAGGGGGGCTTGCATGGCGCCATCAAATCAGGTGAAAATGTCCGCGGAGCTTCAGAACTCCCGATGCGGTCCCTTGCCGGGGAATATGCGCATCATTCCGCGATAGGCGGGCCAAGAGCCTTGCCGGGCTTCCTTGTCCGCCGAAATTATGACGCGCCCATTTGCCGTGGGCGGCGACCGGCTCACTATGCCGGGAGTGCCGCGGCTATGCAATACCCTTCGGGGAAAGGCCATGGCGCACGTTCTCGCGGACGTGTTCTGAAACTCCCGGTGCCAGCCTGCCGCTGGCGCCCGGCCTTCAGAAGCCGGTTTAAACCGCGAGTATCCACCTATGTCACTTGAAAGGCCCATGTTTCCGCCTCGCGCGGTGCGACGACGCACTTCCACACGCACCATCACGCCGGCTGCCATTGCCGCCGTCCAAGCACCCGTCCCTGGCCGGCACGAGCCCCTAGGCGCGGCGCCCGCCATCCCGGCCATGGCGTCCATCCTGACCGCGCCAGCCCCACAGGCGGCCGCCGCTGCTGGGCCAGTCGCGCTCTATCTACCGACAGGCGTCTCCCCCGAAGAGTTGTTCCAGGCGATGGGGCGGCTCCGCAAAGAGGCTCAGGACGAGATCGATCGTCTGCTCGCTTTCCTGGATCAGCTCGACGGCGATCCCGATCTGGAACCGAACGGCGACGACGAGCCCGAGCTCGGCAGCGTCGGCGGGCGCCGGCAGCTCGACCAATCCACCTGGGCAGCCGGCCAGGACGGTGAGCCGTCGCTCGGGTCCATCGAGTGCCATCCGGCCGCCCCGGAAGGCGACTATTGGCCGGATCGGAGGCGCGATGGCGATGGGTCGCAGGTCGCATGGTCCGATAGCGTCACGCATGACAGCGAAGACGAACACGACGGGCGTGAGCCGGACGTCGACGACGAACTGAGCGGCGACGAGAACGAGCCGTCCCTCGGCAGCTTTGACCGACTTGCAAATCAGGATCACGCATACCGACAGACGGCCTCATGGCGCCACGCGAACTACGACACTGAAGTGCAGGCCGATGTTTCCGCCCCGCGCGGAGCAACCACGAATACACGGCTCTCAAGTCCTCATCGCCGACGTGTGGCCGAGACCACCGCGGCGTCCCGCAAGAAAACGAGCGAGCAGCCGTTTTACGGCGCTCGATGCCCGTCCTATCCCAATTGCGGCGGTGGATGCGGTCTCGGCTGCACCCATGAAATCGAGGCGGCTAATGCTTTGGCAGCGCCGTCCGTTGGGTCATCTCGCGCCAGGGGAGACACCAATGCATGACAACGTCATCGCATTCCCTGCGCAGGCTGAGGGGCGCGCGCCGGCAACGGCGACCAAGCAGACGATCGGTGCGTCGATCGCTCGCCTCGGCGCTCTTGCGGGCCGCCCTAGCGAGCTAGATCCCGTCTTCGCGGCGATCGATGCCTTCCGCCAGGCCAAGGCGGCCTTTGAGCAGGTGACCGCCGACGCCGAGGCGGCCCTCGAGAACGGGGTCTGCGTCAACGCCGAGCGCTGGGACGCCCAGGACCGTTTCCATGATGAAGTGTTCTGGCCCAGCCTGCTCGATTTAATCTCGACGCCGCCGGCTACGTTGCTCGGTCTGGCGGCGCTTCTGGCCTTTGTCCGGGAATCCGGCGGCGTGCTCGATTTCATCGGCGACAATGATGAGAACCTCGCCCTCTTTGATCGCGCGATCGAGCGCTCGGTGTGCGCGCTCGCCGGTCTGCCGGCGCCGCCGGCACCCAGCATTCACCTGCAAGGCCAAGGAGGAGGCGAGCATGCATGACAACGTCATCGCATTCCCCGCGCAGGCTGAGGGGCGCGCGCCGGCAACGGCGACCAAGCAGACGATCGGTGCGTCGATCGCTCGCCTCGTGTCGCCCGATCGGAAGCGTCGGGGCGAGTACATCATGCGGCGGGTCGACGAAGCTGCCCACCTGGACGCGCTGGCCGGCGGTGTCTCCTCCAACATCGGGCTGAACGAGGATCTCCGCGAGCGCCGCAAAGACGCATGGCGGCGCGCAGGCGCAAAAGTTCGATTCCTCCGCGCAAAGTTGGACATGAATGACGCGGCCGGCGCCGCCCATCAAGGACTAGCGTTTGCTGCGGATACTCCCGTCTTGGACGTGGTCGATCGTCTCGCTCTCGTTGAAGACTGGCGCCGGGCCGTGCTCGAGCAGCTCCTGACGCCCGCGCCGACAGCGGCAGATCTGGATTGGAAACGTCGCCGGGCCGCGGCGCTTAATCCCTACGATTGGGTCAGCGCGACGCCAAAGCAGGTTGAGAAAGCGCTTGCTGAGGACGAGACGTTCCTTCGGTCATTTCCGGCGCGGCACTGCCGTCGTCGGCCGAAGTGAACCTATACCCCCCTGGGGGGGCTGCGCCTCACGTTGCGTAGCCCCCTTTTTGTTGCGAGGGTTTGGGAGCTTCGCCGGAGGCTTTTTCCACAGGGGGAAGGGGGGGGCGGGCAAGCGTGTGGCGCGCGAACTTGCACAAAGTCGCCAAATCATCAATATTGCGGGCTTCCGAGCGGAGTCGCTAACCGCTTCCTGACGATCGGTCACGACCGGTCGCGCCAACAAATCGAGAGGACGATATGTTGGAGCGAAGGAATGAAACCGCTACCGATGAGGGATTGCTCTCGCACCGCGCCGAGCTTCCGCCGCAACTCGCCTAACATCCAAATCGATCCGACCGCCATCGGGCCGGACACTCCTTTGCGGCTCAAGGTGGCCGCACAGCTCGCTTACCCTGACGGGTCAATGACCGTCAGCGGCCTTCGCGTTGAGATCCGGCGTGGCCGGCTTGAGTGCGAGAAAACAGCGAACAAAACCTACGTGACATTGGCTGGTATCGAACGCATGAGGGAAAAGTGCCTCATGGATCGACGGGCTCGCTCATCTATTGAGGAGGGCTGCGCATGACCAGCGGCGCCGCGCGGCGCGATAGCGAAGAGACAAGGATCATAAATCTGAGCGCCTCGGCGAGAGCAATAACCCTTCCAAGGCTTGCACTGCGTCGCGACGAGGCCGCTACCGCGTTCTCAATCTCTCCAACGCTGTTCGATCAGTGGATCGAGCGGGGCTTTATGCCGAAAGGGCGTAAGATCGGCGGTGTTGTTCTATGGGACACAGATGAACTTCGGCAAGCTTGGTGCGACTTGCGCGATGCAGATGGGTCACCGAAACAAAATCCGTTTGACGGTGTGGTCGCATGATCAAGACACGCCTGAGATATTGCGTCTTCGATCCGGACCCAAACGGAAATGTTCGGTACTATGTCCGAAAGCCAGGGCAGCCGAAAATCAGGATACGCGAGATCTTCGAGGATGAGACAGGCACTATCACGGATGCGTTCATGGCTGCATATCGCAGGGCGCTCGCCGATATCGAAAGCGGCGCGCGTGCGATGCCGGGCTTGCCCCGCGAGAGGACGTTCTACTGGCTCGTTGACCAGTACTATCGATCTGACGAGTTCAAACATTTCGATATCCTGACCCAGAACGACAAGCGTGGCGTGCTGAATCGTTTTTGCAAGACTGCCGGCGACCTACCTTATGATGCCTACCGCACCGAGGATGTCGAGCGCAGCAGAGACAAGCGCCGCGAAAAGCCAGGCGCCGCCGACAAGCTGGTGAAATATCTGCGCTCATTGTTCAAGTGGGCAGTCCGCAAAAAGCTCGCCAAGATCAATCCGGCAGTCGGCGTCGAGAAGATCAACGAAACCGTGGGTTGGCACACGTGGACCAATGCGGAAGTGGCGGCGTTCCGGGACCACCACAAGATAGGCACGAAAGCTCGGCTCGCGCTCGAGATCATGCTCAATATCGGAGCGCGTCGCTCAGACGCATGCCGCATCGGTCGTCAGCACGAAGTCGATGGATACCTGGAGTTTGTCGCATGGAAGGGCCGCAAGCGGGTCAAGACACGCAAGACGATCGTCGCGAGATTTACAGCGGAGTTGAAGCTTGCGTTGGCTTCGACTCCAACGGGAGATCTAACCTATCTGGTCAACGAGCTTGGCCGTCCGTTCACGATTGCCGGCTTCGGCAACAAGATGCGCGAGTGGTGTGATGCTGCGGGCCTTCCTCTGTGCAGTGCTCACGGCTTGCGTAAGGCCAGCGCCGTCGCGATGGCAGAGAGCGGAGCCGGCGCGCCGGAGCTCTGCGCGCTGTTCGGCTGGTCAAAGCTGGAAACCGCCGAAATCTACATTCGAGAAGCGAACAAGCGCGTGATGGTGGACAATGCCTTCACGCGTCTTGATGAGCATAGGAAGCGGAAAAGTGTCTCACCCAAAGGGCCAAATACCGGAGATGAGACAAAACGGGGAAATAACAATGTCAAATCAACGCGCGAATAGCTGCATGGTGGGCCCGGCAGGACTCGAACCTGCAACCAGACCGTTATGAGCGGCCGGCTCTAACCATTGAGCTACAGGCCCCGCCGCCTTGCGGGCCGCGGGGGCGGCCGGCAACGGTGCGGGCTCCGTTTACAGGGTGCATAGGGTTTCGGCAATGCCGTCCCCGATCCGCCCATGGTGGCCGTCGACGCCTCAGTCCACCGAGACGCCGGCGAACTCCACGACCTTGCGCCATTTCTCGGTCTCGTCGGCTACCAGTTTGCCGAATTCCGCCGGGGTCATCGGTTTCGGGATGCCGCCGACCTCGGCGAGCCGCGCCACGAGCTTGGGGTCCTTCAGGGCCTCGCCGACCGCCTTGTTGAGCGTGTCGACAATCTCCGGCGGCGTGCCCTTCGGCGCCGAGATGCCGTAGAAGCCGACCGCCTCGAACCCCGGCACGGTTTCGGCGATCGCGGGCACATCGGGCACGCCGGGCCAGCGCTGCGGCGAGGTCACGCCGAGGGCGCGGACGCTGCCGCCGCGCGACTGCTCGAGCGCCGACGGCAGATTGTCGAAGATCAGCTGCACCTTGTTGGAGATGATGTCAGGGAAGGCGATCGCCGATCCCCGGTAGCACGTGCTGCATGTCGCACTTGGTCATCGCCTTGAACAGCTCGGCCGACATGTGCACCGAGGTGCCGTTGCCGGACGAGGCGTAGGCGATCTTGCCCGGGTTGGCCTTGCAGTAGTCGATGAACTCCTGAACGGTCTTCACCGGCATCGCGTTCGAGACCACCAGCATGTTGGTGAGCTGCATGATGCTGGCGACCGGGGTGGTGTCGCGCAGGAAGTCGTAGGGCAGCTTCTTGTAGAGCGAGGTCGAGATCGCGTTATTGGGCGCGACGAACGATAGCGTGTAGCCGTCCGCCTGCGAGTTGATCGCCGCGGCGGCTGCGATGTTGCCGCCGGAGCCGGCGCGGTTCTCGACCACGAATTGCTGGCCGAAATGATCCGACAGCCACTGGCTCATGATGCGGGCGACGATGTCGACCGGGCCGCCGGCGGCAAAGCCGATCAGCCAGCGCACCGGCCGGTTCGGATAGTCGGACGCGGACGAAGGGGCGACCGAGGCAATGCAACAAATCAAACCAAGCAACGCAGCACGCGCGAACCGGAACATCGTCTCTCCCGTCATTTTCTTGTGACTGTTGCCGTCATGGTTTCACAAAACGCTCGCTTTGCCTACGACCTCGCCCGTGCGACGATAGTCGGGCTCACGTGCAATGCTTGAGGCTCGGGATGAAATTCGCTGTTATGATTTGCGCCGGCGCGCTGCTGCTCGCGGGTGGCGCGGCGGCGCAAGAGGGGGGCAAGACCATTTCCAAAACCACGATCAGTTTCGCCACGGCGACGCCCGGCGGCGGCTTTCCGCTCTATGGTAATGCGCTTGCCGAGGTCATGAACGCAGCCGACCCGACGCTGTCGATCGAGCCACGCAACACCAAGGGCTCCAACGAGAACATTCCGCTGCTCGAGGCCGGCAGCGTCGACATCGCGACCGTTGCGGGCGAGCCGTCCTATGAGGCCTTCATGGGCATCGGCCGGCCGAAGGCCACGAAGCTGAAGATTCTCACCGCGATGTATTCGAGCCCGGGCATGTTCGTGGTGCGCGCCGACAGTCCCTACAAGACGATCCAGGACCTGGTCGGCCAGTCCGTCGCATTCGGCGCCAAGGGCTCCGGCCTGCCGATCCTGTCGCGCTATATCCTCGACGGCATCGGGCTGAAGCAGGACGAGGATTTCAAGTCGATCTATCTCGATCGCGCCGGCGACGGACCCGCGATGGTCGAGGATGGCCGCGCCGCGGCGCTGTGGGGCGCCGGCATCGGCTGGCCCGGCTTCACCAAGATGGCCGAGAGCGCGACCGGCGCGCGCTTCATCGCCCCGACCGCGGACGAGATTGCGCGCATCCGGGCCAAGCACACTTTCCTGAAGCCGCTGACGATTCCCGCCGGCAGCTATCCGAAGCAGACGACGGCGATTTCCTCGGTCGGCTCCTGGAGTTACATCCTGGTGCGCGAGAGCCTGCCCGAGGATGTCGCCTACCGGCTGGCGAAGACGCTGCATGGCGTCGAGGCCGATTTCTGCAAGAAGCTCGCCCAGGCTTGCGAGACCACGGCTGCGAACACCGTCGCCGCCGCGCCCGATATCAGTTTGATCCACCCCGGCGTGCTCAGATATTTCCGCGAGATCGGGGTGGCGAAGTGACCTTTGCGTAGACGCGCCATCGCGCCTACGTCCAAAGGTCATTCCGGGGCGATGCATTAGCACCCGCGCCCCGAAACAACTCCTGCGCAGTTACTTCTTCACCATCGAACATGCCGGGTCCGGTGGTCCGAACGCATCCTCGCCCGAGATCTTGGCCAGGATCTTGTAGTAGTCCCACGGATACTTCGACTCGGCCGGCGTCTTGACCTGGACCAGCCAGAGATCGTGCACCATCAGGTTGTCCTCGCGCAGCTTGCCGTTGCGGGAGAAGAAGTCCTCGACCGGCTTCTCGCGCATCTTGGCCGCGACCTTGAGCGGATCGTCGGTGCCGCTGTCCTTGATCGCGTTCAGATAGGCGGTCACCGAGGAGTAGACGCCGGCCTGCCACATCGTCGGCATCCGGTTCATCTTGGCGAAGTAGCGCTTCGACCACTCCCGGGTCTTGTCGTCCATGTCCCAGTAGAACGAGGTGGTCAGCAACAGGCCCTGCGCGGCCGACAGCCCGATCGAGTGCACGTCGGTGATCAAGGCCAGCAGCGCGGCCATCTGCTGCCCGCCGGCGAAGACACCGAACTCGGCGGCGGTCTTGATCTCGTTGGTGTTGTTCGGCGGTCCGCCGGCAATGCCGATGATCTTCGCCTTCGAGGCCTGCGCCTGCAGGATGAAGGACGACAAATCGGGCGTCGCAAACGGCGGCCGCACCGCGCCGAGCACCTTGCCGCCGTTCTTGGTCACGATCGCCGAGGCGTCCTTCTCCAGCGAATGGCCGAACGCATAGTCGTCGGTGATGAAGAACCAGCTGTCGCCGCCGCGCTTCACCACCTCCTGCGCGGTGCCGACTGCGAGCGCGCGGGTGTCGAACACCCACTGCATCGCGTAGGGCGAGCAGAACTTGCCATGGAAATCGGTCGCGCCGGTCGAGTGCGTGATGAACAGCTTCTTCTTCTCGTTGGCGATGTTCTGCACCGCGAGACCGACCGCCGAGACCGGCACGTCGACGATGAGGTCGACCTGATCGACGTCATACCAGCGCCGCGCGATGGTCGCGCCAATGTCGGGCTTGAGCTGGTGATCGCCGACGATCACCGTAACAGGCTTGCCGAGCACCTTGCCGCCGAAATCGTCGACCGCCATCTGCGCGGCGGTGACCGAGCCCTGTCCGGTCGGCGTCGAAGCCGGGCCGTTCATATCGGTCAGCACGCCGATCTTTACGATGTCGTCGGATACCTGCGCCGAGACGGTCGAGGAGGCCAGCAGCGCGGCTGCGAGCGTCCCGAACATGGCTAGTCCTTTCGCGTTCATTCTGTCTCCCTCCTGATCTGGCGCATTGGCCATTATGGTTGTGCCGGATCTCTGGAACCCGGTGATATTGGTTTCTTTTGCAACTATTTCGGGGGCCACGTCAACGCGCCATCGGTCTAATGGCGGTGCCCGGCACGGCCCGAGCCGGTTTCTTTCGGGGCCGATTCAGTCCATAGCGGGCCATGGTCACCGCCCAGCGCCTCCCGGCTTCGCTCACCCCGCTCGATGCGGCGCTGGCCGCCATGCTGCGCGAGCTCGCCCCCGTCGAGCCGATCGAGCTGCCGCCGGGCGAGGCCCTGCGCTGCATTGCGGCCGAGATGCCGGCCTTGCGCACCTATCCGCCGCACGATGTCGCTATCTGCGACGGCTGGGCGATGCGTGCCCATGACCTGGTCGGTGCGTCCTCCTATGCGCCGCTGCCTCTGGCCGAACGCCCGGTCTGGGTGGCAGCCGGCGCGGCGATGCCTGATGGCACCGATTGCGTGGTCGATGCCGACGCGGTCGACATGTCCGGTCCGCTTGCGCAGGTGCTCGCCGAAGCGGTCCCGGGGCAGGGCGTCCGTCGCGCCGGCAGCGACATTGCTATCGGCCGTGTGGTGATGCCGGCGGGAGAGCCGCTGCTGCCGCGCGACCTCCTGCTCGCGCGGGCCGCCGGGCTGGAACTGCTGCACGTCCGGCGGCCGCGGCTTCGCATTGTCAACATCTGCAACGGTGGGCTGTCCGCGCAGCTAATCGCAGACACGGCGCAGCTTGCGGGCGCTGAGATTGTCTGCATCGAGGCAGCGCCGGATATGGCGGCGATTGCTGGCGCACTCGATGCGGATGGCTGCGATCTGATCGTCACGATCGGGGGCACCGGTGTCGGTCATACCGATGCGACGGTGAATGCGCTGGCATCGCGCGGCACGCTGATCGCATACGGCATCGCCCTGCAACCAGGTCGCACTGCGGCGGTTGGTCGGATCGATGCAACGCCGGTCATAGCCCTGCCGGGCGCGCCGGATCAGGCTTTCGCGGCCTGGTGGGCGATTGCGCGTCCGGTGCTCGATCGTCTGTCGGGCCGGCGGCCGCGCAAAACGCTGGCGCTGCCACTGGAACGCAAGATCGCTTCCGGCGTCGGCATTGCCGAGGTCGTGCTGCTGACGCGTCAGCAGAGTTCCTGGTCCGTGCTTGCGATCGCCGATCTGTCGCTCGACGCCATCGCGCGGGCCGAAGGCCTGCTGATCGTGCCCGGCGGTACGGAGGGCTTCGCTGCGGGCACGGTGGTCGATGTCTATATGTTGCGGGAGTGAGTTCCCGAGATGACCCGCATTTTCACGCCGAAAGCCAACCCGTCCGTCGAGCAGGACCAGTTCCTGACCATCCTGTCGCGCGAGGAGGCGATCGCGCGCTTCGAGGCGGCGCTGTTTCCGCGTCAATTGCCGTCCGAGACGCGGCTGCTCGCCGATGCGCTCGGCCGTGCGCTGGCCGAGGACGTGGTGGCGCCGATCGACGTGCCGCCGTTCGATCGCTCCAATGTCGACGGCTTTGCCGTGCGCTCGGCCGATCTTGCACGAGCAAGCGAGGGTGCGCCGGTGCAACTCGCGCTGACCGACGAGACCATCGCCTGCGGCATCGCGCCGACCCGGCCGGTGCTCCCGGGCACCGCGACCGCGATCGCGACCGGCGGCCCGGTGCCGCGCGGTGCGGATGCGATCGTGATGGTCGAGCACACCCAACCCGCCGGCCAAGGGGACGGCAACGGCGCGATCGAGGTCCGGCGCGCGGCGTCGCCCGGGCAGTTCGTGTCCTATGCCGGCTCCGACATCGCGCGCGGCGAGGCGCTGCTGCGTGCGGGAACGATCATCGGCTCGCGCGAGATCGGCATGCTCGCGGCCTGCGGCATCGCCGAGGTCCTGGTGACGCGCCGCCCGCGCGTTGCGATCCTGTCGACCGGCGACGAACTGGTGCAGCCGGGCGAGGCGCTGCGGTCAGCCGCGATCTACGACACCAATGGCGCGATCGTCACGGCGGCGATTGCCGAGAACGGTGGTGACGCGGCGTTCCTCGGCGCAATCGCCGACAATGAGGCGATGCTGGACGCCGCGATGCGCAAGGCGCTGGCGGACAGCGACATGCTAGTGCTGTCGGGCGGCACCTCCAAGGGCGCAGGCGACGTCTCGCACCGGATCATCGGAAGGCTCGGCAAGCCCGGGATCATCGCGCATGGCGTGGCGCTGAAGCCGGGCAAGCCGCTGTGCCTTGCGGTCTGCGACGGCAAGCCGGTGGTGATCCTGCCGGGGTTTCCGACCTCGGCGATGTTCACCTTCCACGACATGATCGTGCCGGTGCTGCGGCGAATGGCCGGCTTGCCGCCGCGCTCCGATGCCAAGGTCGCGGCGAAGGTGCCGGTGCGCATCGCCTCCGAGCTCGGGCGTACCGAGTTCGTGATGGTGTCGCTGGTCGAAGGCGCCGACGGCCTGATCGCCTATCCGAGCGGCAAGGGCTCGGGCGCGATCACCTCGTTCGCGCAGGCCGACGGTTTCCTGAAGATCGAGGCGCTGGCCGATCAGCTGCCGGCCGGCGGCGAGGCAGAGGTGACGCTGTTCACGCCGCATGTGCGGGTGCCGGATCTCGTCATTGTCGGCAGCCACTGCACCGGGCTCGATCTCGTCACCGCGCCGCTGGCGCATGCCGGGCTCGTGGTGCGTTCGATCGCGGTCGGCAGCCTGGGCGGGCTCGCGGCCGCCAAGCGCGGCGAATGCGATCTCGCCCCGATCCATCTGTTCGACGACAAGACCGAGACCTACAACACGCCGTATCTCACTGAGGGCCTCGAGCTCGTGCCGGGCTGGCGGCGCATGCAGGGCATCGTGTTCCGCAAGGACGATACGCGTTTTGTCGGCTTGAGCGCCGAGCAGGCGGTGCGCGCAGCGCTCGCCGATCCCGCCTGCATTATGGTCAACCGCAATCAGGGCGCCGGCACCCGCATCCTGATCGACCGCTTGCTCGCAGGCCATCGGCCCGACGGCTACTGGAATCAGCCGCGCTCGCATAATGCGGTCGCGGCCGCGGTGGCGCAGCATCGCGCCGACTGGGGCATGACGATCGCGCCGGTCGCGAACGCCTCCGGCCTCGGCTTCATTCCGCTTGCCGAGGAGCATTATGACTTCGCACTGGTGACGGCGCGCAAGCAACGGCCCGCAGTGCAGGCCTTTCTCGAAGCGCTGGCGTCGCAGGAGGGCCGCACTGCGCTGACGGCGGCGGGGTTCAGGCCGGCGTAGACGGTCGTCGTTGGTGCGAGCATGTGTATGGCTCGCGATTGCCACAATCACCCTGTCGTCCCTGCGAAAGCAGGGACCCATACGCCGCGGCGGATGCTGTTGTCGGGACTCGTCGTTCCAACCTCGTTCAGCAACGACCATTTGTGGTTATGGGTCCCTGCTTTCGCAGGGACGACGATGAGGATGGTTCTCGATTCAAGATGTCAAACAACGCGCTGTCATCACCCGCGAAAGCGGGTGATCCAGTATTCCGGAGGCAGCAGTACTTGAGCCGAGAGGTTGCAGCGTGCTGGACCGCCCGGTCGAGCCGGGCGATGACAGATGTGGGTGGGGACGCAGCTTCGCGATCCAGCTCAGTGCCGCAAGGCGGTCTCCACGAACTCCATCACGGAGCGTGGGACCTCATCGTATTCGACGATACGCCGCCGAAGCTCGTCGGCAATATCGGTCGTCACGTCGCGGGACCATCCCTCGTTGGTGTTGAAGGCCACGATGCGGACCGGATGGCTGTACTGGTCATCCAGCAGACGCCGGATCAGCGTCTTCCGGTCGGCGCCTTCTTGGTCGGTTTCGCACCAGGCACGGCCAAGCCGGCCGAAATCGTTCAGCACCAGATAGGTGTCGTGGTCGACTTGATGCGGCACGATCGAAGGCGAGCGGGGCATAGGTGGTCTCCGATGATGCAATTTATCGCGTTCCGGCCGCCCCGCGCAGTGGAAACTTCGAGGTATATCCGTTGGACCGATCGGCCCTGCGTGACCCGGCCAAATCCCGCCGGCAAGGCTGGCATGACATTGCTTCAGCGCTGATATAAGCAGCATTGGACGCTAGATGGCTTCGGAGACGCGGATGAAAGTGATTGGCCTCGCGGGGTGGAGCGGTGCCGGAAAGACCACCCTGCTGTCGCGGGTAATCCCCTTTCTGCTGGGCCGGGCCCTGCGCGTCTCCGTGATCAAGCACGCCCATCACGAATTCGATGTCGACGTGCCCGGCAAGGACTCCTGGGTGCACCGGCAGGCCGGCGCGACCGAGGTGCTGGTGTCCTCGACCCGGCGCTGGGCGCTGATGCATGAGCTGCGCGGCGCCAACGAGCCGCGGCTGCCGGAATTGCTCGCCAAGATGGCCCCCGTCGACCTGGTGGTGGTCGAGGGATTCAAGCGCGAGCCGGTCAGCAAGATCGAGGTGTATCGCGCCGCCAACGGCAAGCCGCTGCTGTTCCCGGACGATCCGCGCGTGGTCGGGATCGCCAGTGACGTCGCGGTCGAAACCACGCTGCCGGTCGCGCACCTCGACGACATCGAGGACGTGGCCGAATTGATGCTGCGTTCGGCAATTTCGGTCGACGAAGTACTTGCGTCGCCGCGGCCGAAAGCTGAACAGGGTGGGGAGGGCGCCGCCGTTGACGATGCGCAGCCGCTTCGCCATGGTCGCGCCATGACGACGACCAAACTCGATCTCACCGGGCTGAAGTGCCCACTGCCCGCGCTGAAGACGCGCAAGGCCCTCAGGAGCGTGACGGCGGGAGATTTCCTCGAAGTGCACTGCACCGATCCGCTTTCGGTGATCGATATCCCGGCCCTGATCCAGGAGACCGGCGACAAGGTCGAGATCACCGAACGAAGCGATGTCCGGATCGTTTTCCTGATCGAGAAGGCGAATGGGACGATAGATATTTCAAATGCTGCAGCGCCGCGTACGCGCTAGATGCTGCTTGATATCTACCATTTGCCTATCGACACCTATTTTCCATTCTGCGCGAATTGATAATCTCCGGCGGGTTGCGGAGGTGAAGTCGTGCCTGGATGTGGGGTACATCGGCGGACAGCGGCCGGCCTGCGTCCAGTTCAGGCTGCACGACTTGGCATATCCGATCGTATTGGGGGTTAACATTTCCGGAATGCGCGTGGTTGGTCCCGGCGCATCGAGGGAATGTGCGGCGCAGCTGCCTGACGGCGGCCGCAAGGGCTGAGACGGGATCGAAGACGCAGATGCGCCGGACGTCATGGCGGCTGCAGGGGAGGTATCAATGACCGCAGTGAGCAGCGCCGGACGCGTATCCGCGGCAGGCGCAGGTTTCCTCGACAAGGAACACACGATCGCGACCGCCGGCTTCAACCGCTGGCTGGTGCCGCCGGCCGCGCTTTGCATCCATCTGTGTATCGGCATGGCCTATGGCTTCTCGGTGTTCTGGCTGCCGCTGTCGCGCGCGATCGGGCTGACCGCGCCGAAGGCGTGCCCCGATATCTCGCTGCTGCAGGAATTGTTCACGACGACCTGCGACTGGAAGGTCGCGAGCCTCGGCTGGATGTTCACGCTGTTCTTCGTCGTGCTCGGCGTTTCCGCGGCGGTGTGGGGCGGCTGGCTCGAGAAGGTCGGACCGCGCAAGGCCGGCTTCGTCGCTGCGTTGTGCTGGTGCGGCGGCCTGGTGCTCGGCGCGATCGGCATCATCACCCACCAATTGTGGCTGATGTGGCTCGGCTCCGGCGTAATCGGCGGCATCGGGCTCGGCCTCGGCTACATCTCGCCGGTGTCGACGCTGGTGAAATGGTTCCCGGACCGTCGCGGCATGGCGACCGGCATGGCGATCATGGGCTTCGGCGGCGGCGCGATGATCGGCGCGCCACTGGCCGACAAGCTGATGACTTACTTCAAGACGCCCACCTCGGTCGGTGTCTGGGAGACCTTCCTGACGATGGCCGTGATCTATTTCGTGTTCATGATGATCGGCGCCTTCCGCTATCGCCTGCCGCCATCCGGCTGGCAGCCGGATGGCTGGACGCCGCCGTCCAAGACCAATGCGATGATCTCCACCAAGAACGTCCATCTCGACAACGCGCACAAGACGCCGCAGTTCTGGCTGATCTGGTGGGTGCTGTGCTTGAACGTGTCGGCGGGCATCGGCGTGATCGGCATGGCTTCGCCGATGCTGCAGGAGATTTTCGCCGGCAAGCTGATCGGGCTGCCCAACGTACCCTTCAACGGGCTTGACACCGCGCAGAAGGCGCAGATCGCCGCGATCGCCGCCGGCTTCGCCGGCCTGCTGTCGCTGTTCAACATCGGCGGCCGCTTCTTCTGGGCCTCGCTGTCGGACAAGATCGGCCGCAAGAACACGTATTATACGTTCTTCGTGCTCGGCATCGTGCTCTACGCGCTGGCGCCGACCTTCGCCGTGATGGGATCGAAGCTGCTGTTCGTGCTCGGCTTCGGCATCATCCTGTCGATGTATGGCGGCGGCTTCGCCACCGTGCCGGCCTATCTCGCCGACATGTTCGGCACCCAGTTCGTCGGCGCCATCCACGGCCGTCTGCTGACGGCGTGGTCGACCGCGGGCATCATCGGCCCCGTGGTGGTGAACTACATCCGCGAATTCCAGCTCGCCGCCGGCGTGCCGCGCGACCAGCTCTACAACACGACGATGTACATCCTGTGCGCCATGCTGATCGCGGGCTTCATCTGCAACTACATGATCAAGCCGGTCGATCCGAAGTGGCACATGAGCGACGCCGAGGTCGCCAAGCTGCAGGCGGCGACTGCGAGCGCCGGCGCCGGACCGAGCGGCTCGTTCGGCATCGGCAAGGGCGGCCTTGACGGCCGGGCAGCGCTGTTCTGGCTGTTCGTCGGCATTCCGCTGGCATGGGGCATCTACATGACGCTGCTCAGCGCGGTCAAAATCCTCTGATCGCGACGATCATCGCCGCGGGCCGCCGCTTCCCGGCGCCTGCGGCGTTCGCTTTATTCAACAGAAATGGAATTGGGGGATTTCAATGTTTCGCACCCGGATTTGCCTTGCCGCCGCGCTGCTCGCAGTCGGTCTCCATGCCGCGTCGGCCCAGACCGCGGCGCCGGCTGCGCCGGCACCGGCCGCCACCACCACGGCCAAGCCGTCGAAGATCAAGCTGACGATGGAGAAATTGAAGGCGATGAAGGCGCAGTGGCGCGCCAACAAGCCGAAGCTCAAGGCCTGCCGCAAGGAAGTGAAGCAGAAGGGGCTGACCGGCGACGACCGCTGGTTCTACATCGAAGAATGCATGGGGAAGAGCTGAGCGACACCGCTCTGAATGCGTCGAGGATTGAGCTGAGAGAGCACGCCGTGCGGCACCCCTCTCCCTGACCCTCCCCCGCAAGGGGGAGGGAACCCCTCCGCCTCGGACTCCCTTACACACGCACAACGCAACGCTTAGTACGGACGGCAGTGAGGTGAGCACGCTTCCCGGCTCCCTCCCCCTTGCGGGGGAGGGTTTTGGGGAGAGGGGTAAGCCCCGGGCGATATGATCGACGCGGAGTGTTTCCCTCGGTCGGCCGTCACTCCGCCGCGGCGGGCGTCGCCTTGGCGGGCTCGAGCGCTGCGGCGATTGCGTCGTCGACACGTTCGAGCCAGATGAACTCCAGCTTGGCGCGGGCGCCGGCGGGGATGTCGTCGTAGTCGCGCTTGTTGCGCGCCGGCAGCATCACCCGGGTCAGGCCCGCGGCCGCGGCGGCGACCACCTTCTCCTTGATGCCGCCGACCGGAAGCACGAGGCCGCGGAGCGAGATCTCGCCGGTCATCGCGGTGTCGCTGCGCACGGTGCGGTCGGTCAGCAGCGAGGTGAGGGCGGTGAACATCGCGACACCTGCGCTCGGGCCGTCCTTCGGCGTCGCCCCGGCGGGAACGTGGACGTGGATGTCGTTCTTCTCGAACACCGCAGGGTCGATACCGAGCTGGGCGGCGCGGCTCTTCACCAGCGTCAACGCGGCCTGCACGCTCTCGCGCATCACGTCGCCGAGCTGCCCGGTGATCATCAGCGCGCCGCGGCCCGGCATGCGCGAGGCCTCGATGAACAGGATGTCGCCGCCGACCGGAGTCCAGGCAAGACCGGTGGCGACGCCCGGGATGCTAGTGCGCTGCGCGATCTCGTTCTCGAACCTGGGCTGGCCAAGCAGCGACACGATGTCCTTCGGCGCGATCGTGACGTGGCTGGTGCTGCCTTCGGCGATCTGCACCGCGACGTTGCGCAGCACCTTGCCGATCTCGCGCTCGAGGTTGCGGACCCCGGCCTCGCGGGTGTAGCTGCGGATGATCAGCCGCAGCGCGTCCGGGTCGATCTCGACCTGCTCGGCCTTGATGCCATTGGCCTCGAGCTGGCGACGCACCAGATAGCGCTTGGCGATCTCGAGTTTCTCGTCCTCGGTATAGCCGGCGAGGCTGATCAGCTCCATGCGGTCGAGCAGCGGCCCGGGGACGCCGTCCAGCATGTTGGCGGTGGCGATGAAGACGACGCGCGACAGGTCGAACGGCACGCCGAGATAATTGTCGCGGAAGGTGCCGTTCTGCTCGGGGTCGAGAACCTCCAGCATCGCGGCCGACGGATCACCCTGGATGCCGCGGCCCATCTTGTCGATCTCGTCCAGCATCATCACGCAATTGCGCGCGCCGGCCTTCTTGATCGCCTGGATGATGTTGCCGGGCAGCGCGCCGATATAGGTGCGGCGATGGCCGCGGATTTCGGCCTCGTCATGCACGCCACCAAGGCTGACACGAACGAACGGTCGCGACATCGCGCGCGCGATCGATTGCCCGAGCGAGGTCTTGCCGACGCCGGGAGGCCCGAGGAAGCAGAGGATCGGCGCCTTGCCGCCGGGCGCGAGCTTGCGCACTGCGAGATATTCGATGATGCGGCTCTTGATCTTCTCGAGGCCGTAATGATCCTGGTCGAGGATCTTGCGCGCTTCCGCGATGTCGATCGGTTTCTCCTCCGGAAGGCTCCAGGGCAGGTCGATCAGCCAGTCGAGATAGCTGCGCACCATGCCGGACTCGGCTGCGGCCTCCGGCATCCGCTCGTAGCGGCGCAATTCCTTCTGCGCCTGACTCTCGGCCTCCGGCGGCATCTTGGCCTCGGCGATCGCCTTGGTCAGCTCGGCGACCTCGGCGGCCTTGCCGTCGCCTTCGCCGAGTTGGCGCTGGATCGTCGCCATCTGCTCGCGCAGGATGGCCTCGCGCTGCCGCTCGTCGAACACCGCCTTGGTCTTCTGTCCGATCTCCTGGCTCAGCCTCAGCACCTCGATCCGCTCGGCGAGGTGGCGCGAGACCTTGTCCATCCGCGCCACGAGGTCGATGGTCTCGAGGATGTCCTGCTTCTCCGCCGGCTTGATGTCCATGTAGGAGGTCGCGAGATCGGCGAGGGCTGCCGGCGAGGTCGTGCCCTGCAGCGCGGCGATCAATTCGGGCGGCGTTTGTGGCAGCAATTGCGCGGCCTCCAGCGCCTGGCGCTGCAAATTGAGGAAGCGCGCCTCGATCTCGGGCGAGGTCGTCGTGGGCTCGGGGATCTGCAGCACGCGCGCCGCGAGGAACGGCGTGCCGGGCAGATAGTCGAGCACGCGCATGCGCTGCACGCCCTGGCAGACCAGATGATGGCTCTCGTCGGCGCCGGTGATGTAGCGAACGATGTTGGCGACGGTGCCGACGCGGTAGAGCCCGTCCGGGCCGGGATCGTTGGTCTCGGGATCGCGCTGCAGCAGGATGCCGATCGGCCGCTGCTCGCGCACCGCCTGTTGGGCGGCGGCAATCGAGGTCGCGCGGGCGATCGTGATCGGGACGATGACGTCCGGAAACAGCACGGTGTTGCGGACGGGCACGATGATCATCGCGTCGCTCGGGATCGGCGCCGAAGTCAATGCCGGGCTTGAAACGTCTGATGCAGCCATGTCGAAATCCTCAGCTCGATTTTCCGAGTCGCAGGCCGACGCAACCATGCGCGGCAAAGCGGCTGATGGTGTAGCGGCCGGTCGGCAGCGCGATGCGGCGCTCGAAGCGGCCCTGCGGCAATTCGAGGCGCAGGATGCGGGCGTTGCGGAGCTCGGAGGGCAGGGTGCGGCGGCCGGAGATGACCAGCGTGCCGCCGTCAAGCGCGGCCTCGACCTCGTCGGGATCGACCCCGGGCAGCGCGACCAGGATCAGGATCTCCTCCTCGGTCTCGATCACGTCCATCGGCGGTTCCCAGCTCGGCTCGCTGGTGCCCGCGCGCGGGTGCAAATTGAGGAAGCTCTGGTGCAACCGTTCGGCGCGCGCGAGCGCCTCGATCGCATCCGTCAGCATCCAGTTGATCTGATCCTTGGGCCGCATCGGCACTCTCCACGTCGCATTGGGAGGCAACGTTACCGGTCTTGCAGCCGACCGTAAACCGGCCCCTCGCGCGGCTCACCGAGGGTAAAATTGGCCGAAATCCCGCGATTTGCAGCATGGCCGCGATGCGCTGCTGCATTCCGCCCCCGGGCCACGGTGCTTGATCTGATCGCGGCCTACAGCCAGCCGGAGCGCCTGAACCGCCAGAACAGCGCGCCGCATGCGGCCACCATCAGGCCCATCACGACGAAATAGCCGTATTCCCATTGCAGCTCCGGTATGTACTTGAAATTCATGCCGTAGATGCCGGCCACCGCGGTCGGCACGGCAACGATCGCAAGCCAGGAGGCGAGCTTCTTGGAGATCGCCGTTTCCTGCGCCTGGCCGACCAGCAGGCTTGCCTCAAACGCGAATGCGAGCACCTCGCGCAGCGAGTCGATCCGCTCCTGGATGGTGCGGACATGGTCGGTGACGTCGCGGAACAGCGGGCGCATGGTCTCGCGCACCATCGGCAGGTGGTCGCGCTCCAGCCTGCGGCAGACCTCCACAAGCGGGCCGACCGCGTTGCGCAGCCGCAGCAGGTCGCGTCGCAGCAGATAGAGCCGTTCGATCTGCGCCCGCGTCATCGCGCTCGCCAGCACCTCGGCCTCCATCCTCTCGACCTCGTCCTGGATCGTCTCGAGCACCGGCGAGTAGTTGTCGACGATGAAATCGAGGATGGCATAGAGGATGTAGTCCTCGCCGCGGGCGACGCGCGCGGACAGCTCTCGCAGCGTTCGCGGACCGGCGCGTAGGACGTCGAGGCGCCATGGCGCACCGAGACGATGTATCCCTCGCCGACGAACAGGTGCGTCTCGCCGAAGGCGATGCTCTCGCCCTCGAGCTGCGCGGTGCGCGCCACGATGAACAGCGCGTCGCCATATTGCTCGATCTTCGGCCGCTGATGCGCGTGATCGGCGTCTTCGATCGCGAGGTCGTGCAGCTGGAATTGCCGCTGCAGGCGGCTCAGCAGCGCCATGTCGGGCTCGTGCAGGCCGATCCACACCACGTGATCCGGCTTGTTGCGCCAGCTCGCGGCCTCGTCGATCGCGATATTGGCGACGCGTCGGCCCTCGACATAGACGCCTGCTGCGATCACGCCATCGGACTGGACGGGCGCGGCGGATGCGACATTCGGCGATCCGAGGTTCATGGTCTCCACCCTCGACGCGGTCATCGGGCCCGCGTGACGACAATTCGCAATCAAAAAGGCTAGCACCGAATGGAAGCTGGTCAACACGCGCCGGGGCGTCGTGTTCCGCGGGTCGGCGCCTCACGGCGGCCGGCCGGTCTTTATGCGGCTCCTATGCCGCATCGCGGTGCGCCCTCTCGAATTCCTACGGCCGTCCCAGCATCTTTCGCCATGACGCGGCGCGCTCGCGCGCGCCGCCAACAGGAAGGTGGGACATGACCTTGCTCCATTTGCACGACGTCCGGCCGCGCGGTTCGGCCGGTGCTGTCAGCCCGGTCCTGAAGCGGACGATCCGGCGGATCGGCGCGGCCTTCAGGACTGTTCACCGCGCGATCGCCGCCGCCAAGATCCACCGGCTGCGCAACGAGGTGTTGCTGCATCGTGGCCATGAGGAGTGGGCGCGGACCCACCTCGGCATGCCCGGCGGGGACGCCGAGAGATATCCGCGGACGCCGGCCGTGCTCGGCGAGAAGTGGGACTATTGAGATGCGCGCGGCGTCATTCATCGCTGCCCTGCTGCGCAGCGCTGCGGAAGGGCTGCTCAAATTCCTGGCCTGGATCGGCGAGGAGCCGATCAGCGGCTACCGGCCCGAGGCGCACTACATGCGTGGCCCGGGTCCGGCGTGGCGGGCCAAGCATCAGCCAGGTCAGGTGGCCTCGCTGCGGCGCGTCAGGTGATCGAGCAGGTTCATCGGCAGCGGAAACACCACGGTCGAGGACCGCTCGCCGGCGATGTCATGGAGCGCCGCGAAATAGCGGAGCTGCATCGCCTGCGGCTCCTGGGCGAGGATCCGGCCGGCTTCGACCAGCTTCTCGGCGGCCTGCTGCTCGCCCATCGCATTGATCACCTTGGCGCGCCGCAGCCGTTCCGCCTCGGCCTGCTTGGCGATCGCCCGCACCATGGTCTCGTTGATGTCGATGTCCTTGATCTCGACCGCGGTGACCTTGATGCCCCAGACGTCGGTCTGCTTGTCGAGGGTCTCCTGGATATCGGCGTTCAACTTGTCGCGTTCGGCGAGCATCTCGTCGAGCTCGTGCTTGCCGAGCACCGAGCGCAGCGTGGTCTGCGCCAGCTGGCTGGTCGCGGACATGTAGTCGCTGACCTTGATGATGGCGCGCTCGGGATCGACGATGCGAAAGTAGAGCACGGCATTGACCTTGACCGAGACGTTGTCGCGGGAAATCACGTCCTGCGGCGGCACCACCTGCACCATCACCCTGAGATCGACCTTCACGAGCTGCTGCACCACCGGGATCAGGATGATCAGCCCCGGGCCCTTCACCCCGGTGAAGCGGCCGAGCGTGAAGATGACGCCGCGCTCGTATTCGCGCAGCACGCGCACCGCCTGGGTCAGGAAGATGATCACGAGCAGCGCGACCGCCCCATAGGTAAAATAATCAAGCATCATGCTGTACCTCCTTCGCCGGCGGATGCCGGCGCACGCCGCACCACCAGCGTCAAATCGATGATGCTGGCGACCTCGACCATCTCTCCCGCCCGGAACGTCTCGGTGCCGCGCGCTTGCCAGCGTTCGCCATTGGTGAAGACGTGACCTGATGTCTCGGACCAGTCGATAACTTCGGCCGATAGCCCGCGCATGGCCTGCGCGCCGGTCCGGACCGGGCCGCGGCGCGCCCGGCGCAGCGCGCCGAGCACGACGAGGATCAGCCCGGTGAACATCGCGGCGACGATGCCGATCAGCGGCCATGACAGGGCGTATCCGGGCGCCTCGATCCTGAACAGCATCGCGGCTCCCAGCACGAAGGCGACGATGCCGCCGAGGCCGATCACGACGGTCGGGTTGAAGGCCTCGATCGCGAGCAGCGCGATGCCGACCAGCATCAGGCCGAAGCCGGCGTAGTTGATCGGCAGCATGTTGAGCGCGTAGAGGCCGAGCAGCAGGCAGATCGTTCCGACCACGCCGGGCGCGACGGCACCCGGCGACATGAACTCGAAGATCAGGCCGTAGATGCCGACCATCAGCAGAACGAAGGCGATGTTGGGGTCGGTTATGACTGCAAGAGCGCGCGCGATCCAGCCGGGATCGACGGCCTCGATCACGGCATCCCTGGTCGCCAAGGTATGCGTCTTGCCGCCGGCGAGCTCCACGGTCCGGCCATCGACCTGCCTGAGCAGGTCGGCCGGATCGTGCGCGGTGAATTCGATGACATTGGCCTGCAACGCAGCGTTGGTGGAGAGGGTGGCGGCATCGCGGACCGCCTTCTCGGCCCAGTCGGCGTTGCGGCCGCGCAGTTCGGCGAGGCTGCGGATCAAGGCGACGGCGTCATTGGTCACCTTCGCCGTCACGGCGTCCTTGGTCGCGGACGGATTGCCGCCGTCCTTCTGGTCCTTGCCGTCCTTGTCCGGGGTGCTGCCCGGCAGTCCCGGCAACGGGCCGCCGATCTGCACCGGCGTCGCGGCGCCGATATTGGTGCCGGGCGCATGGCCGCGAGATGGGTTGCATAGAGGATGTAGGTCCCGGCGCTCGCGGCATGGGCGCCGGAGGGCGCGACATAGCCGATGACCGGAATTGGCGAGGCCAGCACGTCGGTGATGATCTCGCGCATGCTGGTGCTGAGACGCCCGGCGTGTTCAGGCGCAGGATGACGACCTCGGCATGACGCTCGGCCGCCTTCGCCAAGCCGTCCTTGACGTAGCTGGCCGATGCTGGCCCGATCGCGCCATCGATGGAAATGGTCAGGGCAAGGCGGTTGCTGTCCGCGGCCGCACCGGGACCGATCGAAACAACCAGAGCGACCAGTGCGGTCGCCACAACGAGAGCCGCCTTGAAGGTCTGCACGGCAAGCACTCCCTTGCCGTTGATATGGGGCGCGGTTCCGGAACCTCAATATGACGCGGTGTCACGTTGAAGCCGGCCCTTCCCATTGTGCGTTGCGATGGCTCGACGGGCTCACTGCGCCGCCGCGAGATATTCGTCGGCAAGCATCGCCATCGCCTGGGCGACCTCGGCCTTGTCAGCTGCACCCAGTTGCACGATCGGCAGCCGCGTCGCCGGCTGCATGAACCCCAATAGCGCCAGCGCGAATTTCAGCGCAGCAGGATGCTCCCGCTCGAGCAGGGCTGCGAGCGGCGTCAGCCGCTGGTGCAGCTCGCGCGCCTGATACAGCCGGCCGGCGCGGAAATGCCGGTAGACGGCGACATACAGATCGGGCGCGACATTGGCCACGGTCGAGATGCAGCCGTCGCCGCCGGCCGCGAGCCAGGCTAGCGATGAACTGTCGTCGCCGGTCAACATCCGGAATCGCGCGGGCAGGCGTGAGCGCAGCCGCGCGAGGCGGGCAACGTCGGCGCTGCCGTCGCGCAATCCCGCAAACCGCGGCGATGCGGCGAGCTCGAGCAGCGTCTCGTCCGCGAGGCCCTTCACCGTCCGCGACGGGATGTCGTGCAGGATCACCGGCAGCGTCGTGGCCGCTGCAACAGTGCGGAAATGCGCCGCGATGCCCTGCGGCATCGGCTTGTTGTAATACGGCACGACCGACATGATGGCGTCGGCGCCGGCGGCCTCCGCGGCCCTTGTGAACGCGACGGCGCGATCCGTCGCGTTCGATCCGCGCCGGCGACGATCCGCACCCGCTTGCGCGCGACACGGGCGGCAAGGCCGACCAGCTGCACGCGTTCCGCGGGCGCCAGCGTCGCGTTTTCGCCGGCGGTCTCGCCGACCACCAGCGCCGTGGCGCCGGCTGCGATCTGGCGTTCGCACAGCCGGCCGAACGCATCGGTATCGATTTCGTCCCGGTGGTTGAAGGGGGTTGGAAGATCGGGGATGAAGCCCGACAGCCATTCGACCGAATCAGCCGTCGATAGCCATCTCGATGTTGTCTTCGAGATCATCGGGTGGCTCAGGCCACGCGGCTTGCTGGGAGGGGTGCGGTCTCGCCGCTGATATCGAGCTCGATCTCACGCGACAGCTCGACGATCATTTCGGGGTGCTGGCCGTTCTCGAACAGCGCGTATTTGACGGCTTGGGCGCGGTTGACGAACAGGCCGCCATAGAGGCCGTTCTGTTGCTGGGCGACCCACTGGCCGCGGTGGTTGCGGCCGATGAAGACGATGGTGGACGTTGCGCTACACGAGGGAGGTTCGACGAGTTTCACGGATGAAGTCCTTCAAGTGGAAGTCACGCGATCAATGTCTGTTGTGCCGGATATGAAATCGAGCGCGGAGGACGGCCGACTTCATAGGAGCGGCATAGGATTTGAGGGAGGCTGTCAGATGTGCTGGACGAGGCCGGTGCCGAGCGCGCACAGCGCGACATAGGCGGTCATCTCGTCCCAGTGATTGAGGTTTGCGGCAAACGGCATTTCGCGCTTGAACAGCCCTGCGAGCGCGCAGATCACGGCCGACATCCAGAGCAGCGTGACGAGGCCCCTGCCGAAGCCCGCGCCGGCGAACACGGCAAAGCCGATCATGATGGCGAGCCGGAAGCCGAACCGGACCATGACCTGGACCGATTGCAGCTGTCGCGGCAATTGCTTCGTGTTCACGATTGCGCCGCCGTCAGCCGATATTGTCGACCAGCAGCGGCTCGTAGAGCGAGCGCGTGTCACGACGGACGGTGGGCACGCTGGTGCGGTTCTCAGGCGTCGAGATCCGCTGCGCCTCGACGAAGCCGGAGAGGATCGCGAGCGCGAGATCCGTGTGGTGGGTTTCGATCGACTGGTCGAGCCAGTCGGGAAGCTCGCGTTCGCGCGACAAGGCGCAGTGCCACTCGCCCTCGTCATAGACCAGGCGGCGGATCTGCCATTGCGGCAGCTCGAGGTCGAGCAGCGCGATCGCGGCGTCGGTCCAGGCGCCGGACTGGATCAGGCGTTCGACGCGGGAGGTCTTGCCGCCCTGTCCGACCGAGGGAAAGCGCCGGCAGGTCTGGCTGATGATGTCGGCCATGAACTCGGCCGACACCGCATAGGCGTCGCGCAGCCGCTCGCCGAGGTCGGTGGTGTTTTGCGATAGCACGGACATGGCGTCATCTCGTCATACGCGCGGCCCCGGAAGGAGTAGTTCAAGGCATTGGCCGCAGGCCCAAAATGGTCCCGATGCCCGTTGGAAAACGAGATGAAGGAGGGGCGGAGATATAGGGATTCCATAAAGATGGAACCTCTCCTGTCGTCCTGGCGAAAGCCAGGACCCATAACCATCGCCGTTGGTTGCCGGCTCAATGTCTGGCCGCGTGCCCCTTCCTGAGGCCGCGGCGTTTCGGTCCTGGCTTGCGCCAGGACGACAGCGGAGAGCGGCGTGGCACTTATACGATTCCTATAACGTCCTTATGCGCGACCTCTCGAAAACCTATGCCCCGGGTGGCACCTCACGGTCATCCGGTGCGGGTCGGCTATACGGCCGCCCGCGCCCCTCGGACGCATAGGAGTCTCTCATGATGGACATTCTCATGGCGGCGCTGGCGATCGGCTTCTTCGCGGCCGGCATCGGCTACGCCTACGCCTGCGAACGGCTGTAACGGAGGCGGCGATGATCTTCGATTACTCGCTCGCCGGCCTCGTCTCGCTCGGCCTGTTGTTCTACCTCACTTACGCGTTGCTGCGGCCCGAACGCTTCTAGGCGATCCGCGATGTCAGCGCTTTGCACAATTCTGTTGGCCGACGCGGTGCTGACCGGGCTGTTGCTCGGCCTGTTCGCGTCGCTGCTGCGCTTCGTTCCCATTCGAAAGGTTTGACGCGATGACCGTCATCGGCTGGATTCAAATACTTCTGTTTTGCGTGATCGTGATCGCGCTGGTCAAACCGCTCGGCTGGTACATGACCCGCGTGTTCAATGGCGAGCGCACCTTCCTGTCCCCCGTGCTGCGCCCGCTCGAGCGCGGCATCTACTGGGTCGGCGGCGTCGACGAGCGCCGCGAGCAGCACTGGCTGACCTACACGGTCGCCATGCTGCTGTTCCATGTCGGCGGCTTTGCGCTCATCTACGGCCTGATGCGGCTGCAGGCGGTGCTGCCGTTCAACCCGGCCGGACAGACGGCGGTTGCCGAGGATCTCTCCTTCAACACCGCGATCTCCTTCATCACCAACACCAACTGGCAGAACTACGGCGGCGAGAGCACGCTGTCCTATCTGGTCCAGATGCTGGGCCTCACCCATCAGAACTTCCTGTCGGCGGCGACCGGCATCGCACTCGCGATGGCGCTGATCCGCGGCTTCACCCGCTCGTCGATGCGCACGGTCGGCAATTTCTGGGTCGACGTGACGCGCTGCACGCTCTATGTGCTGCTGCCGATCTGCATCGTCTACGCGCTGTTCCTGGTCTGGCAGGGCATGCCGCAGACGCTCGGCGCCTATGTCGACGCCACCACGCTGGAAGGCGGCAAGCAGACCATCGCGCTCGGACCGGTCGCCTCGCAGGTGGCGATCAAGATGCTCGGCACCAATGGCGGCGGCTTCTTCAACGCCAACGCCGCGCATCCGTTCGAGAACCCGACCGCGCTGTCGAATCTCGTGCAGATGGTCTCGATCTTCGCGCTCGGCGCGGCGCTGACCAACGTGTTCGGCCGCATGGTCGGCAACGAACGCCAGGGCTGGGCGATCTTCGCCGTGATGGGCCTGCTGTTCATCGCCGGCGTCACCGTCACCTATTGGGCGGAAGCCAACGGCACCTCGGCATTGCAGGCGCTCGGCCTCACCGGCGGCAACATGGAGGGCAAGGAGGTGCGCTTCGGCATCGTCGCGTCCTCGCTGTTTGCCGTGATCACCACAGCCGCGTCATGCGGCGCGGTCAACGCCATGCATGACAGCTTCACCGCGCTCGGCGGCATGATCCCGCTGATCAACATGCAGCTCGGCGAAGTCATCGTCGGCGGCGTCGGCGCCGGGTTCTACGGCATGCTGCTGTTCGTCGTGCTGGCGATCTTCGTCGCCGGCCTGATGGTCGGCCGCACTCCGGAATATGTCGGCAAGAAGATCGAGGCGCGCGAGGTCAAGATGGCGATGCTCGCGATCCTGGTGCTGCCGCTGATGTATCTCGGCTGGACCGCGGTCGGCGTCGTGCTGCCGTCGGCGGTGGCCTCGATGGCCAATGCCGGCCCGCACGGCTTCACCGAGGTGCTCTATGCCTATACCTCAGCGACCGGCAACAACGGCTCGGCGTTCGCGGGACTGACCGGCAACACGCTGTTCTACAACCTGACGCTGGCGTCGGCGATGTTCGTCGGCCGCTTCTTCATGATCGTGCCGGCGATGGCCATTGCAGGTTCGCTGGTCGAGAAGAAGTCGATCCCGGCCTCGGCGGGCACCTTCCCGACCACCGGCGGGCTGTTCGTCGGCCTCGTCATCGGCGTGATCCTGATCATCGGCGGTCTGACCTTCTTCCCGGCGCTGGCGCTCGGGCCGATCGTCGAGCACCTCGCGATGAACGCCAACACCCTGTTTTGATCTGATATGTCCGGAGTGACATCCATGGAAACCACAAGACTGCAGAAGCAGGTGACGGCGTCGACCATGCTCGACCCGAAGATCCTGGTGCCGGCGATCAAGTCGGCGTTCGTCAAGCTCGATCCGCGGTTGATGGCGAAGAACCCGGTGATGTTCGTGGTCGAGGTCGTGGCGGCGCTGACCACCCTGATCTTCGTGCGCGACCTCGTCACCGGCAACGCCAATCTCGGCTTCACTTTCCAGATCATCCTCTGGCTCTGGTTCACGGTGCTGTTCGCCAACTTCGCCGAGGCGGTCGCCGAAGGCCGCGGCAAGGCGCAGGCGGAGTCGCTGAAGAAGACCCGCACCGAGAGCCAGGCCAAGCTCTTGACCGGCACCGACCGGACCTTCCGCATGGTGCCGGGCACCTCGCTGAAGGTCGGCGACATCGTGCTGGTCGAGGCCGGCGACAACATCCCGTCCGACGGCGAGGTGATCGAAGGCGTCGCCTCGGTCAACGAAGCCGCGATTACAGGTGAGTCTGCGCCCGTGATCCGCGAATCCGGCGGCGACCGTTCGGCGGTCACCGGCGGCACTCAGGTGCTGTCGGACTGGATCCGCGTCCGCATCACCGCGGCGCAGGGCTCGACCTTCATCGACCGCATGATCAAGCTGGTCGAGGGCGCCGAGCGGCAGAAGACGCCGAACGAGATCGCGCTCAACATCCTGCTGGCGGGCCTCACCATCATCTTCGTGTTCGCGACCGTGACGATCCCGAGCTATGCGGCCTATGCCGGCGGCTCGATCTCCGTCGTGGTGCTGGTGGCGCTGTTCGTCACCCTGATCCCGACCACGATCGGTGCGCTGCTGTCGGCGA
Organism: Bradyrhizobium viridifuturi; assembly: GCF_001238275.1. Classification (GTDB taxonomy): domain Bacteria; phylum Pseudomonadota; class Alphaproteobacteria; order Rhizobiales; family Xanthobacteraceae; genus Bradyrhizobium; species Bradyrhizobium viridifuturi. The sequence continues at coordinate 151,883 of NZ_LGTB01000006.1, forward strand.
TCGGTATCGCCGGCATGGACCGCCTGGTGCGCTTCAACGTGCTGGCGATGTCCGGCCGCGCGGTGGAAGCCGCTGGCGACGTCGACACGCTGCTGCTCGACAAGACCGGCACCATCACGCTCGGCAACCGCCAGGCGACCGCGTTCCGCCCGATCCGCGGCGTCTCCGAGCAGGACCTCGCCGACGCGGCGCAGCTCGCCTCGCTGGCCGACGAGACGCCGGAGGGCCGCTCGATCGTGGTGCTCGCCAAGGAGAAGTACGGTATCCGCGGCCGCGACATGCATGAGCTGGCCGCGACCTTCGTGCCGTTCACCGCGCAGACCCGGATGAGCGGCATCGATGCCGGCGCGTCCTCGGTCCGCAAGGGCGCGGTGGACGCCATCCTCGCCTATATCGACGGCGGCGAGCCCCGCACCGTCGCTTCGGGCAACACCATCCGCTCGGTGGCGGCGACGATGAGCGCGGAGGCGCGCGAGATCCAGACCATTGCCGACGAGATTGCCAAGGCCGGCGGCACGCCGCTGGCGGTGGCCAAGGACGGCAAGCTGCTCGGCGTCGTGCATCTCAAGGACATCGTCAAAGGCGGCATCCGCGAGCGCTTCGCCGAGCTGCGCCGCATGGGCATCCGCACCGTGATGATCACCGGCGACAACCCGATGACCGCGGCCGCGATCGCGGCCGAGGCCGGTGTCGACGACTTCCTGGCGCAGGCAACGCCCGAGGACAAGCTCAAGCTGATCCGCGACGAGCAGTCCAAGGGCAAGCTGGTCGCGATGTGCGGTGACGGCACCAACGATGCGCCGGCGCTCGCGCAGGCTGACGTCGGCGTCGCCATGAACACCGGCACGCAGGCTGCCCGCGAGGCCGGCAACATGGTCGACCTTGACTCCAACCCGACCAAGCTGATCGAGGTGGTCGAGATCGGCAAGCAGCTGCTGATGACCCGCGGCGCGCTGACCACGTTCTCGATCGCCAACGACGTCGCAAAATACTTTGCGATCATCCCGGCGATGTTCCTCGCGTTCTATCCGCAGCTCCAGGTGCTGAACGTCATGCATCTGGCCAGCCCGCAGAGCGCGATCCTGTCGGCGATCATCTTCAACGCGCTGATCATCATCGCGCTGATTCCGCTGGCGCTGAAGGGCGTCAAGTATCGCGCGGTCGGCGCCGGCGCGCTGCTCCGCCGCAACCTGATGATCTATGGCCTCGGCGGCATCATCATCCCGTTCATCGGCATCAAGGCGATCGACCTCATCGTCGCCGCGCTGGGCCTGGCTTAAGGAGCCGCAATCATGTTGAGAGAAATTCGTCCCGCCATCCTCGTGCTGGTGCTGCTGACCGCGATCACTGGGCTTGCCTATCCGCTCGCCATGACGGCGATCGCCGGCGCGATCTTCCCGAAGCAGGCACAAGGCAGCCTGATCGAGAAGGACGGCAAGGTCATCGGCTCCGCCCTGATCGGGCAGGAGTTCAAGGAGGAGAAATATTTCCACGGCCGGCCGTCAGCGACGGTCGCGCCCGATCCGAACGATTCCTCCAAGACCGTGCCGGCGCCCTACAACGCGGCTAATTCCGGCGGCTCCAATCTCGGTCCGACCAGCAAGGCGCTGAACGACCGGGTCAAGGAGGATGTCGAGAAGCTGAAGGCGGAGAATCCGTCCGCCAGCGTACCGGTCGATCTCGTCACCACTTCGGCCAGCGGGCTCGATCCCGACATCTCGCCTGACGCCGCGCTGTTCCAGGTGCCGCGGGTCGCCAAGGCGCGCAGCATGTCCGAGGACGCGGTGCGTCAGCTGGTGACGCAGAACACCCAGGGCCGGTTCGCCGGCGTGCTCGGTGAGCCCCGCGTTAACGTTCTTGCGCTCAACCTCGCACTCGACGCGGCAAAGCCGAAATAGGGGAGTAGGCCCGCTCTCGCAGGATGACTATATTGCGGTATGGCCAATCAGCGTGACCCCCATAAACGACCCTCGCCGGATGCGCTGCTCGAGGCAGCGCGTCGCGAGACCGATCGATCGGGGCGGCTGAAGATCTTCATCGGCGCCGCACCCGGCGTCGGCAAGACCTACGAGATGCTCTCGAGCGCCCACGCCCGCCTCAAGGCGGGCGTCGACGTCGTGGTCGGTGTGGTCGAAACCCACGGGCGGGTGGAGACCGAGGCGCTGCTGAAGGGCCTTGAAGTGATACCGCGGAAGCGGCTGAGCTACCGCGACCAGACGCTTGAGGAGATGGACCTCGATGCCCTGATCGCGCGGCGGCCGCAGCTGGCACTGGTCGACGAGCTCGCCCACACCAACGCGCCGGGCAGCCGGCATCCCAAGCGCTATCTCGACGTCGAGGAGTTGCTGTCGCATGGCATCGACGTCTACACCGCGATCAACATCCAGCACATCGAGAGCCTGAACGACGTCGTCGCGCAGATCACCCATGTGCGGGTGCGCGAGACTGTCCCCGATTCGGTGGTTGACCGCGCAGACGCCATCGAGCTGATCGACCTCACGCCCGACGATCTGATCCAGCGGCTGAAGGAGGGCAAGGTCTATGTGCCCAAGCAGGCCGAGCGGGCGCTGGAGCACTATTTCTCTCCCGGCAATTTGACTGCGCTGCGCGAGCTGGCGCTGCGCCGCACCGCCGAGCGGGTCGACGAGCAGCTGCTCAACCACATGCAGGCCAATGCGATCCAGGGCCCCTGGGCCGCCGGCGAGCGCATCCTGGTCTGCCTCAGCGAGGACCCGCGTGCCGCGGGCCTGGTGCGCTACACCAAGCGCCTGGCCGACCGGCTGCACGCGCAGTGGACCGCGGTCAGCATCGAGACGCGGCGCAGCCTGCAATTGACCGACGAGCAGCGCGACCGGCTCGCCGACACCATGCGGCTTGCTGAATCGCTCGGCGGCGAGGCGCTGACGCTGCCCGGCGTCGGCCGCCGCATCGCCGACGACGTCATCAATTTCGCCCAGGCCAACAACGTCACCCAGATCATCATCGGCAAGTCGACGCGCTCGCGCTGGTTCGAGCTGACGCGCGGCTCGGTGGTGCACGATCTGGTGCGCCGGGCCGGCAATATCAGCGTCAACGTGATCGCCGGCGACGAGCTGCCGGTCGGCAAGGCGGCAGTGCAGACCGCGCAGCGGCAGGAGCCGTTCAAGCCGCAGCCCTACCTGATGGCGCTGCTGCTGACGGCGATCGGGCTCGGCGCAGCCAAGCTGATCCAGCCGTTCTTCGGCATCGAGAATGTCGACCTCGTCTTCATCACCGCGGTGGTCGGCGCCGCGGCGCGCTATGGCCTGTGGCCGTCGCTGCTGGCGAGCGTCGCTGCGTCGCTGTGCTACAATTTCTTCTTCCTGCCGCCGGTCTACACCTTCACCATCACCGACCCGACCAACGTCGCGGCGTTCTTCTTCTTCATGCTGATCGCGCTGATCGTCTCCAATGTCGCGGCGCGGGTGCGCACCCAGGCCGACACCGCGATCGGCCGGGTCCGCACCACCGAATCGCTCTACGCCTTCAGCCGCAAGCTCGCGGGCACCGCGACGCTCGACGACGTGCTGTGGGCGACCGCCTACCAGATCGCGCTGATGCTCAAGGTCCGCGTGGTGCTGCTGCTGCCGGAGGGCGGCATGCTGACGGTCAAGAGCGGCTATCCGCCGGAAGATCAGCTCGATCAGGCCGACCTCGCCGCCGCCAACTGGGCCTGGGGCAACGACCGCCCGGCCGGTCGCGGATCGGACACGCTGCCGGGTGGCAAGCGGCTGTTCCTGCCGATGCGCACCGGCCGCGGCCCGATCGGGGTGATCGGCATCGACGACGACCGCACCGGGCCCTTGCTGACGCCGGACCAGCGCCGGCTGCTCGATGCGCTGGTCGACCAGGGGGCGCTCGCGATCGAGCGCGTGCTGCTGGTCGAGGACATGGACCGGGTCAAGCGCACGGTCGAGTCCGACCGACTGCGCGGCGCGCTGTTGACCTCGATCTCGCACGACCTCAAGACGCCGCTCGCGTCGGTGCTCGGCTCGGCCTCGGCGCTGCGCGATCTCGAGGCCAATTTGAGCGATGCCCAGAAACATGATCTGCTCGCCACCGTGATCGACGAATCCGAGCGGCTCAATCGCTTCATCGCCAACCTGCTCGACATGACCAAGCTGGAGTCCGGTGCGATCGTGCCCAACACCGCGCGGCACGATATCGGCGAAATCGTCGGCAGCGCGCTGCGCAGGGCGGCCAAGATCCTGGTCCGTCACCGGGTGTCGCTGGAGCTCGCGGCCGATTTGCCGATGCTGGAGCTCGACGCGGTGCTGTTCGAGCAGGTGCTGTTCAACCTGCTCGACAACGCGGCCAAATACGCCCCCTCCGACACCACGATCTCTATCCGCGGCAGCCGTGAGCGCGGCGCCGTGGCGCTGCAGATCCTGGACGAGGGCAATGGCATTCCGGCCGCCGAGCTGGAAAGCGTGTTCGACAAGTTCTATCGCGCCGAGAAGGGCGACCACGTCCGCCCCGGCACCGGCCTTGGGCTGGCGATCTCGCGCGGTTTCGTCGAGGCGATGCACGGCACGATCGCGGCAGCCAACCGCTCCGACCGCAGCGGCGCCGTCATCACCATCCGCCTGCCGATCCCGGCGGACACCAACGCGCTGGACACTGCCGCATGAACGCAACGCCGATCAAGGTCCTGGTCATCGACGACGAGCCGCCGATCCGCAAGCTGCTGCGGATGGGGCTGAGCACGCAGGGCTATGACATCCTCGAGGCCTCCAACGGCAAGATTGCATTGGAAATGCTGGCCGAAGGACCGGCGCTGATCATCCTCGATCTCGGCCTGCCCGACATCCAGGGCCATGATCTCCTGCGCATGATCCGCGGTCGCAATGAGAGCGTGCCGATCGTGGTGTTGTCGAGCCGCGGCGACGAGGCCGGCAAGGTACAGGCGCTCGATCTCGGCGCCGACGACTACCTGACCAAGCCGTTCGGCATGGACGAATTGCTGGCGCGGCTGCGCGCGGCGCTGCGGCATCAGCTGCAGGTGCAGGGCGAGCGCCCGGTGTTCCGCTCCGGCGATCTCTCGGTCGACCTGGTGCGCCGGATCGTCAAGGTCGGCGACAAGGAGATCAAGCTGTCGCCGAAGGAGTATGACCTGTTGCGGGTGCTGGTGCAGCACGCCGGCAAGGTGCTGACGCATCGCTTCCTGCTGAAGGAATTGTGGGACGAGCTGACCGACGCGCAATATCTGCGGGTCTATGTGCGCCAGCTCCGCCAGAAGATCGAGGCCGATCCTGAGCGCCCGCAATTCGTGCTGACCGAGACCGGCATCGGCTATCGGCTGCGCGCGGGGGATTAGCTTCGGAACCTTTGCTCTCATCGAGGTTTGTTTTCCGTTACCGGGAGAGAAGCTATGGCAAGAAAGTACTCGCGGAAGGCATCTGATGATGTCGAGCGTGTGATGAAGAAGCGCAAGGCCGGGACGCTACGCAGCGGCCGTTCCAAGAAGAAGGTGACGAGCCGCAAGCAGGCGATCGCGATCGGCCTCTCGGAAGCGCGCGCCGAGGGCAAGAGGGTGCCGAAGAAGGCGTCCAGGAAGAAGACCGCGAAGACGCGGAAGACAGCCAAGAAGCGCAAGAGCTCGAAGAAGAAGTAGGACGCCAAACGTATCCTGTCGTCATTGCGAGCCACCCGGTCGGCGCGAAGCGCCGCCGGATGACAGGCTCCGCGAAGCAATCCATCTCTCCACGCTCGGAACGATGGATTGCTTCGTCGCTTCGCTCCTCGCAATGACGGGGGATAGGTCTCACCCCGCCTTCCGCCGGCGCGCACTCGACCGATGCGCCTTCTTCGCCGCGCGGCGATGCGAGGCCGGGCGGCGCGCCGTGGATCGCCTTGCGCCACCCTTGCGGTCCTTCAAGCTCTGCTTCAAGGCGTCCATCAGGCTCACCACATTGCTCGGCTTCTCCTCGCGCTCGGCGGCCTTGATCGGCTTGCCGGCGGCCTTGCGGCGGACCAGAGCCTTCAATGCGGTCTCGTATTCATCCTTGAACTTCGACGGGTCGAAATGCGCGGCCTTGCTCTCGAGGATGTGGCCGGCGAGCTCGATCATGTCCTTGGTCACCTTCGGGCTCTTGATATCGTCGAAATAGTCGTCGGCATCGCGCACCTCATAGGGGTAACGCAGGGTGGTGCCGAGCATGCCCTTGTCGAGCGGCTCGATCGCGATCACGTGCTCGCGGTTGGTCAGCACGATCCGCGCCAGTGCGACGCGGTCCTGGTCCTTCATGGCGTCGCGGATCACTGCGAATGCGTCGATGCCGGCCTTGCCGTCGGGCCTGATGTAATAGGGGTGGTCGAGGTAGCGCTTGTCGATCTCGCCCTCGGGCACGAAAGCGTCGATATCGATGGTGTGATTGCTCTCGATCTGGACTGCCTCGAGCTCGTCCTTCTCGATCTCGACATACTTGCCCTTGCTCACCTCGTAGCCGCGACCCTTCTGGTCGCCCTCGACGATGTCGCCGGTCTCGGCATCGACCATCTGCTGCTTCAGCCGGTTGCCGGTCTCCCGGTTGATCATGTGAAAGCGGGTTTTCTCGACCGTGGTCGAGGCCGGATAGAGCGCCACCGGGCATGACACCAGCGAGAGCTTGAGCGTGCCTTTCCAGTAGGCGCGGGGAGCGGCCATGATCGTCTCCAAACAGCTTGAGTTTGGAACTTGAACGGATACCGTAGGTTTTGGTTCCTGATGGCCGCACCGGGGCGCGGCCGCCGTTTGCGCCGAGGCCTGCACGTGTCGCTGAGAAATCTCACCACCTACCGCAAGAAGCGCGACTTCGAGAAGACCAGCGAGCCGTCGGGTGACGTCAAGGTCGCGCCGAGCAAGCAGCGGCGTTTCGTGATCCAGAAGCATGACGCGACGCGGCTGCATTATGATTTCAGGCTGGAGTTCGACGGCGTCTTCAAATCCTGGGCGGTGACGCGCGGGCCCTCGCTCGATCCGCATGACAAGCGACTGGCAGTCGAGGTCGAGGATCATCCGCTCGACTACGGCGATTTCGAAGGTACCATTCCCGAGGACCAGTATGGCGGCGGCACCGTGCAGCTGTGGGATCGCGGCACCTGGGAATCTGACGATCCCGAGCGTGGCTTCAAGAAGGGCGACCTTAAGTTCACCTTGCACGGCGACAAGCTGCACGGCAGCTGGGTGCTGGTGCGGATGAAGAACGACCGTTTCGGCGGCAAGCGCACCAACTGGCTATTGATCAAGCACCGTGACGAGTATGCGGTGGACGGCAACGGCGAAGCGATCCTCGACGAGGATCGTTCGGTCGCTTCCGGCCGCTCGATGGCCGAGATCACGGCCGGCAAGGGCCGGGCGCCGAAGCCGTTCATGCTGGCCAGGGGGAACGGCAAGGGCAACGGCACGGCCAAGGCAGACGCGGTCTGGCACTCCAATCACGGCATGGCTGCGGACGCGCGCGCCAAGACCAAGGCGCCGAAGGCAAAACTGAAGGCGCAATTGAAGGCGCGGCCAAAGGCGCAGCCGAAGCAGGTGTCCGACATGCCGGACTTCGTCGCGCCGCAGCTCTGCGCCGCGGTCGAGAGCCCGCCGAAGGCAGCGGGCTGGTGCCACGAGATCAAGTTCGACGGCTACCGCGTGCAGCTTCGCGTCGAGAATGGCGAGGCTGAACTGAAGACCCGCAAGGGGCTCGACTGGTCCGATAAGTTCGGCGCGATCGTGAAGGAGGCCGGCAAGCTGCCGGACGTCCTGATCGATGGCGAGATCGTCGCGATCGACGCGAAGGGCATACCGCATTTCTCGACGCTGCAGGCGGCGCTCTCCGACGGCAAGACCGATCAACTGATCTTCTACGCGTTCGACCTGCTGTTTGCAGGCCACGAGGATCTGCGCCCGTTGCCGCTTGCCGAGCGCAAGGCGCGACTGCAGAAATTGCTCGCGGCGCGCAAGGGCAGGAATCCCTTGATCCGCTATGTCGAGCATTTCGAGGAGAACGGCGATGCCGTGCTGGAGTCCGCGCGCAAGCTCGGACTGGAAGGCATCGTCTCCAAGCGGCTCGACAGGCCATACCGGTCCGGCCGATCCGACGACTGGACCAAGGCGAAGGTTCGCGCCGGCCACGAGGTGGTGCTCGGCGGCTGGAAGACCACCAACGGCAAATTCCGCTCGCTGATGGCCGGTGTTTATCGCGGCGAGCATCTCGTCTTTGTCGGCATCGTCGGCACCGGCTTCAGCCAGGACACCGTCCACCGCATCATGCCGGCGCTGAAGGCCGCCGCATCCGATACCAGCCCGTTCGGCGGCAAGGATGCGCCGAAGAAGACCCGCGACGTGCACTGGCTGAAGCCCGAGCTGGTTGCCGAGATCGAGTTCGCCGGCTGGACCGACGCCGGCAATATCCGCCAGGCCGCGTTCAAGGGCCTGCGCCAGGACAAGCCGGCGCATGAGGTCGAGGCCGAACGGCCGGTCGTAACCAGAGTGGTGAAGCCGATGGCGAAAGGGAAATCATCCGGTACGGTGATGGGCGTCGCGATCTCCCACCCGGACAAGGCGCTCTGGCCCGACGCCGGCGACGGCGCGCCGGTGACGAAGCTCGACCTCGCCAATTATTTCGAGGCGGTCGGCGAATGGATGATCCGCTATCTCAAGGGCCGGCCGTGCTCGATCGTGCGCGCGCCCGACGGCATCAAGGGCGAGACCTTCTTCCAGCGCCACGCGATGGCCGGCACGTCGAAGCTGCTGAAGCTCGCCAAGGTGTCCGGCGATCGCAAGCCCTATCTGCAGATCGACCAGGTCGAGGGCCTCGCTGCGGTCGCGCAGCTCGGCGGCCTCGAGCTGCATCCCTGGAACTGCGCGCCCGATGCCTATGACACGCCGGGCCGGCTGGTGTTCGATCTCGACCCGGCGCCCGACGTTGCGTTCTCCGATGTGGTCGACGCGGCCAAGGACATGCGCCAGCGGCTGACCGCGGTCGGCCTCGAGAGTTTCTGCAAGACCACCGGCGGCAAGGGCCTTCACGTCGTCGCGCCGCTGCTGTCGGGGGCGCGGGACAGGGTGACGTGGAAAGAGGCCAAGGGCTTCGCGCAGGGCATCTGCCAGTGGATGGCGCAGGATGATCCCGAGCGCTATCTGATCAACATGTCGAAGGCGAAGCGCACCGGAAAGATCTTCCTCGACTATCTGCGCAACGACCGGCTCTCGACTGCGGTTGCGGTGCTATCGCCGCGGGCGCGGCCGGGCGCGACGGTGTCGATGCCGTTGACCTGGCCGCAGGTGCGCGGCGATCTCGATCCGAAGAAATACACGGTGCGCTCCGTGCCGGCACTGCTCGCCAAGACCAAGGCCTGGGACGGTTATGAGGATGCGGCCTCGTCGATCAAGGCTGCGATGAAGAAGCTCGCGGCGCAGTAGCCCGTTATTGGGCGGGTTCGTGTCGTTAACTCACCTCGCCATACCCCACGAAAGCGCGGTATCCAGTACGCCGCGGCTCATCGATTCAATCGTTGGCGTCTCTGGAATACTGGATCACCCGCTTTCGCGAAAGCGGGTGATGACAGTTGTCGATGCGGATAGTACGCAACATCCGCGCAGGCTACAGCCGTCCCAGCAGCAGCAGGATCAGCAGAATGACGATCACAAGGCCGAGCCCGCCGCCGCCATAGTAGCCGGTGCCGTAGAACGGTCCGCCGCCGATGCCGCTGAAGCCGCCCAACAGCGCGATGACCAGAATGATAAGAATGATCGTTCCAATTGACATTGAGTCTCTCCTCAGCCCCGCGGGCTCACCGATCTCTGCCCTTCGGGTAGGGAAACAATCCGCAACTACGAAGGTTCCGGTTTCGGCGGTACGATAAAGCTGTGCGATCTTCCGTTTGGCTTGGAACAGAACTACATCAGCGGAATCCATCGAGGAGTGCACTGCGATGTCGGCTCCGTTGATCGTCTCGATTCCCCATAGCCTCGGCCGCGAGGAGGCCATGCGCCGCCTGAAAACCGGCCTGTCGCGCGCAGCGGCGAACGTGCGGGTCATGAGCGTCGAGGAGGAGCGCTGGGACGGCAACCGCATGAGCTTTCGAGTCCGCGCGCTGGGGCAGGTCGCCGCCGGGTATGTCGATGTCGAGGATAGCCATGTGCGCCTGGAGGTGACGCTGCCGTGGCTGCTGCAGCGCTTCGCCGAGGTCGCGCAGGCCGCTATCCAGAAGAGCGGGCAATTGCTGCTGACCAAGCGCTGACGCGCGGCGTCAGCCGTGCGCGCGGGCGCGTTTTGGGGCCTGCTTCGTGCCGGCCGCGACCTTGGCCTTCAGCGCCGCGACCGGAAGCTTGGCGAATAATGTCGCGAGCTGAATTCTGCTGTCGCCGCCCGGGAGCGCGTATCCGGTCACGTCGATCTCGCCTTCAAAGGCTTCGGGGCGCGGCCAACTGCGTCCGCCTTGTGTGAACGGCGCAAATGCTCTGGCCGCCGCGACGATGACCGCCTCACGGCCATGACGCCGTGCGAAGGCGATGACATGCTCGCGATGCGGGCCGCTGACCGCGAGCGGCTGATAATCGCCGCTGGCGAAGACTTCGGGCAGCTCGTTGCGCAATCGCAGCAGATGCCGCGTCCACGCGAATTTCAGGCGGCCATCGCGCCAGCTCTCGGTCAGCGCGCCCCAGTCGGGGGCTTCGAGCGCGGCGAGCGTTTCCGCACGTTCGGCAAAGGCGACCGGACGGCGGTTGTCGGGGTCAACGAGCGAAAGATCCCAGCTTTCGGTGCCCTGGTAGAAGTCCGGCACGCCCGGCATGGTCGCTTTCAGCGTGATCTGGCTCAGCGAGTTCAGCGCGCCGATCAGCGCGGTGCGCCGCGCCAGCGTGTCGAGCGCGTCGAGGAATTCGGGCGAGACCTTGCGATCGAGGATCCGGTCGATGAAGGTCTTCACACCGGCTTCATAAGGCTCATGCGGATTGAGCCAGCTGGTTTCCTGCTTGCCTTCGCGGGCCGCCTTCAGCGCATAGGCCTGGATGCGCCCGAGGAGCGATGGATCGTCCGGGTCCCAGGCGCCGAGCAGGGCCTGATAGAGCATGTATTCAAACGTTGCCGATGGCGCGCGCATCTCGCCATCCAGCACCAAATGTGGCGCGTTCAGCACCTTCCAGCGCGCCACTGCGCTGGTCCATTCGCCGGGGATTTCCGCAAGCGCCATGATGCGGGCGCGCGCATCCTCGCCGCGCTTGGTGTCGTGGGTCGCGGTCGCCGTCATGCCGTGCGGCCATTCGCGGGCGCGTGTCGCCATCATGGCGTGGAATGTTTCGGGCGCAATCGCGCTCGCCGCCGGATCGCCGCCGACCTCGTTGAGCGCCAGCAGGCGGTGATAGCGGTAGAAGGTGGTGTCCTCCAGCGATTTCGCCATCATCGGCCCGGTGAATTGCTGCACCTTCAGCGCGAAGCGTCGCACCCGCGGCGCGCTGTGCGGCGGCCGGCCGGGCTTCAGCAGGTCCATGGTCAGGGCGTCGCGCAGGAAGTCGAAGATGCCTTCGTCGGCGGCGAACCAGTCGGCGCGGGCGCGGGCGATGGTCTCATCGATCAGCGCGCGGTCATGGGCGGTCGGGCCGGAGCCGGTGAGATAGGTGCGATAGACCGGGAAATGCATCACGTAGAGCTCGAGCGCCTGCCGCAGGCTGTCTCCCGAGAAATCGCGGGTCGAATAGTGCCCACTGGCGATGCGTGCGACGAGCCGCGCCAGCACGGTGAATTCGCTGGTCAGCAACGTCTCCAGCACGCGGCGCTTGGCCTCGCGCAGCACCGGCGTCAGGTTCGGCGACTGGTTGCTGATCTGGCGCCAGATCTCGCTCAGCGGATCGAGGCCGCTGCCATCGACCAGCACCTGGCTGATCGTGTTCATCCATTCATAGCCGGTGGTGCCGTGCACGCCGGCGAATTTCGTCAGTCTCTCGTGCTCGCCGAGGATCTTCTCGATCACCATGTAGAACGGCCTGGCCTTGGCGCCCTGCGCTGATCGGATCAGGCGACGCAGCCGCTGGAAGTACTGCGCGGGATCGCGCAGGCCGTCGATATGGTCGAGCCGCAGACCCTGCAGCCGATCCTCCGCGATCAACCGCTGCACGAGGCTGTGGCTTGCCTCGAACGTGGCGGCGTCCTCGACCCTGAGGCCGGCCAGCGTGTTGACGTCGAAGAAGCGGCGGTAGTTGATGTCGCTGGAGGCGAGCCGCCAGTGGCCGAGCTTGTAGTGCTGGCGCTCCAGCAAGTGGTGCAGCGCCAGCGTCTGGGTGGAGCGATCCTCGCCGGCACGATAGGCATCGAGCCCACGCGCGATGATGTCGGCGCCGCCCTCGATCGCCTTGATCGCCGCCTTCAGCGTCGGCGCCTCCTTGCGGTTCGGATGGCGCAGGCCGCGGTAGCGCGCCGCCAGTTCGAGCAGCGCGCGCCCGGCCGGGCTGGCTTCGGCGCCGGCCTCGCGGACAATGCTCCGCAGCACCTCGCCATAGCGCTCCGGCGCGATCGGCAGGCGATGCTCGAAATACCAGGCGGAGAAACTGCCTTCGTTCGCGTCGTAGCGCAGCTCGATTTCGCCGCGTTCCAGCGCCTGGCCGTAGGACGAGCCGAGGATCGGCAGCAGCACGCCGCCACGCGCGCGGTAGGGCAACTGGTCCCAGTCGATGTCGAAGGAGACCGCGTGCGGCGACACCGGTCCCCATTCCAGCACGTCGAGCCACCACGGATTGTCGGCAAAATGCACGCCGACATGGTTCGGCACGAAATCCAGGATCAGGCCGAGGTCGTTGCGCTTCAACGCGTCGCTGAACCGCGCAAAACCGGCTTCGCCACCGAGTTCCGGATTGAACTTGGTGTGGTCGACGACGTCATAGCCATGGGTCGAGCCCTTGCGCGCTTTCATGAACGGCGAGGCATAGACATGGCTGATGCCGAGCGCCTTCAGATACGGCGCCACGTGGGCTGCGGCATCGAAGTCGAAATCAGCGGTGAGTTGCAGTCGGTAGGTTGCGATCGGGATCGCCGGAGGCATTGTGCTATCCGATGTGCCAGCGCACCGCCCAGCCGGGGAGGTCGCCGGACAACGCGCGGCCCCAGATCGCAGTTCCCTTCGGCTCCGGCGCGCCGGGTATGTCCCGATCGGACAGATTGGCGGTCAGCCATAGCGTACGGCGATCGCCCAGCCGCCAATGCGCGGTCAGGAGATCGCCCGTCACGCGGTCGCCGCCGAAGCTTGCCCCTGGGAGCCGCGGCGTGATCTCGCGCCGCCGCATGGCGAGCAGGTCGCGCACCAGCGCAAGCCGCGTGCGCGCCGGATCGTGGCCGAGCGCCGCCCAGTCGAGCACGGCCGACCGCACCGTCGCCTCGGCGAGCGGATCGGGGATCTCGTCGCCATATTTGGCATAGGCCCAGGCGAACTCGCGGCGCCGTCCGGCGCGGACGGCGTTGGCGAGATCGCCCTTGAAATCGCAGAAGAACGGGAACGGCGTCGTCGCGCCCCATTCCTCGCCCATGAACAGCATCGGCGTGTTCGGCGCGATCAGCGTGACCGCGAGCGCGGCCTCGATCGCCTCGGGCTTCGCGATGCTCTCGAGCCGATCGCCGAGTGGCCGGTTGCCGATCTGGTCGTGGTTCTGCAGAAAGTTGATGAAGCAGGTCGGAGACAGCGCGCCGCTCGGCTCGCCGCGGGCCTTGCCGCCCCAGAACTCCGAGATTTCACCCTGATAGATGTAGCCGGACGACAGTGCGCGTGCGAGGTCCTGCTTCGGCGCCCGGTAGTCGCCATAATAGCCCTGCCTTTCGCCGGTCAGCAGCACATGCCAGGCGTGATGATAATCGTCGTTCCACTGGCCGCGGAATTTGCCGTCCGGCGGGTCCTCGGCGGCATCGAGCAGGCTCGCAATGTTGTCGCCGTTCTCCAGCACGAGGTTGATCTGCCGGCCGGTCTCGGCCGCGAGCTGGCCGGCGGCCTTGCTGAAGTCGTGAAGGATGGAGATTTCGCCGGCTTCGACGATGGTGTTGACCGCGTCGAAGCGCAGTCCGTCGAAGCGATAGTCGCGCAGCCAGCTCACCACGCTGCCGATCGCGAACGCGCGCACTTCAGGCACGCGGTAATCGATCGCACTGCCCCATGGCGTATGTGCGTCGCTGAAGAAGCTCGGCGCATAGCGGCCGAGATAATTCCCCTCGGGGCCGAAATGGTTGTAGACCACGTCGAGCATCACCATCAGCCCGCGCAGATGCGCCTCGTCGATCAGGGTCTTGAGGTCCTCAGGCCGGCCATAGGCGCTGTCTGGCGCGTACCACAGTACGCCGTCATAGCCCCAGTTGCGCTTGCCGGCGAAGTCCGCCAGCGGCATCAGTTCGAGCGCGGTGACGCCGGTCGCCACCAGATGATCGAGCTTGTCGATCATGGCGCGGTAGGTGCCCTCCGGCGTGAAGGTGCCGACATGGGCTTCGAGGACGACGGCCTCGTGCCAGGGCCGTCCGCGCCATTGCGTCGCGCGCCATTGGAAGGCTGCGTGATCGATCACCTCGCTCGGGCCGAACACGTCGTCCGGCTGGAATGCGGAGGCGGGATCGGGCGCATCGACCTCGTCGTCGATGCGGAATTTGTAACGGGTGCCGGCGCGCGCGCCCGGGATTTCGGCGACGTACCAGCCGGCCGCATCGCGCGTGAGCGCGTGCGGCTTGTCGAGCAGCAGGTCGACGCGCTTCGCCGCCGGCGCCCAGAGCCGGAAGCGCGTGCCGTCAGCGGTGAGTTCCGGTCCGAAATGCCGCGCGCTCATGCGGAGCCTGCAAATGCCAGCACCGAACGCGGCGGTGCGGTGGTGTCGGCGCCGGACGCAATCTGCTCACCGGTCTGCTCCGACTTCGTCGTGTTCAGAACCTGTTGCCAGCTCTTGTATTCCGCCATCCTCGGCATCCTGAACACGATCTCCTGCGGCGCGGCATTGAGCACGATAAAGATCGGCGCCTGACCTTGTTCCATCGGGCCCAGCACGTAGGCGAGGAACCGGCTTTCCGGGAATTTCCAGTCGGATTCCTTCATCTCCTCCGCCGCCGGCGTCAGCCAGAGCACGCCATAGCTGCCGTCGGTGCGGCGGCCGTCGAGCCAGCTCTGGCAGCGGATCTGGCCGAAGCGCCGGCGTAGCGCGGTGAGATGGCCGATGAAATCGATATCGTCGTCGTCGCTGCCCAGATTCTCCCAGCCGATCCAGCCGGTCTCATTGTCCTGGCAATAGGCGTTGTTGTTGCCGTCCTGGGTGTTGGCGACCTCGTCGCCGGCAAGGATCAGCGGCGTGCCCTGCGCGAGCAAGAGGCAGGCCAGCGCGTTCTTCCTGAGCTGGCGGCGCAGCGCGATGATCGCAGGATCGTCGGTCGGGCCTTCATGGCCGCAATTGTTGCTGTGATTGTCGTTAGAGCCGTCGCGATTGTCCTCGCCATTGGCCTCGTTGTGCTTCTCGTTGTAGCTGAACAGGTCGGCGAGCGTGAAGCCGTCATGCACCGTGATGTGGTTGATGCTGGCGCGGGTCGCGCGGTTGTCATGGTGAAACAGGTCCGAGGAGGCGGTCATGCGGCCGGAGATATCGCCGATCAGGCTGCCTTCGCCGCTCCAGTAGCGCCGCATCGCGCTGCGATAGCGGTCATTCCACTCCGACCATTGCGACGGAAACGCGCCGACCTGGTAGCCGCCGAGGCCGAGGTCCCAGGGTTCGGCGACCATCTTGGCGGTCGCCAGCACCGGGTCCTGGCGGATCGCGGTGAGGAAGGCGTGGTTGCGGTCGAAGCCGTTCGGCCCGCGCGCCAAAGTGGTCGCGAGATCGAAGCGGAAGCCGTCGACATGGCAGACCTCGACCCAGTAGCGCAGCGAATCCATCACCATCTGCAGCACGCGCGGGTGGGTGAGGTTGACCGAGCTGCCGCAGCCGGTGAAGTCGTCGTAGAAGCGCGGGTTCTCGCGGTTCAGCCAGTAGTAGGAGGCATTGTCGATGCCGCGGAAGCACAGCGTCGGGCCCATATGGTTGCCCTCGGCGGTGTGGTTGTAGACGACGTCGAGCAGCACTTCGATGCCGGCGTCGTGCAGCCGCGCCACCGTGGTGCGGAACGAGTCCAGCGCATTGTCCTGGGCGTAGCGTGCTTCGGGCGCGAAGAACGCGATGGTGTTGTAGCCCCAGTAATTCGAAAGCTTCTTCTCGACCAGGACGCGGTCGTCGATCAGGCCATGGATCGGCAACAGCTCGATGGTGGTGACGCCGAGCCGCTTGAGGTGGTCGATCATCGCCGGCGATGACAGCCCGCCATAGGTGCCGCGCAAATTCGGCGGCACGTCCTCGCGCTTCTGGGTCAGGCCCTTGACGTGGGCCTCATAGATGATGGTGTCTGCCCAGGGAATCTGCGGCCGGATTTCACGGCGGCCCCAATTGAAGGTCTCGTCGACCACGACGGCCTTCGGCATGCCGCGGGCATTGTCGCGCCGGTCGAAGGAGAGATCCTCGCGCGCGCTGCCGGTGCGATAGGCGAAATGCGCATCGCTCCACACCAGCCGGCCGGCGAGCCGCTTGGCGTAGGGGTCGAGCAGCAGCTTGTTGGCGTTGAAGCGGTGGCCGCGCTCCGGCGCGTAGGGCCCGTAGACGCGATAGCCGTAGAGCTGGCCCGGCGAGACGTCGTTGAGATAGCAATGCCAGACGTCCTCGGTGCGCTCCGGCATCTCGATCCGCTCGAGCTCGCGGCGGCCCTGGCCGTCGAACAGGCACAGCTCGACCTTCTCCGCATTCGCCGAGAACAGCGCAAAATTGGTGCCTCTGCCGTCCCAGCTTGCACCGAGCCGTGCGGACGTACCCCCGGTCAGTCGCATGAATCAGCTTTCCGGTACGAGGAAGATCGCAGCCAGCGGCGGGATGGTCAGGCTCAGTTCCGGCGTGGCGCCCTCCGAAGCGCGCACTTCGCCGATATTGCCGACATTGGTGCCGCCGTAATGCGCGGAATCCGAGTTGAACACCTCGTGCCACTTGCCCGCGAACGGCACGCGGACGCGATAGTTGCGATAGACGTTGGGCGAGAAATTCACGACCACGAGGCAGCGGGCGCGCGCATCACTGCCCTTGCGGATCCAGCCGAACACATTGTTGTTGGCATCGTCAGTGATGACCCATTCGAAGCCGGCCTGGTCGCAATCCAGCTCATGCAGCGCCGGCAGCGCGCGGTAGAGCCGGTTGAGATCGCGGACCAGGTTCTGGATGCCGCCGTGCCGCGGCTGTTGCAGCAGATGCCAATCGATCGAGTAGTCGTGGTTCCACTCGCGCTCCTGGCCGAACTCGCAGCCCATGAACATCAGCTTCTTGCCGGGGTGGCCGAACATGAAGCTGTAATACGCGCGCAGATTGGCAAAGCGCTGCCAGTCATCGCCGGGCATGCGGCCGAGGATCGAGCGCTTGCCGTGCACGACCTCGTCGTGGGACAGCGGCAGGATGAAGTTCTCCGAGAAGGCGTAGTGCAGGCCGAACAGGATGTCGCCGTGATGGAATTTGCGGTGGATCGGATCCTTGCCGATGTACTTCAACGTGTCGTGCATCCAGCCCATGTTCCACTTGTAGCCGAAGCCGAGCCCGCCATATTCGACCGGGCGCGACACCTGTGGCCACGCGGTGGATTCTTCCGCCGCTGTCGTCGCCTGCGGGAAGTGCGCGAACAGCTCGGTGTTGAAGCGGCGCAGGAAGTCGATCGCCTCGATGTTTTCCCGGCCGCCATATTTGTTCGGGATCCAGCCACCCGCGGGCCGGCTGTAATCGAGATAAAGCATCGAGGCGACGGCATCGACGCGCAGCCCGTCGATACCATAGCGGTCGAGCCAGAACAGCGCGTTCGACACCAGGAAATTGGTGACCTCGGTGCGCCCGTAATTGTAGATCAAGGTGCCCCAATCGAGGTGCCGGCCTTGCAGCGGGTTGGCGTGCTCGTAGAGCGCGGTGCCGTCGAAATTGCCGAGCCCGTGCGGATCGTCCGGGAAATGTCCGGGCACCCAGTCGAGCAGCACGGCGAGCCCGGCGCCGTGGCAGGCGTCGATCAGCGCCGCGAAATCGTCCGGCGAGCCGAAGCGGCTGGTCGGAGCGAACATGCCGGTCGGCTGGTAGCCCCAGGAGCCGTCGAACGGATGCTCTGATATGGGCAGGAATTCGAGATGGGTGAAACCCATGTCGCTGGCATAGGCCGGCAGCTGCTCGGCCATCTCGCGATAGGTCAGCCACTCGTTGCGGCCCTTGCGGCGCCAGGAGCCGAGATGCACCTCGTAGATCGACATCGGCGAGCTCAGCGCGTTGACGCGCTCGGGCGCCGGGCGCGGGTGCGGGATCTTGCGCTCGTCGATCACGATCGAGGCGGTCTTCGGGCGCACCTCGGCGGCGAACGCCAGCGGATCGGACTTCAGCGGCAGATGCTGGCCGTTGCGCCCGATGATCTCGAACTTGTAGTGGTCGCCGACCCGTGCGCGCGGGACGAACAGCTCCCAATAGCCGGGGCCGCGCACCCGCATCGGATGCCGCCGTCCATCCCAGAAATTGAAGTCGCCGACCACGCTGACCCGCCGCGCATTCGGCGCCAGCACCACGAAGCCGATGCCCTCGACGCCGTCGAGCGTCATCGGATGCGCGCCGAGCGTGTCGTAGACCCGCTGATGCGTGCCTTCGCCGAGCAGATAGAGATCGAAATCGCTCAGGATCGGCGGAAACCGGTAGGCGTCCTCCAGCTCGACGACGTTGTCGCCGAACCGGGCGCGGAGCTGGTAGCGCGTCGAGCCGTTCGGCAGCGGACCTGCGAACAGGCCGGCGTCGTGGATCCGCACCAGCGGTGCCGTCTCGCCATGCTCGCCGATCGCCTCGACATTGGTCGCATCAGGCAGGAAGGCGCGCACGACGTTGCGATCCCCCTCGGTGTGGAGCCCGAGATAGTGGAACGGATCGGAGTGGCGGCCCTCGATGATGGCATAGGCCTCGGCGGGCAGTTTGTTCATGCAACCTCATGCGGCTGTTGCGCCAAAATCCTCAGCAGGCCGGTCAGCGGCACCCGCAGCCAATCCGGTCGGTTGGCCTGCTCATACTCAATCTCGTAGAAGGCTTTCTCAAGCAGGAAAAAGTTGAGCAGGCGATCGGCCGCCTTGGCGTCAGCGGGCCACAGCCGCTGGCCGGCCATGGTCTCGCGATAGGCCGCCAGCAGGGTCTCCGCGGCCTGGTCGCGCCATTCTGCCAAAGCGAGGCTCAGCCTGCCGCTGTCGTCGGGGGCGACCTTGAGCGCGCGTTCCAGCGCCGCGGTCGCGGCATAGTCGATCGAGCGGATAAGGCCGGCGACGTCGCGCGCTGCCGGCGCCTTGCGCCGCCGCTCGGCGATGGTGCGGCCCGGTCCGCCGTCGAAATCGATGATGAAGACGTCGTCCTTGACCACCAGCAGCTGGCCGAGATGCAGGTCGCCATGGTGGCGGATATTGAACCCGTCGGTCTCGCGCGGCAGCAACGCCTTGAGCCGCTCCGGCAGCATGTCGTGCTGGGCCTGCAATTGATCGGCCAGCAGCCGCTCGGCCTCCTTCAGGGAGCCGCGCCGCTGCTTCAGCGTGTCGAACACGCGCTCGGCGCGCGCCACGATCTCGTCGATCCAGCGCTGCAGGTCCTCGGACCTGGTCGGCTCGGGGGCGAAGTCGGGCAGGTCGCGGTTGCTGGCGAGCGCGATGTGCAGCTCGGCGAGACGCTTTCCGGCATGGGCCATGTGGCGCAGATAGGTTGCGTGATCGCCGCCGTTCTCGGCTGGGCCTTCGCTTGCGGCGAGCAGGCGCTGCCGTTCGACCAGGCGGTCGAGGTGCGAGGCGGCAACCGTCCAGAGGTCGCCCTGGTTGACCACCATCGCATGCAGCACCGCGATGGCGCTGCGCTTGTCGCCCTCGACCAGTTCAGAGGTGCCGAGCAGGGCCGGGGTGTTCGGAAAGTCGACCACTTCGGTGAGGAAGCGGCCCATCTCGATCTCCGGATTGATGCCGACCTCGAGCTTGCGGTAGATCTTGGTGACGTATTCATTGTCGACCAGCGCGGTCGAATGCGGCTGATCGTTCTCGAACACGCGGATGCGCTCGGGCTGCCGCACCGGCCGGTCGGAGAAGCGGCTGGTCGGCCGGAATTCCAGCTTCAGGCCCTGCTCGCCTTCGTCGACGGTGAGGTTTTCCCGCAAATTGCGCAGGAACAGGCCGGTGAAGATCTGGTCGGTGGCGACATCGAGCAGCGTGCCCTCGCGCGCGCCCTGGCGCACGGCGGCGAAGGCGCGCGGGTTGTAGCGCTCGCGGTCGAACCGCACCCATTCGATCTGCATCGGCAGCACGTAGCGGCTGGTGGTGCCGCGCTCCGTGGTTTCGAAGAAGATCAGCCAGGGCCGGTTGTCGCCGATGTCGCAGAACGGGACGGCCGACACCAGCGTCGGCTGGATTGCCTTGGCGGAGTGCTCCGGGTACCAGCGCGAGCGGGCGAGATGGCCGGGCAGCACCTCGTGCTCGAACACGCCGCGCTCCCGCGCCAGCGATGTCCAGGTGGAGTTGAGCGGCACGACAAGCGTCTCGAACTCCGGCACCGCCCGCGGCTTCACCGGCTCGGATTTGTCGCGCTCCTGCAGCTGGAACCAGTAGAAACCGTAGGGCGCCAGCGTGATCATGTAGGGCAGTTCGCCGATCGCGGGGAAGCGCGTGCGCCCGAGCATCTCGAGTGGAATGCGGTCCTTGAAGGCGGAGAGGTCGAGCTCGGTCGCCTGCGCCGAGCGCGACAGGTTGGCGACGCACAGGATGACCTCGCCCTGGTACTGCCTGACATAGGCCAGCACCGAGCGGTTCTCAGGACGGATGAAGGTCATGGTGCCGCGCCCGAACGCCAGCGTCGACTTGCGCACCGCGATCAGCCGCTTGGTCGCCGATAGCAGCGACGACAGGCTGCGCGACTGGGCCTCGACGTTGACGGCCTCGTAGCCGTAGACCGGATCCATGATCATCGGCGCGTAGAGCCGCGCGGGGTCGGCGCGCGAGAAGCCGCCGTTGCGGTCCGGCGACCATTGCATCGGTGTCCGCACGCCGTTGCGGTCGCCGAGATAGATGTTGTCGCCCATGCCGATCTCGTCGCCGTAATAGATAATCGGGGTGCCGGGGAATGACAGCAGCAGCGAGTTCATCAGCTCGATCTTGCGGCGGTCGTTGTCCATCAGCGGCGCGAGGCGGCGGCGGATGCCGACATTGATGCGGGCGCGCGGGTCGTTGGCGTAGGTCGACCACAGATAGTCGCGCTCGACATCGGTGACCATTTCCAGGGTCAGCTCGTCGTGATTGCGCAGGAACAAAGCCCACTGGCACGCCGCCGGGATGTCGGGCGTCTGCCTGAGGATGTCGGTGATCGGAAAGCGGTCTTCCTGGGCGATCGCCATGTAGATGCGCGGCATCAGCGGGAAGTGATAGGCCATGTGGCATTCGTCGCCATGGCCGAAATATTCCTGCACGTCCTCCGGCCATTGATTGGCCTCGGCCAGCAGGATCTTGCCCTTGGCATAGGTGTCGAGCTCCTGGCGCAGCCGCTTGATAATGGCATGCGTCTCCGGCAGGTTCTCGTTGTTGGTGCCGTCGCGCTCGCACAGATAGGGAATGGCGTCGAGCCGGAAGCCGTCGACGCCGGTGTCGAGCCAGCGCTTCATCACCTGCACGATGGCGCGCACCACCCGCGGATTGTCGAAGTTAAGGTCCGGCTGGTGCGAGAAGAAGCGGTGCCAGTAGAACTGGCCGGCTTCCGGATCCCAGGTCCAGTTCGACTTTTCCGTATCGGTGAAGATGATCCGGGTATCGAGGTATTTCTGGTCGGTGTCGCTCCAGACGTACCAGCTGCGCGCGCTCGAGTTCGGCGGGCTGCGGCGGGCGCGCTTGAACCAGGCGTGCTGGTCCGAGGTGTGGTTGACGACGAGCTCGGTAATGACGCGCAGGCCGCGCTTCTTGGCCTCCTGGATGAAGCGCTTGAAGTCCTTCATGGTCCCGAAATCGGGATTGATGTCGCCGTAATCGCCGATGTCGTAGCCGTCGTCGCGGCCGGGCGAGGGATAGAACGGCAGCAGCCACAGCGCCGTGACGCCGAGCTCCTGCAGATAGCCGAGCTTCTCCGTCAGCCCGGTAAAGTCGCCGATGCCGTCATTGTTGCTGTCGGCGAACGCCTTGACATGCAGCTGGTAGATGATGGCGTCCTTGTACCACAGCTGGTCCGCGGTCTCGGTCGCGCCTTCGCCTCGGTATTGACGGAGGAGAATACGTTCATGACGGCTCCTTCAGGCGACACAGCGCAACAGCAACGCGGGATCGCGCGCAGGATCGAGACGCAGGCGGATGCCTCCCCATTCGAGCGCATGACGCTCGCCGCTGACAAGGTCTTCCACTTCCGCGGCGGGGCGGCGGTCATCGCCGCGGCCGACCATGACGTCGCCGAGCGGAAGCCAGACCTCGCGCGGTTCTGACGACAGTGCAATCGCGGCCGCGATCACATTGCCCTGATCGGCCGCCTCCTTGATGAAGCCGATCACGCCGCCGTCATCGATATTGATAAAGCGCAGATTGACGAATTGTTGCAGCGCCGGATTGCCGCGCCGGATCCGATTGAGCGTCGCGATGTAAGGCTTGATGTTCCCGTGCTCGTCCCAGTCGCGCACCCTGATCTCGTACTTCTCGGAGTTGAGATATTCCTCGCGGCCGGGCACCGGCGTGTGCTCGAGCAGCTCGAAGCCGCTATAGATGCCATAGCTGCTTGAAAGCGTCGCGGCGAGCGCGAGGCGCGACTTGAACATCCAGGATTCGCCGCTTTGCAGGTGGAAGGGCAGGATGTCCGGTGTGTTGACGAAGAAATTCGGCCGAAAGAAGTCACGCTCGGGATACGAGGTCAACTCGCCGAGATACTGCTCGAGCTCGGCGCGCTGCGTGCGCCAGGTGAAGTAAGTATAGGACTGCGTGAAGCCGAGCTTGGCGAGGCCTTTGATCAGCTTCGGCCGCGCGAAGGCTTCCGAAAGGAACAGCACGTCGGCATCGCGATCCTGTACCTCGCGGATCAGCCATTCCCAGAATGCCAGCGGCTTGGTGTGCGGATTGTCGACCCGGAAGATTTTCACGCCCTGGTCGACCCAGAACAGCACGGTATCGCGCAGCGCGCGCCACAGCGCGGCGGCATCCTCGCAGCTGAAGTCGGGATTGACGACATCGTCCCAGCGTTGCGGCCGATGTTCGGCGCTGCGCATCGATCCGTCCGGACGCCGCTTGAACCACTCCGGATGCTCGGTCAGCCAGGGATGGTCGGGTGAGCATTGCACGGCGAAATCGAGCGCGACCTCGAGGCCGTGCGCCTTGCATGCCGCAACGAACGCGCGGAAGTCGTCGAGCGTGCCGAGCTCGGGGTGCACCGCGTCGTGGCCGCCTTTGGCCGAACCGATCGCATAGGGACTGCCGGGTTCGCCCGCCTGCGCGATGGCGGCGTTGTTGCGGCCCTTGCGATGCGTCTGCCCGATCGGGTGGATCGGCGCCAGCAGCACGACGTCAAAGCCCATCGCGGCGATGTCGGGAAGCCGCGCGATGCAATCGTTGAACGTCGCGTGCCGGCCTGGCGTCCTGCCTTGGCTGCGCGGAAACATCTGGTACCAGGCGCCGCTGCGTGCGCGCGGCCGGTCGGCGGTGAGGGGATACAGCTGCGATCGCATCAGGTCGCGGCGAAACTGGCTGCCGGCCATCGCCTCGCGCAATTCGGGTGCCAGCAGCGCGCCCGGCTCGCCGGTCTGCAGAAAGACTTCGCACTGCCTGATGATGACGGCAGCCGCTGCAGGTCCGCCGGCCTGGGCCTGAGTCAGCATGCCGGCGCCTTCAAGCGCGTCCAGCGTGTGATCGCCGCCGTCGCGCTGCTTCTGCGCGAAGCGGTGCCGCCAGGTGGCGAATTGGTCGGTCCAGGCCTCGATCGCGAAACTGTAGCGGCCGGGCCGGTCGGGCACGAAGCTGCCGCCCCAGCGATCGTCGCTGTGCGGCGTCATCGGTGCGGATTGCCAATCGTCGTCGCCTTCGCGCCGCCACACCAATGCCGCCGATATTACGTCATGTCCGTCCCGGTAGATGTCAGCCCACACCTCGACCGGCTCGCCCGCGACGCGCTTGACCGGGAAGCGGCCGCCATCGACCGACGGATAGACATCGGTGATATGAAAAGTGCCATGGGCACTCTCGACAGGCCGGAGGGTTTTGTTCACGGTGATGCCGCCATTGAAAATGCAAATGACGTCCCGACGCCGGGAAGGAGGCGCGCCAGACCCATATAGAAAGCCGCTCGCCGGACAATGGTTCCCGGCGGGAACGCTTGATAGGGTAGAGCGTTGAACATCAACTATCCCTTTCCCGTATCAGTACAATTTAGCAACGATCCCAATACCGTTGCGAGCAAGTAGCGTGCCGAATGGACCTTTACGCCAAAGCCCAGAGCCTGGGAATCCAGACCGAGTATATCGATGGGAGCGGTCACCGCCGTGTGACAACCCCCGAGGCGCTGACGGCGATCCTCGCCGCGCTGCCGCCCCACACGCCGCGGCGGATCGTGATCGACCCCGTGGTCGTCAGAGGCGGCCATGGCGGGCAGACGCAGCTCTCCGAGGCGGCCCAGCTGCCGGTGCAATGGAAGCTCACCAACGGCAGCGCGGTGCTCGCGCAAGGCGGGGCGGATGCGCGGAACGTGACATGGCCGGGCGGCCTGCCCGAGGGCGTGCACCGCTTGCAGCTCACGGACGCATCCGGCAGCGAGGAGCTGCCGCTGCTGGTGGCGCCGGACGGTGCGTTCGGCGGCGCGTTCGACCGCTGCTGGGTGATCGCGGTCCAGCTCTACGGCGTGCGGTCCGCGCGCAACTGGGGCGTCGGCGACTTCACCGATCTGGAGGGCCTGCTCGCATTCGCGCATCGGCTCGGCGCGACGGCGTCGGGCTCAATCCGCTGCATGCGCTGTTCGACGATCGGCCTGGCGATTGCAGCCCGTATTCGCCGAACAGCCGGCTGTTCCTCAACGCGCTGTATATCGACGTCGAGAAGATTCCCGAATTCCGCAGCGATGCGGCGACGCAGGCTGCGCTGGCGCACCTCCGCAGTAACGACATGGTCGACTATGTCGGCGTTGCGGCGCTGAAATGGCCGGCGCTGCGCGCGGCCTTCGCCGCCTTCAAGGCCAATCCCGGCCTCGGCCGCTGGCAGGATTTCGAGGCCTACCGCAGGGAGCAGGGCACCTTGCTGTCGCGCTTCGCCTGCTTCGAGGTGATGCGGCACAAGTTCAACACGCCGTGGTGGGAGTGGCCGGATGATTGGCGGCAGCCCGACGATGCGGCCTGCGCGAAACTGCACCGGGCACGCGACACCGCCGCCGAGGTCGAGTTCGTCGAGTTCGTGCAATGGACCGCCGACCGCCAGCTCGGCGCCTGCCAGGCGCTCGCGCACAAGCTCGGCATGCGGGTCGGGCTCTATCTCGACGTCGCGGTCGGCGTGCAGTCTGACGGTTTCGATGCCTGGAATGAACAGGTCGCGATCTCGCGCCATCTCGGCGTCGGCGCGCCGCCGGATCCGCTCAACACCGCGGGCCAGGATTGGGGCCTCGCGGGCTTCAATGCCGCGGGTCTCGAGCAGCGCGCGTTCGAACCGTTCCGGCAGATGCTGCGCGCCTCGATGCACCACGCCGGCGCGATCCGGCTCGACCACGCCTTCGGCTTGAAGCGGCTTTATCTCGTGCCGCGCGGCTTCGGCCCGGCCAATGGTGCCTATGTGCTGATGCCGTTCGAAGCGCTGCTGGCGGCGACCGCGCAGGAGAGCATGGCCAGCCGTTGTGTCGTGATTGGTGAGGATCTCGGCACCGTGCCGCCGGGCTTCCGCGAACAGATGAACGGCTGGGGCATCTGGTCTTATCTGGTCATGATGTTCGAGACCGACGATCAGGGCGTATTCCGCAACGCCGACTACTATCTGCCGGACGCGCTGGTCACCTTCAACACCCACGACCTCTCGACCTATGCCGGCTGGCGCTCGTTCAGCGACCTCAAGACCAAGCGCGCGCTCGGGATCGACCCCGGCGAGACCGACGAAGGGCGCTGGCACGCGCTCGGCCAGCTCGACGACGTGCTGCGCCGCCACGACATCCACCACAACGATTTCTATTCGGTGGCGAGCTTCATGGCGCGGACGGCGTCGCGGATGATGGCGGTGTCGATGGAGGACCTGCTCGGCATCGTCGAGCAGCCGAACATCCCCGGCACCGTCTACGAGCATCCGAACTGGAAGCGGCGGTTGCCGGTCTCGATCGAGCATCTCGCGTCGGCGATCGACATCGACGCGCTCAAGCGGGCAACCCGCGAGCGGTCGCATGCCTGACAACGCGGAGCACGGCGCGTGGCTTCCCGGATCGAAGACTACGGACTGATCGGTGATTGCGAGACCGCGGCGCTGGTCGGCCGCGATGGCTCGATCGACTGGCTGTGCTGGCCGGCGTTCGATTCCGATGCCTGCTTCGCGGCGCTGCTCGGCACCTCGCGCAATGGCCGCTGGCAGCTGGCGCCGGCCGGAGCGATCAAGCGGACCTCGCGCCGCTATCGTGCCGATACGCTGATCCTGGAGACCCGGTTCGAGACCGACGGCGGCGTGGTCGATCTGATCGACTTCATGCCGCCCCGCGGCAAGGCTTCCGACGTGGTCCGCCTTGTTCGCGGCGTCAGCGGCCGCGTCAAGATGCACATGAAGCTGGTGATCCGCTTCGGCTTCGGGGGCGATGTGCCATGGGTGAAGAAGAACCCGGACGGCGACGGGTTGCTGGCGATCAGCGGGCAGGACATGACCGTGCTGCGCACGCCGGTCGAGACCCGCGGCCAGGACCTCACCACGATCGCCGATTTCGAGGTCGGCGAGGGCGACAGCGTGCCGTTCGTCCTGACATACGGGGCGTCCTTTCAACCGGTACCGGGGCCGATCGATCCCGAGGCGGCGCTCAGGGATACCGAGGACTACTGGACCGAATGGTGCAGCCGCTCGACCTATGACGGCGGAGATCTGCGCGGCCTCGTGATGCGCTCGCTGATCACGCTGAAGGCGCTGACCTTCAGGCCGACCGGCGGCATCGTCGCTGCGCCGACCACGTCATTGCCGGAAAAGCTCGGCGGTGCGCGCAACTGGGACTACCGGTTCTGCTGGCTGCGCGACGCCACCTTCACGCTGCTGGCGCTGATGAATTCGGGCTATACCGAGGAAGCGGCGGCCTGGCACAATTGGCTGCTGCGGGCCGCGGCCGGCGCGCCGGCCAACATGCAGATCATGTACGGCATACTGGGCCAGCGGCGCCTGCTGGAATGGGAAGCCGGATGGCTGCCCGGCTATGAAGAGGCGCAGCCGGTCCGCGTCGGCAACGCCGCGCATGCGCAGCTGCAGCTCGACGTCTATGGCGAATTGATCGACGCCTTCCATCAGTCCCGCATGGCCAAGCTCAGGCTCGACGAGGAGAGCTGGTCGCTGGAATGCACCGTCGTCGCTCACCTCGCCGATGTCTGGGACCAGCCCGATCACGGCATCTGGGAGCGTCGCGGCGTGCCCCGGCACTATGTGTTCTCCAAGGTGATGTGCTGGGTCGCCTTCGACCGCGCCATCAAGAGCGCCGAGCGGTTCGGCTTCAAGGCGCCGCTGCTGAAATGGCGGGTGCTGCGCGAGGCGATCCATCGCGACGTCTGCCGACGCGGCTTCGATCCCGATCTCAACAGCTTCGTCGAGAGCTACGGCTCAAAGCTGCTCGACGCCAGCCTGCTGCTGCTGCCGTCGGTCGGCTTCCTGCCGCCGGACGATCCGCGCATTCGCGGCACGATCGATGCGGTCGAACGGCACATGATGCGCGACGGCTTCGTGCTGCGCCACGATCCGCGCGAAGTGTCCGATGAGATCCAGCCGATCGAGGGTGCGTTCCTGGCCTGCAGCCTGTGGCTCGCCGACGCCCATGTGCTGGCGGGAGATCTCGACAAGGCGCAGACCATGTTCGATCGCGTGGTGGCGGTCGCCAACGATCTCGGCCTCCTGGCGGAGGAATACGACTCCGGCGCCGGCCGGCAGACCGGCAATTTCCCGCAGGCGCTGACCCATATCGCGCTGATCAACACCGCGCACAATCTCAGCGCGGCACGAGCCGACGCCGAGAAGCCTGCGGTGCAGAGGTCGAGTTGAAGCGCAGGGCCAAAATATCGAAAACAACCCCATGCAAAGGAGCCGGCGGCTGGCGGCTACCGGCGCTCCACAAAGCGCGGCTTGACCCGTCGGGCAAATCAGGGATACATTTCCAATATTCCGAAATTGCGTAGGCGCCTCGCCCGCCCGCAATCAGGAGAGGCGAAGCCGGTTTTCGGTGCCTCCCATTGCGGTGCGGCGCAATAGGCAAGATCATCTCACCCTCGCTGTTCAGTGCAGGTCGACCGGCGGGTACGGCGTTCCCGGCGGCACGCCGAGATAGAGATATTCGATGCCGAACTTGGCTGCGAACGCCGAGGCCGTATCATCGAGCAGGATCTGTCCCCCCGCATTGAGGTGCAACTCCGGCCGGGTGAAGCCATTGAGGGTGAACGCCGGCAGCGTATTCTCGTTGACGAACAGATCGTCGAATGTGTGCGACACATGGGCGAGATCGGCGAGGTTTCCGGCGAGGTCGCTCACGACGGCGCCGTTGGCGTTGAAGCCGGTGATTGCCAGCGGCGACGTCGGCGGATTGCCTGCCGCCACGACATGGTCGAACACCAGCTTGCTCGCATCGCCAAGCAGCGCCGTCGCCGCGGCATCGAAGTTCGCCGTGCCGCCATCGTTCAGCGAGAGTGTCGGTGACCCGCCCGCGAGGTGAACGGCTTCGTCGAAGTCGAGGGTGAACCGGATCAACGATCCGGCGGTCTGCGTGCCGCTTGCGGGCGTGGCGGTGATGTCAGCGAGGTGGGGCGCGATCGTATCGATCTGCAACGTGCCGGCTGGATTGCCGACGGCGCCGGAGAGGTCGGCATCATGATTGAACTGGTCCTTCATCGTGCCGCCGTTCAGGTCGGAGCCGATGATGGCAAGGTCCGGCGTGTTCTCGCCGGCGGCGACCATGTACTGGTAGGTCAATGTGTTGGTCCCGCTGCCACTCAGGAACGACGCGAAGCCGCCGTCATTGAGCAGCAGATGCGGTTGACCGGTGACGGCCACGTTCTCGTCGAAGGTCACGGTGAAGGTCACGACGTGACCGGCATTCAGATCGCCAGACCCGGCCGTGATGTCCGTGCCCGAGGTCGTCACCGACGTCACGCCGGGGCCACCGAAAATGAAATCATCGTCGCTGAGGTTGGTCTTGGTCACATTGTCCAATGTCAGGACATTGCCGCCGCCGAAGTCGATGACCGTGTCGGCGCCGACGTTTGTGGCCAGCGCGAGCACCGCTGCGAGGTCGTGAATGCCGGCTGTCTTGAACGATCTGAGATCGATCCTGTCGTCGGTACCGGCGCCGGCGATGAAGTCGGTGATGACATCGGATCCACCGCCGGGCTTGAAGACATAGGTATCGTCGCCGGTACCCAGCATGATCAGATCATTGCCGGCGCTGCCGGTGATGACATCATCGCCGCACCGCCGTCGATCGTCAGTTTGATCGCCGCGGCGCCGAGTCCGGACGCGTCGATGTTGTCGGCGCCGCCGAAGCCGTTGATTGTCAGAGAGTCATTGGCGGCTTCCTGACCCAAAATCGAAACCTCGGCTGGAAGGCCATCGATCAGGATGGTGCCGCCGCTCTGGGTCACGGTGATCTGATCGATCCCGTTTGTGCCCTCGACCGCCACGGTATCGGCTGCGCCGTCGCCGGTGCCGCTGCCGGCAGTCGCGGAGAGATCGACGAGCACCTGCTTGACGTCGGTGCCGGTCAGGTCGTGGACGGTGACGTGATCCGCGCCGCCGAGGGCATGGTAGGCGATCTTCTCGATGCCGTTGAGGTCCATCGTGATGTTGGCGACGTCCCGGGTGAAACGCACCCGCGAGCCGTTGGCCGAGATGTCGATATTCTCGGCGATATTCGCGCCGTTGAATTGCAGCGTGTCCGCGCCAGCCTGTCCTTCGACCGTATCGCTGCCATCGCCGGGATTCCAGATATAGGTGTCGTCGCCGGCGCCGAGCAGCGCGGTGTCGTTGCCTTGGCCGCCGATGACCGTGTCATTGCCGGCGCTGCCGATGATCAGATCGTTTCCAGCACCGCCGTTGATGGTCAGCGCGATCGCTCCCGCCGCGACGCCGGACGCGTTGATCTGGTCGTCGCCGCCCTGTCCGTTGATCTGCAGCACGTCGGTCGCATCCTGGCCATGGACCAGGATCTGCGCGGCTAGGCCGTTGACCAGGATGTCGTTGCCGCTCTGTGTCACGGTGATGATGTCGGCACCCGCGCTGCCGTTGGCGATCACCGTGTCGAGCGCGCCATCGGGGTTGCCGCCCGTGGCGGACAGGTCGATCGCAACCTGTTGGGCATCGGTGCCGGAGAGGTCGTTGACCGTGATCGTGTCCGCGCCGCCGAGGGTGTGGATATCGATCTTCTCGACGCCATTGAGGTCCATCGTGATGTTGGCAACGTCGCGGGTCAGCCTGACGCGGGAGCCGTTGGCGGAGATGTCGAATTGCTCGCTGATGTTCGCGCCGTTGAACACCAGCGTGTCGGTGCCGGACTGCCCCTCGACGATGTCGCTGCCGTCTCCGGGGTTCCAGATGTAGGTGTCGTCGCCGGCGCCGAGCAGGGCGGTGTCGTCGCCGCGGCCGCCGGTCACGGTGTCGTTGCCGTCGCCACCCAGGATGAGATCGGCGCCCTGGCTGCCGATGATCGTGTCGTTGCCGTCGCCGGCGTCGATCGTGAGCGCGAGCTGTCCGGCGGGCAAGGCGGATGCATTGATGATGTCGTCGCCGCCGGAGGCGTTGATCACGAGGGAGTCATTGGCGCCTTCCGGACCGATGATGGTGACGTCGGCCGCAAGCCCGCTGACAACGACGTTGCCGCCGATCAACGCAGCGGTGATCTGATCCGCGTTACCGCTGCCGTCGACCGTCACCGTGTCGGCGGCGCCGTCGCCGCCGCCTCCGCTGGCCTGTAGATCCACAGTCACATGCCTGACGTCGGTGCCGGTGAGGTCGTTGACCGTGACCTGGTCGGCGCCGCCCAGCGCCTTGAAGTTGATGTTCTCGATGCCGTTGAGGTCCATCGTGACGTTGGCGACGTCCCGGGTGAAACGCACCCGCGAGCCGTTGGCCGAGATGTCGATCTTTTCGGCGATATTGGCGCCGTTGAATTGCAGCGTGTCGTTGCCGGCGCCACCCTCGACGGTGTCGCTGCCGTCGCCGGGATTCCAGATGTAGGTATCGTCGCCATTGCCGAGCAGCGCGGTGTCATTGCCGCGGCCTCCGGTGACGATGTCGTTGCCGTCACCGCCGATCAGCAGGTCGTCACCGTCGCCGCCGGTGATGGTGTCGTTTCCGTCGCCGCCATCGAGCGTCAGCGAGATCAGCGCCGCGAGCCCGTTGCCGGCCGTGATGACGTCGTCACCGCCGCCGGCGTGGAGAACCAGATTCTCGGCCGTGCTGATGTCGACGGAGAGCGGGTCGGGGCTGGTCCGGTTCAGGCTGACATGGCTGCCGTTGGCCGCGATGACGAAGACCTCGCTGGCGTCCTCTCCCTGGATCACGGCGGTATCGTTGCCGGCTCCTCCATCCAATGTGACCGGCGGGAGAGCGCCATTGCTGGCGTCGAGCGTGATGGTGTCATCGCCGCCCTGGCCGAAAATGTTGATGGCCGTCGTGTTGGCGGTGGTGGACGGCCCACCCGCGATCGGAACCGCGCCCCCGTCGACTGCGATGACGCCGGCTGCGTCGCGGCTGGTGGTGATGGTGTCGTCGGCGGCATCGCCGATCACGGAGAGGACTCCTGCGGCGAGATTGGCGGTCACGGCCATGAATTGCACTCCGGTCAATATTGGCGGGTCCCGGGGAGCGGACTCGCCGAACTCATGTGATCGGCTGCCACAGGAAAAATTCCTCGATGCGGGCGGCAGCGAACGAATGTGAGGAAAGTGCTTCGAATTCCCGACCGGCTGTGTCGACGGACGGATATTCCGATAGGTCGAGTGGAACCGCGGATTGGTCGGGCGACCGACGTCGCCGCGACAAATGGCCGCGTGATCAGTGTGATCCGATCACATGATCAGTGTGACTCGATCAGATGGGGTGGACTGTAACGGCGATCACGCTGCCGCCCGCGTTCGATCGTGCGGAGCGGGTGATCGTCCGGGCGCTTCAGCGAAGCTCCAGCACCGCGTCCATCGCGCGTGCGAAACCGTCGCGCTCGTTGGTTTCGGTGACATGCGTGGCGCGCGCCTTCACGTCATCGCTGGCATTGCCCATCGCGAACGAGACGCCGCTTCGTGCGAACATCGGCAGGTCGTTCTGCATGTCGCCGATCGTGGCGACATTCTCCAGCGGCACGCCAAGGCGCTTGGCGATGCCCTCGACGAAGGTGCCCTTGTCGTGGCCGGGCGGGGTGACGTCGAGATAATAGGTCTGCGAGCGCACCGCGGTCGCATCATGGCCGACCATCTGCTGCATCTCCGCTTCGCAGCGTTGCAGCAGAGGCGCATCCGAGCTGGCACCGACGATCTTGCAGGCCTGGTCGAGATAGGGCGCGAAGTCATCGACGATGGTCGGATCGTGCTTGATCGCGCGCTTCTCATGCGCGTTGTACTCGCCGTCCGGATTGCGCGTCAGCCAGCGGTCGTTGGTGAACAGCCAGATGTCGATGCCGCGCTCGCGCAGCAGATCGATGCTGCGCTTAGCGATCGCCGCGGGGATCAAACTCTGTTCGAGCGGCTTCAACTGCGGATCGACGATCGAAGAGCCGTTGAACGCGCCGATCGGCAGCGTGATTTCGAGCGGCGCGAGCAGGAAGCCCATGCCGATCGTCGGCCGGCTGGAGACGATGGTGAAGCCGACGCCCGCTTCATGCAGCTTGCGCACCGCAGCCCTGGCGCCGTCGGTCAGGGTCTTGTCCTTGGTGAGCAGCGTGCCGTCGACGTCGGACACGACAAGAGCGATGCGGTTCATGGGCGGTCCAGCTTCAGTTGATTGACGATGTCTTCGATGATGGTGTCGACGGAGCGGTCGATCGCAACCGTGATCGGGCGTTCGTCCGGGGTCGGCGGCTCCAGCGTCTTGAACTGGCTGGCGAGCAGTCCCGGCGGCATGAAATGGTCCTTGCGCGCGGCCAGCCGCGACGCGATCAGCTCCTGCGTGCCGTCGAGGAAGACGATCCGGATATCGTCGCGGCCATGCACCAGGATGTCGCGATAGCTGCGCTTCAGCGCGGAGCAGGCGATCACGGCGCGTTCGCCGACGCCGCAGGTGCGGTCGATCTCGGCGGCGATCGCACGCAGCCAGGGCCAGCGATCCTCGTCGGTGAGCGGCTGGCCGGAATGCATCTTCGCGACATTGCTCGGCGGATGAAAGCTGTCGCCATCCTCGAAGCGCCAGCCGATCCTGATCGCGAGGCGATCGGCGATGGTGCTCTTGCCCGAGCCGGAGACACCCATGACGACCAGCGCGCAGGGGTTTTGCCCGTCACCCAAGGAAGTCACCCAGGAAAGTCATCCACCAAAATCCTCCGGCAGCGCGGCCTTGTCGATCAGCCAGACGGTTTCGCCCAGCGATCGCGCGCGGTTTGCCGGCAGGTTCTCGCCTGCGAACAGGCGCGTCAAGATCGCACGCTTGTTTTCACCTGCCACCTCGAACAGCATCTCGCGGCAGGAGGCGAGGGCGGGCAGCGTCAAGGAGACGCGCGGCACGAACGGCTCGACATTGGCCTTGGGCACCCCAACCACCCAGCGCCGGGTTTCATCGACCGCGGGATAGCCGGGAAACAGCGAGGCGGTGTGGCCATCGGGCCCGATGCCCATCAGCACCAGGTCGAACAGCGGCCGCTGCGGGTCGAGCTGCTCGGCGCCGTAGAACGCCATCAGCTCGTTCTCGTACAGCGCCGCGCTGACGTCGGGATCCCTGAGGTCGGCGGTGTCGGTTGCGATCGGGTGGACATTGGCAGCCGGGGCGCAGCGGTCGAGGAAGGCCTGGCGCGCCATGCTCATGTTGTGCAGCTTGTCCTTGCGCGGCACCAGGCGCTCATCGCCGATGAACCAGTCGATGCGGTCCCACGGGATCAGGTGGCGATAGTCCGGCGTCGCCAGCAACTGGTAGAGCGCCTTCGGACTGGAGCCGCCGGTGAGGCAGACCGCGATCCGGCCGGGATTTCCGGCGATGCGCGCGATCACCCGTTCGGCGGCGGTCTTCGCCAGCGCCGCCGGATCGGCGACCGTGATGATCTTGCGCTCGCCGCTCGTCGTCATGGTCAGCCCAGCTTCCGCCAGCTGCGGCCGTCGCGCGTCAGCAGCGCGTTGGCGGCCTCCGGGCCTTCGCTGCCGGCCTTGTAGGGTTGCAGGCCGCGCCCGCCGGCGCTCTTCCAGGCATCGATGAAGGGCTGCACCGCCTGCCATCCGGCCTCGACGCTGTCGGCGCGCTGGAACAAGAGATTGTCGCCGATCATGCAGTCATAGATCAGCGTCTCGTAACCGGTCGACGGCTCGGCCTTGAAGTAGTCCTTGTAGCGGAACTTCATCTCGACGCCGTCGATGTTGATCGCCGGGCCCGCACCTTGGTGTTGAACTGCAGCTCGATGCCTTCGGTCGGCTCGGTCGAGATCACCAGGTAATTCTGCGACAGGCGGTCGACCGCGGTGTCGCGGAACATCGCGAACGGCGCCTGCTTGAACTTGATCGCGATCTCGGTGCGTTTGGTGGTCAGCGCCTTGCCGGTGCGCAGGTAGAACGGCACGCCGGCCCAGCGCCAATTGTCGATGGTCAGCTTCAGCGCGGCATAGGTCTCGGTCGAGCTGTCGGGCCTGACGTCCGGTGTCTTCAGATAATCCTCGATCTCGGTGTCGCCGATCCGGCCGGTGCGATACTGGCCGCGCACCGAGTTGGACAGCGCTTCCTGCTCGCTCTGGATCTGGATCGCGCTCAGCACCTCGGCCTTCTCCGAGCGCACCGCATGGGCGTCGAAACGCGCCGGCGGCTCCATCGTCACCAGCGACAGCAGCTGGAACAGATGGTTCGGCACCATGTCGCGCAGCGCGCCGGTTGCGTCATAGAAGCTGCCGCGATGGCCGACGCCGAGCTTCTCATCGACGGTGATCTGGATGTGGTCGATGTGGTTGCGATTCCAGATCGGCTCGAACATGCCGTTGGCGAAGCGCAGCACCAGGATGTTCTGGACGGTTTCCTTGCCGAGGTAATGGTCGATCCGGTAGATCTGATGCTCGTCCATCAGTTTCAGCAGCGCGGAATTCAGCGCCCGGGCCGACGCCAGGTCGGTGCCGAACGGCTTTTCGATGATCAGCCGCCGCCAGGCGCCGTTCTCCTCCAGCATGCCGGTGCGTCCGAGCTGCTCGCTGATCGGCAGGAAGGCGCTCGGCGGGGTCGCAAGATAGAACAGCCGGTTGCCGCCGGTGCCGCGCGCCTTCTCCAGCTTGTCGAGCCGCTCGTTCATGGCATCGAACGAAGCCGGATCGCGCGGATCGGCTTCGACCGAGGTGACGCATTCGAACAGCCGCTTGGCGACCGCCTCGTCCACCGGTCGGGTTGCGAACTTGCGTAGCCCCTGCATCAGGCTGTCGCTGAGCTGCTCGCTCGACATGCCCTTGCGGACGATGCCGACGACGCAGAACTTGTCAGGCAGAAGGTTGCCGGCGGCGAGATTGTAGAGCGCCGGGACGACCAGCCGGTGGGTCAGATCACCGGTGGCGCCGAAGATGATGAAGGAGCAAGGATCGGGTTTCTTCTGCACGTGACCTTCCGTGGTTATCTCTAGATCGTGATGCGTTTCCACGGAAACGCATCATGATCCGATCTCCTTGTTTGAGCATGATCTTTTCGGAAAACCGGTTTCCACTTTTCCGGATCATGCTCCAGGCGCGTTTTCTTCACGCGCACCGGTACCCACTTCGCTCGAAAACGCTTCTAAGCCTTCTTCGGCGGCTCCTTGTGGCCGCCGAAACCTGCGCGCATCGCCGAGAGGATCTTCTCCGCGAAGGTGTGATCCTTGCGCGAGCGGAAGCGGGTGTAGAGCGCGGCCGTCAGCACCTCGGCCGGCACCGCCTCGTCGACCGCGGCATTGACGGTCCACCGGCCCTCGCCGGAATCCTCGACAAAGCCGGAGTAATTGTCGAGCGTGTGGTTCTGCGCCAGCGCCGAGGCGGTGAGGTCGAGCAGCCAGGACGGGATCACGCTGCCGCGCCGCCAGACTTCCGCGATGTCGGCGATGTCGAGATCGAAGCGGTGATCAGGCGGCAGCGCATCGATGTTGGCGTTCTTCAGGATGTCGAAGCCCTCGGCATAGGCCTGCATCAGGCCGTATTCGATGCCGTTGTGGATCATCTTGACGAAATGCCCGGCGCCGATGGGGCCGGCGTGGATGTAGCCCTGCTCGATGCGCGGGTCGCGGCCCTCGCGTCCCTCGGTGCGCGGGATGTCGCCGACGCCGGGGGCCAGCGTCTTGAAGATCGGGTCGAGCCGGTCGACGACGGGCTTGTCGCCGCCGATCATCATGCAGTAGCCGCGCTCGATGCCCCAGATACCGCCGCTGGTCCCGACATCGACGTAATGCAGTCCGCGCTCCCGCAGGGCCTTGCCGCGGCGGACGTCGTCCTGCCAGAAGGTGTTGCCGCCGTCGATGATGACGTCGCCGGGCTGCATCAGCTTCGACAGCGCCTCGATGGTGGCTTCGGTGATCTTGCCGGCCGGCAGCATCACCCAGGCGGTGCGCGGCGCTTCCAGCTTGAGGACGAAATCCTCCAGCGACGTGGACCCCGTCGCATTGTCCGCAACGAGCGCGGCGACCGCCTTGGGGTCCTTGTCGTAGACCACGGTGGTGTGGCCGTTGCTCATCAGGCGGCGGACGATGTTGCCACCCATCCGCCCGAGGCCGATCATGCCGAGTTGCATCGCGCGCCTCCGTCAGTTCAGTGCGGCCGAGATCGCGGCGTCGAGTGCCGCAAGCCCGGAGTTGAGGTCGCCCTTGAGATGCACGCGCAGCGCCCGCCGGCCGCGCTCGGTGAGCACGTCGAAATCGCCGCGCGCCTGCGCCGCCTTGATGACGCCGAAGCTCGCCTTCTGGCCGGGCACCGCCAGGTCCTGGCTATCGTCGGTCGTGACCTGCAGGAACACGCCGCTGTCGGGGCCGCCCTTGTAGGCCTGGCCGGTCGAGTGCAGGAAGCGCGGGCCGAACTCGGCGCAGGTCGCAAGGTGCTTCGCATCGCGCAGCTTCAGCCGCATCGCCTGCATCGCGTCGGTGGTGTCGCCGTCGCGCTCGATATAGGCGAGCAGGGCGACATAGTCGCCGCGGCCGGAGCGCGACAGGTGCGCCTTGATCCAGGAGTTGAGATCGCCGTTGGCGCCGGCCTTGCGCAGCTCCTCGGCGTTCTGGGTATCGGTGTAGAGCTCGACCCCATCGGCCGACACCACCGGCTGCTCGGCCGGCAGTGATCCGGTCTTCTCGAACGCCGCCGTCAGCTCGCGGGTCTTGATCTTGGCGGCCTCGACGTCGGGCTGGTTGAACGGATTGATGCCGAGGATCGAGCCCGCCACCGCGGTTGCGATCTCGAAGCGGAAGAACTCCTGACCGATATGGTCGATCGATTTCATCACGATCCGGACCACCGGATGGCCGGCGGCCTCCAGCGCCGCGAGCTTCGCTTCATGCGCGGCGTCGTGCTCGCGTTCGGTGCGAAGGTCGATGAAGAAACGGTCGTTGCCGTACACTGCCGCATCGCCGATCGTTTCCCCCTCGATCGGGATCAGGCCCTTGCCGTCCTTGCCGGTCGATTCCGCGATCAGCTGCTCAGCCCAGGCGCCGAAATCGGCGACGTCGGGCGAGGCGAAGATCGTGACCTTGTCGCGGCCTTCGAGCCCGGCGATACCCATCGCCAGCCCGAGCTGGACACCCGGGTTTTCCTGCGGCGGCACGTCGGCGCCGCAGGAGCGCACCATCGAGAGCGTATGGCCGAGCAGGCTGCGGACGTCGATGCCCGCGGCCGCCGCCGGCACCAGGCCGAACGGCGACAGCACGGAATAGCGGCCGCCGATCGCGGGATCGCCGTAGAAGATCCGGGCAAAGCCCTGCTTGATCGCGACCTTCTGCAGCGAGGAGCCCGGATCGGTCACCGCGATGAAGCGGTGGCCGGCCTTGTCCTTGCCGATCGCCTTGGCGACCCGGTCGAAGAAATAGTCCTTCATCACGTTCGGTTCGGTGGTGCCGCCGGACTTGGAGGACACGATGAACAGCGTCTTGGCGATGTCGACATACTCCTCCATCGCGCGCACCTGCGCCGGATCGGTGGAATCGAGCACGTGCAGCCGCGGGAAGCCGGATTTGTGCGAGAAGGTCTGCGCCAGCACCTCCGGCCCGAGGCTCGACCCGCCCATGCCGAGCACGACGGCGTCGGTGAAGTTCTGGCCCTTCACGCGCTTGGCGAAATCCTCATAGTCGGCGACATCAGCGGTTGCGGCGCTGGTCAGCCAGCCCAGCCATTTGTCCTCGTCATCGCCGGTCCAGACCGACTTGTCCTTGTGCCAGAGCCTGCGGATCTTGGCCGAGGCGCGCCATTCCTCGGTGCTCTTCTCGACTGCCTTCTCGATGGTGGCACCCAGCGCCAGCTTCTGATGGTCGATGCCGCCGCCGAGCGAGGTGGCGCGCTTGTGGGCGACCGCACCGTACAGCTTGTCGGCCGCGTCGGCGAACAGCTTGACGCCGTCCTTGACCAGCTCCTCGGTGATCGCATCGAGCGAGATGCCGGACTTCTCCAGCTCCTCCAGCACGCGGCGGGCGTCCGCGACATTCTCCTCGAGGCTGTCGCGGACCTTGCCGTGGTCGCGGAAGGCATCGAGCGTCGCCGGCGGCACGGTGTTGACGGTGTCGGGGCCGATCAGCTCCTCGACATAGAGCACGTCGCTATAGTCCTTGTTCTTGGTGCCGGTGGATGCCCACAGCAGCCGCTGCGGCTTGGCGCCCTTGGTCGCGAGCTTGTCCCAGCGCGCGCCCGAGAACAGCCGCTTGTAGTCCTGGTAGGCGAGTTTTGCGTTGGCGATCGCGACCTTGCCCTTCAGCGCGGTAAGCCGCTCCTTCTCGGAAGGGTCGTTGGCGCGCGCGATCTTCTCGTCGAGCTGCTTGTCGACCGCGCTGTCGATGCGGCTGACGAAGAAGCTCGCGACGCTGGCGACATGGGAGGGATCGCCGCCCTTGGCGACGTACTTCTCCAGGCCCTTGAGATAGGCCGCGGCGACCTGGCGGTAGACCTCCTGCGAGAACAGCAGCGTGATGTTGATGCTGATGCCTTCGCCGATCAGATGCTCGATCGCCGGCAATCCCTCCGGCGTCGCCGGCACCTTGACCATCAGGTTCTTGCGATGGACGTCCTTCCAGAGCCGCTCGGCCTCCACGATCGTGCCCCTGGTGTCCATCGCGAGATAGGGCGACACTTCGAGGCTGACGAAGCCGTCGCCGCCGTGGCTTTGGTCGTAGACCGGGCGGAGCACGTCAGCGGCATGCTGGATGTCCACCACGGCAAGGTGCTCGAACAGGTCGGCGACCGAGCGGTCGCCCTTCTTGAGCGCCTGGCCGATCGCCCCGTCATACTCGTCCGAAGAACCGATCGCCTTCTCGAAGATCGAGGGGTTGGACGTCACGCCTTTGACCCCGTCGGTCTCGATCAGCCGCTTCAGGTCGCCCTTGGCGACGAAGCCGCGGGCAAGGAAGTCCAGCCAGACGGCCTGGCGGTGATTTTCGAGTGCTTTGACGGGGTTCATGGGTGCCTGTTCTCGTTCGATCGAGGGTCGATTTTTGGGTTCCCGGGCAGCTTTCGGGGACGGCGGAGGATTGTCAACATGGGGTGGAGCCCGGGCGGAATATCAGCATTCCCAAGGGATAACGCCATTCACAACCGTTCGATCCCCTCGGACGCGTCCCGAGCAGACCCTGATCTCGGCACATTTTTATGACGCGTTGCGGCGCACGCCGCAGGTCAGGGCCGCAGGTAGAGGTAACCCTGGGATTGCAGCTCGGCGAGGCGCACGACGCCGCCGCGCTCGGCGGCGACGAAGCCGGGCAGCAGGTCCTTCAGGCCGATGTTCTGCGATTTCATGGTGTTGCCGCAGGCGGCGAGCTCGATTCCGTCCTTGGTGAACTGTCCGACATGCTTTGACAGGTCCGGATTGGCCGCCGCCGAATGAAACGCCTTCAGCGCCTGGCCATGCACCACGAGCGCGATCGTGACATTGCCGGGGCCGCCGACGCCGTCGAGATGGTTCTGGATGTTGCCGATCACGAAACCGACCTTGTCGAGGTCGTCGAGGTGATAGACCACCTTCAGCTTCTGCGGCGGCGTTTCGGACGCGGCGTTCGCGGGTGACGCCGCGAAGGCGGCACTGAGCGCCGAGAGCGTGCCCAAAAGGATGCTGCGTCGGTGCATGGCGTCCCTCGCGCAATTATTGTTGACGGGCAAGCCTATCACTTGTGGCGGAGTGCGGCGAGTTCCTTGCGGTCGGTCACAAGTTCGGCGCATTCGCCGACGTCCGCGCGATCGAGGCGAAAGATCTTGTCGTCGGCGCCGGCGAGCAGCTCTTCGCTCGCGTCATCGTCGGGCTTGTTGCGATTCCACATCCTGATGCTGGCGAGGCGTGCGATCGCGGATTTGTCGTCCTTCGACAGCGCCACGCTGATGCCGCCGCCTTCACAATCGACCCCGCATTCGAAGCGGATCTCGTGTCCGGATTCGGCCGCGACCGCGTGGTTGCAGTAGCCGCTGGAGTCGAAATTGCCGGAGCGGTGGCGGTAGGTGACGCCGAGGCGGAAGGAGTAGTTGGTGGTCTTGTCCTCCGGCGCGTCTTCGGCCGACACCAGCAGCTTCATGGCGCTGACCTTCTGTTTCGGATGCTGCGCCAGATGATTTGCATCGTAGCGACGCACGAAGCAGGCATAGGCTTTCGCCCCTGGCGGGCCCGCGAACATCCTGTTGTCGAAGGCGGCCGCCGTGGCCTTGTCGACCTCTTCTTGCGCCTGGACGGCTGACGACGCGCCGGCGCAGGCAGCGACGGCAAGTGCGACAACAAGGAGCGTCTGCTTCATGTCAGCCTCGGGAATAGCCTGCGCCTCCAAGGTGTCATCTGTACAGCGCGGCAATGGTGCCGCGCGGAACTGCGCGGGCTCGTTGCCTTAGTCGCGGCGACAAGGAGGCACGTTCAAGGGCTTCTGAATGTTTGTTCATGCGAATCTGTGACGTGCACATCTTGACGCCAAGGCTGGACAGCCACACGTTTTCGGGGAGCCCAACGTTCATCTCCGGACGGGGGAGTTGCCCCGTTCGGACGTCCACCTCGGAAGCCTGGGCCCCGGTAAACCACGGATGTGGCTGAGGAGTTACAACCGTTAAAAACAGGCTACCAACGGGGGATATTGATGAACCATTAAGCTTCCTGCCTGTTGATAAGGCAGAGGCTGCACGCGCCGTGCATTGCCGAAGTGAGTCGGTCGAGTGTCCAATGGACCCAGCGTGCCGACGCTGATTCGATCCTAGGACGCTCTGGTTACGACTCGTGTCAGTCGTGCGGCGATACATATCGTGGAGATAGGGATCATGTACAACGATTCTTTGTTCAACGCCTTCGCAAGGTCGTTTGAAGCGCGAAGCCAGACCGACATGTCGATGGCCGAGTATCTGGAGTCGTGTCGAAGTGATCCGATGCGATACGCCAATGCGGCCGAGCGGTTATTAGCGGCAATCGGTGAGCCCCAGATGATCGACACGGCCAAGGACCCACGCCTTGGCCGTATCTTTTTGAACCGTACGATCAGGTCGTATCCGGCCTTCGCCGGCTTCTACGGCATGGAAGACACGATCGAGCGCCTGGTCGGCTTCTTCCGCCACGCCGCGCAGGGCCTCGAAGAGCGTAAGCAGATCCTCTATCTGCTCGGACCGGTCGGCGGCGGCAAGTCATCGCTCGCCGAGCGCATCAAGGCGCTGATGGAAATCCATCCGATCTACGTGCTGAAGGCGGGTGACGAGCTGTCGCCGGTGTTCGAGAGCCCGCTCGGGCTGTTCGACCCCGAGCAGCTCGGGCCGATGATCGAGGAGAAGTACGGCATTCCGCGCCGCCGGCTGAGCGGGCTGATGTCGCCCTGGGCCTACAAGCGGCTCGAGGCCTTCGGCGGCGACATCTCGCAATTCCGCGTCGCGCGCATCCAGCCCTCGCGGCTGCGCCAGATCGCGGTCGCCAAGACCGAGCCCGGTGACGAGAACAACCAGGACATCTCCTCGCTGGTCGGCAAGGTCGACATCCGCAAGCTCGAGACCTACGCCCAGAACGACCCCGACGCCTACAGCTACTCCGGCGGGCTCAACCGCGCCAACCAGGGCGTGCTCGAGTTCGTCGAAATGTTCAAGGCGCCGATCAAGATGCTGCACCCGCTGCTGACCGCGACGCAGGAGGGCAACTACATCGGCACCGAGAACATCGGTGCGATCCCGTTCACCGGCATCATCCTCGCGCACTCCAACGAAGCCGAGTGGCAGAGCTTCAAGACCAACAAGAACAACGAGGCCTTCATCGACCGCATCTGCGTCATCAAGGTCCCGTACTGCCTGCGGGTCACCGAGGAGCAGAAGATCTACGAGAAGCTGATCCAGGGCTCCGAGCTCGCCGCCGCGCCCTGCGCACCGGCAACGCTGGAAACGCTGGCCCGCTTCTCGGTGATGTCGCGCCTGCGCAAGCACGAGAACTCGACGCTGTTCGGCAAGATGCGGGTCTATGACGGCGAGAGCCTGAAGGAATCCGATCCGAAGGCGCGCAGCGTGCAGGAGTACAAGGACGCCGCGGGCGTCGACGAGGGCATGGACGGCGTCTCCACGCGCTTTGCCTTCAAGGTGCTGGCCTCGACCTTCAACCACGACACCACGGAGGTCGGCGCCGACGCGGTGCACCTGATGTACGTGCTGGAGATGGCGATCCGCCGCGAGCAGCTGCCTGACGAGACCGAGAAACGCTATCTCGAATTCATCAAGGCCGACCTTGCGCCGCGTTACGCCGAGTTCATCG
This sequence comes from Bradyrhizobium viridifuturi, assembly GCF_001238275.1. GTDB lineage: Bacteria > Pseudomonadota > Alphaproteobacteria > Rhizobiales > Xanthobacteraceae > Bradyrhizobium > Bradyrhizobium viridifuturi. Next base: position 195,127 of record NZ_LGTB01000006.1, read on the forward strand.
GCAACGAGATCCAGAAGGCCTATCTGGAATCCTATGCCGACTACGGCCAGAACCTGTTCGACCGCTATGTCGATTACGCCGATGCCTGGATCGAGGATCAGGACTTCAAGGATCCCGACACCGGCCAGCTGATGAACCGGGAGCTTTTGAATCAAGAGTTGACCAAGATCGAGAAGCCGGCCGGCATCGCCAACCCGAAGGACTTCCGCAACGAGGTCGTCAAGTTCTCGCTGCGTTCGCGGGCGCACAATGGCGGCAAGAACCCGAGCTGGACCTCCTACGAAAAGGTTCGCGACGTGATCGAGAAGCGGATATTCTCGCAGGTCGAGGATCTGCTTCCGGTCATCTCGTTCGGCTCCAAGAAGGACGGCGAGACCGAGAAGAAGCACGGCGAGTTCGTCGAGCGGATGGTGGAGCGCGGGTATACCGAGCGCCAGGTCCGCCGGCTCGTCGAGTGGTACATGCGCGTGAAGCAAGCAGGCTAGTGCACGATCCGGAAAGCCGGCAGCGGCTTTCCGTCTCGTCCGGTTCCGTCCAATAAGAATGCGATGCGACTATGATGATCGCATCCGGCGCGAGGCAGATGCAAAGTGGTCATGCACATCGTCGATCGGCGGTTGAATCCGGGTAGCAAGAGCCTGGAGAACCGCCAGCGGTTCCTGCGGCGCGCCAAGGCGCTGGTGCAGGGGGCCGTCAAGAAGTCGTCACAGGACCGGGACATCAAGGATGTCCTGGAGGGTGGGGAAGTTACCATCCCGCTGGACGGCATGGATGAGCCGCGGTTCCGGCGTGAGGGCGGCACGCGCGACATGGTGCTGCCCGGCAACAAGAAGTTCGTCGAGGGCGACTGGCTGCAGCGCCCGAACCAGAGCGGCGGCAAGGGCTCCGGCGCAGGCGAGGGCGACAGCGAGGACGCCTTCCGCTTCGTGCTGAGCCGCGAGGAGTTCGTCGACCTCTTCCTCGACGATCTCGAACTGCCTGACCTCGCCAAGCGCAAGCTCGCGGAAACCGAGAGCGAAGGCATCCAGCGCGCCGGCTATGCGACCTCGGGCTCGCCCGCCAACATTTCGATCAGCCGCACGGTGAGCCGGGCGCTGGCGCGCCGCGTGGCGCTGCGCCGGCCGCGCAAGGACGAGATCGAGGTGCTCGAGGCCGAGCTTGCGGAATGCGAAGACGATACGCGCCGCCGCGAGCTGCTGGCCCAGCTCGAAGCGCTGAAGGCCAAGGCCAAGCGGATTCCCTTCATCGACCCGATCGACATCCGCTACCGTCGCTTCGAGACGGTGCCGAAGCCGGTGGCGCAGGCCGTGATGTTCTGCCTGATGGACGTCTCGGGCTCGATGTCCGAGCACATGAAGGACCTGGCGAAGCGGTTCTACATGCTGCTCTACGTCTTCCTGAAGCGGCGCTACAAGCACGTCGAGATCGTGTTCATCCGGCACACCGACCGCGCCGAGGAGGTGGACGAGGATACGTTCTTCCATGGGCCGGCATCCGGCGGCACGCTGGTGTCGAGCGCGCTGGTTGCGATGAACGATATCGTCCGCACCCGCTTCCGTCCGTCCGACTGGAACATCTATGCGGCGCAGGCCTCGGACGGCGATAACATGACGTCCGACAGCGGGCTGACCGGGCATCTGTTGACCGACAAGATCCTGCCGGTCTGCCAGTTCTTCGCCTATCTCGAGGTCGGCGAGGCCGCCAACTACACCTTCGACATGCCGGACTCCTCGCTCTGGACGCTCTATGAGCGTCTGCGCAACGACGGCGCGCCGCTGTCGATGCGCAAGGTGAGTGAGCGCGGCGAGATCTTCCCGGTGTTCCAGGACCTGTTCAAGCGCCGCACCACCAGTCAGGAAAGGGTTTAGTTGATGGGATCTTCCGGCGAACGGCTGTTCGAGGGCGCCGACTGGGATTTCCAGACGCTGCAGCGGATTCACGACGCCTGCGAGGAGGTCGCGCGCAAGGAGCTCGGGCTCGACGTCTATCCCAACCAGATCGAGGTGATCACCGCCGAGCAGATGCTCGACGCCTATTCCTCGGTCGGCATGCCGCTGTTCTACAAGCACTGGTCGTTCGGCAAGCAGTTCGCCTTCCAGGAAGCGTCCTATCGCAAGGGCCTGATGGGCCTCGCCTATGAGATCGTGATCAACTCCTCGCCGTGCATCTCCTATCTGATGGAGGAGAACACCGCGACGATGCAGACGCTGGTGATCGCGCACGCGGCGTTCGGGCACAATCACTTCTTCAAGAACAACTATCTGTTCAAGCAGTGGACCGACGCCGACGGCATCCTCGACTATCTCGAATTCGCCAAGGGCTACATCGCCGCCTGCGAGGACCGCCACGGCCGCGAGACGGTGGAGCGGACGCTCGATGCGGCGCATGCGCTGATGTCGCATGGCGTCGACCGCTATCCCGGCAAGAAGACGCTCGACCTGCGCGCCGAGGAGAAGCGTGCTGGCGAGCGCCGCCAGCACGAGGAGGCCGTGTTCAACGATCTGTGGCGGACGGTGCCGAACACCAAGGCCAAGACCAAGGCCGCGCTGTCCGCCGAGCGCCGCCGCGCGCTGCTCGGCCTGCCGCAGGAGAACATCCTCTACTTCCTGGAGAAGACCGCGCCGCGCCTTGCGCCCTGGCAGCGCGAGCTCATTCGCATCGTTCGCCACATCGCGCAGTATTTCTACCCGCAGGGACAGACCAAGGTGATGAACGAGGGCACCGCGACCTACGTCCATTACCGCATCATGAGCCGGCTGCATCAACAGGGCCGGATCACCGACGGCAATTTCCTCGAATTCCTGCAGTCGCACACCAACGTGGTGTTCCAGCCCGAGTTCGACGACCGCCGCTATTCCGGCTTCAACCCTTATGCGCTCGGCTTCGCCATGATGCAGGACATCGAGCGGATCGTGAAGAATCCGGAGGACGAGGACCGCGACTGGTTCCCCGATATTGCCGGCAAGGGCGACGTCGAGGGCGTGCTGCGTGAGATCTGGAGCAACTACCGCGACGAGAGCTTCATCAACCAGTTCCTCAGCCCGGCGCTGATCCGGCGCTTCCGCATGTTCCATCTGCACGACGATCCCGCCGAAAGCCAGGGGATCAAGGTCGATGCGATCCATGACGAGCGCGGCTACCGCCGCGTGCGCCGCGAGCTGGCGCGGCAATACGACGTCGGCTTCGTCGACGCCAATATCGAGGTCATGGATGTCGATCTCGACGGCGATCGCCGCCTGATGCTGCGTCACACCACCGTGAAGGGCGCGCAGCTCAACGAGACCGACACGCGGCGCGTGCTGCAGCATCTCGCGACCTGTGGTCCTACGACGTTGCACTGACCGAAGTCGACGGCACCGACAAGGTGCTGAAGGAATACGTCGTCAGCCCGCGCGCAGCGGCGGTCGCGGCCTGAGCATGGCGCTCATGCAGCGACAAGCGAGTTGACCGCTGCGTGGAATGCACGTCTCGCTCGGTGGACCTTCATTTCTATCGAAGGCCCACATCATGAACATCCCGGCAACATTTTCGGATTTGAAGCCGCATCACGTTCCGCGCGCGAACGTGATTGCCGGCTTGCGGAAATTTCGCTGCAGCCTTGGTGATTGCCTGCGCGGGCGCGATTGATAAGGTGCGCCGCGTCAAGAAAACCAAGAAAAGGATATGCTCTTGTCAACTCGCTCCCGCCTGGCGGCCCTTCTCGCCGTCACCGCGCTCACGGCTGCGTCGATCTCGTCATCCATTGCAGCCAATTCCGCGATCAAGATTGGAAATACTGCGCCCTATAGCGGCCCGGCGTCCGCCTACGGCACCATCGCACGCGCCGAAGCCGCATACTTCCAGATGCTCAACGATCAGGGCGGCATCAACGGCCGCAAGATCGAGTTCGAGAGTCTCGACGATGCCTATTCGCCGTCGAAGACGGTGGAGCAGACCCGCAAGCTGGTCGAGCAGGACGAGGTGCTCGCGATCTTCAGCGCGGTCGGTACCGCGCCGAACATCTCGGTGCAGAAGTACCTGAACATCAAGAAAGTGCCCCAGCTGTTCGTGTCGTCAGGCGCGACGCGCTGGAACGACCCGAAGCAGTTCCCGTGGACGGTCGGCTTCAATCCGACCTATGAGCTCGAAGGCAGGCTCTATGCGAAGTACATCCTGAAGACCAAGCCGGACGCGAAGATCGCGGTCATCACGCCGAACGAGGACGCCGGCAAGGACTATCTCAGGGGCTTCAAGGACGGGCTGGGCGAGCATGTCGGCCAGATCGTCGCCGAGACCACCTACCTCACGACGGACCCGACCATCGATTCCCAGATGGTGACGATGCGCGAGTCCGGCGCGGACGTGTTCTTCGCCGAGGCGACGCCGAAATTCGCCGCGCAAGCGCTGCGCAAGGCGGCGAGCATGGGCTGGAAGCCGTTGACCATCCTGCCGACCGTCTCCAACTCGGTCTCCGCGGTGCTGGAGCCGGCCGGACTCGAAAACGTCATCGGTGTCGTGACCGGTCTCTATCTGAAGGACCCGACCGATCCGCGCTGGGCCGACGATGCGGGGCAGCAGGAGTTCTCGGCCTGGATGAAGAAGTACCAGCCCAATGCGAGCCCGGGCGATCTGTTCAACGTGCAGGGCTACACGGTCGCACAGGTCATGACGGCGGTGCTGAAGAACTGCAACGGCGACTACAGCCGCGACAACATCATCAAGCAGGCGAGCAATCTGAAGGCGCTGGAATTGCCGATGCTGCTGCCGGGCATCAAGGTGCAGACCGAGCCCGACAATGTGACACCGATCCGCCAGATCCAGATGGCGCGGTTCGACGGCAAGTCCTGGGCGCTGTTCGGCGACGTGCTGAGCGACAAGTAGCGGTCACCAACTCCGCTGTCGTCCCGGCCTGGTGCGCAATTGCACACGGGAGCCGGGACCCATACGCCGTGGCTTCTGTTGGGAACGGGACTCGTCGTTCCAGCGTAGCTCGACAATCTGCATCGGTGGTTATGGGTCCCTGCGTTCGCAGGGAGACACGGAGTTTGCGATGCCGATCCGCCAGATCCGGATGGCGCGGTGATGCCGGACGGGGACATTTCGACCAAGCGTCGAAATGCGATCTTAACGTATGCCGGGTAAGTGCTGAGGTCGATAACTCCTGGTTGTCGATAATGCGATCCGAGCAATGCGGCCTGGCCAAGACCTTCCCGACGTCGAGATCGGCATTTCCTTTTGGAAAGCGCTGGGTCTGTTGGTCGTCTGCGCCGTGTTTTGGCTGGGGAGCGCCGCCATCTTGTTCGGCTGGATTCCAGGCAAAGCGCCTAACACCAGCTTCATCGGCTATGTCCTCTTTATGATCACCGGCGTCGGCGCCTGCTTGTGTACATCGCAGTTGTTGTCGCCCAACAGGACCGTCATTGTCATCAACCGGTACGGCGTCCGCGACCTCAGAACATCGCTCAATCTCATCCCCTGGCAATCGGTGGAGTCGATCGATATCTGCCGATCCACCCACGAGACTTGTGTGGTCCTGAAATTGACTCCCGCCGCGAGCGAGCGATTTGCCACGATGGCCGCAGCGCGTGGATTGCTGGCGATAAGTAAAGTATGCGGGCTGGACGGAATCCCAATCAGTGCGACCACGCTCACGGTCAGCCCCGGCGCATTGCTCAAGATCTGCAACACTTACCTCGCTGCCGCGCGCGGCAGCGAGCCAGGACAGGTCGTTCCCTCAGCGTAGGCTGGCGTTGATCTTGTCCAGCACGGCCGAGCCGGGGCATAGCGCCTGCTCGTCCATGGTGTTGAGCGGCGTCTCGACGGTGTCGAGATGGGTGTGCAGATCCTCGGCGTCCGGATCGACATAGAGCAGACCGGTGACGATCTGGCCCTTGGCCGCGTGCTTCTGCAGGAAGGTCATCGCGCCCAGCCGATCGTGCGGATCGTAGTCGGCGTCGAGCTTGCGCAGCGCAAGGCGCGAACCGTCATGCTGCTCGACCACCTGCACGGTGCCGGGCGCATAGTCGACGCTGATCGGCTCGCGGCCGACCAGCACGTCTAGCCGGTTCACCGCGTCATTGTGTTCGCGGACATAGTCAAAACTCTTGGTCGAGCCGGCGTGGTTGTTGAAGGCTATGCAGGGGCTGATCACGTCGATGAAGGATGCGCCCTTGTGGCGGATCGCAGCTGCAATCAAGGGAACCAATTGCGTCTTGTCGCCGGAGAAAGAGCGCGCGACGAAGGTGGCCCCTAACTGCAGCGCGATCGCGACCAGGTCGATCGCGTTGTCGGTGTTGGTGACGCCCTTCTTGGACTTCGAGCCGCGGTCGGCGGTCGCCGAGAACTGGCCCTTGGTCAGGCCGTACACGCCGTTGTTCTCGACGATGTAGGTCATGTTGACGGCGCGCCGGATCGAATGCGCGAACTGGCCGAAGCCGATCGATGCGGAATCGCCGTCGCCGGAGACGCCGAGATAGATCAGGTCGCGGTTGGCGAGGTTGGCGCCGGTCAGCACCGACGGCATGCGGCCGTGCACCGAGTTGAAGCCGTGCGAATTGCCGAGGAAATAGTCCGGGGTCTTCGACGAGCAGCCGATGCCGGAAATCTTCGCCACCCGGTGCGGCTCGATCGAGAGCTCGTAGCAGGCCTCGATGATCGATGCGGTGATCGAATCGTGGCCGCAGCCGGCGCACAGCGTCGAGATCTTGCCCTCGTAGTCGCGATGGGTATAGCCCAGCTCGTTCTTCTTCAGGCCGGGATGATGAAACTTCGGCTTTGCAATGTAGGTCATGTCACGGCCTTGCGGAGAGGGGTCACCTTGAGGTGGTCCTGGTGGTCGCCGATCGCGTTGGCGATGAAACGCGCGGTGATCGGCGTGCCGTCATAGTGCAGGATCGGCACCAGGCGGACGGGGTCGATGCCGTTCTCGTTGACGATCAGCTGGCGCAGCTGCGCGTCGCGATTCTGCTCCACGACGTAGACGAAGTCGTGGTCGGCGATGAAGCTCGCGACGCTGGAGTGGAACGGGAAGGCACGGATGCGCATGCGGTCGAGCTGATGGCCGCGCGCCTCCAGGATCCCGATTGCCTCGTCCATCGCCGGCGAGGTCGAGCCGAAATACAGCACGCCGTATTTGGTCGGCTTCGCCGCATTGGCCTGTAGCGGCCGCGGCACCATGTCCTGCGCGGTCTCGAACTTGCGCACCAGGCGCTGCATGTTGTCGGCGTAGACGGCGCCCTCCTCGGAGTAGCGCGCGTAGCGGTCGCGCGAGGTGCCGCGGGTGAAATAGGAGCCCTTGGTCGGATGGGTGCCGGGATAGGTGCGATAGGGGATGCCGTCGCCGTCGACGTCGAGATAGCGGCCGAAGTCGCGGCCTTCCTCGAGCATCTCCGCCGTCATCACCTTGCCGCGGTCGTATTGCTTGGCGTCGTCCCACTTCAGCGGGCGGCACAGCCGGTGGTTCATGCCGATGTCGAGATCGAGCATCAGGAAAATCGTGGTCTGCAGCCGCTCGGCGAGGTCGAAGGCTGCGGCGGCGAACTCGAATGCCTCCGCCGGATCCTCCGGGAATAGCAGCACGTGCTTGGTGTCACCGTGCGAGGCATAGGCGCAGGCGATCACGTCGCATTGCTGGGTGCGGGTCGGCATGCCCGTCGAGGGGCCGGCGCGCTGGATGTTCATGATCACGGCCGGGATTTCGGCGAAATAGGACAGGCCGATGAACTCGGTCATCAGCGAGATGCCCGGACCCGAGGTCGCGGTGAAGGCCCGCGCGCCGTTCCAGGAGGCGCCGATCACGATGCCGATCGAGGCGAGCTCGTCCTCGCCCTGCACAATGGCGTACTTCGCCTTGCCGGTCTCGGGATCGTGGCGATACTTCTTGCAGTGGCTGGTGAAGGCTTCCGCCACCGACGATGACGGCGTGATCGGATACCAGGCGCACACGGTGGCGCCGCCATAGACGGCGCCGAGCGCGGCAGCGCTGTTGCCTTCGATGAAGATGCGGTCACCGACCTTGTCGGACTTCTTCACCCGCAGCCCGAGCGGGCATTTCAGGTTCTGCAGCGCCCAGTCGCGGCCGAGATGCAGCGCATGGACGTTGGAGGAGAGCAGCTTCTCCTTGCCCTTGTATTGCTCGCCGATCAGCTGCTCGACCACCTTGGGATCAAGGTCGAGCAGGGCGCAGAGCGCGCCGAGATAGATGATGTTCTTGAACAGCTGGCGCTGCCTGGGATCGGTGTAGGTCGAGTTGGTGATCGCCGTCAGCGGCACGCCGATGACGGTGATGTCCTCGCGGAATTTCGACGACGGCATCGGCTTGGTCGAATCGTAGAACAGATAGCCGCCGGGCTCGATCGAGGCGACGTCCTTGTCCCAGGTCTGCGGATTCATCGCCACCATCATGTCGACGCCGCCGCGGGCGCGAGATGGCCGTCCTCGGTGACGCGCACCTCGTACCAGGTCGGCAGGCCCTGGATGTTGGACGGGAAGATGTTGCGCGGGCTGACCGGCACGCCGTGGCGCAGGATCGAGCGCGCGAACAGTTCGTTCGCGGAAGCCGAGCCCGAACCGTTGACGTTGGCGAAGCGGACGACGAAGTCGTTTACGCTGCTGATCGGGCTTTGGACTGACATGTTGATCCCGCTTGAACCATATCGATGAGGTACTTCTGCATGTCCCAGGCGCCGGTCGGGCAGCGCTCGGCACACAGTCCGCAATGCAGGCAGACGTCTTCGTCCTTCACCATGACGCGGCCGGTCTTGAGGTCGCCGGAGACGTAAAGCGCCTGGTCGTGATGCGGCGAGGGCGCTTTCAGCCGCTGCCGCAAATCATCCTCTTCGCCGTTCTCGGTGAAGCTGATGCAGTCCATCGGACAGATATCGACGCAGGCATCGCATTCGATGCAGAGCGGCGCGGCGAACACCGTCTGCACGTCACAATTCAGGCAGCGTTGCGCTTCGCCGAGCGCGAGCTTGAGGTCGTAACCGAGCTCGACCTCGGCGCGGATGTCCTTCAGTGCGACCACCTTGTCGCGATGCGGCACCTTGAAGCGCTTGTCGGCGGAGATGTCGTTGTCGTAGCTCCACTCGTGGATGCCCATCTTCTGCGAGGAGACGTGCACCTCCGGCAGCGGGCGCTCGTTGATGTCTTCGCCGGACAGCATCTTGTGAATGGAGAGCGCGGCGTCATGGCCGTGCGCCACCGCCCAGATGATGTTCTTGGGCCCGAACGCCGCGTCGCCGCCGAAGAACACCTTCGGATTGGTCGAGACGAACGTCTTGGGGTCGACCTTCGGCATGTGCCACTTGTCGAATTCGATGCCGCAATCGGCTTCGATCCAGGGGAACGCGTTCTCCTGGCCGACCGCAACGAGCACATCGTCGCAGGGAATCGTTTCGTCCGGCTCGCCCGATGGCACCAGGTTGCGGCGGCCCTTGTCGTCGTATTCGGCCCGCACCTTCTGGAAGATGACGCCGATCAGCTTGCCGGCGACATGCTTGAACGCCACCGGCACCATGTAGTTGAGGATCGGGATGTCCTCGTGGATGGCGTCTTCCTTCTCCCACGGCGAGGCCTTCATTTCCTCGAAGCCGGAGCGGACCACTACCTTGACGCTTTCGCCGCCGAGGCGGCGCGCGGTGCGGCAGCAATCCATCGCGGTGTTGCCGCCGCCGAGCACGATGACGCGGCGGCCGATCTTGTCGACATGGCCGAACGACACGTTGGCGAGCCACTCGATGCCGATATGGATGTTGGCGCCGGCCTCATTGCGGCCGGGAATGTCGAGCTCGCGGCCGCGCGGCGCGCCGCTTCCGACGAAGATCGCGTCGTAGTTCTCGGAGAGCAGTTGCTTCAGGCTGTCGACGCGCTGGCCGCCCTTGAACTCGACACCGAGGTTGAGGATGTAATCGGTCTCCTCGTCGATCACGCTGTCGGGCAGGCGGAATTTCGGAATCTGGCTGCGCATCATGCCGCCAGCCTTGGGATCGCCGTCGAACACGGTGCAGTGATAGCCGAGCGGCGCGAGATCGCGCGCCACCGCAAGCGAGGCGGGGCCGCCGCCGACCAACGCGATGCGCTTGCCGTTCTTCGGCCCCGGCTTCGGCAGCCGATGCTTGATGTCGTCCTTGAAGTCGGCAGCGACGCGCTTCAGGCGGCAGATCGCGACCGGATTGTCCTCGACCCGGCCGCGGCGGCACGCCGGCTCGCACGGACGGTCACAGGTGCGCCCGAGAATCCCGGGGAACACGTTGGACTTCCAATTGATCATGTAGGCGTCGCTGTAACGCCCCTCAGCAATCAACCGGATGTACTCGGGAACAGGGGTGTGTGCGGGACAGGCCCATTGGCAATCGACTACTTTATGAAAGTAATCCGGCGCCGAGATATCAGTCGGTTTCATTCCTACCTTTGACCCGCGCGAAAATGCCTACCCGCGCGGCCTTATCGTTGACGACGAACGCTCACGTGGCGTTGTTCTGGTTTTTGAATTGGATCATAGGTTTATCTTATTAGAGGCGTTCCAGAGAAGGCAAAGGCTAAATTGTCCGATCATCCGCTTTCGCGCGGCTGATACGCGTGTAGCGTTAATCTCGATTGCGTTATGCGGCGGTGCAGCATGTACGCACTGCCAATCCGCGTTGCTATCCGCGCGGAAGATCGCTCTTCACGATATCCCACAGCAATCGATAGACGCCGCTGGTGACCACCAGCGGCTTCAAGGCTGCGTTGCCGGTGATGACTGCCGCGGCCGCAGGGACCGCGCCGACATCGGTGGCATCGATCAAGACGAACCAGTCGCCCGCGCCGGGATCGGCTTTGTCGGCGTCCGGTGTGAGCGGCTTCGACAGTACGGGATCGTTCTCCAGGAGGTGCATCGAGATGATGCCGTCGCGCGCGGCAGGATCGAGTTGCTCCCGCAACGCAGCGCGGAGCCTGTCCGCTCCTTCGGCCGGCGGACGGAGGCGGATGATGCCGAGCGCGGCGCCTCGGCCGACGCCGCGGCTGATCGTGATGCGCGCCACCCCGCGGATCATGTTCTGGAAGCGCGCGATGTTGGTCTTCGACCAGTCGGTCTGGTTGGCGAGCGCCTTGCGGTAGGCCGGGCTCTCGAGCACGTCGAAGGTCGTGGTGGAGTAGAGGCTGAGATATTTCGGCTTGCCGTCATGGGCGACGTAGCGGCGGGCCTCCGCGAATCCCTCGATGGCGACACGTTCTTCGAGATGCTCGCGGTCGTACCAGCGGTTGAATTCAGCTTCGTGTAAGCTGTCGATATCCATCGAGGTCAGCAGCATGCCTTGTCCGGCGATTGGCATCGGGTGCTCCTTCTTTGCCTTGTTTTATCTGTACAATATCGCCGACCGGTGCGGGCCGGGGAAGCCGGTTCCGAGGTGCCCGAGACCGTGCAGACCAAGGATTGCCACAATTGCCGCAATCCTGTTCAGCGCGCATTCACGGAAGTAGCATTTCCATCCGTTACGCCAACTCCAGAGAAGAAAAGGGACGACCACTATGGCGCGCATTCTGTGGGCATTGATCGTGGGTCTGGTGTCGCTCGCGTCACTTCCCGTCCATGCGGAGGATCAGGAAAAGCGTCTCGCGCTCGTGGTCGGCAACGGCGCCTATCAGGCCGGCGCGCTGCAGACCGCCGCGAACGATGCCGGGTTGGTAGCGCAGACGTTGCAGGCCGCCGGCTTCGATGTGATCGGGGCGCGCGATCTCGATAGCGAGACGCTGCGCAAGTCGTTCCGCGATTTCATCCAGAAGGTGCAGGACGCGGGCCCCAACGCCGTCGCGTTCGTGTATCTCGCCGGTTATGGCGTGCAGCTCACCGGCGAGAACTATTTCGTGCCGGTCGACGCCAAGATTGCCCGCGACACCGACGTGCCGGTCGAGGCGATCCGCATCTCCGACTACAGCCATCAACTCTCGGCACTGCCGATCAAGGCCGGCGTGATCGTGCTCGATGCAGCGCGCAGCAATTCCTTTGCCAAGGACGGCCAGCCGCTGGCCGGCGGCCTCGCGCTGGTCGATCCCGACCCGAAGATGCTGATCGCCTTCAACTCCGCACCCGGCACCGTCGCCCCCGACGCGCGCCGCCCTACGGGCCCTATGCGCAGGCGCTGGCGGAAATGATCCGCGCCGGCGGCCTGACCTTGCCCGAAGTGTTCGACCGCGTTCGCCTGCGCGTCAACGAAATGACCAAGGGCGCCGAGATCCCGTGGAATGCGCAGAAGGTCGACTCGCCCTTCATGTTCTTCGAGCGCAAGCCGGATGCGCCGCCGCAGCAGGTCGATGCCGGACTGCGCACCAAGCCGATCCGCGATTTCCCGGCGCAGGATGCCTATGCGGCGGCGCTGGAGCGCGACACGCTGCAAGGCTACGAGGATTACCTGCAGGCCTATCCGACCGATCCGCTGGCCAAGCGGGTGCGCGCGATCGTGGCGGCGCGGCGCGAGGCGATCACCTGGCGGCGCACCTACAACGCCGACACGCCCGACGCGTATTGGTCGTATCTGCGACGCTACCCGCGCGGGCCGCATGCCTACGATGCTCGCCGCCGGCTCGCCTACCTGTCGGCCGCGCTCGAGCCGCCGCCGCAGTTTACGGCGCTCGACTACGACGTGCCGCCGCCGCCGCCCGACGAGATCGTCTATGTCGACCGTCCGGTGCTCTATTACAGCGATCCGGTGTTCGCCTTC
>NZ_LGTB01000007.1 GCF_001238275.1 Bradyrhizobium viridifuturi
TGTAGGAATGGCCCGGGGCGCTGGCCTCAAAGTCGAGCTTGGTCGGATCGGCGACGGTGATGACGCCGGTCGTGGCGTTGATGGTAAAGCCGCCGCCGGAGGTATCGCCGGTCAGCGAATAGGTCATGGCCGGACCGTTGACGTCGGTCGACGACGCGGTGACGCCGACCGTGGTGCCGGCAGCGGCGCCTTCGACCACGGTATTGGCGGCGGCGTTGCTGTCGACCGGGGTCGATGGCGCGACGTCGGTGACGTTGATGGTGAAACTCTGCGTGCTGGTCAGCGTGCCGTCGCTGGCCTGCGCGGTAATGGTGTAGGCGTGACCGGGCGCGGTTTCGAAATCGATCTTGGTCGGATCGGCGACGCTGACGACGCCGGTCGCGGCGTCGATGGTGAAGCCATGGGCATCGCCGACCAGCGAATAGGTCACGGCGCCGCCGTTGATGTCAGTCGAATGCGCGGTAACGCCGATCACGGTGCCGATGGCCGCGCCTTCGGCGACCGAATTGGCCGTGACGTCGGTGTCGGTCGGTGTCGACGGCGGTGCGTCGGTGACACCGATGGTGAAGGTCTGCGTCGACGAGGTCGGGCCGGCCGTCGCGTGCACCGTGATGGTATAGGCGTGGCCGGGCGCGCTCTCGTAGTCGAGCTTGGTCGGATCGGCGACGGTGACGACGCCGGTATTGGGATCGATCTTGAAGCCGCCGCCCGAGGTGTCACCGGTCAGCGAGTAGGTAGTTGCCGGACCGTTCGGATCGACCGCGGACGCGGTGATACCGACCAGCGTGTCGACGGCGGCGCCTTCGACGACGCCGTTGGCGGCCGAATTGACGTCGATCGGCGTGGAGACGGGAACGTCGTTGACGTTGATGGTAAAGGTCTGCGTGCTGACGCCGCCATGGCCGTCGCTGGCCTGCACGGTGATGGTGTAGGCGTGGCCCGGCGCGGTCTCGAAGTCGATCTTGGTGGAATCGGCGACGGTGACGACACCGGTGTTGGGGTCGATCTTGAAGCCGCCGCTGGAGGAATCCGCCGTCAGCGAATAGGTGACGCCGGGGCCGTTGACGTCGGCCGACGATGCGGTGATGCCGACCAGGGTATTAACGGCGGCGCCTTCGTTGACGGCGTTGGCGGCGGCGTTGCTGTCGGCCGGTGTCGACGGCGGCGCGTTGCTGACCGCGATCACGAAGCTCTGCGACGAGACGAAGATACCGTCGGTTGCCTGCACATTGACGACGTAGCTTCCGCCGGAGCTTTCGAAGTCGACCTTGGTGGGATCGGAGACCGAGACCACGCCGGTATTCGGATCGACCTTGAAGCCGCCATGGGAGGAATCTGATGTCAGCGAATAGGTGACGGGAAGGCCGATCAGGCTGCTCGACTGCGCGGTGATGCCGACCGAGGTGTTGGCTGCTGCGCCTTCAACGACCGTGTTGGTGCTGGAATTGACGTCGCTCGGAGGCGCCAGGAAGCCCTGGATCGGCGGCCACAGGGTTCCGGGAGGGCAGCCGATGTAGAGATATTGCAGACCATACGTGTCGGCGAATGCCTGCGCGGCCGGATCGAGGATGATATGTCCGGTCGGATCGAGGTGAAGCTCGGGGCGCGTTAAACCACCGATTGTATAGGCAGGTATGGTCGTCATGAGCGCTCCTGCGACCGGCGTGGAAGCCGATCATTATTTACAATTATTGGGGACGATGACGTGTGAAGCCGCTCACACGTTGAAGTTGACCGCCCGCGACTGGCGATCGCACCAAGTCGCCTGCAATTCGGGAAAGCCGCGATGCCCGCGGAGCCGTCACATCAGCAAGGTCAAATGCGCTTGCCATTTACGTAGTCGCTTTCACACACTCGCGCCGCGACAAAACATAATGAATGTTCGAGAAAAATGCGGCCGGCCAACAAAATTTATGCTTTGGCAACCATGACCGTATTGGCGATATTTCCGAGTGTCAATGTGTGTCCGGATGACAACCGCGTCGTTAACGATGATTTCGGCCGTGCAGCGGGAGGTAGAGTAATGGAACTTGGCCGGTCTTGCCGTCTGCGCGTCGGGGTTGTTACGTCGAAAGTCGAAATGGGGGCGGTGTGACGGATCCGTGAAACGAATTCGCGCTGTGATTGATTCGGGACAGTCCATCTGTGACCTTCCGCTTTCGATAGGCCAGCAAATCTGCCCCTTTTCGTCGTCACGGTTTCGCGAGGGTGTCGTAAGGCGTTCAGATTCCGCAACTATTTGCTTGATCCGGCGGCCATCTTGAACAGACTGGGGTGCGGCTACATCTGTGACGTCCGCCGCCGCGGCATCGCGGTGGTCCATCCGCGTTGAATCACCGCAAATTCAATTGCGACTTTGGTAGCCCTGCTTCGGTCGGCGTGCTTCGTGGTCTTTTGGGGGAGAGTGAATTGAGTTCGATTGACAGAGCGGAGCGTCCGGCTCCGGTGATCGGCGTCGGGCGTCATTCGCTTCGCCGCCATGCATCGTACGGCCTTTGGCGCGGCCTCGCGCCGCTCGGCCTGCTGGCGGCGCTGACGCTCGGCGGCTGCGGTGACAAGAGCGCGCAATCGCAGGCCGCGCCGCCGGCGCCGCCCGTGACCGTGGCACAGCCGGTCAAGCGCACCGTCACCGATTGGGACGAATTCACCGGCCGGTTCGAGGCGATCGAGGAGGTTCAGGTCCGCGCCCGCGTCGGCGGCTTCGTCAACAGCGTCGAGTTCAAGGATGGTGCGATCGTCCACGCCGGCGATCTGCTCTACATCATCGACCCGCGGCCGTTCGAAGCCGTCGTGCTGCAGGCCGAAGGCCAACTCGCCGACGCGCGGGCCAAGGGCGAGCTTGCCAAGCGCGATCTCGAGCGCGGGCTGAACCTGGTGCAGACCAGCGCGGTCTCGGAGCAGGTCGTCGACCAGCGCCGCCAGGCGCTGCAGGCGGCGCGCGCCGCCGAGACGCAGGCCGAGGGCACGCTGAAGGCCGCGCAGCTCAACGTCGAATTCACCCATGTGCTGGCGCCGATCACCGGCCGCGTCAGCCGGCATCTGGTGACCCCTGGCAACCTGGTGCAGGGCAGCGAGGGTGGCGCGACGCTATTGACCTCGATCGTGTCGCTCGATCCGATCTACATCTATTTCGACGTCGACGAGGCGACCTATCAGCGCAACAGCAAGCTGTGGTTCGAAGGCCGGCGGCCGAGCTCGCGCGACACCGCGAATCCGGTGCAGGTGGCGCTGACCGGCGAGACCAAGCCCTCGCATGAGGGCAAGATGGACTTCCTCGACAACCGCCTCGATGTTTCCACCGCGACGCTGCGCAGCCGCGCGGTGATCCCGAACCATGATCTCTCGATCCTGCCCGGCCAATTCGGTCGCGTCCGCCTGATCGGCTCCTCGCCCTATGAGGCGCTGCTGATCCCCGATACCGCCATCGCCACCGACCAGTCGCGCAAGATCGTGTTCGTGGTCAAGGACGACAACACGGTGGAAGCAAGGGCGGTCACGCTCGGGCCGCTGGATGAAGGCCTGCGCGTGATCCGCGAAGGCCTCAAGCCGGAGGATCACGTGATCGTCGACGGGCTGCAGCGCGCCCGCGTCGGCGCCAAGGTGACGCCGAAGATGGCGCAGGCGCCGGCAGGTGACAAAGCACCGGCAGCAGACAAGCCGGCGGCAGGTGCCAAGCCATGAATCTCGGCAGGCTTTCCATCAACCAGCCCATCCTCGCGATGGTGCTGTCGATCGTGCTGCTGATCGTCGGCGCGATCGCCTATCCGACGCTGCCGGTCTCGGAATATCCGCAGGTGGTGCCGCCGACCGTCACGGTCACCACGCAATATCCGGGCGCTTCGGCGCAGACCGTGTCCGACACCGTCGCGGCTCCGATCGAGCAGGAGATCAACGGCGTCGAGGACATGCTGTATCTGTACAGCCAGGCGACCTCGAACGGCCAGCTCACCATCACCGCGACCTTCAAGCTCGGCACCGACCTCGACAAGGCGCAGGTGCTGGTGCAGAACCGCGTCGCGATCGCGCAGCCGCGGCTGCCTGAAGAGGTGCAGCGCAACGGCGTCGTCACCCGCAAGAACTCGCCCGACATCCTGATGGTCGTGTTCATGCTGTCGCCCGACGATACGTTCGACCAGCTCTACATCTCCAACTACGCGTTGCTGCAGGTCCGCGACCAGCTGCTGCGGCTCGACGGCGTCGGCGACATCCAGATGTTCGGCGCGCGCGATTACTCAATGCGGCTGTGGCTCGATCCCGACCGGATTGCCAATCTCGGCCTGACCTCGACCGAGGTGCTGGCGGCGATCCGGGCGCAGAACCTGCAGATCGCGGGCGGCCAGATCGCCGAACCGCCGATCGCCGATCGCGCCTTCCAGCCCAACCTCGTCTTCACAGGCCGCCTCAAGGATATCAGGCAATTCGAGGACATCGTGGTGAAGGCCGGCTCCGACGGCCGCACCGTGCGCCTGCGCGACGTCGCGCGGGTCGAGCTCGGTGCGCTGTCCTATGCCACCAACAGCTTCCTGCTGCGCAAATCGGCGGTCGCGCTGCTAGTGACGCAGCGGCCCGGATCGAACGCGCTCGCCACCGCCAAGAGCATCTCCGACACGATGGAGCGGATGAAGGCGACGTTCCCGAAGGGGCTCGACTACAATATCGGCTACAACCCGACCGAATTCATCGCCCAATCGGTTCATGAGCTGATCAAGACCATTTACGAGGCGATGGCGCTGGTCGTCATCGTGGTGCTGGTATTCCTGCAGGGCTGGCGGCCCGCGATCATCCCGATCATCGCGATCCCGGTATCGCTGGTCGGCACCTTCGCGGTGATGGCCGCGCTCGGCTTCTCGATCAACAATCTGACGCTGTTCGGCCTCGTGCTTGCGGTCGGCATCGTGGTCGACGACGCCATCGTGGTGGTCGAGAATGTCGAGCGGCATCTCGAGCACGGCATGTCCAGGCGCGACGCCGCGCTCAAGACCATGGAGGAGGTCGGCGGTGCGCTGGTCTCGATCGCCTTGGTGCTGTGCGCGGTGTTCGTGCCGACCGCCTTCCTCGGCGGCATCTCCGGTCAATTCTTCCAGCAATTCGCCGTCACCATCGCGGTCGCCACCGCGATCTCCTGTTTCTGCTCGCTGACGCTGTCGCCGGCGCTGGCCTCGCAGATCCTGGTCCCGCACGAGGAGAAGCGGCCGCCGGCGCGCTGGAACTTCATCGCCCGCGGCTGGGACAGCTTCACCGCGCTGTTCAACCGAGTGTTCGACCGGCTGGCCCATGGTTATGCCGGTGTCGCCGACTTCGTGATCCGGCATACCGTGGTGATGGTCGCGATCTACCTCGTCCTGATCGGCAGCGCCGGCTGGCTGCTCGCGACCACGTCGCAGGGCTTCATCCCGGCGCAGGATCGCGGCTACGTCATCATCTCGGCGCAGTTGCCGGGCGCCGCGTCGCTGGCGCGGACCACGGCCGTGGTCCGCGAGATCGAGCGGATCGCGCTGGATACGCCGGGCATCGTTCGCGTCGCGGCGTTCGCCGGCTTCTCCGGCGCGACGCGCACCCAGGCGGGCAACGCCGCGGCGCTGTTCCCGGTGTTCGACGAGCCGGAGGCGCGGCTGAAGAAGGGGCTGACGGCGACCGCGATCACCGCCGACCTGCGCAAGCGGCTGTCGGTGATCCAGGGGGCCTTCATCATCGTGATTCCGCCGCCGGCGGTGCCTGGCATCGGCACCGGCGGTGGCTTCACGATCCGTGTCCAGGACCGGCAGGGGCGTGGGCCCGAACTGCTGGCGTCCGCGACCGACGAGCTGGTGCAGGCCGCTCGCAAGTCGCCGAGCCTGACGTCGGTGTTCTCGCCGTATTCTGCGAACACGCCGCAGCTGTTCGTCGATATCGATCGGGTCAAGGCGCAGAAGCTCGGCGTTCCCATCGCCAACATCACCGACACGATCGAGACCTATTTCGGCTCGACCTATGTCAACGACTTCAACCTGTTCGGGCGCACCTACCACGTCACCGCGCAGGCCGACCTGCCGTTCCGCAAGGAAACCACGGATCTGTCGCGGCTGCGCACCCGCAACGCCAATGGCGACATGGTGATGCTCGGCAGTGTCGTCGACTTCAAGGACATTTCGGGCCCCGACCGAGTGGCGCGTTACAACCTCTACTCGGCGTCCGAACTGCAGGGCGAGCCGGCGCCGGGCGTTAGCTCGACGACGGCGCTTAACACCATCAAGAAGATCGCCGACGACACCCTGCCCAGCGGCTTCTCGTTCGAATGGACCGACCTGTCCTACCAGCAGGTCAACGGCGCCAATGCCGGCCTCTACGTGTTCCCGATCTGCGTGCTGTTCGTCTACCTGGTGCTGGCCGCGCAATATGGCAGCTGGACACTGCCGTTCGCGGTGATCCTGATCGTGCCGATGTGCCTGTTCGCGGCCACGATCGGCGTGCGCATCATGGGTCAGGACGTCAACATCCTGACCCAGATCGGCTTCGTGGTGCTGGTGGGGCTCGCCGCCAAGAACGCGATCCTGATCGTCGAGTTCGCGCGCGACATCGAGCTCGAGGGCAGGCCGCGGCTGGAGGCGGTCATCGAGGCGTGCCGGCTCCGCTTGCGGCCGATCCTGATGACGTCGTTCGCCTTCATCCTCGGCGTGCTGCCGCTGGTGCTGTCGACCGGCTCGGGCTCGGAAATGCGTCAGGCGGTCGGCGTCGCCGTGTTCTTCGGCATGCTCGGCGTCACCCTGTTCGGCCTCGTCTTCACGCCGATCTTCTACATGGTGGTGCGCAACCTCGCGGAAGGAAAGAACGAGGGTAAGCCGAAGGAACCGGCGGCCGTGGCCGGGTGAGCACTGCTCCCCCGTCGTCATTCCGGGGCGCGCCATCGAACTCGGGTTTACCCGAGTTCGACATTCCAAACTGATCCAAGTCGGCTACAGCCGGCTTGGATGCGCGAGCCCGGAATCCATTCTTCTACGTGGACTGCGGCCCGATGGATTCCGGGTCCGCGCTGCGCGCGCCCCGGAATGACAAGGGAAGCCCATACTTTTGGCTGAACTGAAATCGATGGGCAGCGGCTAGGTTATAAAATAATGTCGCGCCGATTTTTCCTGATAGAAACTGCTGGGAGAGCATAACAATGAAGTCGGGATTTTTGGCCGCGGTCGCGGCGTGCAGCCTGATGCTTGCGGCGCCGGCAATGGCCCAGGGCGTCAAGATCGGCATCCTGAACGACCAGTCGGGCGTCTACGCGGACTACGGCGGAAAATACTCGGTCGAAGCCGCCAAGATGGCGATCGAGGATTTCGGCGGCGAGGTGCTCGGCCAGAAAATCGAGATGGTCACCGCCGATCACCAGAACAAGCCCGATCTCGCGACCTCGATCGCGCGGCGCTGGTATGACGCCGATGGCGTCGACATGATCACCGAACTGACGACCTCGTCGGTGGCGCTCGCGGTGCAGGAGCTCTCCAAGGAAAAGAAGAAGATCGACATCGTGGTCGGCGCCGCGACCTCGGCGATCACGGGCGCGGCCTGCACGCCCTACGGCTTCCACTGGGCGTTCGACACCCATGCGCTCGCGGTCGGCACGGGCGGCGCGCTGGTGAAGGCCGGCGGCGACAGCTGGTTCTTCCTCACCGCCGACTACGCGTTCGGCTACGCGCTGGAAAAGGACACCAGCGAGGTCGTCACCGCCGCGGGCGGCAAGGTGCTGGGTTCGGTCCGCGTGCCGCTGAACTCGTCGGACTTCTCTTCCTTCCTGCTGCAGGCGCAGAGCTCGAAGGCGAAGGTGATCGGCCTCGCCAATGCCGGCCAGGACACCACCAACTCGATCAAGCAGGCCGCCGAGTTCGGCATCGTCAGGGGTGGCCAGAAGATGGCGGGCCTTTTGATGACGCTCGCCGAGGTCAACGGTCTTGGCCTCGAGGCCGCGCAGGGCCTGGTGCTGACCGAAGGGTTCTACTGGGATCATGACGACAAGAGCCGCGCCTTCTCCGAGCGCTTCTTCAAGCGCACCGGGCGGATGCCGAGCATGATCCACGCCGGCACCTATTCGGCGACGCTGAGCTATCTGAAGGCGGTGAAGGCCGCCGGCTCCAAGGACTCCGACGCGGTCGCCAAGAAGCTGAAGGAGCTGCCGGTCGATGACGCCTTCGCCCAGGGCAAGGTACAGGAGAACGGCCGCATGGTGCACGACATGTATCTGTTCGAGGTCAAGAAGCCCTCGGAATCGAAGAAGCCGTGGGACTATTACAAGCAGCTCGCCGTGGTGCCCGGCGACCAGGCCTTCCCGCGGGCCAAGGACTCCGGCTGCCCGCTGACGAAGTGACGCGGAGCTGGGGCAACAAATATCGGTGTCGTCCCGGCGAAAGCCGGGACCCATAACCACCGATGTTCGCTATTCTGCTGCGCTGTGGCCCCGGCCTTCGCAAGACTGGACGCTGTGGTTTTGGGTCCCGGGTCAAGCCCGGGACGACAGCGGAAGTTGTGGCGCGATCGCGCCCTCAATGCGCCAGCCGCCACACCGCGCCGCCGATCGCGCCGACCCACAGCACGACGGAGGCGACTGCCTGGATGGCGAAGCCGGGGCTGCGTTTGGCCGCTGCCTCGCGATAGCCGATGAAGTAGACGATGCGGCCGACCACCCAGATCGCGCCGATCGCCGCCGCCGCGGCATCGCCGACATAGTTCGCGAACAGCCACAGCGACGGCAGGAAGATCGGCATCCATTCCAGCGTGTTCATCTGGATGCGGAAGATGCGCTCGAAATCCGGATGACCTGAAATCGCCGGTAGCTTGACGCCATAGGCGACGCGGGCGCGCGCGACTTGCGTGGAGGTGAAGAAATAAAACGCGACCGCAAGGCAGGTGACGATGGCCGTGTAATGGTACATGGCAGGCGTGTCCTCTCTGTTGGCTCCGATGTCATGACGCGGCGGCGCCGCGCGGTGTGACAAGCGGGGCTTTCTTTGCGGCGCCGATCTTCCGTCGACGTCCTAGTATCCCGTCATCTCAAGATAGCCGATTCCGGCATGGCTGCCTGAAAAGCGGATCGGGCCTTCCCAATAAGGGAAGCTGGTTCCCATCCAGGCCTTCGGATTGACCGGCGTGGTCTCGATGGCAAGGTGGCGCGCCGGAAGTGTCACGCGCCATGAGGTCGGCAGCTTGCGGCCGTTGATCTCGGTTGTCGCTGTTGGCGCGATGCTGTTGCCGGCGGCTGCGATCTCGGTCGAGCGGCCATCCGGCGTGATCCAGTTGCCGAACAGGTTCTCGCGGCCGTCTTTCTGGCGCAGCCGGTACAGCATCAGCTTCTCGTCGCCGGGCAGATGCAGCGAGAACCAGTCCCAGCCGGTTTGGTCGGCGGCGAGCGGTTGGCTGCTCCATTCGCGGTCCATCCAGGCTGTGCCGGTGACGTCGACCGCCTTGTCCTCGATCACGATGCGGCCGGACGCCCTGTAGAACGGCTGGCTGTAATAATAGGAGGCCTGTCCGCGATCTGATTTGCGGCTGTAACCGTGGTCGCCTTGCAGCACCAACGCGCGGTCGGTTTCGAGCCGGAGCGTGGTCGAGAAGTCGGCGGCGGAGGCCCTCAACTCGAGCGGCGCGACGCGTTGTGCATCGAAGTCGTTCAACCCGCGCATCTCCCAGGCGTCGATCCAGGCGCGGAACGGTGTGGCTTCGACACCGGCCTGCCCGACGCCACCGCGCGCAAACGTTTCGCTGAAGCGGTGCGTGGTGGCGCTGGTCACGGCAGCGTGGCCCATCCACACCTGCTGATTGGCCCAGCCCTCGCTGGGCCCGCCCGGCGTCATGGCTTGGCGGAACAGCGTCCATTGCATGCCATAGGCTGCGCCGCCGGCATCCGACAGGTTCGCCGTCAGGTACCACCATTCGATCCGGAACTCGGGATGCGGGCCGTGATCGACGGGGAAGACGAACGGCTTGCCCGGCGTGACGGCGGCAAAACCTTCGGCATTCTCGCCGAGCCCGGCAAAGCCCTGCGCGAAGCCCTTGCCGCCGAGTGCCAGCGCCAGCGCGCCGCCGGCAAAGGCACGCCGCGTGATCGTGCCGCTAGCGCTCATTGACGAAGGTCCGGATCAGGGTGGCCGGCTGCATGCGGGCCAGTCTAGCAACCGGCAGCGCCGCGGCACAGAGCGCTGCGGCCATCGCCACCGCGAGCAGCTCGATCAATTGCAGCGGAAAGACGTGGAACGGCAGCCGCCAGCCGAACGCCTTGACGTTGACGATCGCAAGCAGGCACCACGCCACCAGAAGTCCGAGCGGCAGCGCGAACAGCGCGGTGATCAGCGCGACCGCCATCGTCTTCAGCAGTTCGAGCGCCGCAAGCCGCCGCCGCGTTAGCCCGATCGCCCACAGCGGCGCCAGCTGCGGCAGTCGCGAATTGGCTAGCGTGAGCAGGCTGGTCAAGAGCGCGATGCCGGCGACGCCGAGCGTGAAGGCGTTGAGCGCCGCGGTCACCGAGAAGGTGCGATTGAATACCCGCTTGGATTCGCGCTTCATCGTCGCCTGGTCGGCGACGTTGCGGTCATCCAGGCCGAATTTTTCCTGCAACGCCGTGATCAACGGCGCGATCTTATCTGGTGCGACGCGGAGCCCGATCCGGGTCAGTGGGGTCTGTGGGAAGTGGCGCGTCAGCGCAGCGAAGTTGACCGCGATCTGGCCCTTCGGGTTGCCGTAATCGGCGTAGATGCCGACGATCTCGAGCGGCCAGTTGCCGCCCGGCGCGGGCAACTCGATGTGATCGCCGATCGCAAGCTTCATTCGTCGCGACAATTGCTCGCTGACGAGGCAGGTGTCGCCGGGGCGCAGTCTGATCCAGGCATTCGCCGCGCTCTCCAGCAACGGCCAGTTGTCGCGGTAAGTGCTGTGGTCGGGCAGGCCGAGCACCTCGATCGGTGCGCCACCGAACTGGGTGTCGGCGCGGCCGCCGGGCAGGATCGCCTCGACCTCCGGCCGATCGCGCAGCCATGCCTTGATCTGTCTTGCCTGGGCGTCGCTGGCAGCGCTGACATAAACGTCGGCGGCAAGCCTTCCGTCGAGCCAGACCAGGAAGGTGCGGCTGAAGCTGTCCACCATGGTGCCGACGCCGACATTGACCGCGAGCGCGAGCAGCAGCGCCATCAGCGCCAGCGACAAACCGGAAAGCTGCTGGCGGCTGTCGGCCCAGAACCAGATGCCAACCGGCGCGCGCGCGCTGCGCTGGCCGATCGCGAGCGCGATCTGCAGCACCATCGGCAGGATCAATGCCGCGCCGAGCATCAGCGCGGCCAGCACGGCAAAGCCCGCGATCAGGGAATCGCCGAACTGAATGAGCACTGCTGCGGCCGCGAACACCGCGAGCGCCGCCGCGCTCTGGAACATCAGCCAGCGCCGCTGCGCCTGCTGCCAGGCCTGCGGCTGCGCCGTCGCCAGCACCGGCATCCGGATCGCCTTGGCAAGGCTCGCGGCCGCAGCTGCCAGCGCGCCGAGAATGCTGATGGCGATTCCGGCGAACCACCAGACAGGCTTCAGCGAAAGCTGCCCGGGGATCTGCGCCCCATAGAGCCCGCGCAGCGACGCCGCGACGTCGGGCAGCAGGGCCGCCGCGATGAAGTAGCCGCAGACCAAGCCGATCAGGCCGGCGACCAGCGCCAGCGATACCAGCTCGATCACCAGCACGGTGTTGAGCATTCGCGCCGAGACGCCGCAGGCGCGCAGCGTGCGCAGCATCGGCAACCGCTGCTCGAAGGCGAGCCCGATCGCGGAATTGACGATGAACAGGCCGACGAAGAACGACAGCAGGCCGAATGCGGTGAGGTTGAGGTGGAAACTGTCGGTGAGCCGTTCGAGGTCGCTCTCGGCACTCGGCTCGACCAGGTGGAGTTTGTCACCCGCCACGCTGTCGAGCGTTGCGTGAGGCGTTTTGGACTTGCCGACCAGCAGGCGCGACACCTGGCCGGGCAGCTTCAGGATATCCTGCGCGATGCCGATATCGACGACCAGCGCACCGGGCGCGAGCTCGGCCTGCACGCGCAGCGGCGGCAGGCTCATGCCGTTTGCCTGCGGCCGCTCGCCTTCCTTGCGGGCGAGATCGCGCAGCGTCTCCGGCGCCACCAGCATTTCGCCGGGCGGCGTGACGAAGGCCTGCAGGGTGCCGCGTCCCACAGCCGGCGCGGTGCCGACCTCGGAGGGCAAGGTCACCGGCTCGACGCCGAGCAGGCGGAAGCTTCGCCCGTCGATCTGGACGCGGCCCTCCAGCATCGGCGACACCTGCCAGCCGGCACGGCGCAGATCGACGAACAGTTGTTGCGGGAAGGTCGCGCTGTCGCGGCTCACCAGCATGGCGGTGCGCGAGCCGCCGAAGGTCGCGGCCGCGCGGTCATAGGCGATGCGCGCCTGCTGGTTCAACGCCTGCACGCCGCTCCACAGTGCGGTCGCCGAGATCAACCCGATCAAGAGCGTCGCAAGCTGCATCGGATGCCGCCGCCAGTGGCTGAGCAGCACCGCGAGGATCCAAAGCGCGCGCCTCATGCCACCACTCCCGCATGCAAGGTGACCTGACGGTCGAGCGTGGCCGCGAGCCGCGCGCTGTGGGTGACCATCAGGAAGCCGCAGCCGGTGCGGACAACCAGATCGCGCGCCAGATGCAGCACCTCGTCGGCGGTGTCCTCGTCGAGATTGCCGGTCGGCTCGTCGGCGAGCAGCAACAGCGGCTTCGGTGCCAGCGCGCGGCCGATCGCGACGCGCTGCTGCTGGCCGCCGGACAATTGCTCCGGATAGCGCCTGAGCAGGTTCTTCAGGCCGAGACGCTCGACCAACTCGTCATGCCAGGTCGCATCGTGCCGGCCGGCGATACGCGACTGGAATACGAGATTGTCCGCGACCGTCAGGCTCGGGATCAGATTGAATTGCTGGAACACGAGGCCGAGCCGATCGCGGCGCAGCTCGGCGCGGCCGGCATCGTTGAGGCCGGAGACGATGATCTCGGCGAGGGCGATCTCGCCGCTGTCGGCAGCATCCAACCCCGCGATCAGATGCAGCAGCGTGCTCTTGCCGCTGCCGGATTCACCCGTCAGCGCGACGCTCTCGCCGGTTGCCACCGTGAGATCGACGCCGCGCAGCACCGCGACGTCTTCGCCGGCGGAGCGGTAACTCTTGGTCAGGCCGGTGACGCGAAGCAGCGCGGCGGTCTGGTCAGGCGAAGCGATGGCGGTGCCTCATTGCGGCTTCTGGTATTTCAGGACGAACTCGTCGATCGGCACCGGGGCCTTGAAGACGGGAATGTCCTTCGGGTCTTCCGCATGATGCAGGAAATCGCCCTCGGCCACCAGCTTGAAGCCGGCCGCCTCGATTTCCTGCTTCAAGGTGCTCTCCTCGATCCGGTGCAGGGTCTTGGCGACATTGGTGCCGTCGCCCGGCTTGGCCGAGTGATCCGCGATGATCAGGAAGCCGCCCGGCTTGAGTGCCGCGAACATCTTCTTGTTCATCGCGGCGCGATCGACCGGCAGATAGCTGATGTCGTGATAGAAAAAGAAGAAGGTGATCATGTCGAGGTCCTTGACCTCGGGCGGGATCGGGTCGTCATAGTCCCGCACCACATGGACGACGTTCTTCATCGCGGGCGCCTTCGCCCGGTTGTCGAACTTGTCCTTGACGAAGCGCTCGAGCACGCTGGCCGAATCCTGGGCGTAGACCTTGCCCGACGGGGCGACGGTGCGCGCCAATAGTTCGGTGCTGTAGCCGGCGCTCGCGGCCATGTCGAGGATGGTCATGCCTGGCTTGACGCCGGCAAAGGCGAGCATCTTGGCCGGCTGGCGGCGCTGGTCGACCTGGCGATCGGCGTCGCTGCGATCGGGCGCGGCGACGATCGCTGCATAGTCGGGGCTGGCGGTGTTCTCGGCGCGAACAGCTGGTGCAGTGAAGGCGGCGGCAGACGCGAGTGCAGCGCAGGCGACCGCGCGAAGGATCAATTTGTTCATGAAATAACCCCGGCTTTTCGTTGCGCCTGAGCATAGCAGCCGGGCCATGACAGATCACCGTTTCGCGGCCGCGACGACGCGATCGTGATCGGCCGTGACAGGCGCGCCGGGCCGTGCGACCCCGGAAAATGCGTTGTTGCGTTGCGCAGCGAGGCGTGGCTAGCATCGCCGATTGGGGCCGAATTTACGAAGCCAAAAAACGAAACGACGGGGAGCCAGACATGACGACGCAACCGACGCCCAAGGGGACGTCAACGGGGACGCCCAAAGGCGCCTGGCAAATCACCTTCCTTCTGTTCCTGTTCATGGTGGTGAACTTCGCGGACAAGATCGTGGTCGGGCTGGCCGGCGTGCCGATCCGGAAGGAGATGGGTCTCACGCCGGAGCAATTCGGCGACCTCGGCTCGGCCTTCTTCATCCTGTTCTCGATCTCGGCGATCGTGGTCGGCTTCATCGTCAACCGTGTCGATACGCGTTGGGTGCTGCTGATTCTGGCGGTGATCTGGTCGCTGGCGCAATTTCCGATGATCGGCACCGTGAGCTATGCGACGCTGGTGATCTGCCGCGTTATCCTCGGCGCCGGCGAGGGACCGGCCTTCTCGGTCGCAGCACACGCCATCTACAAATGGTTTCCGGACGAGAAGCGCACCCTGCCGACCGCGATCCTGTCGCAGGGGTCGGCGTTTGGCGTGATTCTCGCGGTGCCGGCGCTGAACTGGATCATCGTCAATCACAGTTGGCATCACGCCTTCGGCGCGCTCGGCATCGTCGGCCTGATCTGGACTGTGGCCTGGCTTGCGCTCGGCAAGGAAGGGCCGCTGGTCTCCACGATGGCCGTCGCCGCCGACGAGCCGCGGATTCCCTACTGGAAGCTGCTGACCTCGCGCACCTTCATCGGCTGCGTGGTCGCGACCTTCGGCGCCTATTGGGCGCTGTCGCTCGGGCTGACCTGGTTCACCTCCTTCATCATCGAGGGCCTCGGCTTTTCGCAGCAGCAGGCCGGCTTCGTTTCGATCCTGCCGTGGATCTTCGGTGCGACGATCGTGATCCTGACCGGCTGGATCTCGCAGCTGATGCTGGCGCGCGGCTTCACCACCCGCGGTGCGCGCGGCGTGCTCGGCTCGGTGCCCCTGATTATCGGCGGCTGCATTCTCGCGACGCTGCCCTATGCACCACAGGGCGGTCTGATGATCGCATTGCTGGTGATCGGCTCGGGTCTGTGCGGCTCGATCTACGTGGTGTGCCCGCCGATGCTCGGCGAGTTCACCCCGGTGTCGCAGCGCGGCGCGATCATCGCGATCTACGGCGCGCTTTACACCATCTCCGGCGTCCTGGCGCCGATGGTGATGGGCAGTGTGATCCAGCATGCCGCGACGCCGATGGCCGGCTACATGTCCGGCTTCACCATCAACGCCGCGATCATGGTGGGATCCGGCGTGCTCGGCTTACTGCTGCTGTGGCCGAACACCGAGCGCGCAAGGCTCGCCGGCACGTCACGGCCCGCGGGCGCGATCAGGGGCGCCGTGTCGTCGACGTAACGGGCGCCTTGACCCTCCCCCTTCAGGGGAGGGTCAAGGCGAACGAAATGAGCGGCGGGGTGGGGTGATCTCTCCATTCGGGTACTGCCCGTGTTGAGAGATCACCCCACCCCGTCTCACGTTTCGCTTCGCTCAATGTGATCCGACCCTCCCCATCCAGGGGAGGGTACGGCGTTGCGCCTATCTCAATTCAAACCCTGCGCGCCGCGCACCAGCCGGCCCGGCCGCGCGCCGGTGGCCTGGCCCGCGCGCTGGGTGACGATGCCGGAGACGATGGTGGCGTCGTAGCCGTCGACCTGCTGCAAGAGGCGTCGGCCGCCGACAGGGAGGTCGTAATGCACCTTCGGCGGATGCAGATGCAGCCGGTCGTAATCGATCACATTGACGTCGGCCTTGAAGCCCGGCGCGAGCACGCCGCGATCATGCAGGCCAACCGACAGCGCGGTCTTGCGCGACTGCGCCGCGATCACGAACGGGATCGAGAGCTTGTCGCCGCGGCTGCGGTCGCGGGTCCAGTGCGTCAGCAGATAGGTCGGGAAGCTGGCATCGCAGATGATGCCGCAATGCGCGCCGCCGTCGGACAGGCCGGGCACCGCGCTCGGCTCGCGAAGCATCTCGTGCACGGCATCGAGATTGCCGTCGGCATAATTCAGGAACGGCACATAGAGCATGCCGCGGCCCTCGTCGGTCAGCATCGCATCATAGGCGAGCTCTTCCGGCTGCCGGCCTTGGCGGCGCGCCTGCGGACCGAGCGCGTTCTCCGGCGGCTGTTCATAGTCCGGCGGATTGCCGAGCAGGTACATCTTGTCGTAGTTCGGCCGGAAGAACAGCGGATCGTCGGTCGCCGTCGCGCTCTCGCTCAGGATCGCGGCGCGTACCTCGGGCCGGCGCAGATGCTTGAGCCGCTCGGCCAGCGGCAGCTTCGCGATCTCACGGTAGCTCGGATGGGTCTGGAACGGGTTGCGCGACAATTCCAGCCCGAGCAGCAGCCCGACCGGCCGCGCCGCGATCTGGGTCGTGATCGACAGGCCGCGCGCGGCGGCTTCATTGATGGTGTCCATGGTCTGCCGCCAGCGCCGCGGCGCCTTGTCGGCCTGGGCAACCGAGAACGAGATCGGGCACTTGGTGTTCTCGGCGACCCGCAGCATCATCGGCAGATCTTCGTGGACGGTGCTCTGGTCGAGCACGAATTGCAGCACGCTGCGGCCGACGCCGTGCATCGCGCCGGCAATCGCGGTCAATTCATCCTCGCCGGCCTTCAGCGTCGGCGTGTAGTCGCCGGTCGAGGTACGGTGATTCAGCGTGCGCGAGGTCGAGAACCCCAGCGCGCCCGATCGCACCGCATCGCCGGCGAGTGCCGCCATCTGCTTGTTGTCCTCGGGTGTGGCCGGATCGCGGCGCGCGCCGCGCTCGCCCATCACATAGACCCGCAGCGCTGCATGCGGCAGCTGCGCGCCGATATCCATGTCGAAATTGCGCTTCGACAGCCATTCCATGTAGTCGGGGAAACTTTCCCACGCCCAGGGAATGCCGGCGGAAAGCACCGGCTCGGGAATATCCTCGACACCTTCCATCAGTTGGATCAGCCGGACGTGGTCGCTCGGCCGGCACGGTGCGAAGCCGACGCCGCAATTGCCCATGATCGCTGTGGTGACGCCGTTCTGCGACGACGGCGTGATGTCCTGGCTCCAGGTCACCTGGCCGTCGTAATGGGTGTGGACGTCGACGAAGCCGGGCGCCACCAGCTTGCCGCGGGCATCGATCTCTTCCTTTCCCTTTGCCGTGACCTTGCCGACTTCGGTGATCTTGCCGCCGGTGATTGCGACATCGGCTTCATAGAGATCGCCGCCCTTGCCGTCGGCGATGTTGCCGCCGCGGATCACGAGGTCTGGGGTTGAGGTCATGGCATTTCATCCCGAGGCTGTTCTTGGTTATGCCGCATCATGGGAGAGCCCTTGATGCTGTCAACCATCGCCGGTGAAGCTCTGGGATGCGCTGATAGTTCGTCGCGCCCTGGCGTTGCCGCCCGGCGGAAATTTGTTCCGCCAGGCAAGCCGTCGCGGAGCTAGCGCGCGCCGAAGAACGCTGTCTTCTGGGTCTCCTCGGCCTGCAACCTGGCGCGCACGCGCATCAAATCCTTCCAGCCGATATAGCCGACCAGGCGCTGGTCCTCGCGCGAGATCACGGGCAGGTGCGAGACGTTGACCTGCATCAGCCGGTCGGCCAGCCGGTCGAGAAATTCGTCGGGGTAGGCGACGGTGATCTTGCTCCCGGTCAAAAGCTGGCCGAGCGTCGCGGTGCGATGCTTGCCGGCGCGACGCCAGCGCAGCACGGACGGTGGATCGATCACGCCAAGCACGTGATGGTTGGTGTCGATGACCGGGAAGCTCGGATGACCGGTCTTCGGGTTGGTCAGGAAGGCTGCCGCGCCGTGCAGCGTCATGGTGTCGGCGACGGTCTCGACCGCCTTGGTCATGACGTCGCGCACGCGCGTCAGCGCGAACGGATCGACGCGATACTCGCGCACCAGGTGGTGGCCGCGCCGAGCCACCTTCTCGGTCAGGATCGATCGCCGCATCAGCAGCACTGTGACGCCATGCGCGCTGCAGCAGGCCGCGATCAGCGGCAGCAGCACATGGGTGTTGCCGGTGAGCTCGACCGCGAAGAAGGTCGCGGTCAAGGGCGAGCGCATCGTGCCGCCCATCGTCGCCGCCATCGCCAGCAACGCCCAGAAGCCGGGACTCGCCGCCGGCAGGTATCCGCTCAGTGCCGTGCCCATCGCGCCGCCCATGATGAGCAGCGGCGCCAGCACGCCGCCCGAGGTGCCGGAGCCGAGCGCGACCGACCAGATCACGGCCTTTACCACGAGCAGCAGCAGCGCGGCCTTCAGCACCACATCGCCTTGCAGCATCGATGCGAGATTGTCGTAGCCGACGCCGAGTGCCTGCGGCTCGATCAGGCCGCCGAGGCCGACGACCAGTCCGCCGATCAGCGGCCACCACATCCAGTGGATCGGCAACTTCAGGAAGATGTCCTCGCAGCCATAGACCAGTTGAGTCAGCACGCCCGACAGCAGACCGGAGAGGATCCCGATCAGCATCCATGCGCCGAGCTGCAGCACCGAGATGTCGACGCCGCCGGTGAACGGAAACAGCGGCGCGGGCATGTGCAGGAAGGTGCGGCCGACGGCGGCCACGACGGCGGCGACGGTGACGGGAATGAAGCTGCGCGGTGTCCATTCGAACAGCAGCAGTTCGACCGCGAGCATGATCGCCGCGATCGGCGTTCCGAACACGGTGGTCATGCCGGCGGCGGCGCCGGCCACCAGCAGGGTTTTTCGCTCGTTGTCGCTGACGGGAAGCATCTGCGCGATCAGTGAGCCGATCGCGCCGCCGGTCATGATGATCGGACCCTCGGCGCCGAACGGGCCGCCGGTGCCGATCGACACCGCCGACGACAACGGCTTGAGGATCGCCACCTTGGGGTCGAGCCGCGAACGGCCGAGCAGGATCGCCTCGATCGCTTCCGGAATGCCGTGCCCGCGGATCTTCTCGCTGCCGAACCGCGCCATCAGGCCGATGATCAGCGCGCCCGCGACCGGCACCAGCACGGTCCACAGGCCGAGCGGCGAAGCCTGCAATTTCAGGTCGGCGAAGCTGAACCGACCGAAATAGGCGATGTTGGTGGCAAGCTTGATCAGCTGCAGCAGGCCCGCGCCGGCCAGCACGCCGGCGGCGGAGACAAACACCGCGATCGCCGAGATCACTACGACGCGCGGATCGGTGGTGAAGTCGCTCAGAAGGTGGCTGGCCTTGTCGCCGATCTTGTCGCCCATCTTGGCGCTCGTGTTGGCGGCGGCGTTCGATTTGGTGGAAATGACGCTCATTGGCGGCGCAGGGCTCGGGTGAGAGGATGCCGGCGTAATATCGTATTGCGATATAATTACAAGCGTGGCCTCGGATGGCGGCGTTGCAGGCGCCTGCGAGCCGCCGGCCCGCGGGTTCCCGGCCGTGCGGCCGGCTTGCTCGCGGAGAACGAAGCGCGAGGGAGGCGGTCCTTCCCCCGGATAGCGGCGCAATTCCCTGCAACGTGACCGCGTGGATTCGGCTACAATTCGCAGCCAACGCACGCTGCCATGCCAGGGATTTGGCTTGTCATGGTCATGAAACCTTCATAAACCAGCGCCGGGGGCGATATCATTGAATGGACGGCGGCCGGTCGTGACCGAGGCGGGCACTGCCATTGCTGTCACGCATGGCGATCAGACGGAATTCGAACTCAAGCTGCTTGCGCCGCAAGGAAGCCTCGAAAAGCTGCGTGAGGCGCCCTGCATCGTGCAGCACGCGCGCAATCGCGGTGCATTTCACAGGCTGGAAACAGTGTATTACGATACGGCCGAGCACCTGCTGTTCCAGCATGGCATGTCGCTGCGTGTGCGGCGCAGCGGCAAGACCTTCATCCAGACGCTAAAGCTTTCACCCAATGGCGGGCAGCCGCTAATGCGCCGCCAATGGGAGATGCCGGTTGAGGGCATGGCCCCCGATCTGGCGCGGCTCCCCGCCGACGAGGTCGGCGATCCCATTGCCGCGCTGAGCAACGATGCGCTGGTGCCGGTGTTCGAGACAAAGGTGCGCCGGCACGCCCGGCAACTCGACCTGCCCGATGCCTCGGTTGAAGTCGCATTCGACGAGGGGACGATCGAGGCCGCTTCGCGCCAGGAGGTCCTGTCGGAAATCGAGATTGAACTGAAGAGCGGCAATGCTGGCGTCCTGTTCGACCTAGGAACGCAGTTGCTCGACGCGGCGCCGCTGCAGATCGGCACGCGAAGCAAGGCGGAACGTGGCTATGCGCTGGCGTTCGATGTCGCGCCATCCGCGGTGAAGGCCGAGGCGTCGGACATCACCGCGGATCACGTGGTCGACGACGTCATCGCACTGCTGGTGGGTTCCTGCTGGCATCATCTGTTGAAGAATCACGCGGTGGCCGAGCAGGGGGCGGACCCCGAAGGCGTGCACCAGATGCGCGTGGCCTTGCGGCGCCTGCGCACGATCTGTGCGCTGTTCCGGCGCGACATTCCATCGCCGGCATTTCTGACCGTCAACAGCGAAGCAAAATGGCTGATGCGGCAACTCGGCAAGGCGCGGGATTGGGACGTGTTCGCCGAGACGACGATCACCCGCCTGGTCAAGGCGGTTCCGGATATCGATCTCGGCGGCCTCCGCCAGGCGGTCGAGCAGCGCCAGAAATCGAGCTACGGCGCCTTGCATGGCGTTTTGGCCGATCCCCGTTGCAGCCGCTTCCTGCTCTCGCTGGGGCAGTTGGTGGAACGTCGCAGCTGGCGCAACGAGATCGACAGCGAAGCGCTGGCGATCCTGTCGCAACCGATGCCGGTGCTTGCCGATCGAATTCTGCAGCGGTTGCATCGCAAGACATTGAAGCGTGGTGCGCGCTTCCGTCGGCTAGATATTCATGCGCAGCACAATCTGAGGATCAACCTCAAGAAGTTGCGCTATGCGGCCGAGTTCTTCCTGCCACTTTATGCCGCCCACGCGCCGGCGAAGCGCTACGTGAAGCGGCTTGCCAGGTTGCAGAACAGCCTCGGGCGGGTGTGCGACATCGGCAGCACGCGGGTGCTGCTCCATACGGTCGCGCAGGACGATCAGCCCGCGCTGCATCTCGGCATCGGAGCGATGGCCGGCTGGCTGGCCCGCGATCAGATCGTGGTGACCAAAACGCTGCGCAAGAGCTGGCAGCGGTTCAAGACGACCCCCGTGTTCTGGGGCCGGTGAGGCCTTCAGTCGATCTAACGGGACTGCGCCTGGACCGCCATCGTAGATGCCTGCGGCTTGCGCTCGGTGACCAGCGCGAGCAGCACGGTCAGCACCATGAAGACCACCGAGGCGCCAAATACCCAATGCGGCATGTGCTGGTCCATGATCCAGCCGAACAGCAGCGGACTGACGATGCCGCCGAAGTTGAAGCCGGTCGAGACAATGCCGAAGGCGCGGCCGGCGGCACCGGGCGGCGCCGCATTGCGCACCATCATGTCTCGGGACGGCGCGATCACGCCGCCGAGGAATCCGGCAAGCCCCATCGCGAGCGTCAGCGCCACCGGTGGCAGGTTCATCAGCGCGATCAGCAGCACCAGCACGGCATTGACCGCGAAGCAGGCCGCGGCGAGCTGGCTGTGGCGATGGGTCCAGTCGGCGAGATAGCCGCCGGCCAGCACGCCCGCGGCGCTGGCGCCGAGGAATGCGGTCAGCGCGATGTTGGCGGTCGAGAACGACGCGCCGTAACCACCCATCAGTGCGACCACGCCGAAATTGTTGATGCCGGAGGTCGACAGGCTGAGCAGCGTGAAGAAGGCGGTCAGCACCATCAGCGCCGGCGTGATCACGCTGGCCTTCGGTGCGGCGTCGTCCTTGGCCTTGGTCTTGTTGGCGCCGGCATCGGGAATGCCGAGCACGATCAGGAACAACGCCACCAGCGGACCGACTGCGCCGGCCACGATCAGCGCGCCGAGACCGCCGATCGAGGCGACCAGCGCCGCCATGATCGCGGGCGCGACCGCGCCGCCGAGGAAGCCGGCAAAGGTGTGGATCGAGAACGCGCGGCCCATCCGCGCCTCGTCCATATGGGCCGAAAGGATGGCGTAGTCGGCCGGATGATAGACGCTGTTGGCAAGGCCGAGCAGCACGGCGCAGACGATCAGCGAAGTATAGCTCAGATGCAGGCCGAGCCCGATCAGCGCGCAGCCGCCGACGGTCAGTCCGACCAACAGGATCTTGCGCGCGCCGATATGGTCGGCGAGGTATCCGATCGGCGCCTGGGTCAGGCCGGAGACCACCGCAAACACCGTCAGCGCGAAGCCGAGCTCGACATAGCCGACGCCGAGCTGCTGCTTCAGGAACGGGAACAGCATCGGCAGCACGAAGATATGGAAATGGCTGACCCAATGGGCGACCGAAATCCCGGTCAGGGTGCGCAGCGCGCTGTCGGCCTTCGCTTGCTGCGGTGCGGCCAGAATATCGACCATGTCTGCGACAACCCACTTTTTCCAAGGCCCGGCAGGGCGGCCCGAAAATAGAGGCTGGCCGCTAATTGTCCATGAACGCAGGCGCATGGCTGCCCCCGGCGCGGGCGTGCCGGATCGACACATGCGGCATTAAAGGCGGCGACAAAGTGCGGCCGCGCGGTGATGATCGGCCATGATCGACGCCAAAAAGCCGCTCCGCGTGCTGGTGTCGGAGGGCTCCAGCACCTCCGGCCGCGAGGCGATCACGATCCTGGGGCTGGCCGGCCATCATGTCGAGGTCTGCGATCCCTCGCGCTGGTGCCTGGCGCGCTATTCCCGTTTCGTCCGCAAATACCACCATTGCCCGCCTTTGCGCACCGATCCGGCCGGCTTCCTGCGCTTCGTCGAGCAACTGTTGGCGTCGCAGCATTTCGATGTGCTGCTGCCGACCCATGAGCAGGGCTTCGTCTTCGCCCGCGCAGCGGCGCGGCTGACATCGCGCACCGGCCTCGCGCTGCCGGAGTTCGCCTCCTATCGCGCCGTGCACGGCAAGGCGGGCTTCAGCCGGCTGCTCGACCAGCTCGGCCTGCCGCAGCCGCCGACCCGGATTGTGAATTCGGCCGAGGAGCTGCGCGACGGCCTGCGGTTTCCATCTGTTGTCAAGACCTCGGTCGGCACCGCGAGCCGCGGCATCTGGTTCGTGCGCGACGCCGGCGATCTCAATCGCGCGCTCTACGATCTCGAATCCTCGGGCGATTTTGCCGGCGAAGTGCTGGCGCAGGATCTCATCACCGGCACGGTCGAGAAGGCGCAGTCGGTGTTCTGCCGCGGCACGCTCGTTGGCTTCCACGCCTATCGGCAGATCGCGGCCGGGGTCGGCGGCGGCGAGGCGATCAAGGAGAGCGTGAGCCGGCCGGCGATCTGCGCCGCGCTCGAGACCATCGGTGCGCATCTCGGCTGGCACGGCGCGCTCTCGGTCGACGTCATCATGCCGCTCGACAGCGCAACGCCGCTGTTGATCGACTGTAACCCGCGGCTGGTCGAGCCCATGAACGCCTATCAGTCGGGCACCGATCTGGTCGATCTCTTGCTGCGGGTCTCGCGCGGCGAGACGCCGGCGCCGCTCGCCGAGAGCCGCGCCGGGGTGCGGACGCATTTGGCGATGCAGGCGCTGCTCGGCAGCGCCTCGCGCGACGGCACGCGGCGCGACCTGATCCGGGAATGCGGCCGCATCGCCGCGGGCGAAGGCCTCTATCAGGGCAGCGCCGAGGAATTGACACCGGTCCGGATCGACTGGCTCAGCGCCGTACCGCTTGGGATAACGGCCGCGCTGCTGCTGGCATCACCGCCGATCGCCGCATCGCTGGCGCGCGGCGGCTTTGGTGCGCACCTGCTCGATCGCGGGAGTATCAGGAAGATCGAGGGGGAGGATTTTTTAAACGGTGCCTCACCGCGTCGTCCTGGCGAAAGCCAGGACCCATAGCCACCGCAGCTGATCGTCGACTGGGCTGTGGCCCCAGCCGAACTCAGCCATCACCATCGGTGGTTATGGGTCCCGGGTCGCGCTTCGCTTGCCCGGGACGACAAAAGGAGAAATCTCGTCTCGTCCTCACAACGGCTCATCATCATTGCCGTAGCGGTCCAGCTTCGGCGTGGCGATGTCGCCATCCTCGTAATAATCGTCATCCTGGGCGGCTCGTGGCGGAGGCTTCTTCGCCGGGTCGTCGGTCTTGTCCTTGATCCTGTCGCCGCCCTTGCTCGTCTTTCCGGCCTTGGCCATGCGTTTCCCCTGCACGGGTCAAATCAGCTGCCGGAACTCTACTCCAGTTCCCGGGCGCTTGTAACGTAAGCAAACGGTGCGGCGGGATCACCCGCCGCACCGCGCTTTGTTCGAGCATGATCTTTTCGAAAAACCGGTCCCCACTTTTCCGGATCATGCTCTAGAACGTCGCGCCGGCCTTGACCATGTAGGTGCGGCCGGGCAGCGGGTAGGCCGAGAAGCGGCCGGCCGTGAACGAGCTCGCGATGGCGTAGTCGTAGTACAGCGCGTTGAACAAATTGTTCACGCTGAGCGACCAGAAGAAGCGGTCAACCTGCCCGCTCAGCTTCAAATCGGCGGTGGCGTTGCCGGGAATCCGGCTCTGGGTGTTGGCCTGATCGTTGTCCATGATGCGCGAGCTCCAGGCCCGCACCGTGGCGTCGAACACCAGATAGTTCTGCCAGATATTCCAGGTCACACCGATGTTGCCGGTATAGCGCGACACCAGCGGCACGTCGTTGCCGGCCCACATGCCTTCGCGGAAGACGGCGCGGGTGATCGCCATGCCGCCGCGCAGGGTCACGGTGTCGCTGACCTTGAGCGAGGCGCTGCTCTCTGAGCCGTAGCGGCGGGTCGGATCGAGGTTGACGTTGTAGAACAGCACCGGGTTGAAATGGATCTCGTTCTCGAGGTCCATCAGATAGACGCTGGTCTCGACCTGAAACAGATTGGTCTTGACCCGAAAGCCGCCTTCGACGTCCTCTGACGTCTGGGTCTTGAGCTGGAAGTTCTGCGGGATCGGCGCGAAGGTCAGCGGATCGAAAGACGGGCCGGATGCGACGCGCTCATCGACATCGGGGGTGCGGAAGGCGCGGGCGGCGCGGCCGAACACCGAGAACGTGTCGCTGAAGCGATGCTCGACGCCGACATGAGCCGCGTATTGCGTTTCGTTGCTGTCGAGCGGAGCCGCCTGGGTATCGAATGCGAACGGCGCGTTCGGGTCGTAGCGGTCGCGCGCCGAGACGTTGGTGTTCTGAACGCGCGCGCCGTACGAGAAGTCGGTCGTCGGCAGCAGGCCGAGCGTGTGTTGCCAGTAGCCGGCGACGGTCTGCTGATCGATATTGTAGATGTGGAAGGGGTCGACGCCCTGATAGGCGCCGCGCGCCTCGCGGAACGTCGAATCGTAATAGTCGATGCCGGTCAGGATTGTCGACGGCATTCCGAACGCGACGTTCTTGACGCTGAGCCGCGGCGTCAGCGACCAGGTCTGCAGCGCCGCATCGTTATAGGTCGAGGCGAAGCTGATGGTCGGCACGGTGCCGAAGAAGCCGCTTTGCGTCTCACGCTGCCGCCAACCACCATCGACGATGAGGTCGACGCCGTTGGTCAGCGTCTTGGTGAAGCCGGCCGTGACGCTTGATGTCTGCTGGTTGGCATAGTCGAACGGTGTCGCCGCGCCGCGGCGATCGGTGAGCAGCTCGTTGACGCCGATCGACGGATCGACCAGCCGCCCGCCGGGCAGGCCGAGTTTCTGGTCGCTGCCGGTGACGGTGAGGAAGGCGGACAGGTCCGACGTGTTGTAGTTGACGTTGCCGACCGCGCTGCGCTGGTCGAGCGCGTTGTTGACACGGTAGCCGTCGGACTTGATGCCGTGGCCGTAGAACGATGTGGACCAGGGTCCGGAATTGAGCGCCGCGGACACGGCCGCCATGCGGGTGTTGAAGGAACCGAACCCGCCTTCGGCCCGGATCGTGGCCGGCGGACCGCCGGCGCCGGTCTTGGTGATGATGTTGACCACACCGCCCACCGCGTTGTCGCCATAGAGCACCGCGCCGCTGTTGCCTCTGACGATCTCGATGCGCGCGATCGAATCGAGCGGGATCGTGGTGAGGTCGAAGCCGGCCTTGTCGACATCGTTGAGGCGGCGGCCGTTGAGCAGGAACAGGGTATTGTCGGAGGCGAACGCGCCGAAGCCACGCAGGTCGACCGAGGTCTTGGCGCCGTTCGGTCCGCCGTAAAGCGATTGCAGCTGCACGCCCGGCACCTGCGCGAGAATCTCGGGCAGCGACTGCACCGGCGAATGCGCGATGTCGTCGGCGGTGATCACGGTCGAGGAGGAGCCGACGATGCCGGCGAACTGGCGGCCGCCATCCGCGCCGCCTGCTCCGGTGGCGAGGCCGGCCCCGGTCGTGCCCGATCCGCTTCCGCTGCCCGTGTCGTTGCTCTGGGTGGTGCCCGGCGCCGGGCGCCGTGGCGCCGGCGTTTCGTCAGCCGCCGGCTTGGCGCGCGTAACATTCTGGTCGCCCGGTTTGGTGACTTCGATCGCGGGCAGCTGATCGGGAGCGGGCGCCTGCTGCGCCTGCGCGGTCGAGACGATGATCGTCGGCACGATCATCGTCGACGCGAGCAGAAACGCGCGGCGCGACGGGACGGGAAGGGGAACATAGGCGAGACCTCGGCAACGTCAGTGGCACGTCACCGCGAACCAGTCTCACCATGTGCTTGCAGCATCAGGTGAAGCTCATGCCTGTACTCCCCGACCGGCATCCTCGCGTGTGACCACGGCTGACGGCAGGTCTCCTGGCTCGCGGGTCGTTACCCTTCGTCGCCTTCCCAGGACCGAGTTTCCCAGTGGCATCTGACGAAGGATTCACCGCATACAGTTGCGGGGGCAGCCGCGGCCTTGGGGAAGTTTCCCCGCACCGCATTCCCTTTTCATCTCATCAAAGAACCGTCATGTTCATCTAGGGTTCGGCCGCGCAGCAAAGTCAATCCGGCGGAAGTCGGGCAAGGACCGCACGGCCACGGTTTTTGTCGAGTGTCGCTTGTCTGCCACGGCGATCGCTGTAAGAGCATGGGTCCAATGAGCGTGCAGGATTTTGCCTTGGCGGCCGAGGTCGCGGCGCGGCGCCGGTGGAGCGCCACCGCGGCGCTGCTCGCGCTCGTGGTCCTGTTGCTGGTGATCTCGCTCGGCGTCGGGCCGGTGCGGTTGTCGCCGCTTGCGGTGATCGAGGCGCTGTTCGGCGGCGGCAGCGACGTGGCGCAGGTGATCGTGCGCGAGATCCGTCTGCCGCGCACCATCCTGGCGTTCGCGATCGGCGGTATTCTCGGGCTGTCGGGCGCTGCGCTGCAGGGCCTGCTGCGCAATCCGCTGGCTTCGCCATCGCTGTTCGGCGCGCCGCAATCGGCGGCGTTCGGTGCGGTGCTGGTGATTGCGCTCGGCCTCGCCGATGTGCGCTCCTACGCGCTGCCGGTGGCGGCGATCATCGCGGCCTTCGGCTCGGTGTTCGCACTGCTCGCGATCGCCGGCCGCAATGCCGGGCTGTTGATCCTGATCCTCGCGGGGCTTGCGATCTCGAGCTTTGCGGGAGCCGCCACGGCGCTGGTGATGAACCTCTCCAGCAATCCGTTCGTGGTGCTGGAGATCGCGTTCTGGCTGCTCGGTTCGCTGGAGGATCGCAGCTTCCAGCATGTGGCGCTGGCGTTGCCCTTCATCGTTGCCGGCGCCGCTATCCTGCTCAGCCAGGCGAGCGCGTTCCGTGCGCTGACGCTCGGCGAGGAGGCCGCGCAGAGCCTCGGCGTCGATGTCGGACGGCTGCGGCTCTTCGTTATCACGGGCGTTGCGCTCGGCGTCGGCGGCGCGGTCGCGGTGACAGGCTCGATTGGTTTCATCGGACTGGTCGCCCCGCACCTGATGCGACCGTTGATCGGCCACGATCCGGCGCGGCTCCTGGTGCCGAGCGCGTTCACCGGCTCGGCATTGCTGCTCGCCGCCGATATCGCGGTGCGCATCATCCCCTCGACCTCGGACATCAAGGTCGGCGTGCTGACCTCGATCATCGGCGTGCCGTTCTTCCTTTACCTCATCATGCGCGAGCGCCGCGCGCTCGGTGGAGGCGTGGCATGACATTGCTCACCGCGAGCGGTCTCCATGCGTCGCTCGGCCATCGCGAGGTGCTGCATGATATTTCGCTGTCGCTGGCATCAGGTCACCTGGTTGCGCTGGTCGGTCCGAACGGTGCCGGCAAGACCACGCTGCTGCGCGCGCTTGCCGGGTTGATCCCGTCGGACGGTGAGATCCGGATCGGCGGCGATGCGCTGGGGTCGCTGCCGCTGCGCGAGCGCGCGAAGCGCTTTGCCTATTTGCCGCAGGGGCACATGGTGCACTGGCCGCTGCCGGCGCGCGACATCGTCGCGCTCGGCCGCTATCCGCATGGTGCGACCGACCCGGCGCGGCTGTCGCCGAGGGATGTGGAAGCGGTGCTGCGAGCGATGCAAGCGGTCGACGTCGTCGAATTCGGCGACCGCCGCGTCACCGAGCTGTCCGGCGGCGAGCGCAGCCGCGTCGCGCTGGCCAGGGTGCTCGCGGTGGAGGCGCCGGTGATCCTAGCCGATGAGCCGACTGCATCGCTCGATCCACGCCACCAGATCGACGTGATGCAGAAGTTGCGTAGTGTCGCCGACACCGGCGTACTTGTGCTCGTGGTGACCCACGATCTCGGGCTCGCCGCGCGCTTTGCCGATCATGTGCTGGTGCTGTCCGACGGACGGCTGGCCGCTCAAGGTGCGCCCGCTGAGGCATTGTCGGAAGCGGTGCTCGCCAGCGTGTTCCGGGTCAGTGCCTATCGCGCCGAATTCCGGCGCGAGGCGGTTATCGTGCCGTGGGCGGGCTTGTGATGATGCGGCGTCTCGCAGCCTTGGCCGCCGCGGCATGGTTGATTTGCTGTGGTGCCGCGTTCGCCGCCGGACCGCGCATCGTCTCGATGAATGTGTGCAGCGACCAACTCGTGCTGTCGCTGGCCGATCCGGACCAGATCCTCGGTCTCAGCCGCTTCTCGCGCGACGCCTGGCAATCCTGGGCCGCCGAAAAGGCGCGAAACTATCCGCGCCTGTCCGGCGGGGCCGAGGATGTGCTGCCGCTCAAGCCCGATCTCGTCGTCGTCAGCCTGTTCGACAAGCGCGCGACCCGCGACTTGCTCAAGGCCCACGGGTTGCATCTGGTCGAATTCACCGTGCCGCGCACGCTGGACGAGGTGAGGGACCAGATCCGCGCAATGGGCGATGTGCTGCAGCATCCGGACCGCGCCAAGGCCGAGATCGCGCGCCTCGATGCGGCGATCGCCCGTGCGCGGGCGGAGGCGAGCACGCATCATTATCGCGTGCTGCCGGTGGAGCGGCGTGGCTTTGTCTCCGGTGACAGCAGCCTGATCAGCTCGTTGCTGACGGCGACGGGACTGACCAATGCGGCCGGCGAG
The DNA here is from genome assembly GCF_001238275.1 of Bradyrhizobium viridifuturi. Classification (GTDB taxonomy): domain Bacteria; phylum Pseudomonadota; class Alphaproteobacteria; order Rhizobiales; family Xanthobacteraceae; genus Bradyrhizobium; species Bradyrhizobium viridifuturi. The sequence continues at coordinate 29,547 of NZ_LGTB01000007.1, forward strand.
CTCGGCCTCGGCGCGGGCGGGTTTGCGTCGCTGGAGGCGATCGTCAAGCTGCGGCCGGACTTCATCCTGGTGTCGGAGGCCGGCGATCGTGCCGAGGATGAAGGCCGCGCCTTCCTGCTGCATCCGGCGCTGGAGCGCTTCTATCCGGAGAGCAGGCGCATCGTGCTGCCCGAGCGGCTCACCGTCTGCGGCGGCGTGATGCTGGCGGATGCGTTGGATCGGCTGACGGAAGAACTGCGGCGCGTGACGAAGTAGGTGTTGCCATCGTCATTGCGAGGAGCGACTGCGACGAAGCAATCCATGCTTCCGCAAGCGGAGGAATGGATGGCTTCGCTTCGCTCGCAATGACGGCGAGTGACCTATCCCATCACCACCGGCCCACCGGCCTTCTTCCAGGCATCGATGCGCCTTCGATATGGGCGGTGTTGGTCAGTCCGGCTTTCTTGGCGGCGGCCACGGCCATCGCCGAGCGCTCGCCGAAGGCGCAGAAGAACACGACGCGGCGGCCGGTCGCAGCTGCCACTTCACGCAACATACCGCCGGGCTGCAGCATGGCGCAAATCTGCGGATAGGGTGCGTGCATCGCGCCGGCGAGCGTGCCGTGCTTGGCCCGCTCGCCGCTCTCGCGCAGATCGACCAGGAGGATATCGGGCCGGCCGAGGCTCGCAATGGCGTCGCGCGCGTTGAGCGCGAGGCCTTCCTTGGTGAGTTCGTCCTGGTGCAGGCCGACATGCATGTTGGCGGGCACCGCGACGTCCATCATCTTCGGGTTCGGCAGGTTGAGATTGTTCATCAGCTCGACATAGGCGTCGATCGACTTTACCTGGAGCCGCGGATTGTAGCGCTTCTCCTCGCCGATCGTGGAGACGGTGTCGCCCTTGTAGTCATGCGCCGGGAATACCAAGGTTTCCTCGGGCAGCTTGAGCAGGCGGTTGAAGATCGAATCGTACTGCGCCCGCGCGCTGCCGTTCTGGAAGTCGGTGCGGCCGGTGCCGCGGATCAGCAGCGTGTCGCCGGTGAAGACGCGGTCGCCCATCAAGTAACTATAGGAATCATCGGTGTGGCCGGGCGTGTACATCGCCTCGAGGCAGAGCCCCTCGATCGTCACCTTGTCGCCGTCGGAGACGCGCATCGACACCACGTCGGCCTTGCTCTGCTCGCCCATGATGGTGATGCATTGGGTGCGATCGCGCAGCTCGCCGAGGCCGGTGACGTGATCGGCATGGAGATGGGTGTCGACGGCCTTGACCAGCCGGAGGTCGAGTTCCTGCAGCAGCTTGCAGTAGCGATCGGCCTTTTCCAGCACCGGATCGAGGATCAGCGCCTCGCCGCCCGCGCGGCTCGCGAGCAGATAGCTGTAGGTGCCGGATACGCTGTCGAACAGCTGGCGAAAGATCATGACGGCTTACCTATTCTATGGGTCAAGTCGTTGAAAGCATATTATTTCATAGATAGGGTTGATTCAAAGCAAATCCATCCCCGTGCACACGCCATCCCCGTCACCCCCGCGCAACGGCTTTGCCGTTGTCGCTGGAGGTGCGCGCGAAGCGAGCCTCGAAGGGTGAACGGCCCGGCTCATTTCCGGGGAAAGGCAATGCGCGCTGAATCATCCGGGCCGTCCATCCTTCGAGACGCGCGCAAGATCGCGCTCCTCAGGATGACGGTCCAGGTTCGCGATTCGGGAACGAGAGGTGAGCCTCAAGGCCGAACGTAGCTCCAGCCCTGCTCCTGCAGCTCCATCAGATGGACCACACCCGACGGTACGATGGTGGCGTCGGAGACGACTGATATGGCGTGGCCCTCGGCCTTCTCCATGCCCTGCCTGGTGTTGCCGCAGGCGGAGAACTGGATCTTGCCCGGGAAGACGAAATCCTTGAGGCGCCTGATGCGGTCCTGCACCGGCGAGGTGTCGCTGCGCAGCATGTGCAGGCCGGGACCGTAGGTGACGATGTCGATCTCCACGTCCTCGTTCTTCGCACGGTAATATTCGATCACGTTGGTCGCGTTGTTGAGCGCCAGATTCATGACCTGCGGATCGTTCTGGTCGATCTGGATCGCGATGCGATGCGGCTTGTCGGCGGCGAGTGCGCTCGTTGCGAAGGCGAGCGAAAGCAGCGCGGCGGCGGCGAGACGGCGAAGCATGGGAAGCTCACTTGAAGAGGCTCCGCTGTCACCTCTCATTGCGAGGAGCGAAGCGACGAAGCAATCCATTCTGTCCCTGCGGCAAAGCATGGATTGCTTCGCTTCGCTCGCAATGACGGCAGAGCCTTACGGCCTCACCAGCGTGTAGCCGTGCTCGGTCAACAGCAAGATCTGCGCGACGCCGACCTGCACCGGCGTGGCGGCGGCGATGTAGTCCGGCCGCTTGCCGGTGCCGCGCTCGATCGTATCGACGGTGTTGAGGCAGATGTCGACCCGCGCGCCCTGCGCAACCAGGCTTTCCACCAGCTTGCGGTTGGCGTTATCGGGCCTCAGCAGGTCGATGCCCGGGCCGAAGGCGACGATCTCGACCGCGACCTTGTCGGGGTCGTAGTGCTTCATCAGATTGCTGGCGACGCTGAGGACCAGGCCCTGCTTCTTTGGATCGTTGTCGGAGAGCTGCAGCACGACCTTGTGCTCGGCGAACGGCTTGTCCTGCAGCGGCGCGAGCTGGGCGCGGGCCGGCGGCGTCGCCAGCGCGATCACAGCACAGCCGAACGCCGCGATCAGCGCACGCCGCGTCATCCGTGCCTCGCAATGCCCAGATTGTCGTCGACACCTTTCAGCGTCACGCCGGGTTCGTCGCGGTTCGGCGGCCGGCCGGCGCGCAGATGCTTGGCCACGACATCCCAGATCGGCGCGCCGTTCTGCTGGTTGACCGACGCCCAGCCCGCGACCTTGTAATGCTTGCCGGCTTCGAGATGCCTGCCGTTGCCGAGCTTCAGCTCGGAGATGCGCTTGCCGACGCTCTCGGCGGGCGTGCAGGTGTAGGCGAGGCCGCCGACGCGGACCATGTCGCCGCCCTGCTGATAATAGGGATCGGCGTTGAACAGATTGTCGCAGAGTCTTCCAGCACGTCCTTGATCTGGCTGCCGGTCATCGTCGCGACGTAGGTCTCGGGATAGGTGATCGCGGTCTCCGACAGCACGTCTTCCATGGTGATCGGCTGGCCGGCGAGCGTGGTGAGGCCCCAGCGGAAGCCCGGCGACAGTGCGATCTCGGCATTGAGCTCGCTCAGCAGCGCATCGCAGATCAACTGATCGACGGTGCCGGAGAAATTGCCGCGGCGGTAGAGCAGGCGGTCGGCGGTGCCGAGCTTGTCGCTCCATTCGTCGGCATGCGGATCGCGCATCTTGTCGATCAGCGCCTGCATCGCGGGATCTGGCTTCAACAGCTCGGCGAACACCGGCAACAGGCGGTAGCGGATATTGGCCACCTTGCCCTTGGCGAGGTCGAGATCGAGCACGCCGATGAACTTGCCGTTAGAGCCGGCATTAGTGACCAGCGTGACGCCGCCGGCATTGGTCACCGTGATCGGGATCGGGATCGCGTCGTGGGTGTGGCCGCCGAGGATGACGTCGATGCCAGTGACACGGCTGGCGAGCTTGAGGTCGACATCCATGCCGTTATGCGACAGCAGGATCACCGCCTCGACCTTGTCGTTGTTGCGATGGCCATCGACCAGCTTCTGCAGCTCGTCGTCGCGGATGCCGAACTTCCAGTCCGGCGTGAAGCGCTTCGGATGCGCGATCGGCACATAGGGGAAGGCCTGGCCGATGATCGCGACGCGATGGCCGCCGATCTCCTTGATGATGGACGGCTTGAACACCCGCCCCGAAGCTGGATCGAACGCCTTGGCGTCGTTGAACGCGGCTTCCTCGGTCAGGAATACGTTCTGCGCCAGGAACTCGCCCTTGAAGCGGGAGAGATTGTCGCGCAGCACCTGCTCGCCATAGGTGAATTCCCAGTGCCCGGTCATCGCCTCGATGCCGAGCAGGTTGGCGGCCTCTACCATGTCGGCGCCGTTCATCGCGTTGGCGAGCCCCGAGCCCTGCCAGAGGTCGCCGCCGTCGAGCAGGATCGAGCGCTTCTCGCCGACATCGGCGCGCAGCTTGTCGACCAGCGTCTTCAGATGGGCGAAGCCGCCGAGCCGGCCGAAGCGGACGGCGGCCTTTTCGAACTCGACGCAAGTGAAGGCATAGGCGTCGGCGCTGTCGGGCCGGATGCCGAAGCGGTCGAGGAATGCCTTGCCGACCAGATGCGGCGGCTGGCCGGCCATCGCGCCGACGCCGATATTGACGCCGGATTCGCGGAAGAACACCGGCTTCAGCTGCGCATGGGTGTCGGTCAAATGCAGGATGCGGGCGTTGCCGAAGCGTTCGAGGTCGTAGACGCTGGCGGTATCGGCGCTGCGCGCGAGGCGGGGCAGGCCGGCCACAAACGTCGCGGCAGCCGAAGCTCTCAGGAAATCCCGGCGGCGGATGATCATCGCTCTCTCCGCGCGGCCCGTGGCCTGCGCGCCTTTAACGAACTTCCATGTCCTTCCAGCGTTCCTTTTCGCTGGTGGCCTGAAAGATCGATGCCTTTGCCAGCGCCTCGGCCTCCTTGGCCTGGGCGACTGCGGTGTCGAAATCACCAGCCTCACCGGCCTTTTTTGCGGCGGCGAGCGTCGAGGCCGTGGTGGTCCACTGGTTGCGAAGGGAGCCTGCTTCCTTGTTGGCGGCTTCGGCCGCGGCGTAGGCCGCCTTGTAGTCGGCCTCGGAGGCGGCGAGCGCCGCGGTTGCGGTCGCGATCAGCAGCGCCGATGCCGCGAAGATGGTTCGCATCATGGCCTTGCTCCCGGCCCCGAAATCGGCAGGCCATTGCTGACATAGGACAAATAGTATTCGAGGTTGCGGTACTCGTCGTCCTGGGGATTGAGCGGCACGCCGCGGATCTGGCTGTTGCAGGTGGTGAAGCGGCGGCTGGTGGTGCCCATGCCTGACCATTCCGAGCGGTAGATCGGCATCGCGTTCAGGATGCCGAGCGCCGGCGCCAGCACCTCGGCGCGAATCCGCTGGCCCGGGCTCTGGATATGGCAGGTGGCGCAGGAGAAATTGAGCTGGCCGCGGCGGGTGTAGAAATACTCCTTGCCCTTTTGATAGGCCTGAAGCGCGCGCGGATCGTTCGGGATCTTGATGTCCATCGGCTTGCCGCGCGAGGTGAAGGCCATGTAGGCGGTGAGCGCCGCCATGTCGTCCTTCACGTAGGAGAACGGCGCCTCGCCATTGGCCTCGCGGCAGCGGTTGAGCGCGAGCTCGAGCGTGACGACCTTGCCTTCCTTCTCGTCGAAATAGGGATAATTCTGGCGGATGCCGATGCCCTTGTTCGGAAAGCAGTCGGCATAGGTCTTGCCGTTCTTGAACGGCGTCGAGAACATCTCCTTGCCAGCTTCGAGCGAGAACTCGTAGGGCGGAAACTCTTCCTTCTCTTCCCACTGCTTGTGCAGGTCCTCATTCATCGAATAGGGACCGTTGACGAAATCCTCGAGCTTCAGCTTGGGGAATTTGGTCGTGAAGAACTTCTGGAACGCGGCCTTGTCGGCGGCGGGATCGACGCTGTCGGCCGCGTGCGCCGGCGCGAGCGCCAGCACGCCGAGCGCAAATGTCGCGATGGCCGCGCGGATTGCGTGGCGCCGCGTCATTGAATCTTCGCCGTCGTGGTGTCGGTTGCGCCCTTGTTGTCGACCCAGCTGATCTTCAGATCGTCGCCCTTCTTGCCGCCCTTGAAGGCGAACTTGACGTACGGATCCTTTGACACGCCGCCGCCCCAGTCGGCGACGAACACCGGCTTGCCGTCATATTCGAACGTCAGCACCTGGATGAAGTGCGGCGGGATGATCTCACCCTTGGCGTCCTTGACGAAGCCGGAATCCATCGGATGCTGGATCAGCGCCTGCACCTCGGTGGTGTCGCCGTTTGAGGTGGCGCGCACGCGAATGCTCGATGCCATCTTGATTGTCCCTTGATTGAGCTCAGCCGCCGCAGCCGCCGACGGTGACCTTGATTTCCTTCTGGGCGCTGTAGAGCTTGCCGCCGGCCTCGACGATCACGGTGACGTTGCTGGTCTTGGCCATCTTGATGCGGTTGGCGACGCTCGGCAGCGTGCCGGCCGGAATCTTGTACGATGCGATCAGCGAGATCGGGTTCTCGCTGACCAGGAACGAGATCGAGGTGACGTCTGATAGCGTCGTGGTGGCGGAGATCGGCACCACAGCGCCGTTCTCGGCGATCTCGGGCGCGTCCATCTTGACCTTGTCCGAGGGCTCGGCGGTCTTGCCGTAGAGCGCCTTGATCGCGTCGGCCAGGTTCTTCTGCTTGAACGCCTCTTCCGGATATTTGTCGTTGGCGGCGGCGAGCGCCTGCGGGACGTCGAACGGAATGACGCCAAGGCCGATCAGTGCGGCGACACCCGCGCCTTTCAGCAGCAGGCGGCGTGTTCCGGAAAATTCGCTGGTCGTGATGTTCATCGAAACATTCTCCTCAAGCGGTGCGGCGTCACAGCGTCTGCAGGAAGTCCACCACCGCGTTGATTTCCTTCTCGCTCAAGATCCGGTTTCGGCCGAACGGCGGCATCACGGTCTGCGGGTTGCGCTTGGTCTCATCGGTCACGATCGCGATCAGCTCGTCGCGGCTGTATTTCGCCTTCAGGCCGGTCAGCTCGGGGCCGATCGTGCCGGGCAGCTCGCCGCCCCTGATGACATGGCAGGTCAGGCAATTGCCCTTGCCGCGGTCGAAAGCGAGCTTCTGGCCGTCGGCGGCGGACTGGGCCTGCGCGGGCACAGCCATGGCGATGCCGGCCAGCAGCGCCAGAACGAAGGCTGGCTTGGAGAAAGTGGCGATCAAGGACGTTTCCCGGGCTTCAATCTCGATGATCCCATCGCAATATAAAGAGTGGAAAGCACAAAGGCCATCGGCTGGCAACTTGGAGAATAGGCGCGTTGCGACGGGGTTAATGCCTTTGCGGAAATGGCCGCGGGCATGAAATCGCTTCCGTCACCCTGAGGTGCGAGCGAAGCGAGCCTCGAAGGGTGGACGGTCCGGCTGGTGGCCGTGCATCCTTCGAGGCTCGCAAGGGCTCGCGCCTCCAGCGACAAGGGCAAAGCCCTTGCGCGGGGGTGACGGATCAGGCAGTCCGGCGGTTCCGCTTTTGCCAGGTGCGGCTACATACAGCTAACAGGAGAAGTGGCGTGGCGGAGTTTGTGGTGGAGTTCGGCAAGGACGGCAGGCCGGTCGAGGCGGACGGACGGCTCGACGCGGCGGCCTTCCACCGCAACCATCAGCCGATCTGGGCGGTCCTCAAGAATTACCTCGCCAACCGATCCGGCGACGTGCTGGAGGCCGGCAGCGGCACCGGCCAGCATGTCGTCCATTTTGCCCGACAGACGCCCGACATCATCTGGTGGCCGAGCGACCTCCATGCCGCGCATCTGCGCAGCATCGAGGCCTGGCGCGTCCACGCCGGGCTTGCCAACATCCGGCCGCCGCAGCCGATCGATCTGTCTGATCCCGACTGGTCACCGATGCCGCCGGACGGCAAAGGTCCGGACAAGCTGCTCGCGATCTTCTGCGCCAACGTGATCCACATCGCGCCGTGGCGCGTCGCCGAGGGCCTGTTCGCCGGCGCCGCGCGGCATCTGCGCGCCGATGGCCGGCTGTTCCTCTACGGCCCGTTCAAACGCGGCGGCAAGCACACCGCGCTCAGCAATGCGGTGTTCGACACCTCGCTGCGCGAGCGCGATGCCGAGTGGGGCGTGCGCGACATCGCCGATCTCGAAGCGCTCGCGGAGCGCGTCGGGCTCAAGCTCGACGGCAGCTTCGAGATGCCGGCCAACAACATGATCCTGATGTTCGTGCGGAAGGATGTGGCTCAGTCGTAGGCCAAGCACCACCCATCCCCGCGTAGCCAGCGGCGTTCGTCGGGAATCTCCGCGTCGCGGATGAGTCGCGTCACCTTCTGCCAGCCGCCGCGGGCGAAGGCTTCGGCCAGGGCCTTTTCTGATCGTTCGTCACGGCCGCCGTCGCACGGAATGATCGCAACCCCTGATATCCAGTCGGCATGATATTCCGCGCCGTTGCGCCGGACCCGGAACACCGCGCCGGACCGCGCCACCTGCTCCGGCGTGCCGCCCTTGAATCCCTCATCCGATGTCAGCGGCAGGATCAGGCGACCGCCGTCGGCGAGGCCGTCGAGCCATCGCGTGGCGGGCCGGGTACAGCCGGCATTGACGTAGATCACGTCGGCTGGCCCAAATGGCACCTGCGTGCCGTCGCCCGCGATGATCTCGACATTCTCATAAGGGGCGAGATTGGCGCGGGCGCGCGCCGCAAGCTCCGGGTCGTATTCAATGCCGGTGACCCGGCCGGTCGCTCCGACCAGATGCGCGAGCAGAGCCGTGTAGTATCCGGTGCCGGTTCCGACATGCACCACGTGTTCGCCGTGAGCGGGGGCGGCCTGGTGCATCAGATGGGCGTGCAGCGAGGGCTGGCCGTTGTTGAGGCGGCGCTCGGGCAGCAACGCGACGAGGTCGTTAGTGTAGAGGTAGACCGGATCGGCATCGGGCGTCGGCACGTAGTCGCGTGTCCACCATCGCAGCATCATCCATGGCCCCGGACCGACGAAGTCCTCGCGGGGAATCGCGGCGAAGGCCGCGGCCAGGCGCGCATCGACGACGTTGGCGGCAGCCAGGATCTGCTTGGCATAGGCTGCGCGGACGATGCGGAGTTCGGCTTGCGGGTCCATGGCCGCGGCCTCCTGCATTTTCATTGTGTCATTTGACACACCGGGGTGTGTGAAATAGCATACATCGACGACGGAGGCCAGAATGAAGAGACGGCTCTATCCGGCTGTGCTGGAACGCGGACCGCGCGGCACGTTCGGGGCATGGTTTCCGGACTTTCCCGGCTGCGTTGCCGGCGGCAAGTCGCAGGAGGAGGCGATCGAACGCGCCGAGCATGCGCTGGCGCAGGCGGTCGACGGCTGGGTCGAGCAGGGCAACGCGTTGCCGGAGCCGACGCCGATCGAGCGGATCGTGCCGCCCAAGGGCTCCGACGTCGCGGCGTTCTTCATGGTCGGCGTCGATCCGCCCGACCCGTCCGAGCGCGTGAATGTCTACTTGCCGAAGAGCCTGATCACGCGGATCGACAAGCGTGCCGCCGAGCTCGGCATGAGCCGTTCGAGCTTCTTCGGCTTTGCGAGTTCGCTCGCGCTCGAATGGCCGGGCGGCTATCCGCGCGGCGCCCCGATCGCGCCGCGCTCCAAGGTGCACAAGACCGGCGCGCTGCGCGCCGAGAAGCGGCCGGCCAAGAAGCCGGTGCGGTAGGCGGCGCCTGTTGGAATACATGTGACGTCGTCCTGGCTTTCGCCAGGACGACGCCAACGTGTGGGTATTCGAGCGGCCATCCCCCGTGCGCCTCCCGCATGGCCTACGTCCGTTTGCGCTGGTTGATCGCCCTGCGCCTGCTCTCCATAGTGCCGGCAAATTCGAGGCTCCCGCCGGGGCTTCCATGCGGGAATGCCGATGATCGACGTGACAGCAGCCGACGAGACCAGCGATGACGCGCGGGCGCGCAGCAATGTGTGGCGGCTTGCGGCGGCGCAGGCGCTGACCGGCGCCAATTCGGCCGTGATCTTCGCCACCGGCTCGATCGTCGGCGCGACGCTGGCGCCCGACATCTCGCTCGCGACGGTGCCGCTCTCGATGTATGTGCTCGGGCTTGCCGCGGGCACGCTGCCGACCGGCGCGATCTCGCGCGCCTATGGAAGGCGCATCGCCTTCATCGTCGGCACCTTCTGCGGCACGCTCACCGGCGCGCTCGGCGCCTTCGCGATTCTGCACTCGTCGTTCTGGCTGTTCTGCGGCGCGACCTTCCTCGGCGGACTCTATGGCGCCGTCGCGCAGTCCTATCGCTTCGCGGCGGCCGATGGCGCCAGCGTCGCGTTCCGGCCCAAGGCGGTGTCGTGGGTGATGGCCGGCGGCGTGTTCGCCGGCGTGCTCGGGCCGCAGCTCGTGCAATGGACCATGGACATCTGGCCGCCTTATCTGTTCGCGTTTTCGTTCGTGATGCAGGCGCTGGTCGCGCTGGTGGCGATGGCGGTGCTGTCGGGCGTCGACGCGCCGAAGCCCGCGGCGGCGGACCTGCATGGCGGCCGTCCCCTGCTCGAGATCGCCAGGCAGCCGCGCTTCGTCGCGGCGGCGCTGTGCGGCGTAATCGCCTATCCGATGATGAACCTGGTGATGACCTCGGCGCCGCTCGCCATGAAGATGTGCGGGCTCACGGTCAGCGATTCCAATTTCGGCATCCAGTGGCACATCGTGGCGATGTATGGCCCGAGTTTCTTCACCGGCTCGCTGATCGCGCGGTTCGGTGCGCCCGTCATCGTCGCGCTCGGCCTGGTGCTGGAGGCGGTGGCCGCGACGATTGGGCTGTCGGGCATCACGGCGCCGCACTTCTGGGCGACGCTGTTCGTGCTCGGCGTCGGCTGGAATTTCGCCTTCGTCGGCGCCTCCGCGCTGGTGCTGGAGACGCACCGCCCGCAGGAGCGCAACAAGGTGCAGGCGTTCAACGATTTCCTTGTGTTCGGCATGATGGCGATCGGCTCGTTCTCGTCGGGCCAGCTGCTCGCGCATTACGGCTGGAACGCCGTCAACATGGTGGTGTTTCCGCCGGTGCTGCTCGGGCTTGCCGTGCTGTCGCTGGCCTCGTTCGCCAGGCGGCGGGCGAAATTGCGCGCGGTGGAAGAAATCCCGGATCCGAGCATCTAAAGCTTTGTCTTAAGCATGATCTTTTCGGAAAACCGCTTCGCACTTTTCCGGATCATGCTGCTGCCAATTGCTGACACTTCGATCAGCTTCGAAATGATCGGCTTGCACGGCTCCTTACATCGTGAGAACGGATAATCCGGTCCTGACGATGTCGGAAGCAAGAGCAAGAAATGGACGCATCATCACCCACGCTGCCAGATGAATCCTCGCTTGGTTACGAGGGCTGGCGCATCGTCGTCGTCTGCTTCCTGCTTGCGACCTTCGGCTGGGGATTGGGCTTCTACGGCCAGAGCGTCTATGTCGCCGAGCTGCACAAGCTGCACGGCTGGCCGGCGTCGCTGATCTCGTCGGGCACCACCTTCTTCTATCTGTTCGGCGCCGCGCTGGTCGCCTTCGTCAGCGAGGCGATCAAGGCGTTCGGCGCGCGCAGCTGCCTGATCGCAGGCACCTTCGCGATGGCGGTGGCGGCGGTTGCGATCGGCGAGGTGCGCGAACCGTGGCAGCTCTATCTTGCCGACGCGCTGCTGGCGTTCGGCTGGGCCGGCACCAGCCTCGGCATCATCACCAACACGCTCGGCCTGTGGTTCGACAAGAAGCGCGGCATGGCGATCAGCCTGGCGCTGAACGGCGCGAGCTTCGGCGGCATCGTCGGCGTACCGCTGCTGGTCGCGGGGATCGGCGCGTTCGGCTTCTCCGGCGCGATGATCGCGGCCGCGGTGCTGCTGATCGTGATCATGGTGCCGGTGATCCTGATCTTCGTCGGGCGGCCGCCGGCGCACCTGCACGCCGTGACGGCTGCGGCCGCCGATGCCCCGTCGGCGACCCAGGTGCGAGCCCGGGCGCTGCGCGACATCCGCTTCCTCTCGGTCTCGATCGCGTTCGCGCTGGTGCTGTTCGCCCAGGTCGGCTTCATCGTTCATCTGATCGCCTATCTCGACCAGGTGATCGGCCGCGAGCGCGCCACGGTGGCGATGGCGCTGCTGACCGCGATGGCCGTGGTCGGCCGGGTCTCGTTCTCCTTCGTGATCGACCAGCTCAACCAGCGCCTCGCGTCGGCGTTGTCCTTTGTCAGCCAGGCGATCGCGTTGGCTCTCATCATCAACGTGCACAATGACGTCGTGCAGATCGCGGCCTGCGCGCTGTTCGGATTCTCGGTCGGCAATCTGATCACGCTGCCGGCGCTGATCGTGCAGCGCGAGTTCGACCCGCGGGCGTTCGGCGTGCTGGTCAGCCTGATCACCGCGATCAACCAGATCACCTATGCGTTCGGTCCCGGCGTGATCGGGCTGCTGCACGATCTCTCGGGCAGCTACACGCTGCCGTTCTACGGCTGCATCGGCCTGGAGCTGATCGCGGCGGTGACGATCATGACTCGCGGACGAAGCCAGCAATCCCGGTTATGATTTTCGACGTGACTTCTTCGTCTTCTTCGGTGCCTCCATCTTCCCGGCCGCAGCGACCCGCAGCAGACGGCGGAAGGTCGGACATTCCATGTGGCTCGGCGCCGGGCAGACGGCGGCGTGGCGCAGGCCGTCGCGCATCGCGTTGAGCCTGCGAATGGTGCGGTCGAGCTCGTCCGCCTTGGTTGCCAGCATCTTCCGGTCGATCCGCGGCCTGCCGTCGGGCGCGAACATTCGTCCGATCTCGTCGAGCGTGAAGCCGGAGGCGCGGCCGAGCGCGATCAGCGCCAGCCGGTCCAGCACGGCAGGATCGAACAGGCGGCGCAGCCCACGCCGTCCATGCGAGGCGATCAGTCCCTTTTCCTCGTAGAAACGCAGCGTGGAGGCGCGAACGCCCGACAGTTCCGCTACCTCCGCGATGTCGATGTCCCGCATGGCTCTTGACCTCAAGTTCACTTGAACTGGCAGTGTGCAGCCTAACGCTTGCCTGGAGCAAGCATCATCGTTGCCAGCCAGGCAAGAAGGACGAGATCATGAGTACCGCATCACAGGACAGGGACGAACAGGTCAAGCTCTGGAACGGCGCCGCCGGGCGCGCCTGGGTCGAGACACGGGACGTGCTCGAAGCGATGTTCGAGCCGCTCGAAGCGCTGCTGGTTCGGGCTGTGTCCGATGTCGGGCCCGGCCGCGTGCTCGATATCGGCTGCGGCACCGGCGCCACGACGTTTGCGGTTGCCCAGGCGCTCGGCCCGCAGGGGCATTGCACCGGCATCGACATCTCCCAGCCGATGATCGCAGCGGCGCGCGATCGCGCCGAGCGGGAACGGCGATCCGCGGGCTTCATCTGCGCGGACGCGCAGACCCATCCGTTCACGCCGGCGAGCTTCGACATGATCATCTCGCGTCTCGGCGTGATGTTCTTTGCCGACCCGGCGCAGGCCTTCGCCAATCTCCGCCGCGCTACCCGCCCGGGCGCTGCACTCCGTTTGATCGTCTGGCGGAGCGCCGCCGAGAACCCGTTCATGACGACGGCGGAACGGGCGGCGAAGCCGCTGCTGCCGGATCTTCCGCCGCGGCGCGCCGATGCGCCGGGGCAGTTCGGCTTCGCGGACCGCAAGCGGGTCGAGAGCATCCTGGCGGATAGCGGCTGGGACGCGGTCGCGGTCGCGCCGATCGATATCGCCTTGAGTTTTCCGGCAGCGGAGCTGACCCGTTACGTGAGCTGGCTCGGCCCGGTCGGCACGATGCTGCAGGCGATGGAAGAGCCGCGTCGCTCGCAGGTGATCGACACCGTGCGCAGTGCGTTCGACCGCTATCTCGAGGCCGGTGAAGTTCGCTTCACCGCGGCCTGCTGGATGGTCGCGGCGCGAACGCCGGTGGAGGCTGCCAATGGCTGACGCCGTGGGCTATCTGGCGAGTGCGGTGCTGATCGGCACCGGCGCGACCGTCGCGATGGATATCTGGGGGATGGTCCGCAAGCATCTGCTCGGCATGCCGTCGCTGGATTACGCGTTGGTCGGCCGCTGGCTCGGCCACCTCGCATCCGGGCGCCTGCATCACGACCGCATCGCCGCGTCGCCGCCAGTTGCGGGCGAGCGGGCCGTCGGATGGGCCGCGCATTATCTGATCGGGATCGGCTTTGCCGGCGTGCTGCTCGCGATCTTCGGCCTCGATTGGGCGCGGCAGCCCACGATCGGTCCGGCTTTGCTGGTCGGGATCGGCACTGTCGCCGCGCCGTTCCTGATCATGCAGCCCGCGATGGGCGCCGGCATTGCCGCGAGCCGGATGCCGCATCCATGGTTCGCACGGCTGCAGAGCCTCGTGACGCACACGGTGTTCGGCCTCGGACTCTATGCGGCCGGCTGGCTGGTGCGCGCGCTGCTGCCATAGTCCGTATCGCGAAATTACGCTGCGCGCTGCTTCAGCAATTCCTCGAGGTCGAGCCGACGCGTGAACATCGAAAGCTTGCCGTCCGCGCTGCGCGGCCACTCGGCTTCGGGGCGGTCCCAATAGAGCTCGACGCCGTTCTCATCGGGATCGCGCAGGTACAGCGCCTGGCTGACGCCGTGGTCGCTGGCGCCGTCGAGCTGGATGCCGGCCGACAGCACCCGATGCAGCGCGTCGGCGAGCGCCGGGCGGGTCGGGTACAGGATGGCGGTGTGGAACAGGCCGGTGGTGCCGGGCGGCGGCGGACGGCCGCCCTTGCTCTCCCAGGTGTTGAGACCGATGTGGTGGTGATAGCCGCCGGCCGAGATGAAGGCCGCATCGGTCCCGAGGCGTTGCTGCAACTCGAAACCGAGCACGCCGCAATAGAAGCCGAGCGCCCGCTCGAGATCGGCGACCTTGAGGTGGACATGCCCGATCCGCGTGCCCGCGACGATGGGGGGATTTTCCGGCATGACCTGGCTCCGTTGGCATCAATGCCGTGCCATCAGGGCAGGGCTTCGCCGCCTGATATAGTCTGGATTTGCCGGGGCCGGAGCGATCCATTCGGAAACGCAGCGTTTCCGAATGACGCCACGGCGGCCGGATCTAGCATAGCTCCGACAGCTCGCCGCCGGGCAGCTGGAATTCGAACGTGTTCAGCGTCATCGACACCATGGTGTAGTAGCCGCAGAGCCCGATCACCTCGACCAGGCCGCGCTGGCTCAGCACCTCGATCGCCTCGTCATACAGTGCCTTCGGCAGGCCGTGACCTTCGTGCAGCGCCTTGGCGACGTCGTAGATCACCCTGGCCTTGGGATCGTCGAAGGTCGGCGTCCGACGCACGCGAATGTCTTCGATGATCTTCGGGTCGAGCCCGCCCTTCAGTGCGAGGCGCTTGTGGGCATACCATTCGTAATGCGCGGTCCAGTGCCGCGCGGTGACGAGGATCGCGATCTCCGACAGCTTCGGCGGAAAGATCGTGTCGAAGCGCAAGACCTCGCCGAGCCGCGTGGCATGCCGCGCCATCTCCGGGCTGTTGAGCCAGGCCATCATCGGCGCCGGTGGCGCGCCGCGCTTGCCGGCAATCGACTCGTCGTAGGTTTCTTTCTGGGCGGCGTTCATTTCGCTAGGCGAAAGCAGTTTCAGCCGCATGTCCGTTTCCTCTTGTTTTTCAATCGCTACCCCGTCTCGGCGATACACCCGATCGCGCAAGGTGAGTAGCGACGCCAGAGCATGGCGCGGCCGCGAGGCATATTGAATTCGGCGGCTGCGTAGGTCTAAGGTCGAATCCAATTCGTCGATTTTGACTGGAAACGCACCATGGCTGACCTCGAGAAATTCCGCGCTGAGACCCGCGCCTGGCTGGAGCAGAACTGCCCGGCCGAGATGCGCAAACCGATGACCTCGGATGGCGACACCTTCTGGGGTGGCCGCAACACGAAATTCTCCTCCGAGGCGCGGCGGGTCTGGTTCGAGCGGATGCGCGACAAGGGATGGACCGTGCCGCATTGGCCGAAGGAATATGGCGGCGGAGGCCTCGACGGCGAGGAAGCCAAGATCGTGCGCCAGGAGATGGCGGCGATCGGGGCGCGCCAGCCGCTGACCTCGTTCGGCATCTCGATGCTCGGACCGGCGCTGTTGAAATACGGCACCGAGGAGCAGAAGAAGGAGCATCTGCCGAAGATCACCGCGGGTCTGATCCGCTGGTGCCAGGGCTATTCCGAGCCGAACGCCGGCTCCGATCTCGCCTCGCTACAAACCCGCGCGGTCGGCGACGGCGATGATTACATCATCAACGGCCAGAAGATCTGGACCTCCTACGCCAACTATGCCGACTGGATCTTCTGCCTGGTGCGCACCGATCCCGCGGCCAAGAAGCACGACGGCATCAGTTTTATTCTCTTCGACATGACGTCGAAGGGGGTGTCCACAAAACCGATCCTGCTGATCTCCGGCTATTCGCCGTTCTGCGAAACCTTCTTCGACAATGTCCGCGTGCCGAAGTCGCATGTCGTCGGCACCGTCAATCGCGGCTGGGATGTCGCGAAGTACCTGCTGCAGCACGAGCGCGCGATGATCTCGGGCATGGGCGAGCGTGGCGTCGGCCGTCCGCTCGGCCAGATCGCGGCCGACTCGGTCGGCGCGGATGCGCAAGGCAAGCTCGACGACGCGCAGCTGCGCAGCCAGATCGCGAATTTCGAGGTCGATGAGGCCGCGCTTGCCGCCGCCGCGGAGCGCGCGGTCGATCTCGCCAAGGCCGGGCAGTCGCATCCGGCGTTCTCGTCGGCGATGAAGTATTACGGCACCGAGCTCAACAAGCGGCGCTACGAGATCCTGATGTCGGCCGGCGGCATCGACGCCCTGGAATGGGAAAGCGACCGTTCCCGCGGCGGCGCCCGCCCGCGCGCCTGGCTGCGCACCAAGGCCAACTCGATCGAGGGCGGCACCTCGGAGGTGATGCTCGGCATCGTCGCCAAGCGCATCCTCGATCTGCCGGGGGCGTAGCTACCGGTCGTTCCGGGGCGGCGCGAAGCGGCGAACCCGGAACCTCGAGATTCCGGGTTCGATGCTGCCGCATCGCCCCGGAATGACGGACTCGGAATTTTTCTGCTTAGAACGTTAGATCGGATCCATCCATGGCCCTCGTCCTCACCGAAGAACAATCCATGCTGCGCGACAGTGCGCGCGGTCTCATCAGCGACAAGGCGCCGGTGGCGCATCTGCGCGGCCTGCGCGATGCCAAGGACACCACCGGCTTCTCGCGCGAGCTCTGGACAACCTTTGCCGAGATGGGCTTCTCCGGCCTCTTGGTGCCGGACCAGTTCGGCGGCAGCGGTCTCGGCTGCGTCGAGGCCGGCATCGTCATGGAGGAGATCGGCCGCACCTTGATGCCGTCGCCGTTCCTCGCGACCTCGGTGCTTGCGGCCTCAGCGCTGTCGCGCGGCGGCAGCGAGGCGCAGAAGGCGCAGCATCTGCCCAAGATCGCCGACGGCTCGTTGCTCGCGGCGCTCGCGATCGATGAGGGCGCCAAGCATCGGCCGCTGCAGACCAAATTGCAGGCGACGCGTGCCGGCAACGGCTTCAAGCTGTCCGGCGACAAGGCTTTCGTGGTCGACGGCCACACCGCCGATCTCCTGATCGTCGCCGCACGCAGCGCGGGCAGCGCCGGCGACAAGAACGGGCTGACCCTGTTCCTGGTTGATCCCAAAGCCAAGGGACTCGCGGTCGAGCGTACCGCGATGGTCGATTCGCACAACGCGGCGCGCATCGTGTTCGACAATGTCGAGGTCAACGCCGACAGCGTGCTCGGCGAGGTCGATCAGGGCTTTGGACTGCTCGAGGGCGTGCTCAATATCGGCCGCGGCGCGGTCGCATCCGAAATGGTCGGCCTCTCCGACGAGGTGTTCGGCCGCACCGTGACCTACCTTAAGGAGCGCAAGCAGTTCGGCAAGGCGATCGGCGAATTCCAGGCGCTGCAGCACCGCGCCGCCGAGCTCTACATCGATATCGAGATCACCCGCGCCGCAGTCCTGAAGGCGCTGCAGGCGCTCGATGCCGACGTCGCGAAGGCCGCCACTGCGGTCGCGGTAGCAAAGGCGCGCGCCGGCACCACCGCGACGCTGGCCGTGCAGGAAGGCGTGCAGATGCATGGCGGCATGGGCATGACCGACCAGTTCGACATCGGCTTCTTCATGAAGCGCGCCCGCGTCTGCCAGGAGCTGTTCGGCGACAGCAATTTCCACACTGACCAGCTCGCCAGCGGCAAGGGCTACTGAGCCGACGCGTCAGCGCCGCGTAACAGCGCAGCGCAACGACGCCGCCACACCGCACACTGTCATCGCCCGGCTCGACTGGGCGATCCAGTATTCCAGAGACAGTGGTGCTTGAGCGGAGAAGCCGCGACGTACTGGATCACCCGCTTTCGCGGGTGATGACAGCGGAGGGTTGGCGGCCTGAGTAGGCCCGTCATTGCGGGCGACGCGAAGCAATCCACTTCACCGCGTGTGCGGAGCGATGGATTGCTTCGTCGCTATTGCTCCTCGCAATGACGCCGCAGAAAGGCTACCTGATCGGCGGTGCGTATTGCACGCCGCCGGCGTTCCAGAGCTGGTTCATGCCGCGCGGGATCTTCAGCTTGGAATCGGCGCCGACGTTGCGGTCGTAGACCTCGCCGTAATTGCCGACATGGCGGATGATGCGCACCGCCCAGTCCTTGGTCAGGCCGAGATCCTCGCCATAGGAGCCCTCGGTGCCGACCAGCCGCATCACTTCCGGCTTCTTCGACTTTAGCGCCTCGTCGATGTTCTTCGAGGTGATGCCGAGCTCTTCGGCGTTGATCATGGCATAGAGCGTCCACTTCACGATCATCATCCAGTCGTCGTCGCGCTGCCGGACCACCGGCGCCAGCGGCTCCTTGGAGATGATGTCGGCCAGGATGGTGTGGTCGTTCGGCTTGGCGAGGTTGAGCCGCAGCGCATAGAGCTGCGAGGCGTCCGAAGTCAGCGTGTCGCACTGGCCGCTGTCATAGGCCTTCACCACGTCGTCGAGCTTTTCGAACTTCATCTCCGTGTACTTCATGTTGTTGGCACGGAAATAGTCGGCGAGATTGAGCTGGGTCGTGGTGTTGGCCTGCACGCAGACCTTGCTGCCGTTCAGATCGAGCGCGGAATCGATGTTGCGCGAGCGCGGAATCATGAAGCCCTGGCCGTCATAATAGGCGACCGCCGGGAAATAGAGGTCGTAATTGGTCTCGCGCGACATGCTCCAGGTGGAGTTACGCGACAGGATGTCGACCTTGCGGTTCTGCAGCTCCTTGAAGCGCTCGCTGGCGTCGAGCGGAACGAACTTTGCCTTGGTCGGATCGTCGAAGATCGCCGAGGCCACCGCGCGGCAGAAATCGACGTCGAAGCCGGTCCAGTTGCCCTTATCGTCCGGATTCGAGAAGCCCGGCAGGCCCTTGTTGACGCCGCACAGCACGTCGCCGCGGCGGACGGTGCGCTTCAGCGTGCGGGTGTCGTAACGCTCATAGGTGATGGCGGCGGCCGCAACCAGCGCGGCGACCGCGAGCCCGATCGTCAGGCCGCCTCGAAATGTACGCATGGGTTCTCTCTCGCGAATGATCGGGGGAAAAACAGGTCGGATATCGAAGGCGGGCGGGTAGCGATTACAGTTCGGGCTTCTGGCGGATGATCACCTTGGTGCCGACGGGGACGCGGTTGTAGAGATCGGCGACGTCGGCATTGACCAGCCGGAAGCAGCCGGACGAGATCGCGGTGCCGATGGTGTCGGGCCGGTTGGTGCCGTGGATGCGGTACACCGTGGTGCCGAGATACATCGCGCGCGCGCCGAGCGGATTGCCCGGGCCGCCCGCCATGAAGCGCGGCAGGTAGGGCTGGCGAGCGATCATTTCCGGCGGCGGCACCCAATCCGGCCACTCGGCCTTGCGGGTGATGGTCACGAGGCCCTGCCACTGGAAACCATCGCGGCCGACGCCGATGCCGTAGCGGAGCGCGCGGCCATTGCCTTGCACGAGGTAGAGATGGCGTTCGGCGGTGGAGACGATGATGGTGCCCGGCGCCTCATTGGTCCGGTAGTAGACGACCTGCTTCTGCCATTCCGGATCGAGCTCGTAGCTGTCGTCGGCGATCAGGCCCGGCTCGTCGGCGTCCGGGCGGCTCTGGGCGAAGCCATGCGATGTCGACAGCACGAGCGCGCCCGTGGCGATCAACATCCAGACCAGGTGACGAAGTTTCGTCATGCAAAGCTCTCCTTGTTGGCAAGCGGCCAAATGGTTGCTCCACCCAAATCGCTCGGAAGCATCAAATCTCAGCGGCAGCTTGATGGCAAGTTTAGGGCGGGCATCACACTATATCACTGTAATGCTTCCGTTTTTTGTCGACGGGGCCGTGTGGGGTGCGGCCCCGCCGGCCTTATTTCGGCGCGATCCAGAGTCGCAACGCGAACGAGACCAGGGTCACCGTGCCGACGCCGCCGAGCCACAGCACGGCGAACCACAGCAGGCGCTGGCCGAGCGGCCGCTGACTCGGATCCGGCGGCATCAATGGTATCCGTGGCCGGGGCGTACCTTGCCGCGGAACACCCAATAGGCCCAGGCGGTGTAGCCGAGGATCAGCGGCACCAGAATCGAGACCCCGACCAGCATGAAGATCTGGCTGTTGGCCGGCGCCGCCGCCTGCCAGATCGTGATGCTCTGCGGCACGATGTACGGGTACATGCTGATGCCGAGCCCGGCATAGGACAGTGCGAACAGCGCCAGCGTCAGGAAGAACGGCTGGTGGTCGTTCCTGTTGCCGAGCGCGCGCAGCAAGAGCGCGGTGACGGCGGCGACCGCGATCGGCACCGGCGCGGTCAGGATGATGTTGGGCCAGGCGAACCAGCGCTGGGTGTATTGCACGGCCAGGAACGGCGTTGCGATGCTGACGGCGCCGATCGCACAGAGCATCGCGACCAGCAGGATCCAGCTCAGCTGATAGGCGCGCTCGCGCAGCTCACCCTCGGTCTTCATCACCAGCCAGGTCGCGCCCAGCAGCGCATAGCCGATCACGAGCGCAACGCCGGTCAGCACGCTGAACGGCGTCAGCCAGTCCCACCAGCCGCCGGCGTAGTGGCGGCCCTCGACATGGATGCCCTGCAGGATGGCGCCGAGCGCGATGCCCTGCGCCAGGGTCGCGACCAGCGAGCCGCCGGCAAAGGCGAGATCCCATTGTTGCGCGCCTTCTGGGTGCGCCAGCGGAATTCGAAGGCGACGCCGCGGAACACGAGGCCGAGCAGCATCGCGATCATGGGCGTGTAGAGCGCCGGCATCAGCACCGCATAGGCCAGCGGAAACGCCGCCATCATGCCGCCGCCGCCGAGCACCAGCCAGGTCTCGTTGCCGTCCCACACCGGCGCCACCGTGTTCATGATGACGTCGCGATCCGTCTTCTGCGGGAATAGCGGAAACAGGATGCCGAGGCCGAGGTCGAAGCCGTCCATCACGACATAGACGAACACGGCGAAGGCGATGATGAAGGCCCAGATCGTGGTCAGGTCGATCATCGCGCGCCCTCCACGGCAGCGCCGGCGGCCGGCGTGATGCCGGCGGCGCGCGCGGGGATGTTTGTTGCCGGGCCCTGCTCGCCGGGGTGCGGCGGCTGCGCCATCAGCCGCAGGATGTAGATCACGCCCGCGATGAACACGGCGAAGTAGACGATGATGAAGGCGATCAGCGAGGAGCCCACGGCGGGCGCCGCCAGCGGCGAGGCCGAATCCGTCGTGCGCAGCAGCCCGTAGACCGTGAACGGTTGCCGCCCGGTTTCCGTGGTGATCCAGCCGGCGAGCACCGCGATGAAGCCGGCCGGCCCCATCAGCACCGCGAAGCGGTGCAGCAGCGGTGACTGGTACATCAAGCCGCGCCAGCGCATCAGCAGGCTGAACAGGCCGAGCCCCAGGATCAGGAAGCCGAGCCCGACCATGACGCGGAACGCCCAGAAGGTGATCGGCACCGGCGGCCAGTTCTCGCGCGGCACGGTGTCGAGGCCGGCGAGCGGCGCGTCGAGCGAATGCTTCAGGATCAGCGACGACAGCTTCGGCACCTCGATCGCGTATTTCACCTTGGCGTCGCGCTCGTCGGGCCAGCCGAACAGGATCAGCGGCGCGCCGTCCTTGTGGCTCTGGAAGTGGCCTTCCATCGCCATCACCTTGGCCGGCTGGTGCTCCAGCGTGTTGAGGCCGTGCTGGTCGCCGGCGAGGATCTGGATCGGCGCCACCAGGGTCGCCATCCACATCGCCATCGAGAACATCACGCGCGCTCCGGCCAGATGCTGGTCGCGCAGCAGGTGCCAGGCGCCGACCGCGCCGACCACCAGCGAGGTGGTGAGGTAGGCCGCCAGCACCATGTGCACGAGGCGATAGGGGAACGAGGGATTGAAGATCACCTTGAGCCAGTCGGCGGCGACGAACTGGCCGTCGGCATTGATCGCGTGACCGGCCGGGGTCTGCATCCAGGAATTGGCCGACAGGATCCAGAACGCGGAGATCAGCGTGCCGATCGCAACCATCAACGTTGCCAGGAAGTGCAGTCTCGGGCCGACCCGCGACAGCCCGAACAGCATCACGCCGAGGAAGCCGGCCTCGAGGAAGAACGCGGTCAAGACCTCATAGGCCATCATCGGGCCGATCACCGGCCCGGTCTTGTCGGCAAAGGACGACCAGTTGGTGCCGAACTGGTAGGACATCACGATGCCCGACACCACGCCCATGCCGAACGCGACCGCGAAGATCTTCAGCCAGTAATTGAACAGGTTGATGTAGACCTCGCGCCCGGTGGCAAGCCACAGCGCCTCCAGCACCGCGAGATAGCTCGCAAGCCCGATCGAGAATGCGGGAAACACGATGTGGAACGACATCGTGAAAGCGAATTGCGCGCGGGCGAGTACGACCGCATCCCAGCCTTCGAACATTCCGCACCATCCATTGCCAATGCTCTGGGGCGCGATCCGGTCACGGCATGCGCATTCGGAATCGCGTCATCCCCGGCGTGGACCCTACCACGCCGGGGATGACGACAATACAGGACGGAACGTCCAATCAGCTATTGGCGTTGAGCAGCCGGGCGACGGTGCGGTCGATCTCGTCGTACTGGCCCTCGCCGGCATGCTGGAAGACGATCTTGCCGTTCTGGTCGATGATGTATTGCGCCGGCCAATACTCGTTGTGGTACGCGTTCCAGGTCTGCGAATTGTTGTCCTGCGCCACCGGGTAGAGGATGCCGTGCCGCTTCAGCGCCGCCTGTACGTTGGTGGCCGAATGCTCGAACGGGAATTCCGGCGTATGAACCCCGATCACGACGAGGCCGCGATCCCGGTACTTTGAATAAAGTTGGGTGACATGCGGCAGCGTGTTGACGCAGTTGACGCAGCCATAGGTCCAGAAATCAACCACCACGACCTTGCCGCGCAGGTCGGCAAGCCTGAGCGGCTGCGAGTTGAACCAGTTGCTGATACCGGCGAATTCGGGCGCGGTCTGGCTCTGTTCAGTCGTCATGGCAACTGCGCGCGGCACCGGCTGTGCCGGTGCATCGGATTCGGTGCAGAGGCCGGGGATCACGGCGCCGCCGAGGCCAAGGGCAGCGACGAGGGCTGATACGGCGAGCAAGCGGACGGGCATCGATGTCTCCTTTGCGATTCACAGGCCGATCTGGCCGTTGGGATAGAACTGGGTCAGCCACGCCACGATCAGTGTGTCGTATTGCAGGTAGGACAGCGCGGCGAAGCCGATGATCACGACGCCGAAGCCCTGCTGTAGGCGCGGCGCGATCCGCGCCATGCTGCGCACGCGGGTGGTGACGGCCTGTCCGCCATAGGCGATGGCAAGCATCGGGATCGCGGCGCCGACCGCGTAGGTGATGAGCTGCAGGCTCGCCCACGCCGTGTCCTTCGAAGTCGCGACGATGGTCAGGATCGAGCCCAGCACCGGACCGGCGCACGGCGTCCACACCAGGCCGAGCGTCGAGCCGAGCAAAAAGCCGCCGAACAGGCTTTGCGACGGCATGGTCTGACTGAAGCCGCCAGCGGCACCGGTCAGCCGGATCGCCAGCCATTCGAACGGCGCCGGCCAGATCATCAGCAGGCCGAAGCCGGCGAGCAGGACGGCTGCGCCGGTCCGCAGCACGTTCGGATCGAAATCGAAGGCGCGCGTGATCGCGCTCAGCAGCAATGCCACGGCAGAGAATGACATCACGAAGCCGAGCGCGATCATCGCGGGCCGCGCCTTGCCGGTCTGGCCTATCGATACCCCAAGCAGAATCGGCAGCATCGGCAGGGTGCAAGGGGCAGCGACGGTGGCGACACCGGCAAGCAGGGCAAGAGCAAGGCTGAGCATCGTCGTCCGTCCATCAGAAGTCCCGGCGCGCCAGAGGGCCGTGCCGGGTACGCCTGATGGTCTTCGCTGGGGCGGGGCGGCCGTTACGGCGGAGCCATCGCAGGCGCCGTCACGTCCGTGTGAGACAAGCCGTGATCGGCTTCGCGACCATGCGCCAGAAACAGAGCGACCCGGCTGGGGGGCATCCCGGCCGGGTCGTTGGAGGTTTACTTGGGAGGTTAGAACTAGGGAAGTCTCGAAACTGAGTCAGTCACTTGGGTTGGGGTTGCGTCGTTGGATATCGGTATAGAGATCGCGTTTTTCCGGGTGATGTCGTCGATTGTTTCAATTGTTTCGTCGCCTGACTTTTTTGGCTTCGTGGACAATTGCCCGGGCTCCTCAATCTCCTTCTAAGTAACTGAATTTGCTTAGCTTTATGCCGCGACGCTGTCCACGCCGGCGCCCCTCAGGAGGTCGGCGAGCTGCTTGCGGGCATAGAACATGCGGGTCTTCACCGTGCTCTGCGGGATCCCGATGATCTGGCCGGCCTCCTCGACCGACTTCTCATGGTAGTAGACCAGATTGATGATCTCGCGGTGGGCCGGCGACAGCTTGGCGACGCAGGCGCGCAGGATCTCGCTGGTGGTGGCGCGATCGAGCGAGGTTTCCGGCGTGTCGGCGCCGTCGGCGATCTCCAGCACGTCGTCCTGGTCGATGTCCTCGTGCTTGCGCTGGCGCAGCGCGGTCAGCGCCTTGAAGCGGGCGATCGAGAGCAGCCAGGTCGAGACCTGCGAGCGGCCCTCGAACTGGGCCGCGGTGCGCCAGACGTCCAGGAACACCTGGCTGACCAGATCCTCGGCCATGGTGGTGTCGCGCACCATGCGCAGCACGAAGCGGTAAACCCGGACGTTGTGACGGGCGTAGAGCGTGTGCATCGAGGTGCGGTCGTTCTTGGCGATACGCGCGAGCAGCATTTCATCCGAGGTCGCGCGAGCAGCGTCGATGTGCTTCTTGGCTGCAGAGTTGATGGCGATGACGTTCGGCATGACAGGCTCCCAGTTCGCCGTTGGGCGGCGGTTCGTTGGGAGAAAGCTAGTTAGCGCCCGTTTCCGGATGTCTGCGCCAAAAGCGGAAAATGGTTTCGTGACCGGGAGAATTGTTTCGTCGCAGCCCGGGCGACGAAACATTCGCGGCCAAAAGGCCTGTCATTTCAATGCACGGAAAATTCGAACGGTCGAATCCGGCCCTTGGGGAACGAATCCGGCTTATGACTTTCGGCACTACCTGCGGTCTATTCGGCCGCCTGCAAAGCGGGCGTTGCCTTTTTCGGGGCAATCCAGAACGCATCGGGCCGCTCGAACAGGAAATTGGCCCGGACCGCCAGCGCCAGCCGCCAGATCAGCAGCGAGCCGGCAACGCCGACCGCGGTCACGATCAGCGAAATCAGGCCGATGTCGGGGATGACGTCGAACCGCAGCAGAACCGTGCGGGTCGCAGCCATCGGCAGGAAGAAGGCGAGGTAGATCACGATCGAGTGCTCGCCGCAGAAGCGCAGGAAGCCGAGCCATTGCGCCCGCGCCAGCAGCGTGCCGGTCACGATGATCGCACAGGCACCGGCAAAGCCGAGCACCAGCGAGACAACAGGCCACTCGCTGACATCGAGCGCAACCAAACCGCCATTGACGAGCGCCCAGAGGCCAAGCCCGAGCAGCGCCAGCGCAGGCCGCGATCGCGCACGGTCCGACAGCGCGAACACATGATCGGCCAGCATATAGCCGGTGTAGAAATAGACGAAACGGGCGCTGAACTCGTCGATCACGTACCAGCCGGTCGTGACGTGCGCCGACTCCAATGCGGCTGCGATCAGCCAGATGATGAGCGGGTGGACGTTGCGCGTCAGCTTGGTGACGACGAAGAAGATCGGCAGCAGATAGATGAACCACAGCGTGCCGAACGGCTGGACGAAGGATTCGAGGTATTGCAGTCCGGCCTCGGCCCAGCCGGCCTCGGCAGCTATCAGCGGTGCCTTGAAGCCGAACTGGATCGTCACCCACAGCACGTAGAAATAGGCGAAGTGCATCACCTTGCGGTCGAGATAGGTGCGCCAGTCGCGATCGATCACCACCGAGAGGAACAGTCCCGAGATCAGGAAGAAGTCCGGCATCCGGAACGGCTTCGCGAACATCACGACATAATGCATGAAGCCGGTCTGGTCGGCGGCCTTCTCGACCCCCAGCACAGAGTGCATCATCACGACCATGATGATGCAGATGCCCTTGGCATAATCGACCCAATCGACACGCGCGGCCGCGTTCCCAAGGGATCGATCAAGTGATCGACCGAGGGAACGATCTGTCGCAGCGACTGTGCCGTTTGTGGTCATCCTTGTCCCGTTTCGGCGAAATCGGGCCTATCATCGACCCGACCGGTTGCTTTCTCCTTTATCAATACAAAGGATGTGCCAGCGAACCCTGGGCTCTGTCCCCGGTTCCCTGGACCGGGCGAATGGTCTAAGAGGCCTGGAAATCCTAAGAGAATCCGACGTTCGTTAACCACGGGACGCAGGGTTGGCTGAGTGCCGTGGCCTGCGATGAGACTCCTTGCCGCACCAATTCGATAGCCCGCTGCCGATCGACGCCGTGCTCGATGAGCTCGACCGCACGCTCGATCGCCACAACGCTGCCGTGCTGGTGGCGCCGCCGGGCGCCGGCAAGACCACGCGCGTGCCGCTGGCGCTGCTCGATGCACCCTGGGCCAAGGGCAAAAAGATCATCGTGCTGGAGCCGCGCCGCATCGCCGCGCGCGCCAGCGCCGAGCGGATGGCGAAGACGCTTCGTGAGCGCCCCGGGGAGACCGTCGGCTATCGGGTGCGGTTCGGCTCGAAAGTGTCGCGCGCGACGCGGATCGAGGTCGTCACCGAGGGCATCTTCTCGCGCCAGATCCTCGACGATCCCGAGCTCAATGGCGTCGCCGCGGTGCTGTTCGACGAATTCCACGAGCGTTCGCTCGATGCCGATCTTGGCCTGGCGCTGGCGCGCGACGCGCAGATCGGCCTGCGCGAGGACCTGCGCATCCTCGTGATGTCGGCAACGCTCGACGGCGCGCGGGTCGCAAAGCTGCTCGGCGATGCGCCCGTGGTCGAGAGCGAGGGCCGCGCCTTTCCGGTCGAGACCCGCTATGTCGGCCGCAAGGTCGACGCGCCGGTCGAGCGGCAGATGGCCGAGACGATCGCGACCGCGCTGCGCGCCGATGCCGGCTCGGTGCTCGCCTTCCTGCCGGGCGCAGCGAGATCCGCCGCACCCAGACCTTCCTCACCGAGCGCGTGCACGATGCCTCGGTCGAGATCGTGCCGCTGTTCGGTGCGCTCGACGCCGCCGTGCAGGACCGCGCCATCGCGCCGGCGCCGAAGGGCATTCGCAAGGTGGTGCTGGCGACCTCGATTGCCGAGACCTCGCTGACCATCGAAGGCGTGCGCATCGTGGTCGATTCCGGCCTCGCGCGGGTGCCGCGCTACGAGCCTGACATGGCGCTGACCCGGCTCGAGACGGTGCGGGCCTCGCGCGCCGCGGTCGATCAGCGGCGCGGCCGCGCCGGCCGTATCGAGCCCGGGATCTGCTACCGGCTCTGGGACGAGCCGCAGACCGCGTCGCTGCCGGCCTATACCGCGCCCGAGATCCTCTCCGCCGATCTGTCATCGCTGGTGCTCGACCTCGCGCAATGGGGTGTCAGCGATCCCTCAGGCCTCGCCTTCCTCGATCCGCCGCCGGGACCGGCGCTGAAGGAAGCGAGATCGCTCTTGTCCGAACTCGGCGCCCTCGACGCAGCCGGCCGGATCACCGAGGAGGGTCAGAGCCTGCGCGCGCTGGCGCTGCCGCCGCGGCTGGCGCGCATGATCGTGGATTCCGCCCGCTTCGGCATGGGCGAGGAGGCGGCCGAGATCGCCGCCGTGCTGACCGAGCGCGGGCTTGGCGGCGACAGCGTCGATCTCGACGTCAGGCTCGACCAGTTCCGCCGCGACCGTTCGCAGCGCGCCTCGAGCGCCCGCAGCATGGCCGCGCGCTGGGCCTCGCAGGTGAAGGCGGCGGTGAGCGAGCAGAAGGATCTCTCCACCGGCGTCATGCTGGCCTTCGCATTCCCGGATCGCGTCGCGAAGAACCGCGGCAATGGCAGCTTCGTGCTGGCCAACGGCCGCGGCGCGGCCGTCGAGCAGACCGCGGCGCTGGCGCGGCTGCCCTATATCGCGGTCGCCGAACTGACCGGCACGGCGGCGAGCGGCCGCATCCTGCTGGCGGCGCCGATCACCCAGGACGAGATCGAGCAGCGCTTCGCCGACCAGGTCGAAAACGTGGAGGAGGTGACGTTCGACCGCGGCGCGATGGCGCTGCGCGCGCGCCGCCGGCGTTCGCTGCACGCGATCACGTTCTCGGAAGCGCCGATGTCGCTCAAGCCATCGGGCGAGACCGCGCGGGTGTTCGCCGACGGCCTGATCGCTGCGGGTCTCGACCGCCTGCCGTGGTCGAAGCAAGCAAAACAATGGCGCGATCGGGTGATGTTCCTGCGCAAGGCCGAGGACGACAGTTGGCCCGATCTGTCCGACGCCGCGCTCGCTGCACGCGCCGACGACTGGTTGGTACCCGCGCTCTACGACAAGACGGCGCTGAAGGATCTGTCGGCCGGTGACCTGTCGGACGCGCTGATGGCGCTGCTGCCGTGGGAGCTGCGCGCGCGGCTCGATCGCGAGGCGCCGACGCATTTCGAGGCGCCGACCGGAACGCAGCTTGCGATCGACTACGAGGCCGAACAGGGCCCGACCATTGCCGTCAGGTTGCAGGAGCTGTTCGGGCTCAACACCCATCCCTCGATCGCCAGGGGTGCGGTGCCGCTGGTGCTGGAGCTGCTGTCGCCGGCGCAGCGGCCGGTGCAGGTGACGCGCGATCTGCCCGGCTTCTGGCGCGGCAGTTACGCCGCGGTGCGTTCCGACCTGCGCGGCCGCTATCCGCGCCATCCCTGGCCGGAAGATCCCGCCAGCGCGATGCCGACCAGGCGGGTGAAACCGCGCGGCACTTGAGGTCTTTTGAGTTCCTCATGACCCGTCATCCTGAGAGAATGTGACCCATGAGCGGCACCAAACATTCAGTGTCGTCCCTGCGAAAGCAGGGACCCATAGCCACAGGGTTGGGTCGTTGAAGACCGCTGTGGCCACAGCATCGCGTAACTATGACCTTTAGTGGTTATGGGTCCCTGCTTTCGCGGGGACGACAGATCGGAAGGATTCACACCTCGGAGGTCTGGGCTGGCGAGCGCTAGCAAACAGTGGTTAGATTTGCGGGCTGGGATGGGATCACGGGCTCGCAATTGGGGAGGCCGCCATGAACCTCGAAAATCCTGAGATCAAGAACGCATCGCCGTCGCTGTACAACGAGGATCTGGCGCCGGCCAAAGAACGCAACTGGGGCGCCTTCAGCATCTTCAACGTCTGGACCTCCGACGTTCACAGCCTCTGGGGCTATTACCTCGCCGCCAGCCTGTTCCTGCTCTGCGGCAGCTTCGTCAATTTCATCCTCGCGATCGGTGTCGGCTCGCTGGTGATCTTCGTGCTGATGAGCTTGATCGGCAATGCCGGGGTGCGGACCGGCGTGCCCTATCCGGTGTTGGCGCGGGCCTCGTTCGGGGTGTGGGGCGCCAACATCCCGGCGCTGGTGCGTGCCATCGTCGCCTGCTTCTGGTACGGCGCGCAGACCGCGGCGGCATCAGGGGCGATCGTCGCGCTCTTGACGCGGATCGATAGCTTCAAGGCGTTCCACCAGTCGAGCCACATGCTCGGCCATTCCACGCTCGAGGTGATCTGCTTCGTCGTGATCTGGGCGTTGCAACTCCTGATCATCCAGCGCGGCATGGAGACGGTGCGCCGCTTCCAGGACTGGGCGGGACCCGCGGTGTGGCTGATGATGCTGATCCTCGCGATCTATCTCTGCGTCGTCGCCGGCGGCATCTCGCTCACCGCGCCGATCCCGCAGGATGTGCTGCTGGAGAAGACCAAGGAGGCCGGCGTGCCCGGCGTGCCCGGCTCGTTCCCGGCGCTGTGCGCCGTCGCCGCGACCTGGATCACCTATTTCGCCGCGCTCTATCTCAACTTCTGCGACTTCTCGCGCTACGCGCCTGACGTCAACGCGCTGCGCAAGGGCAATATCTGGGGCCTGCCGGTCAATCTGATCCTGTTCTCGCTGGTCGCCGGCGTCACCACGATCGCAGCGTTCAACGTCTATCACGAGGTGCTGCTGCATCCCGACCAGATTTCGGCGAAGTTCGACAGCTGGTTCCTGGCGCTGCTCGCCGCCGTCACCTTCGCGGTCGCAACGCTCGGCATCAACGTCGTCGCCAATTTCGTCTCGCCGGCGTTCGATTTCTCCAACGTGTTTCCGCGGCAGATCGACTTCAAGAAGGGCGGCTACATCGCGGCGCTGATCGCGCTGGCGCTGTATCCGTTCGCGCCCTGGGAGGGCAGCGCGGCCTCGTTCGTCGGGCTGATCGGCGCGACCATGGGGCCGATCTACGGGATCATGATGGTCGACTATTATCTGATCGCGAAGGGCCGCGTGAACGTGCCGGCGCTGTATCAGGAACACGGCGAATATCGCTTCCAGAACGGCTGGAACGTCAGCGCGCTGATCGCAGCCGCGGTCGGCGCCCTGTTCTCGTCGGTGCTGCCGAATTTCACCTCGATCCTTCCGGCCTGGTGGGCGGTCTATGGCTGGTTCTTCGGCGTCACCATCGCCGGCGCGGTCTATTACGCGCTGCGCGTAGCGATGCCGAGCCCGGTCGCCAGGACGGCCTGAGAGGCCGCCTGCGGGCGGCAAATCGGGCGGCCGATATCATTCGGCCGCTTCAATGGGCTCGCATTAACCCTTCGCTCATCCTTTTCGCCAAAATGGCATTCTCGCGCTGCCGCCCTCGCTCGCGGCGGGGCGTTCGGCGTGGTGAAATTGCGTGTTCGGTTTTCCGAGTATGGTGTCATGCGTAACCTGATGATTTTCGCGGCCATCCTGATCGGGCTGGGCACCTTCATGGCCCAGATGGCCAGCAAGATGTCGCCCGCCGCCGCGACCACCGCAAAGCAGACCATCGCTCCCGCCGTTACGGTGGCGCAGGCCAGCGCCCGCACGTTCAGCATTGCGCCCGACCCGCGCGGTCATTTCGCGACCGACGGCCGGATCGACGGCCAGCGCATCAACTTCATGGTCGACACCGGCGCCTCCGTGGTGGCCCTCAACGAGACCTCGGCTGCGCGCTTCGGCCTGCGTCCGGTGCCGGGCGACTACACCTCGCGCGTCACCACCGCCAACGGCACCATCAAGGCCGCACGCGCCCATATCGCCATGATCGAGATCGGCGGCCTCACCGTGCGCGACGTCGACGCGCTGGTGCTGCCGGACGAGGCGCTGTCGGAAAACCTGCTCGGCCTGTCCTTCCTGTCGAAGCTCAAGCGCTTCGAATACGCCAACGGCAAATTGTTGCTGGAGCAGTAAGGCCGATTGGCATCAAAGCCTATCCAAGTCTTCCGCTGGATGTCTTTCTCCGTGATGCGGATCGTCTCCTCAGAACGGCAGAAAATTCCGCTGATACTGAGGAGGGTGGACATCCGAGGAGCCTCGAGGGAGCTCAGGGCGGCGCTGCTTGTTCACATTTTGGGAATGAGAGGGCATCGAGTCGATCTTCGCAACGGCGCGGCATTTGCGCCAGACGTCCGCGGACAACATCAGACCTGAAGCGCCTTCGCAGAGTGTCGAGCCGATCTCCCGGCGTGCTCACCGCAAATCCCTGCTGCACTTTCTAATATAGTCGGGCGGATCGTCGAGATTCGGGCATCGCACGACCTGATCGCAAAAGACTTCGTCACCGTGTTTGAATATCAAGACTTTTAAACGCTCGTCTCTCTCCGTCGGCTTCCCAATAATAGCTATGCCTAGACCGCGATCGTCACCTGATAGCGACACCTCATCTACGCCAAAAGCAAAAACGGATAGACACTCTTTCGGCACATCGGTCCATTGCCCATTGTGCTCGATGCGCATCGACCGTTCCAGGCCTACCCCAAATCCTTTTTTTCCGGGTTTCGGTCGCAAACTGCGTTGAGGGTGCGAAGTTCGATCTTCGCAAGATTCCCGCCTTGTTGATTTTTGAAAGTCAATGTCACGACATCCGGCTTACACCAGGGGCCGGAGTTTTGCCTTGCATACCGTTGAACTGGAGAGCAGAAGGCATAACGCTCCGGCGAGCGCGAGCATTTTCATCGGCATGACTCAATATTTGTATCGATTCCAATCAGGCATTCTCGACCCCGTTGGCTTGCCGTGAAGCCAATACAAATAGCTCCCATCCCAAGATCCAACCCACGCTCGATAATCTGGAGTTTTCTGGGAATAGGCTTTCGCGTTGTCTATATCTCCATCACTTTCAAGCTGATTTTCCCAGTGCATGTGCCCACGTGCCACCGCACCGCTGTCGCCACGCCCCACACCACCGCCGAGCGCGCCGTCTTGGAATCCACGCGCTATCTGATCGTAGTAATATAGTCCGTTGCGCTTATGAATTTCCACGCTCAACTCCGGGATGAAGCCCCTCCTCTTGGTCTCTTCCGGGTAATGTTGGGTACCAAGGTCTATCATTTCCTTGCGGGCAGCGTCCCATGCGCGTTCCGCGCTCTCGAAACCGATCCCCGCATTGCGGCTCGGATAGTCACCACCTTCGTCGCCGCCGAAACGCTTGATGCCGACGATGCCACCCGATCCGCTGGGGCTGTTGCCAGTCGCCGGCCCGTTGAGGCCGGGTTGACCGGCTCCTGTCGCAGGCTGTTGCAGTTGGGTTTGCGGCTGTGGCTGCTGGTTGAGCCGGTGTCGGCGGCTGTTGAAACTGCGCCTGTTGAGCAGGGCCATCCGCGGCGAACGGATCGTGGTCAACGGGAACGAGCGAGTAGTCATCGAAGTCCGGCTGATGGTCCACCGACACCAGAGAGTAATCAGGCATGATCATCACCTACAGATATTGCGGACACGTCGGATGAGCCCGTGCGTGATCGCACCTCGCGGAGAGGGCTGGGTTGGCTTTGGATGTTTGAAGGCAAGTGCTTGAAGGCAAAGTGCTTGAAGGATGGCTTGCGCAATGGCGTGGAAGTGTCGCTTCCGGCTCGGCTTGCCCATCGTCTTCGCCAGGCGCCCGTCTGTCGGTGGGGCGGCCCTGGCTATCAGCCAGTTAGGCTAGCTGCGGCGGCCAATTTCGGCGCGCTCGGCAGTCTGATGCAAAAAGCCCGCAGCGGCTTTTCCGGTGCGGGCTCAATTGTTGCGATGATGAAAATGTATCGGTGAGTTGCCCGACGTGTCAACTCTTCGACGCGCAGATTTGTTCGACAGGCAGATTGCAGAGCGGCGGGAGAAGCTGGAATAACAACCGCACGGCAATGCCTGTCCTTGCCTGGCGCCACCCCTGCAGAAACCATGGGTCGGAGCGATGAGCAGTCAGGCAGCTCGCAGGGCACAACAGCGCGGCGGATTGCGCCGGCGTGCAAGTCTTTCGCCGACGCCAAATCTGCCGTAATTATTCGCCACAAGCCGTCAATCCCGCCTTCCGCTGCGGCGATGCATTCGCTAAAGCCAGCGGCATTGTTCCTCCGCATTTCCACGAGGCCGTTTCTGATGTTTCCGAAGCCGAAATCCGCGCTGGTCCCGAACACCTATGCCTTCGAATCCGAGCCGATGGTGAAGTCGACCGGGTTTCGCGAGTACGACGCGCGCTGGCTGTTCAACAAGGAAATCAACCTGATGGGCGTGCAGGCGCTGGGCATGGGGCTCGGCGCGCTGATCGCGGAGCTCGGCGTCAAGCAGGAGATCGTCACCGGGCATGATTTCCGCGGCTACTCGGCCTCGATCAAATACGCGCTGATCTCGGGTCTGATGGCGGCGGGCTGCAAGGTGCACGACATCGGGCTCGCGGTGACGCCGATGGCGTATTTCGCGCAGTTCGATCTCGACGTGCCCTGCGTCGCGATGGTCACCGCCTCGCACAACGACAATGGCTGGACCGGCGTCAAGATGGGTGCCAACCGTCCGCTCACCTTCGGCCCCGACGAGATGACGCGGCTGAAAGAGATCGTGCTGAATGCCGCATTCAACAACAAGGCCGGCGGCTCCTACCAGTTTCACGAGAACTATCCGGCGCGCTACATCGCCGACCTCACCAGCCGGCCGAAGCTGAAGCGCAAGCTGAAGGTGGTGGCGCCTGCGGCAACGGCACCGCGGGCGCGTTCGCGCCGCAGGTGCTGGAGGCGATCGGCTGCGATGTGATCCCGCTCGACACCGAGCTCGATCACACCTTCCCGAAATACAATCCGAATCCGGAAGACATGGAGATGCTGCACGCGATCCGCGATGCGGTGCTGGCGCACAAGGCCGATGTCGGGCTCGGCTTCGACGGCGACGGCGATCGCTGCGGCGTGGTCGACAACACCGGCGAGGAGATCTTCGCCGACAAGGTTGGCGTCATGCTGGCGCGCGACATGTCGGCGATCAACGCCAACGCACAGTTCGTCGTCGATGTGAAGTCGACCGGGCTGTTCGTGACCGACCCCGTGTTGCAGAAGCAGGGCGCCAACACCGTGTACTGGAAGACCGGGCATTCCTACATGAAACGCCGCACCAACGAGCTCGGCGCGCTCGCCGGCTTCGAGAAGTCCGGCCACTTCTTCTTCAACAAGCCGTTCGGCCGTGGCTATGACGACGGCCTGGTGTCGGCGATCGCGATCTGCGAGATGCTCGACCGTGCCCCCGGCAAGTCGATGGCCGACCTCAAGGACGCGCTGCCGAAGACCTGGTCGTCGCCGACGATGTCGCCGCATTGTGCCGACGAGGCGAAGTACGGCGTGGTCGATGCCGTGGTGAAGCACTTCGAGACACTGCAGCGGAACGGCGCGCAGGTCGCGGGGCAAGGCATCCGCGATCTCGTCACCGTCAACGGCGTCCGCGTCACGGTCGCGGACGGCAGCTGGGGCCTGGTGCGCGCGTCCTCGAACAAGCCGGAGCTCGTGGTCGTGGTGGAAAGCCCGGTCAGCGAGCAGCGCATGCGCGACATGTTCGAGGCGATGGATTCGGTGCTGCGCACGCATCCCGAGGTCGGCGAGTACAATCAGAAGATCTGAGGCGGCCCTTTTCCGCAAGCCGACTCGTCATCGCCGCTTTCGCAGGCGACTACACCGCGTTGCTTGGCGGGCGATGCCAAATCAAATTCGATGTCGTCCCTGCGAAAGCAGGGACCCATAACCACCGAAGTTCATTGTTGCGCGACGCCGGAATGACGAGTCCCATCAATCGCATCCGCTGCAGCGTATGGGTCCCTGCTTTCGCAGAGACGACAAGCGGACGGAGTCTTGATCCTCCACACCTGTCATTACCCGGCTTGACCGGGTGATCCAGTATTCCAGAGACGGTCGTGATTGAGCCGAGAGGCCGCGGCGTACTGGATCGCGCGGTCAAGCCGGGCGATGACGGCGCGGTAGGTCGCCGATCTTACCTTCCTCACGCCGCCCGCAGCGAGGCCAGGAAGCGGTCGAGCTCGGCCTTCAGCCATTCGGACTGTGAGGTCAGGCCGTTCGCCGCGTCGAGCAGTTGCGCGGTGGCGCCGCCGGCCTGTTCGGAGGCGCGGTTGACGTTGAGGATGCCCTTGTTGACGTCGCGGGTGCGATCGGCGGCCTGCTGCAGATTGCTGGAGATCTCGCGGGTCGCAGCGCCCTGCTGATCGACCGCGGCCGCGATCTCGCCGGAGACGTGGTCGATTTCCGCGATGGTGGTCCCGATGGTCCCGATCGCGCTGACGGCGGCGCCGGTCGCGTTCTGGATATCCTGGATCTGAACCGAGATCTCCTCGGTCGCCTTGGCGGTCTGATTGGCCAGCGCCTTGACCTCGCTCGCGACGACCGCAAATCCGCGGCCGTGCTCGCCGGCGCGCGCCGCTTCGATGGTTGCGTTCAGGGCGAGCAGGTTGGTCTGGCTGGCGATGTTCTGGATCAAGGTCACCACCTCGCCGATCTTCTGGGTGCCGGCGGCAAGTCCCTGCACCACGCTGTTGGTGCGGCGCGCCTCGTCGGCGGCCTTGGCGGCGATCCGTGCCGAGCGCGTCACCTGCTCGGCAATGCTGTTGATCGAGGCCGTCAGCTCCTCGGTTGCCGACGCCACGGTTTCGACGTTGCTCGAGGCCAGCGTCGATGCGGAGGCGGCCGCGGTGGCCTGGCGGATGGTTTCCGCGTTGCTGCCGTTCATCGTCGTCGACAGGCCCTGCATCGCGTTCGCCGCCACCGCGACGGCTTCGACGACCTCGCCGATCTTGCGCTCGAAGCCGGCAGCCAGTTCGCGCCGCGCGGCATCACGATTCTGCTTGGCTCGTTCGGCCTCGATGCGGTCGGCATTGGCGCGGGCTTCGGCGGCGCCGGCGGCCTCGGCCTCTGCCGCCTTCAGCGCCGACATCCTGAACAGCTCGGCAAGCGTGTGCGCCAGCCAGATCAGCACGCCGGCCTCGATCAAGAGGATCACGGCGTGCAGGACGACGCGGCCGAAATCGGCGCCGCCGGGATAGATCGCAGCCGGCAGGATGAAGTTCAGCGTCAAATGGTGCAGGGCGACCGCCGCGGTGCCGGCGACGATCGGCCGGTAGTCGCAATAGGCGACCAGGCACGCCAGCGCGGCGAAGAAGTACATGTGCATGTCGACCTGCCAGCGGTGACCGGCGAACTGGTAGACCAGCATCGACACGCCGGCCATCAGGGCCACGGCAACGATCAGGCGCGTCGAAACGCCGTTCCCCGACAGGCGCCACGAGGCCGTCGCCGTCACCGCCATCGCCACCATGAAGCCGGTCGGGATCAGCCAGTCGGTGTGCAGCGTGATGCCGACGATGATCGCGATCGGAACGTGCAGCCAGAGCACCACGAGCAGGATCTTGCTGGCGGTCTCGCGCAGTGCGGCCATTTCATCGCCTTCGAAGGTCATCCCCAACCCCCAGATCGTCGTCCGACTTGAAGCAGCCGGCGATCGCCTGCGGATCCATGGCCAGCAGCGCGCCCGCCTCGTACAGCCGGCGCAGCCCGCCATTGCGGTCAGGCCGCACCACCAGCAGGGCCGGGATCGCGGTCATCCGAACGATCGACGCATTGGCGGAAGCGGCGGCCAGCAGCGCGCGCTCGGCGCGCCACCACGGCGGAAACGCCAGCCGCGCCCAGCCATGCGGGCCGTCGCCTCGCTGGGATGATCTCCCCCGGCACCATGGCAGCACAATACCGCTGCCGGTGCTAACTTCTGGTAAATGCCGCGCCGGCGGACTACCTGGGGGCGTATCGACGTTCGTATGAAATGGTGCGGCGGCGTTTACGCCGCGGGCACCGGAAGCGCGGTCACCGACTTGATCTTCTCCATCGCAAAGCGCGAGGTGACGTTTTTCAGCGGCACGGCACTGATCAGCTTCTTGTAGAACACGTCATAGGCCTGCATGTCGGCGACCACGACGCGCAGCATGTAGTCGACGTCGCCGGCCATCCGGTAGAACTCCATCACCTCGGGCATGGCGCTGACGGCGTCGGCGAATTTGCGCAGCCAGGCTTCCGAATGGTCGGCGCTCTCGACCGAGACGAACACCGAGATCCCGAGCCCGATCTTGTTCTGGTCGACCAGCGCCACGCGGCGCAGGATCACGCCGTCGGCCTCGAGCCGCTGGATGCGCTTCCAGCACGGCGTCGACGACAGCCCGACCCGGTCGCCGATCTCGGCGACGGAGAGCGAGGCATCCTCCTGCAACACGGTCAGGATCTTGCGATCGATCGCGTCGAGGCGGCGGCTGTTGTCATGAAGCTGAATGGCGACATCGGTCATAGAAGAAAGTTCCACATGAAGGTTCAAACTCCCTCATATAGAGAAAAATCTTCCAAATCAAGCGGGTCGTGACCGCTCAGGCCGGCCGGGCGTCGGCGTGTTCGCCCAAAAAGGCTTCAACTTCAGTACGTTGCGGTGCGGCATAAGCGCCGCCGAAGCGGGTGCATTTCAGTGCTGCGGCCGCGGACGCAAAGCGCAGCGCCTGCCGCAATTCCTGCTTCTCGGTGATGGCGAGGGCAAACGCGCCGTGGAAGACGTCACCGGCCCCGAGCGTGTCGACGGTATGGACCGGGAAGGCCGGGCTCTCCTCAAGCTCGCCCTTCTCATTGAGAAAGATCGTGCCCTTCGGGCCGCGGGTGCCGGCCAGGAAGGAGGGGGTGAGCTTGGCGAGCTTTTGCAGCGCCTGGCCGTCGTCGGTGACGTCGGCGGTCTCCTGCAGCGGCTCGCTGGGAACACCAGATGCGAGGAGGCGGTCAGCAGCCCTTCCCGCATCGACATCGCGCGGTCGACGTCGACCACGACAGGAATCCCGCGTTTGACGGCCTCTGCGCACAGCTCGGTGCAGAACGGCGCGCAGCGGCTCTCGGTCAGGATCGCCGCGCAATCCTCCAGCAGCAGCTCGGTCGGCGGCAGCTTGACCTTCCAGAGCTCGGGATCGCGGAAGGTGACGATGGTGCGCTCGCCGGTGTCGTCGATCATGATCGCCGAGATCGGGGTGACCAGGTCCGGCATGTGGATCAGATGGTTGGTCTCGATGCCTTCCTCGGCGAGCTTGTCGAAGATGAAGCGGCTCGAGGTCTCCCGCGAATCGCCCATCGGCCCGCAGATCGAGGCGCGGCCGCCCAGCCGGACGATGCCGATCGCGGCGTTCAGCGCATTGCCGCCGCAGATCTCGTCGAAATGCGTCGCATTCTCCTTGGAGCCGCGCGCCGGAACGTTGACGCGGAAGGTGAGGTCGCGCACCGGCAGGCCGATGCAGAGGATGCGGGGCGGGACTTTCGGGGCGCCGTCTTGAAAATTCATGCAGGGATCCGTCGCAATGGTTCCAAGCGCGATGATCGTCATCGCGCTCTAGCTCATTGTTTGAGCACGATCTTTTCGGAAAACCGCTTCGCACTTTTCCGGATCATGCTCCCACTTACACAATCAGTGTCCGAATTTAATCGGCAGAACGAGGTCCGGTTCCCGCTATTGGTCCAACGGATTCCGGTGGTGCACCCAGCGGCCGAGCAAATGATGGGCAATCGCGAACGGATGCGGGCCGGCGAGGCCGTCGGGGTGCTGGCGCTTCAGCATCAGCGTCGCCTCGGCATGGTCGAACCAGCGCGCATCCTCGAGCTCGGAGCGGTCGACCACGATGTCCTCGTTGGTCGCCCGCGCGGTGCAGCCGATCATCAGTGATGACGGGTAGGGCCAGGGCTGCGTCATGTAATAATTGACGTCGGTGCAGCGGATGCCGCTTTCCTCGAAAATCTCGCGCCGGACCGCATCCTCGATGGTCTCGGCGGCTTCGACGAAGCCGGCGAGGCAGGAGTACATCCCGGGCATGAACTGCTTCTGGCGGCCGAGCAGCACCTTGTCGCCCGATGTCACCAGCATGATCACGACCGGATCGGTGCGCGGAAAATGCTCGGCCTTGCAGCTCGGGCATTCGCGCTTCCAGCCGCCCTCCCGCATCGCCGTGCGGGTGCCGCAATTGGCGCAGAAGCCGTGGCGCTGATGCCAGGTCACCATCGATTTCGCCATCGCGATCGCCGACAGCTGCTCGGGCGGCACCACGCCCTGCATCGCCATGCCGCGCAATTCGGTGATCGCAACATCGCTGCGTCCGACCAGCTTCTCGGCCGCCTGCGGCGCGATCCCCATGCCGAAGATCGGCGCGGCATCGCGCAACCCTAAGAAGATCGTGCCGGGATTGGCGCCGTAGCTGCGGGCTTCTTCCAGCGAGAGCAGCGCGCGGGCGCCGCCATCCTCCTGCTTCACCACAAGCGAGTCGCGATAGATCACATAGGCGCGCGCCTCGCGGTGGCCCTCCAGCGCGAACAGTTTTTCGTCATTGCTGCGCAGATGCGCGGCGCGGTCGAGCACATGGGTGACGAAGGCCGGCTGGCCGAGCGGAAATGAATCGGATGCAGACATTGAATTTCAACCCAACCAGATCTTGCGGCGAAGCGCGCTGATGAAATTCTGCACTTCCTCGGCGTCATGCGCCAGCGGCGGCATCACGCCCCAAACGGGACGCGGCCATGCAGCGTCGCTGGTGCGGCGGGCGACGACGTGGACGTGAAGCTGCGGGACGAGGTTGCCGAGCGCCGCGACATTCAGCTTGTCGCATTTGGTGACCTCTTTCAGGGCCCGCGAGACGCGGGTGATCTCGGTCATCAGCTGCGCCTGCTCGACCTCGTCGAGGTCGATAATCTCGACCGCGCCGTCCCGCCGCGGCACCAGCAGCAGCCAGGGATAATGCGCATCCTTGATGACGAGCACCTTGCACAGCGGCAGGTCGCCGATGTCGATGGTGTCTTTCTTGAGCTGCGAATGCAGCGACCAGTTGGAGGCGGGCATGGAGGGCAAGTAATGCCTTTCCGTGTTCCCAGACAAGCCCCACAAAGCCGGCCTCACAAAGCCGGGTCAGGCCGCTTGCTTTCCGGCGCTTTTGGCCCCAAATAGGGACCGGGAGATTGGCGGTGGACGAGCCACTCGCCAACCGGGTCAGGTCCGGAAGGAAGCAGCCCTAACGAGGTCCGGATCGGGTCGCTCGTCAGTCTCCTACCTGTTTTTTCCGAGCGAATCGCGCTGGAATGGCGGTCTCCGCGCCCGGCGCTCGATTTCGGCTCCCATCCGCACGCCGGCTGAAGAGACACCCAAGTTGCGGATCGACGCATGAATGACGCTGGCGACCCCTCCCGACCGTCCGACGGCGCTGGCCAGAGCGGCTTCGATCTCGGCGGGGCGCCGGACGCCAACAAGCCGTACCGCGTCCTCGCCCGCAAATACCGCCCTTCCAGTTTCGAGGACCTGATCGGCCAGGAGGCCATGGTCCGCACCGTCTCGAACGCGTTCGAGACCGGGCGGATACCGCAGGCCTGGATCCTCACCGGTGTCCGTGGGGTCGGCAAGACCACCACCGCCCGCATCCTCGCCCGCGCCTTGAACTATGAGAAGCCGGACGGCTCGGTGAAGGGGCCGACCATCCACATGCCCGACCTCGGCGTGCACTGCCAGGCGATCATGGAAAGCCGGCACATGGACGTGCTGGAGATGGACGCCGCGTCCCACACCGGCGTCGACGATGTCCGCCAGATCAATGACAGCGTGCGCTATGCGCCGGCGAGCGCGCGCTACAAGGTCTACATCATCGACGAAGTCCACATGCTGTCGACGGCGGCCTTCAACGCCTTCCTGAAGACGCTGGAGGAGCCGCCGGAGCACGCCAAGTTCGTGTTCGCCACCACCGAAATCCGCAAGGTTCCGATCACGGTGCTGTCGCGCTGCCAGCGCTTCGACCTGCGCCGCGTCGAGGCCGACGTGCTGATGAAGCATCTCGGCAACATCGCGGCCAAGGAAGGCGTCGAAGTCGAGCCAGAGGCGCTCGGCATCATCGCCCGTGCGGCCGAAGGTTCGGTGCGCGA
This sequence comes from Bradyrhizobium viridifuturi, assembly GCF_001238275.1. Classification (GTDB taxonomy): domain Bacteria; phylum Pseudomonadota; class Alphaproteobacteria; order Rhizobiales; family Xanthobacteraceae; genus Bradyrhizobium; species Bradyrhizobium viridifuturi. The sequence continues at coordinate 71,056 of NZ_LGTB01000007.1, forward strand.
TTCGCTGTCGCTGTTCGACCAGGCGATCGCGCATGCCGCGGGCAATGTGAAGGCCGACGCGGTCCGGCAGATGCTCGGCCTTGCCGACCGCACCCGCGTGATCGACCTGTTCGATTCGCTGGCGCGTGGCGATATCGCCGCTGCCTTCGCCGAGTTTCGCGCGCAGTATGATGTCGGCGCTGATCCGGTCGTGGTGCTGTCCGATCTTGCCGAGTTCGTGAACTTCGTCACCCGCGTCAAGTTCGTGCCGGCGACCGCCGACAATGTCGCGTTCGGCGAGACTGAGCGGACGCGCGCGCGCGAATTCGCCGCCAAGCTGTCGACGCGGGTGCTGTCGCGGATGTGGCAGATGCTGCTCAAGGGCATTGCCGAGGTGCAGACCGCGACGCGCCCGGCGGCTGCCGCCGAGATGGTGCTGGTGCGGATCGCCTATGTCGCCGACCTGCCGACGCCGGATGAAGTGATCCGGATGATCGAGCAGAACGGCGGCGGCGCGGCGTCCGCGACATCAGGTTCCGCCGCATCGTCATCGCCACGCGGCGCGCCGGCTTCGGCGATATCGGCAATGCCGTCGGCGCCGGTGCGCGCACCGCAGGCTGGCCCGCGCGCCGATCTCGCTGCGCGTCCGCAGATGGCATCGCCGGTCGCCGATGCCGCGCCGGTGCTGCGGGTCACGAGCTTTCCGCAGCTGATCGCGCTCGCCGGCGAGAAGCGCGACATCATGACCAAGAGCGCGCTGGAGGCCGATGTGCGGCTGGTGCGCATCGAGGACGGCCAGCTCGAGATCGCACTCGAGCCGAAGGCGCAGCGCGCGCTCGTCACCGATCTGCGCGCAAGCTCGAATTGTGGACCGGGCGGCGCTGGACCGTGATCATTTCCAACGAGGCCGGCCAGCCGACGGTGCGTTCGCAGAACGAACAGGCGCGCAGCGAGCATCAGCGCGCGGCCGAGGCCGATCCGCGCGTGCAGGAGGTGCTGGCGCGCTTTCCGGGCACCAAGGTGGTCGAGGTCCGCCGTCTTGCCGCAGAGGTTCCGGTGGCGGATGCGACTGGCGAAGACCCGATTGAAACTTCCGACAGCGACGACGATTGATCTGATTACAGGAACGCACGCATGGCTGATTTTCTCGGCATGATGAAGCAGGCAGCGCAGCTGCAATCCAAGATGCAGGAGATGCAGGAGCAACTCGGCAATGTCGAGGTCGAAGGCATTTCCGGCGGCGGCCTGGTCGCGGTGCGCATGACCGCGAAGATGGAAGTGAAGGGCGTCAAGATCGATCCGTCGCTGATGAAGGCGGAGGAGCGCGAGGTGCTCGAGGATCTCCTCGTCACCGCGCATGGCGATGCCCGCCGCAAGGCGGAGGCCGCGATGCAGGAGAAGATGGCGGCGCTGACCGGCGGACTCGGCCTGCCACCGGGACTTGGTCTCACCTAAATGGCCGCAAGCGTCGCCGGCCCCGAGATTGAACGCCTGATCCAGTTGCTGGCGCGGCTGCCGGGCTTAGGTCCGCGTTCGGCGCGGCGCGCGGCGCTGCACCTGATCAAGAAGCGCGAAGCGCTGATGACACCGCTGACCGCGGCGTTGCAGGTCGCGATCGACAAGATCCAGGTCTGCAAGACCTGCGGAAACATCGATACACAAAATCCCTGCACGGTGTGCACCGATCCGCGCCGCGATCCCTCGATCATCGTGGTCGTCGCCGACGTCGCCGATCTCTGGGCGCTGGAACGCGCCAATGCGACCAATGGCCGCTATCACGTGCTCGGCGCAACGCTGTCGCCGCTCGACGGCGTCGGTCCGCAGGATCTCACCATCGACCAGCTGGTGGCGCGCGCCCATGCGCCTGAGGTGACCGAGATCATTCTGGCGTTGAATGCGACCGTCGATGGCCAGACCACCGCGCATTACATCACCGACCTGTTGTCGGAGGCCAATGTGCGGGTGACGCGGCTGGCGCATGGCGTACCGGTCGGCGGAGAGCTTGATTATCTCGACGAAGGTACGCTATCCGCAGCCATGCGGCAGCGTACGCTGTTCTAGCAAGCGATCCAGGGCCGGACCCGGCTGATTTTGCCAAGCGATCCGTCACAAGTCGAAAAGATCGCGCCGAAACAAAATGATAGGGTGGATGACGATTCGAGGATGGTCATCCACGCTCTGACGAATCAAATACGGAACACCTGAAAATGACAACACACCGATTCGGCGCACGGTTCGGCTTTGCGTTTTTGGCGGCGACCTTGGTCGCGCCGTGTGCGATCGCGCAACAGAGCGACGCGCCGCAGAAGCCCGGCAAGATGATCCATGCCGGCGACGTGCTGTCGGGGGAACTCGGCGTCATGAAGGTGCGCGATGCCAAGAATCGCGGCAAGCGCGTCGCGACCTACCAGATCACCAGCGAGCCGCGCCGCCTGCCGCCGCCGAACGGTCTGTGCAATCTCGAAACCGGGCCGGAAACCTTCCAGCTGGTTCCGACCAACGACGCCCAGGCCGCGCAGCTCAAGAGCCTCTCCGGCAGGGCCATCTCGGTGAAGGTCGACGAGGTCGCCTGCGCCAAGGATGCCGGCGAGATGAGCGAAGCCATCGTCACCAAGTGGAGCGTGGTGGCGAAGTAGGTCTCATCGAATCGAGAACTATCCGCATCGTCGTCCAGGCGAAAGCCAGGACCCATTACCCCAACTGTCGGTTATTGCGCGACGCTGCGGCCAGAATCCCTGTCACGACCAGGTGCGGTGGTTATGGGTCCTGGCTTTCGCCAGGACGACGCGGGGAGAGCTAAACCCGCACCGGCCCCAGCTCATCAAAGTGCCCGCGCCGCTGCAGCCAGGCCAGCAGGATCAGGCTCGGGATCGCGACCAGCACGCAGATCACGAAGAACGTCTGCCAGCCGACCGCCTTGGCGACATAGCCCGCGCCCGATGACAGATAGGTGCGGCCGACTGCCGCGAGCGCAGTCAGCAGCGCGTACTGGGTCGCGGTGTGCAGCGGATTGCGGCACAGCGCCGACAGATAGGCGACGAAGATCACGGTGCCGATCGCGCTGGTGAAATTCTCCGCCGTGATCGCGAGCGCCAGCGCCCATTGATCGACACCGACATGGGCGAGCCAGGAGAACGACAGGTTGGCGACCGCCTGCAGCACGCCGCCGATCCAGAGGCTCTGCGCAAGCGAATAGCGCCGCGCCACGAAGCCGCCGGCAAAGCCGCCGATCAGGGTCGCGGCAAGGCCGACGCCTTTCACGATCGCCGCGTAGTCGACCTTGGAAAAGCCGATGTCGATCACGAACGGCGCGGTCATGGTGCCCGAGAACGCGTCGGTGAATTTGAACAGCACCACGAAGGCGAGCGCCGCGAAGGCATCCTTGCGGCTGAGGAACTCGGAGAACGCGCCGAGCGCCGCGTGCAGCACGCGCTCGGCGGCGTTCTGCGCATGCGTGGCGGCCTCCGCGCCTTTCGATTGGGCGGGCTCGGTCGCGGCAAGCGCGGTAACGATGCCGATCACGACCAGCGCGGCCATCACCACATAGCCCCACATCCACGCCGACGGGCGCGCGAGCCCGGCGGATTCGAAGCCGCTGACGATGAACAGCGCGCCGGCGGTCGAGACCAGCATGCCGACCCGATAGGCCGCGACATAGGACGCCATGCCGGCGGCCTGCTCGCTCTCGGGCAGGCTCTCGACGCGGAAAGCATCGACCACGATGTCCTGCGTCGACGACGCCGTTGCGACCAGCAGCGCGGCGAAGGCCGCAAACCATGGCGACCGCGCCGGATCGGCCACCGCCAGCACCAGGATCGTCGCGATCAGCACCAGCTGCGAGAGCAGCAGCCAGCCACGGCGGCGTCCGAAAACCTGCGTGAACAGCGGCACATGCAGCGCATCGACCAGCGGCGCCCAGAGGAATTTCAGCGTGTAGGGCGTGCCGATCAGGGCCAGCAGCCCGATGGTGCCGAGATCGACCCCGGCCTCCTTCATCCATACCTGCAGCGTCGAACCCGACAGCGCCAGCGGCAGCCCCGAGGAGAAGCCGAGCAGCAGCACGATCAGCACCCGCGGCTGCAAGTACACGGCGAAGCTGTCGCGCCAGGAGGTGGCGGCGGAGGGCTTTTTCGGCTGGGGCGCGGTTGCTTCGGGCGCGATCATGCCCTCCTGTTAGCAGATTCGAGCCGCAAAGACGGTGTCATCCCCGGTCAAGCCGGGCGATGACACCGACTAGGAGGTGAGATCAGTGCCAACTACTCCCCCGCCTGCAGCTTGCGCGGGGCGGGGAACAGGTCGGTCGCGCTGGGCTTGACGAAGCGCGGCACCTCGATCGGGGTCTCGGACTTGCTGAAGTCGAGCTCCTCGATGCGGCCGGCGCGCTTCTCGATCTTGTCGGCGGAGATCAGGATCTGCCTGACGTCCTCGTTGACCTGGCCGAAATGGGTCTGCAGCTTGAGCACGCGCTCGCGCAGGCGGCCGAGGTCATCGCCGAGGTGCATCACCTCGTTGCGGATCTGGTCGGCGGCGTCGCGGATGCGGGCGTCCTTCAGGATCTGCTGCATCACCTGGATCGCCAGCATCAGCAGCGACGGCGACACCAGCACGACGCGGGCGCGATAGGCCTTCTGGATCACGTCGTCGAAGCCGTCATGGATTTCGGCATAGACCGATTCCGACGGCACGAACATCAACGCGGTGTCCTGGGTCTCGCCCGGGATCAGGTACTTCTCCGCGATGTCGCTGACATGCTTCAGCACGTCTGCGCGCAGCCGCTGGCTGGCGAATTTGCGCTCCTCGTCACTGCGCGCGTCGTGCAGCGCGGTCATCGCCTCCAGCGGAAACTTCGCGTCGATGCAGAGCGGGCGCTGGTCGGGCAGGAACACGACACAGTCCGGCCGCTTGCCCGATGTCAGCGTATACTGGAACTCGAACGAGCCCTTCGGCATGCCGTCCTGGACGATCGCCTCCATCCGCGCCTGGCCGAAGGCGCCACGCGACTGCTTGTTGGCGAGCACGTCGCGCAGTGTCGTCACCTGGGTGGTGAGCTCGTTGAGGTTCTTGTGGGCGTGATCGATGATGCCGAGCCGCTCGTGCAGCGCGCGCAGCGAATCCATCGTGTTGCGGGTCGATTGTTCCATCGACTGGCCGACCCGGTGGGTCACCGAATCCAGCCGCTCGTTGACGGCACGGGCCATCTCGGCCTGGCGGCCGGCCAGCGCCAGCGCCATCGCGTCGACCCGTCCGGAGGATTCGCTCTGGGCCCGCAGCATGTCGGCAAGCCGCTCCTCCAACTCGTCGGCGCGAATGGCCTGGGCCATCGCGAGTTCCGCGCCGCGCCGGCTTCCGCGCGCGATCACCACGGCGATGGCGAACAGCAGGACCAGCGCCAGCGCGCCGAGGCCGATCAAGGCGTCCGAGACGCGGACCGGGAGGTCGCCAATCGTGAGCAGAATCTCGTTCATGCCGGTCCTTGTAGCCGATTCGGCGTCGCCATCGAACGAAAAGGGAACGGTTATAGTAAACACTCCCTTAAATTCCTTGGTTAACGTCGCGTGAAGAAACGTGGTTAAGGCCGCCTTAACAGGTTCCTGAGCGCATTGACCGCATCAGGCCCGCAGCTTAAATCGCCGCCATGGCATTAAGAGAAATCATCATCCTGCCGGACAAGCAGTTGCGGCTGGTGTCGAAACCGATCGAGAAGGTGACGCCGGAGATCCGCAAGCTCGCCGACGACATGCTCGAGACCATGTATGACGCGCCCGGCATCGGGCTCGCGGCGATCCAGGTCGCGCAGCCGCTGCGGCTGATCACCATGGATCTCGCCAAGCGCGACGAGAACGGCGAGACCACGCCGCAGCCGCGGGTGTTCATCAATCCGGAGATCATCTCGCATTCGGAGGAGCTGTCGGTCTACGAGGAGGGCTGCCTGTCGATCCCCGAATATTACGAGGAGGTCGAGCGTCCGGCGCGGGTGCGCCTGCGCTTCATAGACCTCGACGGCAAGCTGCATGAGGAGGATGCCGAGGGGCTCTACGCCACCTGCATCCAGCACGAGATCGACCATCTCAACGGCGTGCTGTTCGTGGACTATCTGTCGAAGCTGAAGCGCGACCGCGTGTTCAAGAAATTCGAGAAAGCCGCCAAGCGCGCGGCGGAGTAGCGGCCCGATCGAGCCTGTCTCATGCCTCTCCGTTTGATCTTCATGGGCACGCCGGATTTCGCGGTGCCGACGTTGCTGGAGCTCGTGGCCCATGGCCACGAGGTCGTGGCCGTCTACACCCGCGCGCCGAAGCCCGGCGGGCGGCGCGGCCTGCAATTGCAGCCGACGCCGGTCGAGCAGGAGGCGCGCCGCCTCGGCATTCCGGTACTCACGCCGAAGACGCTCAGGACGCCGGAGGCGCTCGAGGAGTTTCGCGCCCATGATGCGGATGCCGCCGTCGTCGTCGCCTACGGCATGATCCTGCCGCAGGCCATCCTCGATGCGCCCAGGCTCGGCTGCTTCAACCTGCACGCCTCGCTCTTGCCGCGCTGGCGCGGTGCCGCGCCGATCAACCGCGCCATCATGGCGGGTGATGCCGAGAGCGGCGTGATGGTCATGAAGATGGATGTCGGGCTCGACACCGGCGACGTCGCGATGGCCGAGCGGCTGCCGATCACGGACAGCATGACGGCATCCGACCTGCACGATGCGCTGGCGCCGCTCGGCGCCGATCTGATGGTGCGCGCGATGGGCGGGCTCGAGCGCGGCGGGTTGCAGCTGACCAAGCAGAGCGAGGACGGCGTCACCTACGCCGCCAAGATCGAGAAGGCCGAGGCGCGGATCGACTGGAAGCAGCCGTCGCGCGCGGTGTTGCGGCACATTCACGGGCTGTCGCCGTTCCCCGGCGCCTGGTGCGAACTGACAGGTGAAGGCGAGCCGGTACGGCTGAAGATCCTGCGCTGCGAGCTCGCCAAGGGTTCGGGCCAGCCGGGCGATGTGCTGGACGACAATTTCGCGATCGCCTGCGGCGACGGCGCGGTCCGGATCCTCGAATTGCAGCGCGCCGGCAAGACGCCGACGAAGGCGGCGGACTTCTTGCGCGGCACGCCGCTGAAGCCGCCCGCGCGGCTCGGCTGATGCCCCGCTACAAGCTCATCATCGAATATGACGGCACGCCGTTCTCCGGCTGGCAGATCCAGGACACCGCGCCGACCGTGCAGGGCGCGCTGGAGGCAGCGGTCAAGGCGATCTGCGGCGAGGATGTGCGCGTCCACGGCGCGGGGCGTACCGACGCCGGCGTGCATGCGCGCGGCCAGGTCGCGCATTGCGACATCGCCAAGCACTTTCCGCCGGGCCGTTTCCGCGACGGGCTGAACGCGCATCTGCGGCCTAATCCGATCGCGGTGCACGCGGCCGATATCGTGCCCGACGATTTCGAGGCGCGCTTCTCGGCGACCAAGCGGCACTATCTCTATCGCATCACCAACACCCGCGCGAACCTCGCGCTCGACATCGGCCGGGTCTGGCGGGTGCCGCGCGCGCTCGATGCTGATGCGATGCACGCCGCCGCACAGCGCCTGCTCGGCAAGCACGACTTCACCACCTTCCGCGACACCGAGTGCCAGGCCAGATCACCGGAGAAGACGCTCGACCAGCTCGACGTCACGCGCGAGGGCAGTGCCATCAACATCGTGACGTCGGCGCGCTCGTTCCTGCACAGCCAGGTGCGCTCGATGGTGGGATCGCTGGTCTGGGTCGGCGAAGGCCGCTGGAGCGCGGACGATCTTTTTGGCGCGCTGGCCGCCCGCAACCGCGCCGCCTGCGGCCCCGTCGCGCCGCCGGACGGGCTCTATTTGATGCGGGTGGATTACTAGACGGCGCGAATGATCCCGTAGGATGGGTAGAGCGAAGCGAAACCCATCATGTGCGCCGCGGATCCGAAGTGACGGGTTTCGCTTCGCTCTACCCAGCGGACGGACTGCATCTGGTATGGGCGGATTGCCGGTGACCCCAATCCCTACTGTGCATGGGGTTGTTTTCGATATTTGTGTCCAGCCAAGCGGCCGGATCAGGCAAAATACCGCTCCAGCACGCCTCGATATATCCGCGTCAGCTTCTCGAGGTCAGCCACCGGCGTGCGCTCGTCGATCTGGTGCATGGTCTGCCCCACCAGGCCGAACTCGATGACAGGGCAATAGCTGGAGATGAAGCGCGCGTCCGAGGTGCCGCCCGAGGTCGAGAGCTCCGGCTTGCGGCCGGTGACCTCCTCGATCGCGGCGACCGCGAGGTCGGTGAACGGGCCGGGCTGGGTGACGAACACGTTCGAGTTCGACGGCTGCCAGTCGATATGGGCGCGGATGCGGTTGCCGCAGGCCTTCGCCAAGCGTTCGTCGACTAGCTGCCGCAGGCTCTCCTGGGTGTGATTGTCGTTGTAGCGGATGTTGAACTTGGCGCGCGCCTGGCCGGGGATCACGTTGCTCGCGGTGTTGCCGACATCGACGGTGGTGAATTCGAGGTTGCTGGCCTGGAATTGCGCGCTGCCGTGATCGAGCGGCTCATCGCTCAGCGCCACGATCAGCCGCGAGATATCCGGCACCGGGTTCGAGGCGCGGTGCGGATAGGCGACGTGGCCCTGCACGCCGTCGACCACCAGCGTGCCGGATTGCGAGCCGCGCCGGCCGATCTTGATCATGTCGCCGAGCACCTCGACATTCGAGGGTTCGCCGAGCACGCAATGGTCGAACTTTTCGCCGCGCTCGGCGCACCATTTCAGCAGCTTGACGGTGCCGTTGATCGAGACGTCTTCCTCGTCGCCGGTGATCAGGAAGGAGATCGAGCCGTTTGCTTTGCCGCCATGGTCTTGCAGATATTGCAGCACCGCGGCGACGCTGCAGGCGATGCCGCCCTTCATGTCGACGGCGCCGCGGCCATAGAGATAACCGTCTTTCACCTCGCCGGAGAATGCGCCGAGCGTCCATGCCGCTTCATCACCGGGCGGCACCACGTCGGTGTGGCCGGCAAAGGTGATATGCGGCGAGGAAGTGCCGATGCGGGCATAGAGGTTGTCGATATCGGCGGTGCCGGGCTCGGAGAACGTCACGCGGTGGACGTCGAAGCCTGCGGTTTTCAGCAAATTTTCGAGAACGCCGAGCGCGCCGGCATCGGCCGGCGTGACGGAAGGGCAGCGAACCAGATCGCGGGTAATCGAGACGGCATCATTCATGCGCCTCGCTTAACACGTCACACCGCGGGTGGACCAGCTTTGTGCGGCACGATATCGAGCTCGCTCTGCTGATCCCAGCCCTGCGTGGAGCGCGACCCGCTGCCGTGGCCGCCGCCGCGGCTCACATGGGTTTTTCCCAGCGGATTGGGACCGTAGCGGTTGGGGTAACTTGTGCCGCGCAGGAAGGCGAGCTCGATGAAGCCCCAGAAATAGAGCACGAACACGATCGTGCCCGCGGCCATCATCACATAAGACTCGTCGGGAAGCCGACCTCCGAACTGGCTCATGAGACCCGGGATCGCGAAGTACGGGACCATCCACCAGCCGCTCTTGTCCCGGTCGTGCAGGCGCTTTATCGCGACCGCGATATAGACCCAGACGAACAAGAACGTTCCGCAGGCCTTGACCAGCAGGGTCGGCAATCCGGCCCATGTCAGTGATTTATAGCTGTCGGGGTCGAAGGCCCGGAAGATATCGTCGATGTTGAAGCCAAACGAGCCGGTCTTGCCGCCGAGGCCGGCCAGGACCACGAGCGCGGCCAGGAACATCATCCAGCAGACGATGATCAGCGTACCGAGCCAGAACTTGGCCCGGTTGACGCGGCCCTTGAAGCCGAACAGGTAATTGGCCCAGTCCATGAAAAAACTCCGGGCGGCGGCAATGTTTCGCGGCCCGGAGTTTTGTCGGCGTCAGGTCGAGATTGGTTCGATCAGTCCCGCAGCAGCTCGTTGATGCTGGTCTTGGCGCGGGTGCGCTCGTCGACGCGCTTGACGATCACGGCGCAGGCGGTGGCAGGGCCGGGCTGGCCGTTCTTCATCGGCTTGGCGGGCAGGGTGCCGGGCACCACGACGGCATATTCCGGCACCTCGCCGACGAAGATCTCGCCGGTCTCGCGGTCGACGATCTTGGTCGAGGCGCCGAGGAACACGCCCATCGACAGCACCGCGCCCTTGCGCACGATCACACCCTCGGCGACCTCGGAGCGCGCGCCGATGAAGCAGTCGTCCTCGACGATCACCGGCTCGGCCTGCAGCGGCTCGAGCACGCCGCCGATGCCGACGCCGCCGGAAATGTGCACGCGCTTGCCGATCTGGGCGCAGGAGCCGACCGTCGACCAGGTGTCGATCATGGTGGCTTCATCGACATAGGCGCCGAGATTGACGAAGGAGGGCATCAGCACGACGTTCCTGGCGATGAACGCCGAGCGGCGCACGATCGCACCGGGCACGGCGCGGAAGCCGGCGTCGCGGAAGCGGTTCTCGCCCCAGCCCTCGAACTTCGAGGGCACCTTGTCCCACCACGATGCCTTGCCCGGGCCGCCCGCGATCTGGCCCATGTCGTTGAGGCGGAACGAGAGCAGCACGGCCTTCTTCAGCCACTGATTGACCTTCCACTTGCCGCTGGCCTCACGCTCGGCGACACGGGCCTCGCCCTTGTCGAGCAGCTCCAGCGCGTGGTCGACGGCCTCGCGGACCTCGCCTTTGGTCGAGGTCGAAATGCCTTCGCGGGCGTCGAACGCGGTGTTGACGGTGGTTTCGAGGGCAGACAGCGACATCGGGACGATCCTTGGGCGTATCGGAGATATGACGGGAATTTTGCAGGGCTTTTTCGGAATTTGGGGCTGCGGAGTCAAGGCAAACCCGGCCGCCGAGCAGTGTCTCTCCTCCGTCGTCCCGGCGAAGGCCGGGACCCATAACCACGAATCCTGGTTGGGTTGCACGCTGTGGCCCCAGCGTGCCGCATCACCAACAATCGGGGTAATGGGTCCCGGCTTTCGCCGGGACGACGTATGGAGGGATCAGGGCTTCAACCGCTGCAGGAAACCCGTGAGATCATCCGTGACATGGTCGACATGCGCCGCATCGCGGCCTTCGAGCTCCCAGGTCTCGCGCACTACTTCCTGGCTGCCGTCGGGCACCACCAGCACGGTGGTCATGCCGAGCTCATGCGGCACCACCAGATTGCGTGCGAGGTCCTCGAACATCGCGGCTTTCGCCGGATCGACGTCGTGCAGCCTGAGGAACTTCTGGTAGGTCTGCGGCGCAGGTTTCGGCTCGAGATCGGCGGCGATGATGTCGAACACGCCGTCGAAATGGTGACCGATGCCGAGCCGGCCGAGCACCGCATCGACATGGTCGACCGAGCCGTTGGTCAGGATCAGCTTGCGCCCCGGCAGTTCGGCGATCGCAGCCCCCATCACCGGATTCGGTTGCAGCGGCGAGTGGTCGATCTTGTGCACATAGGCGAGATAGTCGTCGGCCTGCACGCCGTGCTCGGTCATCATGCCGCGCATCGTGGTGCCGTAGCGCAGGTAATAGTCCTTCTGCAGCCGCCGCGCCTCCTCGGGCGAGATTTTCAGCCAGTTGCCGACGAACTCGCCGATCCGCGCATCGACCTGCTGCCACAGATTGACGTGATGCGGATACAGCGTGTTGTCGAGGTCGAACACCCAGGTCTCGACGTGAGCGAAGCTGCGGGGAGTTTTCATTATTGCCCTCCAGCGATCAGCGCGAACGTCGCAGAGCCCTCCGCCGTCGTCCTGGCGAAAGCCAGGACCCATACCGCGGAATCTATCAATAAGGCACGATGCCCGTCGTTCTTCGCCAAACGCAGTCTTGTGGTTATGGGTCCTGGCTTTCGCCAGGACGACGGTGATGTATGTGGCGCCAGCGTCTTCATCATGGCATCGCAAAGCGCAGCGTCTTGCCGCCGCTGGTCATGTCGACGGTGGTGAAGCCGAGCGCGGTGAGGCCGCGGGTGGCGCAATCGCCTTGCTCGTTGACCTCGAACTTGCTTTCGCGGGTGCAGAGCTGCACCGCGCCGCCCCAGTTCAGCGGCTTGTCCTTGATCTTGATGGTGCGGTTGTCGCCGTCGACCGCTTCGGCGAAGGAATAGATCTGCTTCGGCGTGCCTGACACGTCGGGATGCAGGCATTTGCCGGGGTCGATGCGATACCAGCCGCGGCTGGTCACCGCCTTGCCGTCGTCGGTCGCGACCGCGGCCATCACCTTGTACTGGGTATCGTTGCACCAGGTCAGCCCTGAGGCGGACGGCTTCTGCACGGCATCGACCATGGTGGTGAAGAAGCTCGGCGACTGCACGATGTCGCTGGCGAGCCCGCGGCTCTTGAGGAAGGCCGACAGCGCGCTCTGCGTCTTCGGCCCGTCGACGCCGTCGATCGGCGCCGCATCGTAGCCCGCGATCACCAAGAGACGCTGGATGCCGGCGAGCCGCGCCTGCTCGTCGTCATACTCGCTGTCCTCGGCGAGGTAGGCGACGAGATTGCCGTCATCGGTTTGCGTCGGCGTGATCTGGGTAAATTGCGCCGGCGTCTGCCCGGAGCGGCATTGCCGCGCGGCGGCGATCACGAAATTGTCCTGCGCGACGCAGAGCGTATCGGTGCCGTTCTGCGGGATCGGCGAGGCGCCGTAGACGCCGAGCGCGCGGGCATTGAGCAGCACGCGATCGGCGGTGAGCGCGCCCTGCACCACGACCCGGCAGGTCGCGGGATCGATGCGGAACCAGCCGCGGGTTGCGGTTGCGGCCTTGTCGTCGATGCCGATCGCGGCCTCGATCACGTAGCTCATGCGGTTGCAGAGCTTGAGGTCGGCATGCGCCGGCGCCGACGAGAACAGGAACGACATCAGCGCGGCCGGCAGCGACATCGCGAGCCGCGCCGCCGGCGACCGGCGAGGGATCCTCGCCGTGTGTCCCGTGCCTGCCATTACTTGTGGATCAGCGTGCCGGTGCCCTGGTTGGTGAAGAGCTCGAGCAGCACGGCGTGCTGGGTCTTGCCGTCGATGATCACGACGCCCTGCACGCCCTGTTCGAGCGCGTAGATGCAGGTTTCGACCTTCGGGATCATGCCGCCGGAGATCGTGCCGTCGGCGATCAGCTTGCGCGCTTCCTTGATCGACAGGTCCGGAATCAGCTTCTTCGACTTGTCGAGCACGCCGGGCACGTCGGTCAGCAGCAGCAGGCGCTTGGCCTTCAGCGCACCCGCGATCGCGCCGGCAAAGGTGTCGGCGTTGATGTTGAGCGTCTGGCCGTCCTGCGAGGTGGCCAGCGGCGCCAGCACCGGGATCAGCTCGTAGCCGATCAGCTGGTTGAGCAGCGTCAGGTCGACCTTTTCGGGATCGCCGACGAAGCCGAGATCGACCGCCTTCTCGATGTTGGAATCGGGGTCGACCATGGTGCGCGTCGTCTTCGACGCCTTCACCATGTTGCCGTCCTTGCCGGAGAGGCCCACGGCTTTGCCGCCGGCCTCATTGATGTAGCCGACGATCTGCTTGTTGACCGAGCCCGCCAGCACCATCTCGACGATCTCGATGGTCGCGGCGTCGGTGATACGAAGGCCGGCGGCGAATTCCGACTGGATGCCGAGGCGCTTCAGCATGGTCGCGATCTGTGGCCCGCCGCCATGCACGACCACCGGGTTGATCGCGGTCTGCTCGAGCAGCACGATGTCGCGCGCGAACGCCTTGGCGGTGTCCTCGGCGCCCATGGCATGGCCGCCGTACTTAATGACGATGGTTTCCTCGTCATACTCCTGCATGTGCGGCAGCGCCTCGGACAGGATGCGGGCCTGATCGAGCGGGCTGATGTGCTGGTCGGTCATGGGGCTGGGCTCATCGTCAGCGGAGGGACGGGCGCGGTTCTATCTGATTGCCGGGCAGGGCGCAAAGCGTCTTGACCCTCTGCCCTTGTGGGAGAGGGGCGCTTCGCACAGCGAAGCGGGGTGAGGGGTCTGTCCCCTCCTATGGCCACCTTTTCCCACATGGGGAGAAGGAAGAAAGGCAATTATGAACCCTTCGGCCACATCGCCGAAACCGCCAGCACCAGCCAGCTCAGGATCAGCAATGTTCCGCCGGTCGGCGCGGCCATCGGAAACAGTCCGTGGCCGGCATACTGGCGCAGCACCAGGTCGCCCGCGAACAATGACGCCGCGATGACGAAGCCGGCCGCGGCCACGATTCCGAGCTTGGCATGAACGATCGCGCGGTCCGCGACCGCAATGGTCGCGATAACGGCGGGTACATGGAACAGCAGCATCGAGGACGCCGCCGCCAGCCGCGTGGCATCAGGCAAATGAGCCGCGGCCGCCGCCAGCATCACGCCGCAGGCGCCCATCACGGCGGCGCAGACGATCAGGAATCGGGATACGCCGCTCATCGACGCCGTTCCTCGATCAGGCGCACCATGGCGGCGCGCAGCTCCGGCATGCCATCGCCGGTGCGCGACGAGGTCACCAGCACGTCGGGGAACGCGGCGGGATGTTTTGCCAGCGTCGCAATGGTATCGGCGATCGTGGTCTTGAGTTCGCCGGCCTTGACCTGGTCGGCCTTGGTCAGCACGACCTGGTAGCTGACCGCGGATTTATCCAGCGTCTTCAGCACGTCGAGATCGACGTCCTTGATGCCGTGGCGCGCGTCGATCAGCACATAGACCCGCGCCAGCGTCGCGCGGCCGAGCAGGAATTTGTGGATCAGCGCCGTCCACGACGCCACCTTGGTCTTCGGCGCCGAGGCGTAGCCGTAGCCCGGCATGTCGACCAGGCGGAAGTTCGCGTTCTCCGGGCCCTCGAAGAAGATCAGCTCCTGGGTCCGGCCCGGCGTATGCGAGGTACGCGCGAGCGCGCTGCGGCCGGTCAGCGCGTTGATCAGGCTCGATTTGCCGACATTGGAGCGGCCGGCAAAGGCGACCTCGAGGCCGGCCATTGGCGGCAACGTCTCGATCGAGGGCGAGGCCCAGATGAAGCGCCAGTCGCCGGCGAACAGCTTGCGTCCCTGCTCGATCAGCTCCGCATCGGGTTCGGTGGTCATCGAAGGGTCCCACTTCGTCTTGGCCGGCGTAGCTCCAGCCGTTCACGTCGACGTCTTGCTACCCTCCAATACGTGGATGCCCGGCACAAGGCCGGGCATGACGCATTGATGGGCGAGGTTGCCGGAAGCTACGTCGGCTTCTTTGCGAACGTCGACTTCAGATTGTCGAACAACTCCACCTTCACGCCGTTCTTGCGCATGATGAAGCTCTGCTGCAGCACCGAGAGCGTGTTGTTCCAGGCCCAGTAGATCACGAGACCCGCCGGGAAGCCGGCCAGCATGAAGGTGAAGATCAGCGGCATCCAGTCGAAGATGATCTTCTGGGTCGGATCCGGCGGCGCCGGGTTGAGCTTCATCTGCACCCACATCGTGATGCCCATGATGATCGGCCAGATGCCCATCACCAGATAGGCGCCGAAATGCGGTCCGAGCAGCGCGATCGGATCGAACGGGATCAGACCGAACAGCGTGAACAGGTTGGTCGGATCCGGCGCCGAAAGGTCCTTGATCCAGCCGAAGAACGGCGCGTGCCGCATCTCGATGGTGATGAACAGCACCTTGTAGAGCGAGAAGAACACCGGGATCTGCAAGGCGACGGGAAGACAACCGGCGATCGGGTTGATCTTCTCCTTCTTGTAGATCTCCATCATCTCCTGCTGCTGCTTCACGCGGTCGTCAGGATAGCGTTCCTTCAGCGCCTGCAACTGCGGCTGCACCGACTTCATCTTCGCCATCGAGGCGTAGGACTTGTTGGCGAGCGGGAAGAACAACAGCTTCACGATCACCGTCACCAGCAGGATCGCGATGCCGAAATTGCCGACCAGGCGATAGAACCAGTCCAGCGCCAGGAACATCGGCTTGGTGATGAAGTAGAAGTGGCCCCAGTCGATCAGCAGATCGAAATGGTTGAGGCCGAGCTGCTTGTTGTAGCCGCCGAAGCCGACCAGCGGGAAGTTGAGGCCGACGGTCGCGGCTTCCTTGGCGCCGGCGAACAGCCGCGCGTTGGCAACGCCGGTGCCGCCGATCGGGATGGTCTGCGCGCCGAGCATGTAGTCGGCCTGGTAGCGCTTGTCGCCGGTGGTGAACCGCGCGCTTTCGAGCGTCGCGTTGGTCTCGGGCAGCAGCGCGGTGGCCCAGTATTTGTCGGTGATGCCGAGCCAGCCGTCGGT
This sequence comes from Bradyrhizobium viridifuturi, assembly GCF_001238275.1. Lineage (GTDB taxonomy): Bacteria > Pseudomonadota > Alphaproteobacteria > Rhizobiales > Xanthobacteraceae > Bradyrhizobium > Bradyrhizobium viridifuturi. The sequence continues at coordinate 87,232 of NZ_LGTB01000007.1, forward strand.
GACCTTCGAGAACACGATGCCGCGCGAATTGCCGCCGGTCGAGGTCTTGGCCTCGTCGAGGTTCTTGTAGGTGTACTCCTGCAGGCCCTGTTCGCCGAGATAGCCGATCGGGCCTTCGTGCAGGATGGCGTAGCCCGACACCGGCGGCTTGCCGCCGCGCGAGATCAGGCCGAACGGATACAGCGTCACCGGCGCGCTGCCTTGATTGTTGACCTCATCCTTGATGCTGAAGAGGTAGCGATCGTCGATCGAGATGGTGCGGCGGAAGGTCAGGCCCTGGCCGTTCTCATACTTCAGAACCACGGGGGTGCTCGGCGACAGGCTGTTCGACCCCTCCTGCTGCCAGACGGTCTCGGCGTTCGGGGTCTTCACCGACGCGCCGTTCGCGGTCAGCCACAGGAACTCGGCATAATAAGGCTCGGCGGTGCCCGACGGCGACAGCAGCACGACAGCCGGCGATTTGGGATCGACCGTCTCGCGGAACTGGACCAGCGCCAGATCGTCGATCCGGGCGCCCTTCAGCGCGATGCTGCCGATCACGCGCGGAGTGTCGATCTTGATGCGCGGGCCCGAGGCGAGAACCGTCTCGCGGCTCGCCACCGGCGCGTCAGCGGCAGGCGTGCCGGGTGCGGGGGATGGCGTTGCCGTGGCTCCGGGAGCGGCGCCAGGCGCGGCACCCGGCGTCGCCTGCGGCGCCGGCTTCAGCAGCTCGGCCTGCTTCTGCGCCTCGCGCTGCTTCTCCATCTGCGGCACATTGTAGAAATATTGCCAGGCGATCAGGACGAGGCCGGACAGAATGACGGCAAGGATCGTGTTGCGGTTGTCGGACATCTCTTAGGGTCTCGTCATTCCATTCGGATTGGGCGCGCGTTTGTTACCCGCCTTTTGCGCAGGCCGGTCGAGGCGGCGCAGCGCCGACCGCAGGTCGTCAATCATGGTCGCAAAGTCGCGGGTCAGCGCGTCACGGCGGCCGACTAGCACATAATCATGGTGTGGCCGCATGAATACGGCATCGACCCGTCTCATCACTTCGCGAAGCCGGCGGCGGATGCGGTTGCGCTCGGTCGCGGTGCCATTCTTCTTGGTGACGGTATAGCCGACGCGGATCGGGCCCTGATCGTCGCGCGGGCGGCCCTGCAGCACAAAAGCTGCGGTATTCGCCCGTGCGCCATTGGCAACGGCGAGGAAATCCGCCCGCTGCCTCAGCCGATCCATAATGGTATCTCCGGGGAGGAGACGTCCGGGCTCAGGCGCTCAGGCGCTTGCGGCCACGCGCGCGACGCGCGGCGAGGACCTTGCGGCCGCCGGCCGTGGCGAGACGGGCGCGGAAGCCGTGACGGCGCTTGCGCACCAGTTTGCTGGGTTGATAAGTCCGCTTCACGGGTAATTCTCCGCTGACCGGGCAATTTGCCGTTGTATTGAGATGGAGTCCGGTGATGCTGGCGGGCCCAAACGAGCCGTTTACGGCCCCAAAGAGCCGCCCCCGGTCAAGAACCGGGCCATCGCGGACAGTTGGCGCGGCTTATAAGGGAGCGCCCTGTTTTCGTCAATGTCACAGGGCGTCGCAAAGAGGCTTCTTTGAAACGTCGCAATTGGGGCGAATATAACTGTTTTCGCGGGGTTTTTGACGGTGAGGAGCGCTTCTGGGCGTTCGGGGAACCGCCGACATTAGCGATCCGTAATTTGACCGGCTTGGGGGCCGGGCCGCATCTTCCGACCCCTAAGCCAAACAAGGCCTTATCTTGTGGCTCTAACTGACGATCAGGCGACCGCGCAGAACCAGCGGCCCAAGCCGACCCTGCGGCTCGGGTTGTCGGGCAAGCTTTTGCTGCTGACGATTCCGCTGGTGATGATCGCCGGGCTCCTGATCTACGTTCCGGCCATCGCCAACTTCCGCATGAACCGGCTCAACGACCGCCTGGCCGCCGCCAATACCGCAGCGCTGGTGCTCGATGCCGCCCCTTCGGGCCTGGTGCCGGATTCGCTGGCCCGGCAGATCCTGACCAGCATCGGCGCCCGCGCGGTCGCCATCAAGCTCGGTCAACAGCGCCGCCTGCTCGCCAGCGCCGACCTGCCGGCCGCGATCGATCATGACGTCGACATGCGGGACATGACGGTGTGGTCGGCGATCGTCGACGCCTTCGAGATCATGCTGGAGCACGGTGACCAGACCATCCGCGTGGTCGGTCCGGCGCCCGGCCAGGCCCAGTTCATCGAGGTCGTGATCGACGAGAAGCCGCTGCGGCAGGCGATGTACCGCTTCTCGCGCAACGTGCTGGTCGTTGCGCTCCTGATCGCCGGCCTGACCGCCGGCCTGGTCTACCTGGCGCTGCATTATCTGTTCGTGCGGCCGATGCGACGGCTGACCGCGAGCCTGGTCGGCTTCCACGAGAATCCGGAGAGTTCGGCGCGAATCATCGTGCCGAGCCAGCGCGGCGACGAGATCGGCGTTGCCGAGCGCGAGCTTTCGGACATGCAGCGCGACCTCGTCTCGATGCTGCATCAGAAGAGCCGCCTCGCCGCGCTCGGGCTCGCCGTCTCCAAGATCAACCACGATCTGCGCAACCTGTTGGCGTCATCGCAATTGCTGTCGGACCAACTCGCCAGCGTGCCCGACCCGCGGGTGCAGCGCTTCGCGCCGAAATTGCTGCGCTCGCTGGAGCGCGCCATCGCGTTCTGCCAGTCGACATTGTCCTATGGCCGCGCGCAGGAGGCGGCGCCCGACCGCCGCGTGATCATGGTGGAGCCGGCGGTTGCCGAGGTACGCGAGTCGGCTGGGCTTGCGACTGACGTCTCGATCACCTGGATCAGCGCGATCGAGCGCGGCCTGACCATCGACGCTGACCCCGACCAGTTGTTCCGCGTGCTGCTCAACCTGGTGCGCAACGCAAGCCAGGCGCTGGAAAGCCGGCAGGACGGCGATGGCGGTGCGCAGCAGATCCGCATCACGGGCCGCCGCGAGGGCACGGTTGCGATCATCGAGGTATCCGACACTGGCCCCGGCGTTCCGGCCAAGGCGCGCGAGCATCTGTTCGAGGCGTTCCAGACCTCCGGCCGCCCCGGCGGCAGCGGGCTCGGCCTTGCGATCGCCGCCGAGCTGATCCGCGCCCATGGCGGCCACATCCATCTGGTCGAGGGCACCATCGGCGCCACCTTCCGGATCTCGATCCCGGATCGCCCGGTGGAATTGCTGTCGGTCCGCAGCGAGCGGGCACGGGCGTAAGGCCGTTCCGGTACTCCGGGGCGGCTAGAGCGTTCCGAAAATGGCGTTTCCAGAGCTTGCCAACTGGACCGGGAGCCTGTAGCTAGAGCGCTCTTTCGCGACGTTCCGGGGCTCCCGGAGCCATGCGGGCTTCAAGCCCTGCAGCGAAAATGCGCCCGTAGCTCAGCTGGATAGAGCATCAGACTACGAATCTGAGGGTCGGACGTTCGAATCGTTCCGGGCGCGCCATTCATCTTTGATTTCATTGGGTTTTTAAGGCATGTGCCCAGCGGCGAGACCGCTGTGCTCGGACCTCTCGTGCCGAGGCGCGGTCAAATACTTGTGCGGCGCAGTATGTGTTGTTGCATTGCAACAAAATCGGCCTATGTCGGCTTCTCAAGTCCGATTGAGGAGCCTTCACGTGACCAAGATTTCCCTCGCCATCATTACTGCCGCCACCCTCGCGATCGCGAGTGCAACGGCCGCATCCGCCACAGAGCTTCCGACTTACGAAGCCGCGGGCCTGCCGATCTCGCCGATGCAGGCTGGCGTGCTCGGCGCCGCCAATGTCCACGAGCAGGCGCCGTCAGCCGCGACGTCGGCCACGCCGCATCAGCTCAACGTTCTGACGCCGCGAAACAAGATCACGACCGCGCGGGCTTCCGCCCGGACCGACCGCTCGCTGCACTGACCGGCATAGCCGGTCCTGTCCGAGAGGGCCGCGACACCATCGCCGGCCTTCTCGGTTTCGCACAAGCCGCGGCGTGTAGCGAAAAATCTCCTCGCCGGCTGAACGCCCGGCGTCCTACCTACTTGCCCATCCGCAGGCCTTTGGTGGTGAAGCGCTGTGACTTGTCGCCGGGGCGCAGGGGGCGTCGTGTGCCGGCGGCCTTGCCGGTGCCGGGCGGTTGGTGCGCGGGCACGAGTTGGTCGGGGCGCGAGCCGATCAGATCGCGGCGTCCCATCTGGATGAGCGCTTCGCGCAGCACCGGCCAATTGTCAGGGTCGTGGTAGCGCAGGAACGCCTTGTGCAGCCGGCGCTGCCGGAGTCCCTTGATCGCCTCGACCTTGTCGCTCGCGCCGCGGCGCACGCCACGCAGCGGATTGACGCCGGTGTGGTACATCGCGGTTGCGGTCGCCATCGGCGAGGGCAGGAACGTCTGCACCTGGTCGGCGCGGTAGCGGTTCTTCTTGAGCCAGAGCGCGAGGTTCATCATGTCCTCGTCGGTCGTGCCCGGATGCGCGGCGATGAAATACGGGATCAAATAGTATTTCTTGCCGGCCTGCTCGGCCGCGGCATCGAACATTTTCTTGAAGCGGTTGTAGGCGCCGATGCCCGGCTTCATCATCTTGTCGAGCGGGCCGCGCTCGGTGTGCTCGGGCGCGATCTTCAGGTAGCCGCCGACGTGATGGGTGACGAGCTCCTTGATGTATTCGGGACTCTCGACCGCGAGGTCGTAGCGCACGCCCGAGGCCACCATCACGCGCTTGACGCCCTTGACCTCGCGCACCTTGCGATAGAGCCGGATCAGGTCGTCATGCGAGGTGTTGAGGTTCGGACAGATCTCGGGGAAGACGCAGGACGGCCGCCGGCACGCCGCCTCGATCTTCGGATCCTTGCAGGCCATCCGGTACATGTTGGCGGTCGGCCCGCCAATGTCTGAGATCACGCCGGTGAAGCCCGGCGTCTTGTCACGGATGCGCTCGATCTCGCGCAGGATCGAGCCCTCCGAGCGGTTCTGGATGATGCGGCCCTCGTGCTCGGTGATCGAGCAGAACGTGCAGCCGCCGAAGCAGCCGCGCATGATCGTCACCGAGAAGCGGATCATCTCCCAGGCCGGGATCTTGGCGTCCTTGTAGGAGGGATGCGGCGCACGCGCGTAGGGCAGGTCGTAGACGGAATCCATCTCGGTCGTCGACAGCGGGATCGGCGGCGGATTGAGCCACAAATCGCGGTCGCCGTGACGCTGCACCAGCGGCCGCGCGTTGCCGGGATTGCTCTCCCGGTGCAGCACGCGCGAGGCGCGGGCATAGGCATCGCGGTCCTGCTCGACCTGCTCGCAGGCCGGCAGGCGGATCACGACGTTGCCCGCCTGGCGCGCTGCGCCTTCGTCGGCGGAGTCGAGATCGTCGGCATGCAGTTCGGCGTAATCCTCGGGCACGCGGCGGAACAGCGCGACGCCTCTGATCGAGTCGAGATCGCGCGGCGCCTCGCCATTGGCGAGCCGGTGCGCCACCTCGACGACGGCACGTTCGGCGTTGCCGTAGAGCAGAAGGTCGGCCTTGGCGTCCGCCAGCACCGAGCGGCGCACCTTGTCGGACCAATAGTCGTAATGCGCGATGCGGCGCAGCGATGCCTCGATGCCGCCGAGCACGATCGGCACGTCCTTGAACGCTTCGCGGCAGCGCTGCGCATAGACGATGGTGCAGCGGTCCGGACGGCGGCCGCCTTCGCCGTCGGGCGTGTAGGCGTCGTCATGGCGCAGCCGCCGGTCCGCCGTGTAGCGGTTGACCATCGAATCCATGTTGCCGCCGGTGACGCCGAAGAACACGCGCGGCTTTCCCAGCGCCTTGAACGGCTCGGCCGATTGCCAGTCGGGCTGCGCGATGATGCCGACCCTGAAGCCCTGGGCCTCCAGCAACCTGCCGATGATCGCCATGCCGAAGCTCGGATGGTCGACATAGGCATCGCCCGTCACCAGCACGATATCGCATTGGTCCCAGCCGAGCGCCGTCATCTCGGCACGGTTCATCGGCAGGAACGGCGCCGGCTTGTCGGCGCGCGACTGGTGGCGCGGCCACGACGTCAGGGAAATTTCGGCGTTGGCAAGGGTGCTCATGGCGGCCACGCATAAGACTCCGGCGTCGCGAATTCAACCAATCAGCATGCCGTCCGGCCCGATTGCGAATTGCCATGGCCGAAGAGTTCCGGATCGGGCTGAAGGGGATCGGAATGGCGATCGGCAAATCATCTGATATCTCAATAGCATAAGAGATCGGCGCGGTGTCATTCTTCTGCATCCTCCCGATCGGTAATCTCGGCGATGACATTGGCGGCGTTCCCTGAAATGGCCGCCGCCAATGGCTGCTTCGGACTGATCGACTCTTCCGGTGCGGAAACCGAGTGAAAGAGGTACGAGCCGGTTTCGGCATTCAATCTCGATCGACGGTGCCGTGGTTGGTCGGTCGCCTCAGGTGCGCGTGATCGAGAGGCCGCCGTCGACCAGCAGCGCGGTCCCGGTGACGAAGCTGGAATCTTCCGACGCCAAATAGAGCACCGAGCGCGCGACTTCCTCGGGGCGACCCACGCGCTTGAGCGCATGCAGGTTGGTGACGAAGGCCGCCTTGTCCGGGGTGTCGTTCATCTCGCGATACATCTCGGTCTCGATCGCGCCGGGCAGCACTGCGTTGACCCTGACGTTCTGCGGGCCGAACTCGGACGCGAGCGTCTGCGTCAAGCCGATCAGGCCGGACTTGCTGGCGGCATAGGCGGCGACGCCGGGGAATGACGAGCTGTAGCCGACGAAGGTCGAGGTGAAGATCACCGATCCGCCGCCATGCTTGGTCATCTCGGCGATCTGGTGCTTGGCGCCCAGGAACGAGCCGGTGAGGTTGATCGCGACGGCATCGTTCCAACCGGCTTCGGAGACGCCGGTCGAGGCGCCGCCCTCACCGAGCGTGCCGGCGTTGTTGAATGCGATGTCCAAGCGGCCGAATGCCTTGACCGCCAGCGCGACGAGCGCCTTGGCATAGTCTTCCGAGCGCACATCGCCGGCGAGCGCGACGGCCGTCCCGCCGTTGGCCTTGATCTCGTCGACCAGGCTCGCCAGCTCGCTTTCCCGCCGTGCGCCGACCACCACCTTCGCGCCTTCGGCCGCGAACAGCTTGGCCGTGACGCGGCCGATGCCCGAGCTCGCGCCGGTCACGATTGCAACCTTGTTTGAAAGACGTCCCGTACCCTGTGCCATGTCCGTTCTCCGGTTCGGCCGCGCCAATCGCGGCGTGATGGCAACCTGATTAGACGCTCACAGAACTGGAAAGAAGGCACAGAAAATGGTCTTATCATTCATCTTTTATGAACGATCGAGGCTGCCATGGACCGTCTGCGTGCCTTCGAGGTGTTTGCCACCGTGGTTGGCCAGGGATCCTTCACCCGCGCGGCGGACAAGCTGGAGACTTCGCCGGCCAACGTGACCCGCTACATCAACGAACTGGAGGAGATGCTCGGGGCGCGCCTGCTCAACCGGACCTCGAGGCACCTGTCGCTGACCGACACCGGCAAGACGCTGTATGATCGCGCGCTCTCGATCCTGGAGGAGGTGGCGGAGGCGGAGGCGATCGCGTCCTCCACTGCGATGCAGCCGCGGGGACGTCTGCGGATCAACGCGCCGCTGAGCTTCGGCATTCTTCACCTTGCGCCGCTGTGGCCGCGTTTCATGGCGCGCTATCCGGACATCGAACTCGACATCAGCCTGGTCGATCGGCTCGTCGACCTTGTCGACGAGGGCTTCGATCTGGCTGTCCGCATCTCGCGGGGAGGATCGCCGAGCTTGATCAGCCGCAAGCTCGCGGTAATTCGTCACTTCGTCTGTGCGTCACCGGATTACGTCGCGCGGCATGGCGCGCCGCAGACCCCGGATGACATCAGGAATCACGCCTGCATTGCCTATGCATATTCCGCGTCGGCCGAGGAATGGCGGTTGCTCGACGGAGACGGCAGGCTTCACACGGTGCCGGTATCCAACATCTTCAACACCAACAACGGCGAGACGGCTTGCGCGGCAGCGTTGGCCGGCTTCGGATTGATTCTGCAGCCGACGTTTCTGATTGGAGAGCTGCTGCGGCAGGGCCGCCTGGTCCGCCTGCTGCCGGGCTATCACACGCCCGAGACCGACGTGCTGGCGGTTTACCCGAGCCGCCGCCACGTCGGCGCAAAGGTGCGGGTGATGGTGGACTTCCTGGTCGAGGCATTCCGCGGCAAGCCGCCGTGGGATTGACGTGCGATCGAAGCCCGCACGAGCCAATGTCCGGGCAAAATCGGCTCGAGGACGAGGGAACGCCCGTAAAAACCCTGCTTGCGCCCGCCGGGGCGTTGAGAAAAAATAAGGTTTTTCAGTCTATAGGCGGCAGAATGTTTTGTTCATTTTGTCCGGCCTTTGAACCGGCGGGTCGTCGCTCATGCCGAGTGAGATTTCAAACGCCGTTTTTTGCGCGGCGGTCATTCTGGGTGTCGTCTACGGCAGTCGCATCCTGGAGAAGACGTGGCCCATCGCGGAAGTTTCCGGCGACGAGTTTCGTGCTGATTGGCTCGCGGTCATCGTGAGCGTCGGGTTGGAGCACCTGTTCGCCCCGCTTGCTGCGATCAGCGCTGGTGCGATCGCAAGCTATGCCGGACTTGGTTGGATCAAGCTGCCGACCGAAGGTTACTGGTGGTTCGTCTCGTTCGCGATCGTGGTGGTGGCGCTCGATCTCTACAAGTACACATTCCATCGGCTGCAACATGCGGTCCCCTTTCTTTGGGCGATGCACTCGTTCCACCACAGTGCGAACGGCATTACGTTCATCACCGGTGGCCGCCATTTCTGGTTGGAAAGGGTGCTGTCCGACGCCTTTCTTCCGATCATAGCGATCCTGTTTCGGATCCCGCCGGACATGGCGATCGCTGCGGCATTCATCTTCTTCCTTCCCGATGCCTGCGCGCATCTCAACGTCCGCATCCCGCTCGGCCGCTTCGTGACCTGGATCAACAATCCGCAATGGCATCGGATCCATCATTCGGTGCAGATCGAGCACCGCGACAAGAACTTTGCCGCCTTCTTCCCGCTCCTGGACATTCTGTTCGGCACGGCGTGGGTGCCGAAGCCGGGCGAGTATCCGGCAACCGGACTTGTGCCTCCCGAGCGGGCCGACATCATCAACAGCATCATCTGGCCGATCCGGCATCTTCGGCATGGGGAGTCTAAGAATGAACTGGGTTAAGGGCCTTCTACTGTTCGTCGCGTTGATTCTCGGATACGCCGATCTCGAGTCGACGAATGTGATCCTGAATCTCGGGCTCGGCGAGTTGAACCCGTTCATGCATATGGCGCAGACATGGTTCGGAGTGTGGTGGCTGGTCCCCAAACTCGGTCTCACCTTCGTCCTGACGTGGCTGCTCTGGCGCAGCAACAATGTCTACAACATCGCTCTCGTCGTCGCCTTCTGCTCGACGCCTGTCTTGAACAACCTCGTCATCATCGCCGGAAACTGAACCGCACACGCATTCCGTTGCCGGAACAGGCGACGCGCGCGTCTTGTGGCGGGCGCGCAAACTTTCGTTTGAACTCGCAGAACCTGGCCGTGCTGTCTGGCGACAAACTCTGGAGTGACGGAGGATCGCGTGGCGCGATCGGGAGAATGAATGATGTCGGACAGGCTTGCTCTCAGCTGCATCGTCGCTGGCGCCCTGATGCTGGGGGCGCTGGGTGCGACGGTGCACGCGCAGACGCCGTCGAGCTGCAAGGAGCCGCGGTCGGGCACCAGCCGCGTCCCGATCCTGTCGCCGCCGCTCGCCAATGTGGTGACGGGCAAGGGACGGTTGCAATTCTACTCGGCGCCGAATCTTCACTGCCCGATCAGCGGGGTGTTCGTGATCCCGAATGACGAGCTGGTCGCGTACGCGCAGACCAATGATGGCTGGTCGTCGGTGACGTACTTCCATTCAGGGACAGACAACGACGTCTCAGGTTGGGTAAGGTCGGCGAGACTGAAGGCGACCGGGACCGTCGGTCCAAAGCAGTAGCGGGCAAACGGGGCCGCGGCAGACGCGGCTTCCTTGGCGTGGCCCAGCAGGCCACGACGCATGCCTCTTGCGGCATCAATGGATCGCCGCGTACATGATCTTCTCCTCGGTGGCTTCGAGTGCGGAGAACTCCTCGACCACCTTGCCCTGGCGCGAGACCAGGATGCGGTCGGACAGCGCCATGATCTCGGGCAGATAGGACGAGATCACCACCACCGCCTTGCCCTCGTCGGCGAGCCGGTTGATCAGCTCGTGGATCTCGACGATGGCGCCGACGTCGACGCCGCGGGTCGGCTCGTCGAAGATGATCAGCTCGGGCTCCTGCACCAGCGATTTGGCGATCACCACCTTCTGCTGGTTGCCGCCCGACAGCTCGACCACCTTGGCCTCGTCGCCGATGGCGCGCACCTTGAGCCGCTGGATCCAGCTCTTGCCCACGCTGTTGGTCTCGCGCCGCGACAACAGCATCCGCCCGCCGGGAAACTTCGAGAGCAGGCCGAGATAGATGTTGCGTGCGATCGAGGCGGTCTCGAAGAAGCCCTCGACCTTGCGATCCTCGGTCACATAGGCGATGCCGGCCTTCACCGCCGGCGCCGGTACCCGGTAGCGCACCGGCTTGTCGTGCAACAGGATCTCGCCGCCGTGGAAGAAGTCGCGTTTCAAGACGCCGGATACGATCTTGAAGGTCTCGGTGCGGCCGGCGCCGACCAGGCCGAACACGCCGGTGATCTGCCCGGCGAACACCGACAGCGAATTGTTCTTCACCATCGGCGCCATCTTGAGATTCTGCACCGTGAGCACTCGCGCGCCGGCCGGTCGGACGCTGGCCTTCCGCGCGCCGTACAGCGTGTTCGAGAGGTCGCGGCCGACCATCGCCTGCACGATCGCAGCGCGGTCGAACTTCGCCGCGTCGTCGGTGATGACGTGCTTGCCGTCGCGCAGCACCGTGATGCGGTCGGCGAGCAGCAGGGCCTCTTCCAGTGCGTGCGAGATAAAGACGATCGAGACGCCGCGCTTCTTGAGATCGCGGACCAGGTCGAAGAAATACTTTTTCTCCTCCGGCGTCAGCGATGCGGTCGGCTCGTCGAAGATGATGACCTTGGCCTTGTGCAGGACCGCGCGCGCAATCTCCACCATCTGCTTCTTGGCGGCGCCGAGCCCGCTCACGGTCGCGGTCGGCGTCACGTCGAAGTTCAGCGACTGCAGAAATTGCTGGGCGGCGATGTAGATGCCGCGCAGCCGATTGTAGAACTTCTCCTGTCCGAGAAACAGATTTTGCGCGACGGTCATGGTCGGCACCAGGCTGTTCTCCTGGAACACCATGGCGATGCCGAGATTGCGTGCCTCGAGCGGCGTGCGCGGCGCGACGTCCGAGCCGTCGACCGTCATGCCGCCCGAGGTCAGGGTCACGACGCCGGCCATCACCTTGGTCAGCGTCGACTTGCCGGCGCCGTTCTCACCGACCAGCGCGTGGATCTCGCCGCGGCGGAGGTCGAAATCGACCCCCTCAATGGCGGGTACGCCGGCGTAGAGCTTGGTGGCCTTGCGCAGGGACAGCACGGTGTCGCTCATGAGCCTGTCTCCTCGGCAAGCCCGGCGAGGGGCAGTTTCAGCACGCGGCCCGGTCCTTTGGCGATCAGCACGAGGTCGCCGCCGAGCTCGAGCGCTGCGACGACGCCGTGATTGACGCCGTCGACCCGGCTATGCAGCGAATAGAGCGGCTTGCCGTCTTCGCCGAGCCGGATCACGAGGCCGTAGGAGCGCGGCGGCGCCCACGGCTTGATGACGCCCATCGTCTTGATGTGCGCGCCCTGCATCGGTTCCTTGAACGAGAAGCCCGAGCGGAGTCGCGGCGCCACCCAATAGGCCGGGTCGATCTCGGCCATCATGCGGCGCCGGTAGGCCGGCTCGCGCAGCACGAATTCGATCAGCTGGGTGCGTGCCGTGAACGCGGTGAGCCAATAGCCGCCGCCGGCAGCCTTCGACAGCCGCGACGGATAGACCGGCAGGTGGCCGAGCACGATCTGCGGCGGCCTGCCATTCGTGATAAGGACGAGACGATGCCGCCAGCTCTCGCTGACCAGCACACCGTCGCCGCGCGCGCAGGCGCCGAAGGCGTAGCCGAGCCTTGCGGCCAATGGTTTCACCGAGCGGGTCCTGGGATCGAGCCGGAACACGCGGCCGCTCCGGTTGAGCTCCATCAGGTCGCGGGCCCAATCGTCGACGCCGCAGGTCGCCGAGCCGTCGGTCGCGATCAGCGTGCCGTCGTCCGCCAGCGTCAGCGCATTGATCGCATTGAAGGCGGCGTCGCTGAACGTCACGCCCGGTTCGGCCGCCGAAGGACTGGTGTAGAGACGTACCTCGCGGCCGCCGAGCGCGACCGCGATGCCGCCGTCCGCAAGCGCGCAGAGCGCCGAGATCGGCTGCTCGAAGCTGCGCAGCTCGGTTGCGGCGCTGCCGTCGAGCCGCAGCAGGCGCCGGCCGTCGGCGACATAGAGGTTGCGGCCGTCGGTTGCGAGGTCCTCGGGCGCCTCGCATTCCAGCAGCGTGGTTGCGGCCTCGAGTTTCTGGTTGGGCTTGAGCGCACCGTCGAACGACGGCACGGTGATGGTGGCCTCGCCGCGGCCGAGAAAGCGGTTGGCGAATTCCCTGACGGCCGCGATCACGACAGCTTCCCCCAGCGCTTGTCATACTGCACGAAGTTCGGATCGGCATTCGTCAGCTTGTAGCGGCCGATCCGGTTGTTCATGATGCCGCCGAGATAGAGATAGCCGCGATGCTCCCGCATCGAGGTGATCATCGGATGGTTCTCGCCGCGCAGGTCCCAGAACGATTCGAGGATCTTGCCCTGCTCGTTGAACTTGACGACACAGCCGGTGTTGATGTTCGGGAACAGCCATTCGTCGACCGGGACGCGCTTGGCCATGCGGCGGCGGAAGCCGGGCATCTTCCAGGCGAGGTCGAGCGAGGGGCTGCGCATGCCGACCAGCGCCAGCCAGTAATTGCCGTCGGAGGCGAGATTGATGTTGTCGGGATAGCCCGGCAGATTGTCCATCACCACCTCGACCTGGCCCTTCTTCGGCCCCGCGAACCACAGCCGCTTGATCGAGCAGCCGAAGGTTTCGGCGAACAGGATCGACTGGCCGTCGCTGGCGACGCAGATGCCGTTGGGGAATTTCAGGCCGCGCAGCGCGGTGTGGGTGGCGCCGGTCTTGGTGTCGTAGCAGATGATGCGGCCGTTGCCGCGCGCCTCGAGGCCGTCGATCGGCCATTCGTCCATCTCGTAGCGCACGGTCGCTTCCGAGAAGAAGATCAAGCCGTCATCGGTGATGTCGAGGTCGTCGGCCAGCCGCAGGCGGCTGTCGTCGTTCACCGAATGCATGCTGCGGTTGGTCTCGTCGGTCGCCTTCTCGACGGTGCCGTCGGGCTTGATGCGATAGAGGCCCATGCCGCCGATGCAGACATAGAGATTGTCCTGCCGGTCGAACGCCATGCCGAGCGGCTGCCCGCCGATATGGGCGAACACCTCCATCCGCTGATAGTCGGGCGCGAGGAAGCGCATGATGTCGCCATGGCGCGAGCCGGCGTAGAGATTGTCGTTGCGATCGAGGATCACGTCCTCCGGAGCTTCGATGCGACCGAGCCCGATCAGTTCGACATCGCGCAGCTTGTCGTTCTGCTCGAACGGGCCACCCTGGCCGATCTCGGTCGGAGGTGGCGGCGGCAGCGCGTGATAGGTCGGCGCGACATAGACCTTGCTGATGATGCGGGTGCGGTTCTTCTGCCAGCGGATATCGACCATCGCCGCGACCAGCAGAATGCCCGCGAGCGCCATGCGGTTGATGCCGCCGCGTGCATTGAGCGTGGTCAGGCCGTTGGTGATCAGCAGCACGATCAGCACGCCGACCAGCGATTTGGCGACCGAGCCCTTGCCGCCGCCGAGCGTGATGCCGCCGAGCACGGTCGCGGTCAGCACGATCACCTCGAGGCCGACGCCGATGTCGCCGCCGACGGTGCCGAGCCTTGCGGCAAAGAACAGCGCGGCGATGCTGGTCAGCACGCCGCTTGCGACATAGCACAGCGCGATGGTGCGGCGGACCGGAATGCCGGAATTATAGGCCGAGCGGCGCGAGCCGCCGATCGCCGTGATGTGCCAGCCCGGGCGCAGCCGCGTCATGAAGATATGGCCGAAGATCGCGATCGCGATGTAGACCAGCGCGACGCTCGGAATGCCGAACACGTCGCCGCCGCCGATGAAATTCCACGACGGGATGTCAGGGAAGGCCGCCGCGATCGAATTGGAGTAACGCTGGATCAGCAGATCGAACGCCGACCGGTAGATGATCAAGGTGATCAGCGTGGTGATGAAGGCGCGGAGCCGCAAGTAGCCGATCAGGACGCCGTTGACGGCGCCGAGCAGCGCGCCGCAGGCGAGGGTGGTGACCACCACCGCGGGCACCGGCCAGTTCAGCACGTCGAGCAGATAGAGTGCGCAGAAATCCGTCAGCGCGAAGATCGAGCCGACCGAAAGATCGATGCCGCCGACGATGACGACCAGCGCCATGCCGAGTCCGATGAAGCCGATCTCGCCGGCCTGCCGGGCGGTGTCGGCAAGGCTGGATGGCGACAGGAAATGATCGATGGAGCGGCTGAGCGCGAAGCCGACGATCAAAAGCAGGATCACCGGAATTGCGGTCTCGGTCCAACGCTTGGACAGGATCTCGCCGAGGAGATGATCCGGCCAGTAGCGGTAACGCAGGCTCGTCAAGGTGTCGCGCATCGGCATTCCAGCAAGGCGTTCGATTTTCTGAGAGATCGACGTTCCGGGCGAGGTGCGCCCGGAACGTCAAGCGGAGTGGCCGGGTTATTTCTTCAGGTCGCTGAGATTCCAGCACGCGGTCTGGCTGTCCGCGTTCTCCTTGGTGATCGGAATCAGCGTGGTGTACTCCGAACCCTTGATCGAACCGGCCTTGGCGCCGGACGACAGCAGCCATTTGATCGTGCCGGCCATCTGCGCGGCCTGGGTCGGCACGTCGTAGCTCAGGTTGAGGTCGAAGGCGCCGGACTTGACGAGCTCGCAGGCGCCCTTGCGCTCGCCGCCGCCGGAGGTCGCGACGAACACCTTGCCGGTCAGTCCGGCTTCCTTCACCGCGGCCGCGGTGCCGATATCCATGCCGTCCCAGAAGCCGACGATGCCGCAGAGATCTGGATTCTGCTTCAGCACCGTCTGGGTGATCGCCTTGGCTTTCGCCGCGTCCCAGTCGGCCGCCTGGCTCGAGACCACCTTGATCTCCGGATGCTTGGCGAGCACGTTCTCGACGCCCTTGAGCGTGTAGGCGCTGGCCGCAGCAGAGAGTGCGCCCTGCACGATGGCGATCTTGTTCGACTTGCCCTGGCAGGCCTTGACCACGGCTTCGGTGTCCTTTTCGCCGATCTCGATCCAGTTGGCGCCGACGAAGGCCGAGGAGCGATAGGCCGATCCCATGTTGATCTGGATCACGTAGATGCCTTCGTTCTCGGCGCGTTGCAGCAGCTTGGCGTAGGTCTGCACGTCCGGATTGTGGATCACCATCACGGCGGGCTTTTCGGAGATCAGCGAGGTCACCGCCTGAGCGCCGGCATTGGTGTTCCAGTTGGGATCGCGGATCTCGAACTTGACGCCGTAAGGCTCGAGCTCCTTCTTCATGCCGGCGTACCAGCCTTCGGTGAGGTCGAAGTTCATGGCCACCGGAACATAGGCCACCGTCTTGCCGGCGAGCGACTCCTTGAACGGCTTCTGGAACGGCTCGTCCAGGCCCTGCTGGGCCAGAGCCGGTGCGGCGATGGCCGCGAGCCCGAGCGCTGCGGCGATCACCTTTGCAGTCCTGACAGCGTATTTCATTGCTTCCTCCTTGGTCGTGATTGATCGTTCGTTGGCTTGGTTCAGATGTCGCCCTGCTGTGCCGTTTCTTCGTTGCGCGGATTCAGGAATGAATCCGTGATGACGGCGAGCAGCAGGACGACGCCCTTGACGAGATTTTGTCCGGCGTAGGAGATGTCCATGATGGTCATGCCGTTGAGCATGGTTCCGATCAGCAGCGTGCCGATGACGACGTTGAGCACGCCGCCGCGGCCGCCCGACAGGCCGATGCCGCCGAGCACGACGACGAGGATGACGTCGTAGATCAGGGTCGAATTGAAGACCCGGGTCGCATCGAGTTGACCGACGCCGCCATCACCAGGCCAGCAAAGCAGCCGATCAGCGCCGCGACGACATATTGCAGCACGATGATCGGCCGCGAGGGGATGCCGGTGACGCGGGCCGCGTAGGGATTGTCGCCGATCGCGTAGATATAGGCGCCCCAGCGCGTCTGGCGCAGCAGGAAGGCGACGACAACGCAGGCGATCGCGAACATCACGATCGAGGTCGGGATGCCGAGGATGGTGCCCTGTCCGAGCCGCTCGAAGCCCTTCATGCCGTCGCTCCACTGCACGACGTCGAGCTGAAACAGCGCGGCCTGCCCGAGGCCGGCGAGCAGCAGGCCGGTTGCCAGCGTCGCAAACAGCGAAGGGACTTCGGCATAGGCAATCAGCCAGCCATTGACCAGGCCGAAGGCGATCGTGAGCAGCACGGCGGTCGCCAGCGAGGCCGGCAGCGAGTGGCCGTTCTGCACCATCTGCAGCACCAGCCCCGGAGGCACCGCCAGCGCGGCGATCAGCGAGATGTCGATGCCGCGCCCGATCACGACGATCGCCATGGCGAGTCCAAGGATGCCGAGCACCGCGACGTTCTGCAGCAGCGTCAGCATGTTCTCCGGCGTCAGGAAGCCGCGCAGGAAAATCGAGAACGCCAGGAACAGCACGGCGAAGACGGCGAAGACGATCTCCTGTTGATTGAATCGCAATCGCTTCATTGCCTCGTCCTTCCCTAGGGCTATGGGTGCGCCGTCTGTCTGGATTTGGTGCGGGAGCCGGTCGCGACGCGACTGGGCCGTGTCCGGCCGGCGACCGCGGCGTCGGCGAACGTGCTGACGGCGTTGATGTAGGTTTCGATCGAAGTGCCGCGCCGGCGGTACTTGGCGCGTTTGACGTACCAATCCTGCAGCAGCGGCTTGATCAGCGAGGCCGTCAGCGTGACCTGATCGATTGCGAACACACCGCTGGCGACGCCCTGCTTGAGGACGCCGGCGATGATCTTCTCGGTCATCACCTCCATGTCGATGGCGCGCTGGCGTTCCGCCGGTGGAAACGACTTCGCTTCCATGAAGCAGAACACGAACCAGGGCTGCATCGCTTCGCTCATGCGGACATGGGTGGCGATGATCCAGTGCAGATGCTTGCGGGCATCCTGCTTGACGTCGGCGGGCGGTTGGTTGAGGACCTCCGCCACTGTCTCGGCGACCTCGCCGAGGATCATCGACAGCAGCGTCGGCTTGCTGTCGAAATAAGTATAGAGGCCGCCCATGCTGAGGCCGGACGCTTCCGCGAGCTGGCGCAGCGTGGTGGCGTGAAATCCGTGCTTGTTGGACAGCGTCAGCGTGGCGCCGATGATGCGCGTGAGGTTCGGAACGGCGAGATGCGGTTTCTGGACTCGAACGGAATCCCGATGCCGTTCGAGGATGCGTGCGCAAAGCACGTCCATAGCGAACGCATTCGTCCCCGACCGCTGTCGCGCGAGACCCAAATTGCCTCCCTGGCTATGTTCCCGGACCGTTTCATTTTGTTGCCGGTCCAGGCTGGACTTGACGCCCTTGCCTAATTCCTAGCCCACGAACCGGCGTTCGGAAAAGGGGGCTGAGCAAATTTTCTTAGTGAGCGCTCGCTCGTTTTTCCGATCACACGTGCTGCTTGCCTGGGATGCGCGTGTGCTCCGGCGGCCGTCGGGAACTTTTCACGCTGAAAGCTCAGCACAAATTTCCGGCGCCGCGCCGACGAACATGCCGATTAGACGGCCGTCACATTCCAGATAAAAAGAACGCAGGTTAGCTGCCCGAACTCCATCCGCGGTCACTTTGGACCGAAGCAAGGCTATGGCGGCGGTTGGACCATCTCAAGGTCGGTGTGGTCAACGTTCCGGCGGTGCAGCAGCAATATGGCCGCAACTTCGGGGTCTCGGCGTTTCCCTATCGCCCGGCGGAGCCGGTCTACAGCCATCGATAATTTTACACGAGGTCAACTCTATCTTTCACAGATCGTGACGCCGTCACATTTCTGACGATGGGCATATGGAAAATAGAAAGAGCAACGGCTTGCTGATTCCATGCGAAAATCTGACGTGACGTGCCCCCATTGCCAGGCTGGCTACCGCCGGATCGAATTGACGTCGAAGGGTGGTGTCGCCGGCGAGTTTCGCTGCCTGGTGTGTGACCACATCATCGAGCTGATGGACGGTTCGACCGACGTCGCCTTTCGGCTGAACGTGCAGCCGGGCAAGACCTCCTACGCGTACTAAGGCTCTCTCGGCTCTGGCTCCTCAAAGGCGGTGAGAGATCGCGCGCCCGCGGGCTGCTTGGCGGCAACAGCATCCTGCCCGAGAACCATATCGGCCGCTGCCTTCGGAAGCGCGTCATTCGGCCGGCGGCATGCTGCCATGTCCGCTGCGGTGTCCGGCCGCGGCGTTCGCCCGCGAGAGCATGCCGAGCGCGACGAGTGCGGCGGCAAATCCTGCGGCAGCACCGACACCGAGCGCCCAGCGCGGGCCGAGATGATCGGCGATCCAGCCGACGATCGGTGCGCCAATTGGCGTGCCGCCGAGCGCAACGCCGAGCCGCAGCGCCATCACGCGCCCGCGCATCGCAGGCTCGGTCGAGAGCTGCATCAGTGCGTTCGAGGTATTCAGGACCGTCAGAGAGGCGATGCCGATCACGACCAGGGCGGCGGCGAACAGCCAGTAGTTCGGCGCCAGCGCGGCCAGCGTGCAGCCGACACCGAAGATCGCCGAGCCCAGCATCAATGCGACAAAGCGCGGCTGGTCGCGCGTCGCCGCCAGCAGCGCTCCCGACATCGTCCCGATCGCCATCATCGACGACAACAGGCCAAAGCCGCGCGCGTCGGTATGGAAGACGCCGACCGCCATGGTCGAGATGAAGATCGGAAAATTCAGCCCGAAAGTGCCGATCAGAAACAGCATGACCAGGGTCGCCCGGAGATCGGGGCGGGACCAGACATAGTGAAATCCCTCCATGATGCCGCCCCTGGTGCGGGCTGCGCGCGCATTCGGTCGAAGCTCCGATTTGCGCAGCAGGCACAGCGAGGTCAGCACCGCCATGAAGGACGTCCCGTTGAACAGGAACGCCCAGCCGGTGCCGACCGAGGCGATCAGCAAGCCGGCCATCGCCGGGCCGACCATGCGCGCGGCATTGAACGAGGTCGAGTTCAGCGCGATGGCGTTCGACAGGTCTCGATCGCCGACCAGCTCGGCCACGAAGGTCTGGCGGACCGGAGCGTCGAGCGCGGCGCTGCAGCCGAACAGGAACGCGAACACATAGACGTGCCAGAGCTGCACCAGCCCGGTGACGGTGAGAATGCCGAGGATGAGCGACAGTGTGCCCATCGTAGCCTGGGTCGCCATCAGGAGCCGCCGCTGGTTGAAGCGATCGGCGGCGAGGCCGGACCAGGGCATCAGCAGGAGTTGCGGGCCGAATTGCAGCGCCATCACGATGCCGACGGCGGATGCGCTGTGATTTGTCAGCTGGGTGAGGACGAGCCAGTCCTGCGCGGCGCGCTGCATCCAGGTGCCGATGTTCGACACCAGCGCGCCGGCCGCCCAGACCCGGTAATTGAAGCTCGCGAGCGATCGAAAGACTCGTCTCATGTTCGCTGCGGATCATTCCCGCCGTGAAACCGCCCGAACCGCCGCGCCAGGAACAGGCCGATCAGGAGGCCGCCGAGGCCGAGCGCTGCGACGTCGCTGGTGGTTCTGAGGCCGAATTCGCCGACGCGGCAAACCAGGAGATATCCGACCGCGAGGTTGAAGAAGCCCCACACGATGTTGACGGTCGATGACGACAGGCCTTCGCCCGGCGGCTTCGCGAACGGGCTCTGGAACGGCTCGCCCATCATGCCGGCGACGACATGCGGGATCGCGTTGGTGAGGAAGGCGCCGCCGAAGAAGTAGGCGACGAGGTCAAGCCAGTTCATGGGCATGCGTCCTTTCCAGGAGATCGATTATCGCTTGGGTCGAGCCGGTTTCGCCGAGCCGCGGGAATACCTGCTCGATGCTGTAATCATGGGCGTTCGGCCGCGCATCGGTCATGGCGTCGATCGCGAGCGTGACGTTGAAGCCGGCCTCAAAGGCCTGCCGTGCGGTGGATTCGACGCCGGTGCCGGTCGCAACGCCGGCGACCACGACGTGCGTGACGCCGCGGGCCCTCAGCCGGGTCTCCAGGTCGGTGCTGGCAAACGCGCCCCAGGTCCGTTTGGTGACGACGATGTCGCCCGGTTGCCGGTCAAGCTCCGGGAGCAGGTCGGTCCAGCCGTCGGGAAATGCGCTGCTATGGCGCGGCCGCTCAGTCCGTCCGGGTGCAACACCGTCGACATTGACCAGCACGATCGGCAGTCCGCGCCGCCGAAACGCGTTGATGAGCGCGCAGGCGCGCGCCACCACGTCTGCGAACGGATGGACGAAGGGCGCGTCGGCGAGCCCGGCCTGCAAATCGACGACGATGAGGGCGGTGATCGGATCGAGCGTCGTCAGAGCCATCATCGTTTCCTTTTCAACCGGATGTGTCTTGCGATCGGTGCGGCGTCAGTCCGCGACCAGCCGCTTCAGCAAGCCGACAGCGGCGGCGAGTTCATCCTGTTCCCGCGCCGTCAGCCGCGCGGCAATCGTGCGCGACAGCCAGTCCTGCCGTGCGGCGCGGCCGGTGCGCAGCCGCTCGCGGCAGGTATCGGTGAGCGACATGATGGTCTGGCGGCCGTCGTCCGGATCGGGCGCGCCGCGCACCAAGCCTGCAGCCTCGAGCGCTGCGATCGCCGAGCTCATCGACTGCGGACGCATGCCCTCCGACCGCGCCAGGCTGGACACGGTCGCGGGGCCGTCCCTTTCGAGCCGCAGCAGCACCGCGACCTGGGAGGGCGGCAGGTCGTCACGCTGCCCCTGCTCGCGCAGCCGGCGCTTCAGCGTTCCGATCAACAGGCGAAGGTCTTCGGCGAGCGCGGAGGTGCGCGCCGAGCCGGTACGGGCCGGTGAACTGTTCATGCCGTCTTGATGGCATATGTACAGGTAAACTGTAAAGTCTGTCTTCGCAGCTTAACTTCAGATTTCCGTGATCGCCGGCGGCGCCGCCGAGCTTTGCTGTATCACGGCCGCAACCCTGAATGGCGCCTGAACCCGCTTTGCGGAGCGCATCAATTTAGATTTTGTTGTCTTCCTGCGCGCGGCCCGGTTTCACAGTCCGGACTTGCCGGCGATCCTGCGCGCGAGACGGCCACTCAATAATCCACGGCTCGGCGGCAACGTGACGGCAAGCTGGGGCGCGCCGTTGCCGGGCTGAGCATCAGGCCGGGGATGCGGCGCGTGCGATGGCATGCGCCTATTCGCTCGTGGTCTCGCTGGTCGCCGGGGCTGCATAGATGTCCCGCGCGCGCTTGGTCACGGCCGCATAGCGCGCGGTCGCGCTGAGGCTCATCAGGCCGGCGCGTACCAGGCCGAGGATGGCGCGTCGGGAGTGGAACGGGCCGGTCTTGCTCGCGGCATATCCGCGCGGATAGAGCTGCAGGCGGCCGGTGAGTGCTTCCTGCAATGCCACCTTCTGGGTCGCGCTCAGGCGCCGGCGCCGTGCGGGCTTTTCTGCTTCCGCCAACATGCGCAGCTCGATACCCGACGATCTTCGTGGCGCGCGCTTCATTGTCAGCTCACACTCTGGCCGACTGGCACGACGACCTTCCGCGAGGCCCGGCGCCTGGCCGGCATCGCCATGGACGCCGGCATGTGGCACATCATGGCTTGCGCTGTTGCTCATTCATGGGACAGAACCGCATTTCGAGCGACGGCGGCATCTGACGAAAGTCAGGATCGGTTGTGACGAAAGTCATATTCGTTTGCGGCCGCACCCGGCTTACGCCAGAGTGGGCTGCTCGCTGAGCGATGGGCAACGCATGATCAATCTGAGCGCGGATTTGCTTGCGGCCGCGGAAGCCAACGTCATCGGTCTCGCCGTCATCGGTGCCGACCGGAGCATGCAGCGGAAGATCGGTCGGCTGGTCGAATGGCTTCCCGCAACCGGCGTCGATTGCTGCGAGTGCATGTTGCTGGTCGGCATGGAAGCCGAGTTGGCGGCGCTCGCCAGCGGCCAGCGGGACATGATCGCGCTGGCGGGCGTACGCGGCGCGTCGCCTGACATCACGCAGCCGATGACGGCGGTCGTGCTGTGGAACGGCGCGCAATCGCACTACTTCGTGATCGCCATGCCGGACTTCGCAGGGCGTCAGGTGGAAACGCTGCTCGGCAGCGAACGCAGGGCGCGGCGCCTGATGGAGCAACAGCTCGAGGCGGCGAGCGCGGAGGTGCGCTTTGCCTCCCTGGCGCGAACGCGGCTGCGGCTGGCGCGCGACCTGCACGATACGCTGGTGCATTCGATCGTTGCGCTGCTGACCCAGATCCGGCTGATCAGGCATTATCTGTCGGTCGATCCCGCGCGGATGGCGGACAGCCTTGCGACGGCCGAAGACGCGGCTGCGAGCGGCCTCGTGCGCGCCCGCGAGGCAATCGATCGCCTGCGCACGCCCGACGATCTGAAGCTCGATCCCGATGTCGAGGGACTGCTCAGCGACTTTGCCGCACGCAGCGGCGTCAGGGTGTCGATCCAGATCGACGAGGAGGCGCGTGCCGGCTTGCGCGATTGCGGATTGACGGTCCAGCGCATCCTCAGCGAGGCGCTGCGCAACGTTCAGGCCCATGCGCAGGCGCGCCGTGTTTCCTTTCACGCCTTCGAAGCGCCGGCGGCGGTCGGCCGCAAGCTCATCGTCGAGATCCGCGATGACGGCCACGGCTTCGATCCCGCGATCCCTCATCCCGGACATTTCGGATTGATCGGAATGGCCGAATTTGCTGAACTTGTCGGCGGAAGCTGTGCGGTGGAGAGCGCTCCCGGACAGGGAACGCTGGTCCGGATATCGCTCCCCGTGGCGGTGCCGCCGACGGCGTCGGCCGGCGTGCTGGCCGATTGATGTCGTTGCCGCGCGACAAACTTCGAGAGGATGACGGAAGCCCGTGAGCAGGATCGAGAAGGTACGGGTGCTGATTGCCGAGGATCAGACCCTGATCAGGGAAGGTATCGCCACACTGCTTGCCCAGCAGAACGACGATTTCGAGATCCTTCCCGGTGCGGCCGACGGCGAGCAGGCCATCGAGTTCGCGCGGCGCTACCGGCCGGACGTCATCCTGATGGATCTGCAGATGCCGCGTGTCGACGGCATTGCGGCGACTCAGCGGATTCTGCGCGAGCTGCCGCAGACTCACATCGTCGTGCTGACGACGTTCGAGACCAACGACCTGATCTTCGAGGCGGTCAGCGCCGGCGCCAAGGCGTATCTGCTGAAGGATGCCAGGATGGAGGAGATCGCATCGACGATCCGCGCTGTCATCAACGGCCAGTCCGGGCTTTCGCCCGGTGTCGCCGCGCGCATCCTCGATGAGTTCAAGAGGCTGCGCGGCCCGCGCGTCTCGGCGAAGCTGCCAGTGCGCGACGGGCTGACGGCGCGGGAGAATGAAATTCTCACGCTGATCGTCGAGGGCAAGAGCAATACCGAGATCGGCGAGCGGCTGCATTTGGCCGAGGGCACGGTGAAGAACTACGTCAGCACCATCCTGGAGAAATGCCAGGTCAAGAACCGTACGGAACTCGCAATAAAGGCAATAACTTACTAGAAATAACTGGCCTTGTCCGTACAACCAGGCGGCTGATCTGGCTGAAATTGCTCGCCTTTCTCTGGGCCGCGCCCGCAAAATTGGCTATAGGGTTGTTTCGGATTTGCTTTTTAAAGCGGCAGGTCCGTATTGCGCAGCTTTGAGTAAGCAGGGAACGACCATGAAGGGTATCGAGCGCCAGACCAAGGATTCGGATGGACTGGCAAACGCGGCGGCCGGCAACGGCGCGGATCCTGCGGCGCATGGCATGGCGGCGATCGATCAGGTCCGCGACCTTCTGTTCGGCGGCGCGCAACGCTCGCTCGAGACCAACCTCTCGGGCCTGCGCGAGGAGATGCAGGCATCGCTGAAGCAGATGCAGGCCGACTTCACCAACGAGCTCACCGCGCTTTCAGCACGGCTCTCCGACCTCGAACGCGATACCGAGCAGAAGCGCCTCGACTCGCTGAAGGATGTCGGCGCGGCCATCACCCAGCTCGGCACCGTCATCAGCGGATTGGGATCGGGCCGCACGGGCAAATAAGCATGCCAGCTGCTGCCGGCCAGAATCGCGAGATCGAGCAGCTCAAGACATTGCTGTTTCAGCCCGAGGCGACGCGTCTGACGTCGCTCGAGGCCGACCTCGATACGCTACAGCGCTATGTCGGCAATGCCGATCGCCTGGAGACGGCGACCGCCGGTATTCTGGTCGAGGCGCTGGAGCGCGCCGAGGTCAACCGGCCGCGCGAGCTCGCCACCGCGATTGCGCCGGTCGTGGTCTCCGCGATCCGCAGCGAGATCAAGAATTCGCGCGAGCAGATGATCGAGGCGCTCTATCCGATCGTCGGCCGGCTGGTCAGCGCCGCAGTTGCGAATGCGTTCCGGGAACTGGTTGCATCGCTCGAGCAGCGCATCAACGCACTGACCTCGGCGCAACTGTGGGTCGGGCGCGTCAAGTCGCTGGTGACGGGACGTCCGATCAGCGAGTTCGTGCTCGCCGATCGCCCGCCGCAGATCAACCGCCTGCTGATCATCGAACGCGGCAATGGCCGCCTGATCGGCGACTGGAAGCGCGAGGCGACCGCCGACGAACGCGCCGATCTATTGAGCGCGATGGTTGCGGCGATCCTCGAGTTCTCCGTGCAGGCGCTGGCCGGTGAAGGCAATCTGCAGACGCTCGATTTCGGCGGACGGCAGCTCGCGCTGCGCGCCTCGCCGCGTTACATCCTGGCGGCGGAGTGCCTCGGACCGCTGCGCCCCGCCGACAATGCCCGGATCAACTCGCTGTTCTTCGACGCGATCGAGCGCATCGACCGCGGCGCGGATTGCGACGGCCCGATGCTCGCCTCGCTCGCAACCGCGATCGAGACCGACGATACGCCGCGACGGATCGCGAGCCGGCGCGGCAAGGTGATCCTGTTCGCGGTGCTCGCCGCTGTGTTGGCGCTGCTGCTCTGGCTTGCCGCGACGTCGGTGTCGCGCGGCCTTTTGGAGCGGCGCACCCATGCGGTGCTGGAGCAGCTCGCCGCGAAGCAGCCCTTGCTGGTCACGTTCCCGCTGCGACTCGATTTCGATCACGGCAGGGCAAGCGTGGCGGTCTCGGGCATCGAGCCGAGCCAGCTGGAGACCGCGCCGTTGATCGACGCGCTCGCTGCGGCCGCGGCGCCGTACAAGATCGTCAACCAGATCGGGCAGGTCGCCACCCCGGACCAGGCGGCGGCGTCGCAGGCCGGTATCGTGGGCTTGCAGCAGAGCCTGGCGCGCTTGCAGGCGAGCCTCGACCAGATGCGCGAGGCGATCAGCGCGCAGGCAAAGTCCGGCGATCAGAAGGTTGCCGGGCTGACCGAGCAATACGGCAAGCTCGGCGAGCAGTCCGCGAAGCTCGGCGAGGAAGTTGCAAAACTGCAATCCGTCGCCGATGGCCCGACGGCGCGGCTCGACCGCTTCATCGCCTCGACCGCGATCTTCTTCGCCAACAATTCGGACGAAGTTCTCGACAACGATCAGGCCGAGCAGCAGCTGCGTGAGCTCGCCGGACTGCTGGCGAACAACGACCTCAAGGTACGGATCGTCGGCTACGCCGATCAGAGCGGCACCGAAGGCACCAACAAGACGCTGGGGCGCAAGCGGGCGGAGCAGGTCCAGCGCAAGCTGACCGCGCTCGGGGTCGATCCGTCGCGGCTGATCTTGGTGTCGCGCGCCGCGACGATGCCGATCACCGACCGGCTCGACGTCACCGTCGGCGGCAATCGCCGCGTCGCGTTCGAGACGGTCTATCGAGGCGAAGTGGCCCGCTGATGCTCACCGCAAAAGTCATGCTGCTCGGCGATATGGGGGTCGGCAAGACGTCGATCCTCTACCGGCTGATCTACGACCGGTTCGAGGGCCAGTACAAATCGACGCTGGGCGTCGAGATCCTGAGCCACGACGTGGTGCCGGCGGACGGCAGCGATCCGATGCGCCTCGTGTTGTGGGATACCGACGGCGATTTCGGCACGCAGATTTTCGACACCGTCTATGTCACCGGCGCATCCGCCGCGATCATCGTCTCCGACGTCACGCGGCCGCAGACCGTGACCCACATGGTCGAGCTGGTCCGCGGCTTCGAGGAGCGCTTTCCGGGCCGACCCTACCGGGCGCTATTGAACAAGATCGACCTGCCCGAAGCCGCGGGCAGCGCCGGCGCAATTGCCGAGCTCGCCAAGTCGCTCGGCAGGTCGAACGTGAAATCGGTCAGCGCCAAGACCGGCGTCGGCATCGCGGAAAGCTTTGTCGAACTTGCCCAGACCATCCGCCGCCGCCAACTTTAGCGCAAGATGGGCAGCGCGCGTTGATGTCAGCCGTCCCGACTTCTCGGGGCTGGCGAATCGGGCCGGGACGGCTGACTTCATCGCACGTGGGGCGTACGATGAAACGCGCGCGACGTGCGGTGCCTGACCGCACGATTCTCTCCCCGACTGCACCACGCCGTCCCATACTCCGATAGTGACGATGGTCATCTTCCACTAGGCCAATGGCCTGCCTATCGTTCGCTCCGTCACCGGAACCAGCCACGGGACCCACGTCTCGGGCACATGGAGTGAGAGAGCATGAGCATTTTTGGAAGCATCATGGGTGCAATCTTCGGCCATGGCGCCCAGGCCAAGACGGCAGAGACCACAGCGACGGCTGCCCCCGGCGCAGCACCGGCTTCGACATCGTCAGCTTCCGCATCGGCGGCTCCCGGCACGCCGGCGGCGCAAACCGTCGACGTCGCCGCGATCGTCGACAAGGCGGCGGCCGCCACCGGCGAGAAGCTCGACTGGCGCACCTCGATCGTCGACCTGATGAAGGCACTCGGTCTCGACTCGAGCCTTGCGGCGCGCAAGGAGCTTGCGAAGGAGCTGCACTACACCGGTGATACCAACAACACCGCCACCATGAATGTCTGGCTGCATCAGCAGGTGATGGCCAAGCTCGCCGCCAACGGCGGCAAGCTGCCGGCCGACATCAAGACCTGATGACCCGACTTGAGCCGTGCAGGGCCTTCGTGCCCTGCACGGCTCCGAACGATATGTATTGCGTGAGGAGCAGTTGCGATGACCTCATCTCATCTTGCCATCCTGAACCGGCCGCGGACCGGTGTTGCCGCCGCGTCGATCGGTGCAGCACTTGGGTTCGCAGCATTGGCGCTCGGCATCACGATTGCGATCGCCCGCGCGGATAATTCCGGCGACGCGCCGCAGCCGGCAGCTGCGAATGTGCAACGCGCTTCGCAGACCCTGCCGCCGGCGCGGGTCATCCTGCCTGCACCGTGGGAGCAAGCGGCTCCGCTGCAGCCGGTCGCGGCGCCGGCGAAGCCGGCGGACCGCCAGTAAAATTTCGCATCTCTGTTACCACCGGCGATCCAGTCGCCAGGCCGCGCACAGACCCCCAGCTCTGGAGCCTCGCCATGCCAGAACAGGTCAAGCTGCCCCGAAAACTTTCGCAGGAGCCCGGCGCTCCATCGACGCTTCGGCCGAGCCACCGGCGGGTCATCGAAGAACTCGACCGCTGGGCCAACAGTCCTGCCCTGCAGCCGCCCAGTGACGAAGACGAGCGTAACGACGATGCGCGCCGACGAAGGTAAGGCGTGAGCGGAACTGCGACGGCCCGCATCGCCGGGGATGCGGGGCCTGCGGTGGCGGCGTTGGTCAGTTGAACGGCACGCGTGCCCTGGCCGAGAACGTCCAGATCCGTGCGGTGCCGCCGAGCCCGCCATACTCCGCCCCGAGGCCGAGCACGGCGCCGCCCGCAAGCCTGGTGTTCAGCCCGCCGGTGACGCGCGCCGACCAGCCCTCCAGCACCAGCGTCGGGTTGACCGGAATGCCGCTCACGCCCAGCGCCGCCGCGTCGTCACGGCTGAAGTAGTAGTCGCCGTAGACGCCGAGATAGGGCGCCAGCGCTGCGCCGTCGGTCAGGGCCAGCGGGTAGCTCAGCCTGGCGCCGGCAGACGCGCGGCCGGTGACGAAGTCACGCGCCGTCTGCAACGTGCCGAGCGTGTCGGTGTAGGCGTTCTCATGCTCCCACAGCGTGTAGAGGCGTGCGGATGGCTCGATCAGGAGGTTGCTCATCTTGTAGCTGCCGGTCAGTCCGGTCGCGAACATCCAGCGGTCGCCGTTGAAGCTGCCTTGCGCCGTTCCGGCCACGCCGTTGTAGCCGATCCGGGAGAAGGTCACGGCGGCGTCGTAACGCAGCGACGGCATGATCATCCAGCCGAGATAGGTGCCCGCGGTCCAGCCATCGCCGGTGAGCTTTCCGCTGATGTCCTGCGCCGTGTAGTTGAACGTCTCGTAGCCGGCGACGGCGCCGACCAGGAAGTTCGGCGCTGCCTTGTAGGTCAGACCCATCAGCGCGTTGAGCTGGTTGCCGTAAATCGAAGACCCTGTTGTGCCGACGCCGGGCGAGGTCGGCGACGACCAGCGGTCGATGCCGCTGCCCCTCACGTCGATCCAGAACAGCCAGTCGCGCGCCTTGCGATATGTCGCGGGCTTAGCCTTGGCCGGCATCTGCTGATCGATCGCCGCAAACGCATTGTCGATCCGCGAACTGCCGCCGCTGCGTCCGGACGCAGCGGAATTGCGATCGGGAGCATAGGGGCTGCGATTGCCTGCGTCGGCCTGCGCCACGCCACTTTCCGGGTCGGCCGCGAAGTTGAAGCGCATGCCGGCGCCGCTCGGCGTCATGAAACTGCCGCCCTCGCTGAACCCATCCGAGATCGCGCCGTCGATCGCGCCCGAGATCGCCTGGCCGGAATTCTGCGCCACAACCTTGGTAAGGTCGATCTGCAACGCCCGCAGATTCACGCTGTCGGCCGGGACGCCGACGCTCTGCGCCAGCGCCGGCGAGGTGCTGGCGTCGAACGAGCCGTTGTCGGCATAGCTCGCCGTGATGGTGTGGCTGCCGATCTTGAGCGTTGCGATCGAGAACGTCGCCGTGCCCGTAGCGAGCGTTGCGGTGCCGATCGGCGAACCATTGTCGCTGAAGGTCACTGTGCCCGCGGGCGTGCCGGCCGGGGCGGTGACCTTGGCGGTGAAGGTGATCGACTGGCCAAAACTGCTCGGGTTCTGCGATGAGGTCAGCGCGATCTGGGTCGTACCCTCCGCAAAGCTGAAGCGGTCCGCTGCCGAGGTCGCCGATGTCCCGACCGCGGTTGTCACCGTGACGTCGACGGTGCCGCTGCCCGAGGGCGAGATCGCGGTGATCGAAGTCGCCGAATTGACCGTGAAGCTCGCCGCATTGGCCGCGCCGAATTTCACCGAGCTGGCACCGGTCAGGTTGGTGCCGGTGATGATGACCGTCGTTCCGCCGCGGGTCGGGCCTGCGGTCGGCGAGATCGACGTCACCGTCGGCGGAGACGCCACATAGGTGAACTGGTCCGCCGGAGACGTGGACGATGTCCCGGATGGGTTGGTCACGGTGACATCCACCGTGCCGAACCCGGCGGGCGCGACGGCGGTGATCTGCTCGTTTGAATTGATGACGAAGCTCGTCGCAGCAGTGGCGCCGAAGTGCACGGCGGTCGCAGTGTTGAAGCTGCCGCCCGCGATGATGACGGTGGTGCCGCCCGCCGCGGGACCCGATGTCGGGGAGATCGAGGCCACCGCCGGCGCCGGCGCGCTCGCGGCTGCGACCGAACTGAACAACGCGGCGGCGATCACGGCGAGGCCGCAAGCCGCGCGGCGTGCGATCGATGGCCGTCTGTCGCGAAGGTCGGATGCAAGGCGCGAAGCGACGAAGCGGAGACCGGTCCGCGCGAAGTTTGCAATCGGCAGCAAGGAAAACCCCCGTCGCGCCGCGATGCAGGCCGGCGCAGATTCCAAAGAAAGTATGGGGTTGTTCTAATACGCAGTTCGGCAAGCGCGCCGCGGAATCTCCGCGCGCAGCCGCTTTTGTGACGCGCCGTTGCCGGGCCGCTACGTCATTGCACGATTTGAGAAGATGGAAGCGCGCGACGTCGCCGCGATCAGTCGGTCACGCGGTCGATCATTCTCATCCCGCGCACGCAAGCTGACGTCACACGTGCTACGTCCGCTGCGCCGTCGCGATCAGCGCGGTCGAGGGAATCGCGAAGCTGTCGCCGGTCCGTCTCTGCTCGATCTCGCTCCGGAGCGCGCGCGCGACCGCGGCGCTCTGGCCGGCATCGAGCCCGCTCCAATGCGGCATGAACTCGAACAATTTGTCGATGTCGGCTGGATTGGCGACCTTGAGCGTGAAGTCGTGGGTGATCTCGGTGACGACGGGATCGGCGAAGCCGGCGGCGATCACCGCAGTGGCGAGGCGGGTGGGATCGGCCAGCTCGGCGAGGCCGGTGCAGGGCATCGGCGTGACATGATCGGGATAGAGCCGCCGGATGATCTGCGCGAGCAGGAGATGCACGGCGGCGCCGTCGGCGCTCTTCCAGACCGCAATCGCCGCCGATCCGCCTGAGCGCGTCACCCGCGCCATCTCGCGCAGCCCGGCGCGCCAGTCCGGAAACAGCATCACGCCGAATATCGACACCGCGGCATCGAAGGCTGCATCGGGCAGATCGAGCGCCTGGCCGTCCATCTGCCGCGCTTCGATGTTGGGCCGGGCATGGGCGCGGACCCGCGCCACCATGCCGGCGGAGAAGTCGATCGCAGTGACCGCAGCGCCGGTGCGGGCGGCGGCGAGTGCCGCGGCGCCGGTGCCGGTGGCGACGTCGATCACCTTCGATGACGCGCCGATCGGGAGCCGCGCGACCGCTGCGTTGGCGAACAGCGTCGTGAACGGCTGGGACTGCGCCTCATAGGCGGCGACCATCTTGTCCCAGTGCGCGGGATCGTTGTACGGCAGCGGTTTCGCCTGTTCATTTGATTGCATGGATCTGGTCCTCGAGGCTCTGTTTGTGCTTGGCGAGCCGGCGCTTGAAATCCTTCGCCAGCGCGTCGAGCGTCACCGCGCCGAGCCGCTTCAGGAAGAGCGCCTCGACCTCGCGAAACGTGCCTGACAGCGCATCGTTGACGGCCTGTTCGACCAGGCAGCCGGGATTTTCCGAGCGATGGCCCATCGCGACGATGGTGGGGGTGCCGACCGCGCGATAGATGTCGGCGAGCGTGATGTCGGCGGGATCGCGCGCCAGCGTCCAGCCGCCGCCATGGCCCTTCTCCGACCGCACCAGGCCTTGCTCGCGCAGGCCCGCCATCACCCGGCGCACCACCACAGGGTTGGTCGCCATTGCCTGGGCAAGTTGCTCCGACGTGACTGGCTCGCCCGCTCCGATCATATGGAGCAGGCCATGCAGGACGCTGGACAGGCGGCTATCTCGTATCATGTAACTTCATATGTTACATGAGCGGCCAAGCGTCAAGGGGGCGGGATGTCAGGCCGCGATCCGATATTCGCGTGCCGGATTTGGCGGCAACGCGCGTTTAATCCCCATCGGGGTCTTGAAGGCGGGGGCGGTATCGTGGGCAAGGTGGCGATCGATCGAATGTTGCTGGATGCGGTGGCGCATTACGGTGCGGGACGCGCGATGGAGGCCGGCACGTTGTGCGGCGACATCCTCAGTGCCGATCCCGACCATGTTCCGGCGCTGCATCTGTCTGCCGTCATCGCCTTCGTGACCGATCGCGCCGCGGAAGGCGCGGTGCTGCTGAACCGGGTGTTCAGCCTCGATCCGCAGCATGGACCGGCGTTCGGCACACTCGGCGATGCGCTCGCCGTGAAGGGCGAGCACGAAGGCGCAGTAGCGGCTTTCCAGCGCGGCGTGACGCTGCGGCCGAAGGATGCCGGCCTGCACATCAAGCTCGGCGTGGCGTTGTGCGACCTGTCGCGCTTCGATGAGGCCGAGGCGGCGTTTCGCCGCGCGATCGCGCTCGATGGCAGCCTGACGCGGGCGCGGTTCAACCTCGCCGTTGCCCTGGCCGGGCAGCAGCGGCCGGTCGAGGCGGAGCAGGCCTATCGCGAGGTGATCGCGCGCGATCCGGCCTATCGCGGCGTCTGGCTCAATCTCGGCAACGCACTGTCCGATCAGAAGAAGCACGACGCCGCCGCCACCGCCTATCGCCGCGGGCTCGGCGCGGATCCCGACAATCCCGGGCTGCACTGCGGCCTTGGCGCGGCGCTCTACCGCCTCGGCCAGCTCGAGGACGCGATCCTGCACTACCGGCGCGCAACGGCGCTCGATCCCGGCAACCTCGCGCCGCAGCGCCTGCTTGCCATGGTGCTGCACGAACTCGGCGAGCGCGAGGAGGCGGTCCGTCTCTACCGGCAGGTCTCGGCCCGTGATCCCTCCGATCACGTCATCCTCAACAATCTCGGGGCCTGCCTGTTCGAGCTTGGGCAAGTCGATGAGGCGATCGCCTGCGCCGAACTCGCGCTGGCGCTCAAGCCGGACTATGCCGCTGCGCACACCAATCTCGGGATCATCTTCGAGGCGCAAAACCTGGTCGAGGCCGCGGTCGCGGCGCATCGGCGCGCCATCGAGATCGATCCGCTCTATGCCAAGGGGCATGCCAATCTGGCGGTCGCGCTGCGCAACGCCGGCGAGATCGATGCCGCGCTGGTGTCGTCGCGCCGGGCCATCGCGCTCGATCCCGAGCAGCCGCTGGCGCATTACAACCACGCGCATTTCCTGCTGATGAACGGCGAGTTCGAGGAGGGCTTCGAGGAGTATCAGTGGCGCCGCAAGACCAAGATGCTCAGTGAAGGCGATCCGGTGTTCGACGAACCGGAATGGCAGGGCGAGCCGCTGGCGGGGCGCACGCTGTTGCTGTTCGCCGAGTACGGGCTCGGCGATGTCATCAATTTCGTCCGCTACGTGCCGATGCTGGTGGGCACCGGCGGCCGAATCCTGCTGCAGGTTCAGCCGGCGCTGGTCGCGCTGCTGCGGCCGATGCTGCCCGGCGTCGTGGTGCTTGCCCGCGGCGAGACATTGCCGCCGTTCGACCTGCAATTGCCGCTGCTCAGCCTGCCGCGGATCTTCCGCACCACCGTCGAGACGATTCCTGCGGCGACGTCCTATCTGCAGGCGGATGCCGGCAAGCTGGCACGCTGGCGCGACGCACTCAGTGGCGTGTCCGTCTTGAAGGTCGGCGTGGTCTGGGCCGGCAATGTCAGGCACAAGGGCGACCGTCAGCGCTCGCTGCCGGCGGAGGCCGTGCTGCCTCGGCTGGTCACGCCTGGCGTTCAGCTCTACAGCCTGCAGAAGGAGCCGCGGCCCGACGACGCGCCGGTGCTGCGGAATCTCGGCTCCGATATCGTCGATCTTGCGCCGACGCTCGGCGACTTCGCCGACACCGCGGCCGCCGTCTGCGCGCTTGATCTCGTCATTGCCGTCGACACCTCGGTGGCGCATCTGGCCGGCGCGCTGGGGCGCCCGGTCTGGATGCTGTGTCCCTATGCGCTCGACTGGCGCTGGCTGCGCGACCGCGCCGACACGCCCTGGTATCCGACCATGCGGCTGTTCCGCCAGGACAGACCGCAGGCCTGGGACCGCGTGCTGGCGCGGATGTCGGACGAACTTGCGCGCGTCGCAGCTGGCGAACGCGAGTTGCTGCTGCCGCCTCGCTTGGCGCACTGACCCGGTCTCACCCGGCGCTCATTCCCTGCGCGCCGCCGAGCAGCTTCACGTTGAGCCGGCCGCCGTCGAACAGCATCTCGTTCAGCGCTCCGTCGATGTCTTCGGCTGTGACATCTTGACCTTCGTTGCGGGCGATGCTGGCCTGCGCGATGCGGCGCATCAGCTCCTTGATGAAGGCGGCGCTGACGCCTTCGGTGCGCTGCACCGCTGCATCGATGACGGACGGCGCGAGCGGCAGGCCGCGGCCGTAGAGCCGGATCAGCTTGCCGCGTCCCGCTTCGTCGGGCAGCGGCACCTCGATCGCCTGGTCGATACGGCCGGGCCGGCCGGCCAGTGCGCCCTCCAGCTCTTCTGGCCGGTTGGTGGTCAGCACGAACAGGATATCGCAATCCTCCTTCAGGCCGTCCATCTCGTTCAGCAGCTTATTCAGCAGGGATTCCTCGCACGGTCCGCCCATGTCCTCGCGGTCGCGCGCGATCAGGTCGACGTCCTCGATCACGACCATGGTCGCTGCAGCAGCCGCGCGAGGCTCATATAGGCGCCGAGCAGCCCGACCTGTTCGGCGGTGATGATCAGCGTGGTGTGGTTTGGCAGATTGGTGGCGAGATAGCGAATGGTGTGGGTCTTGCCGGTGCCGGGCGGGCCGTAGAGCAGGATGCCCTTGCGGGTCGACTGCTCGAGCTTGCGCAGCAGATCGCGGCTTTCGACGAAGCCGAGCACGTTGCGGTCGAGCAGCCGCAGCGTCCGTTCCGGCAGGATCACGTCGTCGCGCGCGACGGTCGGCAGGCGATGCACGGTCACGCCGCGCGCGCGGCCGCGATAGTCGGCGGCATCCTCAAGCGACAGGATCTTGCCGCGATAGGATCGTGCCGCGTGTACGGCCGCTTCCAGCTCCGCGAAGGTCCGCTGCACCAAGGCGTTTCCAGCGGTACCCGCAGGCACCGCGAGTTCGATCCGCAAGCCCGGTTCGGTCTGATAATCACGATGGTAGCTGAGCAGCACCGCGTAGCGCAGCTCTTCGGTTTGGCACAGCCACAAGCCATTGCTCAGGCATTTGACTGACTCGGGCTCGCCAACGTCGACGTCGTGATACTGCGGCGGCGCGATCGGCGGCGCGTTGCGGCTGTTCTCCATCAGCGAGGCAATCCCGAGGGTCTCATAGCGGTGTTGCTCGTGAATGCCGAAGAAATGGATCGGCGCAGCGAACAACCTGTCGATCGCGGTCTGAACGTCAGCTCGCATGTGACCGGGAAATTGCCGCGACCGGGTCATGATCTGATTGCGCGGCGTCCCGGCAAAATGCCAATCGAGCGCCATGAAGGCATATCGGAACTCCTCGCTCGGCAGATTTTCCGAGCTTGCCCGCGCGGCGATCAGGCAGTTGCCGCACAGGCAGACTGTCCGGCGGATGAGAAACACGTCGGTCACGGGCTCCAACGCGCCACAGAGATCGCACGGCCGGGCCGCGTCCGCGGCTGACGCGGTGATCAGCAATGGATGCCCGTTGTTGCGGATCAGCTGTTGGGCGGACTCCAGCAATGCCTTGGCCACCGTCGCGGGATAGGGGCCGCATGCGAAGCCGTTCTGGGCCTCGATTCGCGCGGTGACGGCAATCGCCTCTTTCCGGGATTTGCCGAATACCGTGCGCAACAAGTTGCGCATGAATTCCAGCGGCGTTTCGTCGTCATCATGAAAGAAGAGCCTGACCGGACCGTCGTCGCTGAACACGTCGTGCATGACACCCCCGAAACGCAATCGCAAACCAAAAGAACAAAATAAGAACACCATGGCCGCCAGCCTGCGTCAAGCGAAAGATTCTGCCGCCTCATCCCTGACGTGTGGTGAACGGCTCGGCCGGCCCAGCCGGGACCGCCTTGCATGCGTAAACGCCGCTCAACACTTGTGACGATTGTGTTGCGGCAAATGCCAAGACATGGCCGCTGCAACGGCAAACTTCCGACACATCATCGGGGCGAAAAGGAGCGATCCGACATGGCGCGAGCGCGAGAGCTGATTCCTTCCAGGGATGAGCCGTCGCGCAATGACTTTTAATAAGAGGCCCTCGTGTCGCACACATTTCGTTTTGCGATCCTTCTCGTCCTCACCCTGTTCGTCTCTCCCGCGCTTGCGCAGCCGGCCGCCAAGCCGGCGCCGCCGCAACCCGGTACCAGCGACACGCTGACACCGGAGCAGGCGAAGCGCGCGCTCGAGACGCTGCAGGACGACAAGAAGCGCGGCGAGATCATCAACACGCTGCGCGCCATCGCCAAGGCCTCGCCCCAGGCTGCTGCTCAGCCGGCCGCCGCGGAGCCGGCACCCGAGCAGCATTCGCCGATCCCGCTCACCGCCGACAGCCTCGGTGCGCAGCTCCTGCTGATGGTGTCGGAGCAGGTCGGCGAGATGTCGCGCGAGGTCGCCGACGTCGCGCGCACGCTGACGCATTTTCCGGCGTTCTATTACTGGTTTGTGCGCACCGCCAATGATCCGGACGCGTATGGCCTCCTGATCGACATCGCCTGGAGCTGGCGCTGGTGTTCGGCTGCGCCCTGGCTGCCGAATGGGTGGTGTTCCGCTTGATCAAGCGGCCGGTTGCGTTCCTCGAAACGCGGCTGCCGCAGACCGCGCGCATGCCGGTGCAGGCGCTCGCGAGCGCCGATCCGCCGTCGTCGGTTACCGATGTCACGCCGGAACCGGAGTTGCATCGCGCCGGCTCAGCCTGGCGCGGGCCTGGCAGTCGCTGGTCCGGCTGCCCTTCGTGCTCGGCCGCCTGCTGCTCGAACTGCTGCCGGTGGTCGTGTTCGGCGGCATCGCCACGGCGCTGCTCGGCACCGAGATCGGCGATCAGTCGACGACGCGGCTGGTGATCCTCGCCGTCGTCAATGCTTACGTATTTTCGCGCGTCTTGATCTGCGCGGTGCGGGCGCTGGCGGGGCCTTTCGGCCTGTTCCGCGTCCGTGCCGAGACCGCGGCCTATATCGAGATCTGGGCGCGGCGCATCGTTGCGGTCGGGGTCTCCGGCATCGCTTTCGCCAACGTCGCGCTGCTGCTCGGGCTGCATCGCGCCGGCTATGCCGCGCTGATCCGCCTGGTGATGCTGGTCGTGCATCTGTTCGTCGTCGTCATCATCCTGCAGTGCCGCCGCCAGGTCGCCGATGTCATCCGTGCGCCGGCCGATCGCACCGGGCTTGCGGCGCGGACGCGCAACCGTCTCGCTTCACTCTGGCATGTGCTGGCGATCGCGCTCGACCTCGCGCTGTGGGCGGTGTGGGCGCTCAACATCCGCAACGGCTATTCGCTGCTGCTGCAATATTTTGTCGGCACGGTCGCGGTGCTACTGGTCACCCGGCTCGTCACCATGGTGGTGCTGAGCCTGATCGATCGCGGCTTCCGCATCAGCCCGGACCTGATGCAACGTTTCCCGGGGCTCGAGACGCGCGCCAACCGCTACCTGCCGCTGCTGCGCAAGGTGGTGACAACGGTGATCGCCTTGATCGGCTTCGTCGCGCTGCTCGAGGTCTGGGGCGTCGACGCCATCGTCTGGTTCTACGGCGGCCAGATCGGCTCTCGCCTGATCTCGGCGCTGGTGACGATCGGCATCGCCGCGCTCGCCGCGGCCGTGATCTGGGAAGTCGCCAATGCGCTGATGGACCGCCAGATCGACACGCTGTCGCGCGAGGGGCATTACGCTCGCGCGGCGCGCTTGCGTACCTTCCAGCCGATGCTGCGCACCGCGCTGTTCTGCATGATCGTTGCGGTGGTCGGGCTCACCGCGCTCAGCGAGATCGGCGTCAATGTCGCGCCGCTGCTCGCCGGCGCCGGCATCGTCGGCATCGCGATCGGTTTCGGTTCGCAGAAGCTGGTGCAGGACCTGATCACCGGGCTGTTCCTCCTGATCGAGAACACCGTGCAGGTCGGCGACACCGTCACGGTGTCGGGCCTCTCGGGCGTGGTCGAGAACGTCTCGATCCGCACCATGCGGCTGCGCGCCGGCGATGGCTCGGTGCATGTGGTGCCGTTCAGCGCGGTGACGACGATCACCAATTCCAGCCGCGGCGCGGGCAATGCCGCTGTCAGCGTCAACGTGTCCTACAAGGAGGACACCGACCGCGCCGGCGAGGTGCTGAAGGATATCGTCGCGCAGATGCGTCAGGAGACGGCGTATCGTGCATTCATCCGCGGTGACCTCGAATTGTGGGGCGTTGACAAGGTCGACGGCTCCGTGGTGACAATCGTCGGCCAGATCCGCTGCACCGATAGCGGCCGCTGGTCTGTGCAGCGCGAGTTCAACCGCCGCATGAAGCGGCGCTTCCAGGAAGAAGGCATCGAGATCGCCTCGATGGGCCAGACCATCCTGATGCAGCTCCCGCCGCCCTCCGAGCCTGATACCAACAACGCGATGCCGCGCCGCGCGGCGGGCTGATCGGGCACGCTATCTGCGCGTCTCACGGTTGCGACGCGTCTCGCGACCGTGAGACGATCGCGGCGCTCTTGAACACGGCAATCGGCTAGAGCCGGCCGAAAACCGGCTGTTCCCAACGATTCTCTGCGATTTCTCCCGCTGGCACAGCGCTTGCTGATTGTCGCGCAATGCGCGGCAAGACGCATTGCATGACTGAACCCAACGAAGGAAGGAAACGCACATGGAGCTTGGCTACTTCACCATGCCCTCGCACCCGCCGGAGTGCGGATTGAAGGAGGGCCACGACTGGGACCTGCAGACGCTGCGCTGGCTCGACGAGCTCGGCTATCAGGAAGCCTGGATCGGCGAGCATCACACCGCGCCCTGGGAGCCGCATCCGTCGCCAGATCTCCTGGTGGCGCAGGCGCTGCTGCAGACCAAGAATCTGCGCATCGGGCCCGGTGGCTTCCTGCTGCCGTACCATCACCCGGCCGAGCTCGCCAACCGCGTCGCGATGCTCGATCATCTCTCAAACGGCCGCTTGAACTTCGGCGTCGCGGCCTCGGGCCTGCCGAGCGACTGGGCGATGTTCAATGTCGACGGCATGTCGGGGCAAAACCGCGACATGACCCGTGAGGCACTCGAGATCATCCTGAAGATGTGGTCGGAGCCGGGACCGTGGACCCACAAAGGCAAGTACTGGACGGTGAGCAAGCCGGACACGATGTTCGACTTCCTTAAACCCCACATCAAGCCGTTGCAGGGCCCGCATCCGCCGATCGGCGTCGCCGGCCTGTCGAAGAACTCCGACACGCTGAAGCTCGCCGGCGAGCGCGGCTTCATCCCGATGAGCCTCAACCTCAACCCGGCCTATGTCGGCAGCCACTGGGATTCAGTCGAAGCCGGCGCAGCCAAGACCGGCCGCAAGCCGAGCCGCAAGGATTGGCGGCTGGTGCGCGAGGTGTTCGTGGCGGATACCGACGAGGAGGCGTGGAAGCTGTCGACCGGCGACATGATGGGCCGGATGATGGGCGAGTATTTCCTGCCGCTGCTCGGCCATTTCGGCTTCAAGGACTATCTGAAACACGCGCCCGACGTGCCCGACAGCGACGTCACCGTCGAATATTGCGCACGCCGGAATTGGATCGTCGGCTCGCCCAAGACGGTCACCGAGAAGATCGAGCAGATCTACCGGGAGGTCGGCGGCTTCGGCGTGCTCTGTGTGTTCGGCTTCGACTACAAGCACAAGCCGGAGGCCTGGCGGCACTCGCTGGACCTGCTCAAGAACGAGGTGATGCCGCGGCTCAAGCATCTCGGCGCCGAGTTCGAGAAGGCTGCATGACAGCTAGGCGGGGTGCGGGGCTTGCCTCGTACCCCGCCTTGCATATCTTGAGGGAAATATATTTCAGTACCGGGGTTGCGGCATGACGGTCGACGCACAGAGTTTCAAGCAGGCGATGCGCCATTGCGCCGGCGCGGTCGCGCTGGTGACGGTCGGCTCGGAGACCGGGCAGCGCACCGGCCTGACGGTGACCTCGGCCTGCTCGTTGTCGGACAATCCGCCCTCGGTTCTGGTTTGCGTTAACCGTAATGCCAGCGCGCACGCCCGCATCCTCGAGGAGCGCCATTTCGTCATCAACTTCCTGAACGAGGACCACGCTCTGCTGGCGCTGACCTTCTCCGGCCAGAAGGGCGTCAACGGCGACGACCGTTTCGCGTTCGGACGCTGGACCACCGGTGCGACCGGCGCCCCGGTGCTGGAGGATGCCGTCGCGGCGTTCGACTGCGTGCTGGCGCAGGAGCTCGAGACCAAGACCCATTCGATCTTCATCGGCGAGGTCCAGCATGTCCGCGCCGCGACCACGGTCGATCCGTTGATCTATCTGCGCTCGGGCTTCCAGAGCGTGCGCAACATCCATGATCCGATCACGCTCGGCGACGTCGATGCGCGCCGCGTCAGCTGGAACGAGTTTTCCTGAGCAGCCGGCACGCGGTGCGCCTCCGATAGTCAATCAGCATCGCTGACCAATCCTGATCAATTTGACGAGCGCGCCATGCGCGCTAGCGGCATGCTATAAGTGCCGCCGCGCTTTCCATCGGCGGTTTGAGGCCCCAAGCGCATCTCGAGATCTCCAGTCATCGACAAAGGAGAGCAACTCATGAAGATCGTTGTGATCGGCGGCACCGGACTGATCGGCTCCAGGACGACAGCCATTCTGCGTCAAGGCGGCCATGACGTCGTCGCCGCTTCGCCCAAGAACGGCGTCAACACCATCACCGGCGAGGGGTTGAAGCAGGCCCTGGCTGGCGCAGCCGTCGTGATCGACCTCGCCAATTCGCCGTCGTTCGAGAACAAGGCGGTGCTGGAATTCTTCGAGACCTCCGGCCGCAACCTGCTCGCGGCGGAGAAGCAGGCCGGCGTCAAACACCATGTCGCGCTATCGATCGTCGGCACCGACCGCACGCCGGAGAACGGCTATTTCCGCGCCAAGGTCGCCCAGGAGAAACTGATCGAGGCGGCCGGCATTCCCTACACCATCATCCGCGCGACCCAGTTCATGGAATTCGTCGGGGCGATCGCCGATGCCGGTGCGGTTGGAAACACGGTCAGGCTCTCGCCCGGCCTGTTCCAGCCGATCGCGGCGGAGGATGTGTCCGCGTTCGTGGCCAATATCGCGCTCGAGCCGCCGCGCAACGGCATCGTCGAGATCGCTGGCCCGGACCGTGCGCCGTTCAACGACATCGTGGCCCGCTACCTGAAGGCAAAGGGCGACCCGCGCGAGGTGGTGCGGGACCCTGACGCGCTCTACTGGGGCGGCCGGGTCGAGGAATACTCGCTGGTGCCGTTGGGCGAGGCGCGCATCGGCCGCATCGATCTGAACGAGTGGCTGCGCCGCTCGCGGTCCGCTGCCTGAGTGGAGAGCCTGACGGCGTCAGCTATTTGAGCCACACCAGGAGCGGGACGGGCGCGCGGCCCTCGCAGGACAGCGTGCCCTCGTAATTGTGCGTCTTGCGGGCGCTATAGGTGCAGGGCGCGCCGTCCAGCACCAGTTCGGCCGTGACCTGTGCATCCGAACCGGTGATTTGCAGCTTGATCTCGCCGGCGCGTTCCTCCGGCCCATCCTGCGTGCAGATTCCGACGTGCTTCATCTTCAATGGTCCGGAGAATTGCCTCGGCGTGCCCGGCGCGCTTTCGGTGAGATGCCCGGTCAGCTCCCATTCGCCGAGGACGCCGGCCTGGCCGAGGATCTCCATCGCACCGAGCGGCGGCGCGTGGCTGAGACACAGCGCAACAGCGCCGAGCAGCGCCGCGCCGCCGTTGCGCCATGTCGTCAGCGGCATCACAGCTTGCTTCCCGTTGTCTGTCGCAATTCCATCAGCTCCGGCCGGGACACGTCGGAATCCGCGGTGAGCCGGGCGATCTGCGTTGCGCAGTCCTGGGTCTTGGCTTGATCGCCGGATGCTTGGCGCTCTTCATCATCCCCACATAAGCCGCCAGCCGGTTCGGCTCCTTCTTGAGCACGGCCTCATAGGCGGCAAGCGCGTCGGCGGCCTTGCCGCGATCGAGCAGCATCGCGGCGTAGAGCTCGCGTGCCGGGGCGAGCGGTCCCGGCGTGACGGGATGCTTCTCGGTCTTGTCTTCCGCTTCCGCCGCGGAATTCATTGCGCTGAGCGCTTCGTCGTACTTGGCTTCGGCGTACAGCACCCAGGCGCTCGCGATCTGCTGCTGGATGTCGACGATGTTGGACCAGTAGGCGTCCTTGGCGTTCTTGAGCTTGTCGCGTAGCTCGACCAGCTTGGCGATATCGGGCTTGGCGGCCGCCGGATCACCGGAGCGCGCGGCGCCGACGGCGCGGGCGAAGTAGGTGATGGCGTCCGCATAGGCGTATTTGGTCGGGTGCACTTCGAGCGCGGCGGCGCCCTTCCAGTCGCCGCGTTCGAACACATAGCGAGCCTGGCTTGCCGCGACCGCGAAGGGGCCGGCGAACCGGTCCTGCTTGAACTGGAGTTGGCCGAGCTCCTCGACCACCGCCCGGGCCTCCTTGTCCTGGCCCAACTGGAGATAGGCATAGACCAGATAGTCCATCGCGTGCGCCTGATCCTGCTGCTCGCCGTCTTCCTTGGCGATGCGCGCAGATTCCTTGTTCGAGGCGATCGATTCCTTCCAGTAGCCGACGCGCGTGAAGATGTGCGACGGCATGTGCTGGGCGTGTGGCGCGCGCTCGGCGATCTTGGCATAGCGCATCGCCGCGGGGAGGCCCTTCTCCGCGAGCGCCGGATAGTCGTAGAGATGGATCAGGTAGTGGGCGATGCCGGGGTGCTCGGGCTGGCGCTTGAAGATCGGCTCGAGCAGCGCCGCGCCCTTCAGCTGGTTGGCATAGGTCTTGTCGGACGGGGACGCCGCGACGTTGAGCGTGATCGCATAGGCGATCTGCGCCTCGTCATCGTCGGCATAGCGTGTCGCGACCTGCTCTTCGGCTGCGAGGAATCTCTGCACGCGGGTGCGGTGATCGACCTTGTCGTAATCGACATACATCGCCGCGATCGCATCGACATAGTCGCGCTCGCGCTGTGTCTGCGCGCCCAGCGCCTGACCCTTCTTCACGGCTTCGAGGCCGAGCGGAAGGTTCTCCGGCGGTGGCGGCCCATGCGGATTGTAGAGATAGCTGAGCGCGATGCCCCAATAGGCGATGGCGCATTGCGGATCGGCCTCGAGCACTTCCTCGAAGGTGCGCCGCGATGCGCTGTACCAGAACGAATGCTGATACAGCATGGCGCGATCGAACAGCTCCTGTGCCTCGGGCTTGCAGGACGTCGCGAAATGAACTTTGCCTAATCGTTGTTCAGTCGAATCCGAGACGGCAGGCTGCGAAATGGTCGCGGCAATCAGGCCAACGACCACAGCGAGGGGAAACCGTGTCATGGGACCCGCTCCGTGGCGTTGAATGAAAGGCGCATGATAGCACCTTTCCCGCGCGGCCGGAACGGCAGGTGCTGTCCTGGCCTAGCTGTCCAGCTCGATCGCTAACGCCTTGATCTTCCGGTACAAGGTCGCGCGACTGAGCCCGAGTGCTTTGGCAGCGTCGCTCACTCTTCCGCCATTGGCGCGCAACGCGTCGGCGATCGCGGCGCGCTCGCTCGCCGCGTGATCGGCCTCCACGCTGCGCCTGACGAACGGCGGCAGATCGAGATCGGCCTCGGTGATGACGCCGTTCTCGGCGGTGGCACCGGCAAGCCGCAGCACGTGACGAAGCTGGCGCATGTTGCCGGGGAAGGGATAGGCCATCAGTTGCGCCCAGGCATCCGGCGCGATGCGGCAGTGCGGGGCTTCCTCGTCGGCGATCTGCGCGATCACCTCGCGCCGATCCGCGCGCTCGCGCAAGGCGGGCAGCCGGATCTCCATGCCGCGCAGCCGGTAATACAGGTCGGAGCGGAAGCTGCCGTCCTCTGCCATCCGCGCCAGATCACGATGCGTGGCGCTGATCAGGCGGATGTCGACCGGGACAGGCTTCAGCGCACCGAGCGGCCAGACCTCGCGATTCTCCAGCACGCGCAGCAGCCGCGTCTGCAGCGCCAGCGGCATGTCGCCGATCTCGTCGAGGAACAGCGTGCCGCCGCTCGCCTGCACGATCAGCCCCTTCGATCCCTCGCGCCGCGCGCCGGTGAAGGCGCCGGCCTCGTAGCCGAACAACTCGGCGTCGATCAGGCTCTCCGGCATCGCCGCGCAGTTCAGCGCGACATAGTTGCGGGCCGCGCGATTGCTTGCGGCGTGGATAGCGCGCGCGAACACGTCCTTGCCGGCGCCGGTCTCGCCATGCAGCAGGATCGGCAGATCGAGATTGCGACCGTCATCAGCCGCTTGACGCCCTTGATCAGCACGGGATCGCGGCCGGCCAGCCTGTGCAGGCCGCTGAACTGTCCGGCCGGTTGTTCATGCGGCGGCGCAGGTAACGGACGGGAGGCACGCGCGCGGACCGGAGGCGCCAGGTGGCCGCGGCCCCATGGCGTGCCGTCGGCCCGCCGCAGCGTGACCGGATCATCCGCGGCGCGCGTCGCGCGATCGTCGAACTGGATCAGATGCGACAGGTCGATGCCGCCATCGATCATCGCATCGGTCAGGCCGAACATGCCGCGCGCGGTGCGGCAGGCGCCGACCACGCGGCGGTCGTCGTCATAGGCGAGCATGCCATGGCCGTCGCCGGGCAGCGTCGCAATCCAGGAGGCGCGGTAGCGCCGCCGGAAGAACGACTGCTCGATCCGCCGCGTCGCCTCCGTGGTGACAGCCAACGCCAGTTCATGCGCGCTGCGGCCGAGATCGCTGCGGCAGGAGGAGATGTTGACGGCGCCGGCCAGCCTTCCGGCATGATCGAACAGCGGCGACACCGCGCAGGTGAACATGTGCCACTGCTCGCGGAAATGCTCGTCGCCATGCACGATGATCGGCCGCTGCTCGGCGAGCGCGGTGCCGAGCCCGTTGGTGCCCTCGAAGGTCTCGGCAAAGTTCGAGCCGGTGTAGATCTTCCATTCCAGGAACATCCGGTCGTAGTCGCCTCCGGGCAGGCGGCTCACCAGCATGGTGGCGTTAGGGTCGGCGAGGTTGACGCAGTAGCCGGTGTCGTGAAGCACCCGGGCGAGGTCCTCGAGTTCCGGGATCGCGACCTGGATCAGGTCCTCCATCGGC
The DNA here is from genome assembly GCF_001238275.1 of Bradyrhizobium viridifuturi. GTDB lineage: Bacteria > Pseudomonadota > Alphaproteobacteria > Rhizobiales > Xanthobacteraceae > Bradyrhizobium > Bradyrhizobium viridifuturi. The sequence goes on from NZ_LGTB01000007.1 coordinate 132,187, forward strand.
TCGGCGACGTGGCGGACCTCGGCCTCGGTCAGGGTCTGCGGCGGCCCGCGCCGGGCCGGATCGAGGTTGTGATTGACCACGCAGCGCCGCCAGGACGCGGCAATCCGCGCCTCGGTGTCGACGCTGGCCACCTGATTGGCCGCCGATAAAACACGGGCGACGTGATTTGAGGCCGAAAGATTGGCCATCCAGTGGTCTCCACCCTGTATTTTGAGCGAAGTCTGGCAGCCCGATGGCGAATGTCAATTGGCCGACGAGGTCGCGGGGAGGGACCTTTGGGTGGAGGCGGGTGGGCTGTGTAGGGCGGATGAGCGAAGCGTCATCCGCCGTCTTGCGCGTCGATCTGCGGCGGATGACGCCTTCGGCTAATCCACCCTACAAGCTCTGACATTTGTAGCTTCCTGATCGATGTTAAAGATGAATGCCCTCGAACGCTGCTTCTGACCCCCGACCGGACATCCGCGGCGCGGAACAATTAATTTCAATTCTCGTCCGCAAGGCTCCCATGAGCATGCCGTTGATTGTACGGACGCTTAGTGCCGAGTTCATCGATTAGCGAGATCCATCCCGGAGCGCGTCGAACTCGCGCGGTGGCTGCCCGGTCATCCGACTGAACACGCGCGAGAAGGAGGCGGCGCTGTCGTAGCCGACCTGCGCCGCCACACTCTTGACCGGTTTGCCCTTGCCGAGAAGCTGGCGCGCGATCGTCATGCGCCAGACCGTCAGGTACTCAATGGGCGTCAGGCCGACCAGCGTCCGAAAATGATCGGCGAACCGCGTGCGTGACATGCCCGCAACGTCGGCCAGATCCTCAAGCTTCCAAGGCTTCTTCGGCGCCTCGTGCATCGCGGTCAGCGCCTTGACCAGGCGTGGGTCGGCGAGCCCGGCGAGCACGCCGGTCGAAATGGCGCCGCTCTCAACGACGTGGCGCACGATTAGGATCAGGAGATAGTCGAACAGCCGGTCGAGCGCCGCTTGGCGGCCACCACCTTCGGAGAAGCTTCGCCGACCAGCAGATCACAAACCGGGCCCAGCGCCGGATGAGCAGTGAGCGGCAGGACCACACATTCAGGCAGGCCCTGGCCAATCGGGTTGCCCTCCGCACCCCCGAGTTCGACGGTCGCGCATACGAGGTCGGCTCCGCGCTCGGGATCGACTGCGAAACTGTGGGTCCGCCCGCGCGGCAAAAACAGCAGGGTCGGCTCAACGAGTTCGAGGTCAGCTTGTCCGTCCTGGGTGACCGTGAGCGCGCCTGCCTTGAACAGGTGCAGATGGCCCACACCAGTGAACTGCAACGTCTGGCACAGGTTCCCGGTGAAGAACGTCCGGGCCGTCGGCGTTACGTGGGCGAACAGGGCAGCAAAGGGGTCCATCGGGACGATCTGCAAAGTTATTGGCACCAGGCGTCACCCATAGTCTTCCATATGAGTGGTGTGCAAGTCCCCAGTCCTTGATCAACCGGAGAGTCTCATGAATATTCGCTTCGTCACAAAGACCGTTCACGCCTTCCTCGACTACCCCGTCGCGTTGAGCCTGATGGCAACGCCGTTCCTGCTCGGACTTGGCCGTGCCAATCCACTGGCGCTCTGGGTGTCGGTCGCAACCGGCGTCGCCGCCCTCATTCTGACCCTGTTCACCAATCACAAGACCGGTGTAGTCCGCGTGCTGCCATATGGGTTGCATGTCGCGGTTGACCGCCTCGTCGGCATTACTTTCGTCGCCGTGCCCTTCGTGCTCGGCCTGCATGGGCTGGACGCCTGGTACTACTGGGCGAACGGTGTTGCTGTTCTCCTCGTCACCTTCGTGCTCAACGCGCCCGAAAGCGGGGAGCGCGCGCTGAAGTCGGCGAACGCCTAAGAGCCTTCGCTAACATCATGTGACAGCGGCCGAGTTAACCCTCGGCCGCTGTCGGTGCTTGAACCACCCCGGTACGGAGCCAGGTTTGGAAGTTGCGATAGGATGTTTCACCGTTTCGAGGTCGTATGTCCCAAGTCGATTGGCTGAGCCAACTCTTGCAAATCATCACCGTTACCGGCCAGCTCGAGGTCCGCTGCGCCTACGGTGCGCCATGGCGTCTGGCCTGGGGCCCGGCTGCGGCAAACGAAATTCCCTACCACGTCATAGTCAAGGGCCGAGCCATTTTCGAGGATCCGGAGACGAGAACAGCGAGGGAGCTGGTGAGCGGAGATATCGTGCTGCTGCCACACGGTGCAGCGCATGTACTACACGACGGTAGTGGGCAAGCACCAATCCGTACCCAGGAACGCCAGGGGTCTGCTGGATGGATGCTGAGCGAGAACGACGGCGAGGGCGAGCAACTCGATCTGATGTGCGGGCGCTTCTTCATTGCGCCACCCCATGATCGGCTGATCCGCAACTACATGCCGACAAATCTAGTGGCGCGGGCTATTGACGGCCACGGAGAAGAGGGCATCGGGTCCGCGTCCAACCAACTGGCCAGTCTGGTGGGGTTGATGCGAATGGAGTCCGCTGGCGACCGAGCGGGAGGACGCGCCATGCTCAACGCACTTTCTTCGGCTCTGTTCACACTGGTACTGCGAGCGGCGAGCGAATCCGAGAAAGCCCCTGAAGGCTTGCTGGCCCTGGCCGGCCATCCGCGACTGGCTCCGGCCATCGCGGCAATGTTTGCCGATCCAACACGGTCCTGGAAACTGCCTGATCTGGCGGACTTGTGCGGCATGTCACGCGCCACGTTCATGCGACACTTTCAAGACAGGTTGGGTTGCTCCGCCCTCGACCTGTTGACCGATCTCCGGATGAGCTTGGCCGCCAACGAACTTAAGAAGCAAGCGATCAGCACCGAGGCTGTGGCCGAGACGGTTGGGTATCAATCCGTTTCGGCATTCCGGCGTGTGTTTGCCGAGAGGATGGGGATGACGCCGGGGGAATGGCGCCGACTGGCGCACAAGGGCGAGTAGACGCACGCGGCCCGGGAATTCTACGCGTGTCAATTTGATCCTTTCGGGCATTATATTGAGGCAATTAAGTCTCGAAATTACTATTCCCTGCCGTAGGTTGAGCTCCGCAATCACTTGATGAAGGAGCCACCCAATGAACTGCATCAGCATCGCTGCCACCGAACCCGCAACCGGCGTAGCCGCGGAAATCTACGCGCAGACCGAAAAGAGCGGAAACACTCTCGCGACCCAACCCTCCCATTCACCCACGCGGCCGACGCCGACAAACGCCGTCATCGAAACTATCCTGAGCCGTAGTGCTGCCAAGTACTACGACCCCAGCGCCACCCTGAGCGACGATCATATCCGCGACCTCGTGCGGATCGGCACCTCCGCGCCGACATCTTTCCATCTGCAGAACTGGCGCTTCATCGCCGCGCGTACGCCTGAGGCCAAGGCTCGGTTGCGTCCGATCGCATGGAATCAGCCTGCGATCACCGACGCCGCCGTTACCTTCATCATCATCGGCCAGTTGGCCGATGCCAGTACCGTCCCCGAGCGCCTGGCGCCGGTGGTGGAAGCCGGCATCATGCCGGCGCACCTGGTGCCGGAATGGGAAATCCCCGCTCGCGGGCTGTATGACGATCAGCCCCAGCGGCAGCGCGACGAGGCTGTGCGCTCCGCGACCTTCGGCACTGCGGCGATCATCTATGCGGCTCGCTCGCTGGGCCTGGGTTCGACGCCGATGATCGGTTTCGACGCAGAGGCCGTGCACCGCGAGTTCGGCCTGGGCGAAGACGAAGTCCCGGTCATGCTGTTGACCGTAGGGCCGGAGCGAGCTGGCAACTGGCCGCAGAAGCCGCGCATGCCGGTGGCCGATGTCTTGGACTTCGCATGATTATCAAGCGACCCAACCACTCATGGAGACTATGATGCCAAGAACTGCAGCCCTGAAGCCGGAACAGGTGCCGGCCGAGTCGAAACCGACTCTCGATGCGTTCACGAAGAACATCGGGTTCACCCCCAACATGATGGCGGCCTTCGCGCAGAGCCCGATAGCGTTCAACGCGTGGGCCACCCTGCTCGGCGCGCTAAGCAAAGCGCTCGACGTGAAGACACGCGACAGCATCGGCCTCGCGGTTTCGGAAGTGAATGGTTGCAACTATTGCCTGACGGTTCACAGCTTCACAGCCGAACATATGGCCAAGCTGCCACCCGATGACATCATTCTCGCCCGGAAGGGCTATGCCAGCGATCCGAAACGGGATGCGGCCGTCCAGTTTGCGCGCAAAGTCATCGAGACCCGCGGGCAGGTCAGCGACGCCGATCTGAAAGCCGTTCGCGATGCTGGATACACCGAAGCAAACATCATCGAGATCATCGCACTGGTGGCGATGTACTCCCTGACGAATTTCTTCAACAACGTGTTCGATCCCGACAAGGACTTTCCCGCCGTTGCACCGGCTGGCTCGATCTGAGCTCTGTCCCTGTCGCAACCTCATGAAGCCATTGGGATCGATCACATGAACATCCTCCATATTGATTGCAGTCCACGTCAGGAATCGTACAGCCGGCAGCTTTCGGCGGCGATCGTCGAAAAGCTTCTCGAGGTTGCGCCTGGGGCGAGCATCACCCGGCGCGATTTGGGGACTGAACCGTTGCCCCACGCCTTGGCTGACTACGCGGTCGCGCTGTCGTCGCCGGCCAGCTTGGCGGCCCCGCCGAAGGGCGCTCTGGATCTTGCCGACGCGCTGATCCAGGAAGTCGAGGCGGCCGATGCGATCGTCATCGGCACGCCGATGTACAATTTCACCATCCCCTCGGTGCTCAAGGCGTGGATCGACAAGATCCTGCGCGTCGGTCGCACGATGAAGTCGACGCCGACGGGGAAGGTGGGAATGCTCAACGATCGTCCGGTATTCATCGGCGTCGCCTCCGGCGGCGTCTTCTCCGGCGACCGAGCCAACCAGCCGGACTTTCTAAGGCCGTATCTGTCGCTGGCGTTTAGCTCCATTGGGCTGACGACCCAGCAATTTCTGCCCCTACAGGCCACTGCGTTCCTCGACCGAGACAAAGCCGAATTGGCGAGGGAGAGGGCCTTGGCGGCGATCGATCTGACAGTCGTGCGAGAGTTTCGAGGTGTCGACGGTTGGCCTGCGGTGCTCGCAAACGCCAATAGACCGTCTCGCGATGCCCCCTGCTCTGGAGAGCATCGCAAGGAGCATTCTGAGGGCGCGCCGCAAGCTCTTGGCGACGCGAGCATCATTACCATCCGGCCTTCGCCGGACTATCAACACGAGGTCTTGTGATGATTTTACCTACCGGTACGATCCCCCAAATCGGCGACAGGATCACCGACAAATCAGCACCGCCCGATGAGAGTGCCGTCCGCGAATGGATCGGACCCGAGGCGTTCGAGCATTGGGCCGAGCTGCGAAACTGGATCGACGAATTCTACCCTGGAGTTTTCGCGCCAGACTGGCTCTACGGTGGCAAGAACCGCGGCTGGTCCCTGCGCTACAAGAAGACCAAGGCGTTCACCACCTTGGTGCCGGAATACAGGCGCTCTTCGGCTATCGTGGTCATGGGTGGAACAGAGCGAGAAAAGTTTGACGAGCGGCGTTATGTCTGGCGCCCGCAATTGGTCAAGCTCTACGATGACGCCAAAACATACATTGACGGGAAATGGCTGACAGTCGCGATCTCATCGGCTGATGATCTGCATAATGTGACGGAGCTCTTGACCATGAAGCGCCCGCCACTGTCGCGCGGTTAAGGTCACAAAAATCCTGGATTCACGGCGTGGTGGCTCCAACGAACCCAAGTGGCATCACACAGCAATTCGACATCAAGGTCGTCGCGGAAGGCGTCGAACCTGCAGCCAATTGCGTGAGAGATCGAAACGACCCTCGATGCCGAGAGGCGGATTACACTGCGCTAATCCGCGCTACTTCACTTCACCTGCCATGAACAGCACAAACGAACGCCCGGCCGTCTTGTACGTGCTCTCGAACGCGAACTGCGCGCCTGCCGCTTGCTCCGGCGCGTTGGTATCCAGCAGCAGCGACCAGTGCGGGCCGGCCGACGTCGCCGGCAGCTTGAAGTCGACCTCGCCTTCATAGCTGTTGAGGATCACCAGCACGGTGTCGTCCTGGCCTTCGCGGGCGATCGCGGTCTTGCGGGCGCGGCCGTCGAGCACGACGCCGAAGCATTTGATCCAGCCGGTGGTCCAGTCTCTTGCGACATCTCGCGCCCGCGGCGTTGATCCAGACCACGTCGCGGATGGCGAGCTGCGGATCACGGTCGCCGGAGAGGAAGCGGCTGCGGCGAAGGATCGGATAGTCGCGCCTCAGCTTGATCATTCGCTTGGTGAAGGCGAGCAGCCTGTTGGCGTCGTCGGAGAAATTCCAGTCGAACCAGGAGATGTCGTTGTCCTGGCAATAGGCGTTGTTGTTGCCGCGCTGGGTGCGGCCGAACTCGTCGCCGCCGAGCAGCATCGGCGTGCCCTGCGACGCCAGCAGCGTCGCCAGCATGTTGCGCTTCTGGCGTTCGCGTAAAGCTCGAATCTCGGGATTATCGGTCGGCCCCTCGGCGCCGCAATTCCAGGAGTGGTTGTCCGACGAGCCGTCGTTGTTGTTCTCGCCGTTGGCCTCGTTGTGCTTGTTGTCGTAGCTCGCCCAGTCGTTCAGCGTGAAGCCGTCATGGGCGGTGATGAAGTTGACGCTGGCCCAGGTGCGGCGACCCTCGCGGTTGAATACGTCGTGCGAGCCGAGCAGCCGCGGCGCGAGGCTGCCTGGCGCGGCCTCACCGCGCCAGAAATCACGCACCGTGTTGCGGTATTTGTCGTTCCATTCCGCCCAGCCCGGCGGAAAGCCGCCGACCTGGTAGCCGCCGGGGCCGCAGTCCCAAGGTTCTGCGATCAGCTTGACGGTCGCGAGCAGCGGGTCCTGGTTCATCGCCTTGAGGAATCCTGACTGCTCGTCGAAGCCATAGACCTCGCGTGCCAATATGGTGCCAAGGTCGAAGCGGAAGCCGTCGACATGCATGTGGCCGGCCCAGTAGCGCAGGCTGTCCATCACCAGCTGGATTACCCGCGGATGCGACAGGTTCACCGTGTTGCCGGTGCCGGTGTCGTTGATGTAGTAGCGGCGCTTGTCGGGCAACAGCCGGTAGTAGCTCGCATTGTCGATGCCCTTGAACGACAGCGTCGGGCCGCGCTCATTGCCTTCGGCGGTGTGGTTGTAGACCACGTCGAGGATCACCTCGAGCCCGGCGCCATGCAGCCGCGACACCATCTCCTTGAACTCGCGCAGGCTGTTGGCGACATCGGCGGCATAGCGCGGGTCGGGCGCGAAGAAGCCGATCGTGTTGTAGCCCCAGTAATTGGTCAGGTGCTTGTCCAGCAGGTTGCTGTCGTTGATGAAGGAATGCACCGGCAGCAGTTCGACCGAGGTGATGCCGAGCGCCTTCAGATGATCGATCGCGGCGTTCGAGCCGAAACCGGCATAGGTGCCGCGCAAATGTTCGTCGATGCCGGGGTGCTGTTTGGTAAAGCCCTTGACGTGCGTTTCGTAGACGACGGTCTCGTCCCAATGCACGTCCTGGCGCTGCGCCTCCTGGACCCAATCGAAATTGGGATCGACCACCACGCATTTCGGCATGAACGGCGCGCTGTCGCGCTCGTCGAAAGTGAGGTCGTCGCCGCTCTCCATCTTGTAGCCGAACACGGCCGGATTCCAGGTGAGGCTGCCGGCATGAGCGCAGGCATAGGGATCGAGCAGCAGCTTGTTCGGATTGAACCTGTGGCCGCCGTCGGGCTGGTAGGGACCGTAGACCCGATAGCCGTAGTACGTGCCCGGTTGCACGCCGTTGATGAAGCCGTGAAACACCTGGTCGGTATATTCGGGCAGCTCGAAGCGGTGCGTCTCGCGCTCGCCGTCGAACAGGCAGACCTCGACCTTGGTGGCGTTGGCGGAGAATACCGCGAAGTTGGTGCCGTGGCCGCTCCAACGGGCGCCTAGCGGATAGGGTAGTCCTTCCTCAATCGTGAAATCGGACATCGGTCCCCCAAGGCCTGCAACTGACAAATCAACCTGCAACAAACGCCGCCGCGCGGAAAACGTTGCATGGGTGATGTTAGCGGCAAGAGTTCGTGGTTCGTATGACGCCGAGGCAGCACTCGCTCAACACATTCGGTATCGTCCCGGCGAAAGCCGGGACCCATAACCACGAATGGTCATTGTTGAGCGATGTTGAAACGACGAGTTCCTTCAGCAATATCCGCCGCGGAGTATGGCTCCCGGCTTTCGCCGGGACGACGTATGAAGAGAATCTTGTCCCGACCTACACCCGTCATCGCCCGGCTCGCCCGGGCGATCCAGTACGCCGCGGCCCCTCGGCTCAAGCACTGCTGCCTCTGGAATACTGGATCACCCGCATGCGCGGGTGATGACACCGAACACCGTCGCCCCGACATTCGCCAGGACCACGGCGCAACTAGTTGTTCGCCAGCAGCGCAAACCGGCGTCTGTCGATCCGCTCGCGCACCCCTTGTCCGGCCGCCGCACAAAGATCGGGCGCGTAGAGCTGGCAGGTACCGCGCTTCTCGATGGCCGTGTCGATCAGATGTAGAAGTCGCGCGGGCGCGATGTCGGGAGGCGCGGCAATGCGGCCGACGACGACGTGCTTTTCCATTTGCTCGTGATCGGCGTGATCGATATCGGGGTTGCGCCAGCAATTCGCGCACATGATCTTGAAGCCCTCGGAGTGCGAATAGATCACGGCGTCGCCGTCCAATTCGTCGCTGATGTCGGCCAGCTGCCGTGCGGTCTCCTGCGTGCCCGCGAAATCGAAGAACTGGTAGTTCCGGCGCAGCAGCGTTGCCAAATGGGGGAAGACCGGAATCTGCTGCTCGCCATAGGTGTGATGGGTAATCGGGGCGCCATCCATCAGGATGACATCGCCATAGTCGACGCCGAGATCGCGGTACAACACGCTGCGGATGATGCCGTGGCATGGGCTCAGCCGTTCGATCCACACGGTTTCCTCTTCGCCTGGATCGTCAGAGTCCGCCGTGCGCTCGGCAAGCGGCCGCTCGGCAAGCCGCACCTTGCAGGCCGGATATCCGCCTTCCGGCAAGGCGAACCGCCCGGGCGCGATGTTCTGTCCCATCCGCTTCCACACGTCCAATGCGGTCTCAACGTCGCCGGCGCCAGTGGCGCAGATTCCAAGGTTCCATTCGAAGCTGTCGACGACCTCTTGCGACAGGCTTGCAGCAGCCCGGTTTGCCGCGACGCCTTCTGCGAACTTACCTCGCGTCTTGTAGAACAGGCCCAGATTATAGTGGGGCGAGCTGTTCTGCGGATTGAGTTCAACCACCTTGCGAAGGCTGTGCTCGGCGATCGCATCGTTCTGGCGCGCCATCATCCGCGCCGCGGTGGCGAGCCCGCGCAGGATCTGCTCCTGCTCAGGTTTCCCCTCATGGAGCCTGGCCAGGCGGTCCAGCTTCTCGACCGTGGTCTGGAAGATCGGGTGTTCCGGCGGCGGCGCGTTCAGATCATCAATGTCGCGCACCGCTTCGAGGCATTGCCCAAGCGTCGAGAGGACATCGATGTCGTCATCGTGAGCATCCGCGATCTCCGAAAGCAGGTCCGCCGCCTCGTCCCTTGTGAGGCTCCGCTGGTCGACAATCCATACCAACGCCCTCGCAGCCTCAGGCTGGTGGCGCTGGACCTTCCGCAATGGTTGGATCTTCTGCCATGCAGCCGGCTTGCGGTCCGCCTGTCCCTCTGCAACGGCGTCACGCGCAATTGCAGCGATCTCGTCGGACGAGAGAACCGCGCTGGGAGCATTCGACATCATCGTCTCCGTGGAGGCGCCGCGATGTGGGCAGGGATCGGTGCGGGACGTCTCAACGCCGCGAGACTACATCAATCTCATGCCCTTGAAGCTGGTATGTCCGTTCTTGCCGACGATGATGTGATCGTGCACGGCGATCCCGAGTGGCTTGGCGATGTCGACGATCGCTTTCGTCATCTGGATGTCGGCCTGCGACGGGGTCGGGTCGCCTGAGGGATGGTTGTGCACCAGGATCAGCGCGGTGGCGGACAGTTCCAGCGCGCGCTTGATCACCTCGCGCGGATAGACCGGGGTGTGGTCGACGGTGCCGGTCTGCTGCACCTCGTCGGCGATCAGCTGGTTGCGCTTGTCGAGGAACAGCAGGCGAAATTGCTCCTTGTCGGCGAACGCCATGCCGGTGCGGCAATAGTCGATGACGTCGTTCCACGACGACAACGCGATGCTGCGCTTGATCTGGCCCTTGGCGATCCGGCCCGCCGCCGCGGCGAGCAGTTTGATCTGGTTGATCGAGGCATCCTTGACGCCGTCGACCTCGCGCAGCCGCGCCACCGGCGCGTGCACCACCTCGGCGAAGGAGCCGAATTTCTTCAGCAGCGCCTTGGCCAATGGCTTGGTGTCGCGGCGCGGGATCGCGGCGAACAGCGCCATCTCCAGCAGCTCATAGTCGGTCAGCGCGTCGGGCCCGGCAGCATAGAAGCGCTCGCGCAGCCGCTCGCGATGGCCGTGATAGTGCGGCGTCTCGTCAGGCTCGTCGTTGCTGGCATCGGGTTTGGCGGGCATCGGCCACAACCTTGCCGTGCCGGCCGCGTTTTGCAAGGGCTGATGCTGTCGAGATTTGCCACCGCGCGGCGGGCGAATTACCGTCGCTTGCAGCGAGATCGAAAGGGGGAGGGCGGCGTGACGTCATTCAAGGTGATCCGCGCGCGCGCCGAGAAGCGCAAGGGCGGGCCGAAGGCGCTGGAGAAGCTGCTGCACCCGCCGGCCGGCGCCAAGGCACTGGCCAAGCTCGGCGACGACCGCGTACTGGCCGAAATGACCCGGCGCGTGTTCTGCGCGGGCTTCGCCTGGAGTGTGATCGACGCCAAATGGGAAGGCTTCGAGGCAGCCTTCCTCGGCTTTCAGCCGGCCAAGCTCGCCTTCAAGCCCGATGAATTCTGGGAGAAGCTCACGGGCGACGCCAGGATCGTGCGCAACGGCGCCAAGATCATGTCGGTCCGCGACAATGGCCACTTCGTGCAGGAGATCGCGCGCGAGCACGGCAGCTTCGGCAAATTCCTCGCGGCATGGCCGTCATCCAACGAGATCGGGCTGCTGGAGCTGCTCGCCAAGCGCGGCAGCCGGCTCGGCGGCAACACCGGGCAGATGCTGCTGCGCTTCCTGGGCTGGGACGGCTTCGTCACCTCGCGTGATGTCGTGGCCTGCCTGCGCGATGCCGGGCTCGATATTGCGGAGGAGGTCAAGTCGAAGCGCGATCTCGCCAAGGTGCAGGCGCAGTTCAACGCCTGGGCGGAAGAGACCGGGCTGCCCTACCTGCATCTGTCGCGGATCTGCGCGATGTCGATCGGCGACAATCACACGCCCGAGGAGATCGAGCGGCGCACGCGGAGTGACTATTGAGTTTGTTGAGGTCGGCTAGACCTGCACCCAATTACACTTGCACCCACGGCTTCTCGCCGTGGCGTTCGGACAGGGTGAAGATCTCGACGCCGTCGGCGGTGACGCCGACCGAGTGCTCGAACTGTGCCGACAGCGAACGGTCGCGGGTCACCGCGGTCCAGCCGTCGGACAGGATCTTCACATGCGGCTTGCCGAGATTGATCATCGGCTCGATGGTGAAGAACATGCCGGGCTTCAGCGGCGCGCCTTCGCCGGGGCGGCCGATATGGATGATGTTCGGCTCGTCGTGGAACAGGCGGCCGAGGCCATGGCCGCAGAAGTCGCGCACCACGCTCATGCCCTGCGGCTCGACGAAGCTCTGGATGGCGTGGCCGATATCGCCCGTGGTGGCGCCGGGCTTCACCGCCGCGATGCCGCGCATCATCGCCTCATAGGTCACTTCGATCAGCCTCTCCGCCTTCCGCGCGATGGCGCCGATCGCATACATCCGGCTCGAGTCGCCATACCAGCCGTCGACGATGAAGGTGACGTCGACATTGACGATGTCGCCTTCCTTCAGCGGGCGGTCGCCCGGCATGCCGTGGCAGACCACGTGATTGATCGAGGTGCAGGTCGAGTAGCGATAGCCGCGATACATCAGCGTCGCCGGATAGGCGCCGTGATCGAAGGCGAACTTGCGAACGAATTCGTCGATGACAGAGGTCGGTACGCCCGGCTTGACGATGTCGGTCAGCGCATCGAGGCATTTCGACACCAGCGCGCCCGCCTTGCGCATGCCGGTAAAGCCGCTCGGTCCGTGCAGCTTGATCTGGCCGGTCTTGCGAAGCGAGGTGTCGGTGGCGTCGATATAGCTCATGGGCGGGATGTTTCTGCGGGCAAGGGGCTGATTTCAGGCCCTAATTTAATGATCGGCGCGCCCGGCGCAAGCCAAGCTTGGGCATGGGGACAATATCCATACAGCTTGATTTCAGGACAAAATCCGGAACAGCGGCCGCAATACCGCGCAAAACCGGGTCCTAGATTCCTGTTTTGGCGCGTTTTCTTGACGCGAACCGGTGCTCACTTCGCTCGAAAATGCCTTAGCTGGAAACCTCGACCACGCTCTCGACCGGCAGCGCGCCGCCGCGGATGCGGAGTTCCCGTACCGGGTAGGGCACCCGGATGCCCTCCTGCTTGAAGGCGTCCCACAGCGACAGCATGACGTCGCTCTTCACATTGTCCATGCCGTCGGGGTCGGCGATCCAGAAGGTCAGCGAGAACTTCATCCCGGCCTCGGCGAACTCGGTCAGGATGCAGTTCGGGTTGCGGCCCTTGGTGGCGCGCGGATGGGCCGCGGCGGTTGCGATCGCGAGCTTGCAGACCTGCCGCGGATTGGCGTCGTAGTTGGTGGAGAAGGCGATCTTCACCAGCGTGTTCTTGTCGGTGTAGGTCCAGTTGGTGACCTTCTGCGTCACCAGGTCTTCGTTCGGGATGAGGAACTCGCGGCCGTCGCCGGCGGCGACCGAGATGTAGCGGGTCTTCATCGCGCTGATCCGGCCCGAATTGTCGCCGATCGTGACGAGGTCGCCCGGCTTCACCGATTTGTCGACCAGCAGGATCAGGCCGCTGATGAAGTTGGCGACGATCTTCTGCAAGCCGAGACCGATGCCGACGCCGGCCGCGCCGGTGAACACCGCGAGCGCGGAGAGGTTGATGCCGACCGCGCCGAGCGCGATCGCGATCGCCAGCACCATCAGGCCGATGCGGATGATCTTGACCAGCAGCACCTGGATCGACGGCGTCAGGTCGGTGGCCTTGTTGATGCGGCTTTCGGCGAAATTGCTGGCGAGGTTGGTCAGCCACAGCGCCACGATCAAGAGCGCGCCGGCCTTGATCAGCAGCAGCGGGGTGAGGCGGAGGCCGCCGACCACGATCGCATACGAATCCAGCGTATCGGCCGCCCAATCGAGCTGGCCGATGATGCTGAGCGCCGCGACCACCCAGGCCGCGATCGATACGGTTTTTACGATGAAGGCGTTGTCGATCACCGAGGTGACGAGCCGGATCATCAGCCAGGCCAGCGCCAGCTTGGCGGAGACCGCGATCAGATAGCTGCGGCTCGGCCAGGTGGCGTGCCACATCACGATGCGCGAGATCACCATCAGGACCGCGAACACCGCGGTGGAGGCGCTCGTCACCATCACGCGGGCGAAGTGCCGGAGCGGCAGCGGCCAGCGCGTCGCCAGCGTGGACAGGTTGACCCGCGCATGGATGGCGGTATCGGCGGCGTAGGCGAGGCCGGCGGCGGCGAGGATGATGCCGAACTGCAGATAGAACCAGGGCGAGGCGACCTCGGCGCCGACCGAGCGCAGCGCCGTTTGGATCGATTCCAGGACGTCCTTCCAGCTCATGTCCATCGGCAAAGTCTCAACTTGAAGTGCGGGTCAGGCAAATGTGATTCGAATGGATGGAGAGAATCCCACAACGGCGCTCACCCGACCATCGATACACCACAGTGTCGGGGCGACCTAGGGTGAGCAAGAGCGGGCGGATTGCCGCTGAGGGCAGAAATCGGTTGGCGTCCCAGTGTGGCGACGATAAGGATGCAATTGCAAGTATTTGAGACTTCCGTAGGCGCATGGCATCCCTCGACTCCGTCAGTATAGCGATCCTGCTCGGCGCGGTGCTGGTGATGGCCGGCATCCTGTCGAGCCTGCTGGCGTTGCGGTTCGGCGCCCCCTTGCTGCTGGTGTTCTTGCTGGTCGGCATGCTGGCGGGCGATTCCGGCCCCGGTCGCCTGCAGTTCGACGACGTTCGCACCACCTATCTGGTCGGCTCGGTGGCGCTGGCGCTGATCCTGTTCGACGGCGGATTGAAGACGCGTTTCGCCAGTATCCGCACCGTGCTGGCGCCCTCGATGATGCTGGCGACCGCCGGCGTGCTGCTGACCGCGCTGATCACGGCGCCGGTCGCCCGTTACGTGCTCGACCTCAACTGGACCGAATCGCTGTTGGTCGGCGCCGTCGTGGCCTCGACCGACGCCGCGGCGGTGTTCCTGCTGGTGCACACCCAGGGCCTGCGGCTGCGTCCCCGCGTCGGCGCCACGCTGGAGGCGGAGTCCGGCACCAACGATCCGTTCGCGATCTTCCTCACCCTGATGCTGGTCGAGTTCATCTCGATCGGCCAGAGCTCGGCCTCGCACATCGCGATGGAGTTCATCCAGGAAGCCGTGCTCGGCGCCGTCATCGGGGTGATCGGCGGGCGGCTGGTGGTGATTGCGCTGAATTACGTCGCGCTGCCGCAGGGCCTGCATGCGCCGTTCGTCACGACGGCGGCGCTGGTGATCTTCGGCGGTTCGCAGATCGTGCATGCCTCGGGATTCCTCGCGGTCTATCTCGCCGGTATCATCATCGGCAACCGGCCGACCCGCGCGCATAATTCGGTGGTGACGTTCCTCGACGCCGCGACCTGGCTGGCCCAGATCGTGATGTTCGTGCTGCTGGGCCTTCTGGTCTCGCCGCATCGTCTGCTGTCCAGCGCCGGCGGCGCGGTGCTGGTGGCGTTCGCGCTGATGCTGGTGGCGCGGCCGCTCGCGGTCCTGATCTGCCTCGCGCCGTTCAAGTTCAACTGGCGGGAGAAGGTCTTCATCGCCTGGACCGGCCTGCGCGGCGCGGTTGCGATCTTCCTTGCCTCGATCCCGATGCTGGTCGGCCTGTCGAAGGCCTACCTCTATTTCGACGTCGCCTTCGTCGTTGTCATCATCTCGCTGCTGCTGCAGGGCTGGACGCTGGCGCCGGCGGCGCGGAAGCTGCACGTCGCGCTGCCGCGCGCCGAACGCGGCCCGCGCCGTGTCGAACTGGATCTGCCCGGCCAGCTCGAGCAGCAGCTGGTCGGTTATCCGGTGCGGCCGAAGAGCCTGTATTTCCGCCGCGGGCTGATTCCGTCGTGGTCGAAGCCGACGCTGGTGATCCGCGACGAGCGGATCCTGACCCCTGTCGAGGCCGATCCGGTTGCGCCCGGCGACTACATCTATCTGCTGGCGCCGCCGGAGCGTGCCGAGGCGCTCGATCGCTTCTTCGTCGACATGGCGCCGTCGAGTGCGCCCGATCCACATCTGCTCGGCGACTTCATGGTGTCCGGTGAGCATACGCTCGGCGAACTCGCCGAGATCTACGGCGTCAAGGTTGACGAGAACACCGCCAAGCTGACGCTTGCGGATTATTTCGACATCAATCTCGACCGCGCGCCGAAGGAAGGCGCCGAGCTTGCGCTCGACGAGATCGTGCTGGTGGCGCGCAGCATCAGCGGCGGTCGGGTCAATGTCGTCGGCCTGCGCCTGCCGGAGGAAGAGGAGGAGGTCGCGCCGCAGACGCGGATGCAGACCGTCCGGCGCAAGCTCGCCGACATCTGGGCGTCGGTGGCGGGGGTCTGAGCCGCCGTCACTGCTTGCGCAGGAAGTTCGAATCCGGGGCGAACTTCTTGATCATGTCGGACAGGCCATCGTCGGCCGGTGGACCCTTCGACGCCGCGTCCGGCTTGGACTCATCCTTCAACTTCTGGCCTGAGATCTCGGCCAGCGCCGCGAGCAGCGTCTCGTCGAGATTGTCGGCCGCCGTTTTCGCGGGCGTTGTCTTGGCCGGCGGCGTGTCGGCGAGCGGCGGCGGAGCGGATTTCGGCGCAGTGGGTGCGATGACCCGGATCTCCGGCTCGCCCTTCACCGCAGGTTGCGTTGGCTCCGGAATCGGGGCTGGCTTCGATCCGTCCGCCCGCCTGGCGGCGGCCTCACTGACGGCGGCGATCAACGATGCTTCGAGGTCGGCCGGCGTCTCCGCCGGTATGGCGGGTGGTGCAGCCGACATTGGTGGCGGCTCGGCGGGCTTCGCATCCCGGGGCGCGCGACCGAACAGCGGTTCCCGCTGGCTCGCTGTCGACGGCCGGCTGTCGGTCGCCTTGCCGGGATCCTTGGAGGGCTTGAAGAGACCGGCGCGTTCGGCGGCGATCCTGGCGGTCGCCTCCTCGACCGTGGCGAGCAGAGATGTTTCAAGTGCATCGGCGGACTTGGCCGGAGGTGCCGGCGGTGGCGTAGGCGGCCTTGCAGCGGGGGCAGATACCCGCGGCTCCGGCCGGGGCGGCAGCGGCGGCGGCGATCCCTCGGCTTGCGCGGGCGGCGGGGCCGGCTGGCCATCCCGGGCGCGCGCAATGATGCCGTCGACGATCGCGCCGAGGCGGCTCTTGTCGGGGGCGGCGAGATAGCTTGCCGCGAGCTCATCGACATATTGCGGGCCATAGTCGGTCAGCACCTTCGCAAGCTGCGCGAGATCGGGATCGCTCTCGATCAGCCGGCGCCAGGTCTGCCGGTCGTAGGGGGCATCCCCCTTCTTGTCGGACCAGGCCACCCGGCGCGGCTGACGCTGCGGCCCGTTGTCCTGGCCGGTGACCGGGTCGAGGGTCGGCGGCTGCAGCCCGGAGCTGAGGCGCGGAGGGGTAAATCCCGCGGCGCCGGCCGGCACGGCGTCACCCGCCGGGTGGCGTCGGCGTTCGGCGACCTGCAGCGAGATCAGGCCGATGCCCATCAGCAGGAAGCCGAGCGCGGCCCACGAAATCGTGGCGCATAGCAGTCCGCCGATCAGCAGCAATACCCAGCCAGTCAGTCGCACGATGCACCTTTCCCCATGCCCGATCGGGATGTCCCGACGCGGGCCTAGCAGACAAGATGGGCTATCTTATGCCGACTTTCGGAAAAACGGCCAGCTACCCGCCCGCCGTCAACACCTTAACACCGCCGAATGCGGTGACCTGGCCGCCGCGCAGCATCACGATCTGGGTGGCGAGCTGGCGCAGCTCGGCCGCGTCGTGGCTGACATAGACCATCGGGACGCCGGCCTCGTCGCGCAGCCGGACCAGATAGGGCAGGATCTCGAGCTTGCGGCTTTCGTCGAGCGCGCCCAGCGGCTCGTCGAGCAGCAGCAGCCGCGGCTTGGACAGCAGCGCCCGGCCGAGCGCGACGCGCTGCCGCTCGCCGCCCGAGAGCTTGCCGGGGCGGCGGTCGAGCAGGGCGCCGATGTCGAGCAAATCGATGACGCGCTTGTGCTGCGCGGGGTCTTCAGCGAGGCCGTTCATGCGGCGGCCGTAGTCGAGGTTCTGCCTGATATCGAGATGCGGAAACAGCCGCGCGTCCTGAAAGACGTAGCCGATGCGACGGCGCCAGGTCGGCACATGGATGCCGGCCGCGGTATCGTCGACGGTCTCGCCGTCGATCACGATGGACCCGCGATCCGGACGCAGCAGCCCCGCGATGGTGTTGATCAACGACGTCTTGCCGGAGCCGGACGCGCCGAACAGGCCGGTGACGCGGCCCTCGCTGGTGAACGAGGCCGCGAGCGAGAACTCTCCAAGCTGCTTCTGGATGTCGACGCGCAGCATCGCTATTGCCCATGCAGGCGCGCGGTGGCGCGGCGCGCAAACACTTCGGCCGCGATCAATGCGCCGACCGCGAGCACGACTGAGATGATCACGAGCCGCGCGGCGGCGGTGTCGCCGTCGGGTGTCTGGATCAGCGAATAGATCGCCGACGAAATGGTCTGGGTCTCGCCGGGGATGTTGGAGACGAAGGTGATGGTCGCGCCGAACTCGCCGATCGCCTTGGCGAAGCCGAGCACCATTCCCGCCAGCACGCCGGGCAGCGCCAGCGGCAGCGTCACCGTCGCGAACACCCGCCAGGGCGCGGCGCCGAGCGTCTCCGCGGCCTGTTCGAGGCGGCGGTCGACGGCTTCGATCGAGAGGCGGATCGGCCGCACCAGCAGCGGAAACGACATCACGCCGCACGCGAGCGCAGCGCCGGTCCAGCGGAACGCGAACACGATGCCGAGATGATCGGCGAGCCAGCCGCCGACCAGGCCGCGCTTGCCGAAGGTCAGGAGCAGCAGATAGCCGGTGACGACCGGCGGCAGCACCAGCGGCAAATGCACGACGGCGTCGAGCAGCGACTTGCCCCAGAAATCGCGCCGCGCCAGCAGCCAGGCGAGCGCGATCCCGAACGGCGTCGCCACCAGCGTTGCGATGACGGCGACCCGCAGCGACAGCAGGATCGCCGTCCATTCTGTCGGCGAGATCTCGAACATCAGGTGGTCGGGCTGATCAGGAACTTGAAGCCGTATTTCTCGAGGATCGCCTTCGCCGTCGACGAGCGCAGGAAGGCGAGATAGTCTGATGTCTCGGGCTTTGCGGTTGTCGTCGCTGCGACCGGATAGATGATCGCGGGATGGGTGTCGGCCGGGAAGGTGCCGACGATCTTGACGCCCGGCTCGACCTTTGCGTCGGTCGAATAGACGATGCCGAGCACGGCTTCGCCGCGCGCCACCAGCGTCAGCGCCGCGCGCACGCTCTCGGCCATCGCGAATTTCGACTCCGCGGCCTGCCAGGCGCCGAGCTTCTCCAGCGTGGCCTTGGCGTATTTGCCGACCGGCACCGCCTTGACGTCGCCGGTTGCGATCCTGCCGTCACCGGCGAGCTTGGCGAGATCGAAGCCGGGTCCGATGTTGACGTTATCGATTTTGGAATCCTTCGGCGCGATCAGCACGATCGAGTTGCCGAGCAGGTTGACCCGCGTCGGCTCGTTGATGTCCTTGTGCTTGATCGCATAGTCCATCCAGTCGGTGTCGGCGGAGACGAACACGTCGGCCGGCGCGCCCTGCTCGATCTGCTTCGCCAGTGCGGAGCTCGCCGCATAGCTGGCGCTGATCTTGACGCCGGTCTTGGCGGTATAGGCGGCATCGATCTCATCGAGCGCGTTCTTCATCGAGGCCGCGGCGAACACGGTGAGCGTCTTGTCCTCGGCTCGCGCGGGCGAATGGATCGCGCCGAGCAGCATGACGAAGGCGGTGAAAAGTCCGGCAACTCGTGACATGGAAAGCGCTCCGTGCAAGTTCGCGCGCAAGCGGACGCGCGCAAATCAGGCGTTAAATGAGGTCTGGCCCGCGACGGACGGAAGCGCTGTTCCGCTGGTCCCCAACAGGACTTACGGTCCTCGGGGATATCGCACTGCGAACATAGCAGGCTGAGGCTTACGGTAAAGGCGATCGTTTGTCTAACCGATCGTCCTATTCATCCGAGGGCTGGATCACAATCGACAGCGAGTTCTCTTTTGAGCCGCTGACCTGCAGCACGAAAGGGCTGGCCGCGAGGTCGTATTTCATGGTCTTGCGGATACCGTCACAATCGGTCGCGCCGCTGAACGCTTTCGGCTTCAGGAAATGCCCGTCCTGCACCAGGTCGACCCAGGCGCCGGCCGACAGGCTGACGGTATAGAGCCCGGCCTTCGGCGCGGCCTTGAAGCTGGTGAAGCCGGCGAAGCTGCCGTCCTTCGGTGCGCGCTCCGGCGGCGACGGCAATTTGGCATCGCTTGGGGCCACCAGCGCCAGCGTCATGGCGGTTGGCGGCAGCGCGGCCTGCTCGCTGCCCGAGGTGAGCTTGACGCGATCGGGCGCGGTGAGTGCGGCGCGCGCGCGGTCGATCGACCATTTGAACTTGTCGCAACCGCTCGGCTCCTCTGCTGCGAAGGCGGGAATGGATACGAGCAGGAGCGATGCGGCGAGGAGCGATCTGCGCATGTCTGATCCAATGCAATTGTGACGGATGAAAACAGATCGGCGGCCCCGATCCATCGCGCGATCGCGCTTACGGCGCGACGAGGCGAGATCATAACTTACTTCGAGCCGACCGGCATAGCCGCCTGACGAAGATGTTATTGCTCTGAATGTTTGGCGTCGGGTGCGTTCAGCACCGTCCTGCACCCCGCCGGCATTTGCGCCAGCGTCATCGGCGGGTGTGGCTTCGGCGGTTTCGGCGGCGGCTTCGGATGCAGCACCGAGTCCTTGAACCAGAAGGCGAGATCGGACGGCTTGCAGCCTTCGCCTTCGGTCTGCGGCTTCTGCGCTTCGCATTGCGGGCTGCCGGGCGGACATCGCATGCGGATGTGGAAGTGGTAGTCGTGCCCCCACCACGGCCGGATCTTCGACAGCCAGCTGCGGTCGCCCTTGGCCTCGCGGCACAACGCCTTCTTGATCGCCGGATTGACGAAGATGCGCTGCACCGCCGGCTCGCGCGCCGCGTCGCGGATGACGAGAACATGACCTGGGGTGAAGACGCGCGGATCGATATCGAGCCGGTCGTCGCGCACCATCATCACCGCCGACATCTCCTCGCGATCCTCGCGCGACAATCTGCGATCCGGCATCGGCGTCAGCCAGATGTCGGCGTCGAGACCGATCTGGTGGCTGGCGTGACCGGAGATCGCGGGACCGCCGCGCGGCTGGCCGATGTCGCCGACCAGGATGCCGGGCCAGCCGGCGTCCCTGTGCGCGTCGGCCGCCAGCCGCTTCAATAGCGCGATCATGGCGGGGTGACCCCAATAGCGGTTGCGCGACAGCCGCATCACCTGCCAGGTGGCGCCGTTGAGCGGCATCTGCGCGGCGCCGGCGAGGCAGCCCTTGGTGTAGCCGCCGATCGATTGGGTCGGCATCGCTGCCGGCAGCACCTTGCGGGCGAACAGCTGCTTCGCCCCGATCGTCGGATCGTTAGGGTTGGCGAGCGGCGGCAATGGCTGCGGATTGAGCGAGCCCTTGTCCTGCGCCCGCGCGGAGATGGTGCAAGCAACGAGGGCGGAGATCAGGAGCGGGATCAGACGCAGGCGGGATGTCATTCGGATCACTCTGTCCACGCAAGGCTAGCATGGATTCGTGCTGGACGAACCGCGCTCTCATCCCATTTGCTTGATCGCCCACAAGGCGGATTAAGATTACCCGCGACTTCCGGTTCCGGATGTGAGCCGCGCCACTTTACAACTGCGCCGCGGGCGACATCATGCGCGCAATAATTTCAGGCAGGCGTTTTTATGACAAGCGTATCTTGCGTGCGGCCGGCAATTGCCGTCGCGATTGCCGCATTGACGATGACGCTCTCGCCGGCGCGAGCCGACGTCGTCGTTCACATCGATAAATCATCGCAGCGCATGGCGGTCAGCGTCGACGGCGCGCCGCGCTACAACTGGCCGGTGTCGACCGGACGCCGTGGTTACGGCACGCCGAACGGCGTGTTCCGTCCGCAGATGCTGGCGCGCCACTGGTACTCGCGGAAGTACTACAACTCGCCGATGCCGTACTCGATCTTCTTCCATGGCGGCTTCGCGATCCACGGCACCTATGAGCTCACGCGTCTCGGCGGACCGGCCTCGCATGGTTGCGTGCGCCTGAATCCCTCGCACGCGGCGCTGCTCTATGGGCTGGTCGAGCGCAACGGCCGCGGCGGCACGCGGATCGAGATCACCAACTGACTCCGCAAGACGGGTTAACCTTCGCGCCTTAACCCCGCGATAACCTTGTCACACGCTGGCAAACATTGATGCGCTGGCGGCGCTTTTCGGCGCATTCATGTGCAGGCAGGCGCAGGTTTACTCTTCCTTCACCACGCTCCGGCGCCTTGGCGCTGCAAATCTGCGCTGTCGGCCGCGTGCGCAGTGCCGGCCACTCGCGCGCGGCGTGAACGCGCCTCCTAAGCAGGCATGCTGCGGCTTCTCAACGCGCGCAGCTATTCGTCAAGAGATACCAATTTTTCAGAGACTTATCGCAGAAATGTCGCCGAACTGGAATGCGCGTGGGGCGTGCGATGCCGATGATGCGGCCGAAGAAGATCAAGAAACCAAAGCAGGCCAAACTGTCGGGCCGGCCGGGCCGCCGGCCCAAGCCGGTGCCGAGACTGTCGGGCAGTTCGCGCCGTACCGCTGTCGAGATCGGCGAGCTGGTGCGCCAGCGCGCGCAGGCCGAGGCGGCGATCGCCGACGCCCGCACGTCCAACGCGCGGCTGCGCGAGGCGGTCGACATCCTTCCGCAAGGCATCGTGTTCCTGGACTCCGAAGGCCGCTATCTGCTCTGGAACAAGAAATACGCGGAAATCTACAAGCGCAGCTCCGATCTGTTCGAGCACGGTGCGCGTCTCGAAGACACCATCCGCATCGGCGTCGCGCGCGGCGACTATCCCGAGGCGATAGGGCGCGAGGAAGAGTGGATCGCCGAGCGGCTCCAGAAGATGTACCAGCCGGGCGAGCGGCACGAGCAGGTCCTGGCCGATGGCCGCGTGGTGCTGATCGAGGAGCGATTGACCTCGGATGGCGGCATCGTCGGCCTGCGCGTCGACATCACCGAACTGAAGCAGCGCGAGGCGTCGTTCCGTCTGCTGTTCGAAGGCAACCCGGTGCCGATGATCCTGTGCGCGCTCGACGGTGAACGGATCCTGGCGGTGAACGACGCGGCGATCGCGCATTACGGCTATGTGCGTGCCGAATTCGAGAAGATGACGATCAAGAGCCTGCAGGCGTTCGATCCCGAGCTGCCCTGGGCCGCCGGCCGCAGCAGCGACGAGCAGGCGGCGCGGACCTGGAAGCATGTGCGTGCGGACGGCACGCTGATCGACCTTGCGATCTATTCGCGCCAGCTGATGCATGGCGACCAGCCGGCGATGCTGCTCGCGCTGATGGACATCACCGAGCGCAAGCGCGCCGAGGCGCGGCTCGCCTTCATGGCCCAGCACGACAGCCTGACCGGCCTGCCGAACCGCAACCTGCTGCGCCAGCAGATGGAGGAGATGCTGCAGCACACCCGCCGCTCGACCGACAAGGTCGCGGTGCTGATGCTGGGGCTCGACAATTTCAAGGCGGTCAACGACACGCTCGGCCACGGCATCGGCGACAAGCTGCTGCGCGGGGTTGCCAAGCGCCTGCGCTCGACGCTGCGCGAGGAGGATGCGCTCGCTCGTCTCAACTCCGATGAGTTCACCATCGTGCAGGGCGGCGTGATGCGGCCCGAGGACGCCGTGCTGCTGGCGCGGCGGATCCTGGATGCGATCGGCGAGCCCTATCTGCTCGAAGGACATTCGGTGGTGATCGGCGCGAGCATCGGGATCGCGATGTCGCCAGGCGACGGCGAGGA
Organism: Bradyrhizobium viridifuturi; assembly: GCF_001238275.1. GTDB lineage: Bacteria > Pseudomonadota > Alphaproteobacteria > Rhizobiales > Xanthobacteraceae > Bradyrhizobium > Bradyrhizobium viridifuturi. The sequence goes on from NZ_LGTB01000007.1 coordinate 155,540, forward strand.
TTCCGAAAAGCTGCTGAAGAGCGCCGACATGGCGCTGTCGCGCGCCAAGAGCGATTTCCGCGGCACCTTCTCGTTCTTCGAGGCCGAGATGGATGCGCGCGCCCAGAGCCGCCGCAAGATCGAGATCGACCTGCGCGATGCGATCCAGAACGAAGGCCTGCAGCCCTACTACCAGCCGCTGGTCGATCTCACCAGCGGACGCATCACCGGCCTCGAGGCGCTGGTGCGCTGGCCGCATCCGGAGCGCGGCATGATCTCGCCCGGCGAGTTCATCCCGGTGGCCGAGGAAACCGGCCTGATCAATCCGCTGGGCAGCCTGATGCTGCATCGTGCCTGCATGGACGCCGCGCAATGGCCCGACGACGTGCGCGTCGCCGTCAATCTGTCGCCGCTGCAATTCCGTACCGGCAATCTGCTGGCGCTGGTCACCGATGCGCTGCGGCAATCCGGCCTGCCGGCGCGGCGGCTCGAGCTCGAGATCACCGAGACGCTGCTGCTCGAGAAGAGCAGCCAGGTGCTGGCGACGCTGCATGCGCTGCGCGCGCTCGGGGTGCGGATGTCGATGGACGATTTCGGCACCGGCTATTCGAGCCTCAGCTATCTGCGCAGCTTTCCGTTCGACAAGATCAAGATCGACCAGTCGTTCGTGCGCGACCTCGGCGCCAACCCGGACGCGCAGGCGATCGTGCGGTCGATCGTCAGCCTCGGCGTCGGGCTCGGCGTCACCATCACCGCCGAGGGCGTTGAGACCGAGGCGGAGTTGAGCTGCCTGCGCGCGGAGGGCTGCCACGAGGGCCAGGGCTTCCTGTTCAGCCGCGCCCGGCCGAACGCCGAGGTCGTCAGCCTGCTGAAGGCGCAGCGCGTCGCGACGGCGCTGGTGGCGTAGAAACTCTGTACTCTCCGCGTCATTGCGAGGAGCGAAGCAACGAAGCAATCCATCGTCCCGCATGCGTGGAAGCATGGATTGCTTCGCTTCGCTCGCAATGACGGCGGAGAGGATTGCGCCCGATCGCTAAGACCTTCGTCTGTTCAAATGATAGGTCAGCGCCAGCGCCACGCAGTGGCGCAGCGCTGCCTCCGGAAGCTTGCCTCCGACGTCGAGCAGGATCGCGCGGTTGCCGCTGTAGCTGAGCTCGGGATAGAGCTCGCGGAAGGTCTCGACCAGATTGGTCTGGCAGTGGAAATAGACCGCGACCTGATCGGTGGCCGGCTTCACCTGGTCGATCCGGATCGTGCTGCCGCTGCCGGTCTCCGGCGTCAGGTAGCTCGGCTGGCTCCATTTCAGCGTCTCTTCCAGCGCGCCGACGCCCTTGGTCGCCTTTGCGGTCTCGAAGATCAGCCGCCGCAACGCCAGCAGCTTGGCCTTGACGGGGGCAGGGTAGGCGCCGAACAGCGTCTCTGCGGAGGCGGCATTGCCCTGGCGCGGCTTCTTCGTCACGCTGGTGCTCGATTTCTTCATCGGTCCGGTCATGGTTGCTTTTGCAGGCGTGCGGAGAAACTAGGCTAACCGCCCGCCGCGTGATAGCCCTTGCTTGAACCTTCGCCGTCATCGTCTCGTCTGATAGGTAGGAGACGTACGAGAGCGGGATGAACCCGATGAGCGTTGCCAGCACCGTTCCATCCGCGGCGGCCGCGCCGCTCTATGCGCGGTTCTCTCGCCGCTTTCGCGGCATCTTCATCGATTGGATCGTCACGCTGCTGACGATCGCCGGCGCGTTGCTGGTGGCGTCCACGGTAGCGATCGACTCCGTTTCGCGTGCGCTCGGGTTCGCCGTGATCGCAGCCCTGGTGCTTTACGAGCCGGTCCTGGTGTCATTCACCGGCGGCACCGTCGGGCATCATCTCACCAATCTGCGCGTGGTCGACGACGCGACCGGCGGCAATGTCGGCTTCCTGAAGGCCTGCGCGCGGCTCCTGATCAAGAGCTTCCTCGGCTGGTACTCGTTCGTCATCATCGCGGCAACCCGCCGCAACCAGGCGATCCACGATCTGGTGACACGGTCGACGGTGCAGATTCGCGATCCCGCGAAGGCGCGACCGGGCCAGTTTGTCACCGAGCGGATTGAAGAGACGCGCGCGTCCCTGATGCCGGCGCGCTGGCAGCGCATCCTGGTGACACTGCTGTATCTGCTGCTCACATTCTTTTTCGTCACCTTGCTCGCCGTGATCGCCGAGACGCTGCTGGGAGGCTGTGCGTTCCACTCTTGCGCGCCCGTGCTAAGGGTCGTCGGCCTCGTCCTCGATGTCGGGCTGCTGCTGGCAATGGCGGGGATCATCGCACTGGGCTGGAAGGGCAAGCTGCCCGGCGCGCGGGTCAGCCGCGCCTCACGATGACAGCGCCTTGAACGTCATATAGAGCGCCATCAGCGACACCACGACGTCGCCGGGTCCATCGCTCAGGCCGCGTTGCGCAGTCCGGCGAGGAATGTATCGACGCTATGCGAAAGCGCGGAGGCGTGATCGCCGAGCTGGCCTGATGTATCCAGCACGGTGCCGGTGAGCGCCCGCGATTGGCCGGCGGCCTGGCTCGCGCCCGCGATATTGGCGGAGACCTCGACGGTCCCGGAGGAGGCCTGCTGCACGCTGCGGGCGATCTCCCGCGTCGCCGAATCCTGCTGCTCGACGGCGGCCGCGATCGCGGTGGCGATGCCGGAGATCTCGCGGATGGTCCCGCTGATGTCGCCGATCGCGCTGACGCAATTGCCGGTGGCCGACTGGATCGCGCCGACCTGGCCGGCGATCTCGTCGGTCGCCTTCGCGGTCTGGCTCGCCAGTTCCTTCACCTCTGACGCGACCACGGCGAAGCCGCGACCGGCCTCGCCGGCGCGCGCGGCCTCGATGGTGGCGTTGAGCGCCAGCAGATTGGTCTGGCTCGCGATCGCGCTGATCAGGCGCAGCACGTCGCCGATCTTCTCGGCGGATGCGGCAAGGCTCGTCACCATCTCGGTGGTTTCCATCGCCTTGGCCACCGCATTGTCGGCGACGCGGCTGGAATGGGTGACCTGGCGGCCGATCTCGGTTATCGAGGACGCCAGCTCCTCGGTTGCGGCGGCGACCGCGTTGACGCTGGCCGACGCCTCCTCGGACGCGGCGGCTGCCGCCGCGGTCCGTTCCGAGGTGCCGTTGACGCTGGTGGTGATCTCGCCTACGACGCGCTGCATGTCGCCCGACGAGCGCGCGACGGCGGCGACCATGCCCTTGACGTCGGCTTCGAAGCGGTCAGCCATCTGCCGCTGCAGCGCCTGCTTGTCGGCCGCAGCCTTCACCTTGTCGGCTTCCTGCGCATCGCGCAGCGACGAGGTTTCGAGCATGCTGCGGCGGAACACATCGACGGCCTTCGCCATCGTGCCGAGCTCGTCGCGGCGCTCGCTGCCGGGGATCGTGACGCTGGTGTCGCCGCTGGACAGGCGGTTCATGACCGCGGTGATCGCGATGAGCGGCCGTGACAGGCCGCGGCCGAGCAGGAATGCGAGCAGCACGGCTGCGGCCAGGATCGCGACCACGCCGAGGATCAGATTGCGCTGCGCGCTCGCCGCCGCGGCTGCATAGTCGCTGGTGTCCTTGATGATCTCGAGCACGGCGACCGGTTCGCCGGCATAGTTCTTGATCTGGCCGAGATAGAGCTCGACCGCATGGCCGTCGAGAACAGCGTCGCGCAGCACGGCGGCACCGCTCATCACGCTCTTGAGCTCGTCCTGGGTCGCGACCGCGGTGTCGCCGAAGGTCGAGGACAGCCGCTTGAAGCCCTGGCCGTCGAACGAATGCACCGCGAGGTCGATGCCGAAGCGCTTCTTGGCGCGGTCGACGAATTCCTTGCCGAAGGCGACGCCGATGTCGACGTTGCCCAGGGTCTTGCCGTCGCGCATGACCGGGGTCATGCCGAAGATCGAAAGCGCCTCGCGGCCCGGCTCGACGCCGACGATTGGTTTGCCGGCCTTGATCGATTCCACCACCGTGGTGCGCCGCGTCGAGGCGTCGTCGCCGAAGGTTTTCGGCGCGTGGACCCGGTAGAAGCTCGTCGCCGGGGCCTGCCAGAACGAGATCAGCGGGATGCCCTGCGCCTTGATCGACGCCCAGGGAGCGCCGAGCAGCTTGCCGAGCCCATCGCGATCGCCCTTGGCGATGGCATCCTCGACCGGCGGCAGGGCGGCGATGGCTGCCGAGACTGCAAGCGCAGTGCGGCCTTCATAGTCGATCGCCGCAATGACGCTGTCATATTGCAGCTTGAGCTGCTGATCGAGCGCGAGCCGGGTCAGTGCGCGCTGCTGGCTGATCGAGAAGCCGCCGAGGATGGCGCAGGCGACTGCGACGGTCAGTGAAATCGCCAGGATCAGGCGGGCGGCAATCGATCGAAGCGTGAACATGGGACCAGCGGAACTCCAGGCATTAGCGCCGTCCGCAAACTCCCAGAAAAAGCTTAACAACCGGATGTTGCGCCGCCGAAAATTCGCGCCGGACCATCGTCGCCGGTGCCTACTTTCGTACCATGCGCTGAAGCATGATCCGGGAAAGTGCCAAGCGGTTCTCCGCAAGGTGCTTCGGGAGAACAAGCGGACATCGCGAACCTGCGTTGAAATTGGTCGAGCAGGTCCAAAGCGGCTGCTTGATTTAAAGACCGTTTGGTCTATATTTCTCTGATGAACAACCGAACCTCGGCGCCATTGCCCCGCGGTCGCCCGCGGAGTTTCGATGAGGACGCCGCCGTCGAACGTGCGATGGGCGTGTTCTGGTCGCGCGGCTATCACGCCACGGCGCTGCCAGACCTGCTTCGTGCGACGAAGCTCTCGCGTGGCAGCCTTTACGCTGCTTTCGGCGACAAGCACTCGCTGTTCCTGCGCGCGCTCGACTGTTACATCGACGATGCCGTGACACGGATAGATATCGAGCTTGACCCTCGCAAGGATCCGGTGGACGGCCTGCGCGCCTACCTTGCTGGATATGTTGACCGCACCAGCGGCGCCCATGGTCGGCGCGGATGTCTGGTGATCGCCACAACCATGGAACTGGCCGGCCACGACGCTGACGTTAATCGCCGCATCGCGAGCTTCTTCAAAGTCATGGAGGTGCGGGTGGCGGATGCACTTTCCCGCGCGAAGGTGGCGGGCAAGTTGGCCGACGGTGTCGACCCTGCAATTGCTGCCCGCATTCTCGTCTGTTTCGTTGAAGGGCTGCGCGTGATCAGCAAGACGGCGCCGACGGGCGCCATAACGCACGCCGCCGCCGACGCTCTGCTCGATCGTTTCATCAGGTAGGCAAATCCACCGCCCGTTCTCGCAATCGGCTCGCCGATATATGGACCAATCGGTCGTTAAAGGAGAATACCATGTCCGCGATCCAGATTGTTTGCGCGGTGGCCGTTCCCCTGTTGTGGGGTTATCAGTTCGTGGTCATCAAAGTGGGCGTTACGGAGTTTCCGCCGTTCTTCTTCCTTGCGCTGCGTTTCCTCGCCACCGCGCTCCTGCTCATTCCGTTCGTCAAAAAGCCCACGCGTGAACAGTTGCGTCCTATCGCAGCTATCTCGTTCTTTCTCGGTGGACTGAATTTCGGGCTCTTCTACGTGGGTCTTGGGCTCGGCTCAGGAAGCATGACGGCTGTTGCATATCTGCTCTCCACGCCCTTCATGGTCCTGTTGGCGTGGCCGCTGCTTGCGGAGAGGCCGTCTCTCACGACCGTCTCGGGAGTAGCGCTTGCATTCGCCGGCGTCTTTGTGTTGAGGGCGGAGCCCGGCCTGTCGGCAAACGGGCTGCCACTGCTGCTGGTGATCGGAGCTGCCTTCGCGTTCGCGGTATCCAACGTCCTGACGAAACGCTACGGCCCTTTTGACCCCTTGATGTTGATGGGGTGGTCGTCGCTGTTCACGGTGCCGCAGGTGATGCTGATGTCGTTGCTGCTTGAATATGGACAACTGGCGAGCCTCGTTGCTGCGGATGAACGTGGCTGGCTGGCACTCGCCTACACAATTTTCATCGGAGGGATTGTCGGATTTGGCCTTTGGTTCTGGCTGATCGCTCGCTGCTCCATGGGGCGGGTCGCCCCGTTCAGTCTGCTCCTGCCGGTGTTCGCCCTCATGTCGAGCGCATTGTTCCTTGGCGAGCCGATGACTCCGAAGTTGATTATTGGTGCGCTGCTGGCGATCTCTGGTGTTGCCTTGACACAGTTTAGGCCGAGCGCTCGAACGATTTGAGCACGCGCCCCGGTTCAAATCTGACTTCAGCGCGCCGTCGGCGGGGCTGCGAGATTGCCCGACAGGATCGCCTTGCCGGCATCCTCATACTGGGTGTCGCGGGCCTGGATCTGCTGCGCGATCGCGTGCATGTCACGAAACCTTCGCTCGAACGGATTCTTGGCGAACACCGCGGTGGCCCCCGAAATGTGATAGGCGATGTCGACCACGGAGGCCGACTGGTGGATGGTCCAGGTCGAGGCGATGCGGATCGCGATGCGGTGCGCCTCGGTGATGGGACCGCCGCTCGCAAGATCGCTCCAGACGTCGTGTGCGGTTGCGTACAGATAGGCGCGCGCGGCGCGCAGGCTGGCCTCGGTGCGGCCGATCTGGCCCTGCACCGCGTTGTTGTCGCGCATCGCTTTCAGGCCTTGCGGAGTCTTGCCCCGCGCGAGCTCGGTCGCCGCATCCAGCGTCGCGCGGGCGACGCCGAGCGCGGTCGCCGCAAAGCCCATGCTGAACACCATGTTGGTGGTGAGCTTGTAGAGCGGCCCTCCCTCGCGGCACGCGCCGGGATCGTCGCGCAGTGCGGCGAATTTCTCCGGGATGAAGAGGTTGTCGACCGAATAGGAATCGGTGCCGGTGCCTTTGAGGCCGATCACGTCCCAGACGTCGTACATCACAGCTGACGACATCGGGAACAAGATGGTGCGAATCTCCGGCGAGCCGTCGGTCTTCTTGCGCGGAGAACCGTCGGCCTCGACGACACGGACATGGGCGCCGAGCCAGCTCGCCTGCCGCGAGCCCGAGGCGAAATCCCAGCGCGCGCTGGCGCGGTAGCCGCCGGGCTCGGCACGGACCTCATGCGCGATTGCGCCCCAGGCCAGGATGCCGGGCGCGGTGTTGAAGATCTCATTGGCCACGTCGGGCTCGAGATAGGCCGCGGTCATCGCGCAGACGCTGCACTGGCCGAGGCACCAGGCGGTCGACGCATCGGCCTTGGCGATCTCCTCCTGCATCTGCATGAAGGCGTCCAGCGTCGCCTCGGCGCCGCCGAAGCGCTTCGGCAGCAGCGCGCGATACAGCCCGTTCTCGACCAGCGCCGCGGTGACGGACGGCGTCAGCCGCCGGGTCCGTTCGATCTCGTCGGCTTCGGCAATGATCAGCGGCGCCAGCGCGCGTGCCCGCTCGACAAGGTCTACTCCCTGCGGCCTGTTCATGCTTTTCCTCGGCCCGTTCTGACATTCTTGTTGAGGGCGCACGATGGTGACCCATCCGGCAGGGGAGGGCAAGGCGGGACGGCGCCGATGCAGATCAGCTATCCGTCACTGATGACGCGAGCGCGGCGAACGCATCGGCGCTCAGGCGGCGGCGCGGCCGAGATCGAGCGAGGGCCGGCGCTTGGTCGAGAAGCTCAGCGCGACGGCGACCGCGGCGAGGCCGATCGCGAAGGAACCGGCGTGCAGCCATGTGTAGCCATGGAACGTGTCGAACACGTAGCCACCGGCCCACGGCCCGAGCGCCATGCCGAGGCTCGCAAAGGCCGACACCGCGCCGAACACCGTGCCCATGATGCGCGCGCCGAAGAACTCGCGCACCAGCACGGCGTAGAGCGGCATCACGCCGCCATAGGCGAGGCCGAACACGACCGACAGTGCGTAGAACTCGCCGAGCTGCGCCACCGCGAGATACGTCGCGATCGACAGCGCCTGCACCAGGAGGCCGCCGACCAAAACCGGCTTGGCGCCGAGCCGATCCGCCAGCACGCCGAGCAGCAGACGCCCGCCGAGCCCGGAGAAGCCGGCGAGGCTGTAGACGGTCACCGCGGTGAGCGGCGCGATGCCGCAGACCATGGCGTAGGACACCATGTGGAAGATCGGCCCCGAATGCGCCGCGCAGCAAGCGAAATGCGCGAGCGCCAGCGTGATGAACTGCGGCGTGCGCAGCGCCTGCGCCACGGTCCATTCGGTTTGCGGCGCGCTCGCACCCGCTGGGATCGCAACGTTCGTTCCCTGCGGTGCCGGGCGCACCAGGAACGATGCGGGGATCAACAGCGCCCAGGCGGCGATGCCGATCACGAGCATCGCAAAGCGCCAGTCATAGGCCGTGATCAGCCAGCTCGCCGAGGGTGCGACGGTGACGGGCGAGACGCCCATGCCGGCCGACACCAGTGCGACGGCGAGGCTGCGATGCTTGTCGATCCAGGCGCTGGCGAGCGCCATCATCGGCGCATAGAAGCTGCCGGCGGCGATCCCGATCAGCACGCCGAAGCAGAGCTGGAATTGCCACAGGGTCTGCGCGTAGCTTGCGGTCACGAGGCCAAGCCCGAGCAGCAGGCTGCCGGCCAGCACCACGATGCGGGTGCCGAAGCGATCGGACAGCGCGCCCCAGGCGAACGCCGCAAAACCCATGCAGAGGAAGTCCAGCGTCGCCGCCGCCGATACGCCGGCGCGCGACCAGCCCATCGCATCCGAGATCGGTTGCAGGAACACGGCGAGCGACAGCATGGTGCCGAAGCCGACGCAGGTCATCAGCGCGCCCGCGCCGACGACGACCCAGCCATAATCGAACCGAGCGGCCTTGCTCATGCGTTTCCCCGGCGCTGTTGTCTTTTGTGGTGCGCGCAGGGGGATGGTGGCCTATCCGGGGTCCAGGGGCAATATGACGGGCAACATGCCTCTTATTCCGGGATCAGTGGATTGTGAGTTGCGTGCGCGAGATGTCGCAGCGACGCGCGGCTAAAGCGGGATGAGATTGGGCTAGATCGCCATCGCGCTTTAGCTTGTTGTTTAAGCATGATCTTTCCGGAAAACCGCTTCGCGCTTGTCCGGATCATGCTCTACCCGCACTGCCAGGCGCGCCCGATCGGTGTCCAGACCCAGCACGGGCCGTAGCTGCCGCCATTGTAGCGGCCTCCGCCATGGAATCCGGGGCGGCCGAAGTAATGCCAGTCCCCGCCATACCAATATTGCGGCGAATAGTCCGGGTAGCCGCGGGTGGCGCCGCGCGGGCCGAGCACCGGAATGGTCTGATTGGGCGGCTGCCGATAGCCGGGCAGGAAGCCATAGCCATGCCAGCGGGTAGAGCCGTGCCGCTTCTTCGAGGAGGCGGCCGAGCTCAGGTCCGGCTGCAGCAGTGCGAGGATGACGACGAGGAGAGACAAAATGCGCAACATGACCGGAGCTTAGTCGGCGCGCCGCGCCGTGGCGATTCAAATCATGGTGCGTTTTGTTGCTGGGACAAGAACCGGCAAAGGTGCGCCGGCGCCGTCGCCTCAGCTGTCCACCTTGAGTGCGGCGATGAAGGCTTCCTGCGGAATGTCGACCTTGCCGAATTGCCGCATCTTCTTCTTGCCTTCCTTCTGCTTCTCCAGAAGCTTGCGTTTGCGCGTGATGTCGCCGCCGTAGCACTTCGCGGTGACGTCCTTGCGCAGCGCGCGGACGGTTTCGCGCGCGATCACCTTGCCGCCGATCGCCGCCTGGATCGGGATCTGGAACATGTGCGGCGGGATCAGCTCCTTCATCTTCTCGACCATGGCGCGGCCGCGGCCTTCGGCGCGGGTCCGATGCACCAGCATCGACAGCGCGTCGACCGGCTCGGCGTTGACCAGGATCTGCATCTTGACCAGGTCCGCCGGCTTGTAGTCGGTCAGGTGATAGTCGAACGAGGCGTAGCCCTTGGAGACCGACTTCAGGCGATCGTAGAAATCGAACACCACCTCGTTGAGCGGCAGATCGTATTTCACCATCGCGCGGGAGCGACGTAGGTGAGCTCCTTCTGCGCGCCGCGGCGGTCCTGGCACAGCTTCAGCACGCTGCCGAGATATTCGTCGGGGGTGAGGATCGTCGCCTCGATCCACGGCTCCTCGATCTCGGCGATCTTGACCACGTCGGGCATGTCGACCGGGTTGTGGATCTCGAGCTCGGTGCCGTCGGTCAGCTTCATCTTGTAGATGACGCTCGGCGCGGTCGCGATCAAATTGAGATCGAATTCGCGCGACAGCCGCTCCTGGATGATCTCCAGATGCAGCAGTCCGAGGAAGCCGCAGCGGAAGCCGAAGCCGAGCGCGGCCGAGGTTTCCATCTCGAAGGAGAAGCTGGCGTCGTTCAAACGCAGCTTGCCCATCGCGGCGCGCAGCGTCTCGAAATCGTCGGCATCGACCGGGAACAAGCCGCAGAACACGACTGGAATGGCCGGCTTGAAGCCCGGTAGCATTTCGGTGACCGGCTTCCGGTCGTCGGTGATGGTGTCGCCGACGCGGGTGTCGGCGACTTCCTTGATCGCCGCGGTGATGAAGCCGATCTCGCCGGGGCCGAGCTCATCGACCTGCTGCATCTTCGGCGTGAAGAAGCCGACCCGCTCGACGTCGTAGGCGGCGCCGGTGCCCATCATGCGGATGCGCTGGCCCTTCTTCATGGTGCCGTCAACGACGCGGATCAGGACGACGACGCCGAGATAGACGTCGTACCAGCTGTCGACCAGCAGCGCCTTCAGCGTCGCGTCGCGGTCGCCCTTCGGCGGCGGCAGGCGGGTGACGATCGCCTCCAGCACATCGGGCACGCCGACGCCGGTCTTGGCCGAGATCATCACCGCATCCGAGGCGTCGATCCCGATCACGTCCTCGATCTGCTGCTTGACCTTCTCGGGCTCGGCCGCAGGCAGGTCGACCTTGTTCAGGACCGGCACGATCTCGTGATTATTGTCGAGCGCCTGGTAGACGTTGGCGAGCGTCTGCGCCTCGACGCCCTGGCTGGCGTCGACCACGAGCAGGGAACCCTCGCAGGCCGCCAGCGACCGCGAGACCTCGTAGGCGAAGTCGACATGGCCGGGCGTGTCCATCAAATTGAAGATGTAATCGTTGCCGTCCTTGGCGCGGTAGTTGAGGCGCACGGTCTGCGCCTTGATGGTGATGCCGCGCTCGCGCTCGATATCCATCGAATCGAGCACCTGCTCCTTGCCCGCCATTTCACGATCCGACAGGCCGCCCGTCATCTGGATCAGGCGGTCGGCGAGGGTCGATTTGCCATGGTCGATATGGGCGACGATGGAGAAGTTGCGGATGTTGGAAATCGGGGCAGTTGTCATGGGGCGCGGGATAGCATCCGCACCCCCGCGCGGGCAACCATATTGCGGTATTTTGCAGGGGTGTGACGGCGAATCACGGGGGTGTCTCGGGCGGGGTTGCAATGATCGATTTCCGGGCATGTTTCTGCTAGGTCTGGCGGCCGAAATTCGTGGATTTGACGATGCGCTGGACCCTTCTCGCCGCCGGATTGCTCGCCATCTTGTTCGCGGCGCCCGCGGCCGCCGACAAGCGCGTTGCGCTGGTCGTCGGCAATTCGACCTATCAGAACGTGTCGCGGCTGCAGAACCCGAAGAACGATGCGCAGCTGGTGGCCGAGACGCTGCAGCGGCTGGGCTTCGCGCTGGTCGGCGGGCAGGCCCAGGTCGATCTGGACAAGGCCGGCTTCGATGGTGCGATCCAGCGCTTCGGCAGCCAGCTGATGGGCGCTGACGTTGCGCTGTTCTATTATGCCGGCCACGGCATCCAGGTGCGCGGCACGAATTATCTGGTGCCGGTGTCGGCGAACCCGACACGCGAGGCGGATGTCGATTTCCAGATGGTCGATGTCGGCCTCGTGCTGCGGCAGATGGAAGGGGCGGGCACGCGGCTCAACATCGTCATCCTCGATGCCTGCCGGAACAATCCGTTCGGCGGGCGCGGCTTGCGCGCCGCCGATGGCGGCCTCGCCCAGATCCGCGCCCCGGAGGGGACGCTGTTGTCCTACGCGACCCAGCCCGGCAACGTCGCGCTGGATGGCGATGACGGCCACAGCCCCTACACGCGGGCGCTGGTCGACACCATGCAGAAGCCCGGGCTCGACGTGCTCCAGGCATTCAACCAGGTCGGTCTCGTCGTCAAGCGCGCCACCGGCAGTGCGCAGCAGCCCTGGGTCTCGACCTCGCCGATCGACGGCTCGTTCTATTTCGCCGGCAACGCGGCGGCACAGGTCGCGACCGCCGATCCGCCGGCTACGGTGATCCCGCCGCAGCAAAGCCTGCCGCCGCCGAGTTCACCTCCGTCCGCGCCGCCGGTGGTGCGCACGCAATCGGACTTCATCATCCCTGACTCCGACAGCCGCCTGCTGTCGGAGAGCGATCTCAGGCGCTCAGCAAGGACGATCTGCGGATTGCCCGCAACGAGATCTTCGCGCGGCGCGGGCGCTACTTCAACGCGCCGGACCTCACCGCGCGGTTCAGCAGGTTCGCCTGGTACGTGCCCCGCTCATGGGATCCGCCGCTCAATGCGGTCGAGAGCGCCAATGTCGCGCTGATCGATCGCTTCGAATCCGGCGGCGCGGCACCAAGCGGTTTCATCTTCCCCGACTCCGACCGGCGTCTGCTGACGCCGGCCGATCTGCGGCGGCTGTCGCGGGACGAGTTGCGGATCGCGCGCAACGAGATCTTTGCCCGCAGGGGCCGCTATTTCGATTCCGTCGATCTCAAGGCGTATTTTTCGCGCTTTCCCTGGTATGCGCCGAACAGCTGGAATCCGAAGCTGAATGCGATCGAGGAGGCCAATGTGGCGCTGATCGATCAGGTCGGGAAACGCTGAATGGCCGCGCGAGGGACGGCCTGCATCGTTGCCGTGCTGGCGCTGCTGCCGCCGCTTGCGCACGCCCAGGGCAGAAGCGAGCTGCTCGATCGCCTGGTGCGCGCCTATCCCGATGCGCTCGCCACCCATGACGACACCACGATCACCTGGCGCGACGGCACGGTGATGCCGGTCGATGACGGCGCCTCCGACAAGCCGTTCGATCAGCTGCTGCGCAATGCATCGATCCTCGACCAGATGCGGCTGTCCTATCCGTCGGGGTCAGCCGGACCGCCAGCGGTGAATGCCGATCCTGGCCGCTTCCGCAACGAGGCCTTCTTCAAGAAGATGTATGGCGACTGCAACACGGCGGAGGTCCGGCGGAACCTGGTGACGATCACCTGGCTGTCGAAATCCTGGGGCAAGCCGGTTCAGGTCACCCGGGTTAACGGCGTCGCCGAACGGCTGAAGCAGGTTTCCGCCGAGATCGACGCACTCGACCCGGCGCTGCGCGCCGCGGCGTTTCCGATCGCGGGTGTGCTGTCTTGCCGCGCCGTCGCCGATACCGGGCGGATGAGCATGCATAGCTACGCCGCTGCGATCGACCTCAACCTGAAAGTCTCGGACTACTGGCTGTGGGCGGGCAAAGGCAAAACCATCCCCTACAAGAACCGGATGCCGCAAGAGATCGTCGACATCTTCGAGCGCCACGGCTTCATCTGGGGCGGCAAGTGGTATCACTACGATACCATGCATTTCGAGTACCGGCCCGAGCTTCTCGAAAAGTGACGGCGCGTTGGAGGCGTTCTCACGCCAAGCTGATTTCACTGGCCACAAAAACGCGCTAAAGCGCGCCGATGTGCTGGTGAGCGATCACTCATCGCACGTCCGTTTCCACTCGGTATGATCCCTCGGAAAGCCACGCTCCCCTTTTCCGGGTCATGCCTCAGGCACAGGCCATGTCGACCGCTTCCATTCTTCCTGCCGCCCGGCGCACCACCCGCAGGCTGACGATCCGGCGGATCGCGGCCTGGATCGCCTCGCGCGCCATCGATCCCCGGACCAGCCTGTGGTTCGTGATCGGCTTCGCACTGGTCCACGCGTTTCTCTGGACGCTTATCCTGGTCAAACTCAAGGCCGCGCAGGATGTCCATATGGACGTCGCGGAGGCCTATGCCTGGGGCCAGCGCTTCCTGCTCGGCTATGGCAAGCATCCGCCGCTGTCGGGCTGGATCGCCGGGGTCTGGTTCAGGATCTTCCCCGTCACCAACTGGTCGACCTATGCGCTTGCGATGGCAACCGTCAGCTTCGCGCTCGTGGTGTGCTGGCAGATTGCGCTGCGCGTCGTCGATCGCCGCCGTGCGTTCTTCATGGTGGTGATGCTCGCGCTCTACCCGATCTTCAATTTCAAGGGTTTCAAGTACAACGCCGACCTCGCGCAGCTGGTGCCGCTGCCGCTGTTGGTGCTGGCCTATCTGAACGCGTTCGAGAAGCGCAGCTTCAAGTCGGGCCTGTGGCTCGGCTTTGCCGGCATGCTGGCGCTGATGACCAAATACTGGGTGGTGACGATGATCGGCGCCATCGGGCTCGCTGCGCTGATCCACCCGCAGCGGACCCAGTTCCTGCGCTCGCCGGCACCCTGGGTTGCGATCGGCACGATGCTCGTGGCGATGATTCCGCACCTGGTGTGGCTCGAGGAGGTGAACTTCGTGCCGTTCACCTATGCCGGCGACGTCTACGCGCTGTCGAGCCGTGAGCTCAACGTCCAGCTCGTGATCGGCTATATCCTGCACAATCTCGGCCTGCTCGCGATTCCCGTCGTGCTGGGCCTCATCGCGCTGTTGCTGGGGTCAGTGCCGTGGCGGCCGTCGGACGTGCTGGCGCGGATCCGGTCGCGCGGACCCAATCCGGCCGTCAACCTTCCGCAGGCGCTCAACGTCTGGATCATCCAGTCGATCGTCGCGATCGGGCCGCCGCTCGGCGCGCTGGCATTCACCGTCTATATCAAGACCGATTGGGGTATCCCGCTGTTCTTCCTGGTGCCGCTTGCGCTGGTTGCGATCCCCTCGCTCAGATTCCCGCGCATGGCGTTGTTCTCGATCACGGCGGTCTGGTTCGTGGCCACGATCGCAACGCTGATCGCCGCGCCCTCGATCGCCACGCAGGAGGTCGCGTCCAACCGCATCGGCGCTCGACCTACGCCGCGCGCTCCGAGCTCGCGCGTGAGCTCACCCAGACCTGGCAGGCCAAATTCCATTCGCGCTGGGCCGTTGTCGTCGCGCGGTCGGACATCGGCGAGCCGATGACGTTCTACAGTCCGGATCATCCGGCCTCGCTGGTGCCGGGCGAAGCCTGGTCATCGGGGCTGACGTCGCTCGACGAAGCCAAACGTCTCGGCTTCATCGGCATCTGCGACACCACCGATCCGGTATTCCTGCAACCATGCGAGGCATGGATGGCCGAGCACGCCAAGGATGCCGAGCCGCTGGTGATGACCACCATGCGCTTCTTCAACGGCCATCCCGGTCCGTCCACGGCGTGGAAAGTCTATCTGGTGCCGCCGGCGAAGTAATCGTTTCCGGCTACTCGTGCCGCTTCCGTCATCCTGAGGTGCGAGCTCTTGCGAGCCTCGAAGGATGAATCGGCCGCCGCCCGGGCCGCGCATCCTTCGAGACGCGCTTCGCGCTCCTCAGGATGACCGGGAGAGGCTTTCGCTTAGCGTGGCGGCTGAGGATCGCCCTACGTGCCTTCCTCGTTGAACTTGCTGGCAACGAGTTCGGCGATGGCGTCGAGCGCCTGCTGTGCTTCTTCGCCTTTCGCGGAGACCACGACGGTGGTGCCGGGCCCGGCGGCCAGCATCATCAAGCCCATGATCGAGGTGCCGCCGACGGTCTCGCCGCCGCGCGTCACCCAGATTTCGGCGTTGAAGCGCTCGACCAGCTGGACGAACTTCGCCGATGCCCGCGCATGCAGGCCGCGCTTGTTGACGATCAAGAGTTCACGCGAAATGGTGCCCGCAGGCACGCCCGGGCCGACATGGTTTGCGCCCGGGGCCTCGTCGCTCATTTGCCTGCGAGAACGCGGCTGGCGATGGTGACGTATTTGCGGCCGGCTTCCTGCGCCATCGCGATCGCGTCGGGCAACGAACGCTCCTCGCGAACCTTGGCAAGCTTGACCAGCATGGGAAGATTGATGCCCGCGAGCACTTCCACCTTCGGGCGGCTCATGCAGGAGATCGCGAGATTCGACGGGGTGCCGCCGAACATGTCGGTGAGGATCGCAACGCCGTCGCCGCTATCGACGCGGTTCACCGCTTCGATGATGTCGCTTCGACAGAGATCGGAATCGTCCTCGGCCCCGATCGTAATTGCTTCAATTTGTTTCTGCGGACCCATAACGTGTTCGAGCGCCGCTCTGAACTCGTCGGCAAGGCGCCCATGGGTCACCAGCACTAGACCAATCATCGGAAACTCCTCGCGGGCGCCCTTTGGTGCACCGCACGAACGCGCCACTTTGACCATCCAGAGGCCCCGCGCAAGGGGGCATCTTGGCTAGTCTCCCGGTTCCTGGCGGTAGAGAGGGGAGGCTGCGCCGGCAAAATCCGACGCGATAGTGGATGTGATATGGTTACCAATTCCCTTCCCACAATTGGCCGCAAGATTACGGGAACATGAACTTTCAGGTTGTCGTCAGCGCGGCGACAACCAGCGGCAGGGGTTGGAAGCCCGCAGCTACAGGAATTCGCGGTATCAAAACACCATTAAGGCGAGTCTGAAGCGCCTCCGACGACGGCAGCCGCTCGGCGTCGTCGGCAGCAAGGTCGACGATCAGGCCGACCACGGCCTCGTCCGCGAACGGGCAATGGCGGATTCCGAGGCCTCGTATCTCGATCATACCGGCCAATTGCCGGGCCGGACGGACCCACAATTGTTCGCCGGCTGTGTCGAGATGGACACGGTCATCCCCCACCAAAATGGCCGGCGGGAGCGCTCCGGTGCGCCCGGCGAGAATCAGTTCGAAGGCGAGACGCGACTTGCCGCGCCCGACGGGCCGCGGATCAGCACCGCACGCTCGCCGACCAGAACGGCGGATGCGTGCACGCTTGAATTTTCGCTCATAGGGTCGGCAGCCTGACCACGAAACGAGCGCCGGCCACGGTTGGCTTGCCGTCTTCGTCCGCGGGGCCAGGGCGGTTCTCGGCCCAGATCCGTCCGCCATGCGCTTCGATGATCTGCTTGGAGATCGAAAGCCCAAGGCCGGAGTTCTGGCCGAAGCCTGGTGCGGCCGGTCGGTGTAGAAGCGCTCGAAGATCCGCTCCAGCGCATCTTCGCCGATACCGGGCCCGTCATCATCGACCACGATCTCGATCTCGCCGCGGGTGCGGCGGCAGACGATGCGCACCTTGTCACCCGGCTTGGAGAACGATTGCGCGTTCGACAGCAGGTTGGAGATCACCTGGCCGAGCCGGGAATCGTGGCCGGGCACCGAGAGCGTATCGGTCGGCCCGCGACCCTCGAAGCGGGCTTCGACGGCGACATCGTGGCCGAGCCGCGTCTCGTTGGCGACGCTGGTCAGCGTCGTCAGCAGCCGGCGCAGATCGACCGGCGCCATGTCCTGGCGCTGCAATTCGGCGTCGAGCCGGCTGGCGTCGGAGATGTCGGAGATCAGGCGGTCGAGCCGCTTGACGTCATGCTCGATCACCGCAAGCAGCCGCGCGCGGCTGTTCTCGTTGCGCGCCAAGGGCAGCGTCTCGACCGCCGAGCGTAGCGAGGTCAGCGGGTTCTTCAGCTCGTGGGCGACATCGGCGGCGAACATCTCGATCGCCTCGATCCGGCTGTACAGCGCGTTGGTCATGTCGCGCAACGCGCCGGAGAGATGGCCGATCTCGTCGCGGCGTCCGGTGAAGTCGGGAATCTCGACGCGGGTCTGGATGCGGTGACGGACGCGCTCGGCGCTTTCGGCGAGCCGCCGCACCGGGCCTGCGATCGTGCTCGCAAGCAGCAGCGACAGCATGATCATGACGGCGGACGCGACCCCGCCGATCTTGAGGATGGCGAGGCGCTCGGACATCACCAGCTGGTCGATGTCGTCGCCCTGCGTCGTCAGCATCAACGCGCCGCGCACGGCGCGGAAATGCTGCACCGGAACGGCAACCGACACGATGATCGCGCCGCGGTCGGTGACGCGCACGGCGCTGCCCTTCATGCCCTCAAGCGATTGCGCGACTTCGGAATAACCCTTGCCGCCTTCGGGGCCGAGCTCGCGGTAGATCGGCAGGTCGCCGCGGTTGAGCCAGGTCTTGATCGTGGCCTTGGTCTTCTCATACAGCGACGGCTTCTCGGACGGCGGCGGCAGTTCCATGCGCAGCACGTCGCCGCGCGCGAACAGATTGCGGCTGTCGAGGATCAGGCCGCCGTCGCGGTCGAAGATGCGGGCCCGCGTCTTGGTCGGCGCGATCAGGCGGCGCAGGATCGGCGCGACGCGCTCGGGATTGATCGGGAAGTCCGCCGATTCATCCGGCTGGCCGAAGCTCTCGCCGGGCTTGAGGTCGAGCAGCCGGTCGGGATCGATGGTGACGGTGTTGCCCTCGACGGTCGCGGACGCCGCGATCGCCTCCGAGATGATCTCGGCATAGACCAGCAGGCTCTGGGTGCGCGCCTCGATCAGGCCGGCGCGGAATTGCGACAGATAGAGGATGCTTGCGACCAGCGCGACGAGGCCGGCCAGGTTGAGCGAGACGATGCGGCGCGTCAGGCTCGAGAACGACAGCGCGAAGAAGAATTGACCGGCGCGGCGCAGCCAGCCGAGCGGCCGGCGCCAGCCCTTCTCCGCCAGATCGTCGGCCACGGCCTCGTGATCGAGGAGCTGTGACGCGTCCTCGGTGTTCAGTCCCTGCTCGAGCTGCGTTCGATCAAGCACTGGCAAAGCTGCCGGTTGGTATGGATGTCGTCCCGCGAAGCAGACAGTCGCCCGAGCTTACCCCAGCCGTGCGGAGCCTGTCAGTTAACAAGCCGCTCCGGATGCGCAGATCAGGCTTCCTTGAAGCGATAGCCGACGCCGTACAGCGTCTCGATCATCTCGAAGTCGTCGTCGACCACCTTGAACTTCTTGCGCAGCCGCTTGATGTGGCTGTCGATGGTGCGGTCGTCGACATAGACCTGGTCGTCATAGGCCGCGTCCATCAGCGCGTTGCGGCTCTTCACCACGCCGGGGCGGGTGGCGAGCGCCTGCAGGATCAGGAATTCGGTCACGGTCAGCGTCACCGGCTCGTTCTTCCAGGTGCAGGTATGGCGCTCCGGATCCATCCGCAGCAGGCCGCGGTCGAGCGCGCGGGCGTCCGGCTCCTTCGGCGCGGCGGTCGGATCCTTGGGCTGGCCGCGGCGGAGCACGGCCTTGACGCGTTCGACCAGCAGGCGCTGCGAGAACGGCTTGCGGATGAAATCGTCGGCGCCCATTTTCAAGCCGAACAATTCGTCGATCTCCTCATCCTTCGAGGTGAGGAAGATCACCGGCAGATCCGATTTCTGGCGCAGTCGGCGCAGCGTCTCCATGCCGTCCATGCGCGGCATCTTGATATCGAGGATCGCAAGGTCGGGCGGCGACGTGCGAAATCCATCCAGCGCCGACGCGCCGTCCGTGTAGGTCATGATGCGGTAGCCTTCGGCTTCAAGCGCGATCGAGACCGAAGTGAGAATGTTGCGGTCGTCGTCGACCAAGGCGATTGTGGGCATGAGCTGCTTTCACAATGAGAGTGGCTTAAACGGCGGGCACTCTGGCAACGCGCCGTGGAAATGGGCTTCGAACGCGGTCAACGAGCAATGCAAGCTGGGCTGAAGTGTGACCGAGTTCCGCAAAAATACGCTTCTGCGACCCATGCGATGGACCCCATATACCACCCTGAGATCATGAAAACAGGCCCTTTTTTCATCCGGAACCGGCCCGAATCGCCCTCAAAATGACCCGTTAGGCCCATGCAACCGACCGCCGACTTCGATCCTGCCCACCTTGCCCGCTCGCTGCTTCGCCGCAGCCGCCAGGGCGCGCTCGCCACGCTGATGGCCGGCTCCGGCGATCCCTATTGCTCCCTGGTCAACCTCGCCAGCCATCCGGACGGCTCGCCGATCCTGCTGATTTCCCGCCTGGCGCTGCACACGAAGAACATCCTGGCCGACAGCCGGGTGTCGCTGATGCTGGACGAGCGTGCCGAGGGCGATCCCTTGGAGGGCGCCCGGATCATGCTGGCGGGGAGGGCGGAAGAGGTCGCCGAGGCCGGGCGCGAGCTCGCCCAACGGCGCTATCTCGCTGCCCAGCCGTCGGCGGAAGCCTTTGTAGAATTTAAGGATTTTTCGTTCTTCGTGATCCGGCCAAGCGGCGCCCATCTGGTCGCCGGGTTCGGTCGCATCGTCGACCTCAAGCCCGCCCAGTTCCTGACCGATCTCGGCGGCGCCGAAGCGCTGCTGGAGGCCGAGCCTGGTGCGGTGGCGCACATGAACGAGGACCACCGCGAAGCCATGAACCTCTACGCCACGCGGCTGCTCGGCGCCGACAGTGCCGACTGGCTGTGCACCGGCTGCGATCCCCACGGCATGGACATGCAGGCCGGCCGCGCCACGCTGCGGTTGGATTTCCCCGAGCGGGTCAGCAACGGCACCGAGCTGCGCAAGATGCTGGTGCGGCTCGTCGGCGAAGCTCGCGCCAAGGGATAGCAAAGGGGATAGCAAGCGATCGGAAGGGATAGGCAGCACTCGCTGCCGACACCGGGGGCTGCGGCGCCCGGCGAGGCATCGTGTCGCATGCTGCGGCTCCCTGCGCCTTCGCTGAGGCGGAGTGCGGTGTCGCTGATAGCGCGATCATTTCGTGCCGGCCGTCACGTCATCGCTGATGGGTTCGGCGCGGGTGCGCGAATTTCCGTTGCTGCTGGATCGGAAAATCACCGGGATTGCGAGGCTCGCGGCGCGACGATGCGCGGGGCGTCAGGTGCTGATTGCGTTACCATCGATCGTGACGGCCAGCGATCTAGTTGCGCAACGTGCAAGACATTGCGGAACATTCGCCGATGCCGGGCATTGAAGTCACCCCGCTTCGACGACGGCATGTTGAGCTCAACCGAATGCTCGATGCCGAGCAGATGGTGCTATCCGCGTGCAACACGATCGTGGGCGACATGCTCGGCAGTGCAGCGCAGCGTCAACTCGCGGCAGTCCATTGCAACGACACATCCTCAGCGCGAAACGCATACCCGGCATTCCCCTTGCTTTATGCAGCGATCGGCGCACGCACACGCCGATCGCTGGCACTCTTTGTGCATCGCAAGGCCTTGTTCGTAGCGGGAAAGGCGACGAAACGTCGCCCGATCGGGGCGAAAACAATGCGAAAGCGAAAGCAAAGCGAAAGGGTTTCGCGCTGCGGTATTTGCGCCAGATGATGTACCCCTGTTGGAATGAACCAAAAGCCGTTCGACCGGCTTGGCAAGCCCGGCGATCCCCACTATTAGGTCGCCGGACCGGGGCCGAGAGGCTATATTCTGATGACGGTCATCACCGCGACGGGGCGCGACT
The DNA here is from genome assembly GCF_001238275.1 of Bradyrhizobium viridifuturi. GTDB lineage: Bacteria > Pseudomonadota > Alphaproteobacteria > Rhizobiales > Xanthobacteraceae > Bradyrhizobium > Bradyrhizobium viridifuturi. Next base: position 176,856 of record NZ_LGTB01000007.1, read on the forward strand.
AGCGACATTCGCGCGAACAAGGATACGCGGGTTCGAGGAGGTTCTTCGTGCAAGAGACGGGCGTGCATAACGGTGCCTTCGGCGCCGACAAATTCGGCTTAAAAAATCTCAAGGGCGTGCATTGGAACTATGGTGCGCCGCAGCTCTACGAGCACTCCTTGCGCAATGGCGAAGCGGTGCTCTCGGCCGATGGCGCGCTCTGCGCGGATACCGGTGAGTTCACCGGCCGCAGCCCGAAGGACAAGTTCACGGTCCGTGACGGCCTGACCGACAAGAGCATGTGGTGGGCCGGCAACCAGTCGATCACCTCCGAGCAGTTCGCAACGCTCCATGCCGACTTCCTCAAGCATGCCGAAGGATGACGCTGTTCGCGCAGGATCTCTACGGCGGCGCCGATCCGAAGATCGCATCAAGACGCGCGTCTTCACCGAGCTCGCCTGGCACTCGCTGTTCATCCGCACGCTGCTCATTCGTCCCGAGACGTCGGAGCTCGCGGGCTTCGTGCCGGAACTCACGATCATCGATCTGCCGAGCTTCCGCGCCGATCCGAAACGTCACGGCTGCAAGTCCGAGAACGTCGTCGCGATCGATTTCGCCCGCAAGATTGTCCTGATCGGCGGGTCTTATTATGCCGGCGAAATGAAGAAGAGCGTGTTCACCACGCTGAACTTCTATCTGCCCGAGAAGGGCGTGATGCCGATGCATTGCTCGGCCAATGTCGGCCCCGACGGCGACACCGCGATCTTCTTCGGCCTGTCCGGCACCGGCAAGACCACGCTCTCGGCCGATCCCAAGCGCACGCTGATCGGCGACGACGAGCATGGCTGGAGCGAGGACGGCGTCTTCAATTTCGAAGGCGGCTGCTACGCCAAGTGCATCAAGCTGTCGGGCGAAGCCGAACCGGAGATCTATGCCGCCAGCAAGCGCTTCGGCGCGGTGCTGGAGAACGTCGTGCTCGGCTCCAATGATCGCGTGCCGGATTTCGACGACGGCTCGAAGACCGAGAACACCCGCTCGGCCTATCCGCTCGACTTCATCCCGAACGCCTCGCGCACCGGCCGCGCGCCGCATCCGAAGAACGTGGTGATGCTCGCCGCCGACGCTTCGGCGTGATGCCGCCGATCGCCAAGCTGACGCCGGCGCAGGCGATGTACCACTTCCTGTCCGGCTACACCGCGAAGGTCGCCGGCACCGAGCGTGGCCTCGGCAACGAGCCGCAGCCGGAATTCTCGACCTGCTTCGGCTCGCCGTTCCTGCCGCGCGATCCGTCGGTCTACGGCAATTTGCTCCGTGAGCTTATTGCGAAACACAATGTCGATTGCTGGCTCGTCAACACCGGCTGGACCGGCGGCAAGTACGGCACCGGCCGCCGCATGCCGATCAAGGTGACCCGCGCGCTGCTCACCGCGGCATTGAACGGTTCGCTCCGCAACGCGGATTTCCGCACGGACAAGTATTTCGGCTTCGCGGTGCCGACCTCGCTGCCGGGCGTCGAGCCGCACATCCTCGATCCGATCAAGACCTGGGCCGACAAGGTCGAGTTCGACAAGACGGCGCGTGCGCTGGTCGGCATGTTCCAGAAGAACTTCGCCAAGTTCGAAGCGCAGGTCGACGCCGAAGTCCGCGCCGCCGCGCCGGAAGTGAAGCTGGCTGCGGAGTAAGCCGCGCAAGCGATACGCGATTTTGAAAAGGCGGCCTTCGTGGCCGCCTTTTTTGTTTGCGCACTAGGCCGGGACGACATTGAGTGTGTTGCCTCGCTACTCGCCCATCTCCGGCAGCACCGCATTGCTCGGTGTCTGCCTGTCGGTGATCTGAAGCCCGAACAGGCTGCCGATCAGCTCCACCGCGACGCGCGCGGTGCGGCCGCGTTCGTCGAGGAACGGATTGAGCTCGACGATGTCGAGCGAGCGCACCAGCCCGGAATCGTGCAGCAGCTCCATGATGAGATGCGCTTCCCGGTAGGTCGCGCCGCCCGGCACCGTGGTGCCGACGCCCGGCGCGATGTCGGGATCGAGGAAGTCGACATCGAACGAGACATGCAGCACGCCGTTCTTCGCCCTGACGCGGTCGATGACGCGTCGGGTCAGCACGGCGACGCCGAACTCGTCGATCTGGCGCATGTCCGCGATCGAGACGCTGCGCTGCCGCAGCAGCTTACGCTCCAGCGGATCGACTGATCGGGTGCCGATCAGCGCGAGCTGATCGGATGGGATCGAGGCGCGCGGCAATCCACCGAGCAAATCGTCCAGTCCGTCCTCGCCGCACAGGAACGCCGCCGACATGCCGTGCATGTTGCCGGTGATCGTGGTGGCCGGTGTGTTGTAGTCGGCATGCGCGTCGACCCACAGCGCGAACAGCGGCCGGCCTTTCTCTTGCCAGTAGCGCGCAACACCGTTGATCGACCCCATCGACAGCGAGTGATCGCCACCCATGAAGATCGGGATCGCGCCGGAATGCGCCAGCCAGTAGGCGCGCTCGGACAGGGCGCGGGTCCAGGTCTTCACCTCGTCATAGAACTTGGTATTGGCCGGCACCGGGCCGTCGGCGACGACAGCCGGGATTGCAAGGTTGCCGTGGTCGTCAACCCTGAAGTCGAGCTGCTCGAGCAGGCGCGCGATGCCCGCGGTGCGCAGCGCGTCCGGTCCCATCAGCGGACCGGGCTGCGACGCGCCGATCTCGATGGGAACGCCAAGCAGCGCGATGCGCGAGGGTTTTGAAGTGTCGGCTTCGGACATGCGGCAATGCTCCCAAAGGCGTGGAACAGAAGCGACGCGCCAATGTTCCCTCAACCCTTGAAATAGGCAATCCGGTCCTAGCAGACCAATGTGGATATTTGGCTACGATGCGAGCCGGTGGCCGATCCGCTCGGAGCGCCTACGCCTTGAAGTAGGCGATCTGCGTCGTGGTGGCGAGCAGGCGGCCGGAGGGCGACCACAATTCGCCGTGCTGGTCGCCGTAGCTCTTGTGGAAGGTTTTCGCGTCGGCCGTGGCCAGCACGCGGGTGGTATCCTCGGCGTCGAGGTCGGCCGCATCGGCGTGGAAATAGGTCGTCAGCGATACCGTGCCGAACGGCACCAGCTCGTGCCGCGCGTGGAAGACGCGGCCGAAGAACGCATCCGACATCGACATCAGCGACAGCGCGTCGAGCTTGCGCGGCACGCGGTCGGCGATCCAGAGTTTTGAATAGGGGCTCGACAGCTCCTTTGCACCGCCGCCACCGGCGAATTTCGGCTCGCCCTCGGCGAAGCGGAAGTCGTACTGGTTGGCCCAGGTCATCGCGAGCTTCGGATAGGGCCGCAGCTCTTCGAACGGCACCGCGCCGGGAAACTCGGCCGGCTGGTGCGACCACGACGGCCGCCGCTCGGCGAACACGGCGGTCGCCAAGGTCGCGACCTCGCCGCCGCCTTGCGTCATCTCGACCGACCAGTGCTGGCTCGAGCGGTTGGCCTTGACCAGGCGGACGTCGAGATCGAACACGCCCTCGGCGACCGGCGCGCAGTAATTGACCGTCAGCGCCAGCGGATCGCCCGCGCGCTGCGGGTGCTGCATCAACGCGCGCAGGATGGTCGCGGCCGTGCAGCCGCCGAACGGGCCGACGAAGGCCCAATAGTCCGGGCTGGTGCGCCCCTGCCAGCGGCTGTCGCCGGCAGTCACTGCGGTTGCTTCATCGAAAAGGTGCGGGGTCTTGGTGAGCATGAAAGTCCCTAATTCGAATTCGTCTGCCGTCATTGCGAGGAGCCGCCCGGTCCGGCCTCCGGCCGGCCGGATGACAGGCTCCGCGACGAAGCAATCCATGGCTCCGCAAATGTGGAGCGATGGATTGCTCCGCTCCGCTCGCAATGACGCTGCTGCAACAGCAGTAGCCCAGCGACTGCGCCAAATTCAATGATGTCGGACGTAATCGATTTCCGCGCCCCGGGATTATCCCTTCGCCTCGCGCTGGCTGCCCAGCTGCGGCGCGGCGGTCGGGTGCACCGGCACGTGCCAGATGTCCTCGGCGTATTCGCGGATGGTGCGGTCGGAGGAGAACCACGCCATGCGCGCCACGTTGAGGATCGAGGCGCGGGTCCAGGCCGGCGGCACCTGCCAGCGCGCGTCGATGCTACGCTGCGCGTCGTAGTAGGAATCGAAATCGGCCGAGACCATGTAATGGTCGAGGTAGCGCAACGCGTGGCCGATCGAGGCGAAGCGCGCGGCATCGCCCGGCGAGAACTCGCCGCTCTCGATGGCACGGATCGCGCGCTCGAGCCGCGGCGATCTGCGGATCACGTCAGAGGCATCGAGCCCCTGCTTGCGGCGGACCATGACGTCGCCGGCCTCCAGTCCGAAGATCGCGATGTTCTCGGGGCCGACGGCGTCGCGGATTTCGATATTGGCGCCGTCGAGCGTGCCGATGGTCAGCGCGCCGTTCAGCGCGAGCTTCATGTTGCCGGTGCCGGAGGCTTCCATGCCGGCGGTCGAGATCTGCTCGGACAGATCGGCGGCCGGAATGATCACCTCAGCGAGGCTGACATTGTAGTCGGCGAGGAAGACCACCTTCAGTCTGCCGCCGAGCGAGGCGTCATTGTTGACGACCTCGGCGACGTCGCTGATCAGCTTGATGATCAGCTTGGCGTAGCGATAGCTCGCCGCCGCCTTGCCGGCGAAGATCTTCACCCGCGGCACCCAGTTCGCGGCCGGGTCATCCTTCATCGCGTGATAAAGCGCGATCGTCTCCAGGATGTTGAGCAGCTGCCGCTTGTATTCATGGATGCGCTTGATCTGCACGTCGAACAGCGCCGACGGGTCGACCTTGACGTTGTTGCGCTCGCCGATCAGCCGCGCCAGCGCCAGCTTGTTGTGATGCTTGACGTCGCGGAACCGCTTCTGAAATTCGAGGTCGCTGGAATGCGCCTCAAGCCGATCGAGCAACGAGAAGTCGTCGAGCACGGCCTCGCCGCAGGTCTCGCGCAACAGCGCGGTCAGCCGCGGATTGGCCAGCATCAGCCAGCGGCGGAAGGTGATGCCGTTGGTCTTGTTGGTGATGCGCTGGGGATAGAGGTGATGGAGATCGTGGAACACGGTCTCCTTCATCAGGTCGGAATGCATCGCCGAGACGCCGTTGATGCGATGCGAGCCGACGAAGGCGAGCTGGCCCATCCGCACCCGGCGGCCGCTGCGCTCGTCGATCAGCGAGACCGAGGCGCGATATTCGATGTCGCCGGGGAAGCGCTCCTCGGCGAGCGCGAGATGGGCCACGTTGATGCGGTAGATGATCTCGAGATGCCGCGGCAGCAGCCGCTCGAACAGTTCGACCGGCCAGGTCTCGAGCGCCTCGGGCAGCAGCGTGTGATTGGTGTAGGACAGGGTTGCGACCGTGATCTTCCAGGCCTCGTCCCAGCGGAAATTGTGCAGGTCGACCAGGATGCGCATCAGCTCGGTGACGGCAAGGCTCGGATGGGTGTCGTTGAGCTGCACTGCCGCCTTCTGCGCGAGGTTGCGCAGGCCGCCGTCGGAGGCGAGGTGCCGATTCACCAGATCCTGCAGCGAGGCCGAGACGAAGAAATATTCCTGGCGCAGGCGGAGCTCGCGGCCCGCCGCGCTCTCGTCGTTCGGATAGAGGAACTTGCAGATCGCTTCCGCGCGCGCCTGCTCGGCGCTGGCCGAGACGTAGTCGCCCGAGTTGAACACGTCGAGCTTGAGCGGGTCGGGCGCATGCGCCGACCACAGCCGCAGCGCGTTGACGTGCTGGCCGCGCCAGCCGACGATCGGGGTGTCGTAGGCCATCGCCTCGACGGTTTCCGCCGGATGCCAGGTGGCGCGGTCGCGACCGCGCTCGTCGACATGCTCGACATGGCCGCCGAAATGGACGTTGTAGACCACCTCCGGCCGCTGGAATTCCCAGGGGTTGCCGAAAGCCAGCCACTCGTCGGGATATTCCTGCTGCCAGCCCTGATTCATGATCTGGCGGAACAGGCCGAAATCGTAGCGGATGCCGTAGCCGGTCGCCGGGATCGCCAGCGTCGCCATGCTCTCCATGAAGCAGGCCGCGAGCCGCCCGAGGCCGCCATTGCCGAGCGCCGCATCCGGCTCGCATTTGCGCAGGTCCGAGAGATCGACGCCGAGGTCGCCGAGCGCGGCCTCGAACAGCGGCAGCAGCCCCATATTGTTCAGCGCGTCGGTGAACAGGCGGCCGATCAGGAATTCCAGCGAGAGATAATAGACGCGCTTGGCGCCGGCATCGTAGGTCTGCTTCTCGGCCGTCAGCCAGTGGTGCACGATGCGGTCGCGCAGCGCCAGCGCCGCCGCCTTGTACCAGTCACGCCGGGTCGCAACGGTGGCGTCCTTGCCGATCGCAAGCCGCAGCTTGGCCAGGATCGCGCCCTTGATCTCGGTCAGCGCCAGCTCGTCAACCGGCTGATTCAAGGCCGGATAATTTGTCTGTTCCTGCAACGCCCAATCCCTGCCGTTCAGACGGGAACCTGATGCCATGGCAGGCATCATGCTCTCGTCGCCTTGTTTGAGCATGGTCCCTCGGAAATTCCGGTATCCGCGGTTCCCCGATCATGCTCCGACGCAATGATACGCGCGTTGCACGGCAATCGAAACCGTCCGGGACAAGGCCATGCAGCGCTGCCGTGAATTTATGCAAGGACCGGGCCGCTCCGGGAACCTTCCGAAGCCGCCCGCGCAGGTGCTACGATCGGCTGCGAAACGCGAGATTTTGCGACAATTTAGCGGAGGATGCGTGATGAGGCTTTTGATCGAGATCGCGGCCGCGGCATTGCTCGTGGTGTGCATCGCGGCGACCAGCGCAGCCTATGCGGCGGGCAAATTGGGCCGCAGCGCCGACGGCCTGACGTGCGGCTTTCGCGTGGCGCAGAACGCGTCGCCGGCGGCGCGCTGTGCCGCCATCAAGCGGCAATGCGGCGGCAAGTTCTACGCAAACGCCTGCGGCGACAGACTGCTGTCGGCGGCGAATTGACGGTCGCGCAAGGCGCCTTCACGCGCAATCGGGAACACCGTGGTGATACGGATTCCCAGAACTTAAGGAGTTCTTTACAAACACCCCTGTCGCTCGTGGGGCGGGCAACATTTCAAGCTCCGACGCATTTCATTCCGAAGCAATTTTCAACGGGCCGCTGACCTAGTCAGCGGCCCGAATTGCTTTGGGGGGCAGGCATATCCGTGACAGAGCGATGATGCTCGGTCGCGCCACATCGTCGTCCTGGCGAAAGCCAGGACCCATTACCCCAACTGTCAAATGAGGTCGGACCGGTCGCTCCAATCCGGATTTTCCGCTTCAATCAGCTTGATCTTCCAATCGCGTTTCCAGAACTTCAATTGCTTCTCGCGTGCGATGGCTTCCTGCGGCGTGGCGAATTCCTCGACATGAACGAGACGGAAGACTTGGTATTCATACACAAACTTGGAGCCGCGGCCCGAGCGATGCAGTTCGAGCCGGGTATGAATGTCATTGGTGACGCCGATGTAGAGCGTTCCGTGATGGCGGCTCGCGAGAATGTAGACGTAGTAGCTGACCGCAGCTTTCATGGTTTGGCCCAAGCTCGCGATATGTCGACCTGCTGGGGTAATGGGTCCTGGCTTTCGCCAGGACGACGCCCAATGATGACCATCTAAAAACCACCAAGAACGAATTAAGAACACTTTAGCAAGTCTTTGATATATCATTATGATTCGGCGCTGTGCCAATACAATATCTAGGGTCTCCCAGCCTCCGCGAGGACTACATGTCCACCATCGCCTTCGATCAGTTCGCTCTCACCCGCATCGCGGATTTCGCCCGCTCGCTGTCGCGGCTGCACCAGGCCTCGCGGCGCCAGCCGATCGACGACGACCAGCTCGATCGCGAGTTCAACGCGGTATGCATGTCGATCTGGGGCTACACCACGGATGATTTCAGCGACGAGCTGTTTTCGCTCGACGATCACGCCTGGCTCGATTCGCTCGACGAGGCGCATGCGCGCCTGTTCGCCGCCGAGCAGGGCTACGATCTCGTCGACGACCACGGCATGCTGACGGATTGGTGGGGCTATTGCTGGATGATCCTCGCCGAGAAGCGCGGTCTCCTCACCGCCGAGAACCGCGCCGCCGCGCGGGCGGCGATCGAGGAGAAATACATGGCCGCGCCGAACGTGATCGGCGTGATCGTGGCGCGTTAATTCGCCTCGGCGCGCTTGCCGGACTTTGCCGCGTTGCCCTTCGGCGCGACGGACGACGGCGCGACATCGCTTCTGGTCTCCGGCAGCGGCGCGTCGCTGGCGAGCTCGGCGCTGACGGGCGCAACCCTCATCTCGCCGAGCCGCGCGCGGACCGCCGCAGTCAATCCGGGATAGGAGGCGACCGGGGTGAAGTCGAACGACTGCTCGTTGCCGACCCGGACGCCGGTATAGGCGACCAGGCCGTCGGTGGTCGCGATCACGTCACCGGCCTTCAGCGAGGCGTCGAGCGCGAGGTCGACCGGCGCGAGCCCGGCCGGGTCGCGGCCGTTGCAGGTGCAGTCGGCGCGCAGCGCCTTGCGGTAGGCGAAGGCGGTCTCGCTGTCGGCGTAGCGCTCGCCCGTGCTCGATGCTGAGCTGTCGATATGGCTGCCGTAATAGACCTTGGTCGCGCTCGCGGGGCAGAACGCCTGGCAGAGCTGCGCCGGCGTCGCGTTGCCGCGCATCGTCAGCGGAAAATACTTGCCGTCGCAGGTCCGCACGCAATAGGCCGGCCCGGAACCGGCGACGCGCGGTGCCGAGGTGGGTGTGGAAGTCTGCCGTTCCGGCTGGTTGAGGCCGAACGGATCGGCGAAGAAATTGGCCTGCGGCGGGGCCTGCCGGCCCTGCTGCTTCTGGGAACCGCCGAAGAAGAAGTCGAACAGCCCTTCGGCTGAGACGGGAGCGGGCACGACCACGACGGAACCCGCAAAGGCTGCGGCGGCAAGCATCACACAGCGCCGCACGCGCCGATCACTCAACTCTGTACGCAACGCCAACTCCACCCGACGCGCCGCGGCGGCAAGGTGCCCCGGCGGATTCACCTTAGAGCGGGATGGTAAACGAGCGATTGATTCAGCGTGACGGCGTCACAAGCAGAAGGCGAGATCGAGCGAGTTTTCCTTCACCTCGCCCCGGGAGCAGAGAGACCTTCAGTCCTTCAGGAACTCGCCGGCCTTGTACAGCGCGCGGAACGGCAAGCCGGCTTCGGCAAAGGTCTCGGTCGCGCCTTCCTCGCGGTCGACCATGGTGAAGACCAGCGCAATCTCGCCGCCGGCCTCGCGCACCGCTTCGACCGCCTTCAGCGCCGAGCCGCCTGTCGTGGTGACGTCCTCGACGATCACGATGCGCTTTCCGGCCAGGCTCTCGCCCTTGGCGAGGCCTTCCACCGCGAGCCGTGCGCCGTGCTCCTTCGGCTTCTTGCGCACGAAGAAGGCGGCGATCGGGTGGCCCTTCAGCCAGGACAGCTGTGCGATCGCGCCGGCGAGCGGCACCGCTCCCATCTCGAGCCCGCCGACGAAATCGAGCTTGTCGTCCTTCAGTGCCTCATAGGTGAGCTCGGCGAGCAGCGCCGCGCCCTCGGGATCCAGCATTGTCGGCTTCAGGTTGAAATAGAAGTCGCTCTTGCGGCCCGACGCCAACGTGATCTCGCCGCGGCCGAACGAACGCTTGCGGATGATCTCGGCGAGGCGGGCGCGGGAGGCTGATTTGGACAAAGACTTTTTCCCTTGAGGGTTTGAGGCGGGCGGCAATCTATCGGCGGTTACCGGGACATTCCAGCGCGGAAATCGGGCCGTCAACAGCGCCTATGCCGCGATTTCCGCGGGCGAGCTTTCCGGAAAGCGCGGTTGTGCGGCCGGTTCGATCCCCCTAAAGCAGTCGCCAAATATCTGGAAGGGAAGCGGAAATGACCATCGAGCTGCACACCTGGAACACGCCCAATGGCCGCAAGATCTCGGTGGCGCTGGAGGAGATGGGGCTGCCCTACAAGGTGATCCCGGTGAATATCGGCAAGGGCGAGCAGATGGCGCCCGCCTTCCTCGCGATCAGCCCGAACAACAAGATCCCGGCGATCGTTGATCCCGATGGCCCCGGCGGCAAGCCGGTCAGCATCTTCGAGTCCGGCGCAATCCTGCTCTATCTCGGCGAGAAGACCGGCAAGTTCCTGCCGAAGCCGCTCGCCGAGCGGATCCCGGTCTATGAGTGGCTGATGTGGCAGATGGGCGGTTTCGGCCCGATGCCGGGCCAGGTGCACCATTTCATCGCGCTGGAGAACGAGCAGGATCGCGCCTACGGCCTGAAGCGCTACATGGCCGAGACGCGGCGGCTCTACGGCGTGCTGGACCGCAGGCTGGATGGCCGCGATTTCGTCGCCGGCGATCTCTCGGTCGCCGATTTCGCCATCCTCGGCTGGGCCTGGCGCCATCCGCGCCACAAGGTCGATCTCGGCGACTTCCCCAACGTCAAGCGCTGGTACGAGACGCTGATGGCCCGCCCCGCGACGAAGCGCGGGATGGAAGCGAAGCTGGATTGAGGGGGTCTTCCCTTCTCCCCTTGCGGGAGAAGGTGGCACAGGCGGCCAACGGCCGTTTGTAATGCAACGCCGACGCGTAGCGTCGGCTACGGCGGCAGATGAGGGGTTGTCTCCGCAGACGATCTCGTGGAGGGAGACCTCACCCGGATTCGATGCTTTGCATCGAGGCTCCCGGCAGGGCGATCACCCCTTTGTTTCCTCCGGCCTTGGCAGAGGCGAGACGTGCTTGGCAAACTTGCGTCCCGGATAGTGTTTGCCGCAATAGGCGACGAGTTCGTCGATAAAGGATTTGGCATAAGGGGCCAGAAAGCGCTGCGGATCCCAGGCTACGGCTGTCCATCGCCCGATCGAAGCGCCCCTGTGAAGCAGCGGAAAGGCGTGGACGCTGGCGGGGATCTGAACATTCGACGGCACGATGGCGACATCGTTGCCGCCTCTTGCCAGCGCGAGCAGCGTGTGAGGCGCGGCGCTTTCGAGGATCACGCGTGGCCTGACGTGCGCGATGTTGCAGGCGGCATCGAACCAGCCGCGAGATGCGAAGTCCCGCCGCAGCAGCAGCAATGACTCCTCGGCGAGTTCGGCAATCTCCAGCTTCCGCCTGCTTGCGAAGCCATGCCGTGGCGAAACGGCAGCAAGCACATGGACGGGAGCCAGCAGCCGGCGGTGATAGCCATCGTCGGCGGCTGGAATGATCGCGAGATGAACGTCGCCGCGCTGCAGGCGATCCGGAACGCGGGCACCACCGTCCTCGACCAACTCTATGACCACGGAGGGGTGCTTGCGTCGGAATGAGGGGAGGAAATTGGCCAGCACCGTTTCCATATGCTGGGTGCTGCAGCCGACCCGCAGCGCGCCCGCGTTGCCGGTTCTCAGCGCACGCGCACGCTCGCCGAAAGATTCGGCATCCTGCAGGAGACGGCGGCCGCGCCGTAGCAGATCTTCGCCTTCTGAAGTCAGCTTGATCCCGCGGCCCACGCGATCGAACAACGGAATCCCGAGTTCGTCCTCGAGCCCCTGGATCTGGCGAGAAGCCGCCGGCTGACTCAGGCGCAACTGCTGTTGCGCGGCGGCAAAGCCGCCGGCCTCGGCAACGACGACGAAGGTGCGCAGCTGTCGAAGGTCCATTTCAATGCATCAATTGCATGAATCGATGGATATTAAATGCATTGGACACATTGAGCAAGCCGCGCCATGCTTCCGTCAAGCCGAAACCTTGTCCAAAGGGGAATCCCGATGTTTGACACTGAGCGTTTCGTTGCCGACTGCGTGATGCGTTTGCGGCCGACCCGTCTCACCGGGCCGTTCATGAGGTCGTTGCCCGCGCGATGTCTGAACCGACCGCGGTATTCAGGGCACTCGGCGAGCCGGAGCGCCCCGAAACCCGTGCGCTCTTCCATTCCCCGACGCTGACCATCCTCCACGTGGTGTGGCCGCCCGGGTATATCGTGCCGCCTCACGATCATCATATGTGGGCCGTGATCGGCGTTTATGCAGGCCGTGAGGACAACGTCTTCTGGCGCCGCATTCCGGGCGAGCCGAACCGGATAGAGGCAGCGGGTGCCAGGGCCTTGTGCGCGCGCGATACCGTGCCGCTCGGCACCGAGATCATCCATTCAGTGATCAATCCGATAGATCGGCTGAGCAGTGCGATCCACGTCTACGGCGGCGATTTCTTTGCCACGGAACGGAGCAAATGGGATTCGTTGACGCTTGAAGAGGGCCGGTCCGACCGCGAGGAAGCGCGCCGCAACTTCGAACGGGCGAGCGCGCATTACGAAGCAAGTCTGCGCGAGGCCGCCGGTTGACCGCAGCAAAGGTGCCTGACAAACACCTCGCAAAACCTGCGCATCGGGCGCGAGAGAACGAGCGCGTCCTCGTTCGACAAGGAGAGCGGGGGCCTCGCTAGGCCCGCCGCGCCTCGAGCGCCATCTTCATTGCTAGCCCCGCGAGCACCGTGCCCATCAGCCAGCGCTGCACCAGGAGCCAGGTCGGGCGGGTGCCGAGGAACACCGCGATCGAGCCGGCGGCGAGCGCGATCATCGCGTTGACGCTGACGCTGATCACGATCTGGATCGAGCCGAGCGCGAGCGACTGCGTCAGCACGCTGCCGCCGGCGGGATCGATGAACTGCGGCAGCAGCGCCAGATAGAGCATCGCGATCTTTGGATTCAGCAGATTGGTGAGGAAGCCCATTGCGAACAATTTGCGCGGGCCGTCGACCTTCAGCGCCTTGACCTGGAACGGCGAGCGGCCGCCGGGCTTCAATGCTTGCCATGCCAGCCAGAGCAGATAGGCGGCGCCGGCGAACCGCAGCGCGTCATAGGCATAGGGAATCGCGAACAGCAGCGCGGTGATGCCGAACGCCGCGCACAGCATGTAGAACACGAAGCCGAGCGCGACGCCGCCGAGCGAGACGATCCCGGCCGCCGGCCCTTGCGTGATCGAGCGCGAGATCAGGTACATCATGTTCGGTCCCGGCGTCAGCACCATGCCGAGGCAGACGAGCGCAAAGCCGAGCAGGGCGGACATGTGGGGCATGATGGGTCTCGCGAGGGGATGCAGACACTTCTAGCGTGTCATCCGCCGCGCGGCCATGTCGGAATTGTCCTCGGATCAATTATCGCGGGTGGCCGGTCGCGACCGCGAACCATATCGCGATGCCGACCAGTGCGATGGCAAACGCTCCTCGGATCGTCCGGCGGTTGTTGGCGACGTCGATGGTCGACTGCATGGCGCCGGCCAGCGCGACAACGGCCGAATGGATCAGGGTTGCGATCGCGACATAGAGCACGCCTAGCATCAGCGTCTGCATCGCGAGAGAGCCGCGGTCCGGCTGAACGAACTCAGGCAGCACCGTTACATAGAACACCGCGGCCTTTGGATTGAGCAGGTTCGTGATCAAGCCGCGCTGGAATGCGGGCCACGGCTGCTCCTTCGTCGCCGTCTCGGGAGAGCCGTCCACCTGACCCGACCAGGCGTCCCAGGCGAGCCACAGCAGGTAGAGCACGCCGCCCCAACGCAGCAGGCCATAAAGCACCGGCGAGCCGTCGACCACGGCAGCCAGACCGAACGCAGCGATCACGGCGTAGGTCATCAGGCCGAGCGCGATGCCGCAGACCGCGGCAAAGCCGCTCCGCATGCCGCTCGAGAGCGACAAGGCCGCGAGATAGGTCATGTTGGGACCGGGCGTGAGCTCGATCAGGAGCGCGGTCAATGCGAATGCAAGCAGCGGATCGATGTCAGCCAAGGGTCAACTAAGGCTCCCACCCAAACGACGCAACCGATCGGGCCGCGAGCCGCCGGTCAATGCGCCTCGTCCCAATTGTTGGCGGCGCGGGCATCGACCTGCAGCGGCAGCGACAGGATCACCGCCGGGAACGGCGCGTCCTGCATCACCTTCTGCACCACCGGCAGCGTCGCCGCGACCTCGTTGTCGGGCACCTCGAAGATCAGTTCGTCATGCACCTGCAGCAGCATCTGCGCCGAGAGCTTCTTCTCGGCGAGCGCGTCCTCGACCCGGATCATGGCGCGGCGGATGATGTCGGCCGCGGTGCCCTGCAAGCGCGCATTGATCGCGGCGCGTTCGTTGAAGGCGCGCACCGAGGCGTTGGAGGCCTTGATATCGGGGTAGTAGCACTTGCGGCCGAACAGCGTCGTCACATAGCCGTTGCGGCGGCAGAAGTCCTTGGTCTCATCCATGTAGGCCCGGATGCCGGGGAAGCGCTCGAAGTACTTCTTGATGTAGGCCGAGGCTTCCTCGCGCGCGATGCCGAGCTGGTTGGCGAGGCCGAACGCCGAGATGCCGTAGATGATGCCGAAATTGATCGCCTTGGCGCGGCGGCGCACTTCGCTCGGCATGTCCTTGATCGGCACGCCGAACATCTCGGAGGCGGTCATGGCGTGAATGTCGAGCCCGTCGCGGAATGCCTGGCGCAGCACCGGCACGTCGGCGATCTCCGCAAGCAGCCGCAGTTCGATCTGCGAATAGTCCGCAGACACCAGCTTGTGGCCGGGCGTCGCGATGAAGGCGCGGCGGATCTTGCGGCCATCCTCAGTGCGAACAGGGATGTTCTGCAAATTCGGCTCGTTCGACGACAGCCGGCCCGTCGTGGTCGCGGCCAGCGCGTAAGTCGTGTGCACGCGATGGGTCTGCGGATTGACGTAGGTCGGCAGCGCATCGGTGTAGGTCGATTTCAGCTTCGAGACCTGGCGCCATTCCAGAATCTTCTTCGGGAATTCGTGGCCCTGCTCGGCGAGATCGTCCAGCACCTGCGCGGTGGTCGACCATGCGCCGGTCTTGGTCTTGGTGCCGCCGGGCAATCCCATCTTGCCGAAGATGATGTCGCCGATCTGCTTCGGGCTGCCGACATTGACCGGCTCGCCGGCGATCTCCTGGATCTCGGCCTCGACCCGCGCCGCGGTCTGCGCGAAATCGCCCGAGAGGCGTGACAGCACCTGGCGGTCGATCGAGATGCCGCGGCGTTCCATCCGCGCCAGCACCGAGACCAGCGGCCGTTCCAGCGTCTCGTACACCGTCGTCATCCGCTCGGCGACGAGGCGCGGCTTCAGCACTCGCCACAACCGCAGGATCACGTCGGCGCTTTCGGCGGCATATTCGGTCGCCTTGTCGATCGTGACCTGGTCGAAGGTCAGCTTGCCCTTGCCGCTGCCGACGAGGCCGCCGTAGCTGACGACGGCATGGCCGAACCAGCGCTCCGCGAGCTGTTCCAGCGCATGCGAGCCGCGGCCGGCATCGAGCGCATACGACATCAGCTGCGCATCATCGATGTTGCGCAGCGTGACGCCATGCTGCGCCAGGGTCACCGAGGTGAACTTGACGTTGAAGCCGACCTTCTGGATGCCAGTCGACTCCAGCAGCGGCTTCAGCGCCTTCAGCACATCAGCGGTCTTGATCTGGCCGGGTGCGAGGCCCGCATCGAACAAGCCCGCGCCGCCGCCGGGCTCGCGGTGGCCGAGCGGCACGTAGGCAGCATCGTTGGGCGCCACGGCCAGGGCCAGTCCTGCCAGCTCAGCCTGCATCGGGTCGATCGATTCCGACATCGCCTCGATCGCGATGTAGCCGGTGTCGTGCGCCCGCGCGAGCAGGGCGTTGAGTTGATCGAGAGTGCCGATCGTCTGGTAGGCCTTGCGATCGAACCCGGTCTTGCGGATCGCCTCGCCACGGGCTTCGGCCAGCGCGGCCGGCGTGCCTCGCCGATTGGAGTTCTTGTCGTCGCGCGCGCCGGTCGGCTTGGCCTTCGCAACCGGTGCTGCGGCCGACGCCGGTGAGCCCCCGGGCGCCGGCGTCACATCCGACGACGGCAGCGGCGAGAACACGCTGGCGCCGCTCTTGTTGCCGGGATCGGCGTCGACATTGGCGGGATCGATCTGCGCATAGTCGGCGACGCGGCGGGTGAGGGTGGTGAACTCCATCGCCTTGAGGAAGGCGATCAGCCGGCGCGAGTCCGGCTCGTGCACAGCGAGGTCGTCGAGCGGCACCTCGAGATCGACCTTGTCGTCGAGCAGCACCAACTGGCGCGAGATGCGCGCCTTCTCGGCGTTCTCCAGCAGCGCCTCGCGCCGCTTCGGCTGCTTGATCTCGGTGGCGCGGAACAGCAGCTGATCGAGATCGCCATACTCAATGATCAGCTGGGCCGCGGTCTTGATGCCGATGCCGGGCACGCCGGGTACGTTGTCGGTGGAGTCGCCGGCCAGCGCCTGTACCTCGACCACCTTCTCCGGCGGCACGCCGAATTTCTCGATCACCTCCGGGATGCCGATGCGGCGATCTTTCATCGTGTCGTACATCACGACCTTGTCGGTGACGAGCTGCATCAGGTCCTTGTCGGACGACACGATGGTCGTGCTCGCGCCGCGCTCGTTGGCGAGCCGTGCATAGGTCGCGATCAGATCGTCGGCCTCGAATCCCGCCTGCTCGAGACAGGGCAGGTCGAAGGCGCGCACCGCTTCGCGGATCAGCGCGAATTGCGGGATCAGATCGTCGGGCGCCGGCGGCCGGTGCGCCTTGTAGTCCGGATAGAGCTTGTTGCGGAACGTGATCTCCGACTTGTCGAACACGATCGCCAGATGGGTCGGCCGGTTGTCCTCGGGCATGTCGCGGAGCAGCTTCCACAGCATGTTGCAGAAGCCGAGCACGGCGTTGACCTGCAGCCCGTCGGACTTGCGGTTGAGCGGCGGCAGCGCGTGATAGGCGCGGAAGATGTAGGACGAACCATCGACCAGAAAGACATGGTCGCCCTTGGCCGCGGCCTTGCTCGCGACCGGCTTGGCGGCAACGGGCTTGGGGGCGGTCTTCGGAGCGGGCTTGGCGGGGTCTTTGGAGGCTGTTTTCGGCATGGCCGAAACTTAGGGATTTTTGCGGAGAATGACAGCCTTACGTGTGTGGATTCCGGGTGTGCCGCACAGCCAAATCGTCGTCCCGGCCCCCCGTGCGCAATTGCGCACTAGGCCGGGACGACGATCAAAATTGCGGACGAAGCTAAGCCTTGTCGCCGGTCGGCGAGAACAGGTAGCCGCCGCCGCGGATGGTCCGGATTACGGACGGCTTGGTCGGATCGAATTCGATCTTGCGGCGGATGCGCATGATGCGCAGGTCGACGGCGCGGTCGAAGGCTTCGGCGTCGCGCGCATTGGCCAGTTCCAGCAGCCGCTCGCGCGACAGCACCCGCTTCGGATTGGCCGCGAACACCTTGAGCAGGCCGAATTCGGAGGCGGTCAGCGGGTGCTCGTTGCCCTCGTCGTCGCGCAGCGCCTGGGCCTCGAGGTCGAGCCATTTGGTGCCGAACCGCACCAATTGCTCCTTTTCGGCCTTCGCGCTCGCCGGTTCCGGCGCGGCTGATTTGGCCGGCCCGCTCCGCCGCAGCACCGAGCGGATCCGCGCCATCAATTCGCGCAGCTCGCAGGGCTTGGCGACATAATCGTCGGCGCCGAGTTCGAGCCCGACCACGCGGTCGATCGGGCTGGCAGTAGCTGTCAGCATGATGACGGGGACGTTGATCTTGCTCTTGAGGTCGCGAATGATCGACAGCCCGTCTTCCTCGGGCATGTTGAGGTCCAGCACGACGAGATCGGGCGTGCTGCTCTCGATCTCCTTGCGCAGGCTCTTGCCGCCGTCGCACAGCGTCACGCCGAAGCCGTGCATCTTGAGGTAATCGCCGACCATCTCGCGGGCCGGGGCCTCGTCGTCGACGATGAAGATATGCGGGTTCTGGTTCATGTCTCTGTCGCCGGCAGTGTAACCGTAAAGGTCGACCCCTGTCCGGGGCCCGGGCTCTGTGCGGTCACATGGCCGCCATGCATGTCGATGATGCGCTTGACGATGGAAAGCCCGAGGCCGGTTGAGCTTTCGCCCGCGGTCGGCTTGGCCGACAGCCGCTGGAACCGGCCGAACAGCCGGCCGAGATCCTCCGGGCTGAGGCCGGGGCCCTGGTCGGCGATCCGGATCACGGTGTCGTCGCCCTCGTGGCTGACCTGGACCGCGATCTTGCCGCCGATCGGCGAATACTTGATGGCGTTGCTGACCAGGTTGTCGATCGCCTCGCGGATCCGGTCGGCATCGCACATCGTGACGAAATGCTGCGGCCCGGAGACCGTGATGCTCTGCTGCTTGTTGACGGCCGAGGGCAGGTTGGCCTCGGTGACCTCGTTGACGAGGGCCGCGACGTCTACCGGCTCGCGGCGGATGGTGATGTCGAAGGCATCCGCCATCGCATCCGAGATCAGGTGGTCGACCATCGATGTCAGCCGCTTGGTGGCGTCGCGGATATGCTCGACCTGCGCGGTGACGTTCTCCTTCGGCGAGCCGGCGCCGATCAACTCGGTCAGCATCTCGGTGCGGCCGAGGATCACACCGAGCGGATTCTTCAGATCGTGGGCGACGGTGCCGAGGATCTCGTTCTTGAAGCCGTTGGCGCGCTGCAGCCGCAGCCATTGCGCCGACAGCCGCCGGTTGGCCTGCATCAGCGCGCGGGTGCGCTGCGCGACGCGGTCCTCGAGCTGGGTGTTGGCTTCGTGCAGCTGCTGGTACAGGATCACGTTGTCGAACGCGATCGACAGCCGGCTCGAGAAGATCTCGACCAGCGCGCGGTCGGTGTCGGAGAGCTGGCGCTCGGCCTGCAGCAGCACCACCACCTCGCGGCCGGAGCCGGTGCGCGAATAGAGCACGCTGCGGTGGTCGGCGAACTCGTTCTTGCGGCGCTGGAAGGCTTCCTCGACCATGTGCCGCAAGTCAGCATCGAGCGCCTTCGACGAGGTGGTGCCGATGAAGCGGCTGTAGCAGCCCGAGCAGGCCAGCACCGAGAAATCGCATGCGGCGGCGTTGCCGTCGTCGCGCAGCACCAGAATGCCGGCGCAATCGACATTGAGCAGCGAGGCGAGCTGGGTCAGTACGCCCTCGGCCAGCCGTTGCATCGACTTGAAGTCGTACAGCGTCGAGGCGGCGTCGATGATGATCTCGAGCCCGCGCCTGGTCTGCACCATGCGCTCGAGCTGCTGGTAGCTGCGCAGCGCCGCGGTCAGCGAGGTGAACAGCTTGTCGGCGGTGAGCTCGGTCTTCGCCTTGTAGTCGTTGATGTCGTACTGCACGATGACGCGGCGCTCCGGCGCCTGGCCGGGCTGGCCGGTGCGCAGGATGATGCGGACGGTCTCGTTCCTGATCTCGTTGCGGATGTATTCGACGAGCTCGAGCCCGGCGACGTCGGTCTCCATGATGACGTCGAGCAGCACGGCCGCGATGTCGGGGTTGTCCCGCATCAGCGTGCGGCCTTCGGCCGCAGAATAGGCGGACAGGATCTCCAGCGTCGCGCCGTTCAGATTGTAGTCGCTCAGTGCGAAGCGGGTGCCCTCATGGACGGCGTGATCGTCGTCGATCACGGCGATCTTCCATTTGCGGGCCGACGAGTCCTCCGGGGGGCTCTCGGTGTCGTCGATCAGTTGGAGGACATCGTCCTGTTCGGCCATTGACTGCTTCCGTCGGCTGCTGCGTCAGTGATCGTGGGCTCGCCCTTGGCAGCCCCCTTGGCGATCCTGGGCATGATAATGCGAAAAGTGGTGCCTTGTCCTACCCTTGACTCCAGCATCATGCGTCCGCCGAGCTGCTGGGTGACGAGGTTATAGACGATATGGAGGCCGAGGCCCGTACCACCTTCGTTGCGGCGCGTCGTAAAGAACGGGTCGAACGCCTGTCGCTGCACGTCCGGCGTCATGCCAGCCCCGTCGTCCGCGAAGATGATCTCGACATCGTCAGTGCCGCGCCCGCGCGCCGAGATCGTGATGTTGCCGGAGCGGCCATCGGCAAAGGCATGATTGACGGCGTTCAGGAAAAGATTGGTTAAGATCTGGCCATAGGCGCCGGGATAGCCGTCGATCAGCAGCCCGTCGGGCACGTCGACGGACAGTGCGATCGCCGCCTTCTTCAGCACCGGCCGCAGGCTCGCCACGATCTGGTCGGTGGATTCGCTCAGGGAGAACTGGCGGCGCTCGGCATGCGAGCGGTCGACGGCGACCTGCTTGAACGACTGGATCAGCTCGCCGGCACGCTGCAGGTTCGAGACCAGTTGCTGCGATGCGTCACGCGAGGCGCGCACGAATTCGTCAAGCTTGGAGCGGCGCAGCGGCTCGGTCTTCAAATCGTTCTCGAACATCTCGCTGCGGCGGGCAAAGCTCGAGGCGACCGTCAGGCTGATGCCGATCGGATTGTTGACCTCGTGGGCGACGCCGGCAACGAGGCCGCCGAGCGCGGCGAGGCGCTCGGCATCGATCAGGTTCTGCTGCGCGGTGTTGAGTTCGAGCAGCGCGCTCTCGGCCTTCTCCTTGGCGGTGCGCAGCTCGTCCTCGGTCTTGCGCTTGGCGATGGCGTTCTCGCGGAATACTTCCACCGCGCGCGCCATGGCGCCGACCTCGTCCTTGGCCGAGGTGCCTTGCACCGGCCGGTCGAGGTCTCCAGAGGTGATGGTGCGCATCGCGGCCATGATTTGCGCCAGCGGCAGCCGGATCGACAATGCGATCATGACGCCGGCGGACATGATGACGCCGAGGAAGATCACCGCGATCGACAGCACGCGGCGCGAGATCGAGGTCAGCGTCTTGTCGAAGGTCTCCTGCGCCTTCTGCTCGCGCTGGCGCATCTTCACCGAGAGATCGTCGATCGCGCCGATCGCGTCGGCCTGGCTGGCGTCGATCGAATTGCGCAACAGATCGGTGCGGTTGGTGAGCTGCTCACTGAGCTTGCCGAGGCCGTCGCGCAGCTCGGCGGTCTTGACCTTGAGCCGCGCCAGCGCCATGCGCTGCAGATCGTTCTCGGCCAGATCGGTCATCACCGGGATCGTCCGCTCGATCGTATCGATGTTGCGGCGGGCTTCCTCGGCCGACGAGGAGGCCAGCGAGAGGTAGTAGGCGTTGGCGGCGACCAGGAGCGAGGTGAACGCCTCGCGCGACTTGCCGAGCGCCGGCCAGATCAGCGCGTCGCGATGGCCGGTGGCGCCCTCGATGATCGAATACAGCCCGGCCATGTCCTTGGTCGGCGTCAGCACCTGCTCGTCATAGGTCTTGGAGATCCTGGTCTGCACCGTGCGCAATTCGCCGAAGCCGTCGAGGAAGCGGCTGGTGGCGCGTTCGAGCTGCTCGACCGAGCCGGACAGCATCGGGTCGGTCGAGGCCCGGTTGGTCAGCGTGCCGAGCACGGCCTCGCGCAGCAGCAGGATTTCCGCGAACAGGTCCGGGCTCGGCTGGTTGATGTAGCGATGGATCAGGTTCTGCAGCCGGCTGGTCTCGCTTTCCAGCTTGGCCAGGATCTTGTCGGATTCCCGCACCTGGCGGACATCCTCCCAGGCCGAGCCGAGCACCTTCGAGCCGTTCCAGATCAGCACCGCGAGCACGATCACGACCGCCGAATTGAGCAGCGCGATCGACAGGATGCGCCAGCGGATCGGCACCGCACGCAGCAACTGCACGATGCGGAAGCGGCCCTGCGGCCCGAAGGCCGCCCGCCGTTGCATCGTCCGGTCCTGTTGGGGTGCGTCCAAGATCCGGTCACTCCACGTTGCGGATGCGTTCGATCAACGCTGCGATCGCCGGATCGCGCTCGGCCTTGGCATAGATGCCGGCCATCGCCGCCTCGAACGGCTTGCGGTCGAGGTCGGTCACGACCTTGACGCCCGCGAGCTCCGCCTGCTTGCGCGAGCGCTCCTCGAGCTCCCGCCACTTCTCGCGCATGTAAAGACTGGAGCGCTGCGCGGCGTCGCGGAAGATGGTCTGCTCATCGGGCGAGAGGCTGGCCCAGGCCTTGCGCGACATCACCAGCACTTCGGGGCTCACGGTGTGTCGGGTCAAGGTGTAGTAGCCGGCGTATTTGTAGTGACCGGTGGTGACGAAGGACGGCCAGTTGTTCTCGGCACCGTCGATCAGCCGGTTGGCAAGCCCGGTCAGCACCTGGCCGTAGGCCATCTCGACCGGCTGGGCGCCGAGCGCGCGGATCATATCCGACATCTGCTCGGATTGCTGCACGCGCAGCCGCAATCCCTTGAGGTCGTCGAGCGAACGCACCGGGCGGACGCTGTTATAGATCGAGCGGGCGCCGGAATCGTAGAAGGTCAGCCCGACGAAGCCATGGGCCTCGAGACTGCTGAGGATCTCGTTGCCGATCGGCCCGTCCAGCACATGCTGCAGGTGCTCAATCGATCGAAACAGGAACGGCATCGCCAGCACGTTCACGGACGGCACCATGGTCCCGATCAGCGCGACATTGGTCCGGTTCAGATCGATGGCGCCGGCCCGGGTCTGCTCCAGCGTCTCCTTTTCCTCGCCGAGCTGGCGGGAATGGAAGACCACGATGCGGTGCCGGCCGCCGGTGCGTTCGGCGATCAGACGGTCCATGTAATTCAGCGCCTGGACGGTCGGATAGTCTTCATTCTGGGTGTCGGCGGTCCGGAACTCGCGCGCAAAGGCGCTCACCGAAGCCGCTGCCCATGACAGCGCGACGGCAAGCGTTATTGTCCGCGAAAGGCCGGCGCGGCGGTACACAGGCTACAATTCCCCTTGTGATTTGTGTCCAGGGCGGGAGCAAAAAGGTTCAACGCTTTTTAGCAGAATGACGATGGTTCGCCCATCGGCCAAACGTTAATTCGGCGCTGCAACCTGCGGTGTCGATTGAATCTCCGGTTGTAGCGCCTTATGAGGGCATGTTGGCATCCGGGAGCGGCTGGTCGTGAAGTTCGCCTTGAAGCTCGTCTTGAAGCTCCTGCATCTCGTCGTCGTGACGCTTCTGCTTGTGGCGCCCGCGCAAGCGGCGACCGACATCATGTGGTGGCACGCGATGTCGGGTGAGCTCGGCAAGCAGCTCGAGAAGCTCGCCGCCGACTTCAACGCCTCGCAATCCGACTACCGGATCGTGCCCGCCTACAAGGGCAACTACACCGAGACCGTGACTGCGGCGATCTTCGCCTTCCGCTCGCGCAGCCAGCCGGCGATCGTTCAGGTCAACGAGATCGCCACCGCCACCATGATGGCGGCCCGCGGCGCAATCTATCCGGTGTTCGAATTGATGCGCGATCAATCCGAGGCGTTCACGCCGTCGGCCTATCTGCCCGCGGTGGCCGGCTACTACGCCGATGTCGACGGCAACATGCTGTCGTTCCCGTTCAACGCCTCGACGCCGATCCTCTACTACAACAAGGACATGTTCCGCTCCGCCGGGCTCGATCCGAGCCAGCCGCCGAAGACCTGGCCGGAGCTCGGCATCGTCGCCAAGCGGCTGCGCGCCGCCGGTGCGATGTGCGGCGTCACCACGTCATGGCCGTCCTGGATCAATGTCGAGAATTTCTCGGCCTTCCACAATTTGCCGATCGCGACCAGGTCCAACGGCTTTGCCGGGCTCGACGCGCAGCTGGTCTTCAACAACCCGATCGTGCTGCGTCACATCGCGCAGCTGGCGCAATGGCAGGCCGACAAGACCTTCGATTACAGCGGCCGCGGGCAGGCGGCCGAGCCGCGTTTTCAGAAGGGCGAATGCGGCATCTTCATCGGCTCGTCGGGCACGCGCGCCGACATCCAGGCCAAT
Source organism: Bradyrhizobium viridifuturi (assembly GCF_001238275.1). Lineage (GTDB taxonomy): Bacteria > Pseudomonadota > Alphaproteobacteria > Rhizobiales > Xanthobacteraceae > Bradyrhizobium > Bradyrhizobium viridifuturi. The sequence continues at coordinate 200,443 of NZ_LGTB01000007.1, forward strand.
TCGAAATTCGAGGTTGGCTACGGCATGATGCCATATGAGCCCGACGTGCAGGGCGCGCCGCAGAATTCGATCATCGGCGGCGCGACGCTGTGGGTGCTGCGCGACCGGCCGCGCGCCGAATATGCCGGGGTCGCGAAATTCTTCGCCTATCTGTCGCGGCCGGAGGTGCAGGCAGCCTGGCATCAGAACACAGGCTATCTGCCGATCACCCGCGCGGCCTTCGATCTCACCCGCGCCCAGGGTTTCTACGATCGCAATCCCGGCGCCTCGATCTCGATCGAGGAGGTCACGCTGAAGCCGCCGACCGACAATTCGAAAGGCGTCCGCCTCGGCTCGTTCGTCCTCATCCGCGACGTGATCGAGGAGGAGCTCGAGCAGGTGTTCGCCGGCAAGCGTTCGGCACAGGCCGCGATGGACGACGCTGTCGAGCGCGGCAATCGCCTGCTGCGCCAGTTCGAGCGCGCCAATCCGGACCGGTGATGGACAAACATCTTCCCAGGATGACGGAGCAGCAGTCGAGCAGCCTGGATGAATGTATATGAGTCACTGACTGCGCAACAGATTCGGTGTCGTCCCTGCGAAAGCAGGGACCCATAACCACCGAAGCTCATGGCTGCGCACCACTGGGACGACGAGTTTCTTTCATAACATCAGCAGCAGAGTATGGGTCCCTGCTCCCGTGCGCATTCCTTGAAATGATATCCCTTCCACCCATCACCGACTACGACACCTATCGCGCCTGGCGCAGCGACACCTCGCGCTGGCTGCCGGTCGCGCGCGATATTGCCGATGGCCACGGGCTGTCCTGGGGCCCGCCGCATGTGTTCTCGACCGGCACCAACCTCGTTGTCGGGCTCGACGGCGACCTAATCCTGAAGCTGTTTCCGCCGTTCCTGCGCCCGCAATTCGTCTCCGAGCGCGGCGCGCTGGCCGAGTTGCGCGGACGGCTCGGCGTTCCGATCCCCGATCTCATCGCGGAGGGCGAGCGCGACGGCTGGCCCTATCTCGTCGTCACGCGCCTCGCCGGCACCGTCGGCTCGGAGGTGTGGCCGTCGCTGTCGGAGGCCGAGCGGGAGCGCGTGCTTGGCGAGATCGGCGCCGTGATCGCCGAGGTGCAGCGGGTGCCGCCCGGTGGCCTGCTCGCGATCGGGCAACCCTGGGACGCCTTCATGCGGGGCCAGATCGCGCAGTGCCGGGCGCGGCATGAGCGGCTCGGCCTGCCAGCGAAATTCCTCACTTCGCTCGACGATCTCCTGCGCGACGCCACTGAGTTGATCCCGATGCACGCGCCGCCGGTGATCCTGACCGGCGAGTACATCCCGGAGAATTTCCTGCTGGGGCGCCGTGCCGACGGCTGGCACGTCGCCGGCCTGTTCGACTTCGGCGATGTCCGGACCGGATGGGGCGAGTACGATCTGCTCGGCCCCAGCGCCTTCATGGCCGCCGGGCATCCGCGCCTTGTGCGCAGCCTGTTCGATGGCTTCGGCATCCCGCGCAGCGAGGTGAATTTCGCGCTGAAGCGGCGGCTGATGGCGCTGATGATGCTGCACTCGGCCAGCGATCCGCTCCGGCACGTCTGCATCGAAGGTTGGCCGGATCGGGTCGATGATCTCGTGCAACTGCAGGAACTGATCTGGCCGGAGTAACTGTCTGAATCGATCGTCGGCCAGAAAGCGAGCAACGCCCGTGCTTTGCTCAATGATTGAGCATTGAACTGTCCTTTGTATGCAATGTCCGATGTGACCGACGACGCCAGATCAAGATACCTGCGGCGGTTTCTTTTATCTTTACAACAGGTTGTCTCGTCATAAGCGTTCGTTAAGGGTTGGCACAATCCTTGCGACCCGAGTTCCAGAGCCATTTCCGAGAAAAGGCATTTGGAGCATCAGATGAAGCGTCGCGATTTCCTCAAATCGGTATCCGGACTGGCAGCGGGGGCGCTGGCGCCGACCGCGCCCGCGATCTGGTCGCCGGCCAAGGCCGACGCGCGCTCGGAGACGCTGCTGATCGTCTCCGAAGGCGGTCCCAACAATCTCGACATCCACGGCGTCGGCACCAACGTGCCCGGCTATGAGGTGTCGTGGAATTGCTACGACCGGCTGATCAGCCACGAGATGAAGAGCGGCCCTGGCGGCGTGCCCTATTACGACCGCGACAAGTTCAAGCCCGAGCTCGCCGAGGACTTCAACATCGGCGACATGTCGGTGACCTTCAAGTTGCGCAAGAACGCCAAATTCCACGACGGCGCGCCGGTCACGGCAAAGGACGTCAAATGGTCGCTCGACCGCGCCGTCAGCGTCGGCGGCTTCCCGACCTTCCAGATGAGCGCGGGCTCGCTGACCAAGCCCGAGCAGTTCGTGATCGTCGACGACCATACCGTGCGCGTCGACTTCCTCAGGAAGGACGAGCTCACGATCCCCGATCTCGCTGTGATCGTGCCCTGCGTCGTCAACTCCGAACTGGTCAAGAAGAACGCCAGTGAGAAGGACCCGTGGGGTCTCGAATTCACCAAGCAGCAGACCGCGGGCTCCGGCGCTTACAAGGTGACCAAATGGACCGCCGGCACCGAGGTCGTCATGGAGCGCAACGACGACTGGGTCTCGGGTCCCCTGCCGAAGATCAAGCGCGTGATCTGGCGCATGGTGCCGCAGGCCGGCAACCGCCGTGCGCTGCTCGAGCGCGGTGATGCCGATATCTCCTATGAGCTGCCGTTCAAGGATTTCCAGGAGATGAAGGCCAACGGCAAGCTCAACGTGGTCTCGCTGCCGTTCTCCAACGGCATCCAGTATATCGGCATGAACGTCACCAAGCCGCCGTTCGACAATCCCAAGGTGCGGCAGGCGATGGCCTATGCGATGCCTTACCAAAAAATCATGGATGCGGTGCTGTTCGGCCTCGCCAACCCGATGTTCGGCGCGGCCAAGGACAAGCCGACCGAGGTCGCCTGGCCGCAGCCGACCAAGTATTTCACCGACATGGAGAAGGCCAAGGCGCTGCTCGCCGAAGCCGGCTACGCCAACGGCTTCGAGACCACGATCTCATTCGACCTGAACTTCGCCGGGGTCAACGAGCCGCTCTGCGTGCTGGTGCAGGAGAGCCTCGCGCAGCTCGGCATCAAGACCACGATCAACAAGGTACCCGGCGCCAACTGGCGCACCGAGCTCACCAAGAAGGAGATGCCCCTGTTCACCAACGTGTTCTCGGGCTGGCTCGATTACCCCGAGTACTTCTTCTATTGGTGCTATCACGGCAACAATTCGATCTTCAACACGATGAGCTACAAGTCGCCGGAGATGGACAAGCTCATCGACGGCGCGCGCATCGCAGCCGCCAACGGCGACACCGCGGCTTACGACGCCGATGTGAAGGGCTTCGTCGATCTCGCCTTCGCCGACATCCCGCGCATCCCGCTCTATCAGCCCTTCGTCAACGTCGCGATGCAGAAGAACATCTCGGGCTACGAGTACTGGTTCCACCGCCGGCTGGATTATCGCGCAATGGCGAAGGGGTGAGGCGCTCATGCTGTCTCTGATCGGCAAGCGGCTCCTGTTCGCGATCCCGTCGCTGATCGGGGTGGTGATCGTGACGTTCCTCTTGACGCGTGCGCTGCCGGGCGATCCCGCGGCGTATTTCGCAGGCCCTGCGGCCACGAAGGAGGCGGTCGACCAGATCAGGAAGAAGCTCGGCTTCGACAAGCCGCTGATCGAGCAGTTCGTTCGCTACACCGGTGATCTCGCCCATGGCGATCTCGGCACCTCGCTGACCACGGGCCAGCCGGTTGCCGCCGAGTTGCGCAATCGCTTGCCGGCGTCGGCCGAACTCACACTGCTCGGCCTCGTCGTCTCGATCGTGATCGCGATTCCGCTCGGCGTGCTGGCGGCGACGCGGCCGGGCTCCTGGATCGATCATCTCTGCCGCGTCACCACGACGGCCGGCGTATCGCTGCCGGTGTTCTTCACCGGGCTCGTGCTGGTTTATGTGTTCTATTTCCGGCTCGGCTGGGCGCCGGCACCGCTCGGCCGGCTCGACGTGTTCTATAGCGCGCCGCCGACCGTGACCGGCTTCTATCTGATCGATACGCTGATCGCGCGCGACTTCGAGGCGTTCCGCTCGGCGCTCAGCCAATTGATCCTGCCGGCGGTGACGCTCGCGATCTTCTCGCTGGCGCCGATCGCGCGCATGACGCGCGCCTCGATGCTGGCGGTGCTGGCGTCCGATTTCGTCCGCACCGCGCGCGCCAGCGGCCTGTCGCCCGGCAAGGTGATCGTGACCTACGCGTTCCGCAACGCGATGCTGCCGGTCATCACCACGCTCAGCATGGTGTTCTCCTTCCTGCTCGGAGCCAACGTGCTGGTCGAAAAGGTGTTCGCCTGGCCCGGCATCGGCTCCTACGCGGTCGAGGCGCTGATCGCATCCGACTTCGCGCCGGTGCAGGGCTTCGTGCTGACGATGGCGGTCATGTACGTGCTGCTCAATCTGTTGATCGACATCCTCTACGGCGTGATCGATCCGCGCGTCCGGCTGGAAGGTTAAGGAGGGGCGTATGAGCAGCGTTGCACCCACCATCGAACCCGCAGGCCCCGCCCGCACCTCCGGGCTTGCCGCTGTCTTCGAGCAGACCCGCTATGTGCTGGGCGAGAACAAGGTCACCGGCTTTGCCTTCGCGCTCTTGGTCCTGATCCTGTTCGCCGCGCTGTTCGGTCCGTACGTGGTGCCTTACGACCCGCTCGCGTCCGACACCGCGGCGGCACTGAAGCCGCCGTCCGCCGCGCACTGGTTCGGCACCGATCAGCTCGGCCGCGACATCTTCAGCCGCGTCATCGTCGCAACCCGACTCGACACCTTCATCGCGGTCGCTTCCGTCGTGCTGGTGTTCCTGATGGGCGGGCTCACCGGTATCGCCGCCGGCTATTTCGGCGGATGGACCGATCGCATCGTCGGCCGCATCGCCGATACCATCATGGCATTCCCGCTGTTCGTGCTGGCGATGGGCATCGTCGCGGCGCTCGGCAACACCGTGCAGAACATCATCATCGCGACCGCGATCGTGAACTTCCCGCTCTATGCCCGCGTCGCGCGCGCGGAAGCCAATGTCCGCCGCAATGCCGGCTTCGTGCAGGCGGCGCGGCTGTCCGGCAATGGCGAATACCGCATCCTGCTCGGGCACATCCTGCCCAACATCATGCCGATCATGATCGTGCAGATGTCGCTGACCATGGGCTATGCGATCCTCAATGCCGCGGGCCTGTCCTTCATCGGCCTCGGCGTCCGGCCGCCGACCGCGGAGTGGGGCATCATGGTCGCCGAGGGTGCCGGCTTCATGGTGTCGGGCGAATGGTGGATCGCGCTATTCCCCGGCCTCGCGCTGATGATCGCGGTGTTTTGCTTCAACCTGCTTGGCGACGGCCTGCGCGACATCGTCGACCCGCAGCGGAGGACGTGATGACGGTCTGGAAGCGGTGTCAAATTACCGTGCCTCTCCTTTGCATGGGGTTGTTTTGCGGATTTTCGCATGACGCCTCGCATGAGGGGAGGCACGCATGACCGCGCAGCCGCTGCTTGACGTCCAGGACCTCACCGTCGAGTTCACCACCCGCCGCGGCATCGTCAAGGCGGTGCAGCACGTCAACATCTCCGTGGGCAAGGGTGAGACCGTTGGTATCGTCGGCGAGTCCGGCTCGGGCAAGTCGGTGACATCTTATGCGGTGATGCGGATCCTCGATCGCGCCGGCCGCATCGCCGAAGGTTCGGTGATGTTCTCCGGCATCGACGTCAAGGCGGCGACCGAGAGCCAGATGCGCGATCTGCGCGGCCGCGAAGTCTCGATGATCTTCCAGAATCCGCGCGCCGCGCTCAATCCGATCCGCAAGGTCGGACACCAGATCGAGGACGTCCTGCGCCAGCATGTCCAGCAGGCACAGGTCACCGACCGCGGCGAGACCGCGATCGAGGCGCTGGAGCAGGTCAAGATCGCGCGGCCGCGCGAGCGCTATCACGCCTATCCGTTCGAGTTGTCAGGCGGCATGTGCCAGCGCGTCGTCATCGCGCTCGCGCTGGCCTGCAACCCGCAGCTCCTGATCGCCGACGAGCCGACCACCGGCCTCGACGTCACCACCCAGAAGACGGTGATGGATCTGATCGTCGAGCTGACGAGGCGCCGCTCGATGTCGACGATCCTGATCACGCACGATCTCGGCCTCGCCGCCGCCTATTGCGACCGCGTCGTGGTGATGGAGAAGGGGCGCGTGGTCGAGACCGCCAAATCGGCCGACATCTTCGCCGCGCCCCAGCACGATTATACGAAGAAGCTGATGCGCGCGACGCCGCGGCTCGGTGTGTCGCTGCGGGATCTGCTGCCCGAAGAGGAAGCGACTGCTTTCGCCTCTCCCCGCGTGCGGGGAGAGGCCGTCCCGCGCGGCGAGCGGGTGAGGGGGAGCTCTCCAGGCACTGCGCTCGGGGGAGAGTC
>NZ_LGTB01000008.1 GCF_001238275.1 Bradyrhizobium viridifuturi
CGACCTTCTGAACCGCCATACTTTCTCCCCGCCCCGCTGGCGCGAAACGACGCCTCGTTGGCCCGATCCGGCGGCGCGCGATCGTTGCGGGATCGGGCCTAACCGGGCGACAACGACGCGACGGATCACACCACCAGGCGATCCGAACACACATCGCAGAGACGAGCGCCGGCGTCCGCGTGTCCGCATGCCACGGCATCGTCTTGCCACATCGAGGAGCGTCTTGAAATGACCGAGATCATCGCCGGCATCCGCGTACCCGACAGCGCCATGGCCCGCGCCGCGACCCAGCTGGTGCGCGATACCGAGGACGATCTGCTCTACAATCACAGCCGCCGCGTGTTCTTCTGGGGCGCGTTGACCGGCAACCGCCGCAAGCTGCAATTCGATCCCGAACTGCTCTATATCGGCGCCATGTTCCACGACATGGGCCTCACCGCTCGACACGCGAGCCCCGACCTGCGCTTCGAGGTCGACGGCGCCAACGCCGCCCGCGACTTCCTCAGGGGTTATGGCGTGCCGGAGCGCGACATCGAGGACGTCTGGACCTCGATCGCGCTGCACACCACGCCCGGCGTGCCCGAGCATATGCGTCCAACCATCGCGCTGGTCACCGCCGGAGTCGAGATGGACGTGCTCGGCATCGCCTATGACGATTTCTCGCACGAGCACCGCGACCACGTCTGTGCGCACCATCCGCGCGAGGCGAACTTCAAGGAGAACATCATCGATCACTTCGCCGCTGGCACCATCAAGAAGCCCCTCACGACATTCGGCAACGTCAAGGCCGACGTGCTGGCGCTCAAGGACATGAACTACACCAGGATGAATTTCTGCTCGATCATCCTCGGGTCGAAATGGCCGACCTGACGTGCTGTCAGGCGTGCGGACCGTCAGGGCCAACAGCTTGGCCTCCCGCCACGCGTGCGAGCCTGCCAAGATAATGCGCCCACCCCTTGGCATGGCTCGCGCACTGCGCCTCATTCGGCAGGCCGCTATGGGTCATCCGCAACAGCGTGCCGTTATTCTGCTCCGTCAGGTCGATCTCGATCAGGCTCGATCCGGGCGGCACTTCCGCGCCGCCTTCCCAGCCGAAGCTGTAGGCAAGACGGTGCACCGGCACAACCTCGCGGAACGCGCCGCGCGCAGCCCGCGACATATCTCCGGAGACACCCTTGAGCAGATAGAGCCCGCCGGGATGCAGCTCGGTCTCGGCCTCGAGCCCCATCCAGCTTACGATCTTCTGCGGATCGGTCAGGAAGGCAAACACGGTTGCGGGCGGGGCTGCGATCTGCATCTCGCGTTGAACGATGAAGGCTTCAGTCATCGATCCATCCTCCATGGGTGGTCGTCAGGGATAATTCGTGACAAGGGCGGTGCGTCACCTCCATGATGGGGCGATGCGATTGTCCTCGACACTGAGCTGGCTGGTCGACGCCGCCGCCGAGACCGCGAGCGCCAACCGGTTGCTGGCGGATCTCGGAAGCCACCTTATCACAGATGGCCTGCCGCTTGCCGGTGGCACCCTGACGCTCGAAGTTCCGCACCCGCTGATCGCACGGCGCACCTGGCTTTGGCGCGCCGAAAATGGCGAGGTGATCGAGGCGCTCGGCTTCGCGCCGGAACAACCTTTTGCAATGCCTGAGATGGTCGGATCCGGCGATGCCGGCCGGCGCTGGCTCAATAGCCTCGCGCCCGGCCCGATCCACGAGGACACGATCGGAACGCGGCCGGACGGCCCGACGCTCGGCTGGATCGGAACACGTGCCTTCACGCCTGCCGAAGCGGATCGACTGCGCGAGGCGGCGCGTTTCATGGCCGCGCCGCTCGCGGCACTCGCCGCGCGCGCGACATTGACGGCGGCGCTGGAGGCCTATCTCGGCCGGCGCAGCGCCGCGCGCGTCCTGGCAGCACCATTGCGGCGCAACACCGGCGAGACCATCCGGGCGGCACTTCTGTTTGCCGACCTGCGCGGCTTCACCGCGCTCTCCGAAAGCCATCCGCCCGCCGAGGTGATCGCGGCACTCGACGCCTGGTTCGACCGCATCGCCGGTGCGATCCACGCTTTCGGCGGCGAGGTGCTGAAGTTCATTGGCGACGGCCTGCTCGCGATCTTTCCGGTCACGACCAGCGCCCGCAGCGCATGCGATGCGGCATTGCGCGCGGTATCGGCGGCGCGCGTCGGCATGGCGCATCTCGATACGGAGCGGCGCAAGCAGGGCTTGCCGCCACTGCCGTTCGGCGCGGCGTTGCATCTCGGCGAAGTGCATTGGGGCAATATCGGCGCCGCCGATCGCCTCGACTTCACCGCGATCGGCGCCGCGGTCAATCTGGTCAGCCGGCTCGAAGGTCTGTGCAAGCCGCTGGAGCAGACCGTGCTGGTCTCGGGCGCCGTCGCCGCCGAGACCGAGACGCCGCTGGTCGCGCTCGGCACCCATGAGCTGCGCGGCATCGCGCGGCCCTGCGCCGTATTCACCCTGCCGGAGGCATGAGCCGGTCATCGGAACAGGCGCAACCACGGCGCCAAATGAAATGCGCTCATCAGCGCGTACATCGGGACCATCCCCTGCAATGACAGCGGCCCCTGCATGGCGCCGCAGATCATGTCGGCCGGCGCCAGCGCGGCAGTCAGCGCCATCACCGCGAAGGTCGGCGCCGCCGCGAGCGACAGCCACCGCGCTGCGATGGCACCACGGCCGCCAAACCGGCCCTTCAACCAATCCTCATGTGTTTCGATTCCGGTCATCATTCGATCTCTCTGGAGATGATCCATGTCGTCATGTGCTAGGTTAGGACCGGGCCTCGGAGGGCGAGAGTGACAAGTGTGTCGGGATTCGAATGGACTCGCTGATTACGGCTGCGGCGCGCGCGCTCGCGGCGGGTGATCCCCTCGGCGCACTGAAACGGGTGGCCCTGCGCGACGATGCGCCGGCGCTGGCGCTGCGCGGCATCGCGATGGCCCGGCTCGGCGATTTCACCCGCGCCAAGGAGCTGTTGCGGCGTGCCGGCCGCGCCTTCGGTCCGCGTGAAGCCATCGCGCGGGCACGCTGCGTGGTGGCGGAGGCCGAGATCGCGCTGGTGTCGCGCGACCTGTCCTTTCCCGGCAAGAGCCTCGCCGCGGCGCGCGCAACGCTCGCAGCGCGCGGCGATGCGCTCAACGCCGCGCACGCCGGCTACCTGGAAATCCGCCGCCTGCTGCTGATCGGGAGCCTCGATGCGGCCGAGCGCATGCTGGGCGGTCTCGATCCAGCGCCCTTTCCGCCGGCGCTGCGTGTCGGCCATGAGCTGGTCGTCGCCGGCATCGCGATGCGGCGGCTGCGGACCAAGCCGGCGCGCGAGGCGCTGGCACGAGCAAAGGGCGCCGCAGCGCGCGCCGGCATCGCCGAGCTAGCGGCCGAAGTGGAGAGCACCGCACGCCTGCTCGCGACACCCGCGGCTCGCCTGATCGCACGCGGCAGCGAACGGCCGCTGCTGCTCGAAGAGGTCGAAGCCCTGATGGCGTCGAAGGCGCTCGTGATCGACGCCTGCCGCTACGTCGTGCGCGATGCCGGCACGACCGTTTCGCTGACACGGCGGCCGGTACTGTTCGCGCTCGCCCGCGCGCTGGGTGAGGCCTGGCCGCAGGACGTGTCGCGCGGTGCGCTGATCGCGCGCGCGTTTCGCGGCAAACATGCCGATGAATCGCATCGCGCGCGGCTGCGGGTCGAGATCGGACGGCTGCGCCGGGCGTTGCATCCGCTTGCAGAACTCAACGCGACACCCGACGGCTTCGTGCTGAAGCCGCATGGCCGCCGCGAGGTCACCGTGCTGGCGCTGCCGGTCGAGGAGGAGCATGCGGCGGTGCTGGCCTTCCTCGCCGATGGCGAGGCCTGGTCGAGCTCGGCGCTGTCGGTCGCGCTCGGCGCCAGCCAGCGCACCGTGCAGCGCGCGCTCGATGCGCTCGCCGCGACCGGCAAGGTGCAGGCCGTCGGCCGCGCCCGGGCGCGGCGCTGGATGACGCCCCCGGTGCCGGGATTCACGACGACGTTGTTACTCCCTGCCCCGCTGCCGAACGGCTAGCATCGGGTTGAAATCAGACAACTGGAGCGCCGCATGAAGAAGTCCGAAGCCGAGATCATCCGGGAATATGCCTTCGAAGGCGTCGAGAGTGTCGGCGGCGTCAGCTTCGACGGCGAGCAGGTCTGGTTCGCCGCCGGCGGCCAGCTGGTCGCCTTCGACCCGGACAGCGGCGAGAGAACCCGCACCCTCGACATTGCGGCCCATGCCGGCACCGCCTTCGACGGCACGCATCTCTATCAGATCGCCGAGGACCGCATCCTGAAGATCGAGCCGAACAGCGGACGCGTGGTGTCGACGATCCCCTCGCCCGGCGGCGGCCGCGACTCCGGCCTCGCTTGGGCGGAGGGCTCGCTGTGGGTCGGCCAGTATCGCGACCGCACCATCGTTCAGGTCGATCCGGAAACCGGCAAGGTCATTCGCACCATCGAAAGCAACCGCTTCGTCACCGGCGTCTCCTGGGTCGATGGCGAACTCTGGCACGGCACCTGGGAAGAGGACCAGAGCGACCTCAGGCGCATCGATCCACAGACCGGTGAAGTCATGGAAAGGCTGGAGATGCCGAAGGGCACGTTCGTCTCCGGGCTCGAATCCGACGGCAAGGACCGCTTCTTCTGCGGCAGCGGCTCGACCAACAACAAGGTGCGCGCGATCCGGCGACCGAAGCGCAGCGGCGCGTGAAGCGACCAATCGCTCCACGCGCTGAGCCGGCTCAAGCCGGCGCAGGCACCGCGGTGGGCCGCGCCGATACCATCGGGCGGAAGGTCATCATGATCAGGAACGCACCGAGGCCCGTGGCCCAGGAGCCGACATAGAGCCACGTATAGCTCGCAAAGGTGTCGTAGATCAGCCCACCGGCAAGCGGTCCGGTCGCCATGCCGAGACTGCCGGCCATCGCGGTGCCGCCGATCACGGTGCCCATCATGCGCAGCGGAAAGTTCTCGCGGATCAACACCGAATACAGCGGCATGGTGCCGGCATAGATGAAGCCGAAGATCGCCGCGACCGCGTAGAACGCGGCCAGCTCGCGCACGAAGACATAACCGAGCGCGCCGAATGCCTGCGCCAGCAGCCCGAGCACCAGCACGCGCTTGGCGCCGAAGCGGTCGCCGAGCAGCCCGAAGGCGATCCGGCCGCCCATGCCGGCGAGCCCTTCCACGCTGTAGATCGTCACCGCGGCGACCAGCGGAATGCCGCAGGTGACCGCGTAGCTCACGGTGTGGATGATCGGCCCGGAATGCGTGGCGCAGCAGAAGAAATTGGTCGTGATCAGGATGATGAATTGCGGCGAGCGCAGCGCCTGCGCCAGCGTCAGCGGCGGCTCCCCATTGTCGGAAGTCACGGCGGCGTGGTCGCCTTGCAGCGCCGGCGGGCGGCGCACCAGGAACGAGACCGGGATCATGATCGCGCCGACGACGCCTGAGACGATCAGCATCGCAGTGCGCCAGTCGTGATGGGAGATCAGCCAGGCCGCCAGCGGCGACATCGTCATCGGCGCCATGCCCATGCCGGCCGACACCAGCGAGACGGCGATGCTGCGATGGGTGTCGAACCAGCCGGTGACGCAAGCCATCATCGGTGCGAAGATCGCGGCCGTGGCGGCGCCGACCAGCACGCCGAACATGAATTGAAACGCCAGCAGCGAAGGTGCCTGGCTCGCCAGTGCAAGGCTTGCCGCGAGCACAATCGATCCGGTCAGCACCACCGGGAGCGGCCCGAAGCGGTCGGACAGCGTGCCCCAGATCATGCTGGTGAAGGCCATCGCGAGGAAGCCGATCGTCATCGCGCTGGAGATCCCCGTCACCGACCAGCCGGTCTCCCGCGCCATCGGCTGCAGGAACACCGGCAGCGAGAACATGCCGCCGATCGCGACGCAGCCAAGCAGGCCGCCGGCCGCGACGATCACCCAGCGATAGGTCGAATTGCTCATTCCGGAACTCCCATGCCGCTCGTTCTGGATGGAAGACGAACGGATCGAACTGGAACCGACACCGAAGGATCGTTCCAGCTCACCTTTTTTGAGTCTGGCAGCGTCCGGCGGCCCGCGCGACGGGAGGGGTTCCTATTCGCTCGCCGCCGGTGTTTCCTCTATCGCGGGAGAACAGGCATGCAGGGTATGCTGGGAGAGAAGATCGGCGATGGGCTCTTTGCTGACGTCCACGCCTGGGCGCCCGGTCAGGTCGTCAAGCTGGCCAAGCCAACTATCCCGCAATGGGTCGTCCAGCACGAGATGCAAATGACCCGCGCGGTCTTCGCCGCCGGCGGCCCGGCGCCGGATGTGCTCGGCGAAGTCACCCTGGACGGGCGCTTCGGCATCGTGCTGCCGCGGTTCGATGGACCGACCCTGCTGCAGGCTACGCGCACCGGCGCCATCACGCATGAACAAGCGGGCGCAATTCTTGCGACGCTCTGCCATGCCGTTCACAAGACGCGACCGCCGCCGGACGCATTCTCGCTGCGCGAGGCGATGGACGCCAGATTGCGGTTCGGCGGCAGCGTGCTTCCGGAGCGCATCATCACCGGCGTCCTCGCGCTGATCGAGCACCTCGCATCCGATGACGTGCTGTGCCATTCCGATCTTCACCCCGGCAACGTGATCATGACGGCGCAGGGCCCGAGGCTGATCGACTGGATCGGCGCGGCTCGTGCGCCCGCCGCCTACGAGATTGCGCAGTGCCATGTCCTGATTGCCGAGCTTGACCCGGAACACGCCGACGATCCGGGGCGGGCCACGGTCAATTCGGTTCTGCAGTCGGAGTATGCGCGGCTGGCCGGCACAACGCCTGCGGCGCTGACGACGGCGATGCAGCCCTATTTGCCGATCGTCCGCGTATTCCTACTGCTCGGCGGGGCCAAGCCTGACATGCGGGAGCGGCTGATCCAGCGCGTCGAGGCGGCCCTGCGCTCCGAAGGCTGAGTGGTTTTGGTCGCGCGCGAGCCGGAGTGGCCTGTCGAAGCGAGCCGTCAGTGTCGCCTCTGGGTGACAAGGCGATATCCCTGACGTCAGGTCGTGCGGTACGCACCCTGGTTTCCCGTCAACGTCCTGCCAGACTGCATCCGGGCTGCGGCGTGATCTGGCCGAGCGCACGGACCTGGACGAGTTCCGTACCCTGCGTCCTGGCGATGAACATGTTCATCGCCGTGTGATGGTCCTGGCCGAGCGTCACCGGGCCGGTCGGCGACAGAATGGTTAGGCCGGCCATCGCATCAATGATGGCCTCCTTGTCGAGCTTGCCGGCCTTCTCGGCCGCCGCCTTGAGCGCGATCAGCGTGTTGTAATGCGTCATCACATAGTTCGACACCGCGACGCCCGGCTCAGCGGCGGTGCGGGCCTTTGCTACGAACGCCTTGACGGCGGGATCCTCGCTCGCCGCGAGCGCCGGCGCCACCGTCACCATGTTCTGGCCCTTGCCGCGGAAGATGCCGAGATCGACCTCCGACAATCCAAGGAAGGCAACCGTGATGTCCCTCAGCAACCCGGCCTCGTCGGCCTGGCGGATGAAATCCATCCCGTCACCCTTCAGCGCGAACAGCAATACCCTGGCCTTGCTCGCCGCGACCTCCTTGATCAGCGGTGAGAAGTCGGTCTCCGTCCCCAGCGTGTATTTGGTCCCGACCACCTTGCCGCCGAGCTTCTCGATCAAGGGCTGCGCGATGCCGAACATCTGATGCGGCCAGACCCGGTCGGCGCCGAGCAGGAAATAGGTGTTGCCGTAGGTCTGCGTCATGTAGGGCAGCAGCTGGCCAAGCTCCTGGTTCGGCACCGCGCCGAACGAAAACAGATAGCGGCTGCATTTGCCGCCCTCGTAGTTGGTGGCGTAGAGCAACGGCGTCTTCGAGCTCTCGGCGAGCGGCACCAGCGCATTCAGATTGCGCGAGGTGATCGGGCCGACCACCGCAATCACACCGGGCTTCTCGACCAGCGAACGCATCGCATCAGCGGCCGGCTCCGGCCGTGTCTTGTCGTCGGCATAGATGATCTCGACGGGCCGACCGAGAATGCCGCCCGCCGCGTTGATATCCTTCGCGGCGAGGTCGAGGCCGAGCTTCGCCTGTTGGCCATAGAGTTCGACGCCGCCGGAAAACGGCAGGACGGCGCCGACGCGGACCGGTTCAGCTGCGCGCGATGGATGAAGCAGCACGCCGTAGGCCAACAGCGCGAGCGTCATGCAAGTGATCGAGCGTGATGCCATGTGCGTCTTCCCTTCGCGCAGGATGCAACCGTGCTTGATCGATACTATCGGCGCGGCACTGAAGATTTCGTCAAGCACACACCTCATTGCGTCACATGCGCACAGAGGCCGGCGGCCCTGCGGCGCTTGACATTCAGAGGTTGCAGGCGTATTTCGACGGCCCTCGCGAGCACCATGTTCGCGAACCAAGCGAGCGAAACCGATGCAACCGAAACCGCAGCCAGGATACGAACAGATCCGCAAACCGTCGGCCGATCTACAGCCGATCGTCTGTGCATGCCCGGTTCATGGGAGCGGTCTCGCTTGAGCGCGATCGACAATCCGTAAGTCACGGACCCTCCCGAGCCAGCCGCTTCGGAGGGTTTTTTGTTGCCCACAAGCGGTCTGGTCAAGCTCCGGCAAGGACAATCCCGAATGACCGCGCGGCGTGCGCGCGGTTTTGTCCAGATTCAGCAGGAACCAAGACAATGCGACGACCTGATCCCTACCAGGAACGCGCCCGCGAACTCTGCCTCGCTGCGGGCATCGATCCGGATTCCCGCGTCGGCGAAGGCCGCGGCCAGCCGGCCTGGTGCCTGTATCGCGATGCCGCCCGCAAGGAGAAGCTTGCGCGCGAGGCCGATGCGGCCTCGGCGGAGATCGCGATGCTGCGCCCGCAGGAGGAGCGTTTCCAGAACGCGCCGCTGAAGGTATTCGGCGAGCATGACGCGGCGACCATCAAGCAGATGCGAAACTGCATGGCGGTCGGCAACGTCGTGTCCGGCGTGATCTGTGCCGACGGCCATCTCGGCTATGCCCAGCCGGTCGGCGGCGTGATCGCCTACGAGAAGCAGATCAGCATCTCCGGCGTCGGCTTCGACATCGGCTGCGGCAACATGGCCGCGCGGCTCGACGTGCGCTTCGACGACATCCGCGAGACCGTCCCGACCATCATCCGCGACGTTGCCAAGGTGATCTCCTTCGGCATCGGCCGGAAGAACGTCGAGAAGGTCGAGCACGCGCTGTTCGACGATAGCGACGCCTGGCGCGAGAGCGACATGGAGGCATACCGGCAGAAGGCCGTCGGCCAGCTCGGCACGGTCGGCTCCGGCAACCACTATGTCGACCTGATGCGCGACGAGGCAGGCTTCGTCTGGATCGGCGTTCACTTCGGAAGCCGCGGGCTCGGGCACACCAGCGCGACCCGCTACCTCAAGGCCGCCGGCGGCAAGGACGGGATGAATGTTCCGCCCGCCATCGTCGACGAGGATTCCGAACTTGGGCGCCGCTACATCGCCGCGATGCAGCTTGCGGGCCGCTATTCCTATGCGGGCCGCGAGTGGGTCGTGGATCGTGTCCGTCAGATCATCGGCGGCCAGATCACCGAGTCCGTGCACAACCACCACAACTATGCCTGGCGGGAAAGGCATGACGGCAAGGATTTGTGGGTGGTGCGCAAGGGCGCGACGCCGGCCTTCCCCGGACAGCGGGGCTTTGTCGGCGGGTCGATGGGCGATGATGCCGTCATTCTCGAGGGCATCGATAGTCCGGAGGCCAAGGCCTCGCTCTACTCGACGGTGCACGGCGCCGGCCGGCTGTTCGGCCGCAACGAAGCGAAGCGCCGCTTCACGCGCGAGGAGATGGACCGCTGGCTCAATGAGCGCGGCGTCACGCTTGTCGGCGCCGATCTCGACGAGAGCCCGATGACCTATCGGCGCCTGCCGGAGGTGCTTGCCCACCACGCCGGAACGGTGAAGGTGCTGCACACGCTGCGGCCGTTTGCCGTGGCCATGGCCGGTGAAGGCGAGTTCGATCCGTTCAAGGACTAAAGCGAGGCGTACGCGCCTCGCTCAGGTGTGGTGGCGAAATGGGAACGCTGCGGTCTGCAAAACCGCCATGAGCCGGTTCGACTCCGGCCCACACCTCCAAGGCTTCACGTCCAAAGCTTCACGTCCAGGCTTCACGTCCGAGGCTTCACCTTCAAGGCTTGTTGCCTGTCCCGGACCAGGAAGCTATCCTGGTGCTGCCCGTCGAGAGCGTCTCCGGGCGATCCCCCAGACCTGCAAGTGCCGTCAGGCGTTCCGCGATCGCGGACCGCCTGCTCTCACGATCGCAAGCAAAGGACCTTCTCTTGAACGATCGCTTTGTCCTGATCTCCGGCTGCTCGGGCGGCGGCAAGTCGACGCTGCTGGCCGAGTTGCACGCACGCGGTTATCCGGTTGTCGAAGAGCCCGGCCGCCGCATCATCGCCGATGAGCTAGCGTCCGGCGGCACGGCCCTGCCCTGGGTCGATGCGCCGGCGTTCCTGCGCCGCGCCATCGACGTCGCGCTGAAGGATATGGCGACCGCCAAGGCCCAAGCCGGATGGGTGTTCTTCGATCGCGGCCTCGTCGATGCGGCCTCGGCGCTGGAGGCATTGACGGGCGAGACGGTGCTGCGCCCGATCTGCGCCGCCCGTCGCTACCACCGGCGCGTGTTCGTTACGCCGCCATGGCCCGAGATTTACGTCACCGACACCGAACGCCGCCACGGCTTCGAGGCGGCGGCAGCTGAGTATCACCGGCTGGTGCAGACGTTTCCGATGCTCGGCTACGACGTCATCGACCTGCCGAAGATCTCGCCATCCGAGCGCGCCGATTTCGTGCTGACGACGCTCGGCAGCGGCGGCGCATCGACGGCTTGATCAAACGAACCAACAGCGCTCCTAGAACGACGTCCCGCCACCGAACCGGAACTCCTGCACGATGTCGTACTTGCCCTTCGTGATCGGCACAGCGTAGTCGAAGCGCAGCGGCCCGAACGGCGACGCCCAGATCAGGCCGACGCCGACCGAGGTCCTCACCACGTTCTCATCGTCATACTGCAGGCCGCATTTGCAGGCGGCGGTGTTCACTTCACCGGTCGCGGCCCACGACGTCGGGCCTTCATATCCCCACAGCGAGCCGGCATCGGCGTAGACCGCCCCCTTCAGCCCAACCTCCGAGGGCAGGAACCAGAACGGCATCTGCAGCTCCATCGACGCGCCCCAATATTTGGTGCCGCCGAGCGCATCCCCGACCGCCCCGAAACTCGCATAGGTAATATCGCGCGGCCCGATGCCGTTGGTGGCAAAGCCACGCACGAGGTTCGGCCCCATCTGGAAATGATCCAGCATGCGCAGGTCGTTGTCCCCGACCTTGGTGAGCACGCCGCCCTGCAGGTGAATCAGTCCGACGAGATCGGACACCAGCGGGGTGTAGTATTTCGCGTCGACCGCGCTCTTCAGATACGTCACATCGCCGCCGACGCCGGCAAAATCCTGCTTGAAGTCGATCAGCAGGCCGTCGGTCGGGTTCTTGTTGTTGTCGAGGGTGTTGTAGGTCAGGGTGTAGCCGATCATCGAGGTCCAGGTCGCACCTGCGGCCAGCTCCTTGCGCACTGGCAAGGTGGACTCGCCGTCGCCGTAGCAGCCATAACCATAAAGCCCCGACGAGACCGAGTTCGTCGGATCGACGCCGCCGAGCACGCTCTTGATGTAGGCTGGCGTCGGATTGAATGCGAGCGATGTGTTGGACGCATTGTTGTTGCAATTGTCGTAGGCGCTATCGAGCGAGACTTCCTGCTGGTACAGCGAATAGCGCAACTGCAGCGTCAGGTCCTCGCGCAAGGCAAGACCCAGCCGCGGCGAGAACCCGATCGTCTTCACGCCGTAGGTCGTGTAGGTCGTCGGCAGCTGCTCCTTGTAATAGGCATCGAGCCCGAGCGCGACGCGGTAGTCGAGCAGATACGGCTCGACAAAGGACAGCGACAGGCCGCGCGAGTACTGGCCGTAGCTGACCGATGCCTTCGCGAACAGGCCACGGCCGAGCAGATTGCGTTCGGAGACGCTGACTTCGGCAAGCGCGCCGTCGGTCGTGGAATAGCCGCCCGAGACGGAGAAGTCGCCGGTCGACTTTTCCTCCAGATCGACAACCAGGATCACGCGATCGCTCGATGAGCCCGGCTCGGTGGTGATCTTGACCGTCTTGAAGTAGTCCAGATTCTTCAGCCGCCGTTCGGCGCGATCGACCAGCGCGCGGTTATATGCATCGCCCTCGGAGAGATCGAACTCGCGCCGGATCACGTAGTCGCGCGTGCGGCCGTTGCCGCGGATGTCGATCCGCTCGATATAGGTCCGCGGCCCCTCCTCTATGCGAAACACGATCCCCACGGTGTGGGCCTCGAAATTGCGATCGCCATCCGGACGAACCACGGCGAAGGCGTAACCGCGGCGCGACGCCTCGATCTGCATGTCCTCGACCGACTTCTCGACCGCCTCGGCATTGTAGAGCGAGCCCTCGCTGACGCGCGAGAGCGAGCGCAGACTATTCGGGTCGAAGCCCGCGATCGTCGATCGCAAGCTCACGGCGGCAACGCGGTACTGCTGTCCCTCGTCGATCTTGAACGTGACCTGAAAACCCTTGTGTTCCGGGTCATACTCGGCGAGCGCGGCCACGACCTGCACGTCGGCATAGCCGTGCTTCAGATAGAAGCGGCGGATCAGGTCGCGATCGGCCTCGACACGGTCGGGGTCGTAGATGTTGGCGGTGCCGAGGAAGCTCAGGAAGTTCGTCTCATGGGTCTTGATCACGTCCTTCAGGCGCGCCGCCGAATAGCTGTCGTTGCCCATGAACTCGATTGTCTTGATTCCGGTCTTCGCTCCCTCGTCGATGGTGAAGACGAGATCGACGCGGTTGTTCGAGCGTTCGATGATCTCCGGCTTGACGCGTACATCGTAGCGGCCCGAGTGGCGGTAGATCTCGGCGATGCGCAGCGCGTCCGACTGCACCATCGGCCGCGACAGCGTGCCGCGCGGCTTGGACTGCACCTCCGCCGTGAGC
This sequence comes from Bradyrhizobium viridifuturi, assembly GCF_001238275.1. Classification (GTDB taxonomy): domain Bacteria; phylum Pseudomonadota; class Alphaproteobacteria; order Rhizobiales; family Xanthobacteraceae; genus Bradyrhizobium; species Bradyrhizobium viridifuturi. The sequence goes on from NZ_LGTB01000008.1 coordinate 13,088, forward strand.
TGCTCATCCTTGACCTTCTTGTTGCCCTCGAACGCGACCCGGTCGATCACCGGATTCTCGATTACCGAAACGATGACCCGGCCGCCGGTATGACTGATCTTGACGTCCTGGAACAGGCCAGTCGCGACCAGCTCCTTGAGGCCGTCGTCGATGGCGGCCTGATCGAGACGGCCGCCGGGCCCCGGCCTGAAATAGGAGCGAATGGTCTCCGCCTCGACCCTGCGGTTGCCTTCGATCGTGATCGCATCAACCGATTGGGCTGCTGCGGGTGCCAACACCAGCCATGTCACCGATGTCGCCGGGATCGAACACCCCATGAGCACGATCGCTGCGACCAAGCTCCGCCACGTCTTCATTCCACACCTCGCAAACAAGCCGCCCGTTGTGACGGGATGCTGATGGCTGCGGTGTGGCTGCCGGATTGCGGGATTATTTCCAGTGATTGGGGACTGTGAGCGCCGAACGACGCGGCCATCGGCCCGGTTTGTTTCCGCCTGCCGGCGCTGCTTACAGTTCAGAAACATTATGCTTACGAAAAGGCGCAATGCCGCCCACAAGCGACGCGCATGCTGGTCGATTGGTGGCCAAGCCAACGCGCCGGAATGCGCGCAAATGCCCTTATGACGAGGCCCAGTCGCGGACCATGCTTGCACACACGCCAAAGATCCTGGTCGTCGAGGACGACCTGCCAACCAGAGACCTGATTGCCCGCTATCTCCGCGACCAATCCTGCCTGGTGGCCACGGCCTCGAACGGCAGGGAAATGGATCGTTACCTTGCCGGCCACTCGCTCGATCTCGTCGTGCTCGATCTGATGCTGCCGGGAGAGGATGGACTGACCCTGTGCCGCCGCCTGCGCGGCGACTCGACGATCCCGATCATCATGCTCACAGCGAAGGGCGAGGACCTCGACCGGATCCTCGGCCTCGAGATGGGAGCGGACGATTATCTCGCCAAACCGTTCAATCCGCGCGAGCTGCTGGCGCGGATCAACGCCGTTCTGCGCCGCCAGGCCCAGGCCGGCCTCGCCGGACGCTCCGGCCAGAGCGCGGCGCGCCTGCGCTTCCAGGACTGGACCATCGACCTTCGCCTGCGCGAGCTGCGCGATCCCGACGGCGCCCAGGTCCCGCTGACCAGCGCCGAGTTCGACCTGCTGCAGGCGTTCTGCGAACGGCCCGGCCGGATCCTGACGCGCGATGGCCTGCTGACCATGACGCGCAGCCGCCCGGCCAGTCCATTCGGACGCAGCATCGACGTGCTGGTCAGCCGGCTCCGCCGCAAGCTCGACGCGGGCGAAGGGCCGTCGATCATCAGGACGGTGCGCACCGGCGGCTACATCTTCACGCCGCATGTTGAGGACGCATGAGCTGGACCCGCAGGATTGCCGCACTGTTCAGCTTCCGGCGGATCAGCGGCCAGATCGCCGCGCTGATCCTGCTTTCGCTGGTGTTGATCCACGCGCTGATCGGGCTCTATGTCATCGGCCAGAAACCGAGGTCATTTCCGGACCGGCCCGTCCACCAGTTCGAAATGATCGCAAAGCTGCTGGCCGAGAGCCCCGCGGCCGATCGCGCAACGGTGCTGCAAGCTGCCAGGCGAGCCTTCCCTCAGTTGCACATTGTGCTGCATGAGGCAGGCCCAAGTACAACCAGCGATCCGCTGTCCTCCGCGAAGGCGGTGCCGGCCACGATCCGGTTGCCCGACGGAGCGATGGTCGAAGCGACGATCGGCTCGACAAAACTGCCGCCCTTCTTCGGCGGCTTCTGGGTCAGCACCATCCTGTTCCTGTTCGTCAGCGTTACGCTGCTCGGCGTGTGGGCCGGTCGTGCGCTCAGCGCGCCGCTGTCCGCCTTTGCCCGCGCCGCCGAGAATTTCAGCATCAGCCAGGCGGCCGCTCCGCTGCCGGAAAGCGGCCCGGAGGAAATCCGCGCCGCGGCGGTCGCGCTCAATCGCATGCGCGAACGCATCACCACGCTGATGAATGACCGCACGCGGATGCTGGCCGCCATCAGTCACGATCTGCGAACGCCGATCACCCGGCTGCGGCTGCGGTCCGAATATATCGAGAACGACGCCCAGCGTGCGGAGACCCTGCACGACCTCGACCAGATGCAGGCCATGCTGGAATCCGTGCTGTCGTTTCTGAGCGGCGGCAGCGCGGCGAAGCCGACCCTTGTGAACGTGGCCGCGCTTCTGCAGACGATTGGCGAGCAATTCTCCGATTGCGGTCATGTCGTGCGTTACCAGGGCCCGGTCAGGGCCTCGCTGCTGATCCGCCCCGGCGACATCAGCCGCACCGTGACCAACCTCGTCGAAAACGCCCTGCGGTTCGGCAGCGAGGTCAACATCCGGCTGACGGCATCCACGCATCAGACCATCATCGACGTCTCGGACGACGGCCCGGGGATTCCGGAGCATCGCCGCGCCGAAATGCTGAAGCCCTTCGTCCGCGGCGACGAGGCCCGCACCATGGACGAGAAGAGCGGGTTTGGACTCGGTCTTTCAATCGCTCAGGCCATGGTGAGTGGTCATGGTGGCGAGCTGTCCCTGCACGACAACGCACCGCACGGCCTGCTCGTCCGCATCAGATTGCCGGGAGCCACGCATCTCGGATCGGATCGAAGCGGGGCGAGCCCGTCTCGATCAGAGCTTCGCGAGCTCGCGTAGACCGAACTTCGGGTCGCGTTCGTCCGCGGCTCGGCCGGCACGCTATGCAGCCGCCGATCAGCCCTTCTTCGGATCGCCGCGCGTGTGATGCAGCAGATTGTCGCGCAGCCTGACCACACTCTTCTGCACGATCGGAAATTCGTCGCCGAGCCCGGTGGCTTCGACCAGCGACGCGTTGATCTCCTTGTCGAGCAGGCGCCGGCCGGCCGGCGTCAGGCTCACCCGCACCTGCCGCTCGTCGGCGGGATCGCGGGTACGGCTGATGTAGCCGCTCTGCTCCAGCTTCTTGAGGATCGGCGTCAGCGTGTTGGATTCCAGGAACAACTTTTCGCCGAGCGCGCTGACGGTCTGCTCGTCCGCCTCCGACAGCGCGATCAGGGCAATGTACTGGGTGTAGGTCAGGCCGAACGCGTCGAGAATCGGCTTGTAGGCGCGGCCGAAGGCCAGATTGGCCGAATAGACCGCAAAGCACAGAAAACTCGATAGTTTTCGGCCCTTTGTGTCGGCCTTGGACGAACGGGTCACGGGCGTCTCCGGAGTTTGTGAAGTCCAGACCAATATAAATCGTATCCGATTAAATCGGAAGAGCTTGACACCGCCTGACCCGGGATCTATTTCAACTCGCATCCGATTAGATCGGCTACGATGTATATTCATCCAAAAGGAGTTCGCCATGACCGCCAATGCAAAGGTTCTCGTCACCGGAAAGACCCACGTCACCGCCGGCCCGAACGGCGCCGCCCGCTCGCGCGACGGCTTCCTCGACGTCAAGCTGCCGCAGCCGCACCCGGCCGCAGAGAACCTGTTCGCCGCCGCCTGGTCGGCTTGCTACATCGGCGCAATCCAGCTCGCCGCCGGACAGCGCAAGGTCAAGCTCGCGAGCGAGCCCGAGGTCGACGCCGAGATCGACCTGAACCAGGCCGGCGGCGCCTTCTTCCTGAGCGCCCGCCTCAACGTCCACGTCCCAGGCGTCGAGCGCGAGGTCGCGCAGGAGTTGATCGAAGCCGCGCACGGCATCTGCCCCTACTCCAAGGCGGTTCACGGCAACATCAATGTCACGACCACCCTCGTCTGAAGCACAGGGATGACGAGCTCCGACGCGAACCGGGCTCTTGCCGGTTCGCGGTCGGACAGACCCAAAAGACAAACCCGGAGTTCAAGATGACCAGGAAGCTGTTGAAGGCGACGCGCCTCCTCGCAAGGACGGCCTTGTTCGCTGTAAGTCTCCTGACGATCCCGAGCGCGCAGGCGCAGCAGCCGGCTGGCATCGCCCGAACCGATCTGCAGCGCCACGATCTCAGCGCGTCCGGACGTGAAGCCGTCCAGGTGCGCGTCGACATCGCGCCGGGCAAGGCATTCGGCCAGCACACCCATCCCGGCGAAGAGATCATCTATGTGCTGGCAGGCACACTCGAATACGATGTCGAGGGCAAGCCGCCGGCAACGCTGAAGGCCGGCGACGTGCTGTTCATCCCGGCCGGCACCATCCACGCGGCGAAGAACGTCGGCGACGTGACGGCCAGCGAGCTTGCGACCTATATCGTCGAGAAGGACAAGCCGCTGCTGACCCTCGTGAAGTGACCGATGCCGCCTGCTCGCCCCTACGCAATTCTCATCTTGGAGCGAGCGCGGCGACATCACATCACTTGGTGCACTGAACCTCCGGCTGACGCACCGTCCGCCCATTGAAGATCAGGAAGCTGATCGCGGCCATGATCCAGACGCCGATACCGCCATAAAGCATCACCCAGCCAAAACCGCTCGCCAGCGCCTGATGTACGATCGGACCGGTCAGTTCCGGCGCGGATGCGGCATCGCCGGACGCGATCCGCTCGGCAAGGACACGGAGTTGCGCGCCATCGAGCGCCGGCAGCACCGCCCTCAGATGCGCGAGCACGCCGCTCGCCAGGATGAACCCCATCAGCGCGATGTTGACCGACAGCGAGACCATCCGCGCGCTCATGTCGATGCCGGAGGCCATGCCGGCGCGATCGCTCGAGACCGAGCCGGTCGTCGTGTTGGTGACCGGCGTATTGGTGATCCCAAGGCCGATGCCGGCAAGCAGGCAGCCCGGCAGCATCGTCAGCCAATCGGGCTGCGCGGCGGCGCTGCCGAACTTCATCAGCATGAATCCGGTGCCGATGGTGAACAGTCCCGCCGGAATGATCAGGCCCGGCTGATAGCGCAGCGACAGGCGCTCGGCGAACGGCGGCATCACCAATGTCGGCAGCGTGTAGGCGAGCAAGGCGAGTCCCGCGGACACGCTGTCATAGCCGAGGCCGGCGTGAAACCAGATCGGCAGATAGATCATGAACGGCCAGTAGCTGAGGTTCATCGCTGCCGAACCGACAATCGAACCCGAGAACGCGGGGATCCGGAACACGGAAAAATCGAACATCGGCCGCCGGCTGATTCTCTCGGCGACGAGGAATGCAATGAAGCTCACCGCAGAGACGCCGAGGATCGCAAGCCCCTTCGGGCTGGCAAAGCCGAGATCCGGCCCCTGCGTGATGTAGAAGGCGAGACAGAACACCGCGAGAGACATCGTCACGATGCCGGCGACGTCGAGGCTACTGGCCTTCGGGTCCTTCGATTCGTGCACGCCGCCGATCGTGAGCACGAACGCGACGGCTGCGAACAGCACGTGGACGAGAAACACCCACTCCCAGCTCAGCACCGCGACCACGGCACCGCCGACGATCGGCCCGAAGCCGAGACCGATGCCGAAGATCACGCCCCACCAGCCCCAGGCGACCGCGCGCAGGCGGCCACCCTGGAATTCGTGCGACAGCACGGCGATCTGGCAGATCAGGAGCGCGCCACCGCTCAGGCCCTGCAGGAAGCGGGCAACGATCAGCATCTCGACGCTCGAGGCGACGCCGCAGATCAGCGAGGTAATGCCGAAAGCCGCGATCGCGACCAGGAAGATGCGCTTGCGTCCGTAGCGGTCCGCCACCGTCCCGATCGCCATCAGCACCGTCGTCACCGCGATGGTGTAGGCGTTCATGATCCATTGCAGCGCCTTGAAGTCGGCATGCAGCACCCGCTCCAGCGTCGGTAGGATCGCGGGGATGCTGGAAATCTCCAATCCGAACATCAGGCAGGCAAGGCATACGGCGGAGAGAACGACAGCGCCGCGGCGGCTCAGTTCAGTAGACATGATCAGGCCTTTTGTTGTGGCAAGCCAACGGCATACCGCACGCTGTTGCCAGGGTGCTGGCAGCAGCGTCGGTCGATCGACTCACGATGTATTGAGGCAGCAGCGGCAGGAATCGGGTGGCCACGGCGCTTCACGGCACAAAGCTAGTGACGCCTTGAGCATTGGTGAATTGGATGACTAGATATTTCAGAGACAACAATTCCGGATGACTGACATGACCACGCTCGACATCGACGCCGTGAAGACCTTCGTGACCATCGCCGAGCTCAAGAGCTTCACCCGTGCCGCCGAAGCGCTCGGCACGACGCAAGGCGCGATCAGCGTCAAGCTGAAGCGGCTGGAGCGCCAGGTCGGCCACAGGCTGATCGAGCGGACGCCGCGGCTGGTGCGCCTGTCGGCCCAGGGTGCCGAGTTCCTTGCGCCCGCGCGCGAGCTGCTCGCCGCGCATGATCGCGCCGTCGCCGGGCTGTCGTCAGCCCGCCGCCGCTTTTCGCTGGGGATCGCCACGCACGTCGGCGCCCCCGAACTTCCCACCCTGCTCGCCCGGTTGAGTGCACATGATCCCATGCTCACGATCGAGGTGCGCCTCGACGATGCCCGTGACCTGCTCGGCACCTTCGATCGCGGAATGATCGACGCCGTGATCATCTTCCGGGACGACGATCGCCGCGACGGCGTCGTTCTCGGCCCCGATCATTTCGGCTGGTTCGCCACGCCGGAGTTTCTCCATCGCGCCGGAGAGCCGTTTCGATTGGCCGCATCGTCACCCGCCTGCGGCATCCTCAACACCGCGACGCGCGCGCTCGACGCGGCGGGATTGCCATGGACGGAAACCTTCCTCGGTTGCGGAGCTTTTGCCGTCGCCGAGGCGGTCTCGGCGGGCCTGGCGATCTCGGTGTTCTCACGCCGGGTGGCGCCGCCCGGCACAATCGAGGTGACGCAGAAGTTCGGCCTTCCCGCCCTGCCCCCATCCGAGATCATGCTGCTGTCGACACTGTCAGACGCCAGGTCGCGCGCGGCGTTGAAGACGCTGGCAAGTGCCTTTCGCGAGCACCATCGTCCGCCCGCGAGCGCAGGCAGCGCAGCGGGAAACCCGCGAGCCGTGGCCGTCGCTGTCGGGTCCTGAACAATCAGCGACGCGCAGATCGCCTGCCGGCTAACACCGCGCCCGCTCGGCGCGTCTTCCCTCGAACAGTGCACGGTCGGACGCGAGCGCCTTGGCAAGAAAATCCAGCGTGGCGCGGATGCGCGCGGTGCGCCTGAGATCGTCATGCGTCAACAGCCATAGCGCCGATCGCGGCTCGGCGAGCGGCTTCGGCGCGAGGCGGCGCAGCGCCGGCGCGAGATCGCCGACATAGCACGGCAACAGAGCCAGCCCCATTCCCGCCGCCGCGGCGTCGCGCAGCGCCGGAAGCGCATCGACGCGGCAGGCGACGCGCGCCGCACGCAGGTGCTCGCGCATCCAGCCGGCGATCACGGTTCCCGCCAGCGCGTCGTCGAGCCCGATCCAGTCATGCGCAGACAGATCCTTGTCGTCGCGCCGGGCGAGATAGGCGCGCGATCCGTAGACCGCATGGGCAATGTCGGCGATGCGCCGCCCGACCAGCAGTTCGGATGGCGCAGGCGTCGGCCGGATCGCGATGTCGGCCTCGCGGCGCGTCAGGTTGGCCATCGCATTCGAGACGATGATCTCGGGCTGGATCTCCGGATGCGCGCGGCGCATCCCGGGCAGATGCCGCATCAGCACCGCCCCGAGCGTGTCTGTCGTTGTGATACGGACCGGGCCGGACGGTCTGAGGTCCTGTCCCGCCAGCTGGCGCTCGAGCGCGAGCACCTCGTCCTCGAGCCGGGCCGCCGACACCGCTGCGGTCTCACCGGCGGGCGTCGGCGCATAACCGTCGCGGAAGCGCTCGAACAGCCGCGTCCCGATCGCCGTTTCGATCGCGCCGAGCCGGCGAAACACCGTGGAATGAGTCACGCCCAGTCTGCGCGCCGCGCCTGAGAGGCTGCCCTCGCGCGCGACCGCGAGGACAAGGCGAAGGTCATTCCAGTCGAGAGGGCTGTGCATTTTTGCAAACTCATTTGGCAGCTTTGGATAATACCTTATCACAGACGAACAGGCCATCTTCCGGAACGTTGGAGCGGCGCGCCGACGATGCAGAGGAGCTGGCAAGTGACGAGCGAAACCACCGAGACGTTGCAATTGCACGACACGCTGCCGGTAACGGTCGACCCGCGGCGATGGCTGGCGCTGCCTGTGCTGCTGACGGGCGCCTTCCTGCCGATCCTCGACTTCAACGTCGTCAACCTCGCGCTACCGGCCATTCGCGCCAATCTCGGCGCGACGGCGAGCGAGGCGCAGTTCGTGATCTCGGCCTATGCCGCGACCTACGCGGTGTTCCTGATCACGGGCGGTCGGCTCGGCGACCTGCTCGGCCGGCGGTGCATGTTCCTCACCGGTGTCGCCGGATTCACGGTCGCTTCCGTGCTGTGCGGCATTGCTTGGTCGCCCACCGTGCTGATCGGCGGACGGATCCTGCAGGGCCTCACCGCCACCGTGATGGCGCCGCAGGTGCTCGCGTCGATCCGCGTGCTGTTTCCCGCGGCAGAACAGGGCCGCGCGCTCGGCTTCTACGGCGCGACGTTCGGCCTTGCCAATATCTGCGGCCAGGTGCTCGGCGGCGTGCTGGTGTCGACGCATCCGTTCGGCCTCGCCTGGCAGGCGATCTTCCTGATCAACCTGCCGATCGGCCTCGTCGCGTTCATCGGTGGCCTGCTGTACCTCGCCGACTCGCGCGCCGATCATGCACAGCGGCTCGACATCGGCGGCGTCGTCCTGCTGTCGCTCACGCTCGGCCTTCTGGTGTATCCACTGATCGAGGGACGCGGATCCGGCTGGCCCGTCTGGATCATCGCGATGCTGCTAGCGTCTCCGCTGATGCTTGCGGCTTTCGTCCGCTTCGAGGCGCGGCTGTCCGCACGTGGCGGCGATCCGCTGGTTGCCCTGCAACTGCTGCGCAACAGCGACTTCGTGATCGGGCTGGTGATGGCGCTCGCCTTCTATATGCTGTCGTCGTTCTATTTGACCTTTGCGGTCTACCTGCAAAGCGGGCTGCATTTTTCACCGCTGGCGGCCGGCCTTGCCACCCTGCCCTTTGCGACCGGCTTCTTCGTGAGCTCGCTGGTATCGTCGCTGGTGATGCAGTGGCTCGGCGCGCGCACGCTGACGCTTGGGTTCGCGCTCCAGGTCATTGGCTTCGGCATCGTGATGCTGTCGGTGAGCGGCGTGCTTCCGCAGAGTGCCGAATTCGGCCTGATCTGCGGCGGGCTAGGCTTCGGCACCGTGATGCCGTCGGTCATCAAGGTCGTGATCGGCAGCATCGATCCGCGCCACGCGGGACTCGCGTCAGGCATGATGATCTCGACCTTCCAGATCGGCGCCGCACTCGGCGTCGCCGTGATCGGCGGCGTCTTCTACAGCCTGCTCGGGCCGCACCCGCAGGCCGACGACTATGCACACGCCTTCACCATCGCGCTCGGCTGCAACGTTGCGCTGCTGGCGCTCGGCGGCTGGCTATCGCTGTGGCTGCCGCGCGAGCCGGCGGCAAGTTGACATCGTCGCAACCGATGGTGAATGCCATGAAGCTCATGATCAACGGCATCTGGCGCGGCGATGTCGAGCCGACGCCCGAACTGCGGGCACAGCAGATGATCCATGCCGGTCGCTTTCGCGACCGCATCAGCGCAGACGGCGCGTCGGGTTTCCGCGCGGAGCCGGGGCGCTATCACCTCTATGCGTCGCCGGCCTGTCCGTTCTCGCACCGCGTCCTGATCGTGCGCGCACTCAAGCAACTGGAGGACATCGTCGGCGTCTCGATCCTGCATCCCCATTGGGATACGCCGAATGGCTGGGGCTTCGCGGATACCGCGCTGTCGACCATCGACGGTGCCGGCAATGGCTTCCGGCGTCTGCACGAGGCCTATCGCGCCTCGGCGCCGGACTATACCGGCAAAGTCACCGTTCCGGTGCTTTGGGATCGGCGCTCATGCCGCATCGTCAACAATGAATCGCTCGAGATCGCAGCAATGCTGAACGACGCCTTCGATGCGATCGCCGGCGATCGCGGTCCCGATCTCTGCCCTGCCGATCTCAAGTCCGATATGGACGACCTGAACGACGGGATTGCCCGCCGGCTGTCGGTCGGCGTCTACGCGGTGGCCGGCGCGACGCATCAGGGCGCATACGCCGCAGCGATGGATCAGTTGTTCGGTTTTCTGGATGAACTCGACGGCCGGCTGAGCGACGGCCGCCGATTTTGCCTCGGCGAACGTCCAACGCTGGCCGATGTCCTGTCTACGCGACGCTGGTGCGCTTCGACGCCGTGTACAATCCGCTGTTCCGCGCGAGCCGCAGGCGGCTTGTCGACTATCCGCACCTGCCGAGGCTGCTGAAGCGTTTCCACGCCCTTCCCGGCGTCGGCGCGACGCTTCGTTACGACCATATCCTCACGCACTACTACGATGGCGATTGGGCGGTTGCCGCCCGCCGCGGCATCGTGCCGGAGCTTCCGATGACGAACTGGCTTGCTCCGGATCGGACAAAACAAACTGGAGAGCTCCCATGACCACACCATTGTACGACGCCTCGGTTCCGGTATTCCGCCAGATGCTCGACGCGCTCGCCGACCTGCTGCGCAAGGGCGAGGCTCACGCCCGCGAGCGTGGTCTCGATCCCGACGCCATGCTCGCGGCGCGGTTGGCGCCCGACATGCTGACGCTGGTCGGTCAGGTGCAACGGGCCAGTGATCACGCCAAGGGTGCCGCCGGGCGGCTCGCCGGTCTCGAGCCACCGCCGTTTGCCGACGACGAACAGAGCCTCGCCGAGGCTCACGACCGCATCTCGCGGACGCTCGACTATATCGACACCGTTCCGCTGCAGGCATTCGACCAGGCGGCAGAACGCATCATCACGTTGCCCTTCGGCGTCCCGCCAATGCCGGCGGCGCGCTACCTCTACGGCTTCGCACTGCCGAGCCTGTTCTTCCACGTCACCACCGCCTACGCCATCTTGCGCCATCGCGGCGTGCCGCTCGGCAAGCGGGATTTCCTTGGCAGTTACCTCCCGAACTGATCGCTACTTCTTCGCCACCTCACGAAGCATGGTGTAGACCCACTCGGCGCCCTGCTTGACGGCCTCGACGCCGATCCGTTCGTCGTTGCCGTGCATCCGGCTCAGGATGTCGTCGTCGAGCGGATACGGATAGATGCCGTAGACGGGTACGTTGCGCTCGCGCCAGACGGTGGCGTCAGTCCCGGCCTCGAACATGGTCGGCACCAGGACGGCGTCCTTCCAGACCCGCTTGGCGTTGCGCTCCAGCGCGGCATAGAGTTCGGTATCGACCGGCGAGCCCGGCATCTTGCTCCGCATCAGATAAGCGTCCCGCGCCTCCTGCTGCGTCAGCGAGGTCACAATGCTGACCTCGATGCCGGGATCGCCGACCACGCGCTTGATCTCCGCGATCATCTGGTCGGTCGTCGTTCCCGGCAGCAGCCGCGTGTTCACGACCGCCTTGGCGTCGCCTGGGATGACGTTTGGCTTGATGCCGGCGTCGATCATCGTGATCACCATGGTGTCGCGCAGAAGGGCGTGCAGCAGCAGGCTGTCCTTGGGATTGTCGGCGACCAGTTTCTTGCCGGCCGCTTCGAGCTCGCTCTGGTCCTTTGCGGCCAACAGCTGCTTGATATCGGCTGCCGTCTGTTCCGAACTGATCGGAAGCAGCGCCTTGAAATAGGCTTCCGTCGCCGGCACCAGCTTGACGGCCGGATCGTGCACCGCGAGCTTGGCCAGCGCCGCGATCAGGCGGTCGTTGGCCATCGTGCCGGCTGGAAACGGCCGCGACGAATGGCCGGAGGGACCGGTCGCCCTCAGGGCAAACGTCGCCGAGAGTTTTTCCGCCGTCGTGACATTGATCTGCCGCACCGTGCCGTCGCGCTCCTGCAGGACGTAACCACCCTCGTTCAGCGCGAATTCCGCGTCGATCTTGTCCCAATGGTTCTTCGCCAGCCACACCGTGCTGTACTGCCCCTGCTCCTCGTCGGCCTCGGCCAGGAAAATCACATCGCGCGCCAGCGGCGTCTTCTCCTCCGCCAGCCGCATCACCGCGCTGGCAAAGACGGCGAGGCCGCCCTTGAAGTCCATCGCGCCGCGCCCGTAGACGAAACCGTCCTTTTCAACGCCGGCGAACGGCTCCACGGTCCACTTCTCGCGCTCGACCGGAACGACGTCGGCATGCGCGGCGAGCAACACAGGCTTCTTCGAGCCGTCGCCGCGCAGCCGCGCGATGAAATGCGCGGCCTTGCCGTTCGGGGCGACGAAGATGTCCACCTCGGCGCCGAGCGGTGCGAACTGCGACTTCAGATACTCGGCGAGCGCCCGCGTATCGCCCGGGCCATTCGAGGTGTCGAACGAGATCAGCTTCTTGAGCAAGGCAACCGTGCGGTCCCCATTCGGGTCGGCGGCGGCAAGTCCGGTTCCAAAGAGAAAGACACCAGTGGCAAGCATCAAGGCGGCGAGATTGTTTCTGGTCTGCGACGTCACGTTTTTCTTCCTCCCGTTTTGATCAAGCGTATCTCGCACGGCCGGCGTCAGTGAGCCCTTCCGAACAGCAGTTTCAGCATGGCTGCCGCGACAAGTGTCGTCAGGGCGAGGCCGGTCGAGAGATAGAGTGCGCTCGCATCGCCGAACCGGTCGATCACGATCGCATAGGCCAACGGCGCTGCCGCCGGCAGGATGAAGCTCGGCACGATGAGCCGGCCAACCAGCGTGCCGTAGCTGCGATGATCGAACAGGATCAGCGGCAGCGTTCCCCTGGTGATGGTCAGAATGCCATTGCAGGCGCCGTAGAGCAGCGCGAAGGCGATCGCCATCTGCTTCGACGACCCGCTGAACAATCCCGCGATGAAGGAGAGCGGCATGATCAGGCAGGCCATCAGATTGAGCGCCAGCGGATCGAGCCGTGCACCGAACAGCACCTCGCAGAGACGCGCGGCGGATTGCCCGATGCCGCGCAGCGTTGCGATCCAGACGGCCACGGTGACGGTGAGCCCGAGGCCTGAGAGCACCGCGATCATGTGCGCCGACATGCCAGCATTCAGGAAATTCGCGCCGGTCATGATCACGGCGTAGAGCGCGCCCGCCGCCGCAAGCCGCTCCCGGCCAACGGCCCGTGGCTTCCTGGATGCCACCGTGTCCGAACGCGACACGCCGGCGAACCGCTCGTTCGGAATCAGCAAGTGCAGCGGGATCGTCAGCAGCGCGAGACCGGCATAGACCAGCACCGCGATGCGCCAACCGAACTGTTCCGAGAGCATGTGGCCGAGCGGCCAGAACACGGTGGCCGCCAGGCCGCCGAGCAGGGTGATCCCGGACATCGCGCGGCGCGCCTCCGGTCCGCCGATTCGGGCCAGCGCCGCGAATGCCGCATCGTACAGCGTCAACCGCATGCCGAGCCCGAGAACGATCCACGATGCGTAGTAGGTGCCGATCTGATGCGAGACCGCGAGACCCGCGCAGCCGAGCGCGTTGATCACCGCGCCTGCGACCATGACCTGACGGCCACCGCTTCTGTCCACCCACCTCCCCGCAAGGGGCGACGTCACCCCCATCACCAGCAGCGCCGCGGCGAATCCGCCGTAGACGATGTCGCGCCCCCAGCCAAGCTCCGCTGATATCTGCTCGCCGAAGCCGCCGATCAGATAGTAGGTCGCGCCCCACGAGATCAGTTGAGCCAGCCCAAGGGCGGCCACGACGCGGCGGGCGATCACCGCGGCAGTTCCCGCTCCGCGGGAAGCGCCGATGCGCCCGGCCCAAGCTGCCGCTGCATCAGCACGGTGTCGACCCATTGCCCGAGCTTGAAGCCGACCGATCTCAGCGTGCCGACCATCTCGAAGCCCATGCGCCGGTGCAGCGCGATCGATCCGGCGTTGCCGCTGTTGCCGATCACGGCGATCATCTGTCGCCACGGCCCCGCCTCCGATCGCTCGATCAGCGCCTGCAGCAGCGCAGCCCCGACGCGGCGGCCGCGCAAGGCTTCCGACACGTACACCGAGTCTTCGATTGTGTTGCGATAGGCGGGCCGCGGCCGGTACGCCGTCGCGTAGGAGTAGCCGGCCACGCGTCCATCGACATCGGCCACAAGATACGGCAGCCCCGCGGCCAGCACGGCGGCGCGGCGCCGGAGCATCTCGTCGAGCATTGGCGGTTCTTCCTCGAAGGTCGCGAGCCCGTTGAGCACGTGGTGCGCGTAAATGCGCTGCACCTCAGCCATGTCGACCTCTGTGGCGTCGCGGATCACGGTGGCTTCGCTGTCTCTCATCCTTGCACTCTCGTCCTGCGGCATCATGCCTGTGCTTCGGCGGCGCGTCGGCGCTTTCTGCACGCACCATGGGCTCAACTCGACATCGCTGCGCGACAGTCCGACATCCGCCAGCAGACGATCGTCGAGCTCGCGGAGCGCCTGCCAGCGGCGGATGCGCGAATGCGGTGAGACCGCAAGGTAGCGCCCCAGCTCGACGATAACGCCGCCAATGCGCTTGAGGCCAGACAATGCCTGCTCCCGATCTGCCGAAGCCGTCGCTTGCCGGACTATGCGCTCCGGTCGTATATAAGTGAAGCTTTGATATCTTATGCGATGTATAAGAGGTACTTTGATGAAGAACCTCAATCTCGACTATCTCGAAAGCTTCGCTGTCGTGATCGATAGCGGCAGCTTCTCCGCCGCGGCCGAGCGGCTTCAGCTGACCCAGCCTGCGGTGAGCCTGCAGGTGCGCCAACTCGAACGCAGCCTGAATGCGACCTTGATCGAGCGGGTCGGACGACGGGCCAGGCCGACGGCTGCCGGCGTCGCGCTGCTGTCGCACGCGCATCAGATCAACGCGGCGGTGACGTCGGCGGTCGACGCCGTCGCGCAGCAGACCACGGGTACCGCGGGCCGCGTGCGGCTCGGCACCGGCGCAACCGCCTGCATCTTCCTGCTGCCGCCGATCCTCAGGGAGTTGCGGGCAGCAATGCCTTCGCTCGAGATCACGGTCACGACCGGCAACACCGCCGAGATCGCGCGGGCGGTCGAGGACAACACGATCGACATCGCGCTGGTCACGTTGCCGGTGTCGGGACGAAGCTTCGAGATCACGCCGGTCATGAACGACGAGTTCGTGCTGATCGCGCCGCGCGAAATGAAGCTGCCGGCGCGGATCACGCCGGAGGTGCTGGCGACCAGGCCGGTTCTGCTGTTCGAGCCCGGCGGCAACACCAGGCGCACCGCCGACGAGTGGCTGGCGCGCGGCGGCGTGTCGCTGAAGCCGTTGATGTCGCTCGGCAGCGTCGAAGCGATCAAGGAGATGGTGCGCGCCGGCCTCGGCTGCGCGATCCTGCCCGGCATGGCCGTCCCGGCCAAGCCCAGGCAGCATGACCTGATCGTCCGGTCGCTATCGCCGAAACTCTACCGCCGGCTCGCGGTCGTGATCCGCCGCGACAAGCGCCTCGACCGTGGCCTCCGGCAGACGTTGGCAGCGCTGAAGGCGCTCACGGCCGCAAAGAACGATGGCCGCTAGGGAGGACGCAGCGCGTCCTCCCTGCTCCACCCTCAAGTCGCCTTGCGTTCCTGCTCGGCGATCTTGCGGAACGCAGCCTCGCCGGCGTCGGTCACGGCCGCCCATTTCGCGTTCGGCGCAGTCTCGACCTCGTAATTGTCGTGCCAGTTCCACCATTTGTAGGTCGGGCCCTGCGGATAGCCCTTCGGCGAATCCTCCCAGAGTTCCTGGCGGCCGAACGGGGTGATGTCGAGATAGCTCCACACCGTGCCCATCGATTCGTCGCCGCGGCTGTTGACGAGATAGGTGCGGAAGATCCGATCGCCGTCGCGGATGAACACGTTGTGGCCGTGCCACTCGGCGACGCCGAAATCGGCGTCGAAACTGTCGGTGATCGTGTACCACGGCATCTCCCATTCCATCCGTGCCTTCAGCCGCGCGATGTCGGCCTGCGGCGCGCGCGAGGCGTAGGCCAGCGTGGTGTCGCGCTGGTTGAGATGCGAGAGATGGCTGACCTGATCGGCGCCGAGCGAGCAGCCGCGGCAGCCGTGATCCGGCCAGCCGAACACGCCGGGCTCGAAGAACGCGCGGTAGACGATCAACTGCCGGCGGCCCTCGAACAGGTCGAGCAGGCTCGCCTTACCATTCGGTCCCTCGAACACATACGGCTTCTCGACCGCCATCCAGGGCATCCGCCGCCGCTCGGCCGCGAGGGCGTCGCGCGCGCGCACCTGCGCCTTTTCCTTAACCAGCAGCTCCAGGCGCGCCGCCTCCCACGCCTCGCGTGACACCACGGGCGGCGTCTGCATTCCCGCCAGCCCGCCGCGATCGTTTTCAGCCGATTTGCTCATGATGATCTCCATCTCTCGAATTGGACGAACTCCGGCACCACTGCGCAGTTCCATTGCTGGCGGCCGTTCGTCATTGGCCATGCCGTAATCTGGCGCGGCGGCGGCGGACGGTGGGAGTGACAAGTGTGTCGGGATTTTCATGCTCTATTTCGAGTTGGTGCGCCGGCTCGGCCCCGGCCGCGCCGCCTACACGCTCGCATTGGTCCCGCTCGTCGCGCTCGTGCTGTCGGCGCTGTTCGCGCAACTCGCGCTCGGCTGGCCGGTGCTCGCCGGCGCCCCGCGATCCTGGCCGGCAACGTGCTCGTGATGGCGCACGCCTGGTGCGCCTGCCCGCCGCGCACCAATTGACGCGACGACGATATCTGACTAACGTCAGATATATGCTCGACCCAGTTTCCCGCGTCCGCCGCTTCAACCGTGCCGTCACCTCCGCCGTCGGCGCGCTCGACACCTCGTTCCTCGGCCGCGGCCGGCCGCTCGGCGCGGCGCGTGTATTGAATGCGATCGGGCACGGCCGCACTGACGTCGGCGAGATCAGGGACTATCTCGGGCTCGATTCCGGCCTCATGAGCCGGCTGCTGCGCAGCCTCGAGGACGAAGGGCTGATCGAGACCACGGCGCATGACGACGATGCGCGCCGCCGCATCGCCAAGCTGACGGCGGCGGGCAAGCGCGAGTTCAACGCCTATGAGGCGATCTCCAACCGCCAGGCGACGGACTTCCTCGCCCACCACACCCAACGCGAGGCGCTGTTGGCGGCGATGGATCTGATCGCCTCGGCGCTCGGGCGCGATGGCACCGCGCTGCACGAGACGGATCCGCGGAGCGAGGAAGCGCGCTACTGCCTCGGCGAATACTACGCCGAGCTGGCGCGGCGGTTCAAACAGGGCTTTGACGTCAAGCTGTCGCGCGATCCCGACGCCAAGGACATGGTGCGGCCGCGCGGCAGCTTCATCGTGGCGATGTCGGACGGCCTGCCGCTCGGCTGCGTCGGGCTGAAGGGTGGCGGCCGCGAATACGCCGAGATCAAGCGGCTGTGGGTCGCGCCTGCCGCGCGCGGCCTCGGCCTCGGCCGCCGCCTGATGGACGCGGCTGAAAGTTCCGCGCGCGAGCTCGGCATCGCACTATTGCGGCTCGACACCAACAGCGCGCTGGCGGAAGCCGGCCAGCTCTACCGCCGAAGCGGCTGGACCGAGATCCCGCGCTTCAACGACGACCCCTACCCCGATCTGTTCTTCGAAAAGCGTCTCTGAGCGGCGCGCCGCGTGCGGACTCCTTATCCGCGTGTTGTCCGGCGCGATGTGCTGACCTAAGACAATGGGATGACCATTCGACCCATCGTCCGCTATCCCGATCCGCGGCTGGCGCTGCCCGCCGAGCCTGTGACCATGTTCGACGACGCACTGCGCGAGCTGGCGCAGGATCTGCTTGAGACCATGCGCGCCGCGCCCGGCATCGGTATCACCGCGCCGCATATCGGCGTGGCGCAGCGCGTGGTGGTGCTCGAGCTCGACGCGCGCGAGGGTCCGCGGACCTATGTCAATCCGGAAATCATCTACGCCTCGGACGAGATGATCCTGCACAAGGAAGGCAGCGTCTCGATGCCCGGGGTCACCGACGAGGTCGAGCGCCATGCGCGGGTCCGCATCCGCTACCAGGATCTAGACGGCAACGTGCAGACCGAGGAGTCCGACGGCCTGCGCGCCGTCTGCCATCAGCACGAGATCGACCAGCTCGACGGCGTGTTCTGGATCAGGCGGCTGTCGCGCCTGAAGCGGGAGCGCCTGATCAAACGGTTCGAGAAGATGTCGCGCGCGTGAGCCGACTTCACCCTCCCGCCATCAAATCCTTCGCCAGCGCCATGTAGGCCGGCAGCGTCACAGGGTCGTTGGCGGCGTTCCCGGCCATCGGGTGCGAGGCGTAACGCGCGATCACCAGCTCGGCTTTCGGATCGATATAGATGCCCTGGCCGTGCACGCCGCGCGCCATGAAGGCGCCGTGCGCATTGTGCGTCACCCACCATTGATTGCGGTAGGACGCGCCCGGCAGCGTGGTGTAGCCGGCCGGCTTGAATTTTTCGGGATCGCCGCCGCGTGCGATGTCTTCCACGACCGATGACGGCACGATCTGGCGGCCGTTGAAGCGGCCGTGATTGCGGATGGTCTCGCCGAAGCGGGCGAGATCGCGTAGCGTGGTCGACAGCCCGCCACCACCGCTTTCGGTGCCGATGCGGTCGACGTGATAATGCGCGTCCTCCTCCGCGCCCATCGGCGCCCAGATCTTGTCGGAGAGCAGGTCCGACAATGTCATGCCGCTGGCGCGCCTGATGATCCAGGCCAGCACATCGGAATTGACGGTCTTGTAGGCGAACGCCTTGCCGTGCTCTCCCTGCTTCTGCTGCGCGCAGAGGAAATCGAAGATGGTGGTCGCGCCGTCATAGCCTGGCGGGATCGGCGCCATGCCGTTGGCGCGGCGCAGCCCCCAGACGTCGGAATTCTTGTCGGTGTAGACCTCGGTGTATTTGAGGCCGGTTGTCATATCCATGGCCTCCTGCACGCGGGCATCGCCGAACGCGCTGGTCTTCAATTCCGGCACATAGTCGGTGACCGGAGCCTGCGGATCGATCTTGCCCTCGGCGATCAGGATGCCGGCGAGCGTGCCGGTGAACGACTTCGTCACCGACATCGCGATGTGCGGCTTGTGCGGCTTCAAGGCGCCGAAATAACGCTCGTAGATCAATTTGCCCCGTTGCAGCACGGCGATCCCATCGGCGTAGCTGTCCTCGAGCATGCGCGCGAAGGTCTGCGGACGGCCATCCATCGTCACCGACGCGGACGCGCCGATGTCGTGATCCTCGCGCGGCAACACCGACGCTCCACCCGCCCCGCGCCAGACATTCACGGTCGGCACCAGCTGGCGAATGTTGCTCCAGGCCCAGCGCAATTCGGGGAAGCTGCGGAACGAGCCGTCCTGGAACGTGACGGCCTTGTCCTGCGGCGGCGGAAAGCCCTGCATCCAGCCGAGCGCTTGCGGATCAGTCTCGGCGGCGGTGGCGGGCTGTTGTTGATTGGCGGCTGCGACGGACATCAAGGCTGGCTCCAGAGCTGCGATACGAATTTCGTATCACGCAACGGCATGAGGCACACCCCGCGTTTGCGCCGAGGTGGTCGTCGCCCCGAGCGCATGCCGGCGCCAGGATTTCCGGCACACGGATTACCCTGCGGCCGCCCGCTCGATCGCGGCGATGTCGATGTTCTTCATCGTCATCATCGCCTCCATCGCGCGCCGCCCGGCAGCGCGATCGGATCCGTTGACCAGTTCGAGCAGCCGCCGCGGCGTGATCTGCCAGGTGAAGCCCCAGCGATCCCGACACCAGCCGCACGGCAATTCCTTGCCGCCATTGCCAACCACTGCGTTCCAGTAGCGGTCGGTCTCCTCCTGGCTGTTGGTCAGCACCATGAAACTCACCGCCTCGTTCGGCGTGAAGTTGTCGCCGCCGTTCAGCCCGACGAAGCGGCGGCCAAGCACGGTGAACTCGACCGTCAATTCGTCGCCCTGCCCGATGCCCGCGATCGGCGAGACATGCCCCGCATCGACGTGGCTGTCGGGAAAGGTCGCGGCGTAGAACTCCGCCGCTTCGCGCGCCCGGCCCTGATCGAACCACAGGCATGTAACGAGATCCGTCATCGCAGTCTCCTTTGTTTGCGCGGAGGACGGTTGGCGAAGACACCAGCCGACAGGCTGACGAAAATAATTTGCGGGAACTCCGTTTGCCGCAACCCTTTACGCACGCCAACGTCGTCCTGGCGAAAGCCAGGACCCATAACCACCGAATTTGACGATAAACGGGACTCTGGCCCCCACGTCGAATAGCCAATTGCCATTTGGGGTAATGGGTCCTGGCCTCCGCCAGGACGACGGCGGTGGATCAATTTCGATCCGGACGTCAAACACCCGGTGTCATCCCGCTCCCTCAGTCGCGCGACGCGGACAATCCCGCGAGAAGCGGCGCGTAAGCGGCGAGCCTGCGCGATACGAACTCCGTGAACAGCCGCACGCGCTTGGTCTTGCGTGTCTCCCCCTGGGTGAGGAGCCAGAGCGTGCCATGCATGTGCAGGTCGGTGCCCGGCACCCTGACCAGCAGGGGGTCGGCGTCCCCGACAAAGCACGGCAGTGTCGTCATCCCGAGCCCTTGGCGGACGGCAGCAACCTGCGCCTCGCCGTCCGTGGTCCTGAATGGAACCCCCGTGGTACGAACCTCACCCTCGCGGGCCCAGTCCGGGATGCCATGCATGCTGATGACGATCCACCTGATGGGGTCAGGCGCGCCCGCACGCCACGCGGCCAGTCGATCGCGCGACATGTAGACGCCGCCGAACAGTTCCGGCCCCTTCAGGCCGTGAAGATTGAGCGGCAGGGTCTTGCGATCGTAGACGACACGGATCGCGACGTCGGCCTCTCGATTGGTCAGATTTGCCAGCTCGCCTGACGACAGGATTTCCATCTCGATGTCCGGGTGCAAACGCGCAAAATCGGCGAAGTCCGGCATCAGCAGATGTGTCGCGAGGGTCGGTGCCAGCGTGACCCGCAGAAGCCCGCGCACGCCTTGGTCGCGACCGAAGACGCGCGTCTGCAACTGGTGCGACGACGCATCCATCTGGTTCGCGAACTCGAGGACCTCTTCGCCGGCGGCCGTCAGACGGTAGCCCGAAGGCAGCTTTTCGAACATCTGCGCCCCGAGGCGTTCCTCGAGCTGAGCGATGCGTCGCAGCACGGTCGAGTGATTGACCCCGAGGTGCTCGGCGGCAGCCCGCACCGAGCCGCCGCGCGCAACGGCAAGAAAATAGCGAACGTCATCCCAGTCGATCATGGTGCAATCCGGCACCGCGTGGTGCGCCTTCCAGGGCCCGCATCTAACACATCGAACAGCAATACGGGCAGCCATCATAGTCTATGCCGACGAGCGCGGCCGGGTTCCGCACGAGCGGATACCAATCGTCGCCGCTGGCGTCAGTCGTTCAGCCGGATCGATTTCGCACCACCGATGTGCGCGCTTGCGTACTCAACGCCTGACTCCGACGGACCCATGTTGGCGTTCTCGGGGGCATCCCCGAACAAAGGCGAAGCCCGAAGGAGAAGTCATGGGAAAGCTTGAAGGTAAGGTTGCAGTCGTCACAGGTGGATCGAGCGGCATGGCGCTGGCGAGCGCCAAGCGGTTCGTTGAAGAAGGCGCCTATGTTTTCATCACGGGCCGGAGGCAGGAGGCGCTCGACGCAGCCGTCAGGCTGGTTGGCCGGAACGTGACCGGCGTGCGCGGCGACGCGGCCAATCTCGACGACCTCGACCACTTGTTCGATACGGTGAAGCGGGAAAAGGGCAAGATCGACGTCCTGTACGCGAGCGCCGGCATCGGGGAAGCCGTCCCGCTGGGCGAGATTACCGAGCAGCATTTCGATGCGGCCTTCGGCCTGAATACGCGCGGCACGCTGTTTGCGGTCCAGAAGGCGTTGCCGCTGTTCAACGACGGCGGATCGATCTTCATGACCGGGTCAGTTGCCTCGGTGAAGGGTTTTCCCGGTTACGGCGTCTATGCGGCGAGCAAGGCGGCGTTGCGCTCATTCGCGCGCACCTGGCTCAACGAACTGAAGGGCAGGAATATCCGGGTGAACGTGCTGAGCCCAGGGCCGATCGCCACACCGATGCAGGACCAGGTCCTCACCGAGGAGGCGAAGCGGATGTTCGAATCGCTGATCCCGCGAGGAAAGATGGGTCGTCCCGAGGAAATTGCAGCGGCCGCAGTCTTTCTCGCTTCCGACGAGTCCAGCTTCGTGAATGGGGTGGAGCTGTCTGTCGATGGCGGCTTCTCGGCCATCTGAAGGCGGGCAATCAAGATCAATACGGATCGGAGAAGCATCATGAGTTACGCAATTATCGGATTCGGCAAGGTGGGCCAGGCCCTCGCCCACGCCTTCGCCCGCAAGAACATCGAGGTGACCGTCGCAAGCCGCCGGCCGGCCGAGGCGTTGGCGCCGCAGGCCCGGGCGATCGGGCCCACGGTCGTCGCCAGGTCGCTGCGGGACGCGCTGGCAGCCGAGACGATCATCCTGGCGGTCCCGTTCGAGGAGCATCGCGAGGTCGCGAAGGCCGCGCCGAGCTGGAACGGCAAGACGGTGATCGACGCAATGAACGCGTTGCTTCCCCCCGAGGAGCTGGACGGTCTTCCGTCCTCCGCCTTCGCCGCGAAGGCGTTCGCCGGCGCCAGGTACGTGAAAGGCTTCAATCACCTGATCGCTGCCAAACTGGCTGCCGATCCGATCGTCGAAGGCGGCCACCGGGTGGTCTTTCTGTCTGGTGACGACGAGGACGCGATCGCACCCGTGACGGCCCTGGCGAAGCAACTCGGGTTCGCACCCGTCAAGCTCGGAAAGTTCAACGAGGGTGGCGCGCTGGTGCACGCACGCGGCCGCGTCTGGGGCCCGCTCATCTTCCAGGATTTGTTCAAGAAGGAGCAGTGATCGATCCACGATCGCGTGATCGATCCGAGAAGCGAGTAGCCCGCATGAGCACAGCCACATGCGGGACACCGCGCGACACGATGACAGAAGTGCGCCACCGCTGTGCTTGATTGCGGGTCACGCCTGCTCACGCGACGTTGAGCCGGCGTGAGCGAGGATTGCATTCAAATCCGCCATTGCCGCGCACATCTATTTGGCGAGGCCAGACTCCTTGGCTCCATAAAAACGGAGAAACTCGATGACGAACGTCAAACTTCTGTCGGCTGCCTTGATCGCGGTTGCCATGATCGCGTCGCCGGCAATGGCGCGTGAGACCCACGCCGCGTCCCGCCATGTCGCGGAGGCCACCGCCGCCGCGCCGGCCGAGCCCGTCTACGTCGACGGGCGCGCGTGCATTCCAGCACCGCGCGTCGGTTCGTTCGCCACCGCGCCTTGGACCGGCGACAATGTTCCGTGCGAACCAGGTGCGTATTGATCGCGCTTGCAGCTGAGCTGACGCGATCCCCCGCCACCAGACTGCAGCATTTACGATTCAAATGGCGTGAACGTCCGCCATCTCGCGACATGATCTGTCCGAGCTTTGTCCATCGTTCCGCCCTCTCTTGAACAGAGGGCGCAGGGAAGGCCGAGTGCCGATCGCACTCATGGGCCCCTAGAAATAGGTAGAAAGCTCGGGGGTAGGACCACAGGTGTAACCGGAAACAACCCGGCCTTCCCTGCGCGATGGTTGTGCGACTTACTTCTTGCTCTCCCCGGCGAGACCAGGTTTTTTGTCACCGCCTTCGCAACGCGCATCACGCAATGTGAGAAGACACACCTACCGCTAGGGCGTCAGACCACACGACTTCACCGTCCGTTTCATGCGCATTCGTCGACTGCGCATTCCGCGTCCAGATGCTGCGCGACGGAAACGTCGGCCGTGACGATCGCCGCTGCGCTTGGCCACGTCTCCAGACTGCTTCCGACCGATCGGCGCCGCCGCACCCGTTAGCAGCAATCGCTCTGCAATATCCGCAACAGCGCTGGGGCACCGTGGCACCAGGCTGGCTAGATGGTCAACGTGCCCATGCCAACACAGGAGAAACAATGGCCTGGCAGGTTCCAATGAATTGCTCGATTTCAAGCGTGCTGGCGATTGTGCTTGGTCTCGGGCTGGCGTCCGCGAATAGTGCGTGGGCGCAATCAGCGGCGGCGCCCGGAGAAGCCGGTGCAGCCTACCAGAATATGCCGGCGATCGCCCCGATCGGCGTCCGCGTGGACCGGTATCTGCCGCTCCCGAACGCCACTGCAGTGCCGCCGGTGGATCCCGCCAAAGGCTACCGCCTCCAGCAGCTGGGCGATGGTCTCTACATGGTGACCGACAATGCATACCAGTCGATGTTCCTGGTCTACGACAAGGGTGTCGTGGTGATGGATGCGCCGCCAAGCTATTCAGCACATCTGAAGCAGGCGATCGCGGAAGTGACGGATCGGCCGATCACCTATTTGATCTACAGCCATGCCCATATCGACCATATCGGCGGCGCGGCAGATCTGGGCGGGCACCCCATCATCATCGCCCAGGAGGAAACACGACGTCTGCTCGAACGAGCAAACGATCCGAAGCGGCACCTGCCCACGATCACGTTCAAGGACCGATACACGCTGAAGGTCGGCGGTCAGGTCCTTGAGCTCAGCTACCACGGTGTCGCCCACGAGCCCGGCAACATCTTCATCTGGGCGCCGGCACAGAAGGTGCTGATGGTGGTCGATATCGTCTTCCCGGGTTGGATGGCCTGGTCGGGCTTCGCCGACGCGCAGGATATCCCGGGCTATTTCGCGCAGGTCGCCGAGATCGACAAGCTTCCGTTCGAGACCTTGGTCGGAGGGCACGTGGACCGCGTCGGGACCCATGCCGACGTGCGCGAACAGCTCGAATTCATGAACGACGTGAAGTCGGCCACGAGGACGGCGCTTGCGGCCACCGCCCCGTTCGTCGGGATGGCTGCTGCAGACAAGGTCAACGCCTGGGCAGTGGCTGACAACTACATCGACCGCGTGGTGGTCAGTTGCGTCAACGCGGTGACGCCGAAATGGCAGTCGCGCCTGGCGGCGTACGACGTTTTCATCTGGTCTCAGTGCTTCGCCATGCAGCAGAGCCTTCGGATCGACTGAACGCTCGTTATATCGCCCGCCGACCGGGCGTTGGAAAAGGAGGATGACATGGACATCGGGTTGAAGGGACGGCAGGCAGTGGTCTGCGCATCGAGCCAGGGGCTCGGGCGGGCCTGTGCGCTGGAACTGGCGCGGGCCGGTTGCAGTGTGGTGGTCAACGGCCGCGACCAGGCGACACTGGAGCTAACCGCCGACGAGATCCGGACCGAGACCGGCGCGGAGGTGATCGCCATCGCCGGCGACGTCACCACCCGCGCTTGCCAGGACGCGCTGATGCAGGCCGTGCCCCGGGTCGACATCCTGGTCAACAACAATGGCGGCCCGCCGCTGCGTGACTTCCGCGAGATCGATCGCGAGGCACTGCTGACCGGCGTGGTCGGCAACATGGCAGCTCCGATCGAGTTGGTGCAGCGGGTGATCGACGGCATGGTCGAGCGGCGCTTCGGCCGCATCGTCAACATCACCTCGGCCACGGTGAAGATGCCGATCGCGAGGCTCGATTTGTCGAGCGGCGCGCGGGCCGGGCTGACCGGCTTCCTTGCCGGCGTGGCGCGGTCGGTGGCGCATGCCAACGTCACCATCAACTTCCTGCTGCCCGGCGCGTTCGAAACCCGCCGGCGCCGCACCAACGAGCGGACTACAGCCGAACGCCGCGGCGTTGCGATCGAGACCGTGCGGCAGGAGAGCCAGGCCGAGATTCCCGCCGGGCGCTACGGTGACGCCTCCGAATTCGGTGCCGCCTGCGCCTTCCTGTGCTCGGCCCAGGCAGGCTACATCACCGGGCAGAGCCTCTTGATCGATGGCGGCGCCTACCACGGGATTTTGTAGAGCGAGCCGCGCGGCCCGCATGAGCGCAGCGATGTGCGCGAGACCACGACACGAATGAAACAGCCCCGGATGTCGCTGCACGCATCCGGGCTTACGCTTGCGACAGGTGCCGATCCGCCCTCGCTCGGGACTCGCGAGAGCGGACGTGCCCAGTCGCCGCTCAACCAGAAGCCTTGGCCGGTTCAGACATCGTGATCCGGTTCTTGACGCTGGGACGCTCCTGCATCCTCGCGTACCACGCCGAAAGTGCCTCGCACTCCTCAGGCACCGGCACCTTCAGGAGT
Organism: Bradyrhizobium viridifuturi; assembly: GCF_001238275.1. Classification (GTDB taxonomy): domain Bacteria; phylum Pseudomonadota; class Alphaproteobacteria; order Rhizobiales; family Xanthobacteraceae; genus Bradyrhizobium; species Bradyrhizobium viridifuturi. The sequence goes on from NZ_LGTB01000008.1 coordinate 39,138, forward strand.
CCCGCGAAGATCAGGCCGCCGATGACGGTGATATCAGCCATCGTGAACGCCTCGCCGGTGACGAACGGCTGGCTTTTCAGAATGCCGTCGAAGTAGTGCATCCCCCTGAGGGCCTTGTCCCGCTGACGGAAGCCCCACTCGGGGTTCTGATAGATCTCGACATGCGGCCCAAGACCCGGCGTGGCGTGGTGGAAATAGACACTGATGGGATCGAGCAGCTCCAGTTCGGCGCGCTTGCTCATCATGTGGATCACGCCCTTTTCGCGCGGCGTCCTGCCGGTCAGCGTCGGCGCGCCATCGAGCGCATCAAGGTACTCGGTAATGGCAGTGCATTCGCCAATGAAGGTGCCGTCGTCGAGTTCGAGCACCGGCAGCGTGCCCGAGTAGTTCTTGGCCAGGAATTCGGGCTTCTTGTGCTCGCCCTTGTAGAGATCGACCAGGACGAACTGCACCTGCGATCGCAAGTTCTTCTCGGCCAGGGCGATGCGAACGCGGGCCGGATATGGGCCGGTGGGCCAATCGTAGATCTTCATCATAACTCCAATATTACCTACCTGTCACTTGGTAGGTCCGATATGAATACTTCACATCCGGCGGGTCAAGCCCTACCTGTCACTTGGTAGATAACGAAGCAGTGAGAGGACGACGTGAGTTCAAGCGCTCGGGAGGCCATCTTGGCGGCAGGAAAGCGGACCGCGCAGGCGCGCGGTTATGGCGGCTTGAATTTCCGCGATCTCGCCGCCGAGGTCGGGATCAAGGCCGCCAGCATCTACCACCATTTCCCGAGCAAGGCCGAACTCGGCGCAGCCGTCGCGCGGCGCTACTGGGAGGACACCGCCGCCCAGCTCGAGGCGATGCTGGCGGAAACCGCGGATCCGGTCCGCTGCCTGCGTCGATATCCCGAGGTGTTTCGCAAGGCGCTCGAGAACGACAATCGCATGTGCCTGTGCAGCTTCATGTCCGCTGAGGTCGACGACCTGCCGGACGCGGTGAAGCAGGAGGTGCAGACCTTTGCCGACGTCAACGTGGCGTGGCTGAGCAAGCTGCTGGTGGCGGCGCGCCTTGCCAGTGCAAGAAAGAGCGAACAGCGTGCGCGCGCCATCTTCGCCGCCGTCGCCGGCGCGCAGCTGATGGCCCGAAGCCGCTCGAATATTTCGCTCTACGACGCCTTGATCGACAGCTATCGCGCCGCCGGTCTGCTGCCGGCGTAGCTCATCCATGGCTCGATGATCGATGTGGTGCATCACGCCTCCCCGGCCGATCCGCCCTGCCCGCTTCAGCGGCGCGGGCATGAAACCGCATTCTCGCGACTGAACCGTCCGAGCTTTGCACTTGGTTTTCACCCTCGTTGAGAACAGAGGGCGCAGGGAAAGCCGGGTGCCGATCGCACCCATGGGCCCCGAGCAATGGGTAGGAAGCTCGGGGGGTAGGACCACAGGTGTAACCGGAAACAACCCGGCTTTCCCTGCACGATGGGCTACGGCTTACTTCGTGCTCTCCCCGGCGAGACCAGGCTCGCTTGTCACCGTCTTCGCCACGCGCACCGCGCAATGTGAAGAGACACCTGCCATGAGGGCGTCAGGACCACACGACTTCGCCGTCCGCCTCACGCGCACTCGTCAGTCGCGCATTCAGCGTCCACCGCATCTCGACCCGCGTTCGTGACGATCGCGAAGCGCCCCTCGTGTCGGGTGAGACGCGCATATTGAACAGCTGAGTTGGGTCAAACGCCAAGCGGGATATTTTCTTAATTGCGGATTGACGGGTTTTGGTGAGTTGCCCGTCGGGGTGATTTGTCGCAGGTGGTGGAGGTGGAATTGATTTGCGTCGAGGCACGACCGATCACGATGCCTTCACCTCGAGCACTCCCGCGAATGGTCGAAGGCGGCGATCGTGTCGCCACCTTCTGTTCAAGAACTCTGGATCAAGGCGCAAGGTGCGCCTTGATCTCCGCCGCCATCTGACGAATCGCGGCCGGGGGCTCGGGATCGTTCTGGATGCCGTTGAGCAGGACGAAGTCGTGGATCATCCCGTTGTAGCGGGTCGCGATCACGGAAACTCCGGCCTCCTTGAGCTTGCGGGCGTAGGCCTCGCCTTCGTCGCGCAACGGGTCGTTCTCGGCGGTAATGACCAGCGCCGGCGGAAGTCCTTGCAATTGCTGAAGGCTGGCGCGCAGCGGCGAGACATAGGGGTTGTTGCGTGCCGCGGCATTCGGTGCGTACAGATCCCAGCCGTACTTCATGAACGCGCGCGCCAGGAATCGTCCCGTGCCATACTCATGATAGGACGCGGTGTCCACGCTGGCGTCTGTGGCCGGGATCATCAAGACCTGGTAGCTGATCCTCGGGCCGCCGCGATCTTTGGCCATCAGCGTCAGCGCCGCGCTCATGTTGCCGCCAACCGAGTTGCCAGCCACTGCGATCCGGCTACCGTCCGCTCCGAACTCTTCGGCGTGGCTCGCCGCCCATTTCAGAACGGCATAGGATTGATCGAGCTGCGTGGGGAAGCGCGCCTCTGGCAAGGAGGTGTACTCGACGAATACGCCGATCTGGCCGGAATTGACCACCAGGTCCCGCAGCAGACGCTGATGGTTCTGGAAATTCCCGACAATCCAGACGCCGCCGTGAATGAATAGCAGGACGCCCGGCTTACCGGCAACCTGCGCGGGCTTCATGATGTAAATCTTCACGGCCTGACCATCCTGGGTGATGGTTTGCTCGCTCGTGGTCACGCCCGACATGTCGACCGAGGTCTTGCTCTGAAGCCCTGTCAGGATCTCCTGCGGCTTCGGCTGGGGGAGCTCCCAGAACGGGCTCGTATCTTTGTTGATCTCGCGCAGGAAGGCGCGCACCTGCGGATCAATCCGAGGGTCGGTGCCGGCGTCCGGCGCCGCATGGGCGGCTTGGGTCATGATAATTGCTCCAAGACTGAGAGTTGCGAGTGAGAGGATGAGTTTCATGGTCAGCTTTGCTTGGGGGTGTTGCACACAGCCGCACAGGTAGCCCGTGAGGACGGGCTGCCGCTTCTGTCAAATGACCAGTCCGATGACAGATCCGCGGTCAGCTTGCGGGAGGGCTGATGCTGGTGAGAAGCGGACGTAGTCCGGCTCGCGACGTGATTCCGGCTTTCGAGAAGATCCGGTGCAGGTGGTAGCCGACGGTTCGGTGCGACAAATAGAGCTTGGCGCCAATTTCCTTGTTCGAAAGGCCTTCGACGGCGAGTTGCGCGATGTGCAGCTCCTGCGGGGTCAGCTTTTCCCACGCCTGCTCGGTTCGCCGACGGCTGGTTTCGCCCGAAGCCCGCAATTCCTCCCGGGCACGGTCGCCCCACGGGGAAGCGCCGAGCGCATCGAAGATGTCACGTGCCTCACGCAAAGGGGCCCTTGCGTTCGCCGATCTGCGCTGGCGGCGCAGCCACCCGCCATAAGCCAGGAGAAGACGACCACGCAGGAACGGCCACTTCTTCGCGGCCGGCCCAAGACCTTGCAGGAAGTACTGTTCGGCTTTGTCTGGCGCCGCGAGCAGCGCCTTGCCATATTGGAGCATCGTCCCGACCCATGGCACCGGCATCGGAGCCGAGACACGCTCCATCTCGTCGATGACGCCGGCGGCCGCCTCCGGGTGCCCGGAGAAAACCGCCGCTTCCACGAAATCGGCGACGCCGAAGAACTGAAGACCGGCATTGAAGGCTGGATCGGCGGGAGCAAAAAGCCGCCGTAGATGCTCGAAAGCCTCCCAATGTCGACCCGCGCCGATTGCCGAAATGCCTCGCGCGAGTTGCAACATCGCGAGCAAGAAACTGGCGCCAACGGACAGGGCCAGGGCTTCCGCCTGCGCCGCATACGCTTCGGACTGCTCTGGCTCGCCCCGCATTCCTGCAAGCTTGGCTTTGAGGATCGTGGCTGCGGCAACCCAGGGAAGCCCGCCCGTTTCTTCGGCAAGGCGAGCGGATTCCTCCGCTTCCCTCAAGGCTGCCGTCCAGTCGCCGACTTCCGTCTCTGCCCAGCCTTGCGCGAAGAGCACACGCGCCAGATCGCTGAGGCGTCCCTGCGCACGCAATGCGGCGCTCGACTCAGCGAGAAAGTTGGCGCTGATGTCGAAAGTCCCGATGACGTTGGAGGTGCTGCCGAGGATCCTCGCGACGCTGGGGTCAGCATGCCCCGTTCCGGCAAGCGTCTGGAGCTTGAAGTATAAATCGCCCCCCCGCCGCAGCGGTTCGAGGTAAGCGAATATCGCGATCAGGCGAGGATCAGCCTCAGGCAGCTCCAGCCGATCTGCCGCGGCAAGAAGCTTTGCGCAGAGTTCATCGCTTGCGTCGCCCCACCAAAAGCGCTGCGCGGCGCGCCAGAGGAGATTGGCAGCCAAATCGGTCGCGCCGGCGGCATGAGCATCGATTGCGAACCCGATCAAGGCGAGTATCTTCGCGGGATCATGGACCGCCGGAGGCTGGCTGATCTCGCGACACCAGGCGATCCGGGCTGGCGCGAGCCGATCGGATTCGTCGGTGTCGGCCTGACGCAGCAGCCGCTCCATGAGCTCCGGCTGGCCCAGATCAGCGGCGAGCTCGGCCGCACGCAGGAGCCGGTCGCTCTTGGCTCTTGCTGTGCTACTCAGCCGCGCCGCATTTTCCAGAATCTCGATCGCCATGGCCACGGCCCCTCGCCGCAGCGCCCGCGCCGCCATTCGGTCATATTCGCGCGCGAGCTCGTCGTCGGGCCCGATGGTGGCGGCGGCACGATGCCATAATCGGCGATCGAGTTGATCCTGAATGGTGGCCGCGAGCGCAGCGTGGATCCTCTGGCGCGTCGCCAGATCAGCCGCCTGATGCATGGCGGAGCGAACGAGCGGGTGCCGAAACCGCACCTCCGTTCCGTTAATCTCAATCAGCTTGGCGGCGACTGCCGGCATCAGGATATCGATTCCCACTCGCTCGCCCAACACGCTTCGCCGGCGGAGAGGATTTCGTGAAGCGATGTCCCGTCGTTCTCCGCTGCCACGAATAACAGCAGTTGCGCGCTGTGCGGAAGGTCGGACAGGCGACTTGAGAAGGCACGCTCCAGGCGGCCTGTCAAAGGAAGCCAAGGTCCATCGCCGGCCTCCGTGGCTCGCTCTCCGCGGGGCAGCTCCTCGAGGGCCAGAGGATTGCCCGAAGCCTCTTTGAGGAAGCGGCTGCGCAGCTCTGCCGGAAGACCGGGCGCATTGGCATCGAGCAGGTTCTCGGCATCAACGTGGTCAAGTCCTGAAAGTCGCAGCCTTAGCGTGGAGGTGTCGCCGAGCGAATTGTTGAAATCATCGCGCATAGCCACCAGGAGAACAACGGGGTCTGAACTCAATCTGCGCGAGATGAAGGCCAGCACGTCAAAGGTCGCTTGATCGAGCCATTGGGCGTCATCGGCAACAAGAAGCAGAGGCCCGCGCGTCGTCCTCTCGGTCAGGAGAGACAGCGTCGCTAGTGCTACCAGGAAGATATCGGGCGCCGCCGTGTCATCGTGCATGCCAAAGGCGGCCAGCAAGGCCGATCGCTGGCGAGGGACCAAGCGCACGGCCCGTTTCATGAGTGGACGCAGGGCTTGCTCGAGTGCTGCAAATGGCAGGTGGACTTCTGCCAGCACGCCGGTCATGCTCAGGACGGAGAAACCGAGTTCACTGGCTCTATGCTTGGCCACATCGAGGAGCGTAGATTTCCCGATCCCGGGCTCGCCGCTGATCACGAGTGTGGATCCACCTTGGTCGATCCGTTCGATCAATCGATTGATCAGGGCAATGTCTTGCTTTCGGCCGCGCAAGACGAGGGACGCAGGGATAGCACCCGCGTGGCCTTTTCGCAGCAAATTTGCCTTTTTCGCCGGCGTGGCCATGACATAGTCGTCGGTGAGACGGCACCCCTTGAGATCGACCGAAGCCACACGTTACCATGGACTGGAAACCAAGGGCAGGAGCGCATTCGGCTCAATCGCCATTAACCCGGCCCCGACTGGTACCGCCATAGGACAATCGATACAAGGCAAGCAATTCTGCTTAGCGCCTAGAGCTACCGGTGCTGCAAACCAGGCTTTGAGCGCTCACCCCTTCTGCACGATCGAGCACGCTGCGATACTTCATCGGTGGAGGCGCTATAGATCTCGGACGTCTACTGGGATAAGCCAAGCTCACTATTCAGTCAGAATGCTCAACGCGAAGGAAGCGAGAGCAACTCGAGAAAACTTCGCTAAGCTGCGCGACGCTAGCCGGCCCCTACTCCCACTCAATCGTCCCCGGCGGCTTCGACGTCACGTCGTACACCACCCGGTTAACGCCCTTCACCTCGTTGATGATGCGTGTCGCGGTCTCGGCCAAAAACTTCATGTCGAACTGGTAGAAGTCGGCGGTCATGCCGTCGGTCGAGGTGACGGCGCGCAGGCCGACGACGTATTCGTAGGTGCGGCCGTCGCCCATCACGCCGACGGTCTTGACCGGCAGCAGCACGGCGAAGGCCTGCCAGATCGCGTCATAGAGGCCGTGCTTGCGGATCTGGTCGATATAAACCGCATCCGCGTTGCGCAGGATGTCGAGCTTTTCCCTGGTGATGTCGCCGGGGCAGCGGATCGCAAGGCCCGGGCCCGGGAACGGGTGGCGGCCGACGAACACTTCGGGCAGGCCGAGCTCGCGGCCGAGCACGCGCACCTCGTCCTTGAACAGCTCGCGCAAGGGCTCGACCAGCTTCATGTTCATGCGTGCCGGAAGGCCGCCGACATTGTGGTGCGACTTGATGGTGACGGAAGGTCCGCCGGTGAAGGAGACGCTCTCGATCACGTCGGGATAGAGCGTGCCCTGCGCCAAGAACGCCGCGCCGCCGATCTTCTTGCTTCCGCCTCGAACACGTCGATGAACAGGCGCCCGATGGTCTTGCGCTTCACCTCGGGGTCGGTGACCCCCGCGAGCTCGCCGAGAAATTCTTTCGACGCATCCACATGGACCAGCGGGATGTTGTAGTGGTTGCGGAACAGGTCGACGACGGTCCTGGCCTCGTCGAGCCGCAGCAGGCCGTGATCGACGAACACGCAGGTGAGCTGGTCGCCGATCGCCTCGTGGATCAGCACTGCCGCGACGGCGGAATCGACGCCGCCGGAGAGGCCGCAGATCACCTTGCCGGTGCCCACCTGGGCGCGGATCTTCTCGATCGCTTCCTCGCGGAAGGCGCGCATGGTCCAGTCGCCGGTCAGCCCCGCCACCTTGCGCACGAAATTGCGCAGCAGTTTTGCGCCGTCGGGCGTGTGCACCACCTCGGGGTGGAACATCAGGCCGTAATACTTCCGCTTCTCGTCCTGGATGATCGCGAACGGCGCGTTCGGCGAGGTGCCGGCGACGGAGAAGCCGGGCGGCATTTTGGTGATGCGGTCGCCATGGCTCATCCACACCTGGTGCTTCTCGCCGTGGTTCCAGAGGCCGTCGAACAGGCAGCTATCGGTCTTGACCTCCACGTCGGCGCGGCCGAATTCGCGGTGATGCCCGCCCTCGACCTCGCCGCCGAGCTGGGCCGCCAGGGTCATCTGGCCGTAGCAGATGCCGAGCACGGGAACGCCTGACTCGAAGATCAGCTGCGGGGCGCGCGGCGAGCCGGTCTCGTGCACCGATTCCGGACCGCCGGAGAGGATCACCGCCTTCGGCTTCATCTCCTTGAAGGCGGCCTCCGCCTTCTGGAACGGGACGATCTCGGAATAGACGCCCATCTCGCGAACGCGGCGGGCGATCAGTTGCGTCACCTGGCTGCCGAAATCGACAATCAGAATCTTGTCATGCGCCGAGGCCACCGAGGGCGCCGACGATTCACGGTCTGTGTGCTGGGCTGTCATGGCAAGCAGATACGCGACAGCGCCCGCCCCCGCAACCGCGGCCAGCGTTGCGCCCACATTCTTCTTTGGGCATGGACAAATCGATATAGGTCAGTATTATTGACCTAATTTGGCCATACGCAACAAGGAGGAAACCAATGCCGGATTTTCACGACCCGTCCCGCCTCTTAGCCCTCGGCCGCGACTGGATCGCCGCCTGGAACGCGCGCGACCTCGAGCGCGTGCTGGCGATGTATTCCGATGATACCGAGATGACCTCGGACCGGATTCCGGCGTTCGGCTTCGGCCCGTCAGGCACGGTGCGCGGCAAGGCGCAGCTGCGGGCCTATTGGAGCGCTGCGCTCGCCAAACTGCCCGAGCTGCATTTCGAGCTGATCGATCTCTATGTCTCGCCCGACAGCGTCGTGGTGTTCTACCAGAACGAACGCGGCAAGAAGATCTGCGAGTATCTGCGGCTCGATGATCAGGGCAAGATCAGGCAGGGTTCGGCGAACCATCCGGTGCATTGAGGTTGCTGCGTAGTTACCGTCACCCCCGCGCAAAGGCTTCGCCGTTGCGCGGGGATGACGCCGACGTTTGAGGATGCAAACCCGAAGGCAAGTAAAGACCAGGACCTACGCATCATGAAAATCCCGACCCTGCCCTTCACCGTCACGGACTGGAGCAACGTCGAACCTTCAGTGCATCCCGGCGAGACCGGGCAGGCGCTGTGGCGCACGCTCAACATCGGCGATTTGCGGGTGCGGATGGTGGAATATTCGCCTGATTATCTCGCCGATCACTGGTGCGACCGCGGCCACGTGCTCTATGTCGTCGCGGGCGAGCTCGACACCGAGCTGCGCGACGGCCGCAAATTCACGCTGAAGCCCGGCATGAGCTACCAGGTCTCCGATTTCGGCGACGCCGCGCACCGTTCGTCGACGGCGACCGGCGCAACGCTGTTTATTGTGGATTGAGCTGAGGTCGTACGAGCCCACGGCTCACCGCTTCCGCGCCGCAACCTTCCTCACCTTGGTGTCCGCCCAGCCCAGCGGCTTGCCGCTCTTCGACGGCAGCACCAGTTGTCCGACCGCCTGCCCCGCCTGGTCCAGCAGCACCGAATGCGGCTCGCCGCGCGCGTAGAGATGCGCCTCGCCCCATTGCCGCAGGCCCACCACGACCGGGAACAGGTCGTGGCCGCGCTTGGTCAGCGCGTATTCCTGATAGGCGCTGCCGTCTGACGCTGCGACCTGCTCGAGCACGCCTGTTGCAACCAGCGTGCGCAGCCGCGTCGTCAGCATGCCCTTGGCGATGCCGAGGTTCTTCTGGAAGTCGCCGAACCGGCGCAGGCCGTCGAACGCGTCGCGCACGATCAAGAGCGACCACCAGTCGCCGATCGCATCCAGCGCGCGCGCCACCGGGCAGTCCGCCTTGGCGAATCCGGTCCGCTTCATCCCGCACCACCTCCGTCGATCACGATTCCGAACTGGTATTAAAATAGGACTAGACAGCATTCAACGCAACTGGTCTCATTATAAGACTAGATTGCAGTGGAGACCGATGATGACAAACCAGACTGTGGCAGACAGGCCGGCCGGGCGGGATCATGAGGCGGCCAAAAAGCCCGCCGGTGCGACGGCGGCCGCGCTGTCACCCGCCGTGGTGCTGCTGTTCGCGGTCGCCTGCGGGCTCAGCGTCGCCAACATCTATTTCGCGCAGCCGCTGCTCGACACCATGGCGCAGGATCTCGCCATCACGCCGGCCGCCATCGGCGGCGTCGTGACCCTGACGCAGATCGGCTACGCGTTCGGGCTGATGCTGATCGTGCCGCTCGGCGATCTCTGGGACCGCCGCAGGTTGATCGTCGGCCAGACCGTATTGTCGGCGCTTGCGCTTGCCATCGTCGGCACCGCACCGAACGCCGCCGTGCTGCTCGCCGGCATGGTGCTGGTCGGGCTCCTCGCGGTCGTGATCCAGGTGCTGGTTGCCTACGCCGCGACAATGGCCGCCCCCGCCGACCGCGGCCGCACCATCGGCACCGTCACCAGCGGCGTGGTGTCGGGCATCCTGCTGGCACGTTTTGCCGCCGGCGCGCTGGCCGATCTCGGCGGCTGGCGCGTGGTCTACCTCACCTCCGCTGCGCTGACACTGGTGCTTGCGGCGCTCTTGGCGCGCGCGCTGCCGCGGCACGCGCCGCAGCCGATGGCCGGATCGTCCTATGCAAGGCTGCTGCGCTCGACGGTCGCGCTGTTCGTCGAGGAGCCGGTGCTGCGCGAGCGCGCGGTGTTCGCGCTGCTGATCTTCGCAAGCTTCAGCGTGTTCTGGAGCTCGGTCGTGCTGCCGCTCGCAGCGCCTCCGCTGTCGCTGTCGCACACCACGATCGGCATGCTGGGGATCGCGGGCCTTGCCGGCGCGCTCGCCGCGCGCAATTCCGGCCAGCTCGCCGATCGCGGCCGGGGTCAGCGCACCACCGGATTGTCGCTGCTGTTGATGCTCGCCGGCTGGGTGCCGATCGCCTGCCTGCACACGTCGCTGTGGCTGGTGTTGGCCGGCGTGCTGATGATCGACTTCGCGGTGCAGGCGATCCACGTCACCAATCAAAGCCTGATCGTCGCCGCGCGCCCCGACGCCGCGAGCCGCCTCGTCGGCGGCTACATGGTGTTCTATTCGATCGGCACCGGGTTCGGCGCGATCTCTTCGACGATGGCCTATGCGGCGGCCGGCTGGCTCGGCGTTTGCGTGCTGGGTGCTGCGATCAGCGCCGCCGCGCTGCTGTTCTGGGTGATCGTGGTGAGCCGGACGCCGACGCCGGTGGGCGCATGCTCCGAAGCGTAGGGGTCATCCGTCATTGCGCGTGAAGCGAAGCAATCCACCTGTCCGCATGCGCGGGACGATGGATGCTTCGTCGCTACGGTCCTCGCAATGACGCTAGCGGCTCACGCCTTCTTCAACACCGCGACATAAAATCCGTCCGTGCCGGTGCGGCGCGGCGTCATCAGCAGGCCCTCGGCCGATACCAGCGCAGCCTCGGCAAACGCCTCGGCCTTGTCCCACAGCACCGATGCGGTCTGCTCCGGCGGCTGCACCGAGAACTCAGGATGCCGCGCGATGAACGTCCTAACCTGCTCGCCGTTCTCCTCCGCCAGCACCGAGCAGGTGATGTAGGCGATGCGGCCGCCGGCCTTCACCAGCGGCACCGCGCGCTCCAGCACCTCGGCCTGGTCCTTCAGCCACACCTCGAGCGCGCCGGGACGCATCCGCCATTTGGCGTCGGGATTGCGGCGCCAGGTGCCGGTGCCGGTGCAGGGAGCGTCGATCAAGACAAGGTCGGCGGAGGCCTTGATGTCGGCCAGCACCTCCTCCTCGCCGCGCGGCGTGCGCACGTCGCAATTGTGCACGCCGGCGCGCGATAGCCGCTCATGGATCGGCGCGAGCTGGCGCTTGTCGCTGTCGGTCGCGATCAGCCGGCCCTTGCCTTGCATCATCGCTGCGATCGCCAGCGTCTTGCCGCCGGCGCGGCACAGAGATCGATCACCTGCTCGCCGGGCTTGGCCGCCGAGAACAGCGCAGCAAGCTGCGAACCCTCGTCCTGCACCTCGATGGCGCCCTTGATGAAATCCTCCTCAGCATGGATGCCGGGATTGCGCGCGTCGGCGCCGAGCTCGATGCGCAGGCCGAGCGGCGACCACGGCGTTTCCCTGGCGCCGAGATGCGACAGCCGCGGCAGCACCTTCTCGCGCTTGGCCTTGAGGGTGTTGACGCGCAGATCGAGCGGCGCGCGGCTCGCCATCGCGGTGGCTTCCGCCGCGCGGTCGTCGCCGAACACCTTTGCCAGATGCGGATCGAGCCAGTCCGGATAATCGCCTGCGACATGGGCCGGCGCGTCCTTGAGCGTGCGCGAGGCCAGTGCGGCCTCTTCGGTCGCGGTCAGCGGATCCGGCGCGAAGCGGCCGCCGTCGCACAGCGCCGAGATCGTCGGGACATCCATGCCGCGCTCGAGCTTGAGCATGCCGAGCACGCGCGCGCGGGCGCTGTCGTCCTGCATCAGCCAGGCCGCGGAGGATTGCCGGCGCAGCACGTCCCAGATCAGGCCGGAGATCGCGGCGCGATCGCCGGAGCCGGCATAACGGTGCGCGGTGCCCCATTCCTTCAGCGCCTTCGCCGCCGGAATGCGCTGTGCGTCGATGGTGGCGATTAGTTCGATCGCGGCGGAAAGCCGGGCAGCGGGAGTCATGGGTTTCTTTCGGGTCTCTTTTGGTTGGGCGCGTCAAATCAGCAGCAGCAGTCTGAGCGCGAAATACAGCCACATCGCCGCCAGCACCAGCACGCCGGCGAACCAGGCGAGCGAGCGCGGCCGCACGTCGTTGGAGGTGACGAACACCCCGGCATGGGCAAACCGCGTCACCACGAACACCCAGGACATCAGCACGATGAACAGATCGGCACGGCGCAGCGGCAGCGCAATGGCGATCAGGACATAGAACAGCACCGGCAGCTCGAACTGATTGGCAAAGCTGTTGGCGAACTGGGTGGCGCGGGCCGGCCAGTTCGGCTCGCGCAGCGCGATGTCCGCCATCTTGGTCTCGCCGCTCGCCAGCGTCCGCGTGCGCAGCGTCGCCATCCCGAACAGGAGCGCGAAGGTGAGCCCAATCTGGATGAAGACCGGCAATAGAACCATTTGAACCGACACGAAAAACCTCCCTCAGCCGCGGGCACCCGGCCGCCCTCTTAGCCGCCGCACGCGCCCCTGACAATGAAGCGTAAGCGGTAACCCGTTGAACCATGATCCGAGCCCGGGTGACCAACTCCCGGGACCAATGGCGGTTTCAGTTCCTCAGGGATGACGCGATGCGCTTCATCACCCCGATCCTCGACGGCGCGGCCCAGGCGGCGGCGACCCTCGGCGATCTCCTCACCTCCCTCTTGAAGGCGATCGACCTCGGCATCGGCTGGTTCGATGATTCGGCGGATGGCGGGCTCGGCATGGTGATGTCGGGGCTCGCCGGCGTCGCCGCGGCGCTCCTGGTCGCGATCCTGTTCTCGGTCTATTTCCGCAGCGGCTATCGCTCGACGCGCGACATCGTCAGGCACAGCCTTGCCGCGGCGCTGCTGCTCGCCCTGCTCGGCTTTGCGGCCTACGACATGGGCCACGATGCGCTGGCCTATCTTGGGCTCGACGGACAGCCGGCCGTGACGGGAACAAATTCCAACACCGGACTGCTCGGAAACCGCGCCCGGCCGCCTGCCCTCCCGACGCCCTCGATCATGCAGCTCGCGATCTAGGCTCGACACCAACGCTTCGAACAAAACTCTTCAAACAAGACATCAAACAGCGCATCAAACAGGGCAGCGAATAACACGACGAAATCGTCATCGTTCCGACTTCGCGCCGACCTATGCTCCGGCCGAAAGGAGCGATGCATGCCCCAGTTTCGCCTGACCCAGATCTCCGACACCCACCTCGCGCGCCGCTTCAAGCCGCTCGTCGACAACTTTCACCGCGTCAGCGAGCACATCGATGCGACGCGTCCCGATCTCCTGCTCAACTCCGGCGACGTCTCGTTCGACGGGCCGACCAGCCGCGACGACATGATGTTCGCCAAGCAGTTGCACAATGCGCTGCCGGTCGACTGCCTCTATCTGCCGGGCAATCACGACATCGGCGACAATCCGACCGCGGTCGGCCCGGTGCCGGCGCAACTGCCGACCGAACAAACGCGCGGCGCCTTCACCTCGGTGCTCGGCGAGGACCGCTGGCATTTCGACGCCGCCGGCTGGTGCTTCATCGGGCTGAATTCGCTGATCATGAACACCGGCCTCGACAGCGAGGCCGAGCAGTTCGACTGGCTCGCGGCCACGCTCGACAAGGCCGTCGGCCGGCCGGTCGCGCTGTTCGTGCACAAGCCGCTCTATCTCGACGTGCCCTACGATGCCGAGCGCGTCGAGACCGCGATCCGTTACGTGCCGCAGCCGGCGCGCCGCCGCCTGATCGAGATGTTCGGCAAGGTCGATTGGCGTCTGGTCGGCAGCGGCCATGTGCACCAGCGCCGCGACTACACGTTCGAGCATGTCAGGCACGTCTGGGCGCCCTCGGCCGGCTTCATCATTTCCGATGCGCGGCAGGAAGTGATCGGCATCAAGGAGGTTGGGCTCGTCGAGTACCGCTTCCAGTCCGACAGCTTCGAGGTGCGCCATGTCAGGGCCAAGGGTCAGGTCGATGTCGACCTCGACAGCCTGTTAGGCAAGCAGCCGGCAGCCTGAGCTGCCGCGGCTATCGCGCGGCGTCGTGCAGGTCCCGCTTGATGACGGTGAGCAGCGCCTGCAGCGAATCCTTGTTCGGTCGCGGCGCGGTCCGCACGCGAGGCACGTGCCGCATCAGGCGCGGCGGCTCGGCCGCCGGCTCCTCCTCGACGAATTTTCCATGCAAGACGTCGTCGCGGCGCCCCATGATGAACATCGTCGCCCAATAGCCGACGGCGAGGAGAATGACCCCAAAAACAATAGCTTCAAAAACCATGGCTACACCTGAAATATAGCCATATTGAATCAACTGCTCCCGGTCCCCGTCAAGCAAATGGGGGCCGAAAGCCCCCAAAAGCCCGCCAATGTGGCGTTTTTGATACTTTGTTGCCCGGAATGGGAGCTGAGGAGCCCCTGCGTCAGGCCTTGTCCGGCCCGACCCGGACTAGCTGCTTGCCGAAATTGGCGCCCTTGAGCAGGCCCATGAACGCCTCCGGCGCGCTGTCCAGCCCCTCGGTCACGAACTCCTTGTACTTGACCTTGCCCTCGCGCACCCACTGCGACATGTCGCGCAGGAAGTCGCCATGCATGGCGGCGAAGTCGCTGACGATGAAGCCGCGGAACGTCAGCCGCTTGGTCAGGATCGCGAACATGATCGACGAAGCCCATTTCGGCGCCCGCGCTTCGCGATCGTTATAGTGCGCGATCAGGCCGCACACCGGGACGCGCGCAAACGCGTTGAGCTGCGGGTAGACCGCCTCGAATACGGGCCCGCCGACATTCTCGAAATAGACATCGATGCCCTTCGGGCAGGCCTCCTTCAGCTTGGCGGCCAAGTCCGGGTCGCGATGGTCGAGGCAGGCATCGAAGCCGAGCTCTTTGGTCACGTAGTCGCACTTGTCCTTGCCGCCGGCGATGCCGACAGCGCGCGCCCCCTTGATCTTTGCGATCTGGCCGACAGCCGACCCGACCGCGCCGGAGGCGCCGGCAACCACCACCGTCTCGCCCGGCTTCGGCTTGCCGATCTCGAGCAGGCCGGTATAGGCGGTCATGCCGGGCATGCCGAGCACGCCGACGGCGGTCGAGATCGGCGCGATCTTCGGATCGATCTTGGCGAGGCCCTTGCCGTCGGACAGCGCATGGGTCTGCCAGCCCGCGCGCGACAGCACGATATCGCCCTTGGCAAAGCCGGGATTGTTGGACGCGATCACCTCGCTCACCGTGCCGCCTTCCATCACGCCGTCGACCGGCACCGGCGCGGCGTAGGATGGGCCGTCGTTCATGCGCCCGCGCATATAGGGATCGAGCGACAGCCAGATGGTGCGGAGCAGCACCTCGCCCGCACCCGGCGTCGGCGGCGTGTAGTCCTCGAGCCTGAAATTGGCCGGCGTGGGCTCGCCATGCGGGCGCGAAGCCAGAACGATGCGCTTTCCTTGGGACATGATTTTCCTCTTGGATGATTGGTTCGTGGCGCACACGTAGTCATGCAATCCGTCTCCCCGCAAGGGAGATGGATTTTGTTCTTTCGCGTCGAGCTGTTTGAAACGTTGTTTGAAATGACGACCGTCATTTCGGACAGGCAGTGGCGCCGACTCTCAAGGTCGTCATTCCCCGATGCGCAATTGCGCATCGGGGAATGACGTGGGCGAAGTGGCTTACACCCCGCCCGGATAGTTCGGGGCTTCGCGCGTGATGGTGACGTCGTGGACGTGGCTCTCGCGCAGACCGGCGCCGGTGATGCGGACGAACTCGGCTTTCTCGTGGAAATCCTTGATGTCCTTGGCACCGACATAGCCCATCGCCGCGCGGAGGCCGCCGGCGAGCTGGTGCATCACGTTGCCGACCGGGCCCTTGTAGGGCACCTGGCCCTCGATGCCTTCCGGCACGAGCTTCAGCGTGTCCTTGATGTCCTGCTGGAAGTAACGGTCGGCCGAGCCGCGCGCCATCGCGCCGACCGAGCCCATGCCGCGATAGGCCTTGTAGGAGCGGCCCTGCCACAGGAAGACTTCGCCGGGCGTCTCGTCGGTGCCGGCGAGCAGCGAGCCGACCATCGCGATGTCGGCGCCGGCGGCAAGCGCCTTGGCGAGGTCGCCGGAATATTTGATGCCGCCGTCGGCGATGACAGGCACGTCGGCCTTCTTCGCCGCCGCGACCGCATCCATGATCGCGGTGAGCTGCGGCACGCCGACGCCGGCGACGATCCGGGTGGTGCAGATCGAGCCCGGGCCGATGCCGACCTTGATGCAATCGGCGCCGGCATCGATCAGGGCCTGCGCGCCGCCTTCGGTGGCGACGTTGCCGGCCACGACCTGCACCGCGTTGGAAAGCCGCTTGATGCGATTGACGGCGTTGAGCACATGACGCGAATGACCATGCGCAGTGTCGACCACGACGACGTCGACGCCGGCGTCGATCAGGCGCTCGGTGCGCTCATAGCCGGTCTCGCCGACCGTGGTGGCGGCGGCAACGCGAAGACGGCCCTGCGCATCCTTGCAGGCGAGCGGATGGGCGACCGCCTTTTCGATGTCCTTCACGGTAATCAGGCCGACGCAGCGATATTGGTCGTCGACGACCAGCAGTTTCTCGATGCGATGCTTGTGCAGCATCCGCTTCGCCTCGTCCTGGCCGACACCCTCGCGCACCGTAACGAGGTTCTCGTGCGTCATCAGTTCCGAGACCTTCTGGCGGGGATCGCTGGCGAAGCGCACGTCGCGGTTGGTCAGGATACCGACCAGCTTGCCCGGCACGTTCTTGGCGCTACCGGTGACCACCGGAATGCCGGAAATGCCGTTCTCCTTCATCAGCGCCAGCGCGTCGGCCAGCGTGGCATCGGGACCGATGGTCAGCGGATTGACCACCATGCCGGATTCGAACTTCTTCACCTGCCGCACCTGGGCGGCCTGGCCGTCCGGATCGAAGTTGCGGTGGATGACGCCGAGGCCGCCGGCCTGCGCCATCGCAATCGCCATCCGCGCTTCGGTGACGGTATCCATCGCGGACGCCATGATTGGGATGTTGAGCGAGATCGCGCGGGTGACGCGCGAGCGGATATCGACTTCCGAGGGAAGGACGTCGGACAGACCGGGCTTCAGAAGCACATCGTCGAACGTGAAGGCTTCTCGGATAGCCGGAAATCCCGTGGCCATTGCCAACTCCTTATCTGCGGACGCAGCCGCGATGGGTCTTACGGATGAACGCCGCCTGCGGCGACGCTCGCTGCGTCACCGTCGAATCGGTGCCCATCGGTGGGGTTGACGCTGGTCGATAGCATGGCGGCATGACGAATCAAAGTGTTTGCCAGCCATGCACAGGCTTTTTACGGGCCTGGTCAGGGCACCCTGTAGCCGGGTGGCGGGCCGTGCCGGCGGATCGCCTCGACCATCTCGCGGTGGCGCCGGTCCTCCCGCTTCATGTGGACCGCGATCACCGCATGGGCCGACGGCACCAGCAGCAAGACATGGAAAAACAGCCCGAAAATCGCGCAAAACACGATCAGGACCAGATTGAAGATGGCCGAAAACGGCTGTCCGTTCAGGAGCAGCCCGATCGGCGGCAAGAGAGCGGCAAGGACGTAGATCACGGCGCACACCTCGAACGCTGGCGGATGCATAGCAGCGTCACGCAGGATTTAGGGCGTTTGGCCGGTTCCGCAATAGCGTGGCCGAAGGCAGGATGATATGGCCCCCTCGCCCGCCTTTTTCAGCATAGCTGTCCTATTTTGATGAACAAACAACGCCTGATCCCGCTCATCGTGGCCACCGCCTTGTTCATGGAAAACATGGACTCCACGGTGATTGCGACCTCGCTGCCGGCAATCGCCGCCGATATCGGCACAAGCCCCCTGACGCTCAAGCTCGCGATCACGTCCTATCTGCTGTCGTTGGCGGTGTTCATCCCGGCGAGCGGCTGGACCGCGGACCGCTTCGGCGCCCGCATCGTGTTTGCCGGCGCCGTTGCCGTGTTCATGCTGGGCTCGATCGGCTGCGCGCTGTCGTCCTCGGTGACCGATTTCGTGTTCGCGCGCATCCTGCAAGGCCTCGGCGGGGCGATGATGACGCCGGTCGGGCGGCTGGTGCTGCTGCGCTCGGTCGACAAGAGCGCGCTGGTCAACGCGATGGCCTGGGTGACGGTGCCGGCGCTGATAGGCCCGGTGATCGGGCCGCCGCTCGGCGGCTTCATCACCACCTATTTCTCCTGGCACTGGATCTTCCTGATCAACATCCCGATCGGGCTGCTCGGCATCTTCCTGGCGCTGAAATATATCGACCCGATCAAGAGCGAAGACCCCGAGCGTTTCGATCTGATGGGACTCGTGCTGGCCGCATCGGCCTCGCCGGCATCGCCTTCGGGCTGTCGGTCGCAGGCCTCAATCTCCTGCCCTGGCCGATCGTCGCGGCCCTCGTCGGGGTCGGCTCCATCTCGATGACGCTCTACGTGCTGCATGCGCGGCGGACCGGATCGCCGGTGCTGGATTTTTCGCTGCTGCGGCTGCCGACCATGCGCGCCTCGATCGTCGGCGGCTTCATGTTCCGGCTCGGCATCGGCGCGCTGCCGTTCCTGCTGCCGCTGTTGATGCAGGTCGGCTTCGGCCTGTCGCCGTTCCAGTCCGGCCTCGTGACGTTTGCCTCCGCGGTCGGCGCCATGGGCATGAAGACCCTGGCCGCGCGCATCATCAAGGCGTTCGGATTCCGCAACATGATGACGGTCAACGCCGTGGTCAGCTCGGCCTT
This sequence comes from Bradyrhizobium viridifuturi, assembly GCF_001238275.1. Lineage (GTDB taxonomy): Bacteria > Pseudomonadota > Alphaproteobacteria > Rhizobiales > Xanthobacteraceae > Bradyrhizobium > Bradyrhizobium viridifuturi. Next base: position 57,918 of record NZ_LGTB01000008.1, read on the forward strand.
CCTCGCCGCCTGCGCGCTGTTCACGATCTCGACGCCACTGATGCTGATCTTCACCATCCTGGTGGTCGGCGGCTTCTTCCGCTCGTTGCAATTCACCGCGATCAACACGGTGGCTTACGCAGAGGTCGAGGCGCCGCAGATGAGCCGCGCCACCACCCTCGTCAGCGTCAACCAGCAGCTCGCGGTGTCTGCCGGCGTCGCGGTCGGCGCGTTCTCGGTCGAAACCGTGCTGGCAATGCATCACCAGACCGAGCTTTCCGCCGACGTGTTCGGGCCGGCTTTCATCGTGGTGTCACTGATCTCGGCGGCCTCGGCCTGGTTCTTCTGGCAGATGCCGGCCGACGCCGGCAACGAAATCTCCGGCCGCAAGGCGATCGATATTTCCAGCCGCAAGGGCGCCGAGAAGCGCCGCGCCACCGAAGCCGTCAAGGTCGCGACCGAGGACACCCAGACGCGCGGGATCAGCGGCTGGGGTAATCAAGTCGGGCCTGCGTGCTTGGATTGGGCTGTCCATGCCCGGTCCCGGATCACGCTACAGATTTGGAATTTGTAGTCGCTGAAGAAGTCCGCAACGCCGCGCCTCTTGGCCTTCGCGTGCTCGGGGTGACGGCGCCATTGCTCCAGGGCCTGTTCGGTCTCGAACTCGACGATCGTCACGCGCTCACCGTCTTCGGCAACGAAGCCCTTGTGGCCGACATAGCCCGGCACAGTCCGCGCCAGTTCGCTCATCTGCTTTGCCATTGGGCCGTATTCATCCTGAACGCCGGGGTTCAATCGCGAGCGAAATATGGTGACGATCATGGGCGCCTTCCTGTGCAGGATCGTTTGAGGTCATCGGAGGCGTCGCCCCCAGTGCCCGGTGACCTTGCGACCAGGAATGACATAAATCAAATGCATACATCAGATTATGATTATGCAGAGAATCTAAGCGAGCTTAGCCTTCATTTCGCCGGCCAGCAACGCGATCGCCGGATCAAAACGGCCTGGAGCGGCATTGCGGATCAAGGTCACCACGGCGGGCAAGGTGAAGTCCAGAACGTCCAACACGCGCAGCGCATTCCGGTGTGGGCTTTGCTCGAACTGACGATGCGGCACCAGACCCAACCCGCCACTATGGGCGAGCAGCGATAGCTGGAGGTCCTCACCAAACACCTCCGCAGCGATGCGGATCGGCAGTTGCAGCCGGTCAAACGTTTTCATGAGTGCCGCACGGCATCCGCACCCCGCGGGTTCAGGAACCAACCCTGCCCGGAAAGGTCGCGCAGCCGATAACGATGAGCGCCGCGCTTCGCTGGTAATTTGGCCGGGCCGACGATGACGACCCGTTCGGCGCCGAGCGCAATGCTAGTCAGCCCGGGCGGAAGGGTGTGGGCCTCGGTCAGGAGGCCCACCGCGCAATCGAGCGATCCGTTGCGCACATCCTCGATGAGACCGGCGCTCCAGTTTGAGCTGATCTGCAGCTTGATCCGAGGGAACGTGCGGTGCAGGGCATCGAGTGGCGTGGTCAGGACCATCTCGCCGAGGCCGTGGGCAATCCCGGCCTTGAGATCGCCGGCCGGATCGGCTGCGCCCGTCGTGCAGGCCTCCAGCTCCGCGACCGCGGTCAATACTCTCCTGCAATGCTCCAGGACATGGTTCCCGAGCGCAGTGAGAACCGCCGGCTTTACCGCACGATTGAATAGCGGCGCATCGCCGATCGCGGCCTCAAAGTTCTGGATCCGCCGCGTCGCGGCCGGCTGCGTCAGGTTGAGGCGTGCGGCCGCGCGGTTCACCGACCCTGTTTCCGCGACTGCGACAAAGGCTTGGATATCCTGCAAATTCATAAGCAGGAAGCATAATCAGATTTTTATTATGCAGGAAGTAGAAAGTCTGGGAGCCGCGGCGGATTGCTCACGACGCGGGCTTTTGGGCAGCACGAAACCCAGTCGCCAGCACGTAGCGCTCGGACGAGTCCTGCCGGCTCGCGGACGGCTTGACGTGACGGACGGTGGCGAAATCGCGCTTCAGCTGCGCCACCAGCTCGGCGTCGGCGCCGCTCTGGAACACCTTTGCCAGGAACGTGCCGCCGGGATTGAGCACCTCGCCGGCGAAATGCGCGGCGGTCTCGACCAGGCCGATGATGCGCAGTTGGTCGGTCTTGCGATGGCCGGTCGTGTTGGCGGCCATGTCGGACATCACGAAATCGGCGCGGCCGCCCATCATCGCGATCAGTTTTTCCGGCGCGTCATGATCGAGGAAATCGAGCTGCGCGAAGGTGACGCCGGGGATCTCGCCCATCTCCAGCAGATCGATCGCGACCACCTTGCCCTTGCCGTCGGCAGCGCCGGTGCGCTTGGCCGCGATCTGGCTCCAGCCGCCGGGCGCGGCGCCAAGATCGACGACCGTCACGCCCGGTTTGAGCAGGCGGTATTTGTCATCGATCTCGAGCAGCTTGAAGGCCGCGCGTGAGCGGTAGCCCATCGCCTTGGCCTTGGCGACATAGGGATCGTTGAGCTGGCGCTCGAGCCAGAGCTTTGACGACAGTTTACGCTTGCCGCCGCTCTTGACCGTGACGTGCAGCCGCCCGGTGGTGTCTTTCGCCATGATCTTTCTTGGATTGGTGTGATTGGGCGTGTTCTAGCACGCCCGCAGCGCGCCGTCCTCGCGCATCATCTCGACCAGCATGCCCTCGCGCAGGCCGCGATCGGCGACGCGGAGCCGCGGCATCGGGAACGCGTTGCGGATCGCATCGAGGATCGCGCAGCCGGCGAGCACCAAATCGGCTCGCTCGACGCTGATGCAGCTGTTGTTGACGCGCGCCTCATAGCTCATGCCAAGCAGCCTCTGGATCGTCGCTGACACGTCGCCATCGTTCATCCAGATGCCGTCGATGCGGCGGCGGTCGTAGCGCGACAGATTGAGGAAGACGCCGGCGAGCGTGGTCACGGTGCCCGAGGTGCCGAGCATGTGCATGTCGCGCAGGTCCCGGCCATGCTCGGCCGCGAACGGCGCGACGTGGCGCGCGACCTCCTCGATCATCTGCGCGTACAAATCGCGGGTCACGTTCCTGCCGCCGAAATGTTCGGCGAGGGTCACGACGCCAAGCGGGATCGACATCCACGCCTTGATGCGCGGCGGCAGATCGGGCGCAGCCGGATCACGCTCGATCCGCACCAGCTCGGTCGAGCCGCCGCCGATGTCGAACAGGATGGCGCCACGCCCCTTCGGATCGAGCAGCGGCGAGCAGCCGATCACGGCAAGCGTCGCCTCGGTCTCGCGATCGATCACCTCGAGCTCGATGCCGGTCTCGGCCGCGACGCGCGCGCGAAAGCTCTCGGCGTTGCCGGCAGCGCGGCAGGCCTCGGTGGCGATCAGCCGCAGCCGGCGGGCCTTGCGATAGCGGATCTTGTCGCTGCAAATGGCGAGCGCGGCGATCGCGCGCTCGATTGCCGCCTCGCTGATCGAGCCGGTGGCTGCGATGCCCTCGCCGAGCCGGATGATCCGCGAGAAGGAGTCGACCACGCGGAACCCGTCGCCAGTGGGACAGGCAATCAAGAGCCGGCAATTGTTGGTGCCAAGGTCGAGCGCGGCGTAGACGCCGCTTTCCGCGGCCGCCGCAACCAACCCCGACGGGGCTTCGCCGGCCGGAGGGCCGTCGCAAAGCCGCACATGGTCGTTCATCAAAACTGTCTTTCCGCAGGCCCCCAAGGGCGATCCCTGGGCCCGCCGAATAATTGTCGTTCACGGAAACTTTAGCAGCGTCAAAGCCCTGCGCAAACTCCGTTCACATTGGGTCCATGCCCAATCGGGCGTTGTCGTTAAGGGGGGCGTGCGTTATCTCCTCAACGCCCCCAAACTCCAGCAAATCCGGGCATTTCAGGTCATTTTCGATGCAAGATCATACGCCGTCCGCCTCCCTCGATAACGCTATCGCACTGCAAAAATACGGTGTCGGACAGCCCGTTCGACGAAAGGAGGACGACACCCTGGTGCGCGGCAAGGGCCGATACACCGACGATTTCTCCCTGCCCGGCCAGGCCATCTGCTGGATGGTGCGCTCCTCCCATGCCCACGGGCTGATCAAGGGGATCGACACCGAAGCCGCCAAGGCGATGCCGGGCGTGCTCGGGGTATGGACCGGCGCCGACCTCGCGGCCGCCGGCTACAAGCCGTTCACCTGCGGCCTGCCGCTGAAGAATCGCGACGGCTCGCCGCTGCTGCAGACCAACCGCCCGGCGCTCGTCACCGACAAGGTGCGCTTCGTCGGCGATCCCGTCGCTTTCGTGGTCGCGGAGACCGCAGCTCAAGCGCGCGATGCCGCCGAGGCGGTCGGGGTCGACATCGAGCCGCTGCCGGCGGTGACGGATGCGGCGGAAGCGGCCAAGCCCGGCGCGCCGCAGCTCTACGACAACATCCCCAACAACGTCGCGCTCGATTATCACTATGGCGACACCGCGAAGATCGAGGCGGCGTTCGCCGCCGCCGCACACGTCACCAAGCTCGACATCGTCAACACCCGCGTCGCCGTGGTCTCGATGGAGCCGCGCGTCGCGCTCGCCCACTACGACAAGGCAACCGAGCGCTTCACGCTGCAGGTGCCGACCCAGGGCGTCTCCGGCAACAAGGCAATCCTGGCGCGCCTGCTCAACGTGCCCGCCGACAAGGTCCGCATCCTCACCGGCAATGTCGGCGGCTCGTTCGGGATGAAGAACCTCAACTATCCCGAATACACCTGCATCGCGCATGCGGCGCGCGAGCTCGGCCGTCCCGTGAAGTGGCTCGACGAACGCTCGACCAGCTTCCTGTCCGACAGCCAGGGCCGCGCACAACTGATCCATGCCGAGCTCGCGCTCGACGCCGACGGCAAGTTCCTCGCGGTGCGCCTCTCCGGTTATGGCAATCTCGGCGCCTACATCACCGGCGTTGCGCCGGGCCCGCTGTCGCTCAACACTGGCAAGAACCTCGCCAGCGTCTATCGCACGCCGCTGCTTGGCGTCGACATCAAGACGGTCCTGACCAACACCACGCTGATGGGCGCCTATCGCGGCGCCGGCCGGCCCGAGGCCAATTACTACATGGAGCGGCTGATCGACGCCGCCGCCGACGAGATGGGCATCAACCGCTTCACCTTGCGCAAGCGCAACTTCATCAAGCCGTCGCAGCTGCCATTCCCGGCGGCTTCCGGCGTCACCTACGACAGCGGCGATTTCGCCGGCGTGTTCCAGAAGGCGCTGGAAATTTCCGACTACGACAATTTCGCCAAGCGCAAGAAGGAGAGCAGGAAGAGCGGCAAGCTGCGTGGCATCGCCGTCGGCTCCTATCTCGAGGTCACCGCGCCGCCCTCTGGCGAGCTCGGCAAGATCACCTTCGAGCCCGACGGCTCGGTGAAGCTCACCACCGGCACGCTGGATTACGGCCAGGGCCACGCCACGCCGTTCGCCCAAGTGCTGTCCGAGCAACTCGGGGTGCCCTTCGAGAAGATCACGCTCGAACAGGGCGACAGCGATCTCGTGCGGTTCGGCAACGGCACCGGCGGCTCGCGCTCGATCACTGCGACGGGACAGGCGATCGTCGAGGCTTCCGCGCTCGTCGTCGAGAAGGGCAAGAAGGCCGCCGCACACATGCTGGAGGCCTCCGAGGCCGATATCGAGTTCGGCCAGGGCCGCTTCACCATTGCCGGCACCGACCGCTCGATCGGCATCATGGAGCTCGCCGAGCGGATGCGCGCCGGCAAGATGCCGGAGGGCACACCTGAGACGCTCGACGTCGACCACGCCACCAAGGAAACCGCGTCGACCTTCCCGAACGGCTGCCACGTCGCCGAGGTCGAGATCGATCCCGACACCGGCGTGACACGGATCGTGCGCTACTCGGCGGTCAACGATTTCGGCGTCGTGGTCAATCCGATGATCGTCGCGGGCCAGTTGCATGGCGGCGTGGCGCAGGGCATCGGCCAGGCGCTGATGGAGGAAGTCAGCTACGACGCCTCCGGCCAGCCGATCACCGGCTCGTTCATGGACTACGCCCTGCCGCGCGCCGGCGACGTGCCCGCGATGCAGGTCGGCGATCACCCCTCGCCGGCGAAGTCCAACCCGCTCGGTACCAAGGGCTGCGGCGAAGCCGGCTGCGCCGGCAGCCTCGTCTGCATCGTCAACGCCGTGGTGGACGCACTGTCGGAATACGGCGTCAAGCATATCAACATGCCGCTGACGCCCGAACGTGTCTGGCGCGCGATCCAGGACGCCAAGGCGAACGCGGCATAAGGGCGCCGCTTCGCCTCACCCATCGCTGTCATCACCCGCGAAAGCGGGTGATCCAGTATTCCAGAGACGTCAGCGATAGAACCGAGAAGCCGCAGCGTACTGGATACCCCGCATGCGCGGGGTATGACAGTTTGTGCGTGTGGATGGTTTTTGCCTCTTCCCTACGCCGGCGCCCGCTCGGGTCCGATCAAGCCGATTTCTTCAGCGCGCGTTCCAGAAACTCCAGGCGGTCCTGCCCCCAGAAAATCTCGCCGGACGGCAGCACGTAGCTCGGCGCGCCGAAAACGCCGGCCTTCAGCGCGTCCTGCGTGTTCGCCTCGTAGAGCCGGTCAAGCTCGGCATCCGACGGAGCGCCTGCGCGCACGGCCGCAGCGTCGAGGCCGGCACGTTGCGCGGCGGCCGACATGACATCCGCGTCGGAGAGCGCCTCCTCGCGCTCCCAGATGGCGCGGCCGAATTCCAGCGACAGCCGGTGGGCATCCTTGCCCTGCAGGGCGGCAGCAATGACGAGACGCACCGCCGCGAGGTCGTCGCTCGGAAAATGCTTGGGCTCGATGTTGAGCGGAATGCCCCTCACCTCACGCCAGCGCTTCAGCTCGACCAGGCGGTAGGCCTGCCGTTGCGGCGAGCGCTTTGGCAGCGGCAAGCCACCGGTCTGCTCGAAGATCGGACCGAACTTGCAGGGCTTGGCGTTGACGGTCGCGCCATGGCGCCGCGCGATCTCGGCAAACGGCGCGCTGCCCATAAACGTCCAGGGCGAGTTGAGCGACAGGTAATAGTCGATGATGACCGACATCTACGCCGCCGCCTGTTCGCGCGGCTGGGTGATCGCGATGTGCCAGCAATGCGCGAGTGGCTTGCCGTTGCCGAGCACCAGCGCATCGAGTTCGACGAAGCGGTGGCCCTTCTTGTCGTAATTGCCGGTCACCTTGGCTCGTGCCGTCAGCTCGTCACCGATCTTGCCCGCCGACAGCAGCTGCATGCGGGTGCCGACATGGATCCAGGGCCCGAGGATCGCATTGTCGACCAAGACCTTGTTCATCACCCGTGGTAGCAGGCCGGGATGGCCGAGACCTTCACGCAGATAGATCGGGTCGGTCTCCCTGATATCGGCGAGATACTCCTTCGCCGCATCGCCCGACCAGTCGCGCGGGATGACGCCGAGCCACTTGCCCTCCTCATAGGACGACGCGCTGACCGGCTTGCGTTCGGCAACCGCGGCGACCTGCTTGTAATCGTCGAGCGTGAATGCCGGCGCAGACGCCGGCAGCGACGCAGTGCCGGTGGCACAGAGCTCGCCGCGGCTATGGAGTTCGATCGACAGTCCATTGCCGGTCTCCCGGCCGGTCAGTTCCGCGATCTCGCCGTCATAGACCGGCTTGACGAACCGCGCCTCGATCAGGCCGCGTTCGAGGAAATCGCGGCCCCATTTCTCGACCGGCAGGTGCATCATGTAGGCCATCACGTCGACGCCGGGTACCAGACCGCCGGAAAAGCCGAACTTCCGCGCCACCGTGTCGTCGTGGATCTTGTTTTCCGAGAGCTTGGAGGTGTTGTAAGCCGAGACGCGATAGGTCTGCGCGGCGGTCGTCGAAGACATCGGGTTTCCCCTTATTTCGGTTGTTTTTCGCAGGCAATCGTAGTCGAACCGGGCAGCGTGACAAGCCTCTCGTTTTGCTCGCAATTTTCCGCACCATGGAGTACACGCAGGCCGTGCCTGCGAACCCTGAATCGATGACTGAAACCCCCGCCCTGACCCGCATCTATGTCGACGCCGACGCCTGTCCGGTGAAGGACGAAATCTATCGCGTCGCGATCCGGCTCGGCGTGCCGGTCAGCGTGGTCGCGGGCAATTTCATCCGTGTACCGCAGGATCCGCTGATCGAGCGCATCGCCGCCGGTTCCGGCATGGATGCCGCCGACGACTGGATCGCCGAACGCGCCCATGCGGGCGACGTCGTGATCACCGCCGACATTCCGCTGGCGAGCCGCTGCGTGAAGGCCGGCGCCGACGTAATCGCGCCGAACGGCAAGCCCTTCACCGAGCAATCGATCGGCATGACGCTCGCGGTGCGCAACCTGATGACTGACCTGCGTTCGTCCGGCGAGATCACCGGCGGGCCGAAATCATACTCGCCGCGCGACCGCTCGACCTTCCTGTCGACGCTCGACCAGACCATCCGCCGCATCCAGCGCCGCCGCGCCGAGCAGGCACCGGCGAACGGGAGTTAGCGCGATGGCTCCGCCTCCTCTGATCCAGCTCAAGGACATCAGCCTGACCTTTGGCGGCACGCCGCTGCTGTCAGGCGTCGAGCTGTCGGTCTCCGCCGGCGAACGTGTCTGCCTGATCGGCCGCAATGGCTCCGGCAAGTCGACCTTGCTGCGGATCGCGGCCGGCCTGGTCGAGCCGGACGCCGGCAGCCGTTTCGTGCAGCCCGGCGCCACCATTCGCTATCTGCCACAGGAGCCTGATTTCGGCGAGCACAAGACGACGCTCGCCTACGTCGAGGCCGGCCTTGGCCCCGGCGACGATCACTACCAGGCGCGCTACCTGCTCGAGCAACTCGGCCTGACAGGCGAGGAAGACCCGGCGCACGTCTCCGGCGGCGAGGCGCGCCGCGCGGCGCTCGCCCGCGTGCTGGCGCCCTTGCCCGACATCCTGCTGCTGGACGAGCCGACCAACCATCTCGACCTACCGACCATCGAATGGCTCGAAGGCGAACTGGAACGCCGGCGCTGCGCGCTGGTGCTGATCAGCCATGACCGCCGCTTCCTCACCAATTTGTCGCGCACCACCGCCTGGCTTGACCGCGGCCAGATCCGGCAGATCGAGCGCGGCTTCGGCGCCTTCGAGGAATGGCGCGACGAGGTGCTGGCCGAAGAAGAGCGCGAGCAGCACAAGCTCGACCGCAAGATCGTCAACGAGGAACACTGGCTGCGCTACGGCGTCTCCGGCCGCCGCAAGCGCAACGTCAAGCGGCTCGGCAATCTGCATGCGCTGCGCGACCAGCGCCGCAACTATCGCGGCGCCACCGGCAATGCCACGCTCGCCGCCGCCGAGGCCGAGAAATCCGGCCGCCTGGTGATCGAGGCCAAGAACATCGCCAAGGCCTTTGGCGAGCGCAAGATCGTCGACGGCTTTTCGACTAGGATCCAGCGCGGCGACCGGCTCGGCATCGTCGGCCCCAACGGCGCCGGCAAGACCACGCTGGTGCATCTTCTGATCGGCAACGATCCGCCCGATTCCGGCTCGGTGCGGCTGGGCGCCAATATCGAGATGGCGACGCTCGATCAGCACCGCGAGAGCCTCGATCCGAAGCTGACGCTCGCCGAGGCGCTCACCGGCGGCCGCGGCGATCACGTCATGGTCGGCGACAAGTCGAAGCACGTGATCGGCTACATGAAGGATTTCCTATTCGCGCAGGAGCAGCGCGGCACGCCGCTCGAAGCGCTATCTGGCGGCGAACGCGGCCGGCTGATGCTGGCCCGCGCATTGGCAAAACCGTCGAACCTCCTGATCCTGGACGAGCCGACCAACGACCTCGATCTCGAAACCCTCGACGTGCTCGAGGACATGCTCGGCGACTACGAGGGCACCGTGATCCTGATCAGCCACGACCGCGACTTCCTCGACCGCGTCGTGACGTCGGTGATCGTGCCCGAGGGCCAGGGCCGCTGGATCGAATATGCCGGCGGCTATTCCGACATGCTGGCGCAGCGCGGCACCGATGTGAAGCGCGAGACGGTGAAGGCAGAAGCCCCAACTGAAGAGAAGAAGGAAGCCAGGGCCGCGGCGCCCGAAGCCGCACCGAGGCGACGGCTGAGCTTCAACGAGAAGCACGCGCTGGAGACGCTGCCGAAGACGATCGACAAGCTGCACGCCGAGATCGCCAAGCAGCAGAAGCTGCTCGACGATCCCGATCTCTATGCGAAGGATCGCAAGAAATTCGACGCCGCTTCCGCGGCGATCGCCAAGGCGCAGGACGAGCTCGCCGCCGCCGAGGACCGTTGGCTCGAACTCGAAGTGCTGCGCGAAGAGATTGAGCAGGCATAGTTCGTAGAGCCGTCGGATGGGTAGAGCGAAGCGAAACCCATCACGGCAAGACGACCAATATCGATGGGTTTCGCTTCGCTCTACCCATCCTACGAGGCCGGAGAAGAAGGACAGACAATGACCACGCCCCTCGCCGCCAAGATCGCCAGGGAATACGGCACGCCCTGCGCCGTGATCGACATGGACCGGGTCGAGCGCAACATCGCGCGCATCCAGAAGGCCTGCGACGAGGCCGGAATCGCCAACCGGCCGCACATCAAGACCCACAAGAATCCGATGCTGGCGCAGCTTCAGATCAAGGCCGGCGCCAGGGGCATCACCTGCCAGAAGCTCGGCGAAGCCGAGATCATGGCCGACAGCGGCATCGACGACATCCTGATCAGCTACAATCTGCTCGGCGACGAGAAGATGGCGCGGCTCGGCGCGCTGCAAGGCAAGGCTAACGTCACCGTCGCGGCGGATAATTCCGTCGTTATCGGCGATCTGCCGAAGGCGGCGGCCGCTTCGGGCCGTCCGCTCTCGGTCGTTGTCGAATGCGATACCGGGCGCAAGCGCGCCGGCGTCGAGACCCCGGCCGAGGCGATCGCGCTGGCGCGCGAGATCGCCGGCTCAAAGGGCCTGAGCTTCGCGGGCTTCATGCTGTACCCGACCGAAACCGGCTGGGCGGATGCGCAGAAATTCTACGACGAGGCGCTGGCCGGCGTGCGCGCCCACGGCCTCGATGCGGCGATCGTCTCGACCGGCGGCACGCCGAACCTCGTCAATCTCGGCAGATTGAAGGGCGGCACCGAGCACCGTTTCGGCACCTACATCTACAACGACCGCATGCAGGTCGCGGCCGGCGTCGCGACCTGGGACGATTGCGCGCTGCATATCTATTCCACCGTGGTCAGCCGCGCCGGCCCCGAGCGCGGCATCCTCGATGCCGGCTCCAAGACGCTGACCTCGGACACCGGCGGGCTCGAAGGCCATGGCCTGATCCTCGAACATCCCGAGGCCAAGATCGCGCGCTTTGCCGAGGAGCACGGCTTCCTCGACCTATCCCGCAGCAACACGCGGCCGAATGTCGGCGACGTCGTGCGGATCGTGCCCAATCACGTCTGCGTTGTCGTCAACATGATGGACGAGGTCGTGATGGTGCGCGGCGACGAGATCATCGGCGCGTTGCCGGTGACGGCGCGCGGCAAGCTGCGCTAGGCGCGGATCAGCGCCTGCAGCTCCTGATCCAGCGCCGAACGAAACACCTCGATCGGCCGCGCCAGGCGGCCGGCGGGCGGACGGTGCACGATCCAGGCGCGCACCGCGGCCTTGAACCCTTCGATCCTGACCACCTTAAGCCGGTTACGGAGCGCGCTTCGCTTCAGCGCGACCGGCGTCACGACGCCGATGCCGAGCCCGCGCGCGACCAGCGACAGCCGCAGCTCACTGTCGAGCGCCTCGACCGCGACGTTGAACGGCAGATGCGCGGCTTCGAACTGGCGCTTCAATGTTTGGCGGAAGCCGCAACCGTCCTGGTTCATCACCCATCCCATGCGCGACAGCCATTCGAGGTCGGCGGATTTCGGCAGCTTGATGTCGCGCGCGACGACGAAGATGACCGGCTGCGCACCGAGATCGTCGGCGGCTAGGTCCGCCGGCGGCACGGCACCGTCCGGAATGCAGATCGCCGCCGCGTCCAGTTCGTTGCGGGAGACCGCGTCGACCTGGTGCGGCGAGAGACCCGCAACGACGCGCACTGCGAGGGCGGGAAACTCCGCGCGCACCGCATCGAGCGGACCGGCCAGCCCCGCCTCCGACAAATACGGCGTCAGGCCGAGCCTGAACTCGCCGCGCACCACGCCGTCATTGGCGACGCCCGACTTGAGGTCGTCAAGCATGCGCAGCACGCGGCGTCCCTGCTCATAGGCCTCGATCCCCGCAGCCGTCGGCCTCAGCGGCTTCGACAGGCGGTCGAGCAGCTGCGCGCCGAGCATCTCCTCGAGATTCTGGATCCGCCGCGTCACACCGGGCTGGGTCAAGTTCAGCCGCGCCGACGCCGCGACGATGGATCCGGTCTCCACCACGGCGACGAACGCCACGAGGTCATGCGTGTTCATAACAATCTCGCATATTCTTCATCATCTTATTTGAATTGTAGCATATTAGTCTGATCCCCTAAAGGGGGCCTCGCCACTTCCTCCCGAGGTCCCATGACCATTTCCGAAGCCACCAAACTCTCCCCTGGCCGCACCGCCTCGGTGCGTCCGCTGATCTGGATCGGCGCCATCACGACCGGCACCGTCGTCACCAATCTGTTTGCCCCGCAAATCCTGGTTGGCCTGATCGGCCGCTCGCTCGGCATGACAGCGTTCCAATCAGGCTTGATCTCGACGCTGACCCTGCTCGGCTACGCGCTCGGGCTGTTGCTGCTGGTGCCACTGGTCGACCTCGTCGAGAACAAACGGCTGATCCTGCGCACGCTGGCCTGCGCCATCATCACCGCGATCGGCACTGCGATGGCCCCGACGCCGGTGATCCTGCTCGCCGCCACCTTCATCCTCGGCGCGTCCTGCGCCGCGATCCAGATGGTGGTGCCGCTGGTGGCGTCGATGGTCCCGCCGGAACGTCGTGGACAGGCGATCGGCGACGTCATGAGCGGCTTGATGATCGGCATCCTGCTGTCGCGGCCGCTGGCAAGCCTGATCGCGGACAGCTGGAACTGGCGCGGCTACTATGTCATCTCGGCCGTACTGATGACGGTGCTCGCCGGCGCGCTGGCGCGCTATCTGCCGACCTTGCAGCCGGCGGCAAAAGTCAGCTACGGCGCGCTGCTGCGTTCGTTCCCCAAACTTTTGCGCGAGGAGCCGGTGCTGCGCGTGCGTTCCTGGACGGCCGCGCTGGTGATGGCATCATTCACCGCGTTCTGGGCCGCTGTCGCGCTGCGCCTGCCGGAGGCGCCGTTCAAGCTCGATGCCAGGGGAATAGCGCTGTTCGCGCTGATCGGCGTTGCCGGTGCCGCAGCGACGCCGCTCGCCGGCCGCTGGGGCGATCGCGGTCTTGCGCGGCCGCTGCTGATCGTCTCGCACCTTCTCATTGCCGGTGCGCTCGCGCTCTGCGCCTGGGCCGGCATGATCGAGTCGCAGGTCGCTGCCCTTTCACTGCTTGGTGTCGGCGCCGTGCTGCTCGATTTCGGCATCACCACCGACCAGACGCTCGGCCGCCGCGCCGTCAACCTGCTGCAACCCGAGGCGCGCGGCCGGATCAACGGCCTGTTCGTGGCGCTGTTCTTCATCGGCGGCGCGGTCGGCGCGGCAGCAGCATCCACGGCGTGGAGCTATGGCGGCTGGACGGCGGTCTGCGCGGTCGCCGCCACGTTCGGCGTGCTCGGCCTGATCACCGATCTTGCAACGAAGACGGGTACGGAATAAGCCGCCTCACAAGGCGCGTTGCGCGAGCCAGCTCAACGCGCCCTTCCCGGCGGCAACGCCGGTCGCGAACGATGCCTGCAACAGATAGCCGCCGGTCGGCGCCTCCCAGTCGAGCATCTCGCCGGCGGCGAAGACGCCGGGCAGCCGCCGCAGCATGAAATGCGCGTCGAGCTCGTCGAACCTGATGCCGCCGGCGCTCGAGATCGCGCGTGCGATCGGCGCGACGCCCGTGAGCTGAACCGGAATAGCGTTGATCAACCGCGCGAGCTCTGCCGGCGAGAACGATGTCAATGGCCGGCCGGAGGCAATCGCCGCCTCCTGCATCAGCCCGATGCCGACAGGAGAGAGTTGCGCCGCCTTGCGCAGGAAATTCGCGAGCGACTGCTTGCCGCGCGTCCCGGACAGCCGGGTGGTCAGCGCGGAGGCGTCGAGGTCCGGCCGCAGCGCGATCGTCAGCGTCGCCTGCCCGATGCCCAGCACCGCCTCGCGCAATTCCGCCGACAGCGCGTAGATCGCGCCGCCTTCGATGCCCGTGCGGGTGACGACGGCCTCGCCGCGCACGGTATGCGGCCCTATCGTGAGGGCGACGCCCTTGAGCGGCTGCCCTTCAAACCGGTCGCGGAAGATATTTGACCACGCGACGGTGAAGCCGGAATTGGCCGGTCGCATCGGCGTGACGGCAACGCCCTTCGCGCCAAGGAGCTCCGCCCAGGCAGCGTCCGAGCCGAGCCGCGGCCAGCTGGCGCCGCCGAGCGCGAGCACGGTCGCGTCAGCCCTGAACGCGCGCTTTCCGTCGGGTGTCTCGAATAGCAACGCACCTTGCGCATCCCATCCGACCCAGCGATGCCGGAATGCGAACGCGACGCCCGCGGCATCGAGCCGGCGGAGCCAGGCGCGCAGCAGCGGCGATGCCTTGAAGGCTTTTGGGAATACCCGGCCGCTGCTACCGACAAACGTCGGCTGCCCCAGAGCCTCGCTCCAGGCGCGCAAGGCGTCGGGCGGGAATGCCTCGATCGCGGATTTGAGGTGCGGCATCGCCTCGCGATAGCGCGCAAGGAAATCCGGCAGCGGCTCGGAGTGGGTGAGATTGAGCCCGCCGCGGCCGGCCATCAGGAACTTGCGGCCGGCCGACGGCATCGCGTCGTAGACGGTGACCTGTGCGCCGCCAGCCGCAAGAATTTCCGCCGCCATCAGGCCGGCAGGTCCGGCTCCGATGACGGCGACCTTCATGCTCAGAGCTTAATCCCGGCCCGCGCAGCGGCCTGGGCGACGTATTTCTGCGTCTGCTCGAATGCACCCTGCAGCGCCTTCGCGGTCGACATGTCACTGATCGCGTTGAAGTGCGCGGCGACACCGTCCGGCGTCCACTCCGCCTGCGGCAGGTTGACGCCTTCGGTCTCCAGCACGCGGATGACCGCGAACGAGCCGGCACCGGCGCCCATGATGGTGCGGGTCGGCGCATCCTCGCTGAGCAGGAATTCGACCGCCGGCGTGATCGCCTCCGGCTTCATCAGCTGAAGCGCCTGCGGCGGCAGCAGTTCCTCGGTCATGCGGGTCGCAGCCGTCGGCGAGATGGTGTTGACCTTGATGTTGTTCTTGCGGCCCTCTTCGGCGAGCACATTCATCAGGCCGACCATGCCGGCCTTCGCCGCACCGTAATTGGCCTGGCCGAAATTGCCGAACAGGCCGGACGACGAGGTCGTCAGCACGATGCGGCCGTAATTGCGCTCACGCATGCCGGCCCACACCGCCTTGCAGCAGTAGAACGTGCCGGTCAGATGCACGTCGAGCACCTTGGCCCAGTCGGCAACCTCCATCTTGGCGAACGACTTGTCGCGCAGGATGCCGGCATTGGCACAGAGCAGATCGACGCTGCCCCACTCCTTGGTGGCGCGCTCGACCATTGCGGTGACCTGCTCGAAGTTCGAGACGTCGGCGCCGTCGGCCATCGCGGTGCCGCCGGCTTTGCGGATCTCCTCGACCACAGTCTCGGCCGGCGACAGCGAACCGCCGGTGCCGTCGCGCGCGCCGCCGAAATCATTGACCACGACCTTGGCGCCGCGGCTGGCGAGCCCCAGCGCATGCGCCCGCCCAAGACCATTGCCCGCGCCGGTGACGATAGCGACGCGTCCGTCAAACCTGATTGCCATGCCGTTGATTCCTGTTCTTCCCTTCCCCCTTGCGGGAGAAGATGGCGCGCAGCGCGCCGGATGAGGGGTCTCCGCGAGCGCATGTGAGAGTCTTTGCGTGGAGACAGACCCCTCACCCACCCGCGATTGGCAGCTTTTGAGCAGCGATGGATGGCCGGGTCAAGTGCGGCACTGACCGGGCCAAGGGGGGCGCGTTAGACCGAAGGGGTCATCGATCCGCAGGGCTTCAGGCTTTTGAGCAGGTGCCCGCTCCAGCACTCGTGATGCTCCTGGGCGTAGCTCATCGAGCCGATCAGAAGCAAACCGACCACGACAAGTCCGGCGACGATGTTCTGCACCATGGCTGCCACTCCCGGGACCGCACCGCCTAGAGGCGACATGATGGACACCAGGATTCAAGGCCGTCAATGCACTACTTGGACGAGGCGGGCTCGCTCCACCTCTCCTGCTTGCAGGAAAGGTGGAGCTACTCAACCATCTGCCAGAGCCGTTTCCGTCCCGATTGAATCGGGCGGAGCTCTGGATTCTTGCCCGGACGCGTTTTCTTCGCGCGAACCGGCGTCGCTGGAAAACGCTCTAGCTGAAATAGATCAGGCCGAGCCAGTCGGCGACCAGCGCGGGCTTCTCCTCGCCCTCGATCTCGACGGTGACGTTGGTGCGCGACAGCAATTCCTTCGGCTTGCGCAGCGTTGCCTCCGCCAGCACGAAACGGCCACGAACGCGCTTGCCCGAGCGCACCGGCGAGATGAAGCGCAGCTTGTCAAAGCCGTAATTGACGCCCATCGCGGTGCCTTCGAGCACCGGCATCACCTCGTAGGACATGATGCTGAGCAGCGACATCGTGAGGAAGCCGTGGGCGATCGTGGTGCCGAACGCGGTCTCCTTCTTGGCCCGCTCGGGATCGACATGGATGAACTGGTGATCCTCGATCACGTCAGCGTAGGTATTAATGCGGCCCTGATCGAGCACGTGCCACGAGGACACGCCGATCTCTTTGCCGACCATGCCCTGGTAGGTTTCCAGCGACACCGGCGGCTTCTTCCAGACTTCATTCATTGGCTGACCTCCTAACCGGAGGTCCGCACCTTCTGCAGCTCCGGAAATTCTTCCTCGCGGAACTCGGCTCCGCGCAACGCATCTGTGCGATTATCGTCATGTTCGAGCCGGCGCAACTGCACCCGGCGGATTTTTCCGGAGATCGTCTTCGGCAGTTCGGTCACGAGCTCGATCTTGCGGATGCGCTTGAACGGCGCGAGCCTCGTGTGCAGGTGCTGGAAGATCGACAGCGCCGTCTCGGGGCTGCGCTCGACACCGGAGACCAGCAACACATAGGCCTTGGGGATCGCGAGCCGGATCGGGTCCGGGCTCGGCACCACGGCGGCCTCCGCCACCGCGTCATGCTCCAGCAGCACGCTCTCCAATTCGAACGGCGAGATGCGGTAGTCGGAGGATTTGAACACGTCGTCAGTGCGGCCGACGAAAGTGAGATAGCCCTCGTCGTCGGTGAACACGACGTCGCCGCTGCGATAGATCTCGCCGTCCGTACCAATGAGCTTGCCGTCGTCGCCCTGATAGCCCTGCATCAGACCGGCCGGCCTGTCGGCGCCGAGCAGCAAGGTCACCTCGCCTTCCTTGGCGGCGTGGCCGTCATTGTCGGTCACCTGGACGCGATAGCCCGGCAGCGGCCGGCCCATCGAGCCGACCTTCACCTTTTGCCCCGGCGAATTGCCCGCCAGCGCGGTGGTCTCGGTCTGGCCGTAGCCGTCGCGGATGGTCAGGCCCCAGGCCGATTTGACCTGGTCGATGATCTCAGGATTGAGCGGCTCGCCGGCGCCGCAGACCTCGCGCAGCGAGACCTTGAAGCTTGCGAGATCTTCCTGGATGAACATCCGCCACACCGTCGGCGGCGCGCACAGCGTGGTGACGCCGCAGCGGCCGATGATCGCGAGCAGTCCTTTCGCCTCGAAGCGCGGCTGGTTGGCGATGAAGATCGTTGCGCCGGCGTTCCACGGCGCGAAGAAGCAGCTCCAGGCATGCTTGGCCCAGCCGGGCGACGAGATGTTGAGATGGATGTCGCCGGGCTGCAGGCCGATCCAGTACATGGTCGAGAGATGGCCGACCGGATAGCTACGCTGGCTGTGCCGCACCAGCTTCGGCTTTGCCGTGGTGCCCGAGGTGAAATAGAGCAGCATCGGATCGTCGGCTTGGGTCGGGCCGTCGGCCGTGAAGCCGTCTGACGCCTTGGTCGCCTCCTCGAACGGCAGCCAGCCGTCCTGCGCCTGCGTCGCGCCGACGACGATGCGCACGAGCTTGTCGCTGCCGAGGCCTGCGAACTTTGCGACCTGATCCTGAGTTGCGACCACCGCCCTCGCCTTGCCGCGATCGAGCCGGTCGCGCAATTCGTCGGCGGTGAGCAGCGTGGTCGCGGGGATCACGACCACGCCGAGCTTCATGGCGGCCAGCATGGTCTCCCACAGCGGCACGACATTGCCGAGCAGCAGCAACAGATGATCGCCGCGCTTCAACCCCTGCGCCCGCAGGAAATTGGCGACCTGATTTGAGCGGTGCGACAGCTCGGCGAAGCTGAGCTTGGTTTCATTACCGCTGGCGGCATCGACGATCCACAGCGCCGCACGGTCGCGGCTGTCGGCATTGCGCGCGAGCTCGGCGTCGAACCAGTCGAGCGCCCAGTTGAACGGCACGGCATCCGGCCAGCGGAAGCCCTTCACCGCCGCGTCGTAGTCGGTTCGGTGCTTGAGCAGAAAGGCGCGTGCGTTCTGAAATGTGGTCATCCGGCTTCTCCACATCCGCTGTCTCATCCCCGCGCAACGCTTTGCGTTGTCGCTCGAGGAGCCGCGCTATGTGCGGCGTCCAAAGGATGACGCAATAGAATTACTTCCCAGCGAGGCTGCGAACGTGCTGGATAATTCCGGAAAAGTCGACCCCGCCGTGGCCCGACGCGTCGAAGGTCTTATAGAGCTCCTGCGCATGCTTGCCGAGCGGCGTCACCGCGCCGGCGGCATTGGCGGCGTCCTGTGCCAACGTCAGGTCCTTCACCATCAGGTTCGAAGCGAAGCCCGGCTTGTAGTCGTTGTTGGCCGGCGAGGTCGGCACCGGACCGGGAACCGGGCAGTAGGTCGTCAGCGACCAGCACTGCCCCGACGAGGTCGAGGCGACGTCGAACAGCGCCTGGTGCGACAGGCCGAGCTTTTCAGCCAACACGAAAGCCTCGCCGACCGCGATCATGGAGATGCCGAGGATCATGTTGTTGCAGATCTTCGCCGCCTGCCCCGCGCCGCCGGCGCCGCAATGCACGATCTTCTTGCCCATGTTGGCCAGCATCGGCTGGGCCGCCGCGAAGGCCTTGGCCTCGCCGCCGCACATGAAGGTCAGCGTCGCACCCTTGGCGCCGCCGGTGCCGCCGGAGACCGGCGCATCGACCGAGGCCATGCCGTGCTTGGCGGCCAGCGCATGCGCCTGCTTGGCGCTCTCGACGTCGATGGTCGAGCAGTCGATGATCAGCGCGCCCTTGGCCATCGCAGGAAGCACTTCGTTCCAGACGCCGAGCACATGCTTGCCGGCCGGCAGCATGGTGATGACAACATCGGCGCCCTTCACCGCGCCGACGCCGCTCTCGGCGATCGCGGCACCGTCGCTCTTCGCCTGATCGCGGGACGCGGCGACCAGATCGAACGCGGTCACCTTGTGGCCGGCCTTGACCAGATTGGCCGCCATCGGCCCGCCCATATTGCCGAGCCCGATGAATGCGACGTTTGCCATGGGAAGTTCCTCCGCTTGCGACGTTTCTATTTGCTGTCAGGGAATCTCAGTTCATCGGCGCCGATCTCGGCGAAGTAAGGCGCCAGCATCTCCGCCGTCACGTCCTCGATCCCAGGCGGCGACCATTTCGGACTGCGGTCCTTGTCGATCACGGCGGCGCGCACGCCCTCGCGGAAATCGTCGCTGGCGAACACTTCAAGTGCGGCGCGATATTCGCGCACCAGGCACTCTTCCAGCGTCTCGGTCGCCCGCGCCAGCCGCAGCAGTTTCAGCGTCACCGCCATGCCGCGCGGCGACTTCTCATTGAGCGTCTTCAGCGTGGCCAGCGCCAGGTCCGATCCGTCGGCCGTCAGTGCGGCGACGATGTCTTCCATCCGGCCGCGCGCGAACCAGCCGTCGATCTTGGCCTGCATCGCGGCAACAGGGCCGGATTTTTCGCCGGTCGCAAAGCCCGCGATCAGCCGGTCTATCTCCGCCGAACTGGTGCGTGGTGCGACCTTGGTCAGCGCCTCGCGAAGCGCGGGGAGCTTTGCGCTCGGCACCACGGCGTCGGCGAATTTGGCGTAGATCGCATCCGGACCATTCATGGTGGTGCCGGTGAGACCAAAATAGGTGCCGATCTCGCCCGGCGAGCGCGACAGCAGATAGGTGCCGCCGACGTCGGGGAAGAAACCAAGCCCGACTTCAGGCATCGCGAGTTTCGTCCGTTCGGTCACCACGCGGTGGCGGCTGTGCGCCGACAGGCCAACTCCGCCGCCCATCACGATGCCGTCCATGAACGCGACATAGGGCTTTGGGAACTGCTTGATCCGCGCGTTGAGGATGTACTCGTCACGCCACAGGATCTTGCCGAGATCACCCTTGACCTTGGAGCTTTCCCAGAGCGCGCGGATATCGCCGCCGGCACACAGGCCGCGCTCGCCGGCACCTTCCAGCACGATCACGGCGACCTCGGGATCGGCCTCGAACGCATCGAGCGCCCTGTCGATGTCGTGGAACATCTCCAGCGTGACGGCATTGATCGCCTTCGGCCGGTTGAGCCGGATGATGCCGGCCGCCCCTTCCTTGCGTGCGATCAGATCGCCTTCCGCGGCAACATCGTTCATCGCGCGCCCTCGATCAATTTGCGCGACACGATCAGCCGCATGATTTCATTGGTGCCTTCGAGGATCTGGTGCACGCGCAAATCGCGCACGATCTTCTCGACGCCGTACTCGCTGAGATAACCGTAGCCGCCGTGCAGTTGCAGCGCCTGGTTGGCAACCTCGAAGCCGACATCGGTGCCGAAGCGCTTCGCCATCGCGCACAGCATCGAGGCGTCGGGGTCCTTGCGATCGAGCGCCGCCGCGGCGCGCCACAGGAAGGTGCGCGCGGCTTCCAGCTCGGTCGCCATGTCGGCGATCTTGAATTGCAGGGCCTGGAATTCGTCGAGGCGCTTTCCAAAGGCCTTGCGGTCCTTCATGTAGGCCAGCGCCTTGTCGAGCGCCGCCTGCGCGCCGCCGAGCGAGCACGCCGCGATGTTGAGACGGCCGCCGTCGAGGCCGGCCATCGCGATCTTGAAGCCGATGCCCTCCTCGCCGAGCCGGTTCGCGACCGGCACGCGGGCATTCTCGAAAACGACCGCGCGGGTCGGCTGCGCGTTCCAGCCCATCTTGCGCTCGTTGTTACCGAACGACACACCCGGCGTCTTGCCGTCGATCACGATGGTCGAAACGCCGCCGGGGCCATCGCCGCCGGTGCGTACCATCGCCACCAAGAGGTCGGTGCTGCCGGCGCCCGAGATGAACTGCTTCTGGCCGTTGAGCACGTAATGATCGCCGTCGCGCACCGCGCGGGTCCGCAAGGCGGCGGCGTCGGAGCCGGCACCCGGCTCCGTCAGGCAGTAGCTGGCGATCAGCTCCATGGTGCACAGCTTCGGCAGCCATTGGTGGCGCTGGGTGTCGTTGCCGTAAGCATCGATCATCCAGGACGCCATGTTGTGGATCGAGATGAAGGCGGACGTGGTCGGACAGCCCGTCGCCAGCGCCTCGAAGATCAGCGCGGCATCGAACCGCGTCATCGCCGAGCCGCCGACTTCGTCCTTGATATAGATGCCGCCGATGCCGAGGCCTGCGGCCTCGCGCATCACGTCGACCGGAAAGTGCTTCTTCTCGTCCCATTCGAGCGCGTGCGGCGCGATCTTTTCCGCCGCAAACGCCCGCGCCATGTCGCGAACCGCGATCTGGTCCTCGTTGAGAGCGAACTGCATCATTGCCTCGCCCTGAACGGACTTACTTCATCGTCGGGATCGAGAACTCCGCACCGTCCTTGACGCCGGACGGCCAGCGCGAGGTCACCGTCTTGGTCTTGGTGTAGAAGCGGACCGAGTCCGGGCCGTGCTGGTTGAGATCGCCGAAGCCGGACTTCTTCCAGCCGCCGAAAGTGTAATAGGCGATCGGCACCGGGATCGGCACGTTGACGCCGACCATGCCGACATTGACTTTGGCCGCGAAGTCGCGCGCGGCGTCGCCGTCGCGGGTGAAGATCGCGACGCCGTTGCCGTAGTCATGGTCGGACGGCAGCGCCAGCGCCTCGTGATAGTCCTTGGCGCGCACCACCGACAGCACCGGGCCAAAAATCTCTTCCTTGTAGATCCGCATGTCCTTGGTGACGTTGTCGAACAGCGAACCGCCGAGATAGAAGCCGTTCTCGTAGCCCTGCATCTTGAAGCCGCGGCCGTCGACCGCGAGCGTGGCGCCTTCCTTGACGCCGATGTCGATGTAGCTCTTGACCTTCTCGACCGCCTCGCGGGTCACCAGCGGGCCATAGTCGGCCGACGGATCGACCGAGGTGCCGATCTTGAGCGACTCGACACGCGGGATCAGCTTTTCCATCAGCCGGTCAGCGGTGGTCTTGCCGACGGGCACCGCAACCGACACCGCCATGCAGCGCTCGCCGGCCGAGCCGTAGCCGGCGCCGATCAGCGCGTCGACCGCCTGGTCCATGTCGGCGTCGGGCATGATGATGGCGTGGTTCTTGGCGCCGCCGAAGCACTGGCAGCGCTTGCCGGTCTGCGCGGCGCGCTCATAAATATACTGGGCAATGGGCGTGGAGCCGACGAAGCCGATCGCCTTGACGTCGGGATCGTCCAGGATGGCGTCGACCGCTTCCTTGTCGCCGTTGACGACATTGAGGATGCCGGCCGGCAGCCCGGCTTCGATCATCAGTTCGGCGAGCTTCATCGGCACGCCGGGATCGCGCTCCGAGGGCTTCAGGATGAACGCGTTGCCGCAGGCGATCGCAGGGGCGAACTTCCACATCGGGATCATCGCCGGGAAGTTGAACGGCGTGATGCCGGCGACGACGCCGAGCGGCTGGCGCATCGAATAGATGTCGATGCCGGGACCGGCGCCTTCGGTGTACTCGCCCTTCATCAGATGCGGGATGCCGCAGGCGAACTCGGCGACCTCGAGGCCGCGCTGGATGTCGCCCTTGGCGTCGGGAACGGTCTTGCCGTGCTCGCGCGCGAGCAATTCGGCGAGCTTGTCGTAGTCGCGCTGCACCAGTTCGACGAACTTCATCATGACGCGGGCGCGGCGCTGCGGGTTGGTCGCCGCCCATTCGCCCTGTGCCGCCCTGGCGTTCTCGACCGCGGCGCGGACTTCGGCCTTGGAGGCCAGCGCGACCTTGGCCTGGACCTCGCCGGTCATCGGCTCGAAAACGTCTGCCGTACGGCCCGAGGTGCCCTTGACCTCCTTGCCACCGATGAAATGTCCGATTGAACGCATGGATAAACCTCCCTGAAGGACCTGAATCGCCAGCCGGCCGGCGGGATCACTTTACAAACCCTAATGACCCTGCATTTTATGGGATTCAAGTCCGATAAATTGCACCATAGATGTGCGGAAATGCAGGATCAAGGCGGCGACACGATCGACTGGGACGACTTCCGTTTCGTGCTTGCCATCGTGCGCGGCGGGTCGGTTTCGGCTGCCGCCAAGCAGCTTGGCGTCGATCATGCCACAGTGATCCGGCGTGTCGACCGGCTGGAAGGCCACCTCTCCGCAAAACTGTTTGATCGCCGCAAGACCGGCTACCTGCTCACCGAGGCCGGCCAGCGCGTCGCCGACAGCGCCGAGGCGATGGAATCCACCATCGTCGCCAACCAGGAGGCGGTCGGCGGCTCGCGCGCCCACTTGACCGGCACGGTGCGGATCGGCGCGCCCGACGGCTTCGGCAGCCACTTTTTGGCCTCGCGGCTGGTCAAGTTCACCGAGCGGTATCCCGATCTCGATCTGCAGCTCGTCGCCACCGCGCGGCTGTTCTCGCTCTCCAAGCGCGAGGCCGACATTGCGATCAGCCTGACCATGCCGAAGGAAGGCCGCATCGTTGGCCGCAAGCTCCTGGACTACACGCTCGGGCTTTATGCCGCGCCCGCCTATCTGGCGCAGGCGCCTGCCATCGCCGCGCGTACCGACCTGCCGCGGCACCGCTTCGTCGGTTACATCGAGGAGCTGCTGTTCACACCGGAACTGGACTATCTCCCGCAGGTCTCTCCGAAGATCTCCGCGAAATTCCGCAGCGCCAATCTGATCGCGCAGCTCAATGCCACCATTGCCGGCTTCGGCATCGCCGTGCTGCCGCACTTCATGGCATCAGCCCATCCCGAGTTGCAGCCGGTGCTGCGCGACGAGGTGCGCATCTCGCGCACCTTCTGGCTCCTGATGCACGCCGACAGCAAGGACCTCGCGCGCATCCGGGCGGTGGCGGATTATATCTACGAGACCGTGGAAGCCGAGCGCGCGCTATTTAGTGGGCCGTAGGGCTCGGCGACGTCATCCGGCGGATCGGATGCCGCGCGGGTCGACATCCCGGTTCGATGCGACGTAGTCGACCTCGCCGCGCGATATCCCGATATCCATGAGCTCCCGATCGCTCAGGCTGCCGAGGTCGGCGCGCAGCCGCTCCCATTTGCGCCATTCCTGAATTGCGTCCCAAAAGCTCCTGAAGGCGCCGGAGATCCGCGGCGTCGATGCGGTCGCTTGGGCCGAATTCAATGGACCGTAGGTCGTGCTCATTGCAGCACCTCCAGGTTCGTTCCGACAGGGCAAGGTACCGGGGCGTGCTCGAACGCACTTGACAGCCGGCTTACATTTTCCTCACCGGCGGCTTATTCTTCGCCCGTGAGGCCCGGCCACAGTGCCTCATCGCGACCATCGGACGCACACCCAAGGGATTCGCGGCTTGCGCTATCTCTTCGAGGAGTACGCACTCGACACGGACCGGCGCGAGCTGCATCGCGGGACGGACGTGGTCTCTGTCGCGCCACAGGTATTCGACCTGCTCGACTTTCTGATCCGCAACAGGGAGCGCGTCGTCAGCAAGGACGATCTCATCGAGGCGATCTGGAACGGGCGTTGCGTGTCCGATGCGGCCCTGACCACACGCTTCAACGCTGCGCGGAGTGCGATCGGCGATTCCGGCCAGGCGCAGCGCCTCATCAAGACCCTGCCGCGCAAGGGCTTCCGGTTCGTCGGCATGGTCCGGGAAGAGCCGGTGCCGGCGAGCGCGGCAACAGCCGACCCTCCGGTCGAACCGCAGCAGCCACCCCGCAAGCTCACCGACAAGCCTTCGATCGCCGTGCTGCCGTTTCAGAACCTCAGCGCCGACCCTGAACAAGAGTATTTCGCCGATGGCGTCGTGGAAGAGATCACGATGGCGCTGTCGCGGTTTCGCTGGCTGCTCGTGATCGCGCGCAATTCGAGTTTCACCTACAAGGGCCGGCCCGTGGACATCAAGCAGGTCGGCCGCGAGCTTGCGGTGCGCTATGTGCTCGAAGGCAGCGTGCGCAAGGCCGGAAACCGCATTCGCATCGCCGGTCAGCTGATCGATACCGAAACCGGCGCACATCTCTGGGCGGACCGCTTTGACGGGGCGCTCGAAGATATCTTCGATCTGCAGGACCAGGTGACCTCCACCGTCGTGGGCGCCATCGCACCCATGCTGCAGCGCGAGGAAATCAAGCGAGCCAGGCGCAAGCCAACCGAGAATCTGGATGCATACGACTATTACCTGCGTGGATTGGCGATCGTTCGCCAGTGGACCAGGGAAGCCAACGGCGAAGCGCTCCAGCTCTTCAGCAAGGCGATCCAGCTCGACCCCGGTCTCGCCTGCGCCTATGGCATGGCCGGGTGGTGCTACATCCAACGCAAAGCGCGCCACTGGATGATGGATCGTGTGCAGGAAAGTGCCGAAGCTACGCGGCTAGGCTGGAAGGCGGTGCATCTCGGAGCAGACGACCCTGCAGCGATCTGCATGGGTGCCTATGTCCTCGCCTTCATCGCCCATGAATTCGATGATGCCGCCGCATTCGTGGATCGCGGGCTGGCGGTCAATCCGAACCTGGCGCAAGCGTGGCATCTCGGTGCCTGGGTGAGAGCCTTCAGGGGCGAACCCGATCTCGCGCTTGACTACGCGATGCACGCCATGCGCCTCAGCCCTCTCGATCCATCCATGTACGGCATACACGGAGCGATGTCGTATGCGCATTTTCTCTCGGGCCGCTACGAAATGGCGTCGTCATGGGCCGAAAGAGCATTGCGCGACAATCCGGATTTCCTGCTGGCCATCTGCATGTCCGCAGCCAGCAACGCACTCACCGGACGCCTCGAGGCGGCACAAAAGGGCATCGCACGCATCCGCGAGCGCGATCCCGATTTGCGCATCTCCAATCTGGGAGAGCTCGCACCATTTCGGCGAGCGGAGGATCTTGCGGTCTTTACCAAGGCCCTTCGCGCAGCCGGGCTCCCTGAATGAATGTGGGTTCGCGGCGCACCCTCAGCAGCAGAATCGAACCGGCGAACCGCGTCGGTGGCCGACTACATCCTACACTACAAGACGATGGAAACCGGGCGCACGCCGCTTAGCGGGCCATGATGTCGTCGTCCGAGCTTTCGCCGGGACGACGCGGGGACGCAAATCGGCTAGTTTACCTTGGCTTTCTTCGCCGACGCCTTCACTGTCGTCGCACGTCCCAGCGCCGCCTCGCGGCCCGCGCTCAGGATTTCGTCGGACATCTCGCCATTGCCGGCGATCCGCGACATCACGATGGTGCCCAGCATGGTCGCGAGCACACCCATGGCCTGCTTGCGCGCGGTCTTGCGCGGCACGTCCTGGATCTGGTCGGTGATCATGTCGATCATCTGGTCCAGCTTGAGCGCAAAGGCCTTGCGGGTCTTGAGGCTTTCGCGGGCGATCTCGGCGCCGAGCGCCGGCACCGCGCAACCCTGGCCGGGGTCGTCGCGATGGGTCGCCGACAGGTAGCCGTCGACGATGGTCGAAAGCCGCTTCTCCGGCGCCACCTCCGCGGTGACCTTGCGCCAGCGCTCGGTGGCGCGGTCCATCGCATAGTTGAACGCCTCGATCACCAGCGCCTCGCGCGAGTCGAAATGCGCGTAGAAGCCGCCATGGGTCAGCCCGGCGTCCTTCATCAGGTCGGCGACGCCGATGCCATGGGCGCCCTTCTCGCGCAGCCGCGTCGCGGCCTTCTTCACGATTCGCGCGTGGGTCTCCTGCTTGTGTTCTTTCGAATAGCGCATGCCGATCTCATGGAATGTTTCTAATCATATAATAGCAGAGTTGCGCCGGGAATGCTGCAGTTATTTCGCGCTACCTGCCGCTTTAGGTTCCCCGCCGAGCATCGAGAATGTCGCAGTCGCGTGCACCGCAAGATTGCCCCTGCCGTCGCGGACGAAGCCCTCGGTGTAGCTGGTCTGGCGGCCGAGCTTGATCACCTTGCCCTCGGCCGAGATGGTTCCCGAGCGCGCCGAAAGCGGGCGCAGATAGGTCACTTTGAGGTCGAGCGTGACCGAGGTCTGCCCCGCCGGCAGCATGGTCGAGATCGCGCAACCCATCGCGGTGTCGAGCAGCGCCGCGGCGGTCGCGCCGTGCAGCAGGCCGATGGTGTTTTCCAGGCTTTCATGCGGCTCGAGTTCCATCACGATCCGCCCCTCGTCGACCACGGCGACGCGGAAGCCGATCAACCTGGCCATCGGCGGCGGCGGCAAGCGGCCGTCGCGGATCCCGCGCATCGCCTCGATGCCGGACATCGGCAGCGCCGCCTTCGCCACCGGCCCGGGCGCCTGCCATTCCACCACGCGCGTGCGCGTCAGCTCGGGCGAATGAAGATCTGCTGTCTCAGCGGCGGTCATGATCGCTCCATTTATATGATGAGCATAATTCTATATATCCGCGTTCGCCGGCGCAACCGCGGCGCCGATGCTTGACAGGGACCGGGTTTGTCCGGGACATGGCGCGATCAATTCCTGCGCCGGGACTTTTTCCATGGACATGCTCAATCCCCATTGCGGCATCGACCGCGACCACAGAGGCGTCGTCCGCCTCACCATCTGCAACGCCGGCAAGCTGAACATCGTCAGCTCGGCCGTGACCAACGGCGTGCGCGAAGGCTTTGAGCATCTGGCCGCCGATCCGACCATCCGCGCGGTGATCCTGGCCGGCGAAAGCGAACGCAGCATGATCGGCGGCGCCGACATCAAGGAGATGGCGACGCTCGACCAGACATCGGCCGAGGCCTTCATCAGCCGCCTGCGCGACCTCTGCGAGGCCGTGCGCAAATTCCCCGCGCCCGTCATCGCCCGCCTGCCCGGCTGGTGCCTCGGCGGCGGCCTCGAGGTCGCGGCCGCCTGCGACGTCCGCATCGCCGCGCATGACGCAATGTTCGGCATGCCCGAGGTCCGGGTCGGCATCCCCTCGGTGATCCACGCCGCGCTGTTGCCGCGCCTGATCGGCTGGGGCCGCGCCCGCTGGCTGATGATGACCGCCGAGAACATCGACGCCCCGACCGCGCTGTCCTGGGGCCTGGTCGACACAGTGGCAAAACCCGGCGGTCTCGATGAGGTCGTCGAGCACACCGTCAAAGCGCTGCTGGAATGCGGCCCCGAGGCGCTGCGCATCCAGAAGGACCTGCTGCGGCAATGGGAGGAGCTGCCGCTGACCGAGTCGGTCAACCTCAGCGTCGGCGTGTTCGGAAAATCGTTCCAGACCGGCGAGCCGCAGCGGCTGCTGCAGGGGTTTTTGGATCGCAAACGGTAATAGCAACAACGCATTTGACGGACTGTTGACCGCCGACGACAGCCGACTAGGCTAACCTGAACGACGAGACAGGCGCGTCCGATCGAGAACGTCGATCGCAACGGCCGTCTCGCCGACGCCCGCGGGCCAAGAAGACAATCATTTTCGGGACAAACGCACGGGGGCACCACTCAAAGGCAGCAGGAGGACATATGGTCCAAAAGCGCGACGTTCCCGGTATCCGCCCCTATGATGCTCCGGCCGGCGGCTGGGGCGCCCTCAAGGCCACCGCCGAGGCGGTTCGCACCCAGATGGATCTGGTCGAGGCGCCGATCACGCTGCTGCGGACCAACAAGCCCGACGGCTTCGATTGTCCGGGCTGCGCCTGGCCCGACAAGGAGCACACCTCCACCTTCCAGTTCTGCGAGAACGGCGCCAAGGCCGTGACCTGGGAGGCGACCAGCAAGCGCGTCACACCGGAATTCTTCGCCGCGCACACCGTGACCGAACTGCTCGGCTGGACCGATTTCCATCTGGAGAACGAGGGCCGGCTGACCGAGCCGCTCGCCTATGATTCCGCAAGCGACACCTACCAGCCGATCGCGTGGGATGCCGCCTTTGCGCGGATCGGCGAGAGCCTGCGCGCGCTGCCGGATCCCAACATGGCCGAGTTCTACACCTCCGGCCGCGCCTCGAACGAGGCCGCCTTCCTGTTCCAGATCTTCGCGCGCGAATACGGCAGCAACAATTTCCCCGACTGCTCGAACATGTGCCACGAGGCGACCAGCGTCGGGCTGCCGCAATCGATCGGCATCGGCAAGGGTACGGTGTCGCTGGATGATTTCGACCATTGCGAGCTGATCATCGCGATGGGCCACAACCCCGGCACCAACCATCCGCGCATGATGGGCACGCTGTGGGAGGTCTCGCGCCGCGGCGTGCCGATCATCGTGTTCAATCCGCTGCGCGAGCGCGCGCTGGAGCGTTTTGCCGATCCGCAGGACCCGATCGAGATGGCAACGCTCGGCTCGACCCGGATCGCCTCGACCTATTATCAGCCCAAGGTCGGCGCCGACGCCGCGGTGCTGAAGGGCGTCATGAAGGCGCTGATCGAGAAGGATGACGCGAGCCACGACGTGCTCGATCATGCCTTCATCGCCGAGCACACCAACGGCTTCGAGCTTTCGCGGCCGATCTGCGCGCGACGCCATGGGAATCGATCGAGACCGTCTCCGGCTTCAGCCGCGCCCAGCTCGGCGAGGTCGCCGCCGCCTACGCCAAGTCCAACGCCACCATCGTCACCTACGGCATGGGCATCACCCAGCACATGCGCGGCACCGACAATGTGCAGCAGATCGCAAACCTGCTGCTCTTGAAGGGCAATTACGGCAAGCCCGGCGCCGGCATCTGCCCGCTGCGCGGTCACTCCAACGTGCAGGGCAATCGCACCGTCGGCATCACCGAGAAACCCAATATCCCGATGTTCGAGGGCATCGAGCGCACCTTCGGCTTCAAGCCGCCGCGCCATCACGGCCATGACGCGGTCGCGGCGATGGAGGCAATCGACGACGGCCGATCGAAGGTGCTGATCTGCCTCGGCGGCAACTTTGCCATCGCACTGCCCGACCCTGAACGTTGCACCGCCGCCATGCGCAAGCTCGAGCTTGCCGTGCATCTCGGCACCAAGCTGAACCGCTCGCATCTTCTGGTCGGCAAGCAGTCGATCATCCTGCCGGTGCTGGGCCGCACCGAACGCGATATCCAGGCCTCGGGGCCGCAGGTCGTCACCGTCGAGGATTCGATGTCGATGGTGCACGCCTCGCGCGGCAAGCTCACCCCGGCCTCGGAAAATCTGCTCTCGGAATCGGCCATCGTCGCCGGTATGGCGATGGCGACCCTGCCGGCGAGCAAGGTGCCGTGGATCGAGCTGATAGCCGACTACGACCGCATCCGCGACGCCATCGAGGGCGTCTTCCCCGACTTCAAGGATTACACGCCCGCATCCGGACTCCCGGCGGCTTCCGCCTGCCGCTGCCGCCGACCGAGCGCAAATGGACCACGCCGTCAGGAAGGCCGAATTCCTGATCTTCAAGGGCCTGGAAGAGGACCCGGTGCTGTCGGACAAGTCAGTCCTCAAGCTCGCCACCATCCGCAGCCACGACCAGTACAACACCACGATCTATGGGTTGAATGACCGCTATCGCGGCGTGTTCGGACGGCGCGATGTGCTGTTCACCAGTGCAGCCGATCTCGCCGAACGCGGACTTGCCCATGGCGACCTCGTCGAGATCGAGACCGCGCTGCCCGGGGGCACGCCGCGCCGCCTCACCCTCACCGCGATCGCCTACGACATCGCCCGCGGCTCGGTCGCCGCCTATTATCCCGAAGCCAACGGCCTGGTGCCGCTCGACTATCAGGACAAGGAAAGCGGCACGCCGTCGTACAAATCGGTGCCGGTGCACATCCGCCGGGCTACGAAGGCGGCGTGACCGACACAAAGCCCGGCTCGTAGCCCGGGTGAAGCGCAGCGAAATCCGGGGACGCGGCATCTGCGCATGCCCGGATTGCGCTACGTTCCATCTAGGCTACGCTAGCTGTTGACGATCTAGTTGACCACGGCGCATTGAGACGGTGGCTGCAATGGTGAATGAAGTAATTGCGGCGGCGGGCAACACGGCTGTCCCAGCATACCTCACGCTACTCAAGCTCGGATACACAGTTGATCGTGCTGGCAAGGGCGATCAGGAGCACTGGATCGCGAAGAAGGAGACGCTCCATCTTGTCGCCGATTGCCCACTGGAATTACTGGGCCTCTGTTTGTTGCGGAGTGAGCAAGGTCCACACTGGCAGGCGACAGACCGCCAGATTGACGAATTCATGAGACAGTTCTACCCGACTGCGAGTTCAACGTAGGCATCACGCAGCAAGCGGTCTTGGTCGACCCCTGTGGCCCGCATGAGCGCAGCGACATGCGGGACCGATCGTCCCGGACATCGCTTCGCTCATCCGGACAATGGCTGGAGCGTTCCCATTTGGGAGTGACCCGCACGCGGCCGAAGGAATGTCGCGCAAAGCGCGAGAACGGTCAGAACAAAACACACCCAGATGATGTACTTGATGAAGTCCTTGCCCGTGATCATCGATTCATCTTGACTACGGTTGCGCTGGACCCTTGCGGAACCAGCGTTTACGAGCGCGGTGACGCGAGCCAATCACGGAAAAACCGCTCCTGCGCGGCAACTGAGGCGGGAATCACGTCGGGGCCGCTGGCAAATGTCTCGACGAGATCGCTCATCTTCGCGTGTTGGCCGACGGTCATCTTGTAAGCCTTGAGACCTTGGCCCATATCTCTTGCCATCCCCGAAGGGTATACGTTCAGGCTTGCTCCATAACAGAATGGAATGACACCATCCTCGGCTAAGAGACTGCGAATATCGCAGAGAGCCTGGAAGAAGTCGCTCGCAGTGCGCTCAACGGTCTTGTGTCGGTATTCGCACCGAAGCCTACAGACATCCCCGTCATCGAATAATGTGAAGAGAGCCGTTTCCTCGTCGTGACCGCCGATCAGCCGAATTCTGTGCTGCTCATCCATTCCACATCTCGATCTGTAGTTCAGCTCTATGGCCAGTCTTGTAGCCCGGATGAGGCGCAGCGGAATCCGGGCTACGCGCGCCACTCACCTTGCATTGGCCGGCGCGTGCACCGGCCAGAGATCAGCCCGCCAGTGCACGGCGATCGCCAGCATCGCCATGAAGCCCGCCGCCGCGAGCAGCGTGCCGGTTGCGGTGTAGCCGATCAGGTCGATCAGGCTGCCGGCCGCGAGCAGGCCGAGCGGCAGGCCGTAGATCACCATCATGCGCACGCCCATCACGCGGCCGCGCAGATGCGCGCTGGCGTTGCGCATCAGCATCACGGCCGCCGAGATCATCGACATGCTCTGCGCGATGCCTGCCAGCACCAGGCAGGCCATCGCCACCGGCATGGTGCGGAGCTCGACGAACACCAAGAGCATCGCATACCAGGCGAGCGTCGCGCCGATCAGAAGCCGCGCGATGCGCACGCCGCCGGCCATGCTGAGCGTGATCGAGCCGATCAACGAGCCGACCGCAAAGCTTGCGGAGAGATAGCCGAGGCCGGTCTGGTCGGTGTGGAAGATGTCGCGTGCGACATAGGGCAACAGCCCGTTGGTGAGCGGAAACGCGGTGAGGTTGGCGAGGAAGGCGACACACAGCGCGGCGCGCATGCCCGGGCCGCTCCAGGCATAGACGATGCCCTCCTTGAGATCGCGCAGCAATTTTGAGCCCGGCAGGTCGACGTCAGACTGAGCGGCTGCGCCGTGGGACTTCGGCCGGCCCATGCAGAGCATCAGGATGGCGGCGACGAAATAGAAGCTGGCGATCCCGACATAGACATAACCGATGCCGAGCGCCGCGAACAATCCCGCCCCGGTCAGCGCACCGGCGATGCGCGCGGAGTCCTGCGTGGTGCGCGCCAGGCTGATGGCGCCGACCAGCTGCTCCGGCGGCATGATGTCGGCGAGCAGCGCGCCACGCACGCCGAGATCCGATGGGCGGATCAGCCCCATGATCGCGACGATGATCATGACGTTGAGCGGTGCGAGATGTCCCGTCAGCGCCAGCGTCATGATGGTGCCGGCCAGCGCCGTATAGGCAAAGCGCATCACGGCGAGGAGATCCCGGTGCCCCATGCGGTCGCCGATCATGCCGACCACGGGCGCGACCAGGGTGCCGACATATTGTAGTGAGGCGAGCACGGTCAGCAGCAGCACCGAGCCAGTCTCGACCATGATGTACCAGCCGAGCACCAGCGTCTCGACCTCGAACGCCCAGGAGGTGAGCAGGTCGGACGGCCATTGGAAGCGATAGCTGCGGATGCGAAACGGTGCGAGCGCGGAGGTCCGCGTGGTCCCGCTCACGACGCGATGACGCGTGTCACGGCGTGTCCTGCCCTTTTCTTGGTTCTTCTGGGTCTTGAATCCGGGTGTTGATTCTCTTGCGAAAATTCCCTGTTCCGGAACGTAGCGCTGACGGTGTCCGTGTCAATCGAAGCCGCCGCATGCGGCCATGCGCGGCGGTAGCGGCGTGCTGCACTGCCCACCAACGCGTGTTGTCGGGCCATCCGTCTGGTCCGCCCCGTGAGATGATGTGCTACAATGCCGATCCGAAACCGCGGAGGACCACATGACAGCCTTCGAAGTTTTCGCGATCTACGTGACGCCCTTTGTGATCATCGGGATCGCAATCAAGTTGCTGATGAAGCGTTACGCCGTCGATCTGCCCGACGTGCAGAAGCAGGCGGGCTCCGCACCGAAGCGGCGATTTCTGCTCGGCGCCTGGCGGTCGGATTAGGGCATGAAGTCGAGCGCTTGAGGCCCCGCTCTGGTTTACAAGACTACGGCCACGGCGTAGCGCTTCGTCCTTGACCCGTGTTTGGATCGCCCTGAGGAGGGAGTAATACCGTGCCTGGCCCGGAAAGCCTTCCAATCGACCAGATCTACGTTCCCCTGAAGAAGAGGAAGACCCTCAGGCCCGAGGTCGTTCAAGAGATCGCCGCGAGCATTCTGGAGGTTGGACAGCAACTCCCGATTCTCGTTCGGCCTGACGAGGGCCGGCTCGTCTTGCTCGAGGGATTGCATCGGCTCGAGGCCTGCAAGGCACTGGGCGAGACCACGATTATCGGAGTGCTGGGTTCGGCAGAGACTGCGCACCACAAGGCGTTGCTATCCGACACTGCTGAAACCGAGGCTGAGCGGGACAAGATGGCGCGATTGAAAAAGCTGCGCCTCGAAAAGGAAGCTGCGGATAGATCGACCGCATCCGCGGCTGCAACCATGAAACCTGAATCGACCGAGCTCCGGTCAACGCGTTCCGGCAAGAACATTGGACGAGGCCCGTCCCGCGATGCAGGATCGAAAACGAAAACCCTGTCGGAATGGCTCACGCAGCAAAAGCGCGATGGCGGCCGCTACTAATGGTCGGACCGTATGTGCCGGCCATGTGCTCCTGCGTCTAGCGCCCCCGCGCTGATTCAGGCAGCCCAGCCCGCCGCAGCGCCCCTCATCATCTTCAAGATGTATTCGGGCTGGAAGCAATACATGCGGTAAAAAGCTGTCAGCCTTTCACAAAGCATGCAACACCTTCGGTGTCGTCCCTGCGAAAGCAGGGACCCATAATCACGAATGGCTATTGTGCACGATGTCGGTGCGACGAGTCCCTTTCATCCGCCGCGGAGTATGGGTCCCTGCTTTCGCAGGGACACGTGACGGGAATCTTGTCCCCACCAACACCTGTCGTCGCCCGGCTTGACCGGGCGATCCAGCACACTGCGACCCATCGGTTCAACAACGACTACCTCTGGAATGCTGGATCACCGCCTTCGCCTTCGCGGGTGATGACACCGCGTGCTTGATATCCTGAATCGAGAACCATCCACAGCGTCGTCCTGGCGAAAGCCAGGACGACAGCGGAGATCGGGGTGAAGCATGTCCCCCACCAACTCATGCGAACACGACATTTTGTCATGGGAGCCACAGTTGCATTTTTTGCATCGCATCATATGATGCATATAATCCAATTAGATTCCCGCATGGAACGGAGTTCCGCCATGGCATCCAGCGCCGATCCCGTCGTCATCCTCTCCGCCGCCCGCACCCCGCTCGGCCGTTTCATGGGCGAGCTCACACCGCTCGCCGCCCACAAGCTCGGCTCGCATGTGATCGGCGCGGCGCTCGAACGCGCCAAACTCGCGCCCGAGCGCATCGACGAGGTGTTCATGGGCAACGTGCTGCCCGCCGGCCAGGGCCAGGCCCCCGCCCGCCAGGCCGCGCGCGGCGCCGGGCTGCCGGATGCGACCGGCGCCACCACCGTCAACAAGGTCTGCGGCTCCGGCATGAAGGCGACCATGCTGGCTCACGACATCATCAGGGCGGGCTCGGCCGAGATCGTGCTGTCCGGCGGCATGGAGAGCATGAGCAATGCACCGTATCTGTTGCAGAAGGCACGCGGCGGCTATCGCGCCGGCCACGATCGCATCATCGACCACATGATGATGGACGGGCTCGAGGACGCCTATGAGACCGGCCGCTCGATGGGCGATTTCGGCGAGGCCACCGCGGAGGCCTATCAGTTCACCCGCGCCGACCAGGACACTTATGCGATGGAAACGCTGAGCCGCGCCCGCAGGGCGGTCGAGGGCGGCGCCTTCAAGGCCGAGATCGCGCCGATCACGCTCACCGAGAAGGCAGGGCCACGCATCATCGCCAATGACGAGCACCCGCTGAAGGTGGATCCGGCAAAGATCCCCGGCCTTAAGCCGGCGTTCCGCGCCAACGGCACCATCACGCCGGCCGCCTCCTCGGCCAATGCCGACGGCGCCGCGGCGCTGATCCTGGCGAAGCGCTCGCTCGCCGATCGCGACGGACTGCCGGTGCTCGCCGAAATCAAGGGCCACGCCACCCACAGCCAGGAGCCGCAGTGGTTCACGACAGCGCCGATCCCTGCGATCAGAAAGCTGCTCGACAAGGTCGGCTGGAGCGTCGGCGATGTCGACCTGTTCGAGATCAACGAGGCGTTTGCGGTGGTCGCGATGGCGGCGCAGCGCGATCTCGGCATTCCCCGTGACCGGCTCAACATCAATGGCGGCGCCTGCGCGCTCGGCCATCCGATCGGCGCTACCGGCGCGCGGCTGATCGTGACCCTGCTGCACGCGCTCGAGGCGCAGAACCTGAAGCGCGGCGTTGCTGCGCTGTGCATCGGCGGCGGCGAAGCCACCGCGATCGCGGTCGAGCGGGTGGCGCATTAAGCGATAGCGTTCCCGTCATTGCGAGCGAAGCGAAGCAATCCATCGTCCCGCATATGCGGAGCCATGGATTGCTTCATCGCTTTGCTCCTTGCAATGACACCGCTGCGGAAAACCATTACCCGATGTCCGAAAACGAGGGAACTTCGCCATTTTAGACATGGACGCGCCGTGCCATATTGCGCATCACGAATAGAACCTCATTGCATTTGATCTGGACCACAATGATCTCGAATTGGCTTGCTTCAGCCCTCGCCCGCCGCAACGTCCACTATGGCTGGGTGATGGTCGCCGTGACCTTCCTCGCCGCGCTGATCTCGGCCGGCACCGTCGGCGCACCCGGCGTCTTCATCGTGCCGCTTCAGAAGGAATTCGGCTGGTCCACCGCCGAGATCTCCTCGGCGCTGTCGATCCGCTTCATCCTGTTCGGGCTGATGGCGCCGTTCGCCGCCGCGCTGATGAACCGCTACGGCCTGCGCAACGTGACGCTGGCGGCGCAGCTGATCGTGGTCTCCGGCCTTGTCGCGTCGCTGGCGATGACCCAGGTCTGGCAGCTCATCCTGCTGTGGGGCGTCGTGATCGGGATCGGCACCGGCATGACCGCGCTGGTGCTCGGCGCAACCATCGCCACGCGCTGGTTCGTGGCGCGACGCGGCCTCGTGATCGGCATGCTCACCGCGAGCGTCGCGACCGGGCAGCTCGCCTTCCTGCCGCTGCTCGCCACGATCACGGAGCGCTACGGCTGGCGCGTCGCGCTTGGATTCGTCTGCGTCATGCTCGGCGTCGCCGCCCTTGCAGTGCTGATGCTGATGCGCGACCGGCCGAGCGACGTCGACCTGCGCCCGTTCGGCGATGCGGGCACCGCACCCCTCCCCGCGCCGCCGCCGTCCAATGCGCCGATCATGGCCGCGGCGCTCGGCACGCTGCGCGACTCCTCGAAATCGTCGGTGTTCTGGATCCTGTTCGCAACGTTCTTCGTCTGCGGCGCCTCGACCAACGGCCTGGTCCAGGTCCATCTGATCCCGATGTGTCTCGACTTCGGCATCCCGCAAGTGCAGGCCGCGAGCCTGCTCGCCGCGATGGGAATCTTCGATTTCTTCGGCACCATCATCTCGGGCTGGCTGTCCGACCGCTACGACAACCGCTATCTGCTGTTCTGGTATTACGGCCTGCGCGGGCTGTCGCTGCTGTACCTGCCCTACTCCGATTTCACCTTCTACGGCCTGTCGCTGTTCGCGATGTTCTACGGGCTCGACTGGATCGCAACCGTGCCGCCGACGGTGCGCCTCACCGCGCAGCGCTTCGGCGCCGAGCGCGCCAATCTGGTGTTCGGCTGGATCTTCGCCGGCCACCAGCTCGGCGCCGGCGCGGCCGCGTTCGGCGCCGGCGTATCGCGCACGGTCTATTCCAGCTATCTGCCGGCGTTCTTCATCGCCGGCGCACTATGTGTCTGCGCTGCGCTGATGACACTGGCGATCGCGCGGCCGCAACCGAAGCCGGTGGCCGAGCCAAAACCGGCCGCGGCTTGAGCGGCCGCGCCGGTTCCGGCCCTATGCCTACCGCGGCCGGCGCCTACTCCGCAGCGAGGCCGGTCGGCGCTGCGGCCTCGGCGGCTTCCTTGTTGTAGTCGTGCACGACGCGGCCGAACGGCAGCGTCAGGTCGGCGATGTAGTGATGCGCGCCGACCACGCGCTTGACCGGGAAATCCGCGACCGGTGCGTTGACGTGCGGCACGAGATGCAGCCGGCCCGGCCCGATCCACGAACCCTTGACGACGATGTCGGTCAGGTTGATCGCGACCAGCTGGCAGACCTCGAGACGGCCGTCGACGCCGGGGATCATCTTCAGATTGACTTGCGTCTTCGACAGCGTGGCGCGGGTCGCGTCGCCATTGCCCGCCATGCTCTCGTGCTTGTAGCCCATCGTGCCCATCGCAACGAGCTGGCCGGCATATTCCAGCGTGCCGGTCAGGGTGTCCTTGACGATCTCGAGCTTGGGATGGGCGTATTTCTTCGGGAAGCCCCAGATCTCGCGGCCGGCCGCGATCGGCGGATCATCGTCGAGATACATCTGGCAGACGAAGTTGACCTCTTCGCCACGCAGCCGCGCGGGGATCACGAGGCCGGACTCGGTGTAGCTGCCGAACCCGGAGCTGTCGGGCATCTTGATCCATTCGTAATGTACGATCGCCTGCTCGATCGGCTCCAGCGGTTCAGGCAGCCCGGCGCGGATCAATTCCGGATCGGTCTCATAGGTGATGACGAGGAATTCGCGATCGATGAAGCGGTAAGGACCGGCGGGATAGCTCGGACCGGCGGCCGGCATGGACGGAAGCTTGAGCAGATCTTCCCTGCGCATCGCAATAACCCCCTGTTGGCAAATGTAGCGCGGAAGCTATCGGCCGAGATTGACAGCGATATGAGGGATTTCCGTCAGGGCCATGACCTCGGTTCGGCCGATGAGCCCAATGCTAACCATGCAGGCAGCCATGCCGAACGCGCCAAGCGCGGGGCCACACTTGTCATCACGGCGTCATCGGCGCCCTGAATTCTCGCCGCGAATTGTTGGAGTGCCTGACATGGACGCGCGTACCCCTCATGTCGACGATATCGAGCACGCGACGCCCGGCTGGCGTCCCGAAGGCTGTGATCGCGTGGCGCTGGTGCTGCAGGGCGGCGGCGCGCTCGGCGCCTATCAGGCCGGCGTCTACCAGGCGCTGCATGAGTGCAACATCGAGCCCGACTGGGTCTGCGGCGTCTCGATCGGCGCGATCAACTCGGCGATCATCGCCGGCAATCCGCCCGACAAGCGGCTGGAGCGGCTGCACACTTTCTGGGATCGCATCACCAGCCGCAAGATCTGGCACTACACGCCGGACGGCGACATCTTCCGCAGGGCGCGCAATCTCACCAGCTCATGGCTGACGACGACGCTGGGGCAGCCCGGCTTCTTCACCCCGCATCAGAGCAATCCGTGGCTCAGCCCGGCCGGCGCGCGTACCGCGACGAGCTATTACGACACCACGCCCTTGCGTGAATCGCTGCTCGAGCTCGTCGATTTCGACCGCATCAATTCCAAGAAGATGCGCTTTGCGGTCGGCGCCGTGAACGTGCTGTCCGGCAACTTCATCTATTTCGACAATGCCCATGACGAAATCATCCCCGAACACATCATGGCGAGCGGCGCGTTGCCGCCGGCGCTGCCGATGGTGAAGGTCGGCACGGATCATTTCTGGGACGGCGGCATCGTCTCCAACACGCCGCTGCAGCATTTGCTCGACCAGGAGGACAATGCCAATTCGCTGGTGTTCCAGGTCGACCTGTTCTCGGCCCGCGGCGTGCTGCCGCGCGACATCCAGGACGTGATGGCCCGCCACAAGGACATCATGTATTCGTCGCGCACCCGCTACAACACCGACGTCTACCGCAAGACCTACAATCTGCGCACCGCCCTGCACAACGCGCTGGGAAAGATTCCGGACGACCAGCTCTCGGACGAGGAGCGCCAGCTCAAGAAGGCCAACAGCCGGCTGCCGGGCATCACGCTGCTGCAGCTGATCTATCAGCAGAAAGCCTATGAAGCGACGCCAAGGACCACGAGTTCTCCGGCACCTCGATGCGCGAGCACTGGGCGAGCGGACACGAGGATACCAAGCGCTCGCTGAAGCGGCGCGACTGGATCAAGATGCCCGAGAACGGCATGGGCATCGTGATCCACGACGTGCATCGCGAGAGCGAGTAGGAAGCAATAGCACCTTCGCCGTCATTGCGAGCGAAGCGAAGCAATCCATGTCACCACTTGCGGCCATATGAATTGCTTCGTCGCTACGCTCCTCGCAATGACGATGGGAGCCGTTACGGCCGCGTCGACATGTTGCTCGGCGGGCCGGCCTTGCGGATCGGCTCGGCAAGGCGCGCGAATTCGCAGAGCAGCGAACGCGTCTTGCGCGGATCGATCACCTCCTCGACCCAGAACTTCTCGGCCGAGCGGAACGGCGAGCGCAGCTTGTTGAGGCGGTCCTCGATCTCGCGCAGCTTGGCGGCGGGATCGGCGGCCGCGTCGATCTCGGCACGATAGGCCGCCTCGATGCCGCCCTCGAGCGGCAGCGAACCCCAGTAGGCCGATGGCCAGGCATAGCGCATCGAGAAGCGGTTGGCCGGCTGATGCACCACGCCGGCGACGCCGAAGGCGTTGCGGATGATGATGGTGCACCACGGCACCGTGCTCTGGTTGACCGCGGCCATCGCCCGCACGCCGTGGCGGATGGTCGCCGACTTCTCCGCCTCGAGCCCGATCATGAAGCCGGGGCAATCCATCAGATAGACCACCGGCAGATGGAAGGTCTCGGCGAAGTCGACCCAGCGCACCACCTTGGCGCAGGCATCCGCGGTCCACGAGCCGCCGTAGTGGAACGGGTCGCTGGCGAGCAGCAGCACTGCCCTGCCCTCGATCCGCGCCAGGCCGGTGATGACCGGGCGGCCGAAATTGGCGGCGACCTCGAAGAACGAGCCCTTGTCGACCACCGCCTCGATGATCGGCCGCATCTTGTAGACCTGGCGGCGGTTGCGCGGCACGGCCTTGAGCAGCGATTCCTCGGCACGTTCCGGATCATCGGTGCAGGGAATGGTCGGCGGCAGATCGTAGACCGACGCCGGCAGATAGGACAGGAAGCGCCGCGCATAGTCGAACGCCTCCTCCTCGGTCTCGACGGCCTGGTCGATCGCGCCGGCGCGGGTCTGGATGTCGGCGCCGCCGAGCTCCTGCTTGGTCAGATCCTGGCCGAGCCGCTTCACCACCGGCGGGCCGGCGACGAACATCGCGGAATTCTTGGTCATGACAGAGTAGTGCGTCGCTGCCAGCCGCGCGGCGCCAAGGCCCGCGACCGAGCCGAGCCCGAGGCCGACCACCGGCACCCGCGCGAGATTGGCGGTCGTGTACCAGTACCAGCGCGTGCCACCGACGCCGCCGGGCAGATTGGCGGCGCCCCTGGTCTCGATCGTCTTCACCGAGCCGCCGCCGCCGGAGCCTTCGATCACGCGGACGATCGGCAGGCGGAAGTCGTGGGCCATCTCCTCGGCCATCAACGGCTTGGCGGAGATCGATGCATCGGCCGAGCCGCCGCGCACGGTGAAATCGTCGCCGACCACCACCACGGTGCGGCCGTCGACCCTGGCACGGCCGAACACGCAGTTCGCCGGCGTCAGATGCTTGAGTTCGTTGCTCTCGTCGTATTCGGCGATGCCGGAGATGGCGCCGACCTCGTGAAAGCTGTTCTGGTCGACGAGCTTGTCGATGCGCTCACGAACCGTGAGCCGGCCCTGGTCGCGTTGCCGCTTGACCTTGTCAACGCCTCCCATCTCCCGCGCGAACGCTTCGCGCCGGGCGAGGTCGTCGAGTTCCGGCTTCCAGTTCATTCATTGCCTCCGTCTTGATGATTTTGTTGTTGTTATGGGTGGTCACGGGAAGCGACTTGCGCTCGATCCGATTGCTGAAGATGTCGCCGTCGGCGCCTTCGAGCAAGCTGCCGAGTGCGGCGGCGAGGTCGACCATCTGCGGTGCGACCTCGCGGTGCAGCCGCTGCTCGTCATACATCGCCGACAGCAGGCCGATCGTGGTGACCACATAGGTCTGATATTGCGGCGACCACAGCGGCACCGCGACGCCGTTGATGTGCGGGCTCCACAGGCCGCAGGCAACGACGTAGCCGTGCTCCTGCAGATGCCGGCGATTGGCCGCGATGCGCGGCGTCAGCATCTTGGCGCTCTCGGGCAGTTCGCCTTCCATCTCCGCGATCAGCGCATCGCCGATCGCAGGATCGAGCGCCGCGGTATAGGCGTGGCCGGCGGCGGTGGTCGCCATCGAGATGCGGCTGCCGGTGGCCTCATGCAGGCCGAGCGCATTCGCCGCGCGGGCGAACTCCAGATAGACCAGATGAAAGCGGTCCGGGATGACGAAGCCCACCGTGCCGGGCAATTGATCGGCGACATCCTGCAAACGCAGCCGGATCAGATTGCGGAGCTGCAGCCCCTTCATCATCGAGGTGCTCATCGCAACCGCGCTCGGGCCGATGCGATATTTCTGATCGCGCGGCAGATAGACGAGCTGTCCCATCCGCGTCAGCGTGTGCGTCAAGCGCGACACTGTCGATCGCGGCAGGCCGCAGCGGTTCGAGATCTCGAGATTGCCGAGCCGCGCTTCATGTCCCTCGAAGCACCGCAATACATCAAACGCGCGCGACACCACCTGGATGACATCGCCATCGCCAGTCTCGCTGGCGAGCATTCCCTGCCGGCTAAGCCGTTCCGAGCGCCGTCCCATCTTGTTTGGCTCCATTCCGTCTTGCGGAATAAAATTCCACTTGCAGATGAAGCTACCTCAGGCAATCTGCCGCCACAACAAAAAGCCGTTCGCCGGATGAAATTTCCGCAAGACGGTATCGGAGAGTGGAATGCCAGAGATCAAGGTTGTGACCGAGGTTGCCGGGCGCGTTTGCGCG
Source organism: Bradyrhizobium viridifuturi (assembly GCF_001238275.1). Classification (GTDB taxonomy): domain Bacteria; phylum Pseudomonadota; class Alphaproteobacteria; order Rhizobiales; family Xanthobacteraceae; genus Bradyrhizobium; species Bradyrhizobium viridifuturi. The sequence continues at coordinate 100,937 of NZ_LGTB01000008.1, forward strand.
CTTTCTGTTGAAACCGGCAGCAGCATCGGCAGCGGCGACGAGATTGCGTTCGTCGAGGCGATGAAGATGGAGATCCCGGTCACATCGACGGCAGCAGGCAAAATCAAGTCGATTCTGGTGCGGATTGACGATGTCATCGCCGAAGGCCAGGCGATCGCGATCGTCGAGACCTGACGGCGACCGCTCAAATCTCACCCGCGACAATCTGTCTGGTGATGCACGGGCATTAATCGCCGGCTTGCGCGGGTGGTGGCGTTGCCATCGCAAGTTCGTGATGCAATCATTTCTCTTCAGAAAAGTTTCGCACGGCGAAACACTGGGAGGAATTATGCTTCTTCGGCTGATGGCGCGTGCGCCTGTCGCTCTTGCCGGCCTTTTGATCGTCGCTGCCCTGCCCGCCTCGGCCGAGGACATCAAGCTGCCGCCGACCATGGCGGTGACCGCCTATGACACCGGCACCGCCGGCTTCAACATCGCGGTCGGCGTCGGCAAGATGATGAAGGACAAATATGGCACCGACGTCCGCGTGCTGCCGGCCGGCAACGACGTCGCGCGGCTAGCGCCGCTGCGCGCCAAGCGCGCGATCTCCTCGGCGATGGGGTCGGGTACGTATTTCGCGCAGGAAGGCGTGTTCGAGTTCGGCGCCAGGGAATGGGGCCCGCAGTCGCTGCAGCTGCTGCTGTCGTCGGTCGACTGCAATTGCGGCGCGCTCGGCGTTGCGGCCGATGCCGGCGTCAAGGAGATGAAGGATCTGCGCGGCAAGCGCGTCGGCTTCGTGGTCGGCTCGCCGGCGCTGAACCAGAACTCGCTTGCCATGCTCGCCTTCGGCGGTCTGACCGAGAAGGACGTCAAGATCGTCGAGTTCGCAAGCTACGGCGCGATGTGGAAGGGCCTGATCAACAACGACGCTGACGCGCCTTCGGCACCACCATCACCGGCCCCGCCAAGGAAGCCGAGACCTCGCCGCGCGGATTGATGTGGCCACCGCTGCCCGCCGACGACAAGGACGGCTGGGCGCGGGTGAAGAAGGTCGGCTCGTTCTTCTTCCCGCAAACCGCGACCTGCGGCGCCGGCATCACGCCCGACAAGCCGATCCAGCTTGGCAATTATCCCTACCCGATCTTCGTCGCCTATGCCGCGCAGCCGGCCGACCAGATCTATGCGATCACCAAGGCGATGATCGTCAACTACGACGCCTACAAGGATTCGGCGCCCGGGGCCGCCGGCCTCGGCGCCGACCGGCAGACCAAGAACTGGGTCGTTCCCGTGCATCCCGGCGCGGTCAAGGCGCTCAAGGAGACCGGCCACTGGAGCGACGCGCAGGAGGCGCACAACTCCGCGCTTTACAAGCGGCAGGAGGTGCTTGCCGCCGCCTGGACCGACTACGGCAAGTCGAACCCGCCGGCGGACGACAAGGCCTTTCTCGACGGCTGGATGAAGGCGCGTGCCACGGCGCTGGCGAAAGCCAGCATGCCGAACGGCTTTGAGTAACGCCCGCCGGGCCTGCGGCCAAAACCAACAGCATTGGGGGATGCGTGATGCCCGATAACGCCGCGGCCGCGCCTGCGAAGCGAATCGAGTTCGAGGATCCGCACGCCGGCCTCGACAATCTGCAGGAGGCCGAGGTCACGCGCGTGCGCTCCTTGCACGGGCCGTGGCGCTGGGCGCTGGTGGTTGCGACCGCCGCGACCATCCTGCTCTGCATCAACCAGCAATTCTCGCTGCGCTTCTTCATCGACTACACCCAGCTCAACACCGAGTATTTCTATCTTCTGATCGCGCTGATGCTGCCGTTCACGTTCCTGATCTTTCCGGGAACGGAGCGCGCTTCGCTGACGCGCATTCCCTGGTATGACCTCGCGCTCGCGGTCGCGACCTTCGCCGCCTCGATCTGGCTGATGCTGAACGTGCGCAAGGCGGCGCAATATGGCTGGGAATCCGACGGCGCACCGCGCAACGTCATCATCGCCGGCCTCGTAATGTGGGCGATGCTGATGGAGGCGCTGCGCCGGACCGGCGGCTGGAGCCTGCTGCTCAGCGTGCTCCCCTTCACCGTCTATCCGCTGTTTGCCGAAGCGGGCTGGCTCGGCCCCTTCCGAGGCTCGCAGCTCACGCTCGACCAGACCACCGCCTATCACGTGCTGTCGGGCGAGAGCCTGCTCGGCATCCCGATCCAGGCCTTCGCCGACACCGTGATCGGCTTCCTGGTGTTCGGCACCGCGCTGATGATGACCGGCGCCGGAAAGTTCTTCATCAACCTCGCCTTCGCGCTGTGCGGCACGTTCCGCGGCGGTGCCGCCAAGGTGTGCATTTTCGCCTCCGGCCTGCTCGGCATGATGTCCGGCTCGATCGTCTCCAACGTGCTGACAGCAGGCACCATGACGATCCCGGTCATGAAAAGGAGCGGCTTCCGCGCCTCCTATGCCGGCGCGATCGAGGCCTGCGCTTCGACCGGCGCGGTGCTGGCGCCGCCGGTGATGGGCGCGACCGCGTTCGTGATCGCCCAATTCCTCAACATCAGCTACGCCGAGGTCGCGGTCGCCGCGATCGTCCCGGCGACGCTGTACTATATCGGCCTCTTCATGCAGGTCGATTCCTACGCCGCGCGCCATGGGCTGAAGGGCATCCCGCGCGCCGAGCTGCCGCGGGTGATGGATACGATCAAGGACGGCTGGTACTACGTCTTCGTGATCGCGCTGCTGATCGTGATGCTGCTGTATTTCAAGCGCGAGAGCCACGCGCCGTTCTACGCGACCGCGCTGTTGCTGGTGCTCAACCAGATCTTCTCCAAGGACACTCGCTGGAGCTTCGCGACGATCGGAAAATTCCTCGAAGTCAACGGCCGCACCTTCGTCGAACTGGTCGGTATCCTCGCCGGCTGCGGCCTCTTGATCGGCGCGTTCTCGATGACCGGCGTGGTTTCGAGCCTCGCCAACGACCTGCTGACGCTCGCCGGCGACAACGCGTTCCTGCTGCTCGTGATGTGCGCCTTCACCAGCCTGATCCTCGGCCTCGGGCTGACCACAACGGCCTGCTACATCTTCCTCGCCATCCTGGTCGCGCCAGCGCTGGAGAAGCTCGGACTCAACCGGATGGCAGTGCACATGTTCATCTTCTACTGGGGCATGCTGTCGTCGATCACGCCGCCGGTCGCGATCGCCTCCTTTGCCGCGGCCGGCATCGCCGGATCGCCCGCGATGAAGACCGGATGGGAATCGATGTGGGTCGGCAGCATCATCTATTTCATCCCGTTCTTCTTCGTACTCAACCCGGCGCTGGTGATGCAGGGCCCAAGCCCCTATCTCGCCGGCCTCGGCCTGATGGCGCTGGCAGCGTGCGGCACGCTGTTCATCTGCGGCGGCATCCAGGGCTATCAGGCGTTCGTCGGCGACCTCCGCGGCGCCGGCGCGCTGGAGTGGCCGCTGCGGGTGCTGCTTGTGATCGGCGGCTTCGTGCTGGCGACGCCCGGCGGCGGCATCAACCCGCTGTCGCAGTTGCAAGTGACGCTGCTGGGGCTGGCGATCCTCGCCCCGACGATCCTGATCGCGCTGATGCTGGTCCGCCGCCAGGCGCTGGTCCCGAACCAGTTGCGCGCGCCCTGATTGCGTTGCACAACAGGAGGCGATGAAACGATCGCCTCCTCCCGTCACCGCCAGCACCGTCAACTGGACCCGCTCGCAGCCGCCGCTGCTGCGGTTTCTGCACACTTGTTACGCAAACTTCGTCACCGAGGCCGCCGGCGCAGTGGCCGATTACATCCCCGAGCTGGGCAAGGCCGATCCTGCCCATTTTGGCATCAGCCTCGCGACGCTTGACGGCCACGTCTACGAGGTCGGCGACACCCGCGTTCCCTTCACCATCCAGTCGATGTCCAAGCCGTTCGTGTTCGCGCTTGCGCTCGACACCCTGGGCGCCGAGCGGGTGGAGAGCGTGATCGGCGTCGAGCCGTCTGGCGACCCCTTCAATTCGATCCGGCTCAATGCCGACAACCATCCGTTCAATGCGATGGTCAATGCCGGCGCGATCGCCTGCTCGGGCCTGCTCCATGTCGACAAGGGCGACGGTGCGTTCGATTATATTCGTCACGCGCTCGGCCGCTTCGCCGGCCGCGAGCTCGACGTCGACGAGGCGGTCTACGCCTCCGAGAGCGCCACCGGCGACCGCAACCGGGCGATCGGCTATCTCTTGCGCACCAACAGCGTGATCACCGAGAACGTGCCGGCGGTGCTCGACGTCTATTTCCGGCAATGCGCCATCCTCGTCACCGCGCGCGACACCGCCGTGATGGCGGCGACGCTCGCCAACCGCGGCATCAACCCGCTGACCGGCGAGCAGGTGGTGACGCCCTACGCGATCGCGCGCACGCTGTCGGTGATGACCTCGTCGGGCATGTACGACTTCGCCGGCGAATGGATCTACCGCGTCGGCATTCCCGCCAAGAGCGGCGTCGGCGGCGGCATCCTGGCGGCGCTGCCGGCGCGGCTCGGGCTCGGCAGCTACTCGCCGAAGCTCGACAAGCACGGCAACAGCGTGCGCGGCATCAAGGTCTGCGAGACGCTGTCGGCGCACTACGACCTGCACATGCTGAACCGCAGCGACGACGCCCGCCACAGCATCATCGCCGACTACAACATCGGCAAGAACCCGTCGCGTCGGGTGCGGCGGCCACAGGAGCAGGAGATCCTGGCCAAGCACTTCCAGGAGGTGCGCGTGATCGAACTGGTCGGCACGCTGTCGCTCTCCAATGTCGACTATGTCTCGCGCCGCCTCGCCGGCAGCCCGCGACCGGAATTCGTGATCTTCGACCTGCGCCGCGTCACCGCGACGACGCGCGCCGGCGCCCGACTGGTGGCGGAGGCCTTCCAGGAGCTGGCCGAGCTCGCGTCACCGTGATCCTGTCCGGCATCAAGCGGACCTCGCGCGAATGGACCACGATCAGCGAGTGGACCAACCGGCTGGGCAATATCAGGGATTTCTACCTGCTCGACACCGCGATCGAATGGGCCGAGGACCAGATCGTCTACCGCTATGGCGGCTCGATCGACTTCCTCGAGACCACGGAGCTTGCCGAGCAACCGCTGCTTGCCGGACTGAGCGCCGACGAGATCGCCGATCTCGCCTCGCTCTGCGCGGTCAGGGCCTACCAGCCGAACGAAAAGATCATCACCGCAGGCAGCGACGCGAGCTCGTTGTTCTTCCTGCGCAGCGGCGTGGTCCACGTCACCTTGCCCGACGGCATCCGGCTCGCGACGCTGACCGCCGGCATGGCGTTCGGCGAGATGGCGCTGCTGGAGCCGAAGCGCTCGGCGGATGTGGTGGCCGACATGTCGGCCACCGCCTATGAGGTATCGATTGCAGATTTCGAGCGCTTCCGGGAGCAGCATCCGCGTGCCGGCGAGCGGATCATGCGCAACCTCGCCCAGATTCTCGCCGAGCGGCTGATCGTGGCGAACGCGAAGGTGGATCTGCTGACGTCGGGGTAGGTCTTTCTGCTCGCTCGCCCCGCCCTTGCCGGGCGAGGCGAAGAAAGGGTCAACTCACCACTTCCGTCACCGGCTGCATGTCGATCTCGAAAGTCTCGAGAAACTTCGACGTCATGATGTAGAAGCCGACCGAGAGCTGCAGCTCGATCAAGGCGGCCGGCGTCAGCAACGCCGCGATCGCCTTGAAGGTCGCGTCCGTCGGCTTCTTCAGCTTGACGATCTCGTCGGTGAAGGTGAGCGCGGCGCGCTGCACCTCGTTGAAGCAGCTCGCGGACTGCCAGTCGTCGAGCGCTGCGTTCTGCTCATCGGTAACGCCGACATTCTTGCCGATGCGCTTATGCGCGACGATTTCGTAAGGCGCCTCGCAGAGAATGCCGGTGCGCGTGATCGCAAGCTCACGCACGACCGGATCGAGCTCACCCTTGTGACGGATCGCGCCGCCGAGCCGGCAGTACTGTTCAAAGTAACTCGGCGAATGCGCCATCATGCGGAAGATGTTGGCGTTGCGGTTCTTGTCGAGGATCTCGCGGGTGCGCGGGCTTGCCTTCGCGGGATCGGAGTAGTCGATACGGGCCATTTCCTAACCTTGATCTTGCTGTCGTTTCTGTCGGGTTCGAAACAGTATCTGCCGGCCGTCGCAGGAGCAACACGCCCGAGTCAAATTGCCGCCGCATTCAAAGACAACCCTGCGAAAGTCGATATTCGCTGAGTGGGGACTCATCAAAGCGAATGCTCGACGCGGGGTGTTCCGAGTACAAAAATCTGGCCGTCTTGCGCGTTCTCGGCGCAACGATGAGTCACGCCCAAGTCTAGGGGAAACGCATGAAGGAAGCCACCAAGAGGGCGGCCTCGGAAGCGCTTGCGCAAATGCTGGCGGTGACGGCGATGCTCGTCATCGCCAGCTTTGTCTTTTACTGGCACTGAAGCATGATCCCGAAAAGTGTGTAGCGGTTTTCGGAAAAGATCATGCCCAAAATGATCCGCAACTGGAGGGGCGAGAGCGACCCAATTCAGCCTGGTTTGGCGTTCTGACTGGATCGTTCAGCCCCTCATTTCGTCTTTGCAAAGTATGGAACCAGCCGTCCGGCAAATTGCGTGAAGCGCGCCAAGACCTTGTCGCCGATGGCAAGGTCGTTGTCGCCATGGGCCATCATGCGAAAGCCCTCGTCGGCATCGACCAGCACGATGTTGTAAGGCACATGCGCCCGCGTCTCCGGCGTTGCGGCACGGCAGACCAGCGAGGTCGCATACACCTTCCCTGCCCCGCTCGCGCGATGTTCGGCGAGATCGGTCGCGCCGCAGGCGGCGCAGAAGCTGCGGCGGAAATATTGCCGCGCGCCGCAGGCGTTGCAGGTCTGATAGACGATGGCTTCCGCGCCCTTGGTCCAGTCAGCGATCGGTCCGCTCATCGCACGCGCTCCAGGAACATGCTGACATGCGAGGACAGCACGCCGCCGTCGCCGTGCAGCAGCGCGACCGAGGCGTCGCGCACCTGACGGTTTTCCGCGCGGCCGGTCATCTGCAGCTGGGTTTCGACCAGATGCGCCATCGCGCCGCCGACGCCGCAATGGCCATAGCTGAGCAATCCGCCATGGGTGTTGAGCGGCATCTCGCCATCCCCGTTGAAATAGCCGGCGCGCACCCGCGCCGCCGCCTCGCCGCGTCCGGCGAGGCCGAGATCCTCCAGCAGCATCGCCAGCGTGATCGTGAAGCTGTCGTAGACCGCGGCGTAACGCACGTCCGAGATCGCAATGCCAGCCGCCTGCTTCGCTTTCGAGATCGAAATCTCCGCACCGAGCTCGCTCAATGCGGGCGCGGCCGTGACGTGCTGATGGGTGTGCGCCTGGGCGCAGCCGCGGACGCGGATCCGCCGGTCCCCGGTCGGCTCGCGGCTCACCACGCAGGCGGCGCCGCCGTCCGACACCGGACAGCAGTCGAGCAGCTTGAGCGGCATCGCCACCGGCTTCGAAGCCATCACGTCGGCAACCGTGATCGGCTCGTGGAACTGGGCGCCGGGATGCGTCAGCGCATGCTTGCGCATCAAGACGGCGAACTCGGCCAGGTCCTCCTGCGTGAGGCCATATTCATGCATGTAGCGGGTCGCGACCAGGCCGTAATAGGCCGGGATCGTCGGCCCCAGCGTCACCTCATAGTCGGGATGCCCGACCTGGGCCAGCGCCTGGATCGAGGCGTCGCGGCTCTGTCCGGTCAGCCGGTTCTCGCCGCCGACCACCAGCACGTGCTTGGCCACGCCGGCATCGACGAGCTGATGCGCCAGCATGGTCATGGCAAGCCCGGTGGCGCCGCCGACCTGCACGGCATGGGCGTAGGACGGCCGAATGCCGAAATGCTCGGCGAACACGGTGGCCAGCATGATGTGCGGCGACACCGTAGAGTAGCCGCACAGAATGCCGTCGATGTCGGATCGCTTCAGCCCGGCATCCGTGATCGCAAGCTCGGCCGCCTTGCTCATCAGGTCGAGCGAGGATGAGCCCTCATGCTTGCCGTAGGATGTGAGGCCAACGCCGGTGACGAAGCTCATGGTGTCCCTACCCTCTCCCCCGTCATTCCGGGCCTGCGCCTTGCGGCGCATCCCGGAATGACGAGCGGAGATATCTCGCGCTGATCATCAATACGACTTCGGAAGGCCGAGCACCTTCTCACCGATGAAGCTGAGGATGAGTTGCGGGCTGATTGGCGCGATGCGCGGGATCAGCGACTCCCGCAGGTAGCGCTCGACGTGGTACTCCTTGGCATAGCCGAAGCCACCATGGGTCATCACCGCCTGCTCGCAGGCGTGGAAGCCGGCTTCCGCCGCGAGATATTTCGCCGAGTTCGCCGCGGGGCCGCACGGCAGGTTCTGGTCATACTGCCAACCGGCGCGCAGCACCATCAGCCAGGCCGCCTCGAGCTCCATCCAGCACTTCGCCAACGGATGCTGGATCGCCTGGTTCATGCCGATCGGGCGATTGAACACGATGCGGCCCTTTGCATATTCCGACGCCCGCTTCAGCGCGATCTGGCCGAGGCCGACCGCTTCGGCCGCGATCAGGATGCGCTCGGGGTTCATGCCGTGCAGGATGTATTCGAAGCCGCGGCCCTCTTCGCCGATGCGGTCTTCGACCGGGATCTCGAAATTCTCGAAGAACAGCTCGTTGGAGTCGACCGGCTTGCGGCCCATCTTCTCGATCTCATGCACGGTGACGCGCTTGCGGTCGAAATCGGTATAGAACAGGCTCAGCCCATGGGTCGGGCTGCGCACCTCCTCCAGCGGCGTGGTGCGGGCGAGCAGCAGGATCTTGTTGGCGACCTGCGCGGTCGAGATCCACACCTTCTGGCCGTTGACGATGTACTTGTCGCCCTGCCGCACGGCGCGCGTCTTGAGCTGCGTGGTGTTGAGGCCCGTGTTGGGTTCGGTCACAGCGAAACAGGACTTGTCGCGGCCGTCGATGATCGGCGGCAGCATGCGCTGGCACTGTTCCTTGGTGCCGAACACCACCACCGGATTGAGTCCGAACACGTTCATGTGCACGGCCGAGGCGCCGGACATGCCGGCGCCGGATTCCGAGATCGTTCGCATCATGATCGCGGCATCGGTGATGCCGAGCCCGGAGCCGCCATATTCCTCGGGGATACAGATGCCGAGCCAGCCGGCATCCGCGAGCGCGCGGTGGAAGTCGGCCGGATAGCCGCCCTCCTTGTCCTTCTTCAGCCAGTAGGCTTCGTCAAAGCGCGAGCAGATTTTTGCCACCGCGTCGCGGATCGATTCCTGGTTGGCGGAGAGTGTGAAATCCATCTGTCGTGCTCCTATGCCTGCACTGCTTTGGCCACGCCGTCGCGCAGCATCGCCGCGATCTCCTCGGCGGAGAAACCCGCTTCCCGCAGAATTTCCACGCTGTGTTCGCCGAGCCGCGGTGCCAGCCGGCTCGGCTCGACCTTGGTCTCCGACCAGCGCGCCGACGGCGTCATGCTGCGGATGCGGCCCTCGGTCGGATGATCGATCACGGGGAAGACACCGGTCGCAACCATATGCGGGTCCTCGAGCAGGCTCTCGAGATCGTGCATCGGCATCACGGGCACGTCGGCCTTCTCGAGGATTGCGTTCCATTCGGCCGTGGTCTTGGTCTCAAGAATGCGCGCGAGCTCGGCATAGACGACATCGATGTTGGTGGCGCGGCCGGCGAAGGTGGCGAATTTCGGATCGCTGCGCAGATCGTCGCGCCCGGTCGCCTTGAAGAAATTCTCCCACTGCTTGTCGTTGTAGACGATCACGCAGATATAGCCGTCCAGCGTCTTGTACGGCCGCCGGTCCGGCGAGAGGTGGCGCGCATAGCCGCCCTTGTCGAGCGGAGGATCGTAAGTGAGCCCGCCCATGTGATCGCCCATGACGAAGCCGGCCATGGTCTCGAACATCGGGATGTCGACGCGCTGGCCCTGCCCGGTGCGGTCGCGATGCACGAGGCTCGCGCAGATCGCGCCGACCGCGGTGAGGCCGACGATGCGATCGACCAGCGCGTTCGGCACGTAGCGCGGCACGCCGTCCGAGGTCTGCGCCATCAGCGCCGGCAGCGCGGTGGCGCCCTGGATCAGATCGTCATAGGCGGGCTTCGCCGCATAGGGCCCGTCCTGGCCGAAGCCGAACACGCCGGCATAGATCAGCCGCGGATTTACCTTGGCGACGACGTCGTAGCCGAGCTGCAGCCGCGCCATCGCCTGCGGCCGCACATTGTAGACCAGCACGTCGGCCTTCGCGATCAGCCGCAGCACGGCCTCGCGCCCCGCCGGCTTCTTCAGGTCGAGGCAGATCGAACGCTTGCTGCGGTTGGTGTTGAGGAACACCGGGCCCATGCCGGGATGCCGGGTCGGACCGATCTGCCGCGTCACGTCGCCGTCGGGCGATTCCACCTTGATGACGTCGGCGCCGTAATCGCCGAGCATCTGCGTGGCGTAGGGTCCCATCAGCACGGTCGTCATGTCGACGACCTTGATACCCTGCAATGGTCCCATCGTGCTGCTCGCTCCCCGGCTGTTCTGGATTGAAGCCTAGTAACGGGAGGTTTTCTCGGAGATCAAGCTGCGCCGGGCGTATGGGCGTATGCGCGGTGGCGGCCGGCGGTTTCCGCGAAACGGAACGCGTGCATTCCATCAGAGCCGGCGGAGGGTGGGCACGGCGCACGCGCCCTTGCCCATCCTACCGGCCACCAGTCATCACCTCGCGCGCCTTCAGGAGCTTCTCCAGTTCCGCGTTCTGCTGCTCGAGCCGCTCGGCGATGCGCTCCTCGACTTCGGCGCCGGCAGCGCCTGCGGCCTGCTCGATCAGCTGCCTGATATTGTCCCGGAGGATCGCGATGCGATCGTTCACTTCCGACAGCGACAGAGACGTCTCGATTCCCATGGTCCGTTCTCCCGGTGACTGGGCGCAGGCAGCTTAGCGCGACGGGAGGCGGCGGCCTATCCCTTAACGGCTCCAGCGACCCCAATCCCTACTGTGCATGGGGTTGTTTTCGATATTTTCGATTCAACCCGGCCTCACCGCGCCCTAGCCCATGCCTTTGGCCATCATCTCCCGCAGCGCGGTCTTCAGCACCTTGCCGTAATTGTTCTTCGGCAAGGCATCGAGATAGACGTAGCGTTTCGGCCGCTTGAAGCGGGCAATCGAGGCAAGGCAATGCGCATCGAGCCTGCCGTTGTCGGCGATGGCGCCATCCTCCAGCACGACGCAGGCGACCACGATCTCGCCCCATTCCGGATCCGGCACACCGATCGCCGAGACCTCGCGGACGTCTGGATGCGTCAGCAGGGCTTCCTCGACCTCGCGCGGATAGATATTGGTGCCGCCGGAGATGATCACATCCTTGGAGCGGTCTGACAGCGTCAGGAAGCCGTCGGCGTCGAGCCGGCCGACATCGCCGGTGCGTAGCCAGCCGTCCTTCAGCGTCTCCGCATTGGCCTTCGGATTGTTCCAGTAGCCGAGCATCACGGTTAAGCCCTTGACCTCGATCTCGCCGGTCTCGCCGGCGGGCAGCGGCTTGCCGTCCTTGCCGGTGATGCGCACGGTGACGACGCTCTGCGCGGTGCCGACCGAGGCCAGCCGTTCGAGATAGCGCGGGTGATCGCTCTGCCCATGCCATTCGCGCGACAGCGCCGTGATGGTCATCGGCGACTCGCCCTGGCCGTAGATCTGCACGAAGCGCAGGCCCATCGTCGCCATCGCATCTCTGATGTCGACCGTGTACATCGGCCCGCCGCCATAGATAATGGTGCGCAGCCCCTCGCCGTTCTCGCCACGCTTCTTGGCGGCATCGACCAGTCGGCGCACCATGGTGGGCGCCGCGAACATCACGACATTGTCGAGCTGCCGGCCGAGGTTGAGCACCTCGTCCGGGTCGAAGCCGCCGGTTTCGGGAACGACGTGGCGGCCGCCCATGCGGACATGCGGAAAATTGTAGAGACCCGCGCCATGGGAGATCGGCGCGGCATAGAGCGAGGCATCGTTGGGCGTCGCCGGATCGACGTCGGCGAGATAGCACAGCGACATCGCAAGCAGATTGCCGTGGCTCAGCATCACGCCCTTGGGACGGCCTGTGGTGCCGGATGTATAAAACAGCCAGGCGAGATCGTTGCTCTCGCGCGGCAGCGGCTCGGGCGCGCCCTCGCCGCTTCGCATCGCCCTGTACGCGGCGCTGTCGACCGACAGCATGGTCATGCCGGCGGGGCAGTCGTCCCGGGCTTCCGTCAGCGCGCCGACCGTGTCATCGGAGACGAAAGCGAGTTTTGCGCCACCATTGCCGCAGATCCACGCCACCTCGCGGCCGTGCAGCTTGGCATTGATCGGGATCGCCACTGCGCCGATCCACCAGATGCCGTAGAGGCATTCGAGATATTGCGTGCAATTACCGGCAAACAGCGCGACGCGGTCGCCGGCGGCAACCCCGTGATCGCGCGCCAGCGCCGCCCCGATCGAGGCGGCGCGGCGGGCGAAGGTCGCGTAGTCGGCGTCGAGATCAAAGCCGGTCAGCAGCGCCGGCGCATCGGGACGCGCCCGCGCCGTCGCTGCCAGCCATTCGGCAATGTTCAAGCTACTTCGCCGGCTCGAGGATCGAGACGTAGTTGGCGACCGCAGCACCGCCCATGTTGAAGATGCCGCCGATCTGGGCGTTCTTGAGCTGCATGCCCTCGGGCGCCTGCCCTGCGAGCTGCATCGCGCTCATCACGTGCATGGAGACGCCGGTGGCGCCGATCGGATGGCCCTTGGCCTTGAGACCGCCGGACGGATTGACCGGCAGCTTGCCGTCCTTCTGGGTCCAACCTTCCTTGATGGCGCGCGCACCCTGCCCCTTCGGCGTCAGACCCATCGCTTCATATTCGATCAGCTCGGCGACCGTGAAGCAGTCGTGGGTTTCGACAAAGGACAGATCGGAGAGCTTCAGGCCAGCCTTGTCCAGCGCACGCTGCCAGGCAACGGTGCAGCCTTCGAACTGCAGGATGTCGCGCTTGGACATCGGCAGGAAATCCTGTGCATGCGCGGTCGCGCGGATGTTCACCGCCTTGCCCATGGTCCTGGCGGTCTCGGCATCGGTTAGCACCAGCGCGGCGGCGCCATCCGACACCAGCGAGCAATCGGTGCGCTTCAAGGGGCCGGCGACATAGGGGTTCTTCTCGCTCTCGGCGCGGCAGAACTCGAAGCCGAAATCCTTGCGCATCTGCGCATAGGGATTGGCGACGCCGTTCTTGTGGTTCTTCGCCGCGATCATCGCCAGCGCGTCCGACTGGTCGCCGTATTTCTGGAAATAGGACTGCGCGATCTTGCCGAACACGCCCGCGAAGCCGCCGACCGTGTCGCCGTCCTCGGGCAGATACGATGCCTTCAGGAGGTTCTTGCCGATCTCCGGCCCCGGCGTCTTGGTCATCTGCTCGACGCCGACCACCAGCACGATCTTGGCAGCGCCGGCCTCGATGGCGCGAATGCCTGATGCACGGCGGCTGAACCGGTGGCGCAGGCGTTCTCGACCCGGGTGGTCGGCTTGAAGCGCAGCGCCGGATTGGCCTGCAGCACCAGGGAAGCCGTGAAATCCTGTGGCGAGAAGCCGGCGTTGAAATGGCCGAGCATGATCTCGTCGACGTCGGACGCGGCAATGCCGGCATCGGCGAGCGCCTCATTGGCGACCTTGACCACGAGACCCTCGACGGTCTCCGCGTCGAACTTTCCGAATGGCGTGTGCGCCCAACCCACGATGCTGGCTGCTGTCATGGCCGTATCTCCCTGTTCCTGTTCGGGAGTTATGTAGCGTATCTTCAGGTGGGTTTCAGCGTTTTCATCGCCTTGGCGCACATGGCGGTTATGCCCGCCCAGTTGCCGGCGCGGATATCGGCCGCCGGGCACAGCCAGGAGCCGCCGACCGCCAGCACGTTCGGCTCGGCAAGCCAGGTCGCCGCATTGGCCTCACCAATCCCGCCGGTCGGGCAGACCCTGACATGCGGGAATGGGCCGGCCAAGGCGCGCAGTGCCTTGATACCGCCGGCCTGCTCGGCGGGGAAGAATTTGACGACGTCGAAGCCGTGGGCCAGCGCCTGCATCAGCTCGGAGGCGGTCGCAATCCCCGGCGCGAACGGCAGCTTGCTGGCAGCGACCGCCTTCAGCAGCTCGGGCGTCGCCCCCGGGCTGATGCCGAATTTGGCACCGAGCGCCTCGGCGCGGGCCAGATCGTCGGCATTGAGGATGGTGCCGATCCCGACCACCGCGTCGGGCACCTCGGTGATGATGGCCTTGGCCGCATCGGCCGCGACCGCCGTACGCAGCGTCACCTCCAGCGTCCGCACGCCTCCCGCGACCAACGCCCTCGCGAGGGGTACGGCGTCCTCGAGCCGCTCGATGGTCAGCACCGGGATCACGGTGGCCTGGCGGATCAGCTCGGCGATCCGGTCCTGCTTTGATGTCGTCGTCATTGCGAGGCCTTGCGGGATGGTGGGGGACGAGGCGCCTTCTTCGGCGGCATGGCGTAGCGCGGAATGATCGCACCGGGATAGCACACCACGACGCCGGCCAGACGGTGACCGGCGCGCGCCGCCTCGGGAGGCTCAGCACCACCGAGCCGCGCAGCAAGATAGGCCGCGGCGAAACTGTCGCCGGCCGCCGTGGTATCGACCACCGGCTTGATGAGCGGCTCCGCCCTCACCTCGTTCGTCCCTGCGTGGGAGCGCACGATGCAGGCGGGCTCGGCGAGCTTCAGCACGACCTCGGGGCTCGAGATGCCAGCGAGCAGCGCCGTGTTGCTCTCGCCGGGATAGAGCGGCGCCAAGTCTTCGGTCGAAGCCAGCACGATATCGGCGGTCTCAAACGCACTGCTGAACACCTTCCGCGCGATAGTCAGATCCGGCCAGCCGCGGGCGCGGAAATTGGTGTCGAACGCGAAACGCGTGCCCAGGAGCCGCGCCCGCGTCAGCGCCGCCATCAGCCGCTCGCGTCCCTCCTCGCGCAGGATCGAGAGCGAGATCGCAGAGAGATAGACGAGGTCGTACGTCGCGAGCGAGTTCAGGAGATCTTCCGTCTCGGGCAGGTCCATCAGCTCGCGGGCGGCGGCGCTGTCGCGCCAGTGGAAGAACCGCCGCTCGCCCTTGTCGTCGGTCTGGATCATATAGAGCCCGGGCAGCCTGCCCGCCAATCGCGCGACATGCTTGGTCCCGATGCCTTCCGCCGCCCAGCCGGCGATCATCTCATCACTGAGCGCGTCGTCGCCGACCGCCGTGATGTAATCGATGTGGACACCGAGCCGGGACAGATAGACCGCCGTGTTCAGCGTGTCGCCGCCATAGAAGCGCGAATACAATCCACCAAGCTGCCCGCCCGGCGCCTGGCGCAGTTCGATCATGCATTCGCCGATGCTGGCAACCCTGGTCATCCCAAGACCTGTGAGCCTGCCGAGCTAGGCAGCAAACTTGCCTCCAAGCTCGTCCTCGATGTGGATGCGGATGATGTCGTCGAAGGTCTTCTCGGCGGTGGTGAAGCCGAGCTTCAGCGCGCGGTCGGTCGCGAAATCGCGCGGCCAGCCCGAGACGATGCTGATGATGGTCGGATCCGGCACCCGCTTGATCCGCGCGGTGACGTTCTTGCCGGCAACGCGCTCCAACGAGGCGATCTGCTCGCCGACGGAGACGGACATCCCGGGCATGCTGAGATTGCGCCGCGGCCCCATCGCGTTCAGGTCCATCGTGCCGGCATGAACAAGGAAGCCGACCGCCGACTTCGGCGAGGCGTGCCAATGCCGGACATCCTCGGACACCGGCAGAACAGCCTCCTCGCCCGCCAGCGGCTCGCGGATGATGTTGGAGAAGAAGCCGGACGCCGCCTTGTTCGGCTTGCCCGGACGCACACAGATCGTCGGCAGGCGGATGGAGATGCCGTCGAGCAGACCCTTGCGCGTGTAGTCGTTGATCAGGAGCTCGCAGATCGACTTCTGCGTGCCATAGCTCGTCAGCGGTGTGTGGAAGAACTCGTCGCCGATCTTCTCGGGGAACGGGGCGCCGAACACCGCGATCGAGGAGGTGAACACCAGCCGCGGCTTATAGCCGCCGCCGACGGCGCGGATCGCGTCGATCAGGTAGCGGGTACCGTCGAGGTTGATCCGGTAGCCCTTGTCGAACTCGGCCTCTGCCTCGCCCGAGACGATCGCAGCAAGATGGAAGATCACGTCGGGGCGCTCGGCGATCAGGGGCGCGGCAGCGCCGGCGTCGGCAAAATCAGAGGCGACGACATTAACCGGGATCGAGGCATTCGCGGGCTTGGCCGGCGCGACCACATCCTGCAGGGTCATCCTGGAGATGTCCTGCTTGCCGAGACGGCCCTCGCGCTGCAAGCGTTCGGTCAGCTTGCGGCCGACCATGCCGGCGGCGCCCAGAATCAGAATGTGCACGACCCTGCTCCTTTTCTTCTCTCTTGTTCGAATTCAGATGCGGGCCTTGCGCCTATTCCTTCACGGCACCCGTCATCGCCGAGACATAATGCTCAACGAAGAAGGCGTAAAGAATAACCAGCGGCAGCGAGCCGCATAGCGCCCCTGCCATCAGGGAGCCCCAGCGATAGATGTCACCGTCGACGAATTCGTTGACGATGGCGACCGGCACGGTCTTGTTCGGGGTCGATTGCAGGAACGTCAGCGCGTAGATGAACTCGTTCCAGCACAGCGTGAAGCAGAAGATGAAGGCCGAGATCAGGCCGGGAATGGCAAGCGGCAGCACGATCTTGATCAGGATCTGCCAGCGGCTGGCGCCGTCGATCAGCGCGCACTCCTCGAGCTCGAACGGGATGGTCTTGAAATAGCCCATCAGAAGCCAGGTCGAGAACGGGATCAGGATGGTCGGATAGGTCAGGATCAGCGCCAACGGCGAGTCGAACAGACCGTACTGGAACACGACGGTGGCAAGCGGAATGAACAGGATCGACGGCGGCACCAGATAGGCCAGGAAGATCAGGCCGCCGACGACATTGGCGCCCTTGTAGCGCAGCCGCACGATCGCGTAGGCCGCGAGCACGCTCGCGATGATCGACAGCACGGTGGCGCCGATCGCCACATACATCGTGTTCCAGAGCCAGTGCGGATAGTAGCTCTCGAACAGTAGCTTGTGGATGTGCTTGAAGGTCGGATTCCAGGTCCAGAACGGATTGTACTTGTCTAGGTCGAGCAGCTGGTCGTCCGGCTTGATCGCGGTCAGCCCCATCCAATAGAACGGGAACAGCAGGATGATGACGATGATCGACAGCGGGATGTAGAGCGTCACGATCCGCCGCGGCACCGACTGCAAATAGCTCATGCCCTCGCTGTTATCGACGCGGGCCGGCGTCGACAGGATGGACTTGAGGTCGGCCTTCTGTGCGGGGAGATCAGTCATTGTTTTCTCCCGGGCGCGCGCGGGGCTTGCCCCGTTCGCGCAAAGAAACCAGCAAGCGGGAGAGATCAGTCATTGCTCTCTCCCTGTTGCCACTTCCGGCGCTGCAGGCCGAACCAGGACACCATGATCGCGGCGAGCAGGAACGGGATCATCGCGCTCGAGATCGCAGCCCCCTCGCCCAATTGTCCCGCGATGATCGCACGCTGGTAGGACAGCGTCGCCATCAGATGGGTGGCGTTGACCGGGCCGCCGCGGGTCATCGCCCAGATCAGCTGGAAGTCGGTGAAGGTGAACAGTACCGAGAACGTCATCACGACGGCGATGATCGGCGTCAGCAAGGGATATGTGATGAAACGGAACATCTGCCAGCGCGAGGCGCCATCCAGCGTCGCCGCTTCATAGAGCGACGGCTGCACCGTTTGCAGGCCTGCCAGCAGCGTGATCGCGACGAACGGCACGCCGCGCCAGATATTGGCGAAGATCACACAGATGCGGGCCCAGGTGCTGTCGCCGAGGAAATTGATGTTCTGCGTGATCAGGCCGAGATGCTTCAGCGACCAGGAGATGATCGAGAACTGGGAATCGAAGATCCACCAGAACGCCAGTGCCGACAGCACGGTCGGCACGATGAAGGGAATCAGCACGGCGGCGCGCAGCAGCGCCTTGAACGGCATGCGCTCGTTGAGCAGCAGCGCGAGATACAGCCCGACCGCGAATTTGATGGCGCTGGCAATCGAAGTGTAGAGCAGCGTGTTGAACACCGACAGCCAGAAGATCGAATCGTCCCACAGCCACTCGTAGTTCTCGGTGCCGATGTAATGGCCGACGCGCCCGATCCGCGCATCCGTGAACGAGAGCCAGATCCCGAGCCCCAGCGGATAGGCCAGGAAGAAGATCAGGAACGCCATCGCCGGCACCATGAACCAGAAGCCGAGCCAGTTCTTGTTGTGGCGCAACTTGTCCCAGGCGGTCGCTTCGCGGATTTCGGTCTTCGCACGTCGCGGCGCGAGCGCAATGTCAGCCATAGGCGATATCCCGATTGCTCAACGGATTGAGCATGACTACGCGAGCTTCCAATGATGGCATTCCAATGATGGTGCGAGCGGCGGCGATCCGCCGCCCGCGCCGATCACATCAGCGATAGATGCGCTTCAGCTGCCGTTCGGCTTCCACCATCGCAGCCTTGGCGTCCTTGGCACCGGTGCAGTAGTTCGCGAACATGTCGACCACGATGAAGTCTGCGATTGCGGTCGCCGCCTTCTCGCCGGGCGTGCCGATGCCGGAGGCCGGCAGCGTGCGCTTGGAGGCCTGTGCGAACACGGCGTTCTTGGGGTCCGCCGTCCACACCGGCGCCGACTCATAGGCATTCAGTGTTTGCGTAAGATAGCCCTGAGCGCCATCCAGCCACTTGTCGTACTGCGCCTTCTCCAGCATGAACGCGACAAACGCCTTTGCGGCATTCGGATACTTCGTGAAGTTGAAGGCAAGGATCGGGAACGCCAGCTGCAATTCCGTCGGCTTGCCGATCGGGCCGATCGGATGGAGCGCGTGATAGGTGTCTTCGGCAAGTTCCTTCTTGGTGGGGTCGGTTTTGGCGGCCACGTAGATGGAAATGCCATTCAGCGTGCAATAGAGCTCGCCGGCCAGGAACGCCTTGTTGTTCGAGGAGTCGTTCCAGGATGCGACGCCGGGAATGAAGGTCTCCGACAGCGCCTTTGCATATTCCAGCGCCTTCATCGTTTCCGGCGAGTTGATGATGACCTTGTCGTCCTTGTCGACGGTCCAGGCGTTGTGGCCCCAGAGCAGCCAGTGCAGCCAGCCGTTGGCGTCGCCGCTGGCATGTCCCAGCGCAAAGCCGGCCGGCGTGTTGTTCGCCTTCAATGCCTTGCACATCTCGAGGAAGCCCGGAAAATCTTTCGGGAATTCCTTGAAGCCCGCCTTGTCGGTCGCTGACTTGCGATAGGTCATATACCCGCCGTTGGTGGCGACGGGGATGCCGAGCCAATCATTGCCCAGCTTGCAGGTCTTGGCGGCGGCATCCGTCCAGCCGCCATACTTGGTGCCGAGATAATCGGCAACGTCGTTCATCTTGAGGACCTTGGTCGGGAACAGCTGCGGCAGCGTGTGCAGGCCCCAGGCGAGGTCGAGGCCCGAGCCGGTGTTGGCGGCGACCGAAGCTTCGGCTGCACGTCCTCGAAGGACTCGCTGAATACGTTCATCTCGGTGCCGGTTGCCGCCTTGAAGGCCGCCACCATGGCGTTAAACGCATCGTCTTCCGCGGGCACGAAGCGCTTCCAGCGCATCACGGTGAGCTTGGCGCCGGGCTCCGCCTTCCACGGCGCGCTCTGCGCCCAGGCTTTGGCGAAGTCAAATAGCGCCGGCCCGGTGAGCATCCCGGTTGCGGCCAGCGCGGTGCCGCCCTGAAGTAGCGAGCGGCGAGTCAAATCGTGCATCGTCCTTCCTCCCAATAATGTATGTGTTTTTATTGTTTTTTGATCTGGCCTGTTGGTCGGCCATTATGATCGATCAGTCCGTCAGCTATTCAGTCGTTTCCCCGTCGCATCATCGAACAGATGGACCAGCGCCGGATCCGGCTTGAGCCGAACCTTGTCGCCGGGATTAAACAGATGGCGCTCGCGGAACACGGCGACGACCTGCTCGCCGCCAAGCTTGGCGAACACCTGGGTCTCCGACCCGGTCGGCTCGACCACCACGATTTCGGCCTCGGCGCCGTCATCGGCGATCGTGAAATGCTCCGGTCGTACGCCGTACACCGCGGGCTTGCCGTCGGAATTGGCCGGCGCCGATTTCAGCGGCAGCTTGACCCCGTTCGGTCCCTCGAAATAGGCGGCGCCGTTCACCTTCACATTGCCCTTGAGGAAGTTCATCGCGGGCGAGCCGATGAAGCCGGCCACGAACTGGTTCGCCGGCGTGTCGTAGAGCTCGAGCGGCGACCCCATCTGCTCGACGATGCCGTCATGCATCACCACGATCTTGTCGGCCATGGTCATGGCCTCGATCTGGTCGTGGGTGACGTAGACCGTCGTGGTCTTCAGCCGCTGGTGCAGTTCCTTGATCTCGGTGCGCATCGCGACGCGCAGCTTGGCGTCGAGGTTCGACAGCGGCTCGTCGAACAGGAACACCTGGGGATCGCGCACGATGGCGCGGCCCATCGCGACACGCTGGCGCTGGCCGCCGGAGAGCTGGCGGGGATAGCGTTCGAGCAGCGGGGTCAAAGCGAGGATTTCCGCCGCGCGCTTGACGCCGGTCGAGATTTCTTCGGGCTTGGCGCCGCGCAGCTTCAGCGAGAAGCCATATTGTCGGCGACCGTCATGTGCGGATAAAGCGCGTAGTTCTGGAACACCATCGCAATGTCGCGCTCTTTGGGCTGGACATTGTTGACGACGCGGTCGCCGATCGAGATCGTTCCTGAGGTGATGTTCTCAAGTCCCGCCAGCATGCGCAGCAGGGTCGACTTGCCGCAGCCCGACGGGCCGACCAGAACGACGAACTCGCCGTCCTCGATCGGGATCGACACGCCGTGCAGGACTTCAAAATTGCCGAACGATTTCCGCACGTCGCGAATCTGGACCGACGACATCCACTTCCCTCCCTCAAGTTCCCGACGGCGTACGACGAGTGCCGCCACCGCTCTGTTTTGTTCCGGCCACGCTGGGCGCGCGGCTCTGTTGGACTGGCGATATTGTCCGCAGTTTATCCGGTTTTGGCAATCGTTCGATTAGCAATCGCTTGGTAGCGCTGTCAATATCGGTTTGTCTGCGACGAACGTCGTGATATGAGCGGCAAATGGCCCGAAAGCGCATCACGCCTGGCAAGATCCGGCTCGCCGAAGTCGCGAAGCTCGCCGGCGTCAGTCCGATTACGGCCTCGCGTTTCTTCAGGAATCCGGACGCGCTCTCGACCGGCAAGCGCGCCCGGGTCGAGAGTGCGGCAAAAGAACTCGGTTACGTGCCCAATCTCGCGGCACGCGCGCTTGCGTCGCAGCGTACCGAGGTGATCGGTGTCCTGATCCCGTCGCTGACCAACAACGTGTTCGCGGACGTGCTGCGCGGCATCTATGACGCGCTCGACGTCAGCCGCTACAGCATTCAGCTCGCCAACACCCGCTACAGCATCCTGCAGGAAGAGCGCCTGCTGCGTCTTTTTCTGGCACAGAAGCCGGCCGGGCTGATCATTACCGGCATCAACCAGACCGCCGATTCCCGCCGCGTCATGGAGGCAGTGGATTGCCCGATCGTGCAAATCATGGAGGTCGGCCCCTCGCCGATCGACATGATGATCGGATTCTCGCATTTTGACGCGGCAAAAGCCGCGATCGCCCACCTCCTTGCGCAGGGCTACCGACGGATCGGCTTCCTCGGCGCGCGAATGGATCCGCGGGTGCAGCGGCGGCTTGACGGCTATCGCGCCGCGATGACCGAGGCCGCCCTGTTCGATCCGCAGCTCATCGTCACCACAGCGATACCGACCTCGGTGACGCTGGGCGGGACGCTGTTTGCCGACCTGCTCGCCAAGGCGCCCGACATCGACGCGGTGTTCTGCGTCAATGACGACCTTGCACTCGGCGCGCTGTTCGAATGCAAGCGCCGCCACATGGCGGTGCCGGAGCAGGTGGCGATCGTCGGCTTCAACGACCTCGAATTCATGGCGTCGAGCGAGCCGACGCTGAGCAGCGTGCGCACCAATCGTTACGAAATGGGCAGAAACGCTGCCATGATGGTGATCGAGACGCTGGAAGGCCGCCGTCCCGCTAAGCCCGTCGTCGACCTCGGCTTCAGTGTCATGGAACGGCAAAGCTCGGCGCGACGCAGCTGACATGCACTTGACACCAGCCCGTCACAAGGACGCGAAAAATGACAAAATGATAGCGCAACCAAGTGCCTTCAACTAAGGTCCAATTCATCCATCGAAACACCTGTGCCTGATCGCCTGGGTTTGTAATGCCCGACGATTTGCGCAAGGTAGAACAACGTTGAACCAGAGCCCTTGAATGGGCCCAGCACGATTTGCATTGCGGGAGAAACCAATGACAAAACCCCATACCAACGGGCACAGCGCCGCAGGCGAGACCACAAAGGGCAAGGGCCGCAGGCTCCGCTCCCAGGAATGGTTCGACAACCCGCACAATCCGGGCATGACCGCGCTCTATCTCGAGCGCTATCTCAATTACGGCCTGACCCGCGAGGAATTGCAGTCGGGCAAGCCGATCATCGGCATCGCACAGACCGGCAACGACCTGTCGCCCTGCAACCGGCATCACCTCGAGCTCGCCCACCGCGTCCGCGAGGGCATCCGCGCCGCCGGCGGCATCGCGATGGAGTTTCCAACCCATCCGATCCAGGAGACCGGCAAGCGCCCGACCGCGGCGCTCGACCGCAACCTCGCCTATCTCGGCCTCGTCGAGGTGCTGTTCGGCTATCCGCTCGACGGTGTCGTGCTGACCACCGGCTGCGACAAGACCACGCCTGCGTGCATGATGGCGGCGGCGACCGTGAACCTGCCGGCGATCGTGCTGTCGGGCGGCCCGATGCTCAACGGCTGGCACGAAGGCCAGCGCACCGGCTCCGGCACCGTGGTGTGGAAGGCGCGCGAACGGCTCGCCGCGGGCGAGATCGACTATGAGCGGTTCATCGAGATCGTGGCCTCCTCGGCGCCCTCGGTCGGCCATTGCAACACGATGGGCACCGCCTCGACGATGAACTCGCTGGCGGAGGCGCTCGGCTTCTCGCTGCCGGGCTGCGCGGCGATCCCGGCGCCCTATCGCGAGCGCGGCCAGATCGCCTACGAGACCGGCAAACGCATCGTCGACATGGTCTGGGAAGACCTCAAGCCGTCGGACTTCCTGACCCGCGAGGCGTTCGAGAACTGCATCGTGGTCAACTCCGCGATCGGCGGCTCGACCAACGCGCCGATCCACATCAATGCGCTGGCGCGCCATGTCGGCGTCGAGCTGTCGATCGACGACTGGCAGAAATACGGCCACGACGTGCCGCTGCTGGTCAACATGCAGCCGGCCGGCTTCTATCTCGGCGAGGAATATCACCGCGCCGGCGGCGTGCCCTCGGTCGTACGCGAGCTGATCAAGCACAAGCGCATCCATGAAGGCGCCCTCACCGTCAACGGCCGCACCATGGGCGAGAATTGCAAGGAAGCGCAGAAGCCCGACGGCGACGTGATCTGGGGCTACGACAAGCCGCTGGTGAAGGATGCCGGCTTCATCGTGCTGCGCGGCAATCTGTTTGATTCCGCGATCATGAAGACCAGCGTGATCTCGAAGGAATTCCGCGACCGCTATCTGTCCAACCCGAAGGACCTCAACGCCTTCGAGGGCCGCGCCGTCGTGTTCGAGGGCCCGGAGGACTATCACGCGCGGATCGAGGATCCCGCGCTCGACATCGACGAGCACTGCATTCTGTTCATCCGCGGCACCGGCCCGATCGGCTATCCCGGCGGAGCCGAGGTGGTGAACATGCAGCCGCCGGCGGCGCTGATCAAACGCGGCATCCTGTCCCTGCCCTGCATCGGCGACGGCCGGCAGTCCGGCACCTCGGGCTCGCCCTCGATCCTCAACGCCTCGCCGGAGGCCGCGGCCGATGGCGGGCTCGCGATCCTGAGGAGCGGCGACAAGGTGCGTATCGACCTCAACAAAGGCAGCGCCAACATCATGATCTCCGAGGATGAGCTGCGCACCCGCCGCGCCGAGCTGAAGGCCAAGGGCGGCTTCCCGCACCCGGCCAACCAGACGCCGTGGCAGGAGCTCTACCGCCAGACCGTCGGCCAGCACGCCACCGGCGCCTGCCTCGAGCTCGCGACGCGCTACCACGACATTGCCGGCAAGGTCGGCGTGGCGCGGGACAATCACTGAAGCATCAACCGTCATTCCGGGATGGTGCGTAAGCACCAGACCCGGAATCTCGAGATTCCGGGTTCGCGCTGCGCGCGCCCCGGAATGACGGGCAAGAGGAAGGGAAGAAAAGCATGTCAGACAGACTGAAGGGCAAACGCGCCGTCGTCACCGCCGCGGCGGCGGGCATCGGGCGTGCATGCGCGATCGCATTCGCCCGTGAAGGCGCGACCGTGATCGCCACCGACATCAACGAGAGCGGCATCGCCACGCTCGGCAAGGAAGGCATCGCCGAGACCGCGCGGCTGGACGTTCGCAGCACGGCCGATGTCAACAGCTTCGCCAAGCGTGTCGGCAAGATCGACATCCTGCTCAATGCGGCGGGCTTCGTGCATCACGGCACCATTCTGGAGTGCTCGGACGAAGACTTCGACTTCTCGTTCGATCTCAACGTCAAGTCCATGCACCGGACCATCAAGGCGTTTCTGCCTGCGATGCTGGCAGGCGGAGGCGGCAGCATCGTCAACATTTCGTCCTGCGCGGCATTGCGGCCCCCGGCCAATCGCTACGTCTACAGTGCGTCGAAGGCGGCGGTTTCGCTGCTCACGCGCGCGGTCGCGCTCGACTTCATCACCCAGGGCATCCGCTGCAATGCGATCTGCCCCGGCACCGTCGAGACGCCCTCGATGCTGGAGCGCGCGGCTGCCGCGGGTCCGGACGGACGCGAGAAGTTCGTCGCCCGCCAGAAGATGGGCCGGCTCGGCACCGCCGAGGAAATCGCGGCCATGGCGGTGTATCTTGCGAGCGACGAAGCGGCTTTCACCACCGGCGTCGACATGGTCGTCGACGGCGGCTTCATGCTCTGACGGGCACGCAAAGGCATTCAGCATGAACAAAATCGATCTCAACGGCCGCTGCGCCGTCGTCACCGGCGGCGCGCAGGGGTTCGGCCGCGCCATCACCGAGCGCTTCGTCGCATCCGGCGCCAAGGTCGCGATCTGGGATTTCGACCAGCCGCTGGCGGAGAAGACCGCGCGGGCGATTGGCGAGAACGTGATCGCGATCAAGACCGACATCGCCGATCCCGATGCGGTCGACGCCGCGCGCGATCAGACGCTCAGGGCATTCGGCAAGATCGACATCCTGGTCAACAATGCCGGTATCACCGGCGCCAACAAGCCCGTCTGGGAAACCGATCTCGACGACTGGCGCCGGGTGATGCGCATCAATCTCGAGGGTCCCTTCATCTGCTGCAAGGCGATCGTGCCGACCATGATCGGCCAGAAATACGGCCGCATCGTCAACATCGCCTCGATCGCCGGCAAGGAGGGCAACCCGAACGCCGCGCACTATTCCTCGTCGAAGGCTGGCCTGATCGCGCTGACGAAATCGCTCGGAAAGGAGCTCGCGCAGCACGACATCCTGGTCAATGCGGTGACGCCGGCCGCGGCGAAGACCGCGATCTTCGACCAGATGACGCAAGCCCATATCGACTTCATGCTGTCGAAGATTCCGAAGGCCCGCTTCGTGCAGGTCGAGGAACTGGCTTCGATGGTGGCTTGGCTGGCTTCGGAAGACTGCGCCTTCTCGACCGGCGCGGTGTTCGACATCTCGGGCGGCCGGGCGACGTACTAGCTCGCCCGCTTCGCCGGCTGCCGAAGCGCGGCGACCAGGTGATCTGCCAAGAGTGATGCCGCGCGCGACAGCTTTGGCGCGCGGTGCAGGCGGATTTCGGCCCGCGGCAGCCGCGGCATGCCATCACGCGCCGTCAGGCGCCGCAGCGCCGGCGGAAAGGTGCCGGACTTGACCACGGTCACAGCGAGGCCCTGCGCCGCGATTGCCTCGACCGCAGACAGGCTATGGCTGACAAAGGCGAGCCGCCATGGCCGACTCGCTTCGTCCAGCGCCTGCATCGCCCAGCTCCGAAACAGGCAGCCCTGCGGATAGAGCGCGACCGGCAGCGGATCCATTTCTTCGACACGATGCGATGCGCTGGCGGCCCACACCGCCTGCTCGGTGCGCAGCAACTCGCCCTCGCCGCGCCCTTCCGGATGCATCGCGATCACGAGGTCATAGGCTTCGCCGAGCCGGTCGGGCATCGACGATGTCAGCCCGGTCTCCATCTCGACCTGGATCAGCGGATAGTTGGCGACAAATTCCTTGAGCAGCGGCGGCACGATCAAAGTGCCGTAGTCATCCATCACGCCGAGGCGAACCTGCCCGTCGGTGCCGTGCTCGCGCACCCGGCCGATCGCTTCCGCGTTGAGGCTCAAGATGCGGCGGGCGTAACCCAGCAACCCTTCGCCGGCTGCGCTGAGGTCGACGCTGGATGTGCTGCGGTGAAACAACTCGGCCTGCAGCCGTTCTTCCAGCCGCTTCACCTGCATGCTGACGGCGGATTGGGTCCGGTTCAGCGCCGAGGCGGCCCGGGTGAAGGAGCGATGGTCCGCCACCGCGACAAAGGCTTGCAGCAGATCCGGGTCGAGGACGGGCGCGCTCATAACAAATCTTGATTTTAATGATCATATTTATTCCATTCCATGGATACCTCCCCTTCCCTAGGTTGCGCAAGCGAAACAGAGGGATCGATCGGGATGGGCGAAATCTGGGGCGTATCGGCCGCGGTGTTGTCGAGTGCGATCGGCGGAACCTCGATCGGAGCGACGCGGTTCCTGGTCGGCGCGATCGATCCATTGGCGATCGGCGCGTTCCGGTTCGGCATCGGCGTCCTGCTGCTGCTGCCGCTCGCATTGCTACAACCTGGAAGCTGGCCGCCGCGGCGCGACTGGCTCGGTGTCACCGGCCTCGGCCTGCTGTTCTTCGCGGTGTTTCCGATCCTGTTCAACGCCTCGCTGATTTTCACGACTGCCGCGCGGGGCGCGCTTGCGCTCTCGACCTTGCCGCTGCTGACCATGCTGGTCGGCGCAGCGCTCGGTGCCGAGCCACTCACCGCGCGCAAGGCCACGGGCGTGCTGGTCACCATCCTTGGTGTCGCGATGGCGCTGCTCTCCGGCCTTGCCACGGCTCCGCCGGACGCCTGGGGCGGCGATCTCTTGATGGTCGCGGCCGCGCTTTGCATGGCGCTCTACAGCATCTGGTCGAAGCCCTTCATCCGCCGCTCCGGCCCGATCCCCTTCACCACGCTCGCGATGGCTGCCGGGGCCGTGGTCCTGATCGCGGCCTCGCTGCTGCGCGGCAGTTTTGCGCCGGTCGCGGAGTTTGGCGCGCCGCAATGGTTCAGCGCGACCTATCTTGGCGCGTTCGGCGCGGCGCTCACCTTCTATCTCTGGGCCTTCGCGCTGGAGCGGACGACGCCAACCCGGGTGGCGATCTCGGTCACCGTCAATCCGATCGCGGCCTCGCTGGTCGGTGCGGTCCTGCTCGGCGAGCCGCTGAGCTGGAATCTTGTCGCCGGGATCGTCACGGTGTTTGCCGGCATCTGGATCGCGACCACGCAGCCGCACAAGGCTCGCGTGGTCTCACCGGAGACATCCTGACCCGCGACCACGCACCCGCAAAGCCGCCGCCGAATCCGTGCTAGCCTGAAGGTCATTCCCGAGCGAACCCAAAGGGCGGCACGCCATTGAACATTTCCCTCTACGACGTCTCCGTCTGGGTCCTGCCGCTGGTCATCGCGATCACGTTTCACGAAGCCGCACACGGCTTCGTCGCGCACCGGCTCGGCGACGACACCGCCTGGAAGCTCGGGCGCGTCAGCTTCAACCCGCTGAAGCACATCGACCCATTCGGCACGCTGATCCTGCCGGCGGTGCTGCTGTTCGCGCATTCGCCGTTCCTGTTCGGCTACGCCAAGCCGGTGCCCGTGAGCTTCCGCAAGCTGAACCATCCCAAGCTCGACATGGTCTGGGTGGCGCTGGCCGGCCCGGTCACCAACATCATCCTGGCGACCGTAGCGGCGCTGGCATTCCACGCGCTGCCATTGGTTCCGGCAGGTGCGGCAAAATGGACTGCGGACAATCTGAAAAACGCGTTCCTGATCAACATCGTGCTCGCGATCTTCAACATGATGCCAATCCCGCCGCTGGACGGCGGAAGGGTCGCGGTCGGGCTGCTGCCGCGGCCGCTGGCGATCCCGCTGGCCCGGCTGGAGCCCTACGGCATGCTGATCCTGATCGGCCTTCTGATCCTGCTGCCCGTGATTGGCAGGCAGATCGGCCTAAATCTTGATGTTATTTCAACGATACTGCGAACTCTGACCGGCTATGTGATCAATGCCCTTCTCCTCATTACCGGAAACACATAGCCTTTGATTTGGCGCATGATCTGACCGGAATTCGGTGCCAATCTCCGGACATGCGCGGGGACAGGAACGCTTCGAGGCCATGGTGATCAAAGCTGCCGATATGCTGATTGCACGACGCGCCGACACGCGTGCGCGGGCTGACTTTGCAACCTGGAAGATGATGGCGAAGCTGAACGGCGCTTCTGCTTTGCCGCCCGAGGCGCAGAATTTCCTGGCCATCTACAAGAGGCTGCTGGAGCAGATGACCGACGCCGAGGCCAGCGAGGCGACGATCCAGGAGATGTACCGCACCTATTATGCGGAAATGGGCGGCGCCGGAAAGGCGCCCGAGGTTCCGGCGCGCACGCGCGAACCGGTTGCCGACACCGGCAACGTCACCGCGTTCCGCCGCCTGCCCGCCAAGAAAGCGGCCACATCGGACCCGAACGCCAAGCGTCCGATGCCGGTGGCGCTGATCTTCGCCTGCCTCGTCGTGGTCTACGTCGCGATCCGCTACTACTGGAAATAGCGCCGCCCGCGCTTCATCCCGTTCGACACATTCATGACAGACACGCGAACGCCGCGGCATCGCGTCGCGCGTCATCGGCCATTCAATCACCGCGGCGTGGAATATCGCGCGCGCTCGATCGAAGCAGCGCCCTAGGCGATGCGCCCGATGCCGGGCATAATGCGGAACTCAAAAAACAAAATCATACTGGAGGGAAGATGAAGCGTTCCATTGCAGCCCTGGTCACGACAGCCCTGGCCGCGACCGCGAGCCTCGTGTTCGCCGGCACAGCGTCGGCGCAGACCATGGACAAGGTCGCCAAGGTCGGCGCCCTCGGCGATCAGTCCGGTCTCTATCAGGATATCGGCGGTCCCGGCTCGACGGTCGCGGCGCAGATGGCAATCGAGGATTCCGGGCTGCTGGCCAAGGGCTGGAAGATCGATTTGATCTCGGCCGACCACCAGAACAAGCCGGATGTTGCGGTCAACATCGGCAAGCAGTGGATCGATGTCGAGAAGGTCGACGTGTTCGTCGATCTGGCGGCGTCCAATGTCGGGCTTGCGATCGCCAACCTCGCCAAGGAGAAGAACGTCGTCAATTTGAACTCGGGCTCTGCCTCGTCCGACCTCACGGGCGCGCAGTGCTCGCCGAACACGGTGCACTGGGTCTACGACACCTACATGCTCGCCAACGGCACCGGCAAGGCGCTGGTGAAATCCGGCGGCGACACCTGGTTCTTCCTCACCGCGGACTACGCGTTCGGCCAGGCGCTGGAGCGCGACACCTCGAATGTCGTCACCGCGAACGGCGGCAAGGTGCTCGGCAGCGTCAAGCATCCGCTCAACAACGCGGACTTCTCGTCTTTCCTGCTGCAGGCACAAAGCTCGAAGGCCAAGATCGTCGGCCTTGCCAATGCCGGCGGCGACACCACCAACGCGATCAAGCAGGCCGCCGAATTCGGCATCGTCTCGGGCGGCCAGCGGCTCGCCGGCATGCTGCTGTTCATTACCGACATCAATGCGCTCGGCCTCAACGTTGCCCAGGGCCTGAACTTCACCGAAACGTTCTACTGGGACATGAACGATCAGACCCGCGCCTTCACCAAGCGCTTCATGGAGCGCTTCAAGAAGAACCCGCCGACCATGGTGCAGGCCGGCGTCTATTCGTCGCTGATCCACTATTTCAAGGCGCTGGAAGCACTCGGCGGCAATCCGCATGACGGCCGCGCCGTGGTCGCCAAGATGAAGGAGCTGCCGACCGACGATCCGCTGTTCGGCAAGGGCTCAATCCGCGTCGACGGCCGCAAGATCCACCCCGCCTACCTGTTCGAGGTGAAGAAGCCTTCGGAGTCGAAATATCCGTGGGACTATTACAAGCTGATCGCGACGATCCCGGCGGATGAAGCCTGGTTGCCGCTCGAGAAGAGCGTCTGCCCACTCGTGAAGAAGAGCTGAGTACCCGTCATTCCCCGATGCACAATTGCGCATCGGGGAATGACGACAGCTACTTCTTCGGCTTGTTGAACGTGACGGGAAGCGTGAAGGAGAACTGGTCCTCGGTCAGTCCGGCCGGCGGCGCCGGCACGGGATCGGAGCGGTGGACCATCGAGACCGCTGCGTCGTCGAACGCGGCATCCCCGGACGTTTCCATCACCGCAACGGACAAGACCTTGCCGAGGCGATTGAGCACCAGGGCAAGCTTCACCTTGCCCTCCTTGGTCTTGCTATTCTCCGGGAATTTCTTGTGCAGGTCGAGATAGGCGCTGATCTTCTTGCCCCATTTGGCGGTCAGCGCGAACTTGTCCTTGCCGATCCCGGGATTGGGCGCCTTCGTCGTCTCCGACTGACGCGAAGCGTCTTCCAGCTTGGTCGGCGCGGCCGCTTCTGAAGCCTGCTGCGCTTCCTGCGCGTTGGTCTCGACCTTGGCGACCTTGGCTTCCTCCTCCTTCTGCTTCTTGGCGGTGTCCTCCGTCACGATGCGATCGGGATCGTCGGCCTCGACAGGCTTTTCCTGAGGCAGGTCGGTGTCCTTCACCTCTGCCTTCTGCTGCGCCATTTCCTGCACGGCCTGCTGCTCGTCAGCCGGCGCGCCGGGCGGTGCGGCTTCTTCAGGCACATCGGGAGAGGCAAGCTCGACGGCGTACTCCGCGCCGGCAGCACCAAGCCCCTCGTCGCCGTCGTCGCCGCGCAAATTCGTCAGCGCCAGCGCCGCGCCGCCCAGATGCAGCCCGACCGCCGTCACCGCGGCGATTACCCAGAGCCGCTTCGACGTCCGCAGATCGAGATCGGGGTTGGTGGACATCGCTGATCGCCGTCAGGGTTTGGCCGGCTCGGCCTGCGGGGCCGCGGGCGCGCCAGGCACGCCCTCGAGCGCGACCAGCTTCACATGCGTGTAGCCGCCGGCGCGCAACAGCTCCATGACGCCCATCAGCTCGCCATAGGGCACCATGCGATCGGCGCGCAGGAACACGTATTTGTCCCGGCTCATGTCGGGCACCGCATCCAGCGAATTGATCAGGTCGGCCCGCTTCACTGCGTTCTCCCCGATCGCCAACGTCAGGTCCGGCTTGATGCTGAGATAGGTCGGCTTGTCCGGCTTCTTCTGCGGCGTCGCGCTGGAGGTCGGCAGATCGATCGGCAGGTCGACGGTCGAGAGCGGTGCCGCCACCATGAAGATGATCAGCAGCACCAGCATCACGTCGATGAACGGCGTGACGTTGATCTCGTGGGATTCCGCGAAATCGTCGTCGCCGTCGTTCTCGGAGATCGAGACTGCCATCGCCTACTCCGCCGCGGCGGCGCGCCCGTGCGCGCTGCGCGGAACCTCGCCGGGAATGCTGCCATGGGTGCGATCGAGATCGCGCGACAGCAGCCGCCCCGCGGCGCCCGAGGCGCGGTTGACGAGCTCGAGATAGACCTTCGTGACGCGAGAGAAATGGTTGTAGATGATGACCGCGGGGATCGCCGCGACGAGGCCGATCGCGGTTGCGAGCAGCGCTTCCGCGATGCCCGGCGCCACCACGGCAAGGTTCGTCTCTGCGACTTCGAAATGCCGATGAAGCTGTTCATGATGCCCCAGACGGTGCCGAACAGGCCGACGAACGGCGACGTTGCGCCGATGGTCGCGAGCAGGCCCATGCCGATGCGGATCTTGCGGGCTTCGGCGCGCACGATCTCTGCAAAGCTCGACGCCGCGCGTTCCTTGATGCCGGCATCGCTCGAGATGCCCGCCGACAGGCGCCCCTCGCGCATCGCCGCGCCGATGAACGACGACAGCACGGTGCCCTTGGCGCCTAGCGCGAACTGCGCTTCGGCGAGCGAGCGCGATTCAGCGATCTTGGCGAGCGCGCCGCGCAGCTTGCTTTGCGCGACGGTCAGCTCGACCATCTTGGCGATGAACACCGTCCAGGTCACGAGCGATGCGAACGCAAGACCGAGCATCACCGCCTTCACGATGATGTCGGCGTTCAAGAACATATTCCACGGCGACAATTCGTGCAGGCCGGTCGCGGTCGATTTCAGCGCCTTGCCATCGCCGCTCGCAGGCGCGCCCGATGACGCATCGAGCGCCGCCGGTGCCGGAGCCGCAGCGGCCGGTGTCACCTGTGCTTGCGGCGCTGCGGTCGCCGGCTGGGCTGCCGGCGCGACCTGAGCAGTAGCAGGCTGGGCCGTCGCAGGCTGAGCCGCTGCAGGCTGCACCGCCTGCGGTTGGGCCACGGCTGCGGGCTGGGGCCGGGTCACGGGCTGCGCGGCAGGCGCCGTTTGCTGCTGCGCCGAAGACGGCGCGGCCAGCAACAGCATCGCCAGCGAGGCGATCATGGCGGATGCAGCGGGGAACTTGAATGTCATCATCAGTTACACTTCAGCCCAGTGACGGATCAGGTTGTGATAAATCCCGGTCAATTTGACCGTTTCAGGGTCATCGCGCCCCAGCCGCTCCACCAGAGCCTGGATCGCGGTGTCGAGATCAAAGATCAGGCTGCGCGCGTGGGCATCCCGTACCATGCTCTGCAGCCAGAAAAAAGACGCTACCCGGGTCCCCCGCGTGACCGGCGTGACCAGATGCAAGCTGGACGCAGGATAAACCACGAGATCGCCTGCCGGCAGCTTGATTTCGTGCGATCCGTAGAGGTCTTCGATGACGAGCTCGCCGCCATCATAGTCTTCCGGCTCCGATAAAAACAGCGTGACCGACAGGTCGGTGCGGATCCGCAAGCCCGTCAGCCTGTCGCCCCGCACCGCATTGTCGACATGCAGGCCGAAATGGTGCCCGTCGCTTGCTGCGTAGCGGTTGAACAAGGGTGGAAAGATTCGAAGCGGGATCGCCGCCGAGATGAAGCGCGGGCTTGCCGACAGCGCCGACAGGACCCGGTTGCCGAGCTGCCGCGCGACCTCGCTGTCGGGCGGCAACTGCTCGTTGCGCTTGACCATCGCGGAGGCAGCCCCCGCGGTCGAGCGGCCGTCTTCCCATTCGGCTTGCTCCATGATGCGGCGGAAGTCCGCCACATCAGCCTTGCTCAATACGTTGGGAATACAGACCAGCATCTTGTGCCGCGAGGCCTCCGTCAGTAACGCGCAGACACAACCAGATACGCAGCGCGTCCTGGCGCCTCGAGCACGAAGGGTGCTGCGCTCTGGTACAGCGCGTCGTAGTAACGCTTGTCGAAGATGTTGTTGACGAACAGCTTCATGGTCCAGTGCTTGTCGATCTTGGCCTCGGCAAAGGCGTCGAAGCGCCAGTAGCTCGGGATCGACGTGCCCTGGTTCGCTGCCAGCAGCGTGCCGCCATAGACCTTGGAGCGGTACACCGCCTGCCCGCCGAGCTCCCACATGTCGGTGAGCTGGTACTTCGTCAACATGCTGAACGACTGATGCGCGACGTTGGCGAGCGGCAGCCCGACATTGCTCGAATACAGGATCGTGTTGGCCGGCGGTGCCAGTGACCTGGTCACTTCCGACTGCATCAGCACGAGGCCGCCGAACACGCTCCACTTGTCGGTGATCTTGCCGCCGACGCCGAGATCGACGCCGCGGATGCGATAGGCCGCACCTGCCGTGATGCAGGAGACGTTGCCGGTCGTTCCGGCCGGATAGACGCAACCCGGGATCGCCGCGGCTGCGGTCGTGCTGCCGACGTTCTGCGCTTCGCGCGCGTTTTCCTTCTCGGTCTGGAATAGCGCGGCCGTCACCAGCAGATGCCGGTCGAACAGCTCCCATTTGGTGCCGACCTCGATGGCCTTGTTCTTCTCCGGCCCGAAGATCTGGGTATTGCCGCCGTTGAGAACCGGATTGATGCCGCCATAGGCGGTGCTGGTGCCGTCGAACTCGGCGCCGACAGGGTTGGACGAGGTCGCATAGGCCGCATAGACGCTGCCGTTCGGCAGCGGCTTCAGTGTGAGGCCGACGTTGAAATTCGGCATCCCGAAATCGGCCGACTGCTTGCCGAATGTGCTGACGCCGTTCACCGTGCCGTATCCGGACGTCGTGAGCTGGTAGTCGTCGTAACGGACGCCGCCATTGAGAATGACGAAATCATTCCAGTTGGCGGTGTCCATGATGTAACCGCTGACCGTGTCGATGCCGATCTTGGTCGCCTGACCGGATAGCCCTGACGGAATCGGGAACGGAATGTTGGTGTATTGCGGATTGAACACGCTGACGCCGGAGAGAGATCCGCTGCCCGTGAAAGGCGATGTGCCGGTCGTCACTTCGGAGCTCAGCCCGAGATATTTGTCGATCGAAGACCGCTCGTTGTCGTATTCGACGCCGGCCGTCGTCGTGTGCTTGAAGCCGAGACCGTCGACCGACTTGTAGGTCGCCTCGGTCTGGTTGGCGAACACGTCAGTGACCTGGTAGCGGCTCTGCGGATTGAGACTGAGCGTCGAGGCCGAGAGCGGATTGGTCAGCACCGGCGATTCCGGCAGCGTGCCGATGTAGTTCTGGGTCGAGCGCGACTCCCGAATCTTGTTGCTGATCACGAGGTCAGGCGTGACCTGCACCTCGGCGTTGATCGTGCCGATGTCCTGCCCGGTCCTGAAGAAGTCGCGATTGACGAAGCCGTAGAAATTGTTGCGGTTGACGCCGAAGTCCGGGAACGGGCCGCCGGCCGTGCTCGCGGTGCTCGGCCGGTAGTACGGCACGCCGAAATCCGGGATGCCGGTGAGCTCGGTGTGGATGTAATTGCCGGTGATCTTCACCGCATCGACCGGCTTCCACGTGCCGGCGACGAACGCGCCGTCGCGGTTGTCGGTGACATAGCTGCGGCCGGCGACGCCGGCATCCTGGAACAGGCCGCCGGCGCGGATCGCCAGCGTCGGGCTGATCACCTGGTTGACATCGAGCGTCACCCGCTTGGTGCGATCGGTGCCGAACGTGGTGTCCATGTTGTAGAAGCTGTTCTCCGTCGTCGCCTGCTTGGTGACGATGTTGATCGCGCCGCCGGTGGTGCCGCGGCCGGCAAAGGACGAGCCGGGGCCGCGCAGGATCTCGACCTGCTCGGTGAAGAAGTTCTCGCGGACGCTGACGCCGGCGTCGCGCACACCGTCGATGAAGATGTCGTTGCGGGCATCGAAGCCGCGGATGAAGAAGCGGTCGCCGAACGCGTTGCCGCCCTCGCCCGTGCCGAGCGTGACGCCGGCCGTCGACAGGATTGCGGACTTCAGCGAGGTCGCGTTCTTGTCCTCGAGCACGTCCTTGGTCAGCACCGTCACCGACTTCGGTGTATTCAGGATCGGCTCGGGATATTTCCCGGATGCCTGCAAGCGGTCGCCCTTGTACGGCGCGGCCGGATCCGCGTAGCGGTCGCGGTCAGCGGGAAGACCGCCGGCGTTGGGAAACGGCACCGGCGCCTGCTGAGCCTGCTGGTTGGTGCGGCGCGCGGCGCGGCGCAGCGCGTTGCGGGCGCGGACCTGGTCCGACGTCGGCTTGGAGGAGACGGGCCGCGGGCGCGCGACGGGGGCATCGACATTCACCGGCGGCAGGTTGGTCTGCTGCGCTTCGGCGCCCGAAAACGACGCCACCGCGATCAGGCTCGCGACTGCGGAGACCTTCGTGGCAGAATAACCCGTATCATCAGCCGAACCGATTGCTGCTTCGAAGCGCAGCGATCTCGGCGCCTTCACATTGCTCATTGTCTTGCACGCCCCCAGAAACCAAATTCGTCGCGAAATCTCCTGCGACGAACTGTCTCCTCCGGTTATCGAGCGTGACCTTTTTTATCAATGCGATCAGCGCCACAGTTTGCTTGAATCGCCCCAGTTCAAAGGGATTCTAATCTGTGGTTTGAAATCGTTCTAAACTCTAGTTTTTAAGCGTTCTAATAACGATTCTAAACTGCTGCCGACAATCACTCGGCGCTCGGCGGCTTCATCAGCGAAAACAGCTCGTCGATGGTCCGCTGCGCGACCTGCCGCACACGGTCGCTGTTCTCGAGGCCGGCGATATTGACGCCGTTGACGACCGCTTTGATCTCGTCGCGGAAGTCACTGAGAAAACGCAGCGGGTCGCGCTGCTCGTTGGCGACGCGCGCGATCAATCCAGTGACCAGGATCTGGCAAGCCATCATGCGTCCGTTCAACTCATCCATCGCGGCCCTCATCCTCTCGCATCGTCGCTGCGCGATATGAACGACATCCCGCGGCGTTTCAACCGCGTCGCGCAAGCCGCGAGCCGATGAAGGGGTCGAGCGCAGGACTGCGCGCTACCAGACGCGCGCTATTTCGCGGCGATGTGCTCGGCGTCCTCGCCAAGCGCCTTGATGCGATCCTTGACCTCGCGAAGCGTGGCGAGGCCGCTTTCGACATGCCGGTCCGAGACGTCGCGCAGCACGTCGCCGGCGATCGCATCGCGCAGACTGTCGAGATCGTCGACGAGGCGGCGCCCGGTCCTGGTCAGGAACAGGCGATTGGCGCGGCGATCCCTGGGGTCGGGACGGCGTTCGAGCAGGCCATGCTCGACCAGCCGGTCAAGTAGCCGCACCAGCGAGATCGGCTGCAATTCGAGGACGTCGGCAAGGTCAACCTGGGACAGTCCTTCCTGCTCACGCAGACGGAAGAGCACGATCCATTGAGCGCGGGTGGTGCCTCGCGCCTTGGCGCGATGATCGATATAATTGCGCAGCAGCCTGGAACTCTCGACGAGCTGCGCAATGAACTGGCGTTTGAGGTCGAGCGACATAGGGGTCCTCGGTGCGTTTTCCAGCCGGAATGTTTCTGCTCGTTTCTGACCTAAACCTTTCCAAATGTTTAGGATTCTCAAGCCTTGGTGTGTTTACACATTAAGTGCACGCATATTATATCCGCAAGCTCTGTGAACCGTTTCGATCGCCCTTTATTGTTACGTCGAACCCAAGAGTCCGCATGTCAAAGTCACGCACCATCGGTTGGGTTTTAGTGATCGCTGCGGTTGGCGCCGCCGGCTATTTCGGCTGGCAAAAATATTCCGACAACAAGCTGGCGGCTGAGGCTGCGCAGAAGCGTGCTGCCCAGCAACGTCCGGCCGTTCCGGTCAAGATTTCGCCGGTCGAGAAGGCCGACTTCCCGGTCTACCTGACCGGTCTCGGCACGGTGCAGGCGTTCAACACCGTCCAGGTTCGCACCCGGGTCGACGGCCAGATCACCAAGATCGCCTTCAAGGAAGGCCAGTTCGTCAAGGCCGGCGACACGCTGGTGGAGATCGATCCGCGGCCTTATCAGGCGACGCTCGACCAGGCCAAGGCCAAGAAGGCCCAGGACGAGGCCAACCTCGCCAACGCCAATCTCGACCTGCAGCGCTACACCAAGCTCGGCGAGTTCGCGACCCGCCAGCAGCTCGACACCCAGCGCTCCACCGTGGCCCAGCTGACGGCGCAGATCGCGGCCGACGAAGCCGCCATCTTCAACGCGCAGACCCAGGTCGACTACACCACCGTCAAGTCGCCGATCGACGGCATCGTCGGCCTGCGACTGGTCGATATCGGCAACATCGTCAACGCGTCGGCCCAGACCGGCATCGTGACGATCACCCAGATCGAGCCGATTACCGTGATCTTCACCGCGCCGGAAGACCAGCTGCCGGACATCAAGGCGGCGCTGGCCGTGGCGCCGCCCAAGACCATTGCCCTGACTACCGACGGCAAGCGGGTGCTGTCGACCGGAACCCTGGCGCTGATCAACAATCAGGTCGACACCACAAGCGGGACTGTCCGGCTGAAGGCGGTGTTTGATAACAAGGACCATGCGCTGTGGCCGGGCCAGTCGGTCTCGACCCGGCTCCTGGTCCGAACCTTGAAGGATGCCACCGTCGTGCCGGATGACGCGGTGCAGCATGGCACCGAGGGCCTATACGCGTATTCAGTCAATCAGGAGAACAAGGCCGAGCTTCGCAAGCTGAAGGTCAGCCAGTCGATCGACGGCAAGTCGGTGATCGACGAAGGCCTGTCGCCGGGACAGCAGGTGATCACCGCGGGCCAGTACAAGGTCTCGCCGGGAACCCTGGTGACGACGGCGGTGGCGAGCTCGGACCAGTCCCAGTCGAAGGTTACGCAGGAATGAGCGACGGAATATCCGCACCATTCATTCGCTTCCCTATCGGCACCTCGCTGCTGATGGCCGGCATCCTGTTTGTCGGCCTCGTTGCCTATCCCCTGCTTCCGGTGGCGCCGCTGCCGCAAGTCGACTTCCCGACCATCCAGATCACCGCGACGCTCCCGGGCGGCAGCCCGGAGACCATGGCGAGCTCGGTCGCCCAGCCGCTGGAGCGCCAGTTCGCGCAGATCCCCGGCATCGCGCAGATGACCTCGACGAGCTATCTCGGCACGGCGTCGGTCACAATCCAGTTCGACCTCAACCGCTCGATCGACGGCGCCGCCAACGACGTGCAGGCCGCGATCAACGCCGCCAGCGGCCAGTTGCCGAAGAACCTTCCCTCGCCGCCGACCTATCGCAAGGTCAATCCAGCGGACGCGCCGATCATGCTGCTGTCGGCGACATCGGACACGCTGCCGCTGACCACGGTCAGCGATTCCGTCGACGCCCAGCTTGCCCAGCAGATCAGCCAGATCTCCGGCGTCGCGCAGGTCATCATCGGCGGCCAGCAGAAGCCGTCGGTCCGCGTCCAGATCGACCCGGCCAAGCTGGTCGCGAAGGGCCTGTCGCTGGAGGACGTCCGCGCCGCGATCAACATCGCAACCGTCGACAGCCCGAAGGGCAATATCGACGGCGCCACCCGCGCCTACACCATCTATGCCAACGACCAGTTGCTCACGGCGGAGCTGGAACGACGTCATCATCGCGTACCGCAATGGCGGACCTTTGCGGATCCGCGACATCGGCCAGGCCGTGACCGGGCCGGAGGACGCCAAGCAGGCTGCCTGGGCCAACGGCAAGCGCGGCGTGTTCCTCGTCGTCTTCAAGCAGCCCGGCGCCAACGTCATCGACACCGTCGACAAGATCAAGGCGGCGCTGCCGCGGCTGGTCGCAGCCATTCCACCGGCGGTCAAGATCGAGGTCATCTCCGACCGCACCACCACGATCCGCGCCGCGGTGGAGGACGTCCAGTTCACCCTGATGCTGACCATTTTCCTGGTCGTGATGGTGATCTTCGTCTTCCTGCGCAGCTTCTGGGCGACCGTGATCCCTGCCGTGACGGTGCCGCTGGCGCTGCTCGGCGCCTGCGCGCTGATGTGGATCTTCGGCTACACGCTCGACAATCTATCGCTGATGGCGCTCACGATCGCGGTCGGCTTCGTGGTCGACGATGCCATCGTGATGCTGGAGAACATCAGCCGCTACATCGAGGAAGGCGAGCGGCCGATGGCGGCCGCCTTCAAGGGTTCCAAGGAAATCGGCTTCACCATCGTCTCGATCAGCATCTCGCTGGTCGCGGTGCTGATTCCGTTGCTGCTGATGGGCGGCATCATCGGCCGCCTGTTCCGCGAATTCGCTGTCGTGCTGGCGATGACGATCTTCGTCTCGATGTTCGTGTCGCTGACGCTGACGCCGATGATGGCCTCGCGCTTCCTGCGCGCCCACAACGAGGAGAGGCACGGCCGTCTCTACAAGCTCAGCGAGCGCGGCTTCGATGCCATGCTGCGCGGCTATCAGAGCGGGCTCGACCTTGCGCTGCGCTGGAAGTTCACCACCCTGATGATCTTCTTCGCGACGCTGGCGCTGTCGATCTACATGTTCGTCATCATCCCGAAGGGCTTCTTCCCGCAGCAGGACGTCGGCCTGATCACCGCGACCTCGGAGGCCAACCAGGACATCTCCTTCGCTGAAATGAAGGGCAAGCAGGAGCAGCTCAGCAAGATCGTGATGCAGGATCCCGGCGTGGCGACGGTTGCGATGGCGATCGGCGGCAGCGGCCGGGCCGGCAACAACGGCAACATGTTCATCACGCTCAAGCCGCTGAACGAGCGCGATGCCAACGCGCAGCAGATCATCGCTCGCCTTCGGCCGAAGTTGGAGAAGGTGCTCGGCGCCCGGCTGTTCATGCAGGCCGCGCAGGACGTTCGCCTCGGTGGCCGCCCGACCCGTACCCAGTTCGAGTTCACGTTGCAGGACGCCAACCTCGCCGAGCTGAACGAATGGGCGCCGAAGATCCTCGGCAAGATGCAGACGCTGCCGCAGCTGCGCGACGTCGCCACCGACCAGCAGACCAACGGGACGACCGTCGAGCTGAAGATCAACCGCGACACCGCCTCGCGCTACGGCATCCAGCCGCAGCTGATCGACGACACGCTCTATGACGCGTTCGGCCAGCGCCAGGTGACGCAGTACTTCACCCAGCTCAACAGCTACCACGTCATCCTCGAGGTGCTGCCGGAGCTGCAGGGCTCGATCGACACGCTGAACAACATCTACATCAAGTCGCCGCTGACCGGCGAACAGGTGCCGCTGTCGACCTTCGCGAAATGGACCACCGTGCCGGTGCGGCCGCTGTCGATCAGCCACCAGGGCCAGTTCCCGGCGATCACCATTTCGTTCAACCTGGCGCAGGGTGTCGCGCTCGGCCAGGCGACCGAAGCAGTGCAGAAGGCCATGATCGACCTTGGCGCCCCGCCGACCCTGAGCTCGAGCTTCCAGGGCACCGCGCAGGCGTTCCAGCAATCGCTGTCGACCGTGCCGCTATTGATTCTGGCGGCGCTCGTGGTCGTCTATTTGATCCTCGGTATCCTCTACGAGAGCTACATCCACCCGATCACCATTCTGTCGACACTGCCCTCGGCCGGCGTCGGCGCGCTGGCGATCCTGATGGCCGCGGGCTTCGACTTCTCACTGATCGCGCTGATCGGCATCATCCTGCTGATCGGCATCGTGAAGAAGAACGGCATCATGATGGTCGACTTCGCGATCGCCGCCGAGCGCGACCAGCACATGGAGCCGGTGGCGGCGATCCGTCAGGCTGCCCTGCTCCGCTTCCGCCCGATCATGATGACGACGATGGCCGCCATGCTCGGCGGCGTGCCGCTGATGCTCGGGACCGGCACCGGCTCCGAAATCCGCCAACCGCTCGGCTACGCCATGGTCGGCGGCCTGATCGTCAGCCAGGCGCTGACGCTGTTCACAACGCCGGTCGTCTATCTCTATCTCGACAGGCTCTCCAACGCGTTCGCGAATTGGGGCCGCTCGCCGCGCGTCGACCACGACGCCGACGATGGCGAAGACCGATCGGTCAAGCAGGCCGCCGAGTGACTTGACTTTTCACCCCATACCGGCACACCCGAAGGATGTTCATTTCGGAGCCGGTATCGTGAAGATTGTCGCAAAGTCGCTTCTCGCCCTGTTCACCGTGGTCGGTGCAGCCGGCCTTGGCCACGCCCAGACGCCCAAGGGCAAGACGGGCCCCGCACCGGTTCCGGCCGCCGCTCCCGCCGCGCCTCAAGGCGATGCATCCGGCAACAATACCGGCTGGGTCGCGCGCTGCACCAGCGCGAGCCGCGACGCGCCGCTCGAATGCGCGATGGAACAGACCGCGGTTCTCACCAAGACCGGCCAGCTCATCGTGCTGGTCAATATCCGCGTTCCCGGCGACACCCGCACCCCGGTTGCGCTGATCCAGCTGCCGCTCGGCCTCAACCTGCCGGCCGGCGCCAAGCTGCAGGTCGACGACGGCAAGGCGGTCGATGTGCCGATCCAGACCTGTGAAGCGCGCGGCTGCTACATCAATGCGCCGATCGCGGCCGACGTCCTGACCCAGTTGAAATCGGGCAAGCAGCTCAAGATCGCCTTCCAGAATCTCGGCAAGGAAACCATCAGCATCCCGATGCCGCTCGCCGACTTCGCGACGGTCTACGACAAGATCAAGTAAGGTTGCTACTGCCGCGCCATCTGCGCGGTCCCGACGCCATCACCATCGAGCTTCTGGTCGTCACGCATGACGACCGTCACCTGCAAGAGCTTGCCGGTGAATTCGAACGGCGCTGCATAGTGCGAGACCGGGCTGCCGCGATCGTGTCCGATGTCGAGCCCGGACCACGAGATGAAATTGTGGAAGCCGAGCTGGGTCTGCATCGATCCCGCAGGCTCACCATCGATCGTCAGCGTGTATTCGGTGACGCCGGTCCGCGCGCCCTTGGCCGGCGCCTCCCCGCGCAGCAACCGCTCGACATGGACGCCGAGCCGGTGCGCGCCCGCAGGCACCTTGCGGCTGGATGTCACGAGCTCATGGCCGCCGCCGACATTCAGATCGTGCAC
Organism: Bradyrhizobium viridifuturi; assembly: GCF_001238275.1. GTDB lineage: Bacteria > Pseudomonadota > Alphaproteobacteria > Rhizobiales > Xanthobacteraceae > Bradyrhizobium > Bradyrhizobium viridifuturi. The sequence goes on from NZ_LGTB01000008.1 coordinate 143,594, forward strand.
CAGAAAGCCATCCTTGATGTACAGGCTATAGCCCGAGGTGGCGTCGCCATGCGCGATCAGCACGCCGCTCGCGCCGTCGGCGATCTCGACATGCGCCTCGATAGTGTAGCTGCGGCTGCGGACATCGGGCGCGACGTCGGTCGGCACGTGCCCCATGCCGGCATGAAACGTAAACCTGGTCCGTGCGCCATGAAAGCGCGCCGCGTTCTCGGCAAAGCGCGGACCGAAACGATCGTCGAGCGGCAGCACGTTGTGCGCCTCGGCCTCGCTCCACCACAGTTTTGTCATCTGCTCCAGACGCTCGGGTTCCTTCGTTGCGAGGTCATCGACCTCGGAGAAGTCGCGGTCGAGATGATAGAGCTCCCACTTGTCGTTCTCGAACGGCGTGCCGGAGGGATGAAACGACACCGCCTTCCAGCCGTCCTTCCAGAGCCCGCGATGGCCGAACATCTCGAAATATTGCGCCGATGCCTTCGACGGTGCCGACGCGTCGTCGATCGAGCGCGCGAAGCTCTCGCCTTCGAGCGGCATTTGCGGACAACCCACGATCTCCCCCGGCGCTGAAATTCCGATCAGATCGAGCAGTGTCGGCGTCAGGTCGCAGGCGTGCACAAATTGATGGCGCAGTTCGCCCCTCGCCTTGATCCGCTTCGGCCAGCTCATCACGAAGGGATCGCGGATGCCGCCGCCATGGGTGTTCTGCTTGTAGCGCCGCAGCGGCGTGTTCGAGGCCATCGCCCAGCCGTGCGGAAAATTGGAGTGCGTGTCCGGCCCGCCGATGTCGTCGATCCGCTGCAATTTCACCGGCAGCGGCTCGGGCCGGAAATTGTATGGCCCCATCGCATTGACGAATCCGAGCGGCCCGCCCTCCTGGCTTGCGCCGTTGTCGGACATCACGATGATCAACGTGTTGTCGCGAATGCCGGCCTTGTCGAGGAAGGCGATCAGCCGCGCCAGATGCTGGTCGGCGTGATCCAGCATGCCGGCATAGGCCGCCTGCAACCGCGTGAAGACGCGTTGCTCGTCGGCGGAATGCTCGTCCCACGCTTTCACGCCGTCGTTTCGCGCCGGCATCCTGGTGGCTTCCGGCACCAGCCCCATCGCCTTCTGCCGCGCCATCCGCTGTTCGCGCTCGATGTCCCAGCCGTGGGCAAAGGTTGCGTCATAGCTCCTGATGAGATCGGCCGGCGCCTGATGCGGCGCGTGGCAGGCGCCGGGTGCAAGCCAGGTTAGCCACGGCAGGTCGGGACGATCGGCCAGATGATCGGCGATGAAGCGGATCGACTGGTCGACCAGATCGGCTGTCAGATGATAGCCGGTCTCGAAAGTGCCCGGAGGATTGATCTGCGTGTTGTCGGACACCAGCTCCGGCGCATATTGATCGGTCTCCGCGTCGAGGAAGCCGTAGAAGCGATCGAAGCCGCGGCCGAGCGGCCAGCCGTCGAACGGCCCCGTGGCGCCGCTCTCGGTCAGCGGCGTGACGTGCCACTTGCCGACCATGTAGTTGCGATAGCCGTGCGGCCGCAACATCTCGGCAAGCGTCCCCGCCTCGCGCGCGATCTTGCCGCGATAGCCCGGATAGCCGGAATCGAAATTGGCGAGGCAGCCGACGCGACCGAATGGTGGTTGCGCCCGGTGAGCAGCGCCGCGCGCGTGGTCGAGCACATCGCGGTGGTGTGGAAGCCGCTGTAGCGCAGGCCTTCGGCGGCGAGCCGGTCGATGGTCGGCGTCCGGATCGGTGAGCCGTAGCAGCCGAAATCGGAGAAGCCGACATCGTCGAACAGCACGACTAGGATGTTCGGCGCGCCGGCCGGCGGCTGACGTGCATCGGGCCACCACGGCTTCGAGGTCGCAACCGTCTTGCCGATGCTGCCGCCGAACGGCGGCCGGCGATGCTCGCTCATGGCGCTCTCCCTGTCCTCGCCGCGGCTGACCCGCTGCACGGTTCCGGCACGATGCGGCCGGATTGCCTGAAATGATAATCCGAATTATGATTATGAAAACCAGGAGACGCAAGCGCAAATGCCGCGGCTTTCAGCCCAGCTCGACCTTCCCGGCGTCACCCCCTCGCGCCAGAAGCGCAGCCGCGAGACGACGCTGGCGCTGCTCGAGGCGGGCGCCGAACTATTGCGGACAAGAAGCCTCGCCGAGCTGTCGATCGAAGCCCTGTGTAGCAAGGTCGGCGCCACCGTCGGCGCCTTCTACAGCCGCTTCGAGAACAAGGAAGCTTATTTCAACGCGCTGATCGCGCTGGCGGCGCAGGACGGCGCGCGCCACCTCGCCCGGATGGACAATCCCGCCGGCGATGTCGCGCTCGACGACCGCTGCCGACTCGTCGTGTCGGGTGTCGTCGGCTGGATCCGCGCCCATGAAGGCGTGCTGCGCGCCGCGCTCCAGCACGACGGCACCAGGCCGGACAAGTGGACCCCCTTCAAGGGCCTCGCGCGCGCGACCACCGAGCACGCCACCCCGCTGCTGCTGCCGGCGATGGGCAAGGGCCGCAAGGCAGCGAAGACCGGCGCCATCGCCTTCGGCTTCCAGGTCGTGCTCGGCACGCTGGTCAACGCGATCCTCAACGATCCCGGGCCGCTGTCGCTGCGCGACGGGGAGATGGAGCGGCGGCTGGCGAACTGCCTTGCGCTGCTGCTGAAGGCGGAGATGAGATAGCGCGCCGCGGGCCTCTACCGGCCGCTATCGCTCGCGCTTGTAGAGAAACGCGTTGTCCGGCTGCGGCATGCCGATCGACTTGTAAAATCCCATCGAGTCCGGCGCCGACAGCAACAGGCACATCGATTCAGGTCCGGCGAGGCGCCGCGTTTCTGCGATCAACCGCTTGCCGATGCCGTGCCCCTGGTGCGCCCGATCGACAGCAAGGTCGGACAAATAGCAGCAATAAGCGAAATCGGTCAGCGCGCGCGAGACGCCGACGAGCCGGTGCGCCTTGCGCGCTGTCACGATCAGGTTGGCATTGGCGATCATGCGCGCCATCCGCTCGGTATCCGCCAGCGGACGCCGCTCGCCGAGGCCCGACTGACGCAGCACCTCGATGAACTCGTCGACGCCGATCGACGCCTCGCGGGCATAAACAATCTCGTCCATCAGCTTAAACCTCTGTCGCAACACCCAGGACCACGCGCGCGAGACCATGGTGGAATACGTCGCGCTAATCCACCCTGGATGCCGTGATGGCAGCCACTGCTTCGCGGCGGGTCGGCAGCAGGCTGCTAGAGGCAATCATCGGAATTTGGGACGATGGCTTCGCCATCGGGCGCAGATTGGCTGGGGAACCTGGATTCGAACCAAGACAAACAGAGTCAGAGTCTGTTGTGCTACCGTTACACCATTCCCCAAGAAGTGTCCGTGGTATCAACAGCTTAGCTGGATGACTGGACATCTCGGTGCAGCGGGTTCGCCTGCCAAATCAGCGCCCGCGCGAGAGCGACCTTCTACCCGCTTGGTCCCACGCTTGGCAAGCATTGATGGCGTTGAATGGATGTGAAAGTTGCCGGCCGATCTGCCGTCGGCCAAAGGTGTTACATTTCGGCGAGTACTCCAAGGAGCAACTCAGGATGGGCTGCAAGCAAGGCTCCAAGGCCAAATCCGATGGTGCCGAGCGCGATGGCACCAATCCAGCCATGCCAGACCCATCCAAGGACCGCGCCCATCAGAGTTGCCGCGCCAACCACGATAACGGTCCAAATCACCCGAACTACAGCAACCAGTGCCTTGATCATTGCGATTCACGGCCTAACGCGCGCCCGACGCCTTCGACGCAACGTGAACGCCGCGTTTCCTGCTTCTCCGAGGGCTCAATTTTGAGTCGGCGCCGCGGCCGGCACGTTCAACTTCGGCGGCATGACGCGCCCTGACAAAGCGCCGCACCGCCGCGTGGCCACGGCGGTGCAGGAGACTGAACAGAAGGCAGTCGGCGGAGTGTCCTGTCGGCCGGGCGTCAGTACAGCCCGCCCGTCCCTGACCGCATCACGGCGCGATCCGCGTCCGGCGGAATTGCCTGCTGGGTGCCGTCGATCACATCGGTGCCGGCGACCAGCGTCGGATCATAGTATGGCGGTGCCTGGCCCGGCTTGAAGGCTTCGAGCACCACGCCCCGGTTCTGACCAGGCGTGGCGCGCAGGCCGGTCTTGGCGTCGACCAGCACCAAGCGGATGCCGACCGGCTGCTTGAACGGGGTGGCGGGCTTGTCGGCCAGCGCGAGCTTCAGGAAGTCGCGCGCGATCGGCGCCGCGGTGTGGCCGGCCTGCGCGTTGCGGCCGAGCGAGCGCGGCTTGTCGTAGCCGACATAGAGACCGACCACGAGGTCCGGCGAGAAGCCGACGAACCAGAGGTCCTTGGCCTCATTCGAGGTACCGGTCTTGCCGGCGAGCGGCTTGCCGACCTCCTTCAGCGCGGTGCCGGTACCGGCCTGGATCACGCCCTCCATCAGCGAGGTGATCTGATAGGCGGTCATCGCGTCGAGCACCCGCTCGCGGCGGTCGACGAGCTGCGGCTCCGGCTGGTTCTTCCAGCCCTCCGGCGCGTCGCAGCCGCGGCATTCGCGCTGGTCGTGCCTGAAGATGGTGTGGCCGTAGCGATCCTGGATGCGGTCGATCAGAGTCGGCTTCACGCGGACGCCGCCATTGGCGATCATCGAATAGGCCGTGGCCATCCGCATCACCGTGGTCTCGCCGGCGCCGAGCGCGTAGGCGAGATAGTTCGGCAGCTCGTCATAGACGCCGAAGCGCTTGGCGTACTCACCGATCACAGGCATGCCGATTTCCTGCGCGAGGCGCACGGTCACGGTGTTGAGCGACAGGCGGAGCGCGTTGCGCAGCGTGACCTGGCCCAGATACTTGCCGGTGGAGAAGTTCTCCGGCCGCCAGATATTGCCCTGGCCCTGGTCGATCTCGATCGGACCGTCGATCATCATCGTCGAGCCGGTGTAGCCGTTGTCGAGCGCCGTCGAATAGACGATCGGCTTGAAAGTCGAGCCGGGCTGCCGGTAGGCCTGCGTCGCGCGGTTGAACTGGCTCTGATCGAACGAGAAGCCGCCGACCATCGCGAGCACACGGCCGGTGTGCGGATCCATCGCCACCATCGCGCCCGACAATTCGGGAATCTGGCGCAGCCGGTACTGGCCCTCGACGGGCTTGCCGTCCTTAGTGAACAGCGGATCGGCGTAGATCACGTCGCCGGGCTGCAGCACCTGCGCCACCGAGGTCGGCGTCTTGCCCTTGTACGGGCCGGACGTTGCCCGCGCCCATCGCACGCCTTCCAGCGTCACGATGCCGGTCTCGCGCTGCTTGCTGATGGCGCCGCCGAGCTCACGGCCGGGCTGGAAGCCGATCCGCGCCGACTGGTCGTTGCTCTCCAGCACCACCGCCATCCGCCATGGCGAGATGTCCGAGAGCGACTTGATCTCGGCCAGCGGCACGCCCCAATCGGCCGACAGATCGAGCTTCTGGATCGCGCCGCGATAGCCCTGCTGCTCGTCATAGTTCACGAGGCCGGCCACCATCGCCTTGCGCGCCATCACCTGGATCTTGGGATCCAGCGTCGTGCGCACCGACAGGCCGCCTTCATAGAGCTTCTTCTCGCCATAGCGTTCGAAGATGTCGCGGCGGACTTCTTCCGAGAAATATTCGCCGGCGAAGGTGTGCGCGCCGCTGCTGCGGTTGGTGACGGTCAGCGGATCCTTGCGCGCCTTGTCGGCGTCGGCAGCAGTGATCCAACCGTTCTCCTGCAGGCGGTCGATCACATAGTTGCGGCGCTCGACGGCGCGCGCATGGTTGCGCACCGGATGCAGGCTGGCCGGCATTTTCGGCAGCGCTGCCAGATATGCCGCTTCGGCAACGGTCAGTTCATTGACGGACTTGTCGAAGTAGACCAGCGAGGCCGCCGCGATGCCATAGGCGCCGAGGCCGAGATAGATTTCGTTGAGATAGAGCTCGAGGATCTTGTCCTTGGAATAGGCCCGCTCGATTCGCATCGCCAGCAGGGCTTCCTTGATCTTGCGGCTGAACGACACCTCGTTGGTCAGAAGGAAGTTCTTGGCGACCTGCTGGGTGATCGTCGAAGCACCCTGCGGACGGCGGTTGGAACCGAAGTTCTGGATGTAGGCGACGCCGGCGCGCGCCATGCCGGTGTAGTCGACGCCGCCGTGCTCGTAGAAATTCTTGTCCTCGGCCGCGAGGAACGCGTTAATCACGAGTTTCGGCACCGCCTGGATCGGCAGATAGAGCCGGCGCTCCTTGGCGAACTCGCCCAGCAGCGATCCATCCGCCGCGTGCACGCGGGTCATCACCGGCGGCTCGTAGTTCTGGAGCTGCGAGTAGTCGGGCAGGTCCTTGGAAAAATGCCAGAACAGCCCTGCGACCGCGGCCAGACCGGCCAGGAACAGGATGGTTCCTGCGGTGAACAGGAACCCGAAGAACCGCAACAGAAATTTCATCGACCAGATTTTCCGTGGCGAATACGTCGCTCGTTCTGAGGGCGCTGCGTGCCACTTAGGCCGCCCGGTATATCGGTCGCACCATGGACCTGCAATTCAACACGGGAGAATTAAAGCGTGCCAGACGTCAAACTTATGCCATAGAGCCCGGCTCGCGCGCACAGCCAAATCAGCGGTCCCCATCCCAGGCGGAATGCCCCGCAGGACTGCGTCGGCCTCCCGCCTCCCCGCGCCGATTCGCCCGCCCGTGCGCCGAACGCGCTCCAGCCGGCAATCGCTCCGCTTGCGCGGTGAGCGCGTCGCGAAAGGAAAGCGCAGGTCCGGCCCACTGCTTCCACTACCCCGTTGCCGTTACAGGTACGACACCATCATAAACCGGTGGACAGTGCCGGCCGGCCGATCCGATTAACGGGCCATTAACTATAACTACCGCAAGTTGTTGGTATACACGCGACTCGCGAGGGGCTGACTTGCATGGCACTGCGCGGTTTTAAACGGCCGTTTGCCGTCGACCCGAACATCGTTGGATTTCCGAAACCACCCACATCGGCGATGGGCACCGAGGCCCTAGACCTCGTCTATCAGGCGGCGGATCTATTCCGCAGCATCGAAGACAGGGCCCGCGCCGGCGAGGCCCGCGCCGAGGCCGCCGAACAGGCCCAGCTCGAAATCATCGCCGCGACCGAGCGCAAGCTGAGGGACGCGTCCCGGGCGCTCGAAGAGGCGCGACGGCGCATCGAGTCCCAGCAGGAGCAGCTCGATGCGGCCGAATACCGCGCCCAGGCCGCCGAAGCCGAGGCCCGCGAAGCCAAGCAATCGCTGGCCCTCATCGAAGATGCGATCCGCCGGCGCTTGCTGCTGACCAGCGGGCACGACGACGGCAGATCGGGCGCCGTCGCCTGAGCCGAGATCGATCCGGCGGCAGCAGGCCCTGCCGCCGCTGAGCGATCGCACGACGGCAATCAGTAGCCGGCCGCCAGCCCTGAATTGCGGCGCGGATCATTCGCGCCATAGAAGCGGTTGTTGCCGACCGGCTCGCCGCCGAGCAACGGTGCGCCGATGATGATCACCGCGAGATGGTTGGCCGGCTGCGGCGGGCCGAATTTGTGGCCCATCCCTTCCAGCATCTTCCGCGTATCCGGCGACAGCGTGTAATTCTCGAGGTTGGTGGCCTCCGGAAGCCACTGCTGGTGGAAGCGCGGCATGTCCACGGCCTCCTGCGCGTTCATGCCGTAGTCGATAGCGTTGATCATCGTCAGCAGCACCGCCGTGATGATGCGGCTGCCGCCGGGCGTGCCCACCACCATGACCGGCTTGCCATCCCTGGTGACGATGGTCGGGCTCATCGAGGACAGCGGGCGCTTGCCCGGCACGATCGAATTGGCCTCGCCCTGCACCAGACCATACAGATTCGGCACGCCCACCTTGGCGGTGAAGTCATCCATCTCGTCGTTGAGCAGCACACCGGTCTTGGCCGCGGTCACCTTGGCGCCGAACCAATCGTTGAGCGTGTAGGTGACCGACACCGCGTTGCCGTCCTTGTCGGCGATCGAATAATGCGTGGTGTTGCTGCCCTCATGCGGCGGAACGCCGGGCTTGATCTCCTTGGACACGCCGGCCTTGGCCGGGTCGATCACGGCACGGACCTTGGCGGCGTAATTCTTGTCGAGCAGCCGCTCGAGCGGATTCTTCACGAAGTCGGGGTCGCCCAGATAGCTGTTGCGATCGACATAGGCGTGGCGCATCGCTTCGATCTGGTAATGCACCGCCTGCGCGGAGTGGTATCCGAGATCCTTGAGCGGATAGCCCTCGAGGATGTTCAATATCTCGCAGATCACGACGCCGCCCGAGCTTGGCGGCGGCGCCGAGACCACGTGGTAGCCGCGATAGTCGCATTCGACCGGCGCGAGCTCGCGAACCTTGTAGTTGTCGAGGTCCTCCTGGGTGAGCAGGCCCTTGCCGGCCTGGCTCGAGGCGACGATCGCCGCCCCTACCGAGCCCTTGTAGAAACCATCGGTGCCGCGCTTGCTGATTTCGCGCAGCGTCTCGGCGAGCTCGTGCTGCGTCAGCCGCTCGCCGACCTGGAACGGCTTGCCATTGTTGAGGAAGATCGCGGCCGAGGCCGGATCCTCCTGAAAATCCTTGGTCGCGGTCTGGAACATGCTGATGTCGCCCTGATCCAGTACGAAGCCGTCCTCGGCGAGTTGCAGCGCCGGCGCGATCACGTCCGCGCGCTTCATCGTGCCGTACTTCTCGCGCGCATATTCCATGCCAGCCACCGAGCCCGGCACGCCAACCGCGAGGTGCCCCTTGGTCGAGAGGCCTGCGACGACGTTGCCGTCCTTGTCGAGATACATGTTGGCGGTGGCACCCTTCGGCGCCGTTTCGCGGAAATCCAGGAAGGTCTTGCGGCCGTCGGCAAGCTGGATGGTCATGAACCCGCCACCACCGAGATTGCCGGCGGCGGGATAGACCACCGCAAGCGCGTAACCGACCGCAACCGCCGCGTCGACCGCGTTGCCGCCCCGCTTCAACACCTCGATGCCGACCTGCGTTGCGAGATGCTGCGCCGAGACCACCATGCCGTTCTCGGCGGCGACCGGCGCCACCGACGCCGCGCGCGCGGGAGCAGCCGATGCGAGGCCGATCGAAACCATCGCGGCGGCGATCCACCGCGCGCGCATCGTTGAATTTTGCATGGAAGCCTCCCGGGACCTGCGCCGACTATCGCGGCTTTACGACCTTAGCGCGCGAACCTAGCAGGCCGCTCGCATGCGCACTATAGGCCCTCGCCGTGCATCCGCAGCCGGCTGTGGCGTCTGCCGTAGGCCGCATAGATCGCCAGCCCGATCACGAGCCACACCGCGAGCCTGATCCAGGTGTCGAGCGGCAGGCCGAACATCAGGAACAGCGAGGTTCCGGCGGCAGCCGGGGCCACCAGCCAGATCGCCGGCGCCTTGAACGGGCGCGGCAATTGCGGATCGCGCACGCGCAGCACCAGCGTTCCGATCGAGACCACGGTGAATGCGAACAGCGTGCCGATCGAGACGAGCTCGCCGACCAGTCCGATCGGCAGCAGGCCACCGAGAATGGCAGCGACGGTGCCGGCGAAGATGGTTGAGACATGGGGGGTTTGGAAGCGCGGGTGGATCTTTGCGGCAAAGCCCGGCAGCAGCCCGTCATGCGCCATGGCGCGGAAGATCCGCGGCTGCGCCAGCAGCATGATGAGGATCACCGACGTCAGCCCGAACAGGATGCCGAGCTTGATGAAGGGACCGAGCCAGCCGATGCCAACCGCATCGATGCCGACGGCGATCGGATCCGGCACGCTGAGCTTGTCATACGGCACGATGCCGGTCAGCACGAAGCCGACCGCGACATAGAGCGCGGCGCAGATCACGAGCGAGCCGAGGATGCCGATCGGCATGTCGCGCGCGGGCGTCTTCGCCTCCTGCGCTGCGGTCGAGATCGCATCGAAGCCGATATAGGCGAAGAACACCACCGCCGCGCCGCGGACCACGCCGGACCAGCCGAATGCGCCGGGACCGGCATTCGGCGGGATCAGCGCGCCCTCCGGATTACCCGCCGTCACCCAGTTCGCCAGCGATACGGAGGAGGCTGCGGCGGCGAGAAACAACGCGATGACGACGAGCTTGACCACGACGACGAAGCTAGTGAATCGCGCGGACTCGCGAATGCCGACCACGAGCAGCGTGGTGACGAACGCAATGATCACCATCGCCGGGATGTTGATGACCGAGCCGGTCGACGACCAGACCCCGGTATTGGTGTCATAGGCGAGCGGCGCCGAGGTGAATTGCTGCGGCAGATTGATGCCGAAATCACGCATGAAGCTGACGAAATAGCCGGACCATCCGACCGAGACCGCGATCGCGCCGACGGCATATTCGAGGATCAGGTCCCAGCCGATGATCCAGGCGATCAATTCGCCGAGCGTGGCATAAGCGTAAGTATAGGCGCTGCCGGAGATCGGCACGGTCGACGACATCTCGGCGTAGCACAGGCCGGCAAAGGCGCAGGCGACCGCACCGAGCATAAAGGAGAGCGTGACGGCGGGGCCGGCATTGGCTGCGGCCGCGTGCCCCGTCAGCACGAAAATGCCGGCGCCGATGATGCCGCCGATGCCGAGCGTGACCAGTTGCAACGCCGAGAGCGAGCGTTTGAAGGCCGGCGTCTCCGCGTCGCCGTCGGCGCGCGCCGCCTCCCGCAACAGCTCGGAGGTCGATTTTCGATCCCAGAAGCCGGCCAGGATGTCGGTCACGCCGGGAGCCCTCCGCCTGTCCTCCGCCGCTCGGATCCGGCGGGACCCGCTGCGACCGGCAGACTATAGCGCGCTTGACGCGCGGCCGTTCGCGCGCCGGGCAATTGCCGGCGCCCTTATCCACCGCCAAGAACGGCGGTCAAGCGCGGTACGTTGCCTATCGGCAGGAATGGCGGCGGCCATCGCGGCCAAGGTAAGTGCCGGACGCCGGATCGAACGAACGGTAGCGTGCGCAGGACGAGGATGGTGCCGGCGGCACGGCGCCGTAGGCGTTCGCGGGGTTGCCGCTGCGTTGTGCTGCCGCCTGCGCTTCACCCCATGGTGTGAGCGCACCGCCGTTGATCGCGCTGCGCCCGGGATTCTGCGCGTCAAAAAGGGCCGGCTCCGAAATCTGGGCCGACACCGGCGTGAATGTCATTCCCACCAGCAGCACAGCGGCTGCAACGGCCCTGAGTCCGGCCATCTGACCTCTCCGATGCATCAATTGAAAGTTGCCCTGGGGCGGCAGGAAGGCCCTGTGCCCATCTCTGATGTGGTGACGATCAAATTCGGGGCACAGAGGCAGGAAGTCACAATGCTGCGAGGCGCCCTCCGTGGGGCATGACCACGGCGGTTCGCGACGAGCGTCTCGCAGCTCAGTGATTATGCACGTCGGGCCGCGGGTCGGAGACGAACCCATCGCGGTTCGGCATCTTGACCGCGGCGAGCGACTTGGCGTTGAGCACGGCATTGGCGGGGACGACGCCGTTGAGGCTGAGGATGTAGGCGGACACCGCGTAGACGTCCTCATTGCTCAGCGACTGCGGTGCGTTCTGCGGCATCGCGCGCCTGATGTAGTCGAACAGGGTCGGGGCATAGGGCCAGTAGCTGCCGACGGTTCGGATCGGCTTTGGGCTTGCCAGCGTGCCCTGTCCGCCGACCAGACGATCGCCGACGCCGCCCTGCCCGTTGTCGCCGTGGCATGTCGCACATTGCTCGGCGAACACAGCGCGGCCGCGCTCGGCGCTGCCACTGCCCGGCGGCAGGTTGGAGCCGTCGCGGCCGATATCGATGTTCCAGCCGGCGATCTCGGCGGGCGTTGCCGGACGCCCGATGCCAAAGCGATCCTCGGCCTGCGCAGCAGCCGCGAGCATCGCGATCGCCCCCACCAGAAACGCTGCCTTGAGGTTACGCCTGGGCATTCGTCACCTCACCATTCGCATCGATGCGCCAGGGCCAGATCGCGTTATTGTGGTAGAACGAATTGAGACCACGCACCTTGACCAATTCCGCCAGCGTCGGCTGCACGTAGCCGGTCTCGTCGATGGCGCGGCTCTGGATCACGACAGGCGTGCCGTCCCAGTGCCATGGCAAGCGGAAGCGGGTCAGCGCGCGCGTCAGCACCGGCTCCTGGAGCTCCGCCTGCTGCCAGCTCTTGCCCTCGTCGAGCGAGATCTCGACGCTCTTGATCTTGCCGTGGCCGCTCCAGGCGATCCCGGTGATCTGATGGAAGCCGTGCGTGGTCAGCTTCTGCCCGCCCGACGGCCGCGTGATGATCGACTTGGCCTCCATGTAGAAGGTGAATTCGCGCGACGTGCCGTCGGGCATCGGGTCGGTGTATTTCGAGGTCTCCTCGCGCGAATAGGCCGGCTCGGCTGTGACCTTGAGGCGGCGCAGCCACTTCACGTTCATGTTGCCCTCGAAGCCAGGCAATAAGAGGCGCAGCGGATAGCCCTGCTGCGGACGCAGCCGCTCGCCGTTCTGGCTGTAGACCAGCATGGCGTCGTCGAGGCACTTCTCGATCGGGATCGAGCGCGTCAGCGCGGCGGCATCGGCGCCTTCGGCAACAATCCACTTGGCACCCGCCTGCAGGCCCGCTTCGTCCAGCACCGTCTTCAGCGGCACGCCGGTCCATTCCGCGCAGCTCAGGAGGCCGACGAGGTCTGACGCCGTCTTGCCGTAGGGCTTGGTGTAGACCGGATTGCCGGAGCATTCGAGGAAATGGATGCGCGACTGCGACGGAAAGCGCCTTATGTCCTCCATTGTGAACACCAGCGGGCGATCGACCATGCCATGCAGCATCAGCCGGTGCTCGGCCGGATCGATGGTCGGCACGCCGCCATGGTGGCGTTCGTAGAACAGACCGTTCGGGGTGATGATGCCGTCAAGCTCCTGCAACGGCGTGCGGCCCGATGCGGAGATATATTGCGGCAGCGCCTTCGAGATGTTCTTGACGACGCCCTTCTCGTAAGCCGATGGCGTGCCGTAGGGCTGGCTTCCCATCGGGTCGCCGGGCGCTTTCATCCACTCCGGCACGTTGGGCGGAAGATTCTTCCCCTGTTCGGCAAGCGCAGGAGAACCGGCAACTCCCGCCATCGCGGAGCCTCCGGCCAGTGCCGCACCCGCCTGAAGAAATCGCCTGCGAGACGCCTCTCGCACGCGCTTGTCCGTCGTGTGTTCGCTCATCGACGTTTTCCTCTGACGTTACCAGAGCATGATCCGGAAAAGCACGAAGCGGCTTTCCGAGAAGACCATGCCAGGACAACAAGGCGCGATGACGATTCATCGTGCTTTGGTGCAGCCTAACACCAAACGCCCGAGGCGAGGCAATGATCGCGCGTGCATGGCCGCACCGACGGCGCGTGATGGCCGTGGCTCACCGGGCTTCGCTTGCGCGGCCGCTCAGATCCGTTCGCCGGGCAATTGACTGGCCTGCTTCACCCAGGCGGTGAACTGGGCTTCGTCGAGCTGGTCGTTCTCGTGGATGTTGAGGTAGCGCGTGTGCTGCTGCTTGGACTCGCCCGGCGGTACGGGACGTAGCAATGCGCCGCGAAAAAACGCCACCTTGATGTAGCGCGTGAAGACATGGATGCCGAGGAACCAGCCTTCGCCTGCCACGCCGTAAAGTGGCGAGTTCCATTTCACTGCCTTGTGCACGCCGGGGATGGTCCGCACAATGAGCTCGTCAAGCCTGCGTCCGACCTCGCTCTTCCACCCCGGCATCGCCGCGATATAGGCTTGCACGGGCGCGTCACCAACTCCCTTCGCGATCTGCGGATTGCCGCCCGCGAGCAGGCGCGGCTTTGCGCCCGCGCGCGTCGCGGCTCGCTTCTTTGCGCTCTTCGCCGACCTCTTGGACGTCTTGCCAACCATTGTCCTGTTTCCAGCGGTCCACGTGCCGCGCACTTGCGCAGCGCTCGCCCTCTCGACCCGGATCATATGGTTGTGCGTCGATGTTGTCGTCAGGGACCGCGCCTGTGCGTGGCGGCCTATCGACGCGCGCGATCGGTCGTTTTTGCCGCAGTCCGGCGCCTAGTCGATCACCGGTGGCGTGCCGTGGGTGTGGAACGACTCGATCGTCTTCAATCCCCACGCCTGGCCCTTCTTGCGCTCCTCCTCGGTCCACACGATCGGTTTCCAGTCCGGCGCCAGGATCAGGCGGGCTCCGGCGTTGGCGACCTCGACGCGGTTGCCGCCGGGCTCATAGACATAGAGGAAGAAGGTCTGCTGGATCGCGTGCTTGTGCGGGCCGGTCTCGATATGCACCCCATGCTCGAGGAAAATATCGGCGGCCCGCAGGATCTCCTCGCGGCTGTCCAGCGCGTAGGTCACATGATGGAATCGGCCGCGCTTGCCGTAGTGGTCACGCGTGTAGGCGAAGTCGTAGCTCTTGTTCGACATGGTCATCCACATCGCTGCTTCCGTGCCGTCGTTGAGCACGATCTGCTCGGTGGTGCGGCATCCGAGGTAGTTCTCGAAGAACAGGCGATTGGCCCTGATGTCGACCGCGAGGCAGTTGAGGTGGTCGAGCCGGCGGACATTGACGCCGCGGGCCGGAAAGCGCTGCGCCTGGTTCTTTAACGCAGGCTTCAGCCCGGCCGGCGCCTCGTACCATTCGGTCTCGTAATAGAGCTCGATGATATGGCCGTCGGGATCGCGGCAGCGGAATGCCGGCCCCTGCCCCATGTCGCCGTCGATCCAGCCGATGTCGAAGCCCGAGCCCTTCAGCGCGGCGACGCGGCGCTCGAGTGCCTGCGGGCTGCGCGCCCGCAGCGCCATGTGCTCCATGCCAGAGGTCTTCGATGCGGTCAGCTTCAGCGAATAGCGCTCATAGTCGTCCCAGCCACGCAGATAGACCGACTCGCCCTGTCGGCCGCTGACCGTCATGCCCATCACATCGACGAAGAACCTCAAGCTCTCGTCCGGCTTCGGCGTCAGCAACTCCATGTGCCCGAGATGAGCGAGATCGAAGATCGGTTCCGGCTGCATGGGGCGTTCTCCTCGCACGACGCCACCGACGTCTTTCCGCTCGGGCGAGCGGTGCCGGCGCGATTGTACTAGTGTACAAAGGATTAGGTCTCGTCAACAAATTATTGGCGCCGGTAATCGCAGCCGCGGGCCGCTAGCAGCGTCCGCGCCTACCCCTTGGACGCCATTACCGGCGCCGCATCATGCGGCCGGGACATGGTCGCCGACACCGTCAGCGCGACGGCGAGCGCGCATACCATGCAGAGCTTCATCCGCGCCGTGCGGCGGTCGGTCATCGGCAGGAAGAAGAAGAACGCGATCGCCAGAACGAGAAGCGCATTCACGAGATAGTACATGGCAGGGCCCTCTTGTTGCGTCTCAACAGGATGGCCGGCGCCTGCGCGGCATTCCGTGGCCGGAATCACATAGGGAAACCGCCCGCGGTCAGGCGACCGAGACGGCGTCCTCGCGATGCGAGGACAGCAGCCTGCGGATTTCGACATCCGGCACCGGCCGGCTGAACAGGTAGCCCTGCATCTCGGTGCAGCCGAGGATGCGCAGCAGACTGCGCTGCTGCTCCGTCTCGACGCCCTCGGCGGTGGTCGTCATGTCGCTCGCGGCAGCGATGTTCACGACGGCCTGGACAATCGTGGACGACGCGCCGGTCCCGGCGAGATCCTTGATGAAGGCGCGGTCGATCTTGATCTTGTCGAAGGGAAAGCGCTGCAGATAGCTGAGCGACGAATAGCCGGTGCCGAAATCGTCGAGCGCAATGCGCACACCAAGGTCGCGCAGCTGATGCAGGATATCGAGCGCGGCCTCGTCGTCGCGGATCAGCACCGCCTCGGTGATCTCAAGCTCAAGCCGTGCGGGCGCGAGCCCCGACGCCGCCAGCGCTGCGGCGACGTTCAGCGCCAGCGCCTGGCTCTTGAACTGGATCGGCGACACGTTGACCGCGACGTGGATATGATCCGGCCAGTTCACGGCCTCCCGGCACGCGGTGTTGAGCACCCAGTGGCCGAGATCATTGATCAGGCCGGTATCCTCGGCGACCGGAATGAAATCCGCCGGCGAGATCGTGCCGCGTTCGGGATGGCGCCAGCGCAGCAGCGCCTCGCAGCAGCTGACCCTGCCGTCCCCGAGATGAAGCAGCGGTTGATAATGCAGCTCGAAGCTGCCCTCGACGATGGCTTGGCGCAGCTCCAGCTCCAGATTGCGCCGCGCCTTGGCGCGCGCGTCCATGCCGGCCTCGAAGAAGCGGTAGGTGCGGCGGCCATCGCTCTTCGCTCCATAGAGCGCAAGGTCGGCGTTGCGCAGCAATTGATCGAGGTCGGTGCCGTCGGCCGGCGCCACCGCGATGCCGATGCTGGCGTCGGTCGTGATCAGGTGTCCGCTGCAATCGATCGGCTGGCGGATCCTCTGGTAGATCGCGGCGAGCAGCTGCATGGTCTGGGTCTGATCGCGGACCGCGGTCTGGATCACGGCAAATTCGTCGCCGCCGAGCCGTGCCGCGACATCGCTCTCTCCGAGGCAGGAGCGCAGGCGGTCGGCGACCGCCGTCAGCAGTTCATCGCCGATCTGATGGCCGAGCGCGTCGTTGACGGCTTTGAACTCGTCGATATCGATATACATGACCGCGAGCTGGTCATCCGGGCCCATCGTCCTCAGCGCCTGTTCGAGGCGCTGGCGGAACAGCACGCGATTGGGCAGATCGGTGAGCGCATCATAATGCGCCATGTAGGCGATCTTGTTCTCGGTTCGCGTCCGCTCGGTGACATCCTCGATGGTCGCCACCCATCCGCCGTCCGGCAGCGGCTTGTTGACGATCTCGATCGCGCGGCCGCCCGGTGCCTCGGTCAGCTGACGCGTCGCCTTGCCCAGCTTCACATTGCGGATGATGGCATCGCAGAACGCGTCGACGTCGCCGTCGAACGAGCCGGTCTCCTGGCGGTGCGCGATCAGCCGCTGCATGGTGCAGCCCGGCTTCGCCACGTCGGGGGAAAGCCCGAACATCTCGATGTAAGGACCGTTGCAGATGATGATGCGCGCCGACGCGTCGTAGAGCACGAGCCCCTGCGGAATGTTGTTCACCGCGGTCATGAGATTGCGGCGCTCGGTGGCGAGCCGAGCGTCGGAGATTTCGTGCCGCTTCAGCAGCAGGAAGACGATCGTGGCCATGATCGCAAACGCCGCCATCAGCAGGCCTTCGCGCTCGCTCCATTGCGCGGTGACGCTTCCGAGCAGGCTGCCGACGAGCAGGCCGGCGCAGAACGCCAGTCCCTTGGTCGAACCGGCGTCGGCATTCCCTGGCGATGAATTGCGATGTTCGATGCGCACGCTGATCTCTCCCGAGCGCGGCATCGTTACGCAGCACAAATGGAAAGGTCGTTACAACTCGCAGTTAGCAATCGGTTACACGATACCTGGAGCCATCGCGCAACACATCGCGCCGAACCCCCGTAAAGCTACGGAGCCGCCGATGCACTCCTCGAAGATGGTGAATCCGATATTAACAGATAAACCGTGAAACAAACGCTACTGTGCCGGAAAGCGACGATTTCGCCGCCGATGCGCGCGACCGGGCGCAATCTCGCGGCACGATAGAAACAAATCGTCACCGGGAAGGTGTAGATTTAGCCGATGCCGAACCCCGGCGACTTAACGGTTTTTCCAATCCCGGGCGGGCATATTGGTCCGGACATTTAGATTTCGAGAACGAGCCAGGCTGGAACTGTGACACCTTTCGGACGTGTGATCTCTGTGCGCGGCTCGCAGGCCCGGGTGGGGCTGCTGGCAGGCGGCCAGATGCAACTTTCAGAAATGCGCGCGACCGTCGGCCGGTTCGTCAGCATCCGCTGCGCGACATCGGTCATCGTCGCCATGATCACCGAGGTGTCGTGCGAGAATCTGCCGGCGTCCGACGAATACATGGCGACCGCCTCGGTCGACCTGCTCGGCGAAATCCTCGGCGGCGACCGCCCGAAATTCCAGCGCGGCGTCACCCACTATCCGACCATCGGCGACAGCACCGATCTGATCACCAACCAGGAGCTGCGCACGGTTTATGCACCGAGCGGCTCGGACCAGATCAATGTCGGCACGCTGCAACAGGATCGCTCCGTCATCGCCTATGTCGACGTCGAGGAAATGCTGTCCAAGCACTTCGCGGTGCTCGGCTCGACCGGCGTCGGCAAATCCACCGGCGTGTCGCTGCTGCTCAACGAGATCCTGAAGTCGCGGCCGAACCTGCGCATCTTCCTGCTCGACGTCCACAACGAATACGGCCGCTGCTTCGGCGAGCGCGCGCAGGTGCTCAACCCGCGAAACCTGAAGCTGCCATTCTGGCTGTTCAACTTCGAGGAGATCGTCGACGTGCTGTTCGGCGGCCGGCCCGGCGTGCCCGAAGAACTCGACATCCTCGCCGAAGTGATCCCGATGGCGAAGGGCATCTACACCCAGTACCAGAACTCCGACCGGGTCGGTCTGGGACTGAAGCGCATCGACCCGAAGCAGGTCGGCTACACTGTCGACACGCCGGTGCCCTATCGCCTCGTCGACCTGATCTCGCTGATCGACGAGCGCATGGGCAAGCTCGAGAACCGCTCCTCGCGCATCATCTATCACAAGCTGATCTCGCGCATCGACGCAGTGCGCAACGATCCGCGCTACGCCTTCATGTTCGACAATGCCAATGTCGGCGGCGATACCATGGCGGAGGTGATCAGCCACCTGTTCCGCCTGCCCGCCAACGGCAAGCCGATGACCATCATGCAGCTTGCCGGCTTCCCCGCCGAAGTCGTCGATTCCGTGGTGTCGGTCCTGTGCCGCATGGCATTCGATTTCGGGCTGTGGAGCGACGGCGTCTCGCCGATGCTGTTCGTCTGCGAGGAGGCGCACCGCTATGCCTCCGCGGACCGCAACATCGGCTTCGGGCCGACCCGCAAGGCGGTGTCGCGCATCGCCAAGGAAGGCCGCAAATACGGCGTCTATCTCGGCCTGATCACCCAGCGTCCGGCCGAGCTCGACGCCACCATCATCTCCCAGTGCAACACGCTGTTCACGATGCGGCTTGCCAACGACCGCGACCAGGCGTTGCTGCGCTCGGCGGTGTCGGATGCCGCCGCCAATTTGCTGTCGTTCGTGCCCTCGCTCGGCACCCGCGAAGTGCTGGCGTTCGGCGAAGGCGTCGCGCTGCCGACCCGGCTGCGCTTCAAGGAGGTGCCGCCGCACCAGCTGCCGCGCGGCGAGGCCACCATCGCGACGGTGCCGTCGGTCACCGCCGGCCATGACATGCATTTCGTCAGCGCCGTGCTGGAGCGCTGGCGCGGCGCCACCTCGCATCGCGATTCGCCGAGCGGCGATGCCAATTTCAACGCTCCGCCGCCAGCGCGCACCATGCGCCCGCCGAGGCGCCGATGCTGCAGCCGTCACTCGGTCTCGATCCCGATCGCTTCTCGCTGCTGAAGAAGCCGCTGCGCTAGCCGTATTTCGCCAGGATTCGGTCAAGGCGCCGATGCGCCTTCGCCCGACCCGTCATCCTCTATGGTTTCCCGTGACGCCGCATCCATGCGGCATGCCGGAACCATCTCATGACGCAGCCGACCGCAAATCGCTTCCCGACGCCCGCTCTGGACAAGCTCCCCGAGGATATCCGCACCCGCATCCTGGCGGTGCAGGAGAAATCCGGCTTCGTGCCGAACGTCTTCCTCACTTTGGCCTACCGGCCCGACGAGTTTCGCGCCTTCTTTGCCTATCATGACGCGCTGATGGAAAAGGACTCCGGCCTCTCCAAGGCCGAGCGCGAGATGATCGTGGTGGCGACCAGCGCTGCCAACCAGTGCCAATATTGCGTGATCGCCCACGGCGCGATCCTGCGCATCCGCGCCAAGAACCCGGAGATCGCCGACCAGATCGCGATCAACTACCGCAAGGCCGACATCACGCCGCGGCAGCGCGCGATGCTCGATTTCGCCATGAAGGTGAGCCGCGCGGCCGAGGAGGTCGCGGAGGCGGACTTCGCCGCGCTGGCCGCCCACGGCTTCAGCAACGACGACGTCTGGGACATCGCCGCGGTTGCGGCGTTCTTCGCGCTCTCGAACCGGCTCGCCAACATCACCGGCATGCGGCCGAACGCCGAGTTCTACATGCTCGGGCGGCAGCCGAAATAGACGACGGCCTGTAGAGGACATCTTGGCAGACTGGAGCGAGATCATCCTGCGCCTCGGCGCGGCCATGCTTGCCGGCGGCGCGATCGGGCTCGACCGCGACCTCCGCGGCAAGCCGATCGGCCTGAAGACGCTTGGTCTCGTCAGCCTCTCGACGGCCACCGTCGTGCTGCTGGCATTGCAGGCGGTTCAGCCCGGCCAGTTCACCGATGCGGTGAGCCGCGTGATCCAGGGCGTGCTGACCGGCATCGGATTTCTCGGCGCCGGCGTGATCGTGCGTCAGGGCGACCGCTCTCAGGTCCACGGCCTGACCAGCGCCGCATGCGCGTTCTTCGCCGCATGCGTCGGGATCGTCTGCGGCGCTGGGCACTGGCCGATCGTCCTCACCGCCCTTGCGCTGGCATTCCTGCTGCTAACCTTCGGCAGGCGGATCGAGCGATGGCTGCACCACGCGCTCGGCGGCAAGGACTATCCGCACAATTCGGAAGCCGCGCCGCCTCAATCGTCGGATGCCGGCCCGCACCAGCCGGGCAGATAGACCGCTGCCCCGCTGCGACCCAGCGCCAGTCCCTTCTCCAGCGCCTTGGCGAAATTGTTCTCCACCGTCTTGCGCGGGATGTGGCGACGCAGGAAATCGGCCCACAGGAATTCGCTGAACGGCGTCGTGTCCTTGGCGAAGCCGCCGGCCCGGCGCATCTCGCCGGCAAGGCTGCGGAATGGATCGTCCTTGAGATCCTTGATCGATTTCGGAATGTCCCTGAAGTGGCAGCGCTCACCCTTCGAGTTGTAGGGATAGACCCAGCGCTTGTTGTCCATCACGCCCCAGAACACGTCACGCTCGACCATGGTGAGATCGCCGATCACGGTGACCAGGATGTCCTTGACGCCCTCCTCGTGCAGCGCGCGCGCATGTGATGGTGGTCGACCACATAGTAGCGATCGTCGGGACCATGGACCACCGGGATCATGTGCTTGCCCAGAAGCTCGGCGCGCTTCTTGTCCGATCTGTGCTCGCGCCAGCGCTTCCGCTTCTCCTTCACCTCCTGCATTCCGACCGTCATCTGGGTCGGTCGCAGTGACAGGATCGGGACCGGTTTGACGTAAGGCTCGCGCGTATGGGCCATGATTGTACTCCCGTTTGACCGGCACTCCGGAATGGGTTCCATTATGACATGATGTCTCAGGCAGACGAAAGAGCCGGTCCGGCGGAATGGCTTTGAGAGCAAGCGAACGCGTGAAGGCACGCACGGTCCGCCTCGGCAACCGCGAGGTCGTGACCGAGGGGCTGGAGCTCAGTTTCTGGGCGGACATCAGCCACCGTTGCATGACGGCATCGTGGCCCGCCTTTATCGGCGGTGCAGCATTGGTGTTCATCACCTTCAACGCTGTCTTCGCGCTGCTCTACTGGCTCGGCGATCATCCGATCGCCAACGTGCCTGACGGCCAGTACATCGACTACCTGTATTTCAGCATCGAAACACTCTCGACCGCCGGCTACGGCGACATGCACCCGCAGACCCACTACGGGCACTTCATCGCCGCCATCGAGCTCTTCACCGGCATCTTCTCGATGTCGTTGATGACGGGGCTGATCTTCGCCCGCTTCTCGCGGCCGAGCGCGCGGCTGCTGTTCGCCGACAACCCCGTGATCTCGAACCATGAGGGCGAGCTGACGCTGATGATCCGTCTTGCCAACGAGCGGCACAACATCATCGCCAATGCCACCGCACGGCTGTGGCTGTTCAAGAACGGCGTCAGCAAGGAAGGCACGCCATACCGCCGGTTCTACGAACTGCCGCTCGTGCGCAGCGAAAGCCCGGCGCTGGCGCTGAGCTGGACCCTGTTTCATGTGATCGACCAGGACAGCCCGCTCGCCGGCCTCGACGCCGCGGACCTGCAAGCCCTCAATGCCGGTCTCGGCCTCTTCGTGTCGGGCTATGACGACGTTGCAGCGCAAACCTTGCATGCGCGAAAATCTTATGAACATTCCGACGTCCGCTTCGGCCATCGCTATGCCGAGATCCTGCAGGCGACCGACGACGGCCGTCTGCGGATCGACTACAGTCGGTTCCACGAGACCATCGAAGGATAAATACCACCTCTGCGGGTATCAAGATTTTAGGTGTGAAACGCGCCGGACATGCTAAACATGAGCGGCGACGCGACCGGACTGACAACAGTGAAGACGCAGCGGCCAATTTCCTCGGAAGACGAGCACGTGGTGCTCAAATTCCGGCCGCGTACTTCGGCGCAGCCGCCGGGCAAGCGCGAGGACCCGATCCGATCGACCCGCCCGGCTTCCGTCGCTCCCGTTTCCGTCGCCAACGACCTCTCCCGCTATGAGAAGCCGCGCGAGGAGCCGGATGACTTCCGCCAGCGCATGCTCGCCAATATCGCCGCCTTTGCCTTCACGGTGGCGCTGACCGCGATCGGTATCTGGCTCGCCATGAGCATCGCCGATCTGCGCAAGACCCAGGATTGCGTGCTGATGGGCCGCCGGGATTGCGCGAAGATTACGGTGATGCCGCGCACCTAGGCTGGCCGGAACCAGGCTCAAAAACCGTCCTGGCGAGGCCGGCCAAGCTCCATTGAACTAACGGCCCTGCTCCGATATACGGGCACACGACTCCCGGCAGCAGCAATAGGGCATTCCGGGGCAACGCGCCCGCCTCCTCCGAGTTGACCCGGAATTACCTTCAATATATCAAAGGCTTAATGATGTCTTCCACATTCGAGCAGATCGCCAACATTATTGCGGAGACCTGCGACATCCCGCGCGATACGATCAAGCCGGAGAGCCACGCGATCGACGATCTGGGGATCGACAGCCTCGACTTCCTGGACATCGCCTTCGCCATCGACAAGGCCTTCGGGATCAAGATGCCGCTCGAAAAGTGGACCCAGGAGGTCAACGACGGCAAAGCCACGACGGAGCAGTACTTCGTGTTGCAGAATCTCGCCGACCGCATCGACGAGTTGGTTGCGGCCAAGAACGCGGGCGCGGGCTCGGCCTCGTAATCGCCCGCCATGCAGCTTGAAACTTTTCAGCTGATCGATCGGATCGTCGAGCTCAACCTCGACGCAAAGACCATTGTCGTCGAGGCGTACGTTCCGCCGGCGAGCCATTCGGTGTTCGCCGGGCATTTCCCGGGCTATCCGATCATGCCCGGCGTGCTGCTCACCGAAGCGATGGCGCAGAGCTCGGGCTGGCTGATCCTCGGTCTGACCAAGTTCGAGCGCATGCCCTTCCTCGCCATGGTCAAGGAAGCCAAGATGCGCGGCTTCGTCAGCCCCGGCTCGACCCTGACGATCGACGCCAAGATCGAACACGAAGGTTCAGGCTTCACTGTGACCTCGGCGAAGGTCCGTGTCGGCAAGGAGCTCAAATGCAATGCCGAGCTGACCTTCCGTCATATCCCCTTCCCCAACCCGGACTTGCGCGTGCACATGGATGCGATGGCCAACAGGATCGGGTTTCCGCAGCAGGCAATGAGTAATGGCTGAGAAGGAGTCTGGATCACCGGCGTCGGCCTGCTCTCCTCGCTCGGCGAGGGACTGGACGCGCATTGGCAGGCGCTCGGTGAGAAGCGCGTCAATGCCGACGACAAGCGTCTTGCGCCCTACGTGATCCATCCGATCGCCCCCGTCAGCTTCGACGCCCAGATCCCGAAGAAGGGCGATCAGCGCCAGATGGAGACTTGGCAGCGCATCGGCACCTATGCCGCCGGGCTGGCGCTCGATTCCGCCGGCGTCAAAGGCAATCAGGAAATCCTGTCGCGGATGGACATGATCATCGCTGCCGGTGGCGGCGAGCGTGACCTCAATGTCGACCTCGCGATCATGAACGCCGATGCGCAGGGCAAGCTGCCGCCCGCCCTGCTCAACGAGAAGCTGATGAACGAACTGCGCCCGACGCTGTTCCTGGCCCAGCTCTCCAATCTGCTCGCCGGCAATATCGCGATCGTTCATGGCGTGTGCGGGACGTCGCGCACCTTCATGGGCGAGGAAGCCTCGAGCATCGACGCCGCGCGGATCGCGGTCGCGCGCATCGGCGCCGGACAGAGCGACATCGCGCTGGTCGGCGCCGCCCATAATGGCGATCGCGGCGACCTCTTGATGCTGTATTCGTTCGGCGACTTTGCCCTCAAGGATCGATACGCGCCGGTCTGGGCCCGCAGGAATCACCCGGGCTTTGCCATCGGGTCCGCCGGCGCCTTCCTGGTGATGGAATCGCGCGAGCACGCCGAGGCGCGCGGCGCCAAGCCGTATGCCAAGCTGACCAAGGTGGTCGCCGATCTTGCCAAGCGCAAGCAGCCCGGCGCGGTGACGAAGTCGCTGCGGGCGATGTGGCCGCAGCTCGGGGTCAGCAACGACAACGCCGTGCTGATCACGGGCGCGACCGGCGCCGAGCCTGCGACCAGCGAAGAGCGCGAATTCCTCGGGCAACATCCCGGCCTTGCCGTGCGCGCCACCGGGACGACCTTTGGGCACACCATGGAGGCCCAGTTCCCGCTCGGGCTCGCGCTGGCCGCGCTCTCGATTTCCCGCGGCGCACTCTATCCGGCCAACGACCCGACCGGGTTGGAGGTTGAAAAGACCGAAGCGCCAACCCAAATTGTCGTATTGGGGGTCGGCCACTGGCAGGGCGAAGGCATGGCACTGGTCGAGGCCGTCAAGTAATTCTGCGCAAGCACCGACGGGGACACCATGACAGCACCACGCGATAAATTCGGCCGACCGATCGTCGTCGTGACCGGCATGGGAATCGTGACGTCGCTCGGCGGCGGCAAGGCCGACAATTGGAAGCGCCTCACCGCCGGCGAGTCCGGCATCAAGACCGTGACGCGCTTCCCGCTCGACAGCCTGAAGACGACGATGGCCGGCGCCGTCGATTTCGTCACCGTCGACCCGTTCTCCTCGACCAGCCTGTCGCAACGTCTCGCCGAGATCGCGACTGAAGAGGCCCTGGAGCAATCCGGCATCGGCAACAAGGGCGACTTCCCCGGCCCGTTGTTTCTCGCGGTCGCGCCGATCGAAACCGAGTGGCCGCAGCGGCTCGAAATCGCGCGCGAGGTTCCGGCCAAGGACTTTGGCATCATCGATTATCTGGCGACCTGCAGCGGCGGCAAGTTTGCGCACTTCCACCGGCGTTTCACCTTCGGTTCGGTCGCGCTCAACCTCGCCGAGACCTTCGGCACCAAGGGGTCGCCGATCTCGCTCTCGACGGCGTGCGCGTCCGGCGCGACCGCAATCCAGCTCGGCGTCGAGGCGATCCGCCGCGGCGAGACCGATGCAACGCTGTGCGTCGCGACCGACGGTTCGGTCAATCCCGAAGCCATGGTGCGCTTCTCGCTGCTCTCGGCTCTCTCGACCCAGAACGATCCGCCGCAGGGCGCCTCAAAGCCGTTCTCGAAGAACCGCGACGGCTTCGTGATGGCCGAAGGCGCCGGCGCGCTGGTGCTCGAGAGCTACGAGGCCGCGATGGCGCGCGGCGCGCGCATCCTGGGCGTCGTCGCCGGCTGCGGCGAGCTCACCGACTCCTTCCATCGCACCCGCTCGGCCCCCGACGGCAAACCGGCGATCGGCTGCGTGCGCAAGACGCTCGCGGATGCCGGGATGGAGCCGGAGCAGATCGACCACATCAACGCGCACGGCACCTCGACGCCGGAAAACGACAAGATGGAATATCTTGCCACTTCGGCAGTGTTCGGCGAACACACCAAAAACATCCCGGTGTCGTCGAACAAGTCGATGGTCGGCCACACCATCTCGGCCGCCGGCGCAGTCGAGGCGATCTTCTCGCTGCTCACGCTCGAGCATCAGCGGATCCCGCCGACGATCAATTACGAGGTGCCCGATCCCGCGATCCCGTTCGACGTGGTCGGCAACAAGGCGCGCGACGCCAAGGTGACTGCCGTGATGTCGAACTCGTTCGGATTCGGCGGGCAGAACGCCTCGCTGATCCTGACGCGCGAGCCGGCTTAGGCCCGCGCCCTCGCCTCGATGAAACGCCTGATCCTTCGCACCAGGGCGCAGCTGCGCGACGCTGCCAAGCCCGTGACCAATGTCGCCATTGGCGCGTTGACGACCGGGCTGCTGCGTACCACGCGCTATTTCGATCCGGAGAAGACCGCACGATTCTTCGGCCATGCCGCGCATTTCATCGGCCGCCGGCTGCGCGAGGATCGCATCGGCCGCGAGAACCTCAAGGCGGCCTTCCCGGAGAAGTCACCGCAGGAAATCGAGGAGATCCTGACTGGCGTCTGGCACAACCTCGGACGCATCGGCGCCGAATTCGCGCATATCGACCGCATCTGGGACCATGATCCCGGCAATCCCGACAAGCCGGGCCGCGTCGAATTCTCCGCGCGCAGCAAGCAGCTGTTCGACCAATTGCGTGACGACGGCAAGCCGGCGCTGTTCTTCGCCGCGCATCTCGGCAACTGGGAGCTCTCGCCAATTGCCGCCGCCGCGCACGGGCTCGACGCCACCATCCTGTTCCGGCGGCCGAACATCGAGGCCGCCGATCGCGCCATCGAACGCATCCGCGCCGTCAATCTGGGCACGCTGGTCCCGGCCGGCCGCGACGCCCCGCTCAAGCTGGCGCAGGCGCTGAAGAACGGCCAGCACGTCGCGATGCTGGTCGACCAGTATCTGACCAACGGCGTTCCCGTGACCTTCTTCGGCCGCAAGACCACCGCGAACCCGCTGCTGGCGCGCCTGCGCCGGCAGATCGATTGCCCGATCCACGGCACGCGGATCATCCGCCTGCCCGACGGCCGTTTCCGCGGTGAAGTCACCGAGGAAGTGAAGCCGGTGTTCGACGCATCCGGCCAGATCGACATCCAGGGCACGACGCAGGCGATCACCGACATCGTCGAAGGCTGGGTCCGCGAATATCCGGATCAATGGCTCTGGCTGCACCGCCGCTGGCGGTAAGGCTTGTCGTAAATCCAACCGCGTCATCGCGAGCCAACGGGTCGCGCGAACGCGCGCCCGATGACAGGCTCCGCGAAGCAATCCATTCGTCCGTTTGCGAAGCTGCGGATTGCTCCGTCGCTACGCTCCTCGCAATTGACGGATAGACCTATTTCCCCGTCTTCACGCGGGTCCACAGCCGGTTGATGATCCGCTGCGTCGCCGGATCGCGCGCCGTGATCACGAACAGCTTCTTCTGCATCGCCTCGTCGGGATAGATGTTCTTGTCGTTGAAGATCTTCGGATCGATCAGCTTCTGGCTCGCCAGATTGCCGTTGGCGTAGGACAGGAAGTTAGAATTATTCGCCGCGACCTCGGGGCGGTAGAGGTAGTTGATCAGCTCATAGGCCTCGGCGACGTTCTTGGCATCGGCGGGGATCGCGAGATTGTCGAAGAACATCTGCGCACCCTCCTTCGGGATCGTGTAGCCGATCTCGACGCCGGTCTTGGCTTCCGCCGCCCGGCTGCGCGCCTGCATGATGTCGCCAGACCATCCGACCACGAAGCAGATTTCGCCCGAGGCCAGCGCGCTGAGATATTCGGACGAATGAAATTTGCGCACATAAGGCCGGATCTTGATGACGAGATCGGCGGCCTTCTCGAGGTCAGCCTGCTTGGTCGAGTTCGGATCGAGGCCGAGATAGCTCAGTGCCGCCGGCAGGATGTCGTCGGCGGAATCCAGCATGTGGATGCCGCAATCCTTGAACTTGGCGAGGTTTTCCGGCTTGAACACCATGTCCCAGCTGTCGATCTTCGCGTCAGGACCGAGGATCTTCTCCGCCATCTTCACATTGTAGCCGATGCCGGTGGTGCCCCACATGTAGTTGGCGCCGTAATTGTTGCCGGGATCATAGGTCGCGAGCTGCCCCGTCACGACGGGCCAGGCATTGGCAAGATTCGGCAGCTTCGACTTGTCGAGCTTGAGGAACACCTTCGCCGTGATCTGGCGCTGCAGGAAATAGCCGGTCGGCACCACGACGTCGTAGCCCGACTTGCCGGCGAGCAGCCGCGTTTCCAGCGTCTCGTTGGCGTCGAACGTGTCGTAGACGACCTTGATGCCGGTTTCCTTGGTGAAGTCCTCGAGGACTTCCGGCGCCATGTAGTTCGACCAGTTGTAGAAGTTGACCGTGCGCTCCTCCGCACTGGCGGAGGTAGCGAACAACAGAACCGTGGCGATCGCACCGACGAGGCTGACGAGACGACGGTCCTGCTTCTGCATTCTGGTCTACCTCTTGCGACGATGAACGGCGTCGGACAACCGCTCAAGCGCGGTGTCGAGCGTCGAGTCCTTCTTGGCGAAACAGAACCGCACCACCGACGTCACCGTATCCTGCTCGTAAAACGCCGACACAGGAATAGCCGCGACCTTGTAATCCCTTACAATTCGCCAGCAGAACTCCGCATCGGTCTCGTTGAGCCCGAGCGGCGACAGATCGACGGTGAGGAAGTAGGTCCCCTGCGACTTCAGCACCGGAAACCCGATGCGCTCGAGTCCTTTGGTGAGACGATCGCGGCTCCGCGCCATGTCCCTGCGCATGTCGAAGAAGTAGTCGTCCGGCTTGCCGAGGCCGTACGCGACCGCTGCCTGCAGATTGGGCGCCGTCGTGAAGGTGAGGAACTGGTGCACCTTGGCGGCGACGCGCAGCAGCGGCGGCGCGGCGCAGACGAAGCCGATCTTCCATCCCGTCAGCGAGAAGATCTTGCCGGCGCTGCCGACCTTGATGGTGCGGTCGCGCATGCCGGGGATCGTGATCAGCGGGATGTGCTCGCGGCCGTCGAACACGACGTGCTCCCAGACCTCGTCGCAGATCGCGACCACGTCGAATTCCTGACAGAACCGCGCCAGCAGTTCGAGGTCCTCGCGCGGATAGACCACCGCCGCCGGGTTCAGCGGATTGTTGAACAGCACCGCCTTGGTCTTGTGGTTGAAGACGCTGCGCAGCATCTCCTCGTTCAGCCGCCACTCCGGCGGCTCGAGCCGCAACAGGCGTGGAATGCCGCCGGCCTGGCGGATGATCGGCAGGTAGGAATCATAGACCGGCTGGAAGCACACCACCTCGTCGCCCGGCTCGACCAGGGAGAGGATCGAGGAGGTCAGCGCCTCGGTGCCGCCGGAGGTCACCATCACCTCGGTCATCGGATCGAGCTTGAGCCCGTGCCAGTGGCCGTAATGCGATGCGATCGCCTGACGCAGTTCCGGAATGCCCATCATCGACGGGTACTGGTTGTAGCCGTTGATGGACGCGTCCGCGGCGGCACGGCGGATGTCCTCCGGTCCGGGATCGTCGGGAAAGCCCTGGCCGAGATTGATGGCGTTGTTGTCGCGCGCAGCCTGCGACATCGCCTCGAAGATCGTGACGGGAAGGTCTGCGAAGACCTTGTTCATGGAGGTCATGTCAGGGATCAGCCGCCCGCCTTGGTCGGCAGTCCCGCCGCCTTCCAGCCGATCATGCCGCCCGCCAGATGCTTGTCATAGGGCAGGCCCGCGGCCTGGGCGGCCAGCGAGGCGGTCACCGAGCGCTTGCCGGAGCGGCAGGCGAACACCACCTGCTTGCCTTGCGGATCGGGAATCGCTGCTGGATCGAACGTCGACAGCGGCACCACGACGCCGTCGGGATAGGCCTCGACGGCAACCTCATTGGGCTCGCGGACGTCGACCAGGAGATAGCGGCCTTCCGCTATGCCCTTCGACACCTCGTCCGGAAACAAATCTTCCACCTTGTGGTCCGCCACGGAAATATCCTCCCGACTGTCCGATTGGCGAGCGTCGCGCGGCTCGCCGGTCCGGGCCGCAAACTCGCCCCTTGCGTCGAGAAAATCAAGCGCCCGAAACGGGTTAGATGTCGCGCGGAAATGCCGGGTCGTGGCCCCTAGATCGTGACTTGCGTACCGACCTCGACCACCCGCCCGGTCGGGATCTGGAAATAGTCGGTGGCATCGTTCGAGGAGCGGCTCAGCGCGATGAACAGATGGTCCTGCCAGCTCGGCATGCCCGAATGCGCCGCCGGCTTCAGCGCGCGGCGGGACAGGAAGAACGAGGTCGACATGATGTCGAACTGCCAGCCGAGCTTGCGGGCGATGGCCAGCGTCTTCGGCACGTTGGGCTGCTCCATGAAGCCGAATTTCAGCGTCACCTTGGAGAAGGTCTCGGTCAGCTGCTCCATCCGCACCCGCTCGGACGGATCGATGCGCGGCGTCGGCGCGGTCTCGATGGTGAGGATGACGTTCTTCTCGTGCAGCACCTTGTAGTGCTTGAGGCTGTGCATCAGCGCGGTCGGCGCGCTGACGGGATCGCTGGTCAGGAACACGGCGGTGCCGGACACGCGCTGCGGCGGCCGCTTCTCCAGCATCGCGACGAGATCGGCGAGCGGGAATTCCAGCTTGCGCGACTTCTCGAACAGCAGCCGGCTGCCGCGCCGCCAGGTGTACATCACCACGATCATGGCCCCGCCGAGCGCCAGCGGCACCCAGCCGCCCTCGAACACCTTGAGCAGGTTGGCGGCCAGGAACGTGATGTCGAGGAACAGGAATGGCGCGACCAGCGCGGCGGCGGCGATCGGCGACCATCTCCAGACCCGCCAGATCACCACAAAGCCCATCATTGCCGTCACCACCATGGTGCCGGTCACCGAGATGCCGTAGGCCGACGCCAGCGCGCTCGACGAGCGGAACATCAGCACCAGCACGATCACCGCGATGAACAGGAAACGGTTGATGCGCGGCATGTAGATCTGGCCGGAATGGGCTTCCGAGGTGTGGCGGATCTCGAACCGCGGCAGCAGGCCGAGCTGGATCGCCTGCCGCGTCAGCGAATAGGCGCCTGTGATGACCGCCTGGCTCGCGATCACGGTCGCCAGGGTCGCAAGCGCGACCATCGGGATCAGCGCCCAGTCCGGGAACATCAGGAAGAACGGGTTCTCGATGCCCTTGGGGTCGCCGATCAGGAGCGCCCCCTGCCCGAGATAGTTCAGCGCCAGCGACGGCAGCACGATGAACAGCCACGCGGTCTGGATCGGGCGTTTGCCGAAATGGCCGAGGTCGGCATAGAGCGCCTCCGCGCCGGTCACGGCGAGGAACACGGCACCGAGCGTGATGAAGCCGATCACGCCATGATGCAGCATGAACGACACCGCAAGGATCGGATTGAGCGCGTACAGCACCTCGGGATGCCGCACGATCTGCGGCAGCGCCGCGATCGCGATCACGGCGAACCACACGCACATCACCGGTCCGAAGAAGGCGGCGACGCGCGCGGTGCCGCGCGACTGCACCGCGAACAGCACGACTAGGATCACCACCGTGAGCGGGACGACATAGGGATCGAATGTCGAGGTGACGAGCTTGATGCCCTCGATCGCGGACAGCACCGAAAGCGCCGGCGTGATCACGGCATCGCCATAGAACAGCGCGCCGCTGATGATGCCGAGCAGCACGATGCGCCGGCGCCCTTGGTGGCCACGCGCTGCGCCAGCGCCATCAGCGCCAGCGTACCGCCCTCGCCGTTGTTGTCGGCGCGGAGCAGGATCACGACGTATTTCAGCGTGACGACGACGATCAGCGCCCACAGGATCAGCGACACCACGCCGAGCACCGCATGCGTCGTCACACCGCCCTCGCCGCCGGCCGCCGCCACGACGGCTTCACGCAGCGCGTACAGCGGGCTGGTGCCGATGTCGCCATAGACGACACCGATGCTGCCGAGCATCAGCGCCTTGAAGGTGGCGGTTGAATGCGCCTCGCCATGGCCATTTGCCGCGGGCGTTTCCGCCGCGGTGATCGCACTCTCGGATGACATGGGAAGTCGCGCCTCTGTCTTCTGCCGCACTGCACAATGCCGGTTGCAGGCCTATACTCCCGGCAGGAATGCATAGGTTAGCACGGATTCAGGCCTCCACCATGCGTATCACGCATAGATCACGCTTTTCAACGCCGGAATCGCTGTTGGCTCAAATAGTTACCTGGGTACCCACTTCAACCACCCGGCCGGTCGGGATCTGGAAATAGTCGGTGGCATCGTTGGCGGACCGGCTCATCGCGATGAACAGGTGGTCCTGCCACTGCGGCATCCCGGACTGGGCCGACGGCTTCAGCGAACGGCGCGACACGAAGAACGAGGTCGACATGATGTCGAACTGCCAGCCGAGCTTGCGCGCAACCGCCAGCGCCTTCGGCACGTTCGGCGACTCCATGTAGCCGAAGCGCAGCCGCACCGCGGTGAACTTGTCGCTGACCTTCTCCATGTTGACGCGCTCGGAAATGTCGACGCGCGGCGTCGGTGCGGTCTCGATGGTCAGGATTACATTGTGCTCGTGCAGCACCTTGTTGTGCTTGAGATTGTGCAGCAGCGCGGTCGGCACGAAGCTCGGGTCGCTGGTCAGGAACACCGCGGTGCCCTTGACGATGTGCGGCGGCCGCTTCTCCAGACTGTGGATCAGGTCGCGCAGCGGCACCTCGATGCGGCGGGTCTTGGCGACCAGAATCGCAGCGCCCCGGCGCCAGGTCCAGATCATCGTCGCCATCACGACGCCGAACAGCAGCGGCACCCAGGCGCCCTCGAACAGCTTCAGCAGGTTGGCGCTGAAGAAGGTCATGTCGACGATCACGAACGGCAGGATCAATGCGGCCGCCGACGCCACGCGCCAGTTCCACAGCTTCCAGATCACGATGAAGCCCATGATACCGTCGGCGACCATCGTGGTGGAGACCGCGATGCCGTAGGCCGAGGCGAGCCCGCTCGAGGTGCGGAACAGCAGCACCAGCAGCAGCACGCCGATCAGCAGCAGCCGGTTGACGCGCGGCAGATAGATCTGCCCGGCATGGGTCTCCGAGGTGTAGCGGACCTCGAAGCGCGGCAACAGCCCGAGCTGCACCGCCTGGCTGATCAGCGAATAGGCGCCGGTGATGACCGCCTGGCTCGCGATCACGGTTGCCGCAGTGGCGAGCCCGACCAGCGGCAGCAGCAGCACGTCCGGCACCATGCGATAGAACGAGTTCTCGATCGCGGCGGGATCGGACAGCACCAGCGCGCCCTGCCCGAAATAGTTCAGCAGCAGCGATGGCAGCACGAAGAACAGCCAGCCGGACTGGATCGGCTTGCGGCCGAAATGCCCGAGATCGGCGTACAGCGCCTCGCCGCCGGTCACCGCGAGGAACACCGCGCCCAATGTCACCAGGCCGACAGTGCCGTGGGTCAGCATGAACTGGAGCGCATAATAGGGATTGATCGCCGCCAGCACCGACGGATCGTCCATGATGTGGACGAGGCCCATCACCGCGAGCGAGGCGAACCACACCACCATGACCGGCCCGAACGCGGAAGCGACGCGCGCGGTCCCGTTGCGCTGCACCGCGAACAGCACGACCAGGATAAGGATCGTCAGCGGCACCACATAGTGCTCGAGATGCGGCGTGGCGAGCTTGAGGCCCTCGACCGCCGACAGCACCGAGATCGCCGGCGTGATCATGGAATCGCCGATGAACATCGAGGCGCCGACCACGCCGAGCGCGAGGAGCGGCCAACTGCGCCGGCCGATTGCGCGCTGGCCGAGCGCCATCAGCGAGAGTGTGCCGCCCTCGCCATTGTTGTCGGCGCGCAGCAGCAGCAGCACATATTTTGCGGTGACGACGGTGAACAGCGCCCACAGGATCAGGCTGAGCACGCCGAGCACCATGATGCGGGTGACCGGCTGGCCGTGCGCGGCGCCGCCGACCGCCTCGCGGAATGCGTAGAGCGGCGAGGTTCCGATATCGCCGAACACCACCCCGATGCTGCCCAGCGTCAGGGCCCAGAAGCCGGAGGTGACCTTACCCTCCTGGGCTTCGGTTGATGAAACGCTGACGGCCATGGCGAGGTTGGAACGCCCGATCGGTTGATTTGATGCGCGCGGCTATCGACGCTTCCGCTCCGGCTGTCAACCGAGCACAAGGTCACCCTTGCGGTAGCATGGTAACCCGGAGTTACGGCTTTAGATCCGGTGGCAACGGGGGATTTTCCCGCATCAACGTGATCGTCACGCGACGGTTCGCCGGCAGCGTCGGATCGTCGGGAAACAGCGGCTGGCCGTCTGCCTTGCCGGAAACCGCGAAAATGTGCGACGGCGGCAGGCCTTCCCGCTCCAGGATCTGCCGCACCGCGTTGGCGCGGTCGGCGGACAGGTCGAAGGCGTCATAATCGCTGCGCGCCGGCACGAAGCCTGCGGCTGTATGCCCCACGATCGAGATCCGCAGCGGCGTCGCCTTCAAGGGCGCGGCGAGCTTCTGGATCAGCCGGCGGGTGCGCTCATACGGCTCCCTGGAACCGTCGGCGAACATCGAGCGGCCGTCCTGGTCGACGATCTCGAGGTTGAGCCCCTCCTTGGTCTCCTCGAACATGATGTTCTTGGAGATTTCGGTGAGCTCCGGCATGTCCTGCAGGGCCTGCCGGAGCGAAGCGGAGGCGAGTGCGAATTCGCGGTCGATCTTCAGCCGCGCGCCGTTGATCTGGCTGCGCTCCTTCTCGTCCGGCGTCGGGTTGGCCGAGGACTCCTCCGGCGAGATGTGCTCGACATTCTTCAGCTTCGGCCGGGTCGGCAGTCCGTCGGACTCGACGATCCCTGAATAGCGCACATTGGTCTGCACGCCGAAGGCGTCGCGCATCGAACCGGCGACGATCTTCAGCTTGTTGTTGTCCATGGTCGAGAACGCTACGAGCATCACGAAGAAGCTCATCATCAGGCCCATCAGGTCGGCGAAGGTCACGAACCAGCCGTGACCTCCGGTATGGGCGTCGCCGCGCTTTTTCTTGGCCATTGTCGCGTTTCCCGAAAGCGCCGGCCGGTCAGGCCGGCACCGGCTCGCCTTCCTCGTGGCGATGCTTCTCCGGCAGATAGGCCAGCAGCATCTCGCGCACCAGCGCCGGGCTCTTGGAATCGCGGATCATCAGGATCCCGTCGATGATCAGCGTACGGTTGGTCTCCTCGTCGAGCAGCTTGCCGTGCAGCTTGTCCGCGATCGGCAGGCAGAACAGGTTGGCGACCAGCGCGCCGTACAGCGTCGCGAGCAGCGCGGTCGCCATGAACGGGCCGAGCTTGGAAGGGTCGGTCATGTTGGCGAACATCTGCACCATGCCGATCAGCGTGCCGATCATGCCGAAGGCCGGCGCGCAGTCGCCGATCGCGCGATAGATCTTGCTGCCCTCGTCGAGGTGCATCAGGAAATTGTCGCGGTCGCGCTCCATGTTGTCGCGGATGAATTCGAGGTCGTAGCCGTCGGCGACGTAGCGGATGCCCTTGGCGAGGAACGGCTCGTCGGTCTCGACCTTTTCCAGGCCGACCGGGCCCTGCTTGCGGGCGATCTCGGCGATGCGGGCGAGCTCCTCGACGAGGTCGCGCGCCGACAGCCGGCTCATCGTGAAGGCGAACTTGGCGCCGAGCGGCAGGCCATGCAGCATCACGCCGAGCGGAAAACGGATCATCGTCGCTGCAATCGAACCGCCGAAGATGATGATCATGGCGTGTTCGGAAATGAACATGTGCAGGTCGCCGCCCATGAACATCATCACCGCGATGACGATGATGCCGGCCAGCAGCCCGGCGCCTGTCATGATATCCATGAAAAACTCCAACGCGAACGCAACCCGCCTGTCCTGGACGGCGCGCAGCCCAAGGCGGGCCGCGTGGAAAAACCCTAACGTTAATGCCATTAAGGACGCGTTACTGAATTTAGTAGGGATAACAACGGGTAAACGGCTGCCTTTTCGCGATGTCGTTGAAGATGCTGGCTTTCCGCATGCATCGCGGTCGCCGCATGCGCAAAAGACCTCCCCGTAGAACAACGGACATGAGATAGCTTGGGGCAGAGCGTTTTCGAGCGAAGTGGGTACCGGTTCGCGTGAAGAAAACGCGTCAACACAAGAATCGAGAGCCCCGTTCTGTATCAATCGGACCGGAAAAAGCTCGAGAGGAAACGAACCAGCGAGCAGGACAGAATGAAGGCGGTCGTCGTCGAGCAATATGCCCCCATCGATCAGATCGGGCTGAAGGAAATCGCCACCCCCGACCCCGCCGCCGGGCAGATCCGAGTCCGGGTCCACGCCGCGAGCATCGGCTTCGTGGACGGGCTGAAGGTCGAGGGCCGCTACCAGACCAAGGATGCCCTTCCCTTCACGCCCGGCGCTGAATTCGCCGGCGTGGTCGATGCGGTCGCGAGCCACGTCACCGGGATCGCGCCGGGCATGCGGGTGATGGGCGCGGCGCGCTCGGGCGCGCTGGCCGAGCACATCGTGGTGCCGCCTGAGGCCGTCGAGATCATGCCCGACGGACTGTCGATGGAAGCCGCCGCGGCCTTCCGCACCAATTACCTCACCGCGCTTTATGCGCTCGGCGAGCGCGGCGCGCTCAAGGCGGACGAGCAGCTGCTGGTGCTCGGCGCCGCCGGCGGCACCGGCGTCGCCGCGATCCAGGTCGGCAAGCTGCTCGGCGCACGCGTCATTGCCGCCGCCTCGAGCGAGGAGAAGCGCAACTTCGCCGCAAGCTTCGGCGCCGATGCCGTCGTCGACTACACGAAGGCTGATTGGCGCGACGCACTGAAGGATGCGACCGGCGGCCAGGGTCCCGACGTGATCTTCGATCCGGTCGGCGGCGAGGTCTCGCTGCAGGCATTCCGCTCGATCGCCTGGAACGGCCGCCATGTCGTGGTCGGCTTTGCGGCCGGCAGCATTCCTGCGTTGCCGTTCAACCTGCCACTGTTGAAGGGCGGCCTTCTGATCGGCGTCGACGCCGCCCAGATCGCACGCCGCGAGCCCGAGGCGCAGGCGCGCGTGATGACGCAATTGTCGGCATGGCTGAACGATGGCCGGCTGACGCCTGTTGTCGGCAAGGTGTTCGCGTTTGACGATTTCCGCGCGGCGTTCACCACCATGCAGACCCGTGCCGCGCTCGGCAAGATGGTGGTGCGGATCGGTTAGCGGGAGAACCGAGATACACTTCGCTCGACGTGCTCGTGCGAGCCGATGACGGATCCAGAAGGGAGAGACATGCAGACGCTTCGAACACCGGACGAGCGCTTCGCCGGCTTGCCCGGATTTGCTTTCGTGCCGCGCTACACCGAGATCGGCCCGCTGCGCATGCACTATCTCGACGAGGGAATGAAGACCGCGCCGGTGGCGCTTTGCCTGCATGGCCAACCGACCTGGGCCTACCTCTACCGCAAGATGATCCCCATGCTCCTCGGCGCGGGTTTCCGCGTCGTGGCGCCGGACTTCTTCGGCTTCGGTCGCTCCGACAAGCCCGTCGACGAAGACATCTACACCTTCGACTTCCATCGATCCTCGGTGATGTCCTTGATCGAGGCGCTCGACCTGCGTCGCGTCATGCTCGTTTGCCAGGACTGGGGCGGATTGATCGGACTGACGATTCCGATGGACATGGTGAGCCGGTTCGACCGGCTGCTGGTGATGAACACGATGCTCGGCACCGGAGACATGCCGCTCGGCGATGGCTTCCTGGCATGGCGGGCCTTCTCCAACCGCAGCCCGGACATGGATATCATGGCACTGATGCAGCGGGCGGCCCCCTCGCTCGCAGACCAAGAAGCCGCCGCCTATGCCGCGCCCTATCCGGACGTGCGGTACAAGACCGGCGTCCGACGCTTTCCCAATCTGGTGCCGGACCGGCCGGACGCCGGCGGCGCTGCGCTTTCGCGGCGTGCGCGGGACTTCTGGTCGCAGCACTGGAGCGGACAGAGCTTCATGGCGGTCGGCATGAAGGACCCGGTGCTCGGGCCGCCGGTGATGAGCCAGTTGCGGCAGGTGATCCGAAACTGTCCACCGCCGCTCGAACTGCCCGATGCCGGACATTTCGTGCAGGAGGCCGGCGAGATCATCGTCGTGGAGGCGCTGAAGAGTTTTGGCCCGGTGCGCTGAAGCACGCAAATATTCGCGTTCTCGCGACATGAATTGTCCGAGTCTTGCTCTTCGTTCCGCCCTCTCTTCACAGAGGGCGCAGGGAAAGCCGGGTGCCGATCGCACCCATGGGCCCCGAGCGTGGGTAGAGAGCTCGGGGGTCGGACCACAGGTGTAACCGGAAACAACCCGGCTTTCCCTGCGCGATGGGCTACGGCTTATACGTGCTCTCCCCGGCGAGACTGGGCTTGCTTGTCACCGCCTTCGCAAAGCGCTTTCGCGCTTTGCGCGAGGACACCTGCCACCAGGGCGTCAGGACCACACGACTTCACCGTCCGCATCAGTCACACTCGTCAGTCGCGACGTCAGCGTCCACCGCATCTCACGCCGCGTTCGTGACGACCGCGAAGCGCCCCTCGTGTCGGGTGAGACGGATATATTGAACATCTGAGTTGGGTCCGGCGTCAAGCGAAATTCTGAAAAGCCGAACGACTAGTTTGACGCTGGACCGCGGGATGGGTGGCGCACTAGCAATACCCGTCACCTCACCGCGCGGCGCAACCGATGGGTATCGCTGCGCCTTGCACGGTCCGGTGCAGCGGCCGGCATGCGAGCGCGACCGCTGATCCCACCGACCAATTATCACACGTTATTGTCGCCCGGTTTCGTGCCTCCTACCGTTTGCCGAAAACGGAGGCCGGGTGAAAAAATGCAGGACATGCTGACGCATCTTGAGAAGCTTCGCACCGACGCTGCGGAGTGTGCCCTGATCCGCGACCTCACCACCGACATCCAGAAGCGCGAACTGTTCACCAAACTGGCCGAGCATCTCGCGGCCCTCGCGGCGGAGGTCGAAAAGGCCATCGCCGCGGCCCGCAGGGAGGGCGAAGCCATCTAGCGCGATGCCCTGCGGACGACACATGGAAACCGCAGCGCCGATCACCGGAACCAACGTCACGGCAACGCATTGTGGTTACGCCCGTCGGTTGAGAGTTCACGTCCGGCCTCGTGTTGGTATGCCTCTCCGCCGGGTACTATTTGGTCGGCATCTGTTGCACTTCAGGATCTTTCGTTTGGCACAAATTGCACAACCCGCATCCGGCAATGCGTCCCGGTCGCGACAGCAAACCATCCCCGCAAGAGACGCGCAATGAAGATGGACAAGGCCATCTGGTACGTCTCATTCGCGCTGAGAAATCCAGACGCCGGACACCACCGCTTCGCGCGCCAGACCCGCACCTTCACATCCGAGCAGGATGCGAAGGCGTTCGCACGCACCCTGCTCGTTCAGACGCAGGACGTCAGCGCCGGCACGATCAATCCGCACATGCCACGGCGCGTGATCGCGCCCGCGGCGATCACGGCATGGGCCGGCGAGAGCTGAGATTATACTCTACAGAAATCGCGACGGCGCGAACGGCGCGAGCGGAATCTCCGGTGTCTGGCCACTGAGCAATTGCGCAACCAGCCGGCCGGTGCGGGCCGAGCCGACCAGGCCGACATGGCCGTGGCCGAAGGCATAGACGACATCGCGCGTGGCGCGGCTATGACCGATGCAGGGGCGCCCGTCGGGCATGCTCGGGCGGTGGCCGAACCAGGTCTTGATGCGCGATGGCGGGATATCCCTCGGCAGCTTCGGGAACATGCTGAACAGATGCTCGCGCAGGATCTCGGCGCGTCTCCAGTTCGGCTCGGCCTCGAGCCCGGCGATCTCGACCGTGCCGGCGGCGCGCAGCCCCTTGTCGGTCCAGTTGACGACCATCTTGGCGTCCGAGGCCATCATCGAATTGCGCGGCCCGGATTCCGGGCTCTCGATCATGACGTGATAGCCGCGCTCGGTCTCCAGCGGCAGCGGATCGCCGATCGATGCGGTCAGCTGCTTCGAGCGCGCGCCCGCGGCGACGACCGCCGCATCACAGGCAATCTCGCCGCTCTCGGTGACCACAGCAACGAGCCTGTCGCCGGAAAGCTTGAGGCCCGTGGCCTTCGCGGCGACGCGCCCGGCACCGTTCGCGATCGCGTGCGCGGCGAGTGCCGTCACATAGGCGCCCGGATCGCGGCAGCGTCCGGCCTCCTCGACCACGACGCCGAACTTGTAGCGCGGATGCAGATCGGGCTCGCGCTGGCGCATCTCGTCTTCGTTGAGCTCCAGCCATTCGATGCCGACGCGCTTGCGGATCCGCCAGCCGAGATCCTTGTCGAACGGCGCGCGTGACGGAAACACGTGCATGACGCCGCGCCGCTCGATCAGCTCGGGGACGCCGGCTTCCTCGGCGAGCTGCCGGTGCAGCAGCGGCGCGTCCTTGAGCAGCTCGCGCATCGCCCGCGCGGTAGCCTCGACCTGCGCCTCGGTCCAGCTCGACAGCAGATACTTGACCAGCCACGGCAAGGCCTTCGGCAGATACGACCAGCGGATCGCGAGTGGCCCGAGCGGGTCCATCAGATAGCCCGGCACCTTCTTCCAGGTGCCAGGCTCGGCCGGCGGGATCACCGAATGAGACGACAGCCAGCCGGCATTGCCATAGCTCGCCGCCTGCTGACCGCCGGGCTCGCCCGGATCGATCAAGGTAACGCGATGGCCAAAGCGCTGCGCCTCGATGGCGCTGATCACGCCGACCGCGCCGGCGCCGATGATCGCGACGTGACGGCGGGCAGATTCAGGCATCAGCGCACAGCCTGCTCGGGCACAAAATCCTTGCCGACCGACAGCGCGCGCTGATCGACCAGGCAGTGCAGGATCGCAGGCTTGCCGGAAGCCAGCGCGCGCTCGAAGGCGGGCGCGAAGTCCTCGGTGCGCTCGACCCGCTCGCCATGGCCGCCGAACGCCTTGGCGTACAGCGCGAAGTCCGGGTTCTTGAGCTGGGTGCCGACGACGCGGCCGGGATAGTCGCGCTCCTGATGCATGCGGATGGTGCCGTATTGCGCGTTGTCGATCACGACGACGATCAGCGGCGCGTCGTACTGCACGGCGGTAGCGAACTCCTGCCCGTTCATCAGGAAGCAGCCGTCGCCGGCGAACGCCACGACGACGCGATCCGGATGCTGCCGCTTGGCCATGACAGCCGCCGGCACGCCATAGCCCATCGAGCCCGAGGTCGGCGCGAGTTGCGCCGCGAAGCTGTGGAAGCGATGGTGGCGATGAATCCAGCCGGCATAGTTGCCGGCGCCGTTGCAGACGATCGCATCCTTCGGCAGCCGATCGCGCAGCCAGGTGACGACTTCGCCATATTGAAAATTGCCCGGCAGCTCGCGTGGCTTGTCGGTCCAGGCCAGATAATCCGCGTGCGCCTTCGCCGCCTCGCCCTTCCAGGCGGGCGTCGCCTTAGGCTTCATGGTTTCGATCGCGGCGGCGAAGGCGGCAGGCGTCGCCTGGATCGCCAGCGCCGGCTGGTAGACGCGGCCGAGCTCTTCGGCGCCGGGATGCACATGGATCAGCTGCTGGCTCGGCGTGGGGATGTCGAGCAGCGTGTAGGACGATGACGGCATCTCCGACATGCGGCCGCCGATCAACAGGATCACGTCGGCGCCGGTGATGCGGTCTTTCAGCTTCGGGCTCGGGCCGATACCGAGATCGCCGGCATAGTGCGAGTGGTCGGCGTCGATCAGCGAGGCGCGACGGAACGAGGTCGCGACCGGGAGATCAAAACGCTCGGCAAAGCGCGCAATGCCTTTCGCCGCCTCTGCGGTCCAGGCCGAGCCGCCGAGCACCACGATCGGCGCCTTCGCGGATGCGAGCATCGCGCCGAGACGCTCGAGATCGGA
This sequence comes from Bradyrhizobium viridifuturi, assembly GCF_001238275.1. Classification (GTDB taxonomy): domain Bacteria; phylum Pseudomonadota; class Alphaproteobacteria; order Rhizobiales; family Xanthobacteraceae; genus Bradyrhizobium; species Bradyrhizobium viridifuturi. The sequence continues at coordinate 185,335 of NZ_LGTB01000008.1, forward strand.
CGGGGCCGGCCAGGTGGCCGCAGGCTCGACCTTCGGCGCGTCGGTGATGGCTGCGGTTTCGGTCAGCATGTTCTCCGGCAGCGAGATCACGACCGGACCAGGACGGCCCTGCAGTGCGACGCGGAACGCGCGTGCGACCAGCTCGGGAATGCGGTCGGGACGATCGATCTCGACGGCCCATTTCGCCATGGTGCCGAACACTGCCTTGTAGTCGAGTTCCTGGAACGCCTCGCGCTCACGCATGCCGGTATCAACCTGGCCGACGAACAGGATCATCGGGGTGGAATCCTGCATCGCGATGTGCACGCCATGGGCGGCATTGGTCGAACCGGGGCCGCGGGTGACGAAGCAGATGCCCGGACGTCCGGTGAGCTTGCCATAGGCTTCAGCCATCATCGCAGCGCCGCCCTCGGCGCGGCAGATCACGACATCGATTGGGCTGTCATGCAACGCGTCGAGCGCCGCCAGATAGCTCTCGCCAGGCACGCAGGTGACGCGTTCCACGCCTTGCGCGACCAGCTGGTCGATCAGGATCTGGCCTCCGGTGCGGGCATTGCTTTTGGTCATGAGGGCTCCCTGCGGGCATTAGCGCGCCTTGGCGTCGCGCGGATCGTCGTCCCACGGGGTATGATAGACGGAAATATGGTGCAAGGCCGAAGCCGCGTCGCGAGGCCGCAGCGACGTCAAGCCATGCGATAGGCAATGGGCAACGCTGTTTCATCATCGATTTCCGCAGAGCGGAGCATCGCGGGCCGGATCGCGGCGGCCGGGCCGGCGAGCAAGCCAATACCCTCCGTCCACATCCTGGACGCATCTCGCCGCCGGACGCCATATCGCGACGCCGGTCGCCGGGATCGATCCGGTATCACGCAACAATCTATTTAAACGTGTATACATAACGCTCACTACCACCAACGGTGCGGCAGCCTAACCGCCATTGCACGACGCCGATCGCCGCGCGCGGCGCGGACGCGGGACGATGATCCGCATGCCGCATCGTCAAGACGAAAGCGCAAGACAACAATGCGAGACGATCGAAGTCAGGCACACTACGATGCGCGTGACGACAGCGTGGCACAAACTGCACACGCAGCTCGATCATGTGCACGACAACGATCACAAGCAGCGCGCGCGTGCGCTTCCGTATGACTACGGTGCGGCGATCGATAGCTTCGCATCACGCGCCGCTGAACCGCCGGATTCCACAGCAAATCGCGGCCTTGCACGCAGATATCGACTGTGTGCACCGCATGCACCACGCGTGATGCCTTGCGCGATCACGCGCGGCGCATTGCATGCGCTTTGGGACGGAACTCGAATCGCCTACGGTTCGACGCAGTCACAAATTCGTAGATCGTGTATCGCACCTGCCCGCTCACCGGCGGCGGAACGCCTTCTGCTGCCGATCAGGTGCAGTGTTTCGGTTCACCAATTGATATCAATGCTGGAGGCAATGCATGTTGGGGATGAAGGGCGTCGCAAGCGTGGTCGGCTCGGATAGTTCATATCGACTGTTCGACGACATGCCGATCAGTGTCATGCTCTGCGAGCTGGGCGATTTCAGGATCACCTACATCAACGAGTCGACGCGGCAGAATCTGAAGAAGATCGAGCATGTGCTGCCGGTGAAGGTCGACGCACTGATCGGTCAGTCGATCGATATCTTTCACAAGAACCCGCAGCATCAGCGCCGACTGCTGTCCGATCCTAAGAACCTGCCGCACAAGGCCCGCATCACCATCGGCGGCGAGACGCTCGATCTCACCGTGACGGCGATGACCAATTCGCGCGGCCGCTATAGCGGGCCGATGCTGACCTGGGAGCTCGCGACCGAGAAGGCGCGGCTCGAAACCCAGACCGAGCGGCTGTTGCAAATGCTCGACAACATGCCGATCAACATCATGATGTGCGATACCGATTTCAACATCACGTACATCAACCAGACCAGCCTCAAGACGCTCGACACCGTGAAGCATCTGCTCCCGGTGCGGCCGGACCAGATCCTCGGCAACTCGTTCGACATCTTCCACAAGAACCCGGCGCATCAGCGCCGCATCGTCGGCGATCCCAAAAACCTGCCGCACGCGGCCAAGATCAAGCTCGGCCCGGAAACGCTCGACCTCAGGGTCTCCGGGCTGACCGACAAGCGCGGCAACTATACCGGCGCGATGCTGAGCTGGTCGGTGGTGACCGGCAATGTGAAGCTCGCGGACGATTTCGAGAGGGATGTAAAGGGCCTTGCCGGGATGCTGTCATCGGCCTCGACGCAGATGCAGGGCACGGCACGATCGCTGACCACGACCGCCGAATTCGTCAATCAGCGCTCGGCAAGCGCGGCGTCCGCGTCGGAGGAGCTTTCCTCATCCGTCAACGAGATCAGCCGCCAGGTGTCCGAGGCGAGCCGCATCGCCCGCATGGCGGTCGAGGAAGCCGAGAAATCCGACAAACTGGTCGCGGGCCTCGTGACCATGGCCCAGAAGATCGGCGACGTCGTCGCGCTGATCAGCCAGATCGCCGGTCAGACCAATCTGCTCGCGCTCAACGCGACGATCGAGTCCGCCCGCGCCGGCGAGGCCGGGCGCGGCTTCGCTGTCGTTGCCTCCGAGGTCAAGGCGCTGGCCAACCAGACCGCCAAGCCACCGAGGACATCTCGGCGCAGATCAACGAGATGCAGGCCGCGACCGGCAACACCGCCTCCGCGCTGAAGGCGATCTCGAGCGTCATCGTCCAGATCAGCGAGATCTCGACCGTGATCGCCAGCGCCGTCGAGGAGCAGGCCGCGGCCACCAAGGAGGTCACCGCGAACATCAACGGAACCACCAAGGCGATCGACGACGCCAGCAAGGCCGCCGAGAACGTGCTGGCGGCCTCCGGAGAAGTCGCCAGCAACGCGTCCGAGCTGGAGGTCCAGGTCGACAAGTTCCTCAAGAACGTGCGGGCGATGTAACGTCGCCGAGATCGCGCGCCCGCCTACAGCGAGCGCGCGATCAACACCTTCATGATCTCATTGGTGCCGCCATAGATCTTCTGGATGCGCGAATCGATGAACATCCGCGAGATCGGATATTCCTGCATGTAGCCGTAGCCACCATGCAGCTGCAGGCATTCGTCCGCGGTCTCGACCTGCTTCTGCGAGCACCACCATTTCGCCATCGAGGCCGTCACGGTGTCGAGGTCGCCGGCGACCAGCCGCTCGACGCACCAGTCGACGAACACGCGCGCGATCATCGCCTCGGTCTTGCGCTCGGCGAGCGTGAACGCCGTGTTCTGGAATTCGATCAGCGGCTTGCCGAACGCGGTGCGCTCCTTGGTGTATTCGGCGGTGATCTTGACCGCGCGCTCCATCGAGGCGACCGCGCCGATCGCGAGCGACAGCCGCTCCTGCGGCAATTGCTGCATCAGCTGGACGAAGCCATTGCCCTCCTCGTTGCCAAGCAGATTTTCCGGCGGCACCGTGACATTGTCGAAGAACAGCTCAGAGGTGTCGGAGGCGTGCAGGCCGATCTTGTCGAGGTTGCGGCCGCGGCGGTAGCCCTCGGCGCCGGCGGTCTCCACCACGATCAGCGAGATGCCCTTGGCGCCGGGCGCGCCGGTGCGCGCCACCACGATCACGAGGTCGGCGGCCTGGCCGTTGGTGATGAAGGTCTTCTGGCCGTTGATGACGTAGGAATTGCCCTGCTTCTTCGCGGTGGTCTTGACCGCCTGCAGGTCGGAGCCGGTGCCGGGCTCGGTCATCGCGATGGCACCAACCATCTCGCCCGAGGCCATCTTCGGCAGCCAGCGCTGCTTCTGCTCCTCCGAGCCGTAGTTGAGGATGTAATGCGCGACGATCGCGCTGTGCACGGAGACGCCGGTGGTCAGCTCCGGCACCGTGCTCTCGAGGTCGTCGAGCACCGCGGCATCATAGGCGAAGGTGGCGCCGAGGCCGCCATAGGCCTCGGGCACGCTCGGCAGCAACGCGCCCATCTCGCCGAGCGCGCGCCAGGCGGAGCGGTCGACCAGCTTCCGCGCGCGCCATGTCTCGGCGTGCGGCGCCAGGTCCTTGGCGAGGAATTTGCGGAACTGGTCGCGGAAGGTGTCCAGCTCCTCGGTCATCCAGGACGATCGGTAGTGCATGCTATCCTCGCATCAAATCAGCAGACCGCCGCCGGCGACGATCACCTGACCGCTGATGTAGTTCGATTCCGGGCTGCAGAACAGATAGACCGCGTCCGCGGCCTCTTCCGGGGTGCCGCCGCGGCCGAGCGGGATCATCCGGCCCATCGCCTCCAGCATCTGCGGCTGCACGCCGACCTTGATGTCGCGGCCGGCGACATCGATGGTCTTCTGCTGGGTCTCGATCGGCTGGGTCAGGCGGGTGTTGATCAGGCCGAAGGCGACGCAATTGACGTTGACCTTGTAGCGGCCCCACTCCTTGCACATCGTCCGCGTCAGCCCGATCAGCGACGCCTTTGCAGATGAATAGCTCGCCTGCCCGGCATTGCCGTAGAGGCCCGCGATCGAGGAGATGTTGACCACCTTGCGGAACACCTCGCGCCCGGCCTCGGCCTCCTTCTTCGCCATCACCCGGATCGGCTCGGACGCCGCGCGCATGATGCGGAACGGGGCGACCAGATGGACGTCGAGCATCGCCTGGAACTGCTCGTCGGTCATTTTCTGGATCGTCGAGTCCCAGGTGTAGCCGGCATTGTTGACGAGGATGTCGAGGCCGCCGAACTGTTCGATGGCGCTGCCTACGAAACGATCGGCAAAGCCGGCTTCGGTCACGCTGCCATTGACCGCGATCGCGTCGCCGCCTATCGCCTTGATCTCGGCGACGACGGCGTTGCCCGGCTCGGCATCGAGGTCATTGACCACGACCCGCGCGCCCTCGCTCGCAAGCTTCAGCGCAATCGCCCGCCCGATGCCGCGGCCAGAGCCAGAGACGAGCGCGACCTTTCCTTGCAGTTTCGACATGGTCTCTCCTAGAGCGCGATGATGGCTTCGCCGGCGAGCTTGATCTCGCCGTTCTGGTCCTTGGTGGTGAGCGCGAGTTTTGCGCGCTGCTCACCGCCCTGTTCTATCAACTCGGTCACCGTGCCTTCGCAGGTCAATTGCGCGCCGAGCTGGGTGATCGCGGCAAAGCGGGTCGAGAACGAGCGGATCCGCGACGGCGCGACCGCATCGGTCAGCGCCTGGCCGAGATAACCCATCACAAGCATGCCGTGTGCGAACACGTCGGGGAAACCGGCCGCCTTTGCGAAGTCGATGTCGACATGGATCGGATTGTGGTCGCCAGAGGCGCCGCAATACAGCGCCAGGCGATGCCGGGTGATCGGCGGAAACTCCTTGTGGACGATGACATCGCCGACCGAGGGAACGCCAGCACTCATGACGGCCTCGCATTGCGCACCACGATGGTGCGCGAGACATCGGCGACATGGACGCCGTTCTGGTTGGTGACTGGCGTATCGACCACGATCAGCGTCATCGCTCCGCCCTTCTTCTCGGTCACGCTGGCGACACGCGGCTGGAACGTCAGGGTGTCGCCGACCACGACAGGGGCGTGATAGTCGAAGCGCTGCTCGCCGTGCAGCACCCGGGCAAGATCGATGCCGAGCGCGGTCAGGAACTCGAACGGGACCGTCGCGTCCATCATCTCCAGGCAGAACAGATAGGTCGGCGGCACCGGCGCCGCCGCCACATCACGGTAGACCGGGTTGGCCTCGCCGAGCGTATCGAGGAAGAAGCGCAGGCGTCCCGGCTCGACGTGCGCGGTCACTGGCGTGAATTCACGCCCGACAGCGGATTGATCGACCATGGGCTGCCTCAGGCGCGTTCGTAGAGCGTGACGACGCAGGCGCCGCCGAGACCGAGATTGTGCTGCAAGCCGAGCCGCGCGCCCTCCACTTGCGTCGCCGCCGCGGTGCCGCGCAGTTGCCGGGTCAGCTCGTAGCACTGCGCAAGCCCGGTGGCGCCGAGCGGATGGCCCTTCGACAGCAGGCCGCCGGACGGATTGGTCACGATCCTGCCGCCATAGCTGTTGTCGCCGTCGTCGATGAACTTCGCGGCCTCGCCCACGCCGCACAGGCCGAGCCCCTCATAGGTGATGAGCTCGTTATGCGCGAAGCAGTCATGCAGCTCGACGACGTCGAGATCCCTGGGGCCGATGCCGGCCGCTTCATAGACCTTGCTGGCGGCATCGCGCGCCATGTCGTAGCCGACCACCTGCATCATGTCGGAGGCGCCGAAGGTCGACGGCGTGTCCGTCGTCATCGCCTGCGCCGCGATGCGCACCTGCTTGTTGAGGCCGTGCTGATCGGCGAATTTCTCCGAGACCAGGATCGCGGCGGCGCCGCCGCAGGTCGGCGGGCATGCCATCAGCCGCGTCATCACGCCGGGCCAGATCACCTGGTCGTTCATCACATCGTCGGCGGTGACCTCCTTGCGGAACAGCGCCAGCGGATTGTTCTTGGCATGGCGGCTCGCCTTGGCACGTACTTTCGCGAACGCCGAGAGCGGCGTGCCGTATTTCTTCATATGGCTGAGACCGGCGCCGCCAAAATAACGCAGCGCCAGCGGCACGCCGGGCGCGTCGACCAACTTGTCGGCGGCGGCATCGAAATCGTCGAACGCGCTCGGGCGGTCGGTGAACACGGCGCCCAGCGCGCCGGGCTTCATCTGCTCGAAGCCGAGCGCCATCACGCAATCGGCCGCGCCCGACTCGATCGCCTGTCGCGCCAGGAACAGCGCGGTCGATCCGGTCGAACAGTTGTTGTTGACGTTGACGATCGGGATGCCGGTCATGCCGATCGGATAGAGCGCGCGCTGGCCGCAGGTGGAATCGCCATAGACATAGCCGACATAGGCCTGCTGGACCTTGCCGTAATCGAGACCGGCATCGGCAAGCGCGAGCTTCGCGGCCTCGGCGCCCATCACGTGATACGGCGCGTTGGCGCCGGGCTTGACGAACGGGATCATGCCGACCCCGGCAACGTAGGTGCGTGACGTCATCGCGTGTCCTCCCGAAAATTACCCACTGGACTATTTATTACCCATGGGTAATATACGGGCCATCACGCAGAGTCAATGCGACATCGGCTTCAGGACACCGGCTTCAAGCTATGGACGACGGTCACATCCCCTCCTCCAGCCAGTCCCCCTGGCTGCCCTTCCAAAGCCGGCGCCGCGCCCGCGACGAGAAGCGCGAGGCGGTGCTGCGCACGGCCGTCGCTCTGTTCCTGGAACAGGGCTACCACGGCGCCACGCTGAACGAGGTCGCCAGACGGCTCAACATCACCAAGCCGGCGCTCTACAATTACTTCCGCGGCAAGGACGAAATCCTCTACGAATGCTGGTCGATCGGTAATGAGCTAGTCGACGACTGTATCGCCGAGACCTCGGCCGCCGGCGCTCGGGACTCGACAAGCTGCGCAAGCTGATCGTCCGCTACGCCGAGCTGATGACTGAGGACTATGGCAAGAGCCTGGTTCGCTTCGACCTCCGCGATCTCAGCGAGGATAATCGCAAGATCGTGCAGACCGCCAAGCGGCGGATCGACCGCGCCTTCCGCGACTATATCGCCGATGGCGTCGAGGACGGTTCGGTGAAACCCTGCGACCCGAAGCTCGCGGCGTTCGCGATCGCGGGCTCGCTGAACTGGATCGGACATTGGTTCCAGCCCGGCGGCGAAATGACCGGACGCGCCGTCGCCGAGGAATTCGCGATCCGCCTCACCGAGGGGATCGCCACGACCGCAACGCGCAAGATAACGCAGAAAGCAGCCGTTCCGGCTGCAGAGAAGGCGGACAAACCGCCTCGCAAGGGAAACGCACCAAGGGAGGACAGGAGTGAACATCACACACGGGCTGCGGCGCGCGCTGCAGGTCAATCCAAACGGGCTCGCGATCGTCTGCGGTGAACGGCGCCGCAACTGGCGCGAAGTCGGCGAACGGGTCGCCCGCCTCGCTTCCGCCATTCGGGGCCTCGGAGCTGACAATGGCGACCGCGTCGCGATCCTGTCGCTGAACTCCGACCGCTATCTCGAGCTCTATCTGGCGGTCGGCTGGGCCGGCGCCGTGATCGTGCCGCTCAACATCCGCTGGTCGCCGATCGAGAACGAGGACGCGCTGCGCGACTGCCGCGCCACGATCCTGTTCGTCGACAAGGCATTCGCGGCGGTCGGCACGACGCTGGCAGGCGCCATCCCCGGTCCCAAGCTGGTCTATGCCGACGAGGGCGAAACGCCTGAAGGCATGGAGAGCTACGAGACGCTGATCGCGCGCAGCGAACCCGTTCCGGATGCAATGCGCACGCGCGACGATCTCGCCGGCATCTTCTACACCGGCGGCACCACTGGCCGCTCCAAGGGCGTGATGCTGAGCCACGGCAACCTGATGGCCAACGCGCTCAATGCGCTCGGCGAAGGCCTGTGGCCCAGCAGCACGGTCTACCTGCACGCAGCGCCGATGTTCCACCTCGCCAACGGCGCGGCGATGTATTCGGTGCTGCTGTCCGGCGGATCCAATGTCGTGATCCAGGGCTTCACGCCCGACGGCGTCGCCGCTGCCGTGCAGAAGGAGCGCGTCACCGACGTGCTGCTGGTGCCGACCATGATCCAGATGTTCGTCGATCATCCGACGCTCGGCAATTACGACCTGTCGTCGTTGAAGCGGATCGCCTACGGCGCCTCCGTGATCAGCGACGCGGTGCTGATGCGCGCGATGAAGGCGCTGCCGCATGTCGAATTCACCCAGCCTACGGCATGACCGAATTGTCGCCGATCGCGACGCTGCTGCACTGGAAGGAGCATATCGGCGACGGCCGCGCCAAGGGCCGGCATCGCGGCGCCGGCCGGGCGACGCTGGGTGCCGAAGTGAAGATCGTCGACGCCCTCGATCAGGTGGTACCAACGGGCACCGTCGGCGAGATCGCGGTGCGCGGCGACATGGTGATGATGGGCTATTGGGAGCGGCCGGAGGAAACCGCGCGCGCCGTGATCGACGGCTGGATGCACACCGGCGATGGCGGCTATATGGACGCCGACGGCTTCGTCTACGTGGTCGACCGCGTCAAGGACATGATCATCTCCGGCGGCGAGAACGTCTATTCGGCCGAGGTCGAGAACGCCCTCGCCCAGCACCCGTCGGTGGCGCAATGCGCCGTGATCGGCATTCCGAGCGAACGCTGGGGCGAACAGGTCCACGCCGTGGTGGTGATGAAGAGCGGCGCCAGCGCCACCCCCGAGGAGTTGATGGAGCACTGCAAGGCGCTGATCGCCGGCTACAAATGCCCGCGCAGCGTCGACATCACCGCGACGGCGCTGCCGCTGTCGGGTGCCGGCAAGATCCTGAAGCGCGAACTGCGCAAGCCATATTGGGAGAACCGGGAGCGACGGGTGAGCTGACGGCGGAGACCCGCAGGGCATGGCGCTGCGCGCGCCATGAGCGTTGACATCGGATCACGCGGCCGATTGGATCGATCCAGATTCAATCCAGCGAGTTCCGATGTCCGCACCTGATACCAACGCCGACGGCAAGCCCCGCCGCCTGATGCACCGCCGCTCCGTCGAATGTCTCGGCTATCTCCGCGACGACGGGCTGTGGGAGGTCGAGGCGCGGCTGGTCGACACCAAGCCCTATGCACGACAGGACAGGCATCGCGGCCTGCAACAACCTGACGATCCCGTGCACGACATCAGGCTGCGGCTCGCGGTCGACGACAGTTTCACGATCCGCGAGACCGGCACCAATATGGCCTCAACGCCGTACCCGTCCTGCCTCGACGTCGAGGGTATCCTGCAGCGGCTGGTCGGCGAACGCATCGGCAAGGGCTGGCGCGAGCTGGTCCGCCGCAAGATCGGCAAGTTGGAGACCTGCACCCATCTCGCCGAGTTGTTGGGTCCTGCGGTGACGACGCTGTTCCAGACCGCGACCTCCGGCAAGGACCCGCAGGGCCGTGGCGCGCTCGATCATCAGCGCGATGTCACCGAGCCGCCGTTCTTCGTCGGCGGCTGCTATTCGTGGCGACTGGATGGACCGGTCGTCGCCGAGACATTTCCGCAGTTCGCGAAGCAGCCTGTCGAAGTGAAGCAGGGTTCGTGAGTGATGCACCGCCGCCGCCCACGTGATAGGCTGTAACGGACGATCAGGAGGTGAGCGTGGAGAAGTACGGTGCCGGGTCGATCGTCGTCTCCGACTATGACCCCAACTGGCCCGCCTTGTTTGCGCAGGAGTGCGGGCGGATCAAGCAGGCGCTCGGCGCGTTCGCATTGGCGATCGAGCATATCGGCAGCACGGCCGTTCCGGGCCTTCCCTCGAAGCCGATCATCGACCTGCTGGTTGGCATCCCCAACCTCGAACAGGCCCGGCGGCAATGCATCACTCCGCTCGAGGCGCTTGGCTATATCTACGTGCCGGAATACGCGTCATGGCTCCCCCGCGAGTTGTTCTTCCGCAAGGGGCCGCCAGGTCCGTGGACCCACCATGTTCATATAATGGAGCCGTCGCATCCGCGATGGGAGACACTGGTGGTGTTTCGCGACTATCTTCGCGCACATCCCGAGGCAGCCCGCGCCTACGCCGATATCAAGCGCGAGCTTGCCGCTTCGTCAAACGACAACATCGGGGCATATCGAAACGGAAAGACCGCGTTCGTCGAGGAGACAACGGCGAAAGCTCGGGCTTGGCACGCAGCGGTACGAGATTGAAGCACAAGCGGTCCCCGGCACGGGTGCACGATCATCGCCGGACATGGGTCTTCGCGAGCAGCCGCTGCGCCATGCTGCCCTGCATCGCAATGGGTTGATCCGCGCCGCGCGCTCACGTAGTCGTCCGGCATGAGCGAACATACGGCCGGCGCCAAGGCCGCAGCCCCTCCGGACACGAAAGCCGTACTGCTCGGGGTCGGAAGCGGCCTCGGCGCGGCGCTGTGCTGGGCACTCGGCTTCGTGGCGACCCGGCACGGCCTGAAAGTCGGGTTCACGCCCGTGGACCTTCTGATGCATCGATTCCTGTGGTCAGGCATCGCCTTCATCCCGCTCGTGCTCCGCGCCGGCTTCGGGAATCTCTGCGGCATCGGATGGGGCCGCGGCATGGCGCTGATGCTGCTGGGCGGACCGGTGATGTCGCTGATCAGCTATACCGGCTTCATGTTCGTGCCGCTTGGGCACGGCAGCGTGATCCAGCCTTCCTGCGCCACCCTGGGCGGACTGTTTCTTGCCGTCGTCCTGCTGAAGGAATCGATCTCACTCTCCCGGGTCGCCGGCGCTGTGGCCATCGTGGCCGGGCTTGCCGTGATCGGCAGCGAGTCGATCGGCCACATGGGATCGAGCGCCGTGATGGGCGATCTGATCTTCGTGACGACCGGACTGATGTTCGCAGGCTTCGCGACGCTGGTGCGCTATTGGCGCGTGTCTGCGTTCGCGGTGGCCACGGTCATCAGCGTGTTGTCGCTTTCGCTGTTTCCACTCTATGCCGGCTCGGGAGGACTGGCGCGCGATGCGGCGATCGGCCTGAACGAAAATGCGCTGCAGGCGGTCGCCCAGGGTATCCTCGCCGGCCCCGCGGCGATGTATCTGTTCGCACTGTCGATCCAGCAGCTCGGCGTTGCCCGCGCAGCGGTCTTTCCTGCGACCGTACCGGTGCTGACCCTGCTGCTGGGATGGCTCCTGATCGGCGAGCCTCCAACCACGCTACAGGCCGCCGGCTTGGTAACCGTATTGGCTGGATTCTACCTCGCGCAACGGCAAAGTTAGGCAGCCTTGCAATTGTCCTGATCTGATGCCCGGAAGATCAAGCCGCGGCGGAATGCTCGGCTACGGCCTGCGGCGGGTTGCGGAAGCCGATCGCGATCCGGTTGTAGGTGTTCATCAGGCCGATCGCGATGGTCAGGTCGACCAGCTGCTTCTCGTTGAACACAGCCCGCGCGGCCTGATAGTCGTCGTCCGGGATCGCGGTCTCCGCCACGCGGGTGACGGTTTCGGCCCAGGCCAGCGCCGCGCGCTCCTCGGCGTCGAACAGCGCTTCCGCTTCGCGCCAGACCTGGAGCAGCGCCAGCTTCTCGGTCCTGACGCCCATCTTCAAGAGCGAGCGCGTGTGCATGTCGAGGCAATAGGCACAGCCGTTGATCTGCGAGATGCGCAGATAGACCAGCTCGATCAGCTGCGCGGAAAGTCCACATTGCGTGAGATAGCCATAGACGCCGCCGAGCGCCTTGATGCCCGCGGGCGCGGCCTTGCCGTAGTCGATGCGCATGCTCACTGCTTGTGTCCTTCCGTTCGGTCTGCCTTGTCGTAGACCGTGAGCGCCTTGTCGTTGCTGTCGACGACGAAGACGGCAAGCAGCTTCGCCGGCTCGGTGCTGCTGACGTTTCGCGCGAGCACATGATGCGTGCCGGGCGGCTCGAAGAAGCTGTCGCCGGCCCGATAGGTGCGCGCTGCCTCGCCGCCGAGCTGGCTCTCGATCGCGCCCTGAACGACGTAGACATAGAGAAAGCCCGACTTGGCGTGATGGTGCGGCGCCGAGGTCTCGCCCGGCGCGAAATTGACCTCGACCGCGACCAGCGACTTGCCGGGAATGTTCGTGATCGCCTGCTCGAATTTCGGCGTCACCGATTGTGCCATCGCCGGGGTCGCAAGCGCGGCGCAGGCGATCAGCGTCGTCCAAAGGGTCTTCATCTGGTGCCTCCGTTGCTGTCCGATAGATGCGGGCGCGCGGGGCTGAAAAGAAGCACCAAGAATGAACTGAATTGGTGTACCACGGGCCATGCCAAATCCGCTTCCCATCGCCCTTGACCGCTCGGCCCGGACGCCGCTCTCGGAGCAGATCCGCAAGGCGATCGCGGTTGCGATCGACAATGGCGTGCTGGTGCCCGGCGCTCGGCTGCCGTCGTGGCTCGACCTCGCCGCACAGCTCGGCGTCGCCCGCGGCACGGTGCGGGCAGCCTACGACAAGCTGTCGGATGCGCAGCACATCGTGTCGTCGAAGGCGAATGGCACGACGGTTGCGAAGCGGCCTCGAAAAGCCGCCAAGCCCGACACGCCGGTCGCGCCCGGCCCGGTCGCCGAGATGTTTCAGGACCTCAACGGTCAGGGGCACTTCCGAATGGGCGTCCCCGCGCAGGATACCCTCCCCGCAAAGCTGCTGGCGCGAATCCGCGCCCGCGCCGTGCGGGCGGAGTTGAGCGCCGTGACCCGCTACAGCGATCCGCGCGGCGAGCTCGAGCTGCGGCGTGAGATCGCGGCGCATCTTGCGATCGCGCGCGGGCTCGAATGCTCACCGGCGCAGATCGTCATCACCTCGGGCTTCAGCGGCGGACTTGGCCTAGCGCTCCGTGTACTCGGCCTCGATGGCCGCCGCGCGTGGATGGAAGAGCCGGGATTTCCATTGACCCGGAAGGGGCTCGAGCTTGCCCGGCTGACGCTGGTCCCGATCCCTGTCGACGGCGACGGCATCGATGTCGAACATGGCCTGAGGCACGCCCCTGACGCGGCGCTCGCAGTGGTGACCCCGGGACAGCAGGCGCCGCTCGGCCCGCCATTGTCGGCGACGCGCCGCGCGCAGCTGCTCGACTGGGCCGCGCAAACCGGCGGCTGGATCATCGAAGACGATTATCTCGGCGAGTTGCAGCTCGATGGCCGTGCCGCGCCCGCGCTCGCCTCGCTCGATCGCGCCGGCCGGGTGATTCATCTCGGCTCCTTCAGCAAGACCATCTCGCCGACGCTGCGGCTCGGCTTCCTGGTTGCGCCCGAGCCATTGGCCGCGCAGTTCGCCGATGTCGCGACCTGCCTCGTTCCGGCCCCCGGACCGGCCGTGCAGCTTTCGACCGCGGAGTTCATACGTGATGGCCACTACATCCGCCATCTCCGGCGCACCAAGCGGGCCTATTGCGACAGCCGCGATGCGCTGACGTCAGCGCTGCGGCCGTGGAGCAACGACGTGCGGGTGGCCGGCCTCGCCGTGATGCTGACGCTGCCGGACAGGACCTCCGATGTCGCGATCGTACGGCAGGCGCTGGCGCACGGCTTGGCACCTGCACCGCTCTCGCCGTGGTACCTCTCTCCGAAGCGCGCGCAGCCGGGCCTGCTGCTCGGCATTGCAACGGTGCCGGATCGCGGCGTTCCGGTTGCCTGCAAGCGTCTGTTCGAGGTGATCCGCGCTCAAGGCACGCCGGCCTCGCGCCGGGTCAGGAAGCCCGCAAGCCGGTGAGCGCAAGGCTCAGCGCCCGCAGCCGCTGGCGCGCCTCCGCGTCATAGGCCTGCGCATGGGCGCGGGCTTCGCGCTTGCCGTCGAAGAACAGCCCGCTCTTGCCGGCGACGTCGTCGTCCTGAACCAGGCGCAGGATGGCGTCGCCACCCTGCTCGACGGTCGAGATCGGCGTCGCGCCGCTGGCGCGCACCATCGTGGTGTTCATATAGGTCGCCGGGTGCAGCGAGTTGACCGTGACGCCGGAGCCTTCCAGCTCCGCGGCGAGATCGATGGTGAACATGATCTGCGACAGCTTGCTCTGCGCATAGGCCCGTGCACCGCTGTAATTCCTGGTGATCATCACGTCGGCGAAATCGATCGGATGCTGGCCGAGTGAGGCGACATTGACGATGCGCGCCGGGCTGCTGGCCTTGAGCCGCGGCAGCAGCAGATGCGCGAGCAGGAAGCCGGCGAGATAGTTGACCGCAAAGCGCAGCTCATGGCCGTCCTTGCTGGTCTGCCGCGCCGGCCCCTCGTTCTGCGAGCCGATGCCGGCATTGCTGACGAAGACATCGAGGCGCTCCTGGTCGTCGAGCACCAGTTGGGCGAACTCGCGGACATCGGCGAGCGAGGACAGGTCGGCCTGGTAGAACATCGGCTCGCGGCCACTGACCCGCTTGATCTCGTCGGCGAGGACCTGCGCCCGCTTGGTATCGCGGCCGTGGATCAGGACCCGGGCGCCCGCGGACGCCAGCTTCATCGCCACGTAGCGGCCGACACCGTCGGTGGAACCGGTGATCAGCACCGTCTTGCTTGCCATATTCATCGAAATTGCCTTTCGATCAGTTCGCCCAGCGCTGCAGCAAAGATAAATCCCCGCAGCGGGGTTTGCCATGGCGACTGCGGCGCGATCAGCCCCAAAACGGCGCCGAAATGGCCCCGCGCACCACCCTCGCCACGGCCACGAGGTGCACAATCTGTCGCGCGGCCTGCGGTCGCGCGGCGCCGCGCCGCGCGTCAAGGTAAGCACATTCTGATATCGTCGCGACGAACGATAAGACAGCGATTGAATTTGGATCGGCAAGGATTTGGAATGTCCTCGACCATTCCAGGCAAGTTCGTGCTGAAGGCTCCCTCGCGGGAGCCGCTCGGCATGCTCCTGCTATTTGCAGCGTTGACCGCACTGCCGATCATCCTGACGCTTCGTCTGGTTGAGCCCGCACTCGTGCTGCCCGCGCTCAGCCTCGTGTTGTTCGCTGAGGCAGCCATGGCCGCGCTTGCGGCGCGCGTGATCCGCGTGCGCGCAAGCGTAGCGAATCTCACGCTGTGGGATTTTGCCGGTGCCTTCACCTTCATGGGGTGTGCAGCGGCGATCCTCGGCGAGCCGGACCAGGCGGCGCTGTTCTTCGAAGAAGAAGCAGCGCTGCGTCCGGACTAGCATGATCCGGAAAAGCGTGAAGCGGTTTTCCGAACAGATCATGCTCAAATAAGAAGCTAAAGTGCGATGACGCTTCTCATCGCGCCTTGGCGACCGTAATCCCAGGCCGGGCCCCTCTGGCAGCCACAAGCTGCGATGTCGGACTGGAACTCAGTTGGAGTGGCCCTGCCTCGACCCGCGACGCGACACCGTCGCGGCGGATTTGCCGTCGGATGACGGCAGCATCCGGTTTCGTCGAACGGTCCACTCCCCGACCTCAAGGGGATGATCCATGTCCGAACTATTCTCACTCGACGCGCTCAGCGCATTGCTGCAAGTCGTCGTCATCGACCTCGTGCTGGCGGGCGACAATGCCGTCGTGATCGGCCTTGCCGCGGCCGGTCTGCCGGCGAACCAACGCGGCAAGGCGATCCTGATCGGCATCGGCGCCGCGACCTTGCTGCGCATCCTGTTCGCGCTTCTCACCACGCAATTGATGCAGATCGTCGGCCTGCTTCTGGCCGGCGGCATCCTCTTGCTGTGGGTGTGCTGGAAGATGTGGCGGGAGCTGCGCGCCAGCGCGCACGAGACCACTGCCGAACACGCCGCCGACGGCGCGGACGGCCAGCGCAAGACGCTGTGGCAGGCGACGACGCAGATCATCGTTGCCGACGTCTCGATGTCGCTCGACAACGTGCTGGCGGTTGCAGGCGCGGCGCGCGAGCAGCCGATCGTGCTGGTGTTCGGCCTCGCGCTCTCGATCGCGATGATGGGCGCGGCCGCAACCTTCATCGCGCGGCTGTTACAGAACCACCGCTGGATCGCCTATGTCGGCCTCGCCGTGATCCTCTATGTCGCCGTCGACATGACGATTCGCGGCGCCAACGAGATCGCCAAGGTCGCGCCGGTCTGACGAAAGCAAAGCGGCGGGCCTTTTCGGCCCGCCGCTCCGTATATCGAAAACGCGCAATGTGTCAGTGGATTTCCGACGAACGCTTCAGCGCGTCCTTCAGCTTCTCGAGCGAAAAGTCCTTGCTGCGCGCGATGTCGAGGATCGGGGTCTCGCGGCGGCCGCACAGCTCGGCGGCCTCCGGCAGCTTGGCCGCGACGTCATAGGGGATCACGATCGCGCCGTGGCTGTCGGCATGGATCAGGTCGTCGGAGCGCACCGTCATGCCGGCGACGCGGACCTCGCCGCCGAAGCTTTCGGCGTGCACCCAGGCGTGCGACGGGCCGATCGAGCCGGCCAGCGCCTGGAAACCCGGCGCCCATTGCGGGATGTCGCGGATCGAACCGTCGGTGATGACGCCGAGGCAGCCGAGCGCCTTGTGCACGGCGCTTTGCACTTCGCCCCAGAACGCGCCGTAGCCGACGTCCGGACCGTCGATGTCCTGGATCACCGAGATGCGCGGGCCGAAGCCGGTGCCGACATATTCGTAATAGTCGATGCGGCGCTTCGACTGCTCCTCGGCCGAGAGGCCGGATTTCAGCACCGAGCGGATCGCGACCGTGCGCGCGTAGCCGACGATCGGCGGCAAGGTCGGGAACGGGCAGACCAGGGGCTTCACGGTGTAGCCGATCAGACGGCGCTCGGGCGCTACGATCTCCATCGCGTTGCAGATCGTCGGCGTGTCATAGCGCGCCAACGCTTCAAGGACGGAGGCAGGAAGCGGGGCGGAAGCGGATGTCGTCACGGCGTTTCTCTCCTGATTATTGGCGTTCGCGAGGCCGTCCCAGCCTATAGCCGAGATCAGAGGCGAACCCAACCGAGGCACGCTCATGGCTGATATTTGGGAAGTGCTCCAT
>NZ_LGTB01000009.1 GCF_001238275.1 Bradyrhizobium viridifuturi
GGATGCGGGCCTCTCGATCGCCTCGCGGGCCGCGATCTCGGCTTCCTCGACCGTGCGCATCCGCTCGATCTCGCGCTGGCGCACCTCGCGCTCGGAGGCGATGCGGGTGGTGTCGACCGAGCGCTGGTTGGCGATCCGGACCCTCTCGATCTCCTCGCGGGCCAAGAGCTCCTTCTCCTCGACGGCGCGCGTCCGCTCGATCTCCTTGTGCCGGGTCTCGCGTTCCGAGGCGATGCGGGCTTCGGTGATCGCCTGCTCGTTGGCGATGCGCGCTTTCTCGATGGCTTCGCGCGCGGTGATCTGGGCCTGCTCGGCTTCGGTCTCGCGTAGTGCACGCTCGCGGGCGACTTCGGTGCGCTGCAGGGCACGGCGCATCTCGATGTCGCGCTCCTGTTCGAGGCGGGCGGTCTCGCTCTCGCGCTCGATCTCCAGCGCCTGCCGCTCGGCCTCCAGATTGCGGGAGCGGATCTTGATCATCGAGTCCTGCTCGATGTCGTTGCGCAGCTTGCGCTTGGCCTCGATGTCCTCCATCAGCCGGGTCAGCCTTCGGCGTCGAACCGGTTCGAGGGATTGAAATATTCCAGGTCGGTCTGGTCGAGATCGGTGATCGCGACCGATTCCAGTTCCAGGCCGTTCTGCGCCAGCGCTTCGGCGGCATTGGCCTTGACGCGGGCGACGTAGTCGCCGCGCTGCTCATGCATCTGCTCCATCGTCATCTCGGAGGCGACCGAGCGGATCGCGGAGATGAACTTGCCGGAAAGCAGGGTGTGCAGCTGCTCCGGCTCCATGGTGCGGCGGCCGAGCGTCGCGGCGGCGATCGAGACCGCCTCGCGGGTCGGCTGGACCCGGACGTAGAAATCGGCCTCGATGTCGACGCGCATGCGGTCGCGGGTGATCACGGCGTCCTGTCGGGAGCGCACGATCCCCATCGGCAGCACGTTCATGTTGACGGGCGTGTAGTCGTGGATGAACGGCAGCACGAAGGCGCCGCCATTGATCACCACCCGCTCGCCCATGAAACCGGTGCGGACGAAGGAGACTTCCTTCGATGAGCGGTGGTACAGCCAGTTCACGACATAGACGATGATGACGATCGCGACGATTGCGACGATGAGCCAGAGGATCAATTCACCGACCAGCATCCCCGACATCTCTTCCTCCCTTGGTCACGACGCCTAGCGCGCGCCGATCGCCTTGAATTTACGAACCTGTTCCGTCAACGCCCGCTCGACCGGCAGGCGCTCCATCGAGGAGGCGCCGTAGAAGCCGTGGCAGTTGCGGGTCTTCTTCATGATGAAATCCGCGTCTTCGGGATCCGCGATCGGACCGCCATGCGCGAGCACGATGATGTTTGAATTGACGCTGAGCGCGGCCTCGGCCCAGGTCTCGATGCGGGCAGAGCAGTCTTCAAGCTTCAGCGCGGTCTGTGCACCGATCGTGCCGCCGGTGGTCAGGCCCATATGGCAGACGATGATGTCGGCGCCCGCGATCGCCATCGCGGTCGCCTCCTGCTCGCTGAACACATAGGGCGTGGTCAGCATGTTCTTGTCATGCGCCTTCGCGATCATGTCGATCTCGAGCGCGTAGGACATGCCGGTTTCTTCAAGGTTGGCGCGGAAGGTGCCGTCGATCAGCCCGACGGTCGGGAAGTTCTGCACGCCGGCAAAGCCGAGCGCCTTCAGCTGGTCGAGGAACACGTCCATGTCGCGGAACGGATCGGTGCCGTTGACGCCGGCGAGCACCGGCGTGTTGGTCACGACCGGCAATACTTCACCGGCCATCTCCACGACGATCGCGTTGGCGTCGCCATAGGGCATCAGTCCGGCCAGCGAGCCGCGACCGGCCATGCGGTAGCGGCCGGAATTGTAGATCACGATCAGGTCGACACCGCCGGCCTCCTCGCATTTTGCCGAGAGGCCAGTGCCGGCGCCGCCGCCGACGATCGGCTCGCCGCGGGCGATCATGGCGTGAAACTTCTTCAACAGTGCCGCGCGTTCAAACCTGGGCATGGGTCACCTCGCCACTCTTCGCCGGCCACCGGCGCGTCCGAGCAGCGGACGAAACGCGCTGACGATGGCGGCGGTGAACTCGGGATCGTTGATGTTGCGCTTGATACGGATGATCTGCCGGTTGCCGGTCTGGCGCACGGTGCGCTCCAGCGAGCGGAACAACGCCGCATCGGCATCCGGGTCCCAGAACGGCTGGCCCGGCGCATCGAGCGCAGAGACGCCGCCTTCGGGCAGGAAGAAGCGCACCGGCCCGTCCATCTGGTTGAGGCGCTCGCCGATCCAGCGGCCCATCCGCTCGTTCTCTTCCGGCGTGGTCCGCATCAGGGTGACCTGCGGATTGTGGACGTGGAATTTGCGCTGCCGGTAGTGCTCCGGGATGGTGTCGGGCGCGCCGAAGTTCACCATGTCCAGTGCGCCGACCGAGCCGACATAGGGCACGCGGCTGCGGATGATGGCGCCGAAGCGATCCTCGGTCGCCGGGAACACGCCGCCCATCAGGAGGTCGCACACTTCGGTCGTGGTGAGGTCAATGACGCCGGCAAGCTGGCCGGATTCGACGAGCTTCTCCATCGAGCGGCCGCCGACGCCGGTGGCGTGGAACACGAGGCACTCGAAATCCTCACGCAGGTCGGCCGCGATCTTCTGCACCGCCGGCGTGGTGACGCCGAACATGGTGATGCCGATTGCGGGCAGGCTGGCGTTCGTTTCGCGTTGCTTGTCGGCTTGGTCGTCGAGCCGGGCCTTGACCATGCCGACCAGCGCATGGGCGCCGTTGCCGAGCACGGAGCGGGAGATCGAGTTGAGGCCCTGCACGTCGGTCACCGAGTACATCATGGTGATGTCGGCGGGCCCGACATAGGGGCCGACGTCGCCGGAGGCGACCGAGGAGATGATGATCTTGGGCACGCCGACTGGCAGTGCGCGCATGCCGGGCGCGACCAGGGACGCGCCGCCGGAGCCGCCCGCGGAAATGATCCCGGCGACATTGCCCTGGCGGCGCAGCCAGCGTTCGAACGCCTCCGCCATCGCCGTGACAGAGGCGCCGCGATCAGTGCCGAACACGCTCGCGCCGCCGCGGCCATGGTTCAGCGCGATCTCCTGTGCGGTGACGTCGCAGCTCGCCGCCTTGCCTCTGGTCGAGACGTCAACCAGCCGGGTGCGCAGGCCGCTGCCCGCGATGATATCGCGGATGAAGCGCAGCTCGGCGCCCTTGGTGTCGAGCGTGCCTACCACCAGCACGACGGGCGGCCCCGACGTTCTGGATGCGGTCGGTTCGCGCCGTTGGCGGGTGGCCTCCTCGAGCCGCGTGACGCCGGTGGATTGCGTCCGCGCGGCGGCTTCGATGCGCGCGATCGGTATCGGCTGCGACCAGCGCGTCGGCAGCACCGGATTGGAAACATAGATGCGGAGCGGCCCTTTGCGTTCCGGTTGCGTCGTGCCGGCAGCTTCGACCTTCGCCGGAGCCGCTCCGGCGTCGGTCTCATCCATGCCGTGGGTGCCGACGCCGAGCAACCGCTGCTGCAACTCGCGGTCGGTGGCGAGGCGGGCGGAATCGATGATGCGGTTGATCCGGCCATTGACCATGATGGCGACGTTGCGCGACACCGCCGTCGCCACGCCGATGTTCTGCTCGATGACCAGGACGGAGATGTCGCCTTCATCGCCGAGGCGCAGCAGCATGTCTTCGACCTGCGCGACGATCACCGGCGCAAGGCCCTCGGTCGGCTCGTCCATAATCAAGAGGTGCGGATTGGTCAGCAGCGCGCGCGAGATCGCGAGCATCTGCTGCTCGCCGCCGGAGAGCTGGTTGCCGCCATTGTTCTTGCGCTCGGCAAGGCGCGGGAAGGTGTCGTAGATGCGCTCGATGGTCCAGGCGCCGCGGCGTAGGCCGCCGGCGAGCGCCAGGTGTTCGTCGACGGTCAGCGAGCGCCACAGCCGCCGGCCCTGCGGCACATAGCCGACGCCGAGCCGGGCGATCCGCGCCGGATTCAGCCGCGTGACCTCCTCGCCGCGGATCCGGATCGAGCCGCCGCTGGCGCGGACCAGCCCCATGATCGCCTTGCACAGCGTGGTCTTGCCCATGCCGTTGCGGCCGACCACCGAGAACACGCCGCTATCGAGCGTGAGATCGATGCCTTGCAGCGCGTGCGAATGGCCGTAATAGACGTCGAGGCCCTTCACCTCGAGTGCGGGTGCGGCGCGGCGGTCATTCATGGCCGCCTCCGAGGTAAAGCTCCTGCACCTCGGGATCGGATTCGATCTCGCGCGGCGGGCCTTCCTTGAAGATGCGGCCGTTGTGCATCATCGTCACGCTTTCGACGACGCGCAGCGCGACGTCCATGTCGTGCTCGATGATGATGTAGCCGATATGCGCAGGCAGCGAGGTCAGGATCTCGATCAGCTCGCGCCGCTCGGTCGGCGACAGCCCAGCGGCCGGTTCGTCGAAAAGGATGAAGCGCGGCGCACCGGCCAGCGCGAGCGCGATCTCGAGCTGCCGTTGCTGGCCATGCGCCAGTTCGGCGACGCGCTGGTCCTTCACGCCGGTCAAGTGCACCGCCTGCACCAGCGTTTCGGTCGCATGCATCAGCGCATCGTTCTGCCCGGGGCGCAGGAACGAGAACCGTCCGCGCGAGACCCCGCGACAGGCGAGGTAGACGTTGTCCTGTACGGTGAGGCCGGGGAACAGCGCCGAGATCTGGTAGGTGCGGCGCAAGCCTCGGCGAATGCGTTCATAGGGCGGGAACTGGGTGATGTCCTCGCCGAAGAAGCGGATCGTGCCGGAGGAGGGCGGGAAGTCGCCGGTGATGCAGTTGAACAGCGTGGTCTTGCCGGCGCCGTTGGAGCCGAGAATCGCGCGGCGTTCACCGGGACGCACGGTGATGGTGACGTCGGTCAGCGCTGCGAGCGCGCCGAACAGCCGGGTCACGCCGCGCAGCTCCAGCGCCGCGCCGGCGCCGACCACGGACAGGCGCTGCGCGACGCTATCCATGGCGGCCTCCGCCGGAACGTTGCGTCGATGACGTGTTGCGGCGCCGCCAGCGTTCCCACAACCCGATCACGCCGTCGGATGACCAGAACACGATGGCGAGGAAGCCGAGCCCGATCAAGAGCCGGAAGCGATTGCCGTCGAGCCCGAGCTTGATCAGCACGTCGAGCGCGAAGGTGCGCAGCAGGACGAAGATCAGCGCGCCGACGAACGGGCCGATCGGCCGCGTGATGCCGCCGACCACGGCGATGATCAGCACGTCGATGCAGGCACCGACGCTGACCGAGCCGGGCGAGATCTGCCGGTAGTTCCAGACCTGCAGCACGCCGCCGAGCGCCGCGATGAAGGCGGCGAAGGCGTAGGCCGCGATGCGATGCGCATTCGGATTGAAGCCGAGCGCCGCCATGCGGCGGGAGTTGTCGCGCACGCCCTGCAATGCCAGCCCGAACGGCGCGCGCGAGACGTACTGCACGGCAAAGTAGCAGATCGCGGCGACGCCGAGCGTCACATAGTAGAAGGCGATGTCGCTGCGCCAGTCGACGCCCCAGAAATGCGGCGTCGCGACGGTGTTGATGCCGGTGTGACCGTTGAAGATCGCCCAGTTCTGGTTGGTGAAGTAGTAGAACGCCGCGCCGATCGCGAGCGTGATCATGATGGTGTAGATGCCTTCGGTGCGCACCGCGAGCGCGCCGCCGAGCGTGCCGAACAGCGTCGCCAGCGCCAGCGCCATCGGGGTTGCCAGCCACCACGGCCAACCGAGGCTGATATTGGCGTTGCCGCTCATGCCGAACACCGCGACCATGTAGCCGGCGAAGCCCGCGATGGTGAGCTGCATCAGGCTGACCATGCCGCCATAGCCGGCGAGGAACATCAGGCTGAGCGCGATGATGCCGAGGATCAGCGTGGTGGCGAAGATCTCGATCAGGAAGAAGCCGTTGGCGATCAGCGGCATGATCACGAGGATCAGCGCGACCAGCCATGCCACGGGATTCTGGAATTCCGGCCAGGCGCGCAGCAGGGCGCGGCGTGTCGTCGAGGTCGATGGGTCGGGGCGGAACTGGGTGCTCTGCAGCAACGACATCTCATCGCCTCGCGAGCAGGCCTTGCGGCCGCAGCGCCAGCACCAGCACCATGATCAGGAAGGTGACGACGATGGCGTAGGTCGGGATGTAGACCGAGCCGAGCTGCTCGGCGAGGCCGATGATGACGGCGCCGAGCGCGGCGCCCGGGATCGAGCCCATTCCGCCGACGATCACGACGACGAGGGAGGCGAGCAGGAAGCGGGTGTCCTCGCCGGGCGATAGCGACTGGAAGGTGCCGCCGACCACACCGGCGATGCCGGCGAGGCCGGCGCCGAGCGCGAACACCAGCACGAACACGAGCTGAATCCGCACCCCGGTCGCAGCCAGGATGTCGCGATCGTCGACGCCGGCGCGCACGATCATGCCGATCCGGGTGCGGTTCAGCGCCAGCCACATCGCGATTCCGATCACGACCGAGGCGGCGAAGATCACCAGCCGCACCAGCGGATATTGCAGATAGACCGGCTCGCCGGATGATTTGATCGCGGTCAGCAGCGGCAGCTGCACCGGGCCGATCAGCCAGGTCGGGGTCTGCACCTGGTAGAAGTCGCCGCCGAACACCCAGAGCATCAGGTCGGCGAACACGATCGAGAGCCCGATCGTCACCATGGTCTGCCGGAGGTCCTGGCCCTCCATGCGGCGAAACACGGCGAGCTGCAGGATCACGCCCACCAGCGCCACCGCGACGAAGGCGACGATGAAGCTCAGGATCCACGACCCGGTCCAGGTGCTGACCGCATAGCCGACATAGCCGCCGAACAGATAGAGCGAGCCGTGCGCGAGGTTGACGTTGCGCATCAGGCCGAAGATCAGCGTGAAGCCGCTGGCCACCAGGAAATACAGCCCGCCGAGCGTGATGCCATTCAGCACAGCGTTGAGGAACACGCGCTTGCGGCCGATCGCGGCCTCCAGCCCCGGCGGCCAGATCGCGAACACCAGCCACGCCAGGACCGCGACCGCGATGATCACGATCAGCGCCCAGACCGGATGGCGTTCGATGAACCTGGCCATGTCAGTCGCGTTCCCTCAGTCGGTCGCGACCGTCTGCCGGGCCGCGTGTCCAATATCCTACCGAGGGCGAAAGCGTCTGATTTGATCGAGAGTATCTTTTATCGTCCGGTGCGGAACTCGCTCACGGCCGCAACACCTTGGCGGCGCGGCGATAGTCGGTCGGTGCCATACCGACATTGGCGGCGAAGAAGCGGGTGAAGCCGCTCTGCGAGGAGAAGCCGAGGTCGAAGCCGATATCGGCGATCGGCGCTTCGGTCGCCACGAGCGCATCCAACGCCTGCTCCATGATCAGCGTGTTCATGTAGAGGTGGGGGGTGACGCCGGTCTGGGTGCGGAACAACCGGTAGAAATGCGGCCGCGACAGGCCCGCTTCGCGCGCGATCGCATCGAGCTCGATCTCGGCGCCGGGGCTTTCCGACATCAGCTTGATCGATTTGCGGACGCGGAAATCGGTCACCGCGGCAGCGGCAGGTGTGCCTTCGGCCGCCTGCCAGCTCTCCTCGTAACAGGAATCGATCAATTGCCTGAGCTCGCAATCGAGGCTGCGCAGCGACGGCGCGCCGCACACCAGTGCTGCGGTGCGGCGGATCAGCCGGTCGAGCGCCTCGGTGCGCGGGAAGAAAGTGCGGCCGAACCGCATCGCCTGCGCATTGGCGCCCTGCGGCGCGAACCATTCGGCATTGACATAGAGCACGAAGAAGATCGCGCCATGGTCCATGTCGGTCGGCAGAAAATTATGCGGTTCCCACGGGTTGACCGCGACCACGGTGTCGTCCTTGAGCAGCAGGCGCTGCTCCGACACGTCGATCTGCGCCGGCGTGCCGCCGACATGAAAGATCAAGTGCCCTTCGCGGTGCGCATGCACGTTGAAGGGACGGTTCAGCTGATAGACCGTCGCGCGACCGAACCGGCCGTGGAAGACGGCAAGCGCCCTGCTCATGCCTCCCCTCCCGCGGGATGTTCTTGTCTTTTCGACAAGCGTTCATCATCCGCCCGCGGAAAGCAAGGGCGAGCAGGGCTTTCGATGCAACCGCGCGCCTTCGTCACGGCTGGCTTGCTCGCACCTGCAACAAATACGTCAGTACTTCTTGCACTCCGGAACCGTGCGGCTCGGCAGGCCGATCTTGGCGAACACAGCCGGATCGTAGCCCAGCGTCTGGTTGACGTTCGGGATCACCTTCACGACCTTGCTGAACAGCGCGCCCTTGCCGTCATCGACCACCTCGGTGACGAAATTGGTGCCGATCGCCTGGCGGTTGGCGTCGAGCTTGATCTTGCCGTTCGGGGCGTCGATCTCGATCTTCGCCAGCGCGTCCTTGAGCTTGGCCTGGTTGTTGGAGAGGTCGCCATTGACCTGCCGCAGCGCCAGGATCAGCGCCATGGTCGAGCCGTAATAGTTGGTGGCGAGCAGCGACGGGCTCGGGAAGCGTTTGTTCTCCGGGAACGAGTCCTGATAGGCCTTCACGAATTTCTGCCAGCCCGGATCCTCCCAGGTATCGGCCTGGCCGCTCGCGGCGATGGTGCCGATCAGTGCGTTCTTGGCACTGCCCTTCGACGACAGGATGGTCTGGTCGATCATGATCGAGCCGCCCATCAGATGCGCCTTGCCGCCGGCCTGCTGATACTGGTTGAGGAAGTTGACGGCGTCGGCGCCGCCGAGGCCGAGATAGATCGCATCGACATCATCGGGAAGTGCTGCGATCACCGAGGCGAAGTCCTTGGTGCCGAGCGGCACCCATTGCCGGTTGGTGACCTGGCCGCCGGCGCCGCAGAATTCCAGCACCAGGCCGAACACCTGGGTGTAGATGAAGGAGTAATCCTCGCCGACGGTCGCGATCTTGCGATAGCCCTTGGTCTCATAGGCGTATTTGCCGAGGCCGACCTGCCACTGCGCGCCGTCCATGTTGTAGCGGAAGAAGTTCGGGGCCGGATCGACATAGGTCGTCTCCTGCGCGCCGGAGGCGGCGTTGACGAAGGTCAGCTCCGGATGGGTCTTGGCAAAGTTCTTCACCGCGATGCCTTCGTCGCCGGACAGCGGCGACAGCAGGATCTGCACCTTGTCCTGCTCGATCAGCTTGCGCACTGCGCGCACCGCGGAGTCCGGCGTCGCGTCGGTCGAGGCGACGATGAATTCGAGTTCCTTGTCGCCGACTTTCTTGCCGAGCACGTTGAGCGCCGTCTGGTGGCCGCGCATGCCGTCTTCGCCGAGCACCGTATAGGTGCCCTCCAACGTTGCAGTGACGCCGACCTTGATCTTTTCCTGGGCGAACGCCGTGCCCGAAAGCAACAGGCTGCTCAACGCAATCAGTCCCAAACTGCTTTTCAACATCGCTCTCCTCCCTCTGTGTTGTCGCCGGCGTCCACGTGGCGAGAAGGCTGATGGGCGTCCGGTTGTTGCCGGCAAAGCTAGCCGAAGGGAGGCGCGGCGCGGATGTCGTCGCGGCGGGGTGGCTTAACGGGCAGTCTCATTTTGATTGTTGCGCCGCAACGAGTTTCGCGGCGCAATGTCGCGGAGTCTTGTTCGGTGTCGCGAAGAGCAACCAGGTTGCAATGTCGTCCCTGCAGGGACGACATTGAGCTTGTTGCGCGGCTGGTCGCTCAGACATTGGCGCTCTCGCGGCATGATTGTCCGAGCACTGCCGCCGCCATTGTCATTTCGTCGTGTAGCCGCCGTTGACGAGGATGGTCTGGCCGGTCATCCACCAGCCCTCCGACACCAGCAGACGAATCCAGGGCACGATATCCTTGATGTCGGTGAGGCCGGTTTTCGAGAAGCCGGACAGCGCAGCAGCCGATTTGTGATAGGCGACTGCGTCTGCGCCTTCGGCCGGATAGAAGAACGGCGTGTCCATCGGGCCCGGGCCGATCGCGGTGACCGAGATGCCGCGGGCGCCGAACTCCTTCGATGCCGCGCGGGTGAAATGCTCGACCGGCGCCTTGGTGCCGGCATAGGCGGCATAGAACGGCGTGTAGGCGCCGAGCAGCGACGTCACCAGCGTGCAGATCTTGCCGTTGTCGTTGACGTGACGGCCGGCTTCCTTGAGGAAGAAGAACGCGGACTTGGCATTGACCGCGCTCATCGCGTCGTACTCCGCCTCCGTGATCTCGACCATCGGCTTCTTCAAGACCTTGCCGACGGTGTTGATCGCGATGTCGGGACGGCCGATAGCGCCGACGGCATCAGCGAACAGCTTCTCTATCGCGCCCGATGTCGTGAGGTTGGCCTGCAAGGCGACCGCGTTGGCGCCGGCAGCCTTGATCGCAGCGACGGTCGCGTCGGCATAGGCCTTGGTTGCGGCGCTGTTGTAATGGATCGCGATCGCCTTCGCGCCGTGGGCCGCGAGATCGCGTGCGATCAGGCCGCCGAGATTCTTGGCGCCGCCGGCGATGATGACGGTCTTGTCCTTGATGCGGTGGTCGGTCATGGCGTCGCTTCTCCAGATCGTGCGGCCGCGCGCTGCGGCGGCTTTCTGGAGACAACGATATCGTCTAGGATTTGCCGATAAAGCTGTGCATTCTGACGTCACTTGTCAGGAATGGCGAACAATCGGGGCGCGATCTTGGACCGCATCGACCTCTTCCGCGTCTTCCTCCGCGTCGTCGAGTGCGCGAGCTTTACCCGGGCGGCCGACACGCTCGGGCTGCCGCGCTCGTCGGTCTCGTCAGCCGTCGCGGAGCTGGAGCAGCGCGTCGGCGCCCGGCTGCTGCATCGCACGACACGGAAAGTGTCGCCGACGCATGATGGCGCGGCATTCTACGAGCGGTGCCTGCGCGTCGTTGCCGATGTCGAGGAAGCCGAGACCCTGTTCCGCCAGACCGCCGCCGAACCGTCGGGCCGGCTCAGGGTAGACGTGCCCGGGCGGATCGGACGCCTGATCATCGCGCCGGCGCTGCCGGCCTTCCTCGATCGCTATCCGCAGATCGACATCGATCTCGGCGTCACCGACCGCGCCATCAACCTGATCGAGGACTCCGCGGATTGCGTCGTGCGCGTCGGCCCGCTCGGCGATTCCGGTCTGATCGCGCGGCCGCTCGGCAACCTCACGCTGATCAACGTCGCGAGCGCAGAATATCTCGCGCGCCACGGCACGCCGCAGACGCCGGACGATCTCGGCACGCACTGGGCGGTCAACTACGCCTCGCCGTCGACCGGCCGCATCGAGGAGTGGGAATGGCATGAGCAGGGCGCGGCGCGCACCATCGCCATGCGCGGTCGCGTCACCGTCAACAGCGCCGAGGCCTATATCGCCTGCTGCCTCGCCGGGCTCGGCCTGATCCAGATTCCCGCCTACGACGTGAAGCGGCATCTCGATGCCGGAGACCTCGTCGAGGTGATGCCGCAGCACCGTGCCACGCCGATGCCGATGACTTTGCTCTATCCGCACCGCCAGCATCTGTCGCGACGGCTGCAGGTGTTTGCCGATTGGCTGACGGCGCTGTTGAAGGAGAAGCTGCTTGTCGCGGGCTAGAGCTTCGGCGTGATGCCGACGTCAAGGCGGTGGCGCGTCATCGCCTGTTGGTGGCGCGGACCTGCTTCGTCGCGCGCTTCACATCGGCCTTGGGCTGGAAAAACAGGCCGGGCGCCACCGAGACCAGTCCGAAGGTCATTCCGAGGAATGCCAGGAACGTATCGAGATAATTGATCTCCATTTCAGTTGTCTCCATTCGGTTTGCACCGGGCTTACCCGGTGCAATGCGTTCGATCTCCCTAGATATGGTTAGGTACATTGCTCGGTACAATAGAAAGATTGATCTCGGAGCAATACTTTAAGTGCTCCGCGTCCAGGCCGCCATTTGCCCCTGAATCGGCAGCGCAAGCCGCGCCGCCCGAACGCAAGGGGCCGGCGGCGAGCCTTGGAGCCTTGGCCGCATCAGAACTTCTGCGTGATGCCGGCATAGACGCCGCGGCGCGGACCGTATTGCGGGGCGAATACGCCGATGCCGGAGCCGTCGCGGATCTGGTAGACGGTGTCGAACAGATTGACGACGTCGAGGCGCAGGGTGGTGGGCTTGTTCGGCGCGACGATGTTGAAGTCATGCGAGACGCCGAGATTGACCTGGGTGTAGGGCGGCACCGTGCCGGTGTTGGCGAAGCCGTCGCGCAAGCCTGAGCCGTAGATCAGCGAGGCGCTGAACTTGGTGTCGCGCCATTGGTACCAGCCGCCGACCGATGCGGTCAGCGTCTGGGCATGGTCGGTGTTGACGTAGTTGTTGGCGATGTAGGCCAGCTCGTCCGGATCGAACAGATACTGGTTCGACACAACGTTGGTGGCGACCTGTCTTGCGATCGCGACATTGCCGTAGAGATGCAGATTGTCGTGGTCGTAGGTCGCCTTCAGCTCGACGCCCTCATTGGTGCCTTTCGCATAGTTGAAGGCGGTCAGCACATAGGCCTGGCCGAACTGGCCGTCGTCGAGCAGGTCGGTCGCAATCTTGTAGTAGGCGTCCATGCCGACCTCGAGGCCGGGGATCGCATAGACCTTCTGCGTGACACCGATGTCGAACACATGCGAGCGCTCCGGCAGCACGGGATCGTTGGCAGTGGTTCCCGGCTGCGCGGTCGTGTTCTGCACCAGCGCCAGATTGGTCGGGGCCGCCAGCACCTGCTCGGGCGGCGTGAAGTTGCGGGCATAGCCGGCGTGGAAGGTGGTGCCGTCGGTGGGCTTCCATGTCAGGCTGATCCGCGGGCTCAGCTGATTGGCGTCGACATATTGCCACATCTGATCGAAGCGCAGGCCGGCGTTGAGCGTGAGCTGGTTGGTGATCTTCCATTCGTCGGCGATGTAGGTGGAGAACAGATATCCGGTCTTGGCGCTGGAATCGAACACCGAGAGCGGCGCGTCGATCGGATTGCCGGCGTCGTCGAGCGGCAGCACGGTCGAGCCGTTGCTGACCAGCGAGCGCTCGGCGCTGACGGCCATGCCGAACTTCAGCGTGTGCGCGAAGCCGAGCCGGTAGGAAGTGTCCTCCTGGATGCCGTTGATGAAGCTCTGGCGGTAGACATCCGAAGCGACGCCGTTGAACACGAGATCGCCGATCGGATCCGGTATGAAGTGCAGTTGGCTGTAGCGGTTGAAATAGGCGACCTGGTAGTCGAACCCATCGCCCGACTTCTGATAGGCCACGACGTTGAACTGGTTGAACTCACGCTGCCGCTCGTTGAGCAGCGCGGAATCGAAATTGGAGACGCCGTAGGCGGTGAAGGCCGGCGGCTGGCCGGGATTGTTCGGGATCTGATAGGCGCCGTTGGAGACGCCGCCGATATAGGTCAGCCGGCTGGTCGGATCGATCGCCGTCGAGACATAGGCAAAGCCCTTCTCCTGATCGGTCCGGTCGTGGATTGCATTGTAGGCCGGCGTCGGATTCTCGATGCCGACATCGCTGCCGAAATATCGGCCGGAGATGTAGTACTGGGTCTGTCCGACCGTGCCGCCGTAGTCGACGCTGGTGGTGAAGTTGCCATGGCTGCCGCCATAGACGCTGATGCTGCCGGAATTGTTGAAGGCATCGGTCTTCGTCTGGATGTCGAGCACGCCGGCGGTGCGCAGGCCGTATTGCGCGGGCAGCGCGCCGGTGATCAGCGCCATGCTGCCGACGATGCCGGTGTCGATGATCTGGCCGAAGGCGCCGACGCCGTCCGGCAGCATGATCCCGTTGATGCGGTATTGCAGGTTGGCGTGCTCGTTGCGCACATGCAGTTCGCCGCTGGCGGCCGAGTCCTGCGAGACGCCGGGCGCCTGCAGCAGCGCCTTGTCCAGCGTGGTGTTGGTTCCCTGGGGCAGCGACTGAAGGAACTGCTGGCTCATCTGGTAGCTGTTGGCGCCGGTCGGTGCGAGCAGCGCGGCGCGGGCCTGGTCGAGGCGCATGTTCTGGCTCGCGACGGCTTGCGCCTGCGTCTGTTCGGGAGATTCGGACGTGGCCGCTACCGCGCCGGTTCTACGCGCGCGGTGACCGCCTCCGGCCGCAACGCGTGTCCTCGGTTTTTTCGGCCCCGAGGGCGCGGGGTGGCTCTTCGGCGCCGTCACCGTGATATCGGGAAGTTCGGTGGTCGGCGCCGTCGTCTGCGCGAACGCGGTGCCGTTCATCCCGCAAAACAAGAGTGAGGCCGCACCGGCGGCGCGTCGTCTGATATTTCCTGACATGTTGGTTGCCGATCTCGTCAGGCTGCGATCCGGATCCTTCCGAGGAAGCGCGGTCGAGCCCGCC
This sequence comes from Bradyrhizobium viridifuturi, assembly GCF_001238275.1. Taxonomy (GTDB): domain Bacteria; phylum Pseudomonadota; class Alphaproteobacteria; order Rhizobiales; family Xanthobacteraceae; genus Bradyrhizobium; species Bradyrhizobium viridifuturi. The sequence continues at coordinate 14,295 of NZ_LGTB01000009.1, forward strand.
GTCGCTGCGCGACGGCCTGATTCACATCGATCAAACGGCAGCCGAGCTAACGGCCGCGTTCGAGGTTCAGTCGTGCCGGGATGTCAGGAGATCGGTGGCGCGCGCGGCTGATGATGCAGCCGGCCGATGTCGAGCGGAGCCGCATAAGTGTCGATGTGCCAGGAGAGCAGCGCTGCGGCATCCGGCAGCTGCAAGGGAGGCAGCGCCGGTGCCGGCACTGCCGAGTTGACCATCGCGACGACGGCGCAGATCGCGCAGAGGTCCGCGGCCTGATCGGAATCGGGGTTCGAACGCGGCGCGTCGCGCGAGGCGTTCTCGACATGCACCGCGAGCGAGGCGGCGACGGCTTCGATCGACGCATGCGACCGCAGCAACGACGCGTTGGTCGCCGCCTGTGCCGGCGCGATGGCATGAAAATGCCCGAACGACAGCACGAACTGGATCGACAGCGCCAACAGCGCCAGCCGAGCCCCGTGCCTGATGTTCGAACGAAACCACTTCATGACGACGCCATTCCGCGTCGGGGTCACAAGACGGACGGCGCATGCGACGCGGTGCCGCACATTTTCCAAAACGCGCCGGCCTGTCAATCCGCATTGCTGGGCAATGCGATCAATTTCCAGGCGATCGGACGAATCTGCAACATCGCGATGGCAAATGGGGGCCCGGCTTGCGCAGCGCCCCCATCCGTCACTCCACGATTTCGGTCACGACACCCGCACCGACGGTGCGGTTGCCTTCACGGATCGCGAAACGCGAGCGCGCCTCGAGCGCGATCGGCTTGTTGAGTTCGATCGTGAACCCCGCGCTGTCGCCCGGCATCACCATCTCGGCGCCATTGGCGAGCTGGACGGTGCCGGTGACATCGGCAGTCCGGAAGTAGAACTGCGGACGATAGTTGGCGAAGAACGGCGTATGCCGTCCGCCTTCGTCCTTTGTCAGCACGTACACCTCCGCGCGGAAGGTCTTGTGCGGCGAAGCGCCGCCCGGATGCGACAGCACCTGACCCCGCTGCACCGTGGCCTTGTCGATCCCGCGCAGCAGGCAGCCGACATTGTCGCCGGCCTGCCCCTGATCGAGGATCTTCCGGTAGCTCTCGATGCTGGTCACGATCGACTTGCGCGTCTCGCCGAGACCGACGATCTCGACCTCGTCGCCAAGCTTGACGACGCCACGCTCGACGAGCCCGGTCACGACCGTGCCGCGCCCGGCGATCGACTGCACGCCCTCGATCGGCATCAGGAACGGACGATCGTTCGGCCGCTCGGGCAACTCGATATAGCTGTCGAGCGCCTCGAACAGTTTGAGGATCGCCTGATCCGCCAACGGACCGCGCTCGCCGCGCAGCGCCTGCATCGCGGCACCGCGCACGACCGGCGCGTTGTCGCCGTCGTACTGGTACTTCGACAACAGATCGCGCACCTCGATCTCGACGAGATCGACGAGCTCCGGATCGTCCGCGACATCGCATTTGTTCAAGAACACGACGATGCGCGGCACGCCGATCTGGCGTGCGAGCAGGATATGCTCGCGCGTCTGCGGCATCGGCCCGTCGACCGCGGAGACGACCAGGATCGCACCGTCCATCTGCGCCGCGCCGGTGATCATGTTCTTCACATAATCGGCGTGGCCCGGGCAGTCGACGTGCGAGTAGTGTCGCGCCGCCGTCGAGAACTCGACGTGGCTCGTCGCAATCGTCAGGATCTTGGTATCGTCACGCGTACCTTGCGCGGCCGACGCCTTGGCAACGTCCTGATAGGAGACGAACGCGCCCCAGCCGTGATCAGCTGAAACCTTCGTCATCGCCGCCGTCAGCGTCGTCTTGCCATGATCCACGTGGCCGATCGTGCCAACATTGCAGTTGGGTTTGAGGCGGATGAACTTCTCTTTGGCCATGGGACACCTGTGGTGTTCGAGCTCCCGTGCTGGTTTGCACGACTCGAGGCACCGCGAGAGCTCGTTCGGCGCCCGGAGCCGCTTCCGCTCCGGGCTGCCTCAAATGTCAGGTGTGACGTTGGGTCAGGTCCAAAACGGAATAGCGGCGGACGAGGGCATTAGCCCTCCCGTCATCAGCACTGCTGCTCGCTGTGACTGCCGCATGTTGGAAACCTGGGTCGCTCGCTCTACAAAAGGAGGCGTGTACATAAGGGGTGAGCGCGCTGTTGGCAAGAGGCGGGCGTGTTGCCGCGGAGCGGTGCGCTGGCATTCCGGATGGCCGGGGCGTATAGTTAGGATGCACGTGGCGGTCAGGCGGAATGTCCCTCGCAAACAAAATCGGTCTCGCAATCGCATTGTCGCTGCTCTGCCTCGGCGCTCAGCAGGCCCATGCCCAGGCCGGGCCGGTGCGCTATTGGACCCCGGGCTCGCTGTTCGGCTTCGGCGGCAGCCTGGCCGATGGCCAGAAGGCGGACACCTACGGCAATTTTCCGAGCTTTGACGCCACCGCTGCGCAGGGTGGCGACTTCTCGTATCTGAACGGCCGGCCGGACGGCTGGTTCGTCGGCGGCGAAGGCGGCCGTGTCGGCTGGAACGGGCTCGGCCAATCGGCGGCATTCGGTGGGCTCGAATATCAGGGCGCGCAGGTCGGCTACAATTTCAAGGGCGTCGGCAATACGCCCGTGACGTTCTTCGCCGGCTTCGACTCGTTGAAATACAATCCGCCCGGCGCGGGCGGACCCCTGGCGCCGTTCAGCGGCAATCAAGGCGTCAACGCCGGCTATTCGGCGCGTGCAGGCGTCGAGTTCCGCCCGAGCTCGAATGTCAGCCTGTCGTTCGGAGCGAGCTTCACCCAGCAAGGGGCGGAGCGCATGGACAGCGACATTCATTCGCAGCTATTGCCCGGCCAGTCCCCGGTTCTGTTCGGCGGCCGCTAGCGCTTCAGCGCAAGACTGCGGCGCCGCGGTCCTGATTCAACCAATCTGCACCAAGAAGGCTCGGGCTCACGGGCACAATCAGGATCGAAACATGGACATGCAGGGCAAAATCGCACTCGTCACCGCCGCGGCATCGGGCGCGGCCGCGCCGGCGCGCTCATCCTCGCGCGCGAGGGCGCGGCGGTTGCGGTCGTCGACCAGAACGAGGCCGGCGCGAAGGCGGTGGTCGACGAGATCAAAAAGGGCGGCGGGCGCGCACTGGCGCTGACCGGCGATTTGCGCGACGACAAGTTTTCGCGCGACATCGTCACGGCGACCGTCAAAGAGTTCGGTGCGCTCGACTGCGTGTGGAATCATCTCGGCATTCCCGGGCCGTCGGTGATCGACGATCTAGAAGGCTGGGATCTCAGCGTCGATCTCAATCTGCGCTCGCAGCTGATCACCACCAATGCGGCGCTCGCCCAGATGACGGCGCGGCGCAAGGGCAGCATCCTGTTCACCGCATCGACCTCGGGCCTGGTCGGCTCGCCCTGGAGCCCGACCTATTCGGCGGCCAAGGCGGGCGTCATTGGTCTTGCGCGGGCGCTCGCCAAGCGCCACGCCAAGGACGACGTGCGCGTCAATGCGATCTGCCCCGGCGCGATCGACACGCCGATGCTGCGGGTGTTCGTCAACCGGCCCGACCAGCCCGGCCACAACGAGGCCGATCCGGAGGAACTGATCAAGGCCGCGGTCACCCGCAATCCGATGGGCCGCGCGGCGCGCCCCGAGGAGATCGCGGAGGTCGCGGTGTTCCTGCTGTCGGACAAGGCCTCCTTCGTCACCGGCATCGCGATGCCGGTCGACGGCGGGACGGTGGCGTGACGCCCCCATGAATTGAAGTCGATCCGCAGCCCCAGAGGAACTGCGCCCCCTCTCCCGCTTGCGGGGGAGGGTTGGGGTGGGGCTCTCTCCGCGAGTCACATTGCGGATAGAGCCCCACCCGGATCGCATCTTTCGATGCGATCCGACCTCCCCCGCAAGCGGGAGAGGTGCAGCGAGTTCGCATCACGGGATCGCTTTAACTGACTTGATGACGCGCTAAACTAAAACTTCGCCCTGATGCCGGCATAGGCGGCGAGCGGCATGCCGGGCACGAAGGCGCGGGGATCGCTCAGCTGCGCCATCAGGTTGGCGCCGCCTCCGGCGCTGACAAAGCCGCCGGTCTGATAGAATGCGCCGCTCAGATAGTAATGCTGGTTGAACACATTGTTGATCAGGCCGAACACCTCGATGTTCTTCGTGACCTGGTATGACGTGTGGAGATTGACGACCGAGTAGGCCGGCACCTTCGGGCTCTGGTTGGTGTCGTCATGGATCAGCCACTGGCTGCCCACGACGTTGAGGTCGGCGCCGACCTTCCAGGCATCGGTGACGTTGTAGTCGACACCGGCCTTGAAGCGGTGCGCGGGAATGCCGGGGATGTGGTCACCGGGAGTCACGTTGACAAATTGCGCGCCGCCGTCGCTGGTCAGCGCGTTCGGATTGTTCGGCGAGGACAGCGTGATCGCGCTTTGATAGGTCGCGTTGACATAGGTGTAGTTGGCGTAGGCGCTCCATCGATCGATGCGATAGTCGAGCTTGGCCTCGATGCCCTGGCGCAAGGTCTGTCCGGCGTTCTGGAAGTATCCGAAATTGTTGACGCCGAGCGGGCTCGCCACCTGGATGATGTCGTCGTCCGACAAGGTGTGGAACGCGCCCAGCCCCCAGCTCAGCACGCCTGTCCTGGCATCGCGACCCCAGCTGCCGCGCAGGCCCGCCTCGACGGTGTGCGACACCACCTGCTTGAGCGGCGGGTCGGCCACCAGGAAGGTGTCGATCATGCAGGGATGGTTGGGATCGGAGCAGCCGAGCTCGAGCGGCGTCGGCGTGCGGTTGGCTTCCGAATAGCCGGCATAGGCGGTGAGGTTCGGCGTGATCTTGAAGGTGCCGCCGATCACCGGGTTGAAGCGCTGGAAGCGGTTGCTGCTGTTGAGCAGGTCGTTGGTGCCGGTCTGGTCCTTCAGATCGATCTGGGCGTAGTTGAAACGCCCGCCCGCGGTCACCGAGAACCTGTTGGTCACGTCGAACGTGTCGGTGAGGTAGACGCCGGTGTAGGTGTTGGTGGCGCGCAGATCGACCGGGCTGAGGCCTGCGTCGGGCTGGTTGATGAAGACGCCGGTGCCGGTGACGAACAGGTTGTTGGGATCGATCGTGCCGAGCTCGCTGGTCGCCGTGAACTTGGTGTTGCCGTGGTCGACGCTGACACCCATCACGACGTGGTTGTCGTGCCCGAACAGCTGGTCCGAATTGGTCAGCTGCGCGGTGCCGCCGTAGCTGTTGGTCGCGGCCCGGTTGCGGTCGATTTCGCCGAGGAAGGCGTTGCCCAGCGTGTTCGGAACCGAGGGGCCTCCTGCGGGGCCGTAAATCGGAAGGTCGTCGCCGATACACAAGGTCGTGGGATCGTCGCATGGCGCAACGTCGGTGCCGTTGCCATCGACGTGGGTCTGCCGGAAGCCGCGGAAGTAGGCGTTGCCCTGGAACGACCAGGTGTCCGAGAAATTGTGGCTCAAGGTGGCGTTGACAAAGGCGAGCTGCAGCAGCGTCGATTGCGGCCAGGTGTAGACGCTGGACCAGCGCTGATTGAGCATCTCGACCGGCGTTGCCGCGACATTGCCGAGCAGGTTGCTGGCGCCGGTGAAGTTGACGTGGAATTCGGTCTGGTCGTTGCGGGCGCCGACGTCGATATACATCCGGTTGATGTGCGACGAATTGGCGTAGTCGCGCCAGCCGCGATCGTAAGCGGACTCGAACGCCGCATAGGCGGAGATGTTGTCCCTCTGGCCGCCGGCCTGCACGCTGCCCTGCACGCGACCGTTGGAGCCACCGAACAGTTCGGCCTCGGAACCCTGATAGGTGAAGCCGTTCTTCATCTGGATGCTGAGCGCGCCGCCGATCGCGTTGAGGCCGAAGATGGGATTGTTGGGGACCAGCGAAACCCGGTCGATGGCCTTTTCCGGGATGAAATCCCAGTTGACCACGTCGCCCCAGGATTCGTTGATGCGGACGCCGTTCTGGTAGACCGCGATGCCCTGCGGCGTTCCCTGCACCGGCGAGGCGACGAAGCACGATAATCAAGCGTGCGCTGGAACGGGTTGCCGGTCTGATCGGTGAGCGTGACGCCGGGCAGCTTGCGATTCACCGAGTCCAGGAAGTTGGTCGAATAGTTGCGGCTGAAATCGGCCGAGGTCAGCACCTCGGTGTTGGACGGGACCTTGTCGCGGTCGAGCAGGCTCGAGTCGCGGTCGGACGGGCTCGGAACGCCGGCGCCGCCCTCAGGCGCCGCCGCGGTCTGTGCCGGCGCGGCCCGGGTTCGGGCGGTCCGCGAAGGCCGCGCCACCGGCTTGGCGGCGGGCTTGATGCTGCGCGTGCCCGACAGCGGCGAGGGAGCAATCACGGTGACCGGCGGCAGCTCAGCGGGAGCGGGGGTCTGGGCGCCCGCGGCCAGCGGCGCTGCGGCTCCGATGGCGGTGAGCACGGCCGCAGCGCCGCGCGTGTAGGCCGAAGAAGACAGAAATCGTGTTGCCGCGCGCAACAACGCACCAGCCATGACGCCCACCCATTGTCGCGGTTCGGCTTTTTATCCCCGACGAACCCTGGCGTTGAGACTGCGGGAGCGGTGGAGCTTTGGCAAATGAGATGTGTCCCGGAGGTTCGGGATTCTTTTCCATCGGTCATCGGGAAAAATTCCCGATGCCCCGCGGGCGGGTGCGCGTAGCCGATACGGGCGGTGATTTCGGTCCAATTTGCGCGGATTGGTGCCCAAGAGGCAGGCATTCCTGCCCCCTGGGATCGATTCGAAGTCAGTCCTTGAACTCGCAGCCGAGCCGCTGCAGCGCCTCATCGACCCAGCGGCGGTCGCTGGTGCCGGCGAGGATCTGCTGGATGGCCTTCTCCTCGGTCGCCTTCTTGGCCTCGGTCAGCTTGCAGATCGCCTCGGCTTCGTCATGGGGCACGCAGAGCACGCCGTCGTCGTCGGCGACGATGAGATCGCCGGGCTCGACGATCATGCCGTCGATCGAGATGGCGCAATTGATCTCGCCCGGGCCGTCCTTGTAGGGCCCCCGATGGGCGACGCCAGCGGCGAATACCGGGAACGAGCCGGCGCGGATCGCGCCGGCATCGCGGATCGAGCCGTCGATCACGAAGCCCGCCACGCCCTTCTTCTCGGCCAGTGTCGACATGATCTCGCCGATGATGGCGTTGACCAGCACGCCGCCGGCATCGACCACGATGACGTCGCCGGGCTGGGCCAGGTCGATCGCCTTGTGCACCATCAGATTGTCGCCGGGCCGGGTCTTCACGGTCAGCGCCGGGCCGCCGAGCCAGCCGCCCTTATGCATCGGCCGCAGCCGGTTGGTGCCCGCGATCCGCGACATCACATCGCTGATATTGGCGACCGGAAGCGTGCGGTAGCGCGCGACCAGGTCGGGCGAGACTTTCCGCTTCGCCTTGTGAATTGCAAATCCTATGGCCATCGGTTTTCTCCGGGGTCTGCTTGAGCGCGGGTTCAGTGCGCGCGGCGGTCGAGATGGGCGTTGAGGCGAGGATAGACGCGGCGGGCATTGCCTTCAAAGATCTTGGCCTTGTCCTCGGTGCTGAGCGGCAGTGCGTCGATATAGCGGCGGGTGTCGTCGAAGTGATGCCCGGTTTCGGGATCGATGCCGCGGACCGCGCCGACCATTTCGGACGCAAACAGGATGTTCTCGACCGGGATCACCCGGGTCAACAGCTCGATGCCGGGCAAATGATAGACGCAGGTGTCGAAGAACACGTTCTTGAGCAGATGCTCCGACAGCGGCGGCAGCTTCATGTCCTGCGCGAGGCCACGGTAGCGGCCCCAGTGATAGGGCACCGCGCCGCCGCCATGCGGGATGATGAAGCGCAGGGTCGGGAAGCGCTTGAACAGGTCCGAGGTCAGGAACTGCATGAAGGCGGTGGTGTCGCCGTTGAGGTAGTGCGCACCGGTGCCGTGGAAGCAGGGATTGCAGGACGAGGAGACGTGGACCATCGCCGGCACGTCGAGCTCGACCATCTTCTCATACAGCGGATACCACCATTCGTCGGTCAGCGGCGGATCGCACCAATAGCCGCCGGCCGGATCGGGGTTAAGGTTGCAGCCGACGAAGCCGAGCTGGGTCACGCAGCGCTCCAGCTCCTCGATGCAGTTCGCAGGCTTGGCGCCAGGGCTCTGCGGCAGCTGGCAGACGGGGACGAAGTTCTGCGGGAACAGCGTGCAGACCCGGTGCACCAGATCGTTGCAGATCGTGGTCCATTCGCGGCTGGTCGCTTCCTTGCCGACATGATGCGCCATGCCGGCGGCGCGCGGCGAGAAGATCGTGACGTCGGTGCCGCGCTCCTTCTGCAGGCGAAGCTGCGCGCCCTCGACGCTGGAGCGGATCTCGTCGTCGGTGATGCCGAGATTGGTGGTGAGCGGCCGGCGCGATTTGTCGGCGAGGCCGGCGAGCTGCTTGTCGCGGAAGATCTGCAGCTTGGCCGGCTCGGTGGTGTAGTGGCCGTGACAATCGATGATCATGGTTGCGTCCTTATTACGTCCTTGGCAGGGGTGTCAGTGGGTGACGGATGACGGGATCGCGCCAGTCAATTCCGTCTCGCGCGGCTTGACGCGCATGGTGGCGGCGATGGCTGAGGCGACGAACAGGAAGCCGGCGATGCCGACCAGCGCCCAGGAGAAGCTTCCGGTGGAGTCCTTGATCAGGCCGATGCACCACGGCCCGATCAGGCCGCCGAACTGCGCCAGCGTGTTGACCATGGCGATCGACGCTGCGCCGGCCGCGCCGGTCAGCAGCGAGGCGTTGATGCTCCAGAACAGCGGATTGCCGGCGTTGAGGCTGAAGCCGACGATGCAGAGGAATACGAAGGCCAGCACCGGGCTCGCGACATAGGCGCTGCCGAGCATCGCGACCGCGGCGAGCAGATAGACCGCCGCGAGATGAAACTTGCGATCGCCTGTCCTGTCGGAGCTGCGGCTGACCACGATGGTGCCGACGACGCCGAGCAGCGGCGGGATTGCCGAGAGGAAGCCGACCTGGATGTTGCTGAGATCGCCCATGCCCTTGATGATCTGCGGCAGCCACAGCAGCAGGCCATAGATGCCGACCAGCGCGCAGCCGAACAGCGCGGCCAGCAGCCAGACCCTGATATCGAGGACGCATTCGATCAACCTGTGCTGCCCCTGTTGCTCGATCTCGGCCCGCTCGGCGGCGAGCTCGCCCTCCAGCCAGGCGGCCTGCTCCTTGGTCAGCCAGCTCGCCTTGGCCGGGCGGTCGGTCAGATAATAGAGCGTGAACAGGCCGAGCAGAATGGTCGGCACGCCCTCGGCGATGAACATCCATTGCCAACCATGCAGGCCGGCGGCGCCGTCGAGGAAAGTCATGATGCTGGTCGAGATCGGCCCGCCGGCTACGGCCGAGAACGAGCCGGCGATGATGTAGCCGGCAACCGCCCGGGCGCGATAGCGCGAGGGGAACCAGTAGGTCAGGTACAACACCACGCCCGGCATGAAGCCGGCTTCCGCGACGCCGAGGCCGAACCGCATCACGTAGAGGCTGAGCGGATTCCAGACAAAGGCGGTCAGCGCCGCGACGAGGCCCCAGGTGATCAGGATCCGTGCCAGCCAGATCCGGGCCCCCAGCCAGTGCAGCATCAGATTGCTCGGCACCTCGAGCACCATGTAGCCGAGGAAGAAGATGCTGGCCGCGAAGCCGAAGATCGCGGGGCTGAGGCCGAGGTCCTTGTTCATCGTCAGCCCGGCGTAGCCGAGATTGATGCGGTCGAGGTAGTTGAAGAACATCATGACAAACAGGATCGGGATCAGCCGCCAATAGACGCGGCGGATGGTTTGCTGTTCCAGCTCGCTGACGGACGCTTGGCCCATTGGAATCCTCCCTTGCTTTTTGTTATCGCGCCCGTGATCCGAACCGGGCGGAACGCCTGCTATTCGCGGCGATTTCGCATGGCTGACCGGCTGCGCGTGTTGCCCCTTGGAGCATCCGCGTTTTGGCGCCAAGATCGGGAAACGGTCCTGGGAGGTCAAATACCGCTTTGACCCGTCACTTATAGGGAATCGGAATAAGCGATGGACTACAGGCAGCTTCGCTACTTCATCGCGGTGGCCGAGGAGCTCAGCTTCAGCCGCGCCGCCAAACGGCTGCATGTCAGCCAGCCGCCGCTCAGCACGCAGATCAAGGCGATGGAGGAGGAGCTCGGGACGCAGCTGCTGTCGCGGACGCGGCGTGCCGTCGAGCTCACCCAGGCCGGCCAGTTGCTGCTGGAGCACGCGCGCCGCGCCGTCAGCGAGCTCGACCTCGCGTCGGAGACCGTGCGCCGTGCCGCGCGCGGCGAGGCCGGCGCGGTCCGCGTCGGCTTCACGGATTCCGTTCCGATGCTCGACATGTTTGCCGAGCTGTTCCGCAGTTTCCGCGCCAGCTATCCGCGGGTGAAGATCGAGCTGCGGCACATGTCGACGGCGAAGCAGCTGCAGGCGCTCGCCGACGCCGAGCTCGATGTCGCGATCATGCGGCCGCCGCTTGACTTCCGGCCGGCTGCCGATCTGCAGGTTCATGTCGTCTGGCGCGACCGGCTGATGGTGTTCCTGCCGACCGATCATCCGCTCGCCGCCGCACCCGGCAAGCTCAGCGTTGCCGATCTTGCGGAGCACGAATTCGTCGGCATGGTCGAGAGCGGCTGCGGCGTCGGCGACCAGGCGGCGATGCTGTGCCGCCGTGCGGGCTTTGCCCCGCGTATCGCGCAGGAGGCGCACGAACTGCGCACCGTGCTTAGCCTCGTCGCGGCAGGGATCGGGCTTTCGATTCTACCGTCCTGCTATCAGCATGCCGGCGTTATGAACGTCGTCGCGAAAGCGCTGGACACGCTGGATGCCGAGAGCCGGATGCTGGTGGCAATGCGCTCGAACGCCTCGCTGCTGCCTCGCCGGTTCGTCGAATGCGCGTTGCAGGCGGCATCGCGCAGTGCGCCGCCGCTCGTTCCCGAGGTTGCCGCAGTCAGCCGGTGATCGAGCTGCGGTACGGCTTGAGCCGTACTGCGCACCCGACTTTCGTCGGCAGTAGTCTTCCGGAATGCGGTCTGGCGCTGCTTTTGCATACTTCAAGGGCAGGTGCTGGGGCGCCGATTCGTCGCGTTCTTGCCTGCGACGGCAATGTCGCGGACAAACAGGAGTGATGTGCGCCCGCAGCGGAATCGAGATCTGCGGAGATGAGACCATGCACGCCATCACGCGTGCGGCACTGCTGCTTGGGACGATGTGGTTGACATCCACGATGTGGATGACATCGCCGACCCTGGCGCGCGACGACGGCCGCTACGCCAATTCACCTTTAAAGCCCTGGTTCGAAAGCCTGCGCAGCAGCTATGGGCAATGCTGCTCGGACGCCGACGGATCTGTTGTCGCCGATCCCGACTGGGAGTCGGATCACGGGCATTATCGCGTCCATATCGACAATGAATGGGTCGTTGTGCCCGATGAGGCCCTGATCACCGAGCCGAACAAGGTCGGGCGCACCATGGTGTGGAAGCACTATATCGACGGCCATCCGCGCGTGCGCTGCTTCATGCCGGGCAGCATGACCTGAGGTATTGTCTCACACAGGCGTTCGGCGCGTGAGGAAGCGCGTCACGCCGCCGCCGAGCGCGGCGTGGTCGAGCGGCCCGGCGAGCGAGGCCTTGGCGGTGTCGACCACGGCGTCCGGGGCGAGGCCGCGGCGCAGGTCGCACAACGCATCGGCATAGTCGGCGGTGAATTCCGGATGCGGCTGCACCGACAGCGTCGTGCCGTTGGCATAGAGCAGCCCGGCATGCGGCGTGAAGGCGGACGACATGATGGTGCGCGCGGAGGCGGGCGGGGTGATCACCTGGTCCTGATGCGAGGCGGCCACCGCGATCGTCTCGCCCTCGAGCAGGCCGTTGTCCGGTGCCAGTTGATAGATGTGCCGGCCGATGCCCCAGCCTTTCTCCGACTTACGCACCGTGCCGCCGAGCGCCTGCGCAATCAGCTGATGGCCGAAGCAGACGCCGACCATCGGAACATGCCTGTCATGGGCTATGCGCACGAAGGCTTCGAGCGGCGCGATCCAGGCGACGTCGTCATAGACGCCGGCCGCCGATCCCGTGATCAGGATCGCATCCAAACTGGCCGGATCCGGCAACGTCTCGCCCTTGGCGACGCTCACGACGTCGCAGGTCACCGACGGATCTGAATTGGCCACCATCCGCTCGAACATCTGCGGATAGCTGCCGTGGCGCTCGCGGAACTGCGGGCTGACGAGCCCGGTCTCGATGATGGTGATGCGGGGCATGAAACGCGCTGACGGAGGGGCGGGGATGCTCCTGCCTTTACTCCGAAAGCGCTCGCGGCCACAAGCCGCGCGCGGCTTGCTTCGATCAATTCTGCGACGGCGCCGCCGCGTCGATCGTCGCGGTGTGCTGCGCTGCCGATGCTGTGCCGGCGATCGCCGGTGACGTCGCCACGATTGCCGGTGCCGTGCTGACGATCGCGGGCTCGGTGCGGTAGCGCGGCAGCTGATCCTCGAGCGAATAGCCGACGCAGAGCGCGAGGCTCGACCACACCGCCATGCTGAAATACAGCGACATCCAGGCGATCTCCTCGCGCCACTCGGCGATGTCGTGGGTCACGACCCAGCGCCGGCTGACATCGCGCAGGCCGTCGAGCGGATGCAGCAGCGTGCCGCCTGCGGCGAGATTGGCGCGCCAGCGGTTCAGGTACATCGGGACGTCGACGGTCATCAGGAAGGCGAGGAAGGCGGCGATGCCGACGATCGCTGTGATGAAGGCCCAGCGCACCGGACCGTGAAACTCCGGCAGCAGCCGGCACAGCGCGATCCCGACCAGGAAGAACACCACGGCCCAGATCGAGTTCTCGATCGCGTTGCAGAGATAATGCGTGGTCAGCACCGCATACCAGGAGAAGCATTCCGCGATCACGATCAGCGGCACGATGATCCAGGCGATATTCACGGTGGTCTCGGCGCCGGTCATGGTGCCGAGCTGATGCAGGATGATCGCCCATTGCGCGGCGAAGCAGACCTCGGCGACGGTGGCGACGGTGCGGCCCACCATGACGCTCGACAGCCAGTGGTCGAACAGGCAGATGCGCTGTACGTCGGCGCGCGGCAGCACCGAACGGAAGGCGCAGCCGAACACATAGGCCGCGCACAGCAGCATCATCAGGCCGATGCCGGAGGTGTTGCTGAAGCTGCCGTTCGACTGCTCATGGAACTGGCGGTACAGCGCGAACCAGATCGCGATGTTGACGGCGCTGACGAAGCTCAGGAAGCCCCACCACCGGACCACTGGATTTGACCAAGCCAGCGAAACCGGCCGCGCCCGCCACTCCATGCTCATTCACCGCTCCGCGTGTAACCGAACTGATATTGAACTGTAGTAATTCTGTCATAGAAGGCCGCGAATCACGACTAAAAAATGCGTGTGGCGCGGGCCGGGCGGCTACGGGATTGTGACAGCGTTTGTGACAGCGCGGCGTTTGTGACAGTGAGCGGCGGCGCGCCGATTGTGACAACGCGCAACCCGCCAAACCCCTCTCTCGTCATTCCGGGCCTGCGTGCTGCGCACGCATCCCGGAATGACGGTGGAGGGAGACGGGCTACCCAGGTTCACGATCGTGATCGAATGTGACACTCGCGGCGGGTAGGCAGGCCCGGCCCGATCCTCTACAGAACGGCTTCCTCTTTCGGGCCGAACCCGCACGGGCTGGCTTCATGTGAAGGCACCCTGTGACGACGGACATGACGGCCAGCTACGACCCGCTGCTGCGCAGGATTCATTGGGCGACAGCGGTGCTGTTCATCGCCGCGATGTTGATCGGGCTGTATTGCGGGCTGCAGCCGGCCGGCACGTCGCCGCGGCGCGAACTGCTCGAGGTGCACAAGTCGCTCGGCGTCACCTTGTTCTTCCTGGCGATCCTGCGGCTGATCGTGCGCGCCGCGACTACGGCGCCGCCAGAGCCGGGCTCGTTCTCGCCGCTGGTCAGGATCGCGGCACGGCTCAATCACTGGGCGCTCTACGCCATCCTGTTCGTGATGCCGGTGACCGGATACATGTTCTCGTCGGCCGGCGGCTACTCGCTGCGCTATTTCTGGACCTTCAGCTGGCCGCGCCTGTTCGCCGACAACAAGGCGGTGGCGGAGGCGGGCGAGCTTGCACATGGCCTGCTTGCCTGGTTCGTCTATGCGGCGGTCGCACTGCATATCGCCGCGACGCTGTGGCATGTTCTCGTCAAGAAGGATGAGACGCTGGCGCGGATGTGGCCGCGTGCGAGCCGCTGACGCCGCGATTGGCTTTCAGCCGCGCAGCGCGGTCTCGGGAATGGTGCGGCGGACTACCTCGCGCATCGCGAAGCTGGAATGGATGCGCGCGACGCCCGGCATCCGCGACAGATGCTGCTTGTGGATGCGCTCGAAGTCGGCGATGTCGCGGGCGATGACCTGCAGATGATAATCGTCGCTGCCCGACATCAGATGGCACGACACGACGTCGGGACAGCGCGCGATCGCGGCCTCGAAGGCGGCGAGATAATCCTCGCTCTGCTTCTCCAGCGTGATGGTGACGACGACGGTCGTGACGAGGCCAAGCGCCGACGGTTCGAGGTCGACGCGGTAGCCGCGGATCACGCCGATCTCCTCGAGATGGCGGATGCGCCGCGCGCAGGCGGTCGGCGACAGCCCGACCTTCTCGGCCAGCTCGATCTGACTGGCGCGGGCATCAGTGACCAGCTCGGCGAGGATTCTGAGATCGATACGATCGAGACCGTCCACGCAGTTTTCCTTCATTCGCTGAGCTTGCCGTGAAGGATATGAGCGTATTTGGCTGTGATCAAGCCGGAATTCGCTGAGAAACGCCGTGTGACGGGGCATAGCCTTGTGGTTGGCGGAAACCAATTTTGCAAGGAGCGGACTATGCGCGTCGGCGTGCCCAAGGAAATCAAGATCGAGGAGTATCGGGTCGGGCTGACGCCGGCCTCGGTGCGGGAATATGTGGCGCATGGCCATGAGGTCGTGGTGCAGCGCGGCGCTGGCGACGGCATCGGGGCCGGCGACGACGCCTATACCCAGGCCGGCGCACGGATAGCCGACACCGCCGAAGAGGTGTTCTCCGTCGCCGAGATGATCGTCAAGGTGAAGGAGCCGCAGCCGTCGGAATGGATCAGGCTGCGCGAGGGACAGATCCTGTTCACCTATCTGCATCTTGCGCCCGACGTGCCGCAGACCGCGGGGCTGATCGCCTCCGGCTGCACGGCGGTCGCCTATGAGACCGTCACCGACGCGCATGGCGGGCTGCCGCTGCTGGCGCCGATGAGCGAGGTCGCCGGCCGCCTTGCGATCGAGGCCGCGGGCGCCGCGCTGCGCAAATCCGCCGACGGCATGGGCAAGCTGCTCGGCGGCGTGCCGGGCGTTCCGCCGGCGCGGGTCGCGATCATCGGCGGCGGCGTGGTCGGCACCCATGCGGCGCGGATGGCCGCAGGCCTCGGCAGCGACGTCACCATTCTCGATCGCTCATTGCCGCGCCTGCGTGCGCTCGACGACCTGTTCATCGGTCGCGTCCGCACCCGTTACGCCACACTGGAAGCGATCGAGCAGGAAGTCTTCGCGGCTGACGTGGTGATCGGTGCCGTGCTGGTGCCGGGCGCCAGCGCGCCCAAGCTGGTTTCGCGCGCGCAGCTCGCAGGCATGAAGCGCCGCGCGGTGCTGGTCGACGTCGCGATCGATCAGGGCGGATGCTTCGAGACCTCGAAGCCGACCACGCACCAGGCGCCGACCTATCTGGTCGACGACATCGTGCATTATTGCGTGGCCAACATGCCGGGCGCCGTGCCGGTGACCTCGAGCCACGCGCTCAACCACGCCACCTTGCCGTTCGGCCTGGCGCTGGCCTCGAAGGGACTGCGCGCGCTGGTCGAGGATCCGCATCTGCGCGCCGGCCTCAACGTCCATCGCGGCCGCATCACCAACCGCGCCGTCGCCGAGAGCCAGCATCTCGCGGCCGTGATGCCGGAGGAGGCGCTGGCGTCGTAACTCTTGCGAGCCCTCGCAATTTCTCCCGTTGTCGTTCCGGCTCCCGGGCGCAATTGCGCACCAGGCCGGGACGACATCGAACGTGTTGTGCAGTCGCGTAGCCATCCGCACGATGCCTACAGCTTTCGAGAAGTCATTTCTCGACGAACCTCGACCCGGCTCCATCTGCCAGTTCCTTCAGCCGGCTTTGCATCACTTCAATGATGTGCTCGCGCTTCGCCGCAATTCGCTCGATTGGGCCGCCGATGCCGATCGCCAGCGGAGCGCGTCGCTTTGGCAGCGGAACAAGCATGCCGATCGTGCTTGCACCTGGCGTCGTGCGGCCGCCCGACTCGGAGAAGCCGCGGCGGCGAATGCGCTCGATCTCCTCGAGAAAGGCCGCTTCGCGAACCCGCGCCGGCTGACTCGGCTCCTCGGCATTGTTGCGACGGATAATGCCGCGAATCCTGGTGTTCGGCATTTGGCTCAGCAGCACGTGACCGAGCGCGGTCCGAACCATCGGCCGTATTTGACCGGCATGCGCCGTGTACTGAAGCTGAGAGCCGCCGGGGACAACGTGC
Organism: Bradyrhizobium viridifuturi; assembly: GCF_001238275.1. Lineage (GTDB taxonomy): Bacteria > Pseudomonadota > Alphaproteobacteria > Rhizobiales > Xanthobacteraceae > Bradyrhizobium > Bradyrhizobium viridifuturi. The sequence continues at coordinate 30,894 of NZ_LGTB01000009.1, forward strand.
AGATATCGCATCCCGGCGGCGCCGGTCTGTTGCCCGAGCATGACGGTTTCGCCGCCCGTTGCGGTCCAGAGTTCCTCCATCAGATCGGTCAGCTTCTTGTCACGGAAGGGAGAACGACGGATCCAGTCACCGAGCAGATTGACCCGGTAGCTCGGGATGAAGCGCCGGGTCTTCCGCTCGTATTCGAGGTAGTTCAGTTCTACGAGGCTGCGCAGCAACACTGACGTGCTCGATTGGGGCATTCCCAATGCGGAAGCAATTTCAGTCATGGAAGCAGCCCGCTTCGTTTCCCGGAAGAACTCCAGAACTGCAAACGTCCGCATGGCCGATTTGACAATCGCCGTCTTACTCGCGTTCGGCATGGCTGTCTCCGCGGCGGGGCGGATCCCGCGCCTCCTTCACATATGTGATGTTAGGCCGGAACCGCTTCACTTGACGAGAACTTTGGCACAGATTGGCGCCAATTAGATCAAGCCCCATGGAAACGCACAGAGCAGGGGAAGGCGGATGCCCGGCCGAAGTTTGCTCGAGAAGATCTGGGATCAGCATGTCATCGCCCGTTTGAGCGAGGACACCGATCTCCTTCATATCGATCGCCATCTGCTGCACGATCTCGGCGGCTCGCGCGGCCTGCTCGATCTCAAGGGCCGAGGCCTCAAGGTTCACAATCCCGAACTGACGTTCGCGACGCCGGATCACGCATTGTCGACGGCGCCCGGCCGCGCCGGGACCAGCAAGATCGGCATGGAATTGCTGGCCGCGCTGCGGGTCGAGACCGCGGCGAGCGGCATCAAGCTGTTCGATGTCGATCAGCCTGGCCAGGGCATCGTCCATGTCATCGGGCCCGAGCTCGGCCTCAGCCTGCCGGGCGCGACGATCGTCTGCGGCGACAGCCACACCTGCACCCATGGCGGTCTCGGCGCGCTCGCCTTCGGCATCGGGTCGAGCGAACTCACCCATGTGCTGGCGACGCAGGCGCTGATCCAGAAGCGTCCGAAGACGCTGCGCGCGCGCTTCGAGGGCAAGCTGCCGCTCGGCGTCACCGCCAAAGACATGATCCTGGCGCTGATCGGGCAGATCGGCGCGGCCGGCGGCACCGGCTACGCGGTCGAATATGCGGGGAGTGCGATCCGCGCGCTGCCGATCGAGGGAAGGCTCACGATCTGCAATCTCTCGATCGAGCTCGGCGCCAAGATGGGCATGGTGGCGCCGGACGAGAAGACCTTCGAATTCCTGCGCGGCCGTCCCTATGCGCCGCAAGGCGAGATGTGGGACCTCGCGGTGAAGGCGTGGCGCGAACTGCCGAGCGATCCCGACGCGGTGTTCGACCGCGAGGTCGTGATCGACGTCGAGAAGATCATCCCGCAGGTGACCTGGGGCATCAGCCCCGAGCATGTCGTCGGCGTCGACGGACGGATTCCTGATCCGAAGACCGTGGACGATCCGGCGCGTCGCGCCGCGATCGAAACCGCGCTCGAATATATGGGCCTGCAGGCTGGCGCGCCGATCGCCGGCACGCCGGTAGACTGGGTGTTCATCGGCTCCTGCACCAACAGCCGCTTAAGCGATCTCCGTGCCGCGGCCGAGGTCGCACGCGGCCGCAAGGTCGCCGCCGGGGTCCGCGCCTGGGTGGTGCCGGGCTCGGAGAACGTCAAGCGCGAGGCGGTCGCCGAAGGGCTCGACAAGATCTTCATCGAAGCCGGCTTCGAGTGGCGCGAGCCGGGCTGCTCGATGTGCCTTGCCGCCAATGGCGAGGTGGTGGCGCCCGGGCAGCGCTCGGTCTCGACCTCGAACCGCAACTTCGTCGGCCGGCAGGGGCCGCGGGCGCGGACGCACCTGGCAAGCCCCGCGAGCGCGGCGGCCTCGGCCATTGCCGGCGCGATCGCCGATGTCAGGATGATGGGGCGCTGATCATGCCGAAACCGTTCGACAAGCTGACCGCAACCGCCGCGCCGATCATGCGCAGCAATATCGATACCGACGTGATCATCCGCATCGAGCGCCTGGTCGGCAACGGAATCCGCGGCACGCTCGGCAAATGGGCGTTCGGCTCGCTGCGCTATCTGCCCGACGGCTCGGAGAATCCGGATTTCATCCTCAACCGCGAGCCGTACCGGGAGGCGGAGATCCTGGTGACCGGACCGAATTTCGGCTGCGGCTCGTCGCGCGAGGGCGCGGTGTGGTCGCTGCAGGAGCGGGGCGTCCGCGCCATCATCGGTTCTGGCTTCGGCGACATCTTCTTCGCCAACTGCTTCCAGAATGGAATCCTGCCGGTCGTCGTCGACAAGGCGGTGGTCGATCAACTCGCCGCCGATATCGAGGCGACGCAGGGCGCGGGCAAGGTCTCGATCGACCTTGAGGCACAGACCATCGTCTCGCCATCCGGCGCCCGGCATGCCTTCGCGATCGACGCGCGCCGGCGCGAAGGGCTCTTGAAGGGGCTCGACGAGGTGGCGCTGACATTGCAGCGCGATGACGAGATCCACGCCTTCCAGGCTTCCGACCGGGCGGCGCGGCCATGGATTCATTCGACGAGGATATCCGCATGAACACGCAATCCAACATGGTCAAAGTCGCCGTCGTCGGCGGCGAGGGCATCGGCCCCGAGGTCACCGCGCAGTCGCGCCGCGTGCTCGACTGGTTCGCCGCCAAACGCGGCGTGCCGATGACGCTGCGCGAGGCGCAATATGGCCTGATCCCGTATCTGGCGACCGGCAAGGTGCTGCCGGAGGATACCGCAGAAGCGATGGACGAGGCCGACGCCATCCTGTGGGGCGCGACCGGTGGTCCGGAGACGACCGAAGTGCCCGCGGCGGCACGCAAGGCCGGCAGCCTGCTGGGGCTGCGCAGCAAATATGACCTCTATGCCAATCTGCGGCCGATCATGGCGAGCCCTGCGCTCTCGGCGTCGGCGCCGCTCAAGCCCGAAGTGCTCGACGGCGTCGACTTCGTCATCATCCGTGAATTGACCAGCGGCATCTATTTCGGCGAGCCGCGCGGCATCGAGACCTTGCCGGACGGCCAGCGCCGCGGCTTCAACACCGAGCAATACACCACCAACCAGATCCGCCGTGTGGCGCGCTCGGCGTTCGAGCTGGCGCGGACCCGGCGCAACAAGGTCTGTTCGGTCGACAAGGCCAATGTGCTGGAGACCAGCGTGGTCTGGCGCGAGGAGGTGATCAGGCTGCACAAGGAGGAGTTCTCCGACGTCGAGCTGACCCACCTCTATGTCGACAACGCCGCGATGCAGATCGTGCGCGAGCCACGCCAGTTCGACGTGATGGTCACCGGCAACATCTTCGGCGACATCCTGTCCGACTGCGCAGCGATGGCCTCGGGCTCGCTCGGCATGCTGCCGTCGGCCTCGCTCGGCCCGGTCGACCGCTTCGGCCGTCGCAAGGCGCTGTACGAGCCGGTGCATGGCAGCGCGCCCGACATCGCCGGCAAGGGCGTCGCCAATCCGCTCGGCTCGATCCTCAGCGTCGCGATGCTGCTGCGCCTGACCTTGAACCGGCCCGAAGATGCCGATTTGCTGGAGCAGGCGGTGCAGACCGCACTTGCCTCCGGCGCACGAACGGCCGACATTGCAGAAGCGGGCGCGAAGAGGCTGTCGACCGTCCAGATGGGCGACGCGGTGCTCAGTGCGCTCGACAGGATCTCGGCCAAGGAGCACGCGTGATGCCTGATGTCGCCATGCCCCACATTTCGCGGCGGTCGGCCCTGACGGTGATCGCCGCCGGTGGTGCGGCGCTGGCGAGCGGGCGGGCATGGGCGCAGGCGAGCCCGGGCCGCGCGATCTATCCGGTCGCGGTGCCGGTCTATCAGACGCAATTTGTCGCCGATCGCATCGGCTACTTCAAGGAGGCCGGGCTCGACTGCAAGCTGGTGCAGGGCGGCAGCGGCGTGAAGACTCGCGAGATCATCGCCTCGTCGCAGGGAGATATCGGGATCGGCGATGTCACCCATCCGATGCAACTGACCAATCACGGCCGCGCCGCGCGTGTGCTGCTGCCGGTCGACACGCGGTCGAACTCGGTGATGTTCATCCTGCGCAAGGACCTCAAGGACCAGGGCATCAACTCGCTCGAAGCGTTCACGCAGTGGAAGCGGCCCGACGGCCGCAAGCCGATCGTCTCGGTGTCCTCGCTCGGCGGCACCAACCATGTCTGGGCGTCCTACTACATGGAGACCATGGGATTGGACGACAAGGTGACCTGGATCGGCACCGGCAATGTCGACACCATGCTGGGCTCGCTGAAGTCGAAGCAGGTCGACATCCTCGTCAGCTCGCTGTCGCTGCTGAACGAGGCGCAGCAGCAGGGCTGGGGCGAATTGCTGTTCGACGGCACCGACGAGGCGATCTGGAACAAGCATATCGGCGGCAAGGTGCCGGTCACGGCGCATTTCACGTTGCAGGCGACCATCGACAAGGATCCGGCCAAGATGCAGGCCTACGTCACCGCGCTCTGGCGCGCGTCGCAATGGATCAAGGCGCACAAGCCGGCCGAAGTCTACGACGCGATCGAGCCCTATGTCGGCAGCACCTCGCGCGACGCCAATCTGCTGGAGATCACCGCGATCCAGAAGGTCGCAGATTACGAGGGCATCGTCGACGCGGCGAGTTTTGCGCGCGGCGAGAAGGTCTGGTTCCGCGAGATGACCGGCATCAAGCCGCTCAAGATCGCTGACGTCGTCAACTCGAACCTCATCGACGCGGCGCGAAAGGCCTATCCGGGTTGAGCGCGCTCGAGACGAGCGTACCCACGTCGCTGCGCGCTTCGGCCGACCGTCGCGTCGAAGTCAAGGGCCTGAGCAAGTCGTTTCAGCTCGCCAGGACGACGATCGAGGCGGTACGCGACGTGACGTTCGACGTTCGCCGCGGCGAGTTCGTCGCGCTGCTCGGGCCGTCGGGCTCCGGCAAGAGCACCGTGCTCAACATGATCGCCTCGCTGATCCGCCCCACCGGCGGTGAGATCCTGATCGACGGCAAGCGCGTTGTCGCCGGCAAGGCGACGCCTGATGTCGGCTACGTCTTCCAGCGCGATACGCTGTTTCCGTGGCGAACGGTCGCCGACAATATCGGCTACGGGCTGGAGCTATCGGGCGTGCCGGCTCAAGAACGGAAGGCGCGCATCGCCGAATGCGTCGCGCAGGCCGGTTTGAAGGGATTTGAGAGCGCGTATCCGTCGGCGCTGTCGGGCGGCATGCGCCAGCGCGCGGCGCTGATGCGAACCCTGATCGTCGAGCCGCAGATCCTGTTGATGGACGAGCCGTTCGGTGCGCTCGACACCCACACCAAGATCGACATGCACGAGGTGCTGCTGCGGATCTGGGAGCGCGAGCAGCAGACCGTGCTGTTCGTGACCCACGATCTCGGCGAGGCGTTGACGCTCGCCGACCGCATCATCCTGTTCTCGGCGCGGCCGGGCCGCATCAAGGACATGTTCACGGTCGATTTCGACCGCCCGCGCGATGCGGTGAAGGTGCGCGAGACCCCGCATTATGCCGAGCTGTTCCAGCACATCTGGCATTCGCTCGGCGAGGAATTCGTCAAGGGCCGGAGCGCATGAAGAGGTACGGCACGCTCGGCACCGTCGGTTGGCAGGTCCTGATCTGCGCCATCGTGCTGTCGGTCTGGCAGTGGGGCTACGACCTGCGCGCAAAACTGCCTTGGCTCGTGCCCGACCTGCTCGATCCGTATTTCATCTCGAAGCCGTCGATGATCTTCGACAACTTCCTGATCCAGAGCTGCCTGACCTCGAAGCTCGGCGTCTTCAACGGCTGGTTCAACGGCGAGTTCGCAAAGTGCCTGGCGCGCAACGAGAACAACCTCTGGGCGGCGACGGCAATCACCTTGAAGAACACTTTCTTCGGCTTCGTCACCGGCGTGGTCTCTGGCTTCGTCGCCGGGCTGATCCTCGGCCGATCGGACCGCCTCAGCGCGATCTTTCAGCCGTTCATCACCGCGGTGAATTCGATCCCGCGGATCGCACTGGCGCCGATCATCGTGCTGGCGTTCGGGATCGGCGACATGTCGAAGATCGTGACCTCGTGGATCGTCGTCGTGTTCCTGGTGTTCTTCAACACGTTCGAGGGCGCGCGCTCGATCGACGAGGGTTTCACCAACGCCGCCCGGCTGCTCGGCGCCAGCGAGTGGCAGATCACCCGCACCGTGGTGGTCCCCTCGACCATGGCCTGGGTGTTCGCCTCGCTGACTCCCGCGATCTCGTTCGCGCTGATCGGCGTCATCGTCGGCGAGTTCATCGGCGCCGAGCGCGGCATCGGCCGTCTCATCATCGAGTCGGAGGCGCGCGGCGAGGCCTCCGGCATGATGGTCGCGGTCGTGGTCTTGATGCTGGTCGGCGTCGTGCTGTCCGCGATCATTTGGCGGCTGCAGGCCTATCTGCTGCGCTGGCAGCGGCAGCGCAGCGCCGAATAGAAAGGCCCGCGGCGACAGCCGGCTGTCACACGCGGGCCTTCGGTCTTGGGTTGGCTCTGACTCAGGCTGCGGTTTGTGACGGCGAGGTCTCGCCGTCGAGCCAATCCTGCTCGATCGCCAGCGCACGCCAGGCTGCTTCCATTCGCTTGAAGCGATTGTAGGTCGGCTCGTCGTCGGCGCGCTCGGCAAGCTGCGCGCAGTTCTCCGCATTGTCGAGGAAGTGCTGTGATTGCTTCATGGAACGTCCTCCTGTTGACAAGGACGTGGGCCATCAAATCAGGCTATTCAACGCATGGAACATGAGCATTTCGCCACACAGGTGAATGCCCGTTCACGCGAGTTCCCCGCGCATCGCTCCGCCGCTGCCCGCACGCATTCGCAGCACGCTTGGTAGGAACAGTTCGTCGCACCCGACGTTCCTACTCCACGTCGCAACTGGAGGAGGAGAGACGTCATGAGGAAATATCTGTTCGCTGCCGCCATGGTGACCGCGATCGCTTCGCCCGCGTTGGCCGATGATGTCGGCGTGCGTGTCGGCCCGGTTGGTGCGGGCGTGACGGTCGGCGAGTCGCACGAGTATCGCGACCGTGATCGTGACCGCACCACCGTGATCAAGGAGCGCGAGCCGCGCAGCGACCGCACCACGGTCATCAAGAAGCAGGACGAGTTCGGCAACCGCAGCAAGACCGTCATTCATCACGACGACGATTGATGGCGATCGAAGCGATGCGCGTGAAGATGAAAATCCGCCGCCGACCTCGTCGCGGCGGATTTTCCGTGTCCTGATGTGACCGCTAGGTCGCGGACAGGACGGGCACCCGATCGTCGCGGCATTCGTTTGCGATCCGGCCGCGGCATTCCGCGGCGAACGCGCGCAAGCGCTCGACGGTCAGCGGGTCCATACCCGTGCGCGCCAGACGCTCGGCGCGGTCGGCTTCATCCTTGAGATGGTCAATTGTCCGGCTCATGGTCGCCTCCATGCCGAGACAATTTGAATCGAATTGCGACGTTCCCCACTGGCCCGATCGCTCCTGGAGGCGTGGCTAACGGGCGGTTAATCGGCCGTCTGGCGCGTGCCTCAGGTCACCGGCGCCGGATTGAACAGCGTCAGGTCGTTGTGGATGCCCCACTTGTCCGACCACGGCTTGGTGCGCCCGCTCGCGACGTCGAGGATCAGGCGGAACAGGTCCCAGCCGGTCTCCTCGATGGTCTTCTCGCCGGTCGCGATGCAGCCGGCGTCGAAATCGATCAGATCCTTCCAGCGCCGTGCCAGCTCGCTGCGGGTCGCGACCTTGATGACCGGTGCGGCGGCAAGGCCATAGGGCGTGCCGCGGCCGGTCGTGAACACCTGCAAGGTCATGCCGGAGGCGAGCTGCAAGGTGCCGCAGATGAAGTCGCTCGCAGGAGTGGCCGCGAACAGCATGCCTTTCTGCCGCGCTTTCTCGCCCGGCGATAGCACGCCGGTGATCGGGCCGGAGCCCGACTTGACGATCGAGCCGAGCGATTTCTCGACGATGTTGGCGAGGCCGCCCTTCTTGTTGCCCGGCGTGGTGTTGGCGCTGCGGTCGGCGCCGCCGCGGGCGAGATAGGCATCGTACCAGGCCATCTCGCGGATCAGCGCGCGGCCGACATCCTCGTTGACGGCGCGGCGGGTCAGCAGCTGGATCGCGTCGCGCACCTCGGTCACTTCCGAGAACATCACGGTCGCGCCTGATCGCACCAGCAGATCGGCGGCAAAGCCGACCGCGGGGTTGGCAGTGACGCCGGAGAACGCATCGCTGCCGCCGCATTGCAGGCCGATCACGAGATCGGCGGCCGGGCAAGTCTCGCGCTTGCGGGCGTTGAGCACCTTCAGCCGGGCTTCGGCCTGGGTCATGATCGCATCGACGATGGCGCCGAAGCCGTCGAAGGCTTCGTCCTGCATCCGCACGATCGCGTCATTGACGCCCTCCGGCACCAGCCGCTCCGGCGCGAGCTTCTCGCAGCCGAGGCCAACGACGAGGATCTCGCCGCCGAAATTCGGATTGAGCGCGAGGTTCTGCAACGTGCGGATCGGCACCACGGCATCGGGGGCCGTGATCGCGACGCCGCAGCCATAGGCGTGGGTCAGCGGCACGACGTCGTCGACATTGGGATATTTCGGCAGCAGCTCGGCGCGGATGCGCTTCACCGCATATTCCATCGTGCCCTTGACGCATTGCACGGAGGAGGAGATGCCGAGGATGTTCTTGGTTCCCACCGAGCCGTCGGGATTGCGAAAGCCCTCGAAGGTGAAACCTTCGAGCGGCGGCAGCGCCGGCGGCACCGCGGTTGCGATCTCGAGCTGGTCGAGCGGCGGCGCGTCGGGCATCCGGATGCGCGCCTCGTCGACCCATTCGCCGGCCAGGATCGGCGACAGCGCGTGGCCGATCACCTCGCCATAGCGGATGATCGCCGCGCCCTCGGCGATGTCTTCTAGCGCGGTCTTGTGGCCCTGCGGCACGAAGGCGCGCAAGGTCAGGCCGCAGGGGAAGCGGGAGCCGGCCGGCAGGCCGAAATCATTCACCACGATCGCGACATTGTCGCGGGCGTTGAGCTTGATGTAGCGGGGCTGCTCCTGCGCGCCGATCGACTGGTCCATGCGGCTTCCTCGAATTGTAGTTTGTCGGGCGGGTCAGCCGAAGGCTGAACCCGCCGTGTTTCGTGTGCGGTGTCGATGGTGGGTTACGCTGACGCTAACCCTCCCTGCGCATCTCAACCCGGGAACGTGTAGGCCGTCTTCACCGTGGTGTAGAACTCGCGGGCATAGGCGCCCTGTTCGCGCGCGCCGTAGCTCGAGCCTTTGCGGCCGCCGAACGGCACATGGTAGTCGACGCCGGCGGTCGGCAGATTGACCATCACCATGCCGGCCTCGCTGTTGCGCTTGTAATGCGAGGCGTATTTCAGGCTCGTGGTGCAGATGCCCGAAGCGAGACCAAACTCGGTGTCGTTGGAGATCGCCAGCGCCTCTTCGTAGTCCTTGGCGCGGATCACGCAGGCGACCGGGCCGAAGATCTCTTCGCGGGCGATCCGCATCTGGTTGGTCGCCCCGGTGAACAGCGCCGGCTGCAGGTAGAAGCCGGGCGTCTCGCGGTTCAACAGCTCGCCGCCCCAGTGCAGGCGGGCGCCTTCGTCCTGGCCGATCTTGATGTAGCGGAGGTCCTGGTCGAGCTGGCTCTGGTCGACCACCGGGCCGACATGCACGCCGCTCTTCAGCGCATCGTCGACCGAAAGCCCCTTCATCCGCTCGGTCATCGCATCGACGAAGCGGTCATGAATTCCTGCGGTGACGATCAGGCGCGAGGAGGCCGTGCAGCGCTGGCCGGTCGAGAAATAGGCGCCGTTGACCGCGACCTCGACCGCGACCTTGACGTCGGCGTCGTCGAGCACGACCAGCGGGTTCTTGCCGCCCATCTCGAGCTGGAACTTCTTCATCGGGTTGGAGAGCACGCAGGCCTGCGCGATCTTGCGGCCGGTCTGCACCGAGCCGGTGAAGGAGATCGCGGCAACGTCGGGATGATCGAGCAGCGTCTGGCCGACCACCGAGCCCGAGCCGACCACGAGGTTGAACACCCCGGCCGGAATGCCCGAACGCGCGATGATCTCGGACAGCGCATGCGCGGAGCCCGGCACCAGCTCCGCCGGCTTGAACACGACGGTGTTGCCGTAGCAGAGCGCGGGCGCGATCTTCCACGCCGGGATCGCGATCGGGAAATTCCACGGCGTGATCATGCCGACGACGCCGACCGGCTCGCGGGTGATTTCGACATCGAGACCCGGACGTACCGACGCACCCTTCTCGCCCATCAGCCGCAGCGCTTCACCGGCGAAGAACGCGAAGATCTGTCCGGCGCGTGCCACCTCGCCGATGCCCTCGGGGAGCGTCTTGCCTTCCTCGCGCGCCAGCAGGCGGCCGAGCTCTTCCTTGCGGGCGAGGATTTCGACCGAGATCTTGGTCAGCGCGTCAAAGCGCTCCTGCGGCGTCGAGCGCGCCCAGGCCGGGAAGGCGGCCTTCGCAGCGGCGATCGCCTTCTCGGTCTGCGCCTTGTCGGCCTTGGCGTATTCGCCAACCACGTCCTTGGTGTTGGAGGGATTGATGTCCCGCGTGATGCTGGTTCCGTCGACCCATTCGCCGGCGATGAAGTTCTTCTGGTGAGCGGTCATTGTTCTCTCCAACCTTTTGTTGTTAGCGCACGAGGCAGGGACGCTTGTCGTCGAAGGTCCAGCCCGGGATCAGGAACTGCATGGCCAGCGCGTCGTCGCGGGCGCCGAGACCATGCTGCTTGTATAGCGCGTTCGCGGCCTCGATGGCACCGCGATCGAGCTCGATGCCGAGGCCCGGCCGATCCGGGATCGCGATCTTGCCGTCCTTGATCTGCAGCGGCTCCCGCGTCAACGCCTGGCCGTCCTGCCAGATCCAGTGGGTGTCGATCGCGGTCACCTTGCCGGGTGCCGCGGCGCCGACATGGGTGAACATCGCCAGCGAAATGTCGAAATGATTGTTGGAGTGCGAGCCCCAGGTCAGGCCGTTGTCGCGGCAGGTCTGCGCCACTCGCACCGAGCCCTGCATGGTCCAGAAATGCGGATCGGCGAGCGGAATGTCGACGGCCCCTAACCGCAGCGCGTGCGAGAGCTGGCGCCAGTCGGTCGCGATCATGTTGGTGGCGGTCGGCAGCCCGGTGGCACGGCGGAACTCGGCCATGATCTCGCGGCCGGAGAAACCAGCCTCGGCGCCGCAGGGATCCTCGGCATAAGCGAGCACGCCGCCCATGTTGCTGCAAAGCCGGATCGCCTCGTCAAGCGACCACGCGCCGTTCGGGTCGAGCGTGACACGGGCGTTCGGAAAGCGCCTTGCAATGGCGGTGACGGCTTCGATCTCTTGCTCGCCCGCGAGCACGCCGCCCTTGAGCTTGAAATCGGCGAAGCGTAATGCGCCTGTGTCGCCTCGGCGAGGCGCACGATCGCATCCGGCGTCATCGCGACCTGATGGCGCAGGTTGAACCAGTCGGGCTTGCCGGTCTCGCCCTCGACGTAGGGAAGGCTGGTCTTGCTGCGATCGCCGACGAAGAAGAGATAGCCGAGCGTCTCGACGCTTGAGCGCTGCTGGCCTTCGCCGAGCAGCGCCGCGACCGGGAGATTGAGATGCTGGCCGAGCAGATCGAGCAGCGCCGACTCCACCGCGGTCACCGCGTGGATGGTGACGCGGAGGTCGAAGGTCTGCTTGCCGCGCCCGCCGGCGTCGCGGTCGGCGAAGGTCTGGCGCATCGAGGCGAGGATGTTGTTGCAGGCGCCGATGGTCTGGCCGACGACGAGGTCGCGGGCATCTTCCAGCGTCTTCCTGATCTTCTCGCCGCCCGGCACCTCGCCGACACCGGTATGGCCCGAGTTGTCGGTGAGGATGACGAGGTTGCGGGTGAAGAACGGCGCATGCGCGCCGCTCAGATTGAGGAGCATGCCGTCGCGGCCGGCGACCGGGATCACCTCCATCGCGGTGACGACAGGGGCGCCGGCAAAGCCGCTGCGGATCGTGTCTTGAATCATCTGCTCCTCCCTTGTTTCTTCGCCGTTCGGCTTATTCCGCCGCCTGTTGCGCTGCCATCTGCGGCAGCTTCGCCACCAGCGCCGCGAGCTCGGCGATCTCCTGCTCGGTGAGGTCGGTCAGCGGCGGCCGCACCGGGCCGGAATCGCGGCCGATCACCTTCATGCCGGCCTTGATGATCGACACCGCATAGCCCTTCTTGCGGTTGCGTATCGCGATCAGCGGCAGGATGAAATCCTTCAGGCCTGCATGGATGGTCTGATGATCGCGCCGGCGCACCGCGGCGTAGAATTGGGTGGCGAATTCCGGCACGAAGTTGAACACCGCCGACGAGTACGTCGTCACGCCCATGTCGAGATAGGGCAGGGCGAAGGTTTCAGCGGTCGGCAGGCCGCCGATATAGGTGAGGCGGTCGCCGAGCTTGGTGTAGACGCGGGTCATCAGCTCGATGTCGCCGATGCCGTCCTTGTAACCGACGAGGTTCGGGCAGCGCTCGCAGAGCCGCGCCAGCGTATCGGGCTGCAGGATCGCATTGTCGCGGTTGTAGACGATGACGCCGATCTTGACCGACGAGCACACCGCCTCAACATGGGCGGCAAGGCCATCCTGCTCGGCATGCGTGAGATAGGGCGGCAGCAGCAAGAGACCATCGGCGCCGGCCTTCTCGGCTCCGATGGCGATCTCGCGCGCGATCGCGGTGCCGTAGCCGGTGCCGGCCAAGACGGGAACGCGGCCCTTGGTCTCGTCGACGGCGATCTTCACGACATGGGGAACTTCTGATGGCGTCAGCGAGAAGAACTCGCCGGTACCACCGGCGGCGAACAGGCCGGCGACGTCATAGCCGCACAGCCAATCCATGTTGGCGCGATAGGTCGCCTCGTCGAACGAATGATCCGCGTTGAACGGGGTCACCGGAAAAGACAGGAGGCCGCCGCCGATTCTCGCGGCCATCTCCCGAGGGGTCATCTTGCTCATGGCGCCACTCCTTGAATGATGTTGGGAAGGATGCGCGAGCAGCGCGCGTCCATGGCGGCGTTTCTAGGAAATGGTTCGATGCGCGTCCAAGCCAAACGCGGTATCGAGCGATGCTAACTCTGCATCAATCGCCGCGCAGCTGCGGCGCCGCGATTTCGGTTGCGATCTCGATCAACGCCGGCAGCAACTGGTTCTCGTGATCGCGCCGCCATACCATGAACAGCTCGACCGGCACCGGCGTGCGCAGCTTCAGCGGCTTCAGCTTGACGTCCGATATCTTCAGGCTCGCGGCCGCCTGCGGCACGATCGCGACGCCGAGCCCGGCGCGCACCATGGCGAGGATCGAATGGATCTGGCTGAGATGCTGGACATAGCGCGGCAGCACGTCGGCACGGGTGAACATCGACACCAGGAGGTCGTGGAAGTAGCGCGCCTCATAGGGCGAATACATCACGAACGGCTGGTCGTCGAAATCCTTGATGCTGACAGCATCTACTGCTACCAGCGGATGTTTCTTCGGGATCGCGGCGAGCAGCGGCTCGGCGACGACGCGGCGGCTGGCGAATTCCGGCCGCGCGATCGGCGGGCGCAACAGGCCGGCATCGATCTGGCCGGTGGTCAGCGCCTCGAACTGATCCCCGGAAACCATTTCCTTCAGTGAAAAATCGACCTCGGGCAGGCGCGAGCGGGCGGCTGCGATCAGGTCGGGCAGGAAGCCGTAGGCGGCCGCCGCCGTGAAGCCGATCTTGAGCGAGCCGGTCTTGCCGAGCGCGATGCGGCGGGCGACCTGCGATGCCGATTCCGCGAGCTTCAGAATCCGCCGCGCCTCGGGCAGGAAACTGCGGCCCGCCGGCGTGAGCCGCACCGAACGGCTGGTGCGCTCCAGCAGCGGCGCGTCGATGATGTGCTCGAGCACCTGGATCTGCCGGCTCAGCGGCGGCTGGGTCATGTTGAGCCGCGCTGCGGCCCGGCCGAAGTGCAATTCTTCGGCCACCGTGACGAAACAGCGGAGCGGCTCAGGTCGAACATCGATGCTAACCCGGAATTGATCGATCGGGGATTTGTACGTTCTAGCATCGATGCCTCCCACTGGCCAAGAAGACAAAAAGGCAGACAAAGACGGCGGCCGAAGCCGCCGTTTTGGGTTTGTGCCCAACTCCATCCCCGTCATTGCGAGCGAAGCGAAGCAATCCGTTGCGCGGCAGATGCGGAAGCATGGATTGCTTCGTCGCTGTCGCTCTTCGCAATGACGGGTCGATAGACATCCGCGGCCCCGGCTCAGGCCGCCTTCAGCTGCACCCGCTTGATCTCGCCGACGATGAAGAGATAGGCGATCGCCGCGACCAGCGCGTTGGCGCCGACGAACACCAGCGCGCCGTTGAATGAGCCGGTGGCGGCGAGGATGTAGCCGATGATGATCGGCGTCGTGATCGAGGACAGATTGCCGAAGGTGTTGAACAACCCGCCGGAGACGCCGCCGGCTTCCTTCGGCGAGGTGTCGGAGACCACGGCCCAGCCGAGCGCGCCGATGCCCTTGCCGAAGAAGGCGAGCGCCATGAACCCGACGACCAGCGCCTGGCTGTCCACGTAGTTGCAGGCGATGATCGCCATCGACAGCAGCATGCCGCCGACGATCGGGACCTTGCGTGCCATGGTCAGCGAGCCGGTGCGGCGCAGCAGATAGTCGGAGATCACGCCGCCGAGCACGCCGCCGATGAAGCCGCACAGCGCCGGCAAGGTCGCGACGAAGCCGGCCTGCAGGATCGAGAGCCCGCGCTCCTTCACCAGGTAGACCGGGAACCAGGTCAGGAAGAAGTAGGTCAGCGTGTTGATGCAGTACTGGCCGATGTAGACGCCGAGCATCATGCGGTTGGCGAGCAGTTGGCGGATGTGGTCCCAGCTGGGGCCGCTGTCCTGGGTCTTGCCGGCCTTCGCCGCGTCCATGTCGACCAGCGCGCCGCCCTGCTTGATGTAGTCAAACTCGGCCTCGTTGATCCCGGGATGGTCCTTCGGCTCGTAGATCGTCTTGATCCAGGCGATGCCCATGACGATGCCGAGCCCGCCCATCACGTAGAACACGTGGCGCCAGCCGTGCTCATGGGCGATCCAGCCCATCAGCGGCGCGAAGATCACGGTCGCGAAATACTGCCCTGAATTGAAGAAGGCCGACGCGGTGCCGCGCTCATTGCCGGGGAACCAGGAGGCGACGATGCGGGCGTTGGCGGGGAAGGACGGCGCCTCGGCGATGCCGACCAGGAAGCGCAGACCGAACAGCAGGGCCACGGCTGTGCCGGCGGAGAGGAACCCGACCAGACCCTGCATCGCGGTGAAGATCGACCAGACGATGATGCTGATCGCGTACACCCATTTGGAGCCGTAGCGATCGAGCAGCCAGCCGCACGGAACCTGCGCGATCACATAGGACCAGCCGAAGGCCGAGAACACGTAACCCATCGCGACGGGGTCGAGATGCAGTTCCTTGGAGAGGGCGGGGCCGGCGATCGAGAGCGTGGCGCGATCGGCGTAGTTCACGGTGGTGACGAGAAAAAGCATCGTCACGATCAAAAGCCGGACGCGGGATCGCCGCGCATCCGTGGCGGACACAATTGCGCTCATTCGCGCCTCCTTGGAAATTTCCTCGGGGTCTGTCCTAGAGAGATGCCGACAATGGGTCCAAGCCCAAACGGGTATTGATCCATACCGATTTTGAATGGATCGGCCCGGTGTCATGCCACCTTCGCCACTGTTGCATCGGCATTCAAATTAGTGTACTAATAGTACAGTTATTGAGGGGCTGCCCTCCGATCGAGGTCGAATGCCCATGACCACGCCGCGCGACTATGAGGTGTTCCAGGCAGGCAAGGTGACCTTGCAGGGCGGCGCGGTGTTTCCGCAACTTGCGCTCGCCTACAGGACCTATGGCACGCTGAACGCGGCCAGGGACAACGTCATCCTCTATCCGACCTCGTTCGCCGCCCAGCATCCCGACATCGAATGGCTGGTGCAGCCGGGCGGGGCGCTCGACCCCGGGCGCTACTTCATCATCATTGCAAACCTGTTCGGCAACGGCCTGTCGTCCTCGCCGTCGAATTCGAGCGAGGTGCTCGGCGGCGCGCCGTTTCCTGCCTTCACTTATCATGATGCAATCGCCATCCAGCGGCGGCTGCTGATCGAGCGGTTTGGCGTGACCAGACTTGCGCTGGTCTATGGCTGGTCGATGGGCGGCATGCAGGCCTATCACTGGGCCGCGCGTTATCCCGACATGGTGGAGTGCGCCGCAGTGGTCTGCGGCAGCGCAAGGTGCTCGCCGTACAACCATGTCTTCCTCGAAGGCGTGAAGGCGGCGCTGACCGCCGACCCGGCCTATCGCGATGGCCGTTTCGTCAGCAAGCCGGCCGCGGGCCTGCGCGCGATGGGGCGCGTCTACGCCGGCTGGGCGATGTCGCACGAGTTCTATCGCGAGGAGCTCTGGCGCAAGGCTGGCTTCAACTCGCTGGAAGACTACCTCGCGGGATCCTGGGACGGTGCCTTCGCGCGGCGCGATGCCAATGATCTGCTGGCGCAGATCGCGATCTGGCAGGCCGGCGACATCAGCCGCTGCGACGAATTCGGCGGCGACTTCGATCGCGCGCTGGCGGCGATCAAGGCGCACATGCTGCTGATGCCCGGCCGTACCGACCGCTATTTCGACCCGCGCGACAACGAGGATGAGCTCGGCCGCCTGGTCAATGCGCGTTCCGCCATGCTGCACCCGATCCCCTCGATCCATGGGCACCGGGCCGGTAATCCCATCAACAACGCCGAGGACCGCGCCTTCATCAACGCCGAGATTTCGGCGCTGCTGCTGCGCTGACAGGTGAGACGCTATGAGCACAGCCGAGACCAGTGACGCCGGACCGCGCCTCAAGCCGCTCAGCCCGCTGACCCTGCGCGACCTGTCGACCAAGTCGAACCTGGCCGGCGTGGTGCGCGCGGCAAGCCACTACGGCATGATCGTGGTCATCGGCGCGCTGATCTGGTTGGTGGCGTCGCGCTACGGCCTGCCGTGGGCGCTGCCGCTGATCGCCATCCAGGGCTATTTCGTCGCGTTCCTGTTCATGGTGGTGCACGAAACCGCGCACAAGACCGCGTTCCGCAATCATGCGCTCAATCTCGTCGTCGGCAATCTCTCCGCCTTTCTGATCGGATTGCCCCACCAGTACTACTGCCTGTTTCACTGGGACCATCACCGCTACACCCAGGATCCGGAGAAGGATCCCGAGCTGATCGTCGGTCCCAAGCCTGCATCCGACACCCAGCTTGCGATCGCCTATTCGGGACTGTTGCAGGTCTTGGTCCGCATCCGCCTGATGCTCCGGCACGCGCTCACCGGAAAGGTGAGCGTGCCGTGGATTCCGCCGCACAAGCGCGCCGCGATCGTGCTGGAAGCGCGGCTCTATCTTGCCGGTTACCTGCTGCTGCTCGTGGCATCTCTCGCGCTGCACAGCGCGATCCTGCTCTGGGCCTGGATCGTGCCGTTGCTGGCCGGCCAGCTCATCCTGCGCCCGTATCTTTATGCAGAGCACACCGGCTGCGAGCGGACGCGGAGCGCGTTCGAGAACACGCGCACCACGATGACAGGCCGGATCATGAAATGGTTCGCCTGGAACATGCCCTATCATGTCGAGCACCATGCCTATCCGACGGTGCCGTTCCATGCGTTGCCGAAGCTGAACGCCATCGTCGATGGCCACATCGTCTATCGCGGTCGCAGTTACCGCGCCGTGACGCGCGAGACCTGGGCCTGGTTCCGCCGCCAGCGGCGCTCCGCCTGATAGTCAGGCGTCGGCGCGCGGCCGCAGCACGAGATTGACGAGATTGCGGGCATAGGCCGGCGTCAGCGGCTTGATGCCGAAGACGTACCGATAGAACAGGCTGCCATAGATCGCGTCATAGATGTCGCCGGGCACGCCCGGCGCACCGATGCTGCCGTCCTTCTGGCCGGCCGTGATGATCTCAAGCATCCTGCACGGCGAAGGCCAAGGTAGCGCTGGTAGAACATCTCCGCCGTGCCGGTCTTCGAGATGCATTCCGAGATCACCGCAAGCTGCACCCGCCCGAACTCGCCCTGCAGCGCCTCGACATAGGTCGCGACATGGCGGCGGATGCGGGCCACCGGATTGCCGGCCTCGGGCAGCGGCACGGCCCGCGAGGCCTGGTCGAGGAAGGCATCGATCAGCAAAGCCTCGCGCGACGGCCACCATTTGTAGATCGTCATCTTCGAGACGTTGGAGTGCCGCGCGATTGCGTCGATCGTGGTGGCCGCAAGGTCGGTGGTCGCCATCAGCGTATAGGCACTTTGCAGGATCGCGGCCGTGGTTGCAGCCGAGCGCGGCCGGCCGCGCCGCCCGGTTGCCGCATCCTCCGTCTCTGCCTTGCCGCCCGCCATGGCCGGATTCGCGTCCCGCGTTTGAATCATCGTTTCGTGCACCGGCATAGCACGGAATCGAACCCTGGATGAGACCAGCGCCGAAACCGGCCCGTCACAGCGGGACGTGGCGGGCTTGCACGCCTGCAACCAAAGTCCGATCATGCGGTTGGTATTCGGCATCGGCTTGTGATTCTCGCCGCTCGGCATCGGCCGGCCGGTGGGTAGCAGCGCGAGGACGGCCATGAGTGACCTGCTTCGCATCGCCATCGTGGGTTTCGGCGAGATCGCCGGCCGGCAGCACCTGCCTGCGATCGCGAAGACATCGGGCGCGGCGTTGGTCGCGGTGGTCGATCCGGTCAAGACCCCGCCCGGCCTGCCGCATTTCCGCGATCTACCGGAATTGTTGCGCGACGGGCCGGAGATCGATGCGGTCGCGCTGTGCACGCCACCGCAGACGCGTCATGCGCTGGCCGCTGCTGCGCTCGCCGCGGGCAAGCATGTGCTGCTGGAGAAGCCGCCGGGCGCCACGTTGAGCGAGCTCACGCCGTTGATCGCCGCCGCGCATCAGGCGGGCCGGACGTTGTTCGCGACATGGCATTCGCGTTACGCACCCGCGGTTGGTCCGGCGCGCAAGCTGATCGCCGGCCGCACGATCAACAAGGTGGCCGTCATCTGGAAGGAAGACGTCCGCGTCTGGCATCCCGGCCACGCCTGGATATTCGAGGCAGGCGGCTTCGGCGTGTTCGATCCCGGCATCAACGCGCTATCGATCCTGACCGAGATCCTGCCGTATCACGTCTTCGTCAAAAGTGCGCTGCTGGACTTTCCTGCCAATCGGGAGATGCCGATTGCAGCAGCAATCGAACTGTCCGATGCGTACGGCTTGCCGATCCACGCCGAGTTCGATTTCCGCCAGGCCGGGCCGCCGAGCTGGGACATCCTGTGCGAGACCGACGCAGGGCCCGTGACATTGTCGAAAGGCGGTCGGCAGCTCCGCGACGGCAACCGGCTGGTGGTCGATGCCACGGATGAGGAATACCCCGCCCTCTACCGTCGCTTCGTCGCGCTGACGTCGGACGGAAAATCCGACGTCGACCTCGCGCCCTTGCAGCTCGTCGCCGATAGCTTCATGCTGGGGCGACGGCGCCTCGTCGAGGCGTTCGAGGACTGAAAATGACATCAGCCAGCATTACGCGCGCCCCCTTCGGCACATTGCACGACGGCACAACGGTCGAGCGCGTGACGTTGCGCGGCGCGCAGGGGTTTGAGGCCGCGATCCTTCCCTTCGGCGCGACGCTGCAAGCGCTGCGCACGCCCGATCGCGACGAGCATTGCGACGACGTCGTGCTTGGCCATGACGAGTTCGACGGTTACCTCGCGCAGCGCAAGTTCTTCGGCGCGACCATCGGGCGCTACGCCAATCGCATCGCCGCCGCGCGCTTCATGCTCGACGGCGAGGCGGTGACACTTGAGGCCAACAACGGTCCCAACGCGCTGCATGGCGGGCCGCAGGGCTTTGATCGTAGGCTGTGGCGGATCGTCGAACTGTCGGATGAGCCGGGGCCGACGCTGGTGCTTGAACGCGAAAGCCCGCATGGCGAAGAGGGCTATCCGGGTACGCTCCAGACACGGGTGACCTACTGCGTGCGCGCTCCGATGGAACTCTCGGTCACCTATGAGGCGACGAGCGACCGGCCGACCTACCTTAATCTCACCAACCACAGTTTCTTCAATCTCGACGGCGCGCGCTCAGGCAGGCAGATCCTTGACCATCGCTTGACGATCGCGTCCGACCATTTCCTTGCGGTGGACGCCACGGCGATCCCGTTGCCGGGGCCGCCGCGGCCGGTCGACGGCACACCGTTCGACTTCCGCAAGCCCACGGCGATCGGCGCGCGGATCAGGATGAATGACGAGCAGCTGCGGCTCGGGCGCGGCTACGACCACAATTTCTGCCTGGCCTCGGGGACAGGCCTTCACTTTGCCGCCCGCCTCGAGGCGCCGCACAGCGGGCGCGTGATGGAGCTGTTCACCGATCAGCCGGGATTGCAGTTCTATTCCGGCAACTTCCTCGACGGCTCGACCGCCGGCAAGGGTGATCGGTTGTATCGGCAGTCCGACGCGCTCTGTCTAGAGCCGCACGCCTGGCCGGATACGCCGAACCGGCCTGACTTTCCATCGGCGAGGCTCGATCCCGGCCAGATCTACCGGCGCAGTATCGTCTACCGATTTTCAACCGTGTGAGTGACGCAATGACGGACCGTGCCGCCGAGCCGCTGATGGAAGAGGTGCCTACATCCGTGCTGTCGGCCGAACGTTGTCATCTCGGCGAAGGCCCGACCTATGACGCCGCGACCGATACCGCCTGGTGGTTCGACATCCGCGAGCGTCGCCTGTTCGAGCATCATTTTGCGGCTGGCCGCACCGTCATTCACGCGCTGCCGAAGATGGCGAGCGCGTTGGCGCGGATCGATGGCGAGCGGCAGCTGATCCTGACCGAGGATGGACTTTACGTCCGGCAAGTCGCCGGCGGACGCCTCGAGCTGTTCGCCGCGCTGGAGGCCGACAATCCGCTGACGCGCTCCAACGATGCACGCGTGCATCCGTCGGGTACGTTCTGGCTCGGCACCATGGGGCGCCAGGCCGAGCAGGGTGCCGGCGCGATCTACGCGCTGCAGGGGGGCCGCATTACACGGCTCTATCCCGGGATCACGATCCCGAACGCAATCTGCTTTTCGCCCGCGGGCGACGTCGGTTATTTCGCCGACACCGCGACCAACGTCCTGCATCGCGTGCCGCTCGATCCGGCAACGGGATTGCCGACCGGCGAGCCCATCGATCTGATCAGACATCACGGCGGCGGCGGGCTCGACGGCGCTGTCGTCGACGCCGACGGGATGATCTGGAATGCGCGCTGGGGCGGTGGCTGCGTCGATGTCTACGATCTATCCGGCCGCACCTGCGCTCGCTGAAGGTGCCTGCGCGCCAGTCGAGTTGCCCGGCCTTTGTCGGCCGCGATTTCTCGCGCGTGCTGGTCACCTCGGCCTGGCAGGACATGAACGAGGCGCAGCGCGCGACCGATCCCGGCCACGGCCAGACCTTCCTGCTCGATGCGGCGGCACGCGGCCGGGCCGAGCCTGACGTGAGATTGTCCTGACCGCGGGCTTGCCGCAGGTATTGTTGACGTGACCTGAATATTTGGACGATAGTACAAATATGGTCCGCAAGCCCGCCAAGTCCAACGTCAAGGCCACTAGCACCCGCAAGCCGAACATGCGCGAGGCGATCCTTGCCGCAGCAGAGGAGTTGTTCTCGACCTACGGCTTCAACGCCGTCTCGGTGCGCGACATCGCGCAGGCCGCCGGCGCCAATCCCGGCAGCGTGACCTATCATTTCAAGACCAAGGACGGCCTGCTGCTCGAGATCTATCGGCGTCACTGCGGCCCGATGAACCGGCGGCGCTCCGAGCTGTTGGCGGCGGCGCGGCGGGTGCGCGATTTGCAGGACCGACTGGAGGCGATCGTGCGTGCCTATGTGCTGCCGGCCTTCAGCTCGGGCAGCGACCTCGCCGGCGGCGGAACGCGGTTCACGCGATTGCGTGCGATCATGTCCGCCGAGGGCAACGAGGTGGTGCGCAAGATCATCGCGCAGACCTTCGACGACACCAGCCACGCCTTCATCGACGCGATCCATGACAGCCTGCCGCATATCCCGCGAACCGATCTGGTCTGGCGCGGCCACTTCCTGCTCGGCGCGCTGTACTACACGCTCGTGACGCCGGAGCGGGTCTCGCGGCTGTCGCGCGGCAGTGCCGACGGCACCGATGCCGGCCATGCGATCGAGGAGTTGGTGCGCGCGACCGTTGCCGCGCTGCAGGCTCCACCGCTCGATCCGGCGATGCCCGCACCGCGCAAGGCGCCGGGCGCGGTGCCAGGACGAGCGCTGACCTGACCCCGCGGAGTTCGTCGCCATGGAGAAACTTCGGCTGCGCACCGTGCTTGGCAATCACCCGCACATCCAGGCGGTGAAGCGTGGTGAGCTGTGTTCGGAGCTGTTCGATCTCGACTTCACCGAGTTCACGCCGACCAATACCGCGTTCAAGCCGATGGTGCGTGAGCAGGCGTTTGACGTCTGCGAGATGGCGATCGTGACCTATCTGATGGCAAGGGCGCACGGCAAGCCGCTGGTGCTGCTGCCGGCGGCGATGGTCGGCCGCTTCCAGCATGGCCACGCACTCTATCGCGCCGATCAGGATCCGCTTGTGCCTGGTGATCTCGAAGGCAAGCGGGTCGGCACCCGCTCGTTCACGACCACGACAGGGGCGTGGATGCGCGGCATCCTCGCCAATGACCATGGCGTCAATCTCGACAGGATCAATTGGGTGACGTTCGAGGATCCGCACGTCGCCGAATATGTCGACCGCACCGAACGTGCACCGAAGGGCAGCGCCATCATCG
This sequence comes from Bradyrhizobium viridifuturi, assembly GCF_001238275.1. Lineage (GTDB taxonomy): Bacteria > Pseudomonadota > Alphaproteobacteria > Rhizobiales > Xanthobacteraceae > Bradyrhizobium > Bradyrhizobium viridifuturi. The sequence goes on from NZ_LGTB01000009.1 coordinate 53,732, forward strand.
AGATGCTGAAGCGCGGCGAGCTCGATGCCGTGCTGGGCGAGACCTCGAGCGATCCGGCGCTCAGGCCATTGTTCGCCGATCCGGCGGCAGAGGCGACGCGGTGGTACGCGCGGCATGGCGTCGTGCCGGTCAACCATCTGGTGGTGGTGACCGAACAGCTCGCGACCTCGCGGCCCGATGTGGTGCGGAGCCTCTACGATCTTCTCAAGCGCGCCAAGGCGAGCGCCGGTCCGGCGAGTGTGCCGGATCTGCTGCCGTTCGGCGTCGAGGCCAACCGCAAGCCGCTCGAACGGATGATCGACTATTGCGCCCAGCAGGCGTTGATACCGCGACGTGTCGCGGTCGACGAGTTGTTCAACGCCACAACACGGGACTTGAACTGATGACCATCTCCGGCGATCCCAGGCAATGGCAGGTCGGCATGCTCGGCTATGGCGAGGTCGGCCGCATCCTCGCCGAAGATCTGCGCCAGCAGGGCATCAAGGTCGCAGCCTACGACATCAAGCTCGACCGCGGGCAGGGCGCGACGCTGCGCGCGCATGCGGCTGAGATCGATGTCGTGCTTGCGGAATCGCATGCCGATCTCGCGGCGCGGGCCGATTTCATCATCTCGGCGGTGACGGCGAGCCAGGCGGTGCCGGTCGCCGAGGCCTGCGCGCCCGCAATCCGGAACGGCGCCTGGTTCCTGGATTTCAACTCGGCCTCGCCCGGCGCCAAGCGGCGCGCGGCGGCGCACATCGATGGCGCCGGCGGCCGCTATGTCGAGGGCGCGGTGATGACCTCGCTGCCGCCGTACCGGATCAAGGTGCCGCTATTGCTCGGCGGCCAGGGCGCGCGGGCGCTGGCGCCGCTGCTGGTCGCGCTCGGATTCGCGGCGAAGGTTGCGAGCGACGAGCTCGGCGTGTCCTCGGCGGTCAAGATGTGCCGCAGCATCATGATCAAGGGCCTGGAGGCGATGGTGATCGAGAGCTTCACCACAGCGCGCGCCTACGGCGTCGAGGACGCGGTGCTCGCCTCGCTCAAGGAGACTTTTCCCGGCATCGACTGGGAGAAGCAGGGCGCCTATTTCTTCCAGCGGGTGATCGAGCATGGCCGGCGGCGCGCCGAGGAAGTGCGCGAGGTGGCGGAGACCGTGCGCGAGGCCGGGCTGACGCCATGGTCCGCATCCGGCACCGCCGAGCGGCAGGGCTGGATCGCCGATCTGGCCGACGAGGGCGTGTTCGGGCGTAAGGGAATGGCTGACTTCGCCCGCAGCGCCGATTGGCGGACCGAGGCCGACCGGATTCTCGCGCGCATCAAATCCTGAGGGCTGCGCGCGCGGAGAATCCGCCGCGTTCCCTGCCGCCGCACAATACGCTATTGCTCTATGAACAATTTGTTCTGGAGACACTCCCATGAAGAATTCCGGCAAGGTCGTCGCCATCACCGGAGCGGCGCGTGGTATCGGCAAGGCCTGCGCCGCGCGCTTCCTGGCCGATGGCGCCAGGGTCGTCATTTCGGATGTCGACGCCGCCGGGCTCGTCCACGCCGCTCAGGAACTCGGACATGACGATCGGTTGCGGGCCGTCGAAGCCGACGTCAGCAAGCGCGCCGATGTCGATCGTATCGTCGCGACCGCGGTGAAGGAGTTCGGCCGGCTCGACGTCATGGTCAACAATGCCGGCGTCGCGCGCAACCGCGACTTCCTCGACATCACCGAGGCCGAGTTCGACGACGTGATGGGGATCAATCTGAAGGGCGCGTTCTTCGGCGTGCAGGCCGCGGCGCGCCAGATGATCGCGCAGGGCGGTGGCGGCGTCGTCGTCAACATGTCCTCGGTCAACGCACTGCTCGCGATCCCCTCGCTTGCGACCTACGCGATGTCCAAGGGCGCGATGAAGCAGCTGACCTCGGTGGCCGCCGTGGCGCTGGCGCCGCACGGCATTCGCGTCGTGGCGGTCGGGCCCGGCACGATCCTGACCGAGATGGTGGCGACCGCGATCTTCTCGTCGGAGGACGCGCGGCGCAGCGTGCTGTCGCGCACGCCTGCCGGCCGCTGCGGCGAGCCGAGCGAGGTTGCCTCCGTCGTGGCGTTCCTCGCCAGCGACGATGCCTCCTACATCACCGGCCAGACCATCTATCCCGACGGCGGGCGGTTGATCCTCAACTACACGGTGCCGGTCTCGGAGAAGAAGTAGGGCGCTGCCAAAATATCGAAAACAACCCCATGCAAAGCAGCGGCCGGCGGTCGAACAGGCGACTTGACACGTCGGGCAACTCAGGGATAGATTTCTAATATTCAGAAATTGCGCAGGCGGCGTCCCCATGCTCTTCATCGCCCGGTTTAACCGGGCGATCCAGTTCGCCGCGGCTTCTCGGTTCAACAACATTCGTCTCTGGAATACTGGATCGCCCGGTCAAGCCGGGCGATGACAGTTTGTTGCGTGGCGGCAGGGTCGCGTGCTCCGATCCGGTACCGGTGCGCAGCCAGGCCACTGCCCCGACCGCATCGCTACCGACCCTTGAACTGCGGTTTGCGCTTTTCCATGAAGGCGTTGCGGCCTTCGCGGAAATCGGCGCTGTCCATGCAGTCGATGCCGATCTGCTTGATCGCGGCCATGTCGCGGTCGGCGGGGTCCTTCAGCACCTGCGCGATGGTGATCTTCGCGGCCTTGATCGCCAGCGGCGCATTGCCCGAGATGGTGCGCGCGATCTCCATGGTCGCGTCCCAGAGTTCGGCATCGGGCAGCACGCGATCGACCAGGCCGATCCGCAGCGCTTCCTCGGAGTCGATCCGCATTCCGGTGTACATGATCAGCCGTGCCCAGGACGGGCCGACCAGCGACACCAGATGGCGCAGCCCGTCATAGCCATAGGCGATGCCGAGCTTGGCGGCGGGAATGCCGAACTGGCCGCTGGCGCCGGAGATGCGGATATCGGCCAGCATCGCGACCTGCATGCCGCCGCCGAGGCAGAAGCCGCGGATGCAGGCGATGGTCGGCTTCGGGTAGTCGGCGAGCAAGGCGCGCTGGGCGGCGCTGCGCCGTGAATATTCCTCGGAGGCTTCCGCGTTGTGGCGGGTCTTCTCGAACTGGCTGATGTCGGCGCCCGACACGAAGGCCTTGTCGCCGGCGCCGACCAGGATCACGACGCGGACCTCCGGATCGTCGCGCAGGGCGGTCAGCGCCTCGCCGAGCCCCTCCCACATCTCCAGCGACATCGCGTTGCGCTTGCCGGGGTTGTTGAAGGTGATGACGCCGACGCCATCGACCACGCTTTGCAGGATCTTGCCGTCGGCGAGCGACTTCTCTGAGATGTTGGGCATATGAGCGTCCGGTCTGATTTCATCCAAGGCTAGCACCGGCTCGCGCGCTGAGGCAGGCGGTTTAGGGCACGGCGCGATTGCATCGGCGTGCGGCAACTCTCGCGGTAGTTGTACGGCTCGCAAAATAAACTGCCGCGTAAGGGTTGCGCCATAGAGTGCGCCACCCGCGCTCCGTCCCGGCTTAACGTTTTCCTAGGCTTTCGACGGTACGACTGTACGCACCTGCGCGCCAGGGTCCTCCCGCGACGCGCTGGGACGCATGCCCGCGGCCTTCCCGCTGCAAGCGCGTCGGTAGCGGAAGTCCCACCACCGGGCCGACCCGGGATGTCGGTCAATCCAGACTCCGTGCACTCACATCGCCTCCGGCGAGGTCCAGTCGTGTCCGTCGAGAAGTTTCTCAAGCAACGCGCTGTCAGGATCACGGTCAACGGCAGCTACACGCTGCCGAACTGGTACGACGCGCAGGGCAAACTGCGCACCTTTGCCTGCCGCACCACCCGCGTGTCGCCGTTCCGCATGATCGTGGACGTACCCGTCGTCGGCAAGGTCGGCGACAGGCTGACCTCGTATTTCGAGGAGTTCGGCAAGTTCGAGGGCTGCATCACCGACACGATGAGCGGCAGCTTCCTGCTCGAACTCGAGATGACGCATGCCAAGCGCGAGAAGTTCGCCGACAAGCTGACCTGGATCGAAAAGAAGCAGAAGGATCCGAGCATCCGCGAGGCGCGCAACAATCCGCGCTTCGTTCCCGTCGTGCCGCACGCGATGCTGACGCTGGCGGACGGCACCATGCAGAGCTGCTTCATCATCGACATGTCGCTGTCGGGCGCCGCGGTATCCTCGGAGGTGCAGCCGCCGGTCGGCATGCCGCTGGCGATCGGCGCCTGCGTCGGGCGCGTGGTCCGGCATCTGCCGAACGGCTTCGCCATCAAGTTCGTCGAGAGCTACAAGCAGGGTGACCTCGGCCGCCTGATCGCGCGCAAGTCCAAGGATCTGCTGGTGGTGTCCGCCGACGCGGACCCTGTCGCCTGACCGCCGGCTTCGCCGCTTCCCTACAGCTGTTCCGGATCTTCGGCCGCGCGCATCCGCGCGATGCTGTCTTCCGTCGCAGCGGCGCCTGCCGCTGCGATCGCGATCTCGCGCGCCAGATTGGTGCATTCGGCCCATAGCAGGAAGAACACCAGCGGCGGCCGCTCGCGCGCCTCCAGCATCTGCCGGCAACGCTCCGCGGCGCCGTCGAGCGCCCACCACTGCCGGGCGACGACCATCACCTTGCGGAAGCTGCGCAGCGTGCCGGAGAATTTTTGCGGATCGGCGTTCACGATGGCGCCGCAATGGTTCAGCCAGTTCAGCGCCGCATAGATCGCGATGCCGTAATCCTCGATCGCGCTGCCTGTGAAATCGACGACGGTTTTGTCGTGTGCCTGCTGGCGCAGGAAGGCGTCGATCATCTCGGCCTGGCGCGCCGGATCGGTCAGCAGCGCGGTGTCCTTCCGCGGCACCATCGGGATATAACGCATCGCTTCGAGGCGGGTGTGCTCCCAGATCGCCCTGGCATCGCCGAGCAGGTCGCCGGGCTTGCGCTTGCACGCCGGATAGGCCAGCACGCCGTTATCGGCGAGATCGAGATAGCGCGGCACCACCTTGTCGAGCGCGGCGAGAAACGCCGAGGGATCGCTGAGGCCGCGCAAGTCGCTGGCGGCGTCCTCCGCTTGTCCAGGCTTGTTGACGCGTGTCCAGCCGAAATTGGCCATCCCCGGGGCGCCCCGATCTCAACCTGCCGGTCAGGTTAATTGGAAAATGCGGCGATGCAAATGCGGCATTTGCCGCCGCGCGGCTGCTGCCGGTTGACGCGGGATGGCGCCGCGCCTAGCTCATGGTTAACCGTACGCAACGCAGCTTGCCACAGCTTTCCGGACGCATCGCAATGACCGCTTCTGATCGCCGATCGCATTGGCAGACCGTCTATCTCAGCAAGGGCGAACAGCAGGTGAGCTGGTCGCAGGCCGATCCGCAGCCGTCGCTGCGCCTGATCAAATCCGTCGCACCTCGCCGCGACGCGTCGATCATCGATATCGGTGGCGGGGCCTCGCGCCTTGTCGATGCGTTGCTGGCAAGCGGCTTCCATGATCTGACCGTGCTCGATCTTTCCGAGGCGGCGCTGGCGAGCGCGCGGGAGCGGATCGGCGCGACAGGCGAAGCGGTGCGCTGGGTGGCCGACGATGCGACCGTCTGGCAGCCGCCGCGGGCTTTCGACATCTGGCACGATCGCGCGGCGTTTCATTTTCTCGTCGAGGACAACGATCGCGCGGCCTATCTTGACCGGCTGCATCGCGGTGTCAGGGCAGGCGGCCACGCCGTGATCGGCACCTTCGCACTCGACGGTCCCGAGAAATGCAGCGGCCTGCCGGTGCAGCGCTATGATCCGGCAACGCTCGGCGGGGCCGTCGGTCCGGCCTTCGAGTTGATCGCGCATGAGGCGCACCGGCACGTCACGCCCTGGGGCGCGACGCAGTCGTTCCAGTTCAGTGTGCTGCGGCGCAAGTGACCGGCCGCATGAGGAGAGGTGAGATGACCGACGCGCCACGGACGATCGGCGAGATCGCGAGCTACCACGCCCATGTCTATTACGACCCCACGACCAGCCGGGGCGAGGCGGAGCGCCTGCGCAACTGGATGGGCGATCGTTTCCTGGTCACGCTCGGGCGTTGGCACGACGTCAAGGTCGGCCCGCACGACCAGGCGATGTATCAGGTGGCGTTTGCCGCCGAGCTGTTTCCGACCCTGGTGCCGTGGCTGATGCTGAACCACGGCAGCCTGAGCATCCTGGTCCATCCCAACACGACCAATCCGCGCCGCGACCATCGCGACGATCCGCTCTGGATCGGCACGCCGCTCGCCGTCCATGCCGACAAGCTGCCTGAAGAGGCCGAAATGGAGCACGCGCCGGCGCCGAATACGTCGCCGACCTTGCGCCCCTGAGTGCTGCGGCCGGGTCGGCGGACGCGTAAAGTTTGACGCAATTCTATTACAACCAAGTCGTTTCAAACTCATCGCGTTTTGCAACGTGAGGTTAAGTCGCAATTCCTAGGCTTGCCCGATAATTTCAGGGGTCGGCCGCATTTGGGCATGTTCTTTTCATTCCGAAGCTGGGCGCTGTGGCGGGTCGTCGGGCCTCTGCTGGCGATCGTGCTGCTGCTGGGCGGCCTGTCGGCGGGCAGTCTTCAGGTGATGTCCGCGGTCAGGGCCTATGTGGCGGGCGAAAGCATGTGGTCGAAGGGGCAGAAGGACGCCATTCACTATCTCCAGACCTATGTCAGCACCGGCGCGCCGCTCTACCTGCAGAAATTCGACGCCGCGATCGCGGCGCCGCTGGCCGATCGCACGGCGCGGCGTGCGCTGGAATCGCCGGGCAACAACGACGCGGTGGCCCGCGCCGGTTTTGCCGAAGCGGGCAATCATGATGACGACATCGGCGGCCTGATCTGGCTGTTCAAATATTTCCGCAAGATGCACCACGTCGCCGGCGCGGTGACAGCCTGGCGGAATTCGGATGCGCTGCTCGATCAATTGATCGAAATCAGGAACGAGGCCGCGAACGACGTCGCGCTGCATGATCCTTCGGCTGCGACCATCAAGCACTGGTCCGAGCGGATCGGCGCGGTCGATGCCGCACTGAGCACGCTCGCGGTCGATTTCTCCGACGAGCTGGGCAAGGCATCGCGTCAAGTTTCCGCGCTGCTGCTGCTGGTCAATCTCGTGATTGCGGCCTGCCTTGCCGGCATCGTCCTGTTCCACACGCGGCGGATGCTCTGGCGGCGCTGGCTGGCCGAGACCGCGCTCGCGGTCGAGAAGGAACGCGCCCAGCTCACGCTGGCCTCGATCGGCGATGCGGTCATCGTGACCACGCAGGACGATTGCGTCGGCTACATGAACGCCGCCGCACAGCGGCTGATCGCGACGGGACAGGACGTGACCGGATGGCAGCTTTCATCGCTGTTCAACATCGCCGAGCAGCCGGTGCGCGGATCGTTCCAGAGCGCGGATGGCGATGACGAAAGCCGGCCGCAGCAGCGGCTGCTGGTGCGGCCGGATCATTCCAGCGTGCCGGTCTCGGTGGTCGAGACCCCGATCGTGCATGCCGGCGAACCGTCCGGCCGCGTCATGATCATTCACGACATGACCGCCGAGCGGCGGCTGGTCGAGGAATTGGCCTGGGCGGCCTCGCACGACGCGCTCACCGGCCTCGCCAACCGGCGGCAGTTCGAGTTCGAGCTGCACAAGGCGATGTCGGGCACGCCGGCGACGAGCGCCGATCTGATGCTGATCGACCTCGATCAGTTCAAGATCGTCAACGACACCTGCGGCCACATGGCGGGCGACCGCCTGCTGAAACAGGTGGCGAGATTGCTGACTGCCGAGGTTGGCGGCAGCGGGCTGGTTGCCCGTCTCGGCGGCGACGAATTCGGCATTCTGCTGCGCGACGACGGCTCCGCCATGCACGACGTGGCCGCAGAGGTCGCGGAGCGGATCAGGGCGGTGGTCGAGCAGTCGAGCTTCGTGCATGAGGGCTCGAGCTTCCGGATCAGCGCGAGCATCGGCCTGGTCGGGCTTGCCGACAGCGCAGGCGTGCAGGACGCGCTGCGGCTCGCCGACGTCGCCTGTTTCCTTGCCAAGGACAAGGGACGCAACCGCGTCCAGGAGCATCGTCCGTCCGATACCGGCATGGCGGTGCGGGTCGCCGAGATGAGCTGGGTCAATCGCATCCGCAAGGGATTGGACGAGGGCCGCTTCTGCCTTTACGAGCAGGAAATACGCCCGGTGAACGGCATGCTGAAGGGCAACGACCGGCGCGAGTTGCTGCTGCGCCTGCGCGACGAGAGCGGCGCCCTGGTGCCGCCCGGCAGCTTCCTGCCCGCCGCCGAGCGCTACGGACTGATGCCGCTGATCGACCGCTGGGTGGTGCGGCGCGCCTTCGAGATCATCGCCGAGCGCAAGCACCATCCGCGCAAGATTGCGAGCTATGCCATCAACCTGTCCGGCGCCACCATCGGCGACAGCGACTTCGTCGACTTCGTCGCCGAGCTGTTCGCGCAGCACGACGTCCCGCCGGCGCTGGTGTGTTTCGAGATCACCGAAACCAGCGCGATCTCCAACCTGGACGAGGCGCAGAAGTTCATCGCGCGGTTGCGCGAGATCGGCTGCAGCTTCTCGCTCGACGATTTCGGCACCGGCATGTCCTCGATCGCCTATCTGAAGCACCTGCCGGTCGACATCATCAAGATCGACGGTTCGTTCGTGAAAGAAATCCTGAACAGCAAGGTCGACCGCGCGATGGTGGAGATGATCACCAAGACCGCCAAGATCATGCAGAAGCAGGTGGTCGCGGAGTTCGTCGAGAGCCTCGCGATCCTGGACGAGCTGCGCCAGATCGGGGTCGACTACGTCCAGGGTTACGCGATCGGGAAGCCGGTCCCGGTGCTGACCCTCCGGGAAGAAAAGATCGCCTGAGTCGGCGGAACTGTCCCGAATCGGGACTATTTTATCCGTTTCAGCCCTTACGGGGCTGATTCCCCGGCACTTTCCATCCGAAAAACGTTTAAAAAACCTGTCGTTGCCGGCTTCGTCTCGATTATGCCTTACTCTAATTCCCTGATATGATGAGTGATCGGTGAATCCCACGTGGGCCGGCTAACAGGCCCCAGAACACCGAACTTGGGGATGATGGGTCAACGTACGACGAAAGCTGCCGGGCGGAAGTCAAGCCGCGGCATGTCTCTGGTGGGCAGCACGGCGTTCGCCGTGAGCGCGCTCGTCCTGTCGTCTGGCCTTGCCGCCTGGATGGTCGGCATCGACCCGACCGCATGGCTGCATGGACCGGCCCTCGCCAACACCACCGCCTCGTTGAATTTCGACGATCGCTTCGGCTCTCGCTCCACGATCAACACGGCTTCGCTATACTATCCTCTGCGCCGCGGGTTCCGTTCGAGCCGCGGCGATTTCAATTCCGAGTTCGGTCAGATCGAGGACGCGCTGTCTGGTCAGCTGCGTGACACGCAGACCGAGATTCCCGACAGCCAGCCGGCGTCGGCCTCCGTCGCGGCTACGACCACGACGACGGCACCCGCCGTGCCGATGCCGCGATCGCGGCCGGCCGAAGCCAATCTGCTGGCGCGCAACGATCTGCCGCCTCCGCCGCAGGCGCCGGTGCAGCAGGGCGACAACCGGACGTTCCTGCAGAAGATCGCCGACATGATGCCGGGCAAATTGCAGCTGGCCTCGATCGATCCGAATGACGGCTTGCTGTCCGGTCCGAGCCCCGATCTCGGCGCGCTCGGCTATGACAGCACCACGGCGGTCTACGACATCACCGGCCGCATCGTGTACATGCCCGACGGCACCAAGTTCGAGGCGCATTCAGGCCTCGGCAATCTGCTCGACGATCCGTCGCATGTGAACGCCCGCAACGCCGGTGCGACGCCGCCCGGCATCTACGAGATGAAGCCGCGCGAAAAGCTGTTCCACGGCGTGCCCGCGCTGCGCATGACCCCGGTCGATGGCAGCGATACGTTCGGGCGCGTCGGCCTGCTCGTGCACAGCTACATGCTCGGGCCGAACGGCGACTCCAACGGCTGCATCTCGGTCAAGCACTACGACCGATTCCTGCAGGCCTATCGCAGCGGCACGATCAGGCGCATTGCCGTCGTGGTCAGCATCAAGGACGTCAAATCGGCCTCGACCCGCGCGGCGTCGAACTCTTAAAGCCGCGGGCCGGCATGGCCGGCGTATCAACCCCTTCTTCAGTTCGTGTCCTCGTCTCCGACGCGCATAGCGCCGGGCGAGGTGCCATAGGCGCGGCGGAACGCACGGGCAAAACTCTCGTGGCTCTTGAACCCGACACGCAACGCGATTTCGCCGATCGGAAGATCGTTCAATCGGCGATCACGAAGCTGGTTGAGGCTGTGGCGGAGCCGCGCGTCGCGGACATGCGCTGCCAACGTCGTTCCGGCGTCGGCGAGCACGGCAAACAAATGGCTGCGCGAGATCTTCAGATGCCGGCAGATATATTTCGCCGAGAGTTGCGGATTGTGCAGCTCGTCCAGGATGAAGCTCTGGATTTGCCGCAGCATCGCTTCGCGCGGTGATGCCGATCCGGCCGCCGGCACGCCGATGGCGGTCGCCCGCAGCAGCAAGCTTTCGAGCTGGCTGGCGGCGAGGTCATCGACGAGCGCGAAATCGTCAGGAATATCGCGCAGCGCGCCGAGATAGGCGGAGGCGAGCCGGCCCGCGCCGCGGCCGGCGATGACGTTCGGCGGCCGGCCCGACATCTGCTGCAGATGTCGCCGCAGCCGCGTGCCGGGAATCGTGGCGCAGATCAGGTCGCAGCCCTGCTCGAACCGCATCGCGAAGGGCTCGTTGGTGTCGAGCAGGACGATGTCGCCGGGGCGCGCCAGTGTTTTCTGCCCATACTGCTCGACCACGGCATCGCCGGTGATCTGGAGATTCGCGAAGAACGATCCATCCTGGAAGCTGCCGATTCCTTTCCGCGTGCGATGGATGGCATTGGGCACGGACTGCACGCGCGACAACGGCAGTGCCGCGCTGCCGATGCTGGTGATGGCGCCATCGAAATCGTCGGGCGAGATCTTCTCCGGTTCGAGCGGCAGATAGGTCCGCAGCACCGCTTCGCGCCAATAGGCGAAGCGGTCTGCCGGTGCGACGTCGTGCATATTCCAGGTTGCGCCCATGTTCGCGTGCCGGAGTTTGCCTGTCAGGACGGAAGCCGGCCATGAGCTTACAATCAATTGCCGTGCCAGTCAGGCGGACATTTTGCCAAACCGGCGTGGACGCAGCGTCAATGACTTCGGCCGGCCGGCATCTCACCTTCGGCCATTCGACCCGCCGGAGGAGAGCCGACCATGCCGATCGATTTCACCCTGACCAGGGAACAGCGCGAGCTGCAGATGTCCGCCCGTGGCTTCGCGCGGACCGTGCTTTCAGGCGTCGCCGACGCAACCCGCCATCTCGCCACGCCTGCGGAGCGCTTCGCGGCCACGCGGCCGTTCTATGAGCAGGTGGTCAAGGCCGGCTTCCTGCGCCGGATGATCCCGGCGCCGCTCGGCGGCGAGGGCACCGGCGTGTTCGACATGGCCATCGTCGCCGAGGAGTTTCAGTCCGTCGACGTCAACGTCTCGCTCACGCTGTTCGGTTCGCTGCTCGGCCTGATGCCGGTGATGCTGGCGGGGTCGCCGGCGCAGCAGAAGACCTTGATCGCGCCGTTCCTCGAACGTGCCGGCGCGCCGCTCGCCGCCTTCGCCTTCAGCGAGCCCGGCGGCAGCGCGAACTTTGCCTCGCCGGTGCCGGGAACGGGCTTGCGGACGGCGGCGCATCTCGACGGCGAGGACTGGGTCATCACCGGCGCCAAGCAATGGGTGTCGAGCGCGACCGGCTGGGACGGCAACGGCGCCGACCTGATCTGCGTGGTCTGCCGCACCGATCCCGCTGCGCGCCCGACAGCGCGATCTCCGTAATCGCGGTGCCGCGGTCCGCCGGTGGCATCAAGGGCATCGCACTGGAACGCGCGGCCGACCTGATGGGCCATCGCGCCCATCTGACGCCGCGCTTCCGGCTCGAGCAGGTCCGCACGTCCAGGAACAATGTGCTGGGAGGCGTCGGCGGCGGCCTGTTACTGGTGGAGATGAGCTTTGCCGGCACCGCCGCGCTGGTCGGCGTGTTCGGTGTCGCCCTGATGCGGGCCGCCTTTGACTATGCGCTGAACTTCGCTAGGGGCGAGCATCGCGGCGGCGCGGCGCCGATCATCGAGCACCAGGCGGTCGGCTACGCACTGGCCGATGCCAAGATGGCGATCGAGGCGGCGCGTTATCTAAGCTGGAAGGCCTGTCACGCCATGGACAGCAATGCGCCCGGTGCCTTCGAACTCGCGCTGCACGCCAAGGTGTTCGGCTCGGAAACCGCGGTGAAGGTGATCACCGATCTGATGCGCGTGGTCGGCATCGAAAGCTACGACCACCAATGTCCGCTGGCCGGACTGTTGCAGGATGCGATGGCCTATCCGCTGTTCGACGGCGGCAACATGGGCGTGCGCCGCCGCCAGCTTCATGCACTCTTGAAGAGCCCCGGATACGACCCGCTGACTGCGTCGGGCGCCGCTTAGCCGATCTCCTTCCTGACCATCGCGGCGGCGTCACACATCGCCTTCAATTTTCCGAAAGCGACCGGCCGCGGCATGTATTTCATGCCGCAGTCCGGTGCGACCACCAGCCGCTCGGCCGGCACATGCTTCAGGCCGTTGCGAATCCGATCGGCGACGACGGTTGCGGATTCGATCTCGGGATTGCCGAGGTCGAGCACGCCGAGCATGATCTTCTTCGACGACAGATCCCTGAGCACGCCGAGATCGAGCTTCGGCTGTGCTGCCTCGATCGAAATCTGATCGGCGATGGTGTCGTCGAGTTCGGCGAGGAAGGAATAGCCGGCCGGCTTGGTCGAGCCCGGCACGACAGCGGCATAGCCGAAGCAGAGATGCACCACCGTCGGGATGCTGATGCCCTGTAGCGCACGATTGATCGCTTTCACCGCATAGCGCTTCGCCAGCTCCGGGTTGTTGCGTACCCAGGGCTCGTCAAGCTGGATGACGTCGGCGCCGGCCTTCTCAAGGTCGCGCGCCTCGGCATTGACGGCCTCGGCGAAGGCCATCGCAAGCTCCTCGTCGTCCTTGTAGAATTCGTTCTTGGCCTGCTGGCTCATGGTGAACGGGCCGGGCAGTGTGATCTTGGCGGCGCGGTCGGTGTTCTTGCGCAGGAACTGCATGTCGTGCAGCTCGACCGGTCCCCTGCGCCTCACCGGGCCGACCACGCGCGGCACCGGCGTCTGCGTGTTGCCGGTGCGTGCGGTGATGACAGCGGGGTTGTCGGCATCGACGCCCTCAAGGGCGGTAGAAAACCGGTTGGAGTAGCTCTCGCGGCGGATTTCGCCATCGGTCACGATGTCGATGCCGGCGCGCTCCATGTCCCGGATCGCCACGATCGTCGCGTCGTCCTGTGCTTCCTCCAGATGCTCGGCCGGCAGCCGCCACATCGCGTGCATGCGGGTGCGCGGCACCGATTTCGACAGCATCGCACGATCGACCAGCCATTCGGGCTGCGGATAGCTGCCGACGACGGTGGTCGGCAGCAGATGCGTGGGCAGGTTCATGATGTCCTCCTTCTCGTTATCGTGCGGCCGGATCAAGCCGCGCGCGTTGCGGTTGCCGCGGTTTCGTCCTTCACCGGGTTGCGCAGCACGCCGATGCCGGAGATCTCGACCTCGACGACGTCGCCTTCCTTCATCCACAGCGGCGGCGTGCGATAGGCGCCGACCCCGCCGGTGGTGCCGGTGACGATGACGTCGCCCGGCACCAGCTCGGTGAAGGTCGAGCAGTAGGCGATCAGGGTGGCGACGTCGAACACGAGGTCCGAGATCGGCGCGGCCTGCACCTCGACGCCGTTGAGCCGGGTCGCGATCTGCTGCTTGCTGATGTCCGTCAGTTCGTCCGACGTCACCATCCAGGGTCCGAAGCCGCCGGTGCCGACGAAATTCTTGCCCGGCGCAAATTGCGAGGTGTGACGCTGCCAGTCGCGGATGCTGCCGTCATTGTAGCAGGCATAGCCGGCGACATGGCCGAGCGCGGCCTCGCGCGGGATGCGGCGGCCGGCCTTGCCGATGATGACGGCCATTTCGCCCTCATAGTCGAAGCGTTCGGATTCCAGTGGCCGGATCATCGGCTGGCCGGCGCCGACCTGGCTGTTGGCGAAGCGGGTGAAGATCATCGGATGCGGCGGCGTCGGATGGCCGCTCTCGGCAAGGTGCGTCGCATAGTTGACGCCGATGCAGAAGATCTTGTCCGGATCGGGAACGGTCGGCAGCAGCTCGACATCCTTCAGCGCGTGATCGGCGAGCTCGCTCTGCAGCTTCTTCAGCTCATTCAGCGAACCCGTCGTCAGCAGCGCCTTCAGCGTCGGATACGCCTTCAGCCGCTTGCCGGCGTCGATCACTCCCGCATCGGTCACGATGCCGTAGCTTGCGGTGCCCGCCGCCTTGAAACTTGCGATCTTCATGGTCTCTCACTCTCTTCGATGGAGGAAACATAATCCCGGATGGGAAGCGCGATCTCGCCGTTGCGGATCGGGACGCATTGCGACGGAAAATCCTGACGGAAGCGGGCGCCGTTCGCCGTGGCGCGATCGAGGAAGCGGCCGAGATGCGCCATCGCGCCGGTCGGCAAATCGTGCAGCACCAGCAGCGTCCATGGTTGCGCGCGGCATTGCTCGAGCGCGCGGTCGGACCAGCCGTCGGGATCGTCCCAGTCGTGCGGGATCGCATTCCAGAGCACGCAGCTGTGCTTGTTATGCGCGAGATAATCGACCACGGAGGGTTTCAAGAGCCGGTCGTCGAGATTGCCGCCGCCGCCGAACGGCCGGAACCAGCGGTTGGGATGGGCGAGCTCGCCGATCACAGCCTGGGTCCGGCCGATCTCGCGCTCGGCCGTGTCCACGCCGGGTTGCAGGCCGAGCGGCGTGCTGTGCGTAAAGGTGTGATTGCCGATCCAGTGGCCTTCGTCGTGGGCGCGGGCGGCGAGGCGGCGGCGTTCGGGATCGCCGAGCTTCTCGCCGATCACGAAGAACGTGGTCTTGATGCCACGCTCGCGAAGGATATCGAGCACAAGCGGCGTCACGTCGGGCTCGGGTCCATTGTCGAACGTCAGGGTGAGGTCGAACACGCAGCGATCCCCTTACGTCGCCGGTTGCATCGCGCCGGAGCCGACCTCGTCGGCGCCCTGGCCGGCGCGCGTTCCGGTCTGCCAGATCGCGGCCTTGCGCTCGACCCAGCGGATCGCGGTGTTGAAGGCGATCGCCATGAACAACACCAGCAGCACGCCGGCGAACACGTGCGGACTGTCGAGAATGGTGCGGTAACGCGAGATCAGATAGCCGATCCCCGCCGAGGAGATCAGCATCTCCGAGACCACCACGCCGACGATGACCAGCGCACCGCCGATCCGCAGGCCGGAGAGCACGGTGGGGATCGCGGCGGGAATGATGACGCGGACCAGCCGCTGGCTCAGCGTCGCGCCCATGCTGCGGGCGGCGAGCAGCAGCTGCGGGTCGATGGTCTGGATCCCGGCCGCGGTCGCCAGCATGGTCGGCAGGAAACCGTAGATCGAGGCGAAGGCGATCTTGGATTCCGAGCCGATGCCGAGCCACACGGTGAACACCGGGTAGAGGATCACGAGCGGCACCGCATAGAGGCTGGAGACCATCGGCATGATCAGCAGCCGCGGGCGCGGCAGGCTGCCGACGATGGCGCCGAGCAGGATGCCGCCACCGCAGGCGAACGCCATCGACACCGCAACCTCGTAGAGCGTCACCGCCAGCGCATGGCCATATTCGGCGGCCTCGTTCCAGCCGGCGAGCAGGGTCGAGGACAGCGACGGCAGGAACAGCTCGGGGATCACGCCGGTGCGCGGCAGCAGCTCCCACAGCACGAGCAGGCCGATCACGATCAGATGGCGAAGGGTTTTCGCGCTCATCGCCGTCTCACGCCGATTTGCGGATGTGCCGCCAGATGCGGTCGCGCAGTGCGCCGAAGGCGTCTCCGCTCAGCATCTCGTAGGTCCGCGGCCGCGGCAAGCTAACCTGCAGCTGATCGACGATGCGGCCCGGCCGCGGCGACATCACGATCACCTCGTCGGCGAGATAGACCGCCTCGGTCAGGCTGTGGGTGACGAACACGACGGTCTTGCCGGTCGCGGCCCAGATCCGCAGCAGCTCGTCGCCCATCGTCATGCGGGTCTGTTCGTCGAGTGCGGCGAACGGCTCGTCCATCAACAGCACCGGCGGATCCTGCACCAGGCCGCGCGCGATCGAGACGCGCTGCTTCATGCCGCCGGACAGTTCATGCGGGTGGCGCTTGCCGAAGCCTTCGAGGCCGACCAGCTTGAGCGCGTCCTGCGCCTTGGCCCGGCGCTCCGGCTTGGCGACGCCGCGCAGTGCCAGCGGAAACTCGACATTGTCTTCGGCGGTCAGCCATGGAAACAGGCTCGCCTCCTGGAACACCACACCGACACGGTCCGGGTCAGGCTGCGGGATCGGTGCGCCGTTGATGGTGATGGTACCTGCGGTCTGCGCGCGCAGTCCGGCCATCATCATCAGCAGCGTGGACTTGCCGCAGCCGCTCGGGCCGACCAGCACGACGAAGCGTCCCGGCTTGATGTCGAGCGAGACATCCTCCAGCGCGACGACGTCCTGCGACCTGGTCCGGAATACCTGGCCGACATTCCTCACCTCGATCGCGCCGGCGCGCGGCGGCGGCTTCAACGGTGTCACGTTCGCCAGTGGCTGCATCGTGTTTCCACCCATCTGATCAGTTCGTTGAAGGTCATGGCGATCGCGGCGACCATCACGACGCCGGCAAGCAGCTGCTTCATCTGGAAATTCTCGCCCCAGGTCGCGATCTGGTGGCCGATGCCGTCGCGCGAGGCATACATCTCGGCGAGGATCACTCCGGTCAGGTTGAAGATCATCGAGATCCGCAGCGCTTCCAGCAGCACCGGCAGCATGCTCGGCAGATAGACGCGGAATGCCGTCTGCGCGCGCGTGGCGCCGTAGGAGCGGGCGACCGTCAGGTGCTCGACCTTGACCGATTCCACCGCCGTCGTGGTCGACATGATCACGATGAAGATCGTCGAGAAGAAGCCGAACCCGACCTTCTGGGCGAAGCCGACGCCGAACACCAGGATGAACATCGGCAGGAAGATCGATTTCGGGATGCTGAAGGCAAAGAACAGCAATGGCTTCGCCACATCGGCAAAATAGCGGTTCTCCGCGATCAGGAAGCCGATCAGCGCACCCATCGGCACCGCCAGCGCGAAGGCGGCCAACACCTCGGTCGCGGTCACCAGCAGGTCGGTCCGGACGCTCGACCGTTGCAGCAGGTCGCCGAGCGTTGCGAGCGTATCCGATGCCGACGGCAGCAGGCGCGGATTGACGACCCCGGTCCGCGACAGCATTTCCCACAGCGCGAAGATCGCGATCACGATCGCGACCCGCGCGAGCTTGATGGTGAGGGTGGCCTGCATCCTATGGCTTGGTCGGGACCGGCTTGAACTTGGTCGAGATCACGTCCTCGACCGGAACGATGTCCTTCAGTCCGCCGAGCTTGGCGAGATCGAGCGACAGCTGCACGGCCGCCGGCACATTGGCCGCGCCCATGTCGCCGTCGGTCTCGAGCTTCATGATGGTGTTGTCGTATTCCATCGCAGCGATCTCGGGCGGCATCTCGTAGAGATCGGCGATCAGCTTCACGGTGACGTCGCGGTTGGCGCGCATGAACTGCAGGGCGCCATAGAGCGCATTGACGGCCTTCTGCACCACGTCCGGCTTGGCCTCGGCGAACTTGTCGAGCACGATCCAGCCCGCAGTGAGGTTCGGCGGCGCCGCGGTCGCATAGTCGAGAATGGTCTTCGCTTCGCCCGACTTGGCGACCTGGAAGCTGAGCGGCGAATAGACCACCGCGGCATCGACGTTACCGGCGAGCAGGTTCGGCACCAGGCCGCCACCGCCGACCGGCACGCGGGTGAAGTCGATCTTCTTGTCCTGGATGGTCCAGAGCGCGAGCAGGTCGGAGCCGGAGCCCGCCGCGGTGATCCCGACCTTCTTGCCGTTGAGATCCTTGACCTCGAGCGTCGACTTGGCGGGCACCATCAGCTGCCAGCCGAAATTGCCCATCGCAGCATTGGCGACGATCCGCGACATCACGCCTTTCTTGCGGCCGGCTGATACCAGCGACGGCGGATCGAGGATGATGTCGGCGGCGCCTGCCGCCATGCCCTCGAATGTCTCGGCGCCGCTGCGGTAGACGGTCAGCTCGGCCTTGATGCCTTCCTTCTCGAACAGCTTCTGGCGGACCGCGGTCTCGGCGATCGTCGTCGGCCAATAGGTCTTGGTCGGCAGCCCGACGCGGATCGTGTCGGCCGCGAAGGCCGGGCCGGCCAGCAGGGTGGTGGCGATCAGGGTTGCCAGCGCGCGGCGTCGCGTGATGCTCATGGTTCTGTTTCTCCCGGATATCGATTGTTGTTATTTCAGCGCTTTGCGCGCCGTGGATCAGGACGTGCCGTTGACCTCCGCAATGCGCGGCGCCGCGAGCTCGACGAATTCCCTGGTGGTGCCGAAGTGCTTTGACAATGCGTGAACTGCCGCATCCGCATCGCGCGCGAAAACCGCGTCCACAATCGCGGCGTGCTCGGCCTGGACGTCGCGCGCCCTGCCGACCTCGCGGCGGATCGAAAGCCGCCGGTAGCGCTCGCTCTGCTCATGCAGCACGTCGCGGAAGCCGAGCAGCCATTGCGACCCGCAGGCGTTGACCAGCGCGCGATGGAAAATGCGGTGGCGGACGACCCATTCCTCGTAGTGCACGGTGGGGTCGTCGGGATAGCGATGCGGTACGGCCTTCAGTGATTCCCAGGCCGCGGCGACCGACGACAGCCAGACCTCGTCGCCCCGCTCGATCGAGCGCCGCAATGCCAATCCCTCGATGTCGATCCGGGTCTGCGTGACATCAGCGAGATCGGCGAGCGAGACCGGGCAGACGCGAAAGCCGCGCTGGTCGGAGGCCTGCACCAGGCCGTCGGCCACCAGGCGCGACAATGCCTCGCGGACGGCGGCGAGGCTGACCGAGAACTGCTTGGCGAGCCCTGCGATGTGCAGCTTCTGGCCCGGAAGCAGCCGGGTCGACAGGATGTCGGCCCGTAGCCGCTCCTGAACCGCCGATGTCAGGCTTCGCGGCCCGTCGCCGGCCAAGCCCTCGCGAAAACTCAACCCGATGTTCATGGCCTTGCAGACTGGCGGACGCCCCTACCGTCGTCAATCGAAAATCGATTTTCTTGGCCAAACGATCTGGTTCTGCCTCTATGTGTATACTGAATCTGACTTATACGGGCTTTATCCATCGAATTTCTTAGATAGATTGCCAGATTTCCGGCGCTAATGTATACAGTCTGAATTCACAAGAGGGAGGAATCTCGTGCCAAAGCCCTTTCCCATGAACGCGTGGTACGCGGCCGGCTGGGACGCCGAGATCAAGCATGCGCTGTTGCCGCGAACGATCTGCGGCAAGCACGTCGTGATGTACCGCAAGGGCGACGGCGAGGTGGTGGCGCTCGAGGATGCCTGCTGGCATCGCCTTGTGCCGCTCTCCAAGGGCCGGCTCGACGGCGACACCGTGGTCTGCGGCTATCACGGCCTGAAATACAATGCGCAGGGCCGCTGCACCTTCATGCCCTCGCAGGAGACGATCAATCCGTCGGCCTGCGTGCGCGCCTATCCCGTCGTCGAGCGCCATCGCTTCATCTGGCTCTGGATGGGCGATCCCGCGCTGGCCGATCCGGCGCTGGTGCCCGACATGCATTGGAATCACGATCCGGCCTGGGCCGGCGACGGCAAGACCATTCACGTCAAATGCGACTATCGCCTCGTCGTCGACAATCTGATGGACCTGACGCACGAGACCTTCGTGCACGGCTCGAGCATCGGCAATGACGCGGTCGCCGAAGCGCCGTTCGACGTCACCCATGGCGAGAAGACCGTGACCGTCACGCGCTGGATGCAGGGCATCGAGGCGCCGCCGTTCTGGGCCAGGCAATTGCAGAAGCCGGGTCCGGTCGATCGCTGGCAGATCATCCGTTTCGAGGCACCGTGCACCGTCAATATCGACGTCGGTGTCGCACCGGCCGGATCGGGCGCGCCGGAGGGCGATCGCTCGCAGGGCGTCAACGGCTATGTGCTCAACACCATCACGCCGGAGACCGAGAAGACCTGCCACTACTTCTGGGCCTTCGTCCGCAATCACCGCATCACCGAGCAGCGCCTGACCAGCGAAATCCGCGACGGCGTCGCCGGCATCTTCCATGAGGACGAGATCATCCTGGAAGCGCAGCAGCGCGCGATGGACGAGAATCCGGACCGCGTGTTCTACAATCTCAACATCGATGCGGGCGCGATGTGGGCACGCCGCGTCATCGACTGCATGGTGGCGAAGGAAAATCCGCCGCAACAGCTGCAGGCGGCGGAGTAGGCGGCATGGCGGAGCGCGAGGCCGAGCGTTCAGTGTCGCAGACCGTGCGGGCGCAGCTCGCGCTGCGTGAACTGATTGTTTCCGGCGGCCTGCGGCCGGGCGAGCGCATCTCGGAATTGCAGGCGGTCGAGGTCACCGGGGTGTCGCGCACGCCGGTGCGGATGGCGCTGGTCCGGCTGGAAGAGGAAGGCCTGCTGGAGGCGATCCCGTCCGGCGGCTTCATGGTCAAGGCATTTTCCGAGCGCGACATTCTCGATTCGATCGAGCTGCGCGGCACGCTGGAGGGATTGGCCGCACGCTTTGCCGCCGAGCGCGGCGTCTCGTCGCGCGATCTCGAGCCGTTGAAGGAATGCCTCAATGAGATCGACGGCTTGGTGCGGCAGGAGCCGATCTCGATGGAGGCGTTTTCGTCCTATGTCGCGCTCAACGCGCGCTTCCACGCGTTGTTGGCCGAGCTGTCGCGCAGTCCGCCGCTGATCCGGCAGATCGACCGCGCCTCGGCGCTGCCGTTCGCTTCGCCGAGCGGCTTCGTGATGGCGCAATCGGCCTTGCCCGAGGCGCGCCAGATCCTGCTGATCGCGCAGGACCACCATCGCGTCGTGGTCGACGCCATCGAGAACCGCGAGAGCGCCCGCGCCGAGGCGATCATGCGCGAGCATGCAAGGCTTGCGGCGCGCAATCTGCGGCTCGCACTGCGCAACCGCACCCATCTCGATCTGCTGCCGGCACTGGCACTGATCTCGGCCGGCTGAACGGAGCGCGCCATGCGATTCATCGAAACCTGGACATCCGCCACGTTGGTCGCTGTGCGCGACCTCACGCCGGGCATCCGCGAATTCCTGCTGCGGCCCGACGGTTTCGCCGGCGCGCCCTATCCCGTCGGCAGCCATATCGATGTCGGCGTCACGATCGACGGCCAGCCGCAGACCCGCTCCTATTCGCTGGTCGGCGAAGTCGACCCGCAGGGTTTTCGGATCGCGGTGCGGCACGCAGCGGATTCCCGCGGCGGCTCGCGCTATATGTGGTCGCTCGCGCCGGGGGCACGGCTCAACATCACGCTGCCGACCTCGCTGGTGCAGCTCGACTGGACGCGCCGGCAGTTCTGCCTGATCGCAGGCGGCATCGGCATCACGCCGATCGTCGGTGCGGCGCAGGCGCTGGCCCGCCGCGACGCCGGGGTGAGGCTGCATTATGCCGTGCGCGCCCGCGGCGATGCGGCCTATCTCGACAGGCTCGAAGGTCTGCTCGGCGACCGCCTCATCGTCCATGCCGGTGACGAGGGCAGGCGGCTCGACTTCGATGGAGTGTTCGCGGCCTTGCCGCAGGATACAATGACGTTGTTCTGCGGCCCGATGCGGATGCTCGATGCGGCGCGGCGCGCCTGGGAGGCGTCAGGCCGCCCGATGACCGATCTGCGCTACGAGACCTTCGGATCGAGCGGGCTGCTGCCGACCGAGGCGTTCCGCGTCCGGCTGAGGGACGAGGGCACCGAGTTCATCATCCCGCGCGACCGCTCGATGCTCGACGTGCTCAACGAAGCCGGCCATGAGGTGATGAGCGACTGCCGGCGCGGCGAGTGCGGCGTCTGTGCGCTCGACGTGGTCGATGTCGACGGCGAAATCGACCATCGCGACGTCTTCTTCAGCGAGCACCAGAAGCAGGCGAGCCGCAAGATCTGCGCCTGTGTCTCCCGTGCGCGCGGCACCATCACGGTTGACACGCTGCATCGCGCCGACGCGCCCTGACGCGCGCGGGCGTCCGCTCAGGTTACGCCGCGTGCACCGAGTGCCGCGGATCGTGATCGAGCAGCGCGGCGATCTCGCTGCCCGACATCGGCCGGCCGATCAGATAGCCCTGGACCTCGTCGCAACTGGTCTGGCGCAGATATTCGAGCTGATCGGCAGTCTCGACGCCCTCGCTACGACGCCGATCTGCAGGTCCTGCGCGAGGGCGATCACCGATTTGACGATCGCGGCGCAATCCGGCTGGGTCAGCATGTCCCGGATAAAGGATTGGTCGATCTTGATCCGGCTGAACGGCAGCTTGCGCAGATAGGTCAGCGACGAGAAGCCGGTGCCGAAATCGTCGAGCGCGACGGTCAGGCCGAGTTCGAGCAGCCCGTTCAGGATCGCGGGCGCCGATCCGTATTTCGAGATCAGCATCGATTCGGTGATCTCGATCTCGAGCCTGTTCGGCGCGACGTTGGCCTCGGCAAGCGCCTCGACGATGGTCCGCAGGATGCCGACGTTCTGGAACTGGACCGCGGAGAAATTGACCGCGATCCTGATGTCGTCAGGCCAGCGTGACAGCATCGCGCAGGCGTGGCGGATCACCCACTCGCCGAGCTGGTGGATCAGGCCGCTCTCCTCGGCGATCGGAATGAAGACGCTCGGCGGGATCAGGCCGCGCACCGGATGCTGCCAACGTAGCAGCGCCTCGAAGCCGGTGATGCGGCCTTTGCGGATGTCGAGGAACGGCTGGTAGACCAGAAACAGCTCGTTCGCCTCGATCGCCTGTTCCAGATCGCGCTGCAATGCGCGGCGGTCGCGTGCCGATTGGTCGTCACCGGCCTCGAAGAAGCAGATGGTGCCGGGGCCGGATTTCTTCGCCCGGTAGAGCGCGATGTCGACATGCTTGAGCAGGTCGTGGGAGGTGCTGCCGTCCCGTGGCGCGAGCACGATGCCGATGCTGATCGCGCCTGATATCTCGAAGCCGTCGATCGGGAATGGATCGACGAACGCCGCCACGAACCGTTCGGCGATCGCAAGCGCATCCTCGGGCCGCGTCAGGTTGGACATGATGAGGGCGAACTCGTCGCCGCCGATCCGCGCGACGTGCTCGGCCGCGCGCGTGCAGCGCTGCAGCCGGGCGGCCGCCTGCACCAGGAACTCGTCGCCTGCCGGATGGCCGTACCTGTCGTTGATCTCCTTGAAGCGATCGAGATCGAGCAGCAGCACGGCGAATTCCTCGCCCGAGCGCGACAGCCGGCTCAGCGCGCCGTTGAGCGCCTCGTTGAAGGCGACGCGGTTCGGCAGATGCGTCAGCGGATCCTGCCGCACCGTCCGCTCGGCCTCGTGCTGGGCGATGATGCGGCGGCGGAACTCGAACGCATTGACGAACACGCCGCGCAGCAGCACGGAGCCGTAGACCAGCACGAGGACCGCCATCAGCAGATAGATGAAGTCGCCGTCGCGGCCGAGGCAGATCGCGGTGCCGACGAAGATCGGTGCGGTGAACGCAATCGCGGCGATCGGGATGGTGGAGAAAGCGAACGCGCCGCCGGCCAGCATTCCCGCGCAAAGGCAGGTGATCACCAATTGTGCGCCGCTCGATGCATTGGCGAAGAAGGCGACCGGGACGACGCCCCAGGCGGCGCCGAGCGCCAGCGCATTGCGGACCAGCCGGTACATGGTCCGGCGCGAGACGAATTGCGGCTTGGCGATGCGGCGCGAGGCGCGCGCCTGCAGGCCGAAGAACAGTGCGGCGCTGCTTACGGCGGCGGCCCACACCAGCGCAAAGGCCCAGTCCGGCGATTGCCAGAGTGCAATGGCGAGCACCAGCGCGTTGCAGGCGTTGGCCAGCATGATGCCGAAGGAATAGCCGAGGACGAGCGACACCTGCTCGGCGCGGATGTGGCCGGCAAGTGCTTCATCCGTCGGTGGTGCGCCGAAGGCTGCGAGGTCACCGGCGAACAGGGCCGCGAAATATGATCTGAGATAAGTACGCATCTCACCACGTTGCCTGCGCATCACTACGTCGCCACTGCGATTGACCATGGCGCGACGACCAAGAATTCTCTGCAAACCTTTGACAAACTATGAACTATTGGAACGGACCCGACCACGCGGCATGCGGCGCCGCTCCACCGGGGGCATCGCTTATGGGTCGATACAGCAGCGTGATGTGATGTCACGGACCGGCAAGGGCTGCCGATCCAAGCGCGGCTTGATCGGTAGCCGGTTTTTCGCAATGAGTTGGGTTCCAGCGAACGAAAAACCCAGAAGGTGCGCATGGGCCTGCCGACCACGAACCACGATCCCGGGTTCCGGATCACGCGGGCGAGCCATGTCGTCCTGACCGTCCGTGACCTCGCGGTGAGCCGGCAGTTCTACGAAAAAGTGATCGGGCTGATCCTGACCGCGGAGGAGGGCGATGCGCTCTACTTCCGCGGCGTCGAGGAGGCCTGTCATCACAGCCTCGTGTTGCGCAAGGGCGAGGACGCCGTGTGCGCGCGGCTCGGTCTGCGGGTGTTCAGGGACGACGACCTCGACCGGCTCAAGGCTTTCTTCGAAGCGCAGGGCTGCCGGGCCGTTTGGGCCGAGGTGCCATATCAGGGCCGCACCTTGCAGGCGACCGATCCGGCCGGCACGCCGCTGGAGTTCTGCGCGACCATGCCGGTCGAGCCGCGCATGATCACCCAATTCACCCGCCATGCCGGCGGCTCGGCCCTGCGGCTCGATCATTATCAGGTGCTGACGCCGGAGGTGCGAAGGGCCTGCGAGTTCTACACCGCGGCAGGCTTCCGGCTCAGCGAGTACATCGCGCCGGCCGGCACCTTCGATCTGCGCGGCGTGTTCCTGCAGCGCAAGGGCAATCCGCACGACATCGTGTTCTTCAACGGCGCGGGACCGCGGCTGCATCATTTCGCGTTCCTCGCGCCCGAGGTCCACCATCTGCTGAACGCCTGCGATCTCGCCGGCGAGCTCGGCTATGGCGCGGCCGTCGAACGCGGTCCGGGGCGGCATGGGCCGGGACACGCGATGTATGTCTATATGCGCGATCCCGACGGGCACCGCGTCGAGTTGTTCAACACCCACTACCAGATCATGGACATCGAGAACGAGCCGATCGGCTGGGATCCGTCCGACCACAAGATCTCGTTTCCATGGGGATTGCCGGCGCGGCAGGCGTGGTTCGAGGAGGCGACGCCGTTTGCCGATGTTCCGATCCGCGAGCCGCAGCTGAAGCCGAAGCCGCTGACGCTCGAGAGCTACCTCGCGAAGTAGCATGTCGTTGTCAGTCGCGAACCCCGGGCATGACGAGATCTACGATGCGGCAATCGTCGGCCTCGGGCCGGTCGGGGCCATCTTCGCCAACCTGCTCGCGAAAGCCGGCCTGAAGGTCGCCGTCGTCGAGCGCGTCGCCGACATCTACGACAAGCCGCGCGCGATCACGCTCGACCACGAGGCGCTGCGCGTGCTGCAGGCGATCGGGCTCGGCGATTTCATGGAGCAGGCGATCGCCCCGCATAACGGCTCGCACTATCTCGGTGTCGACGGCGAGATCATCAAGATCTTCGACCCGATGCCGCCGCCGTTTCCGCTCGGCTGGATCCCGAACGTCACGTTCGTGCAGCCCGACCTCGAGCAGGCGTTGCGTGGCAAGCTCGCCGAATATCCGCATGTCGACGTTTTCCTTGCGACCGCCGGCGTGGCGCTCGAGCAGGACGACGGCGCGGTGACGTTGACCGCGCGGCGCGAGCGAGGTGAGGAGTTCCCGATCCGTGCGCGCTATCTGGTCGGCTGCGACGGCGCCAACAGCTTCGTCCGCAAGCAGCTCGACATCGGCCTGGACGACCTCGCCTTCGATGAATGGTGGATGGTGGTGGATACGCTGACCAGCGATCCCGCCAAGCGGCCGGCCAAGAGCTTTCAGTATTGCTGGCCGTCGCGTCCCGGCACCTTCGTGCCGGGCCCGCGCAATCTGCGGCGCTGGGAGATCAAGCTGCTGCCGGGCGAGGATCCCGAGGCGGCCGGTGCACCCGACAATGTCGTGCGGTTGCTGCAGGGCTTCACCGACATCTCCGATCTTACGATCTGGCGCTCGGCGGTCTATCGCTTCCACGCTTTGCTCGGGCAGCGCTGGCGCGACCGCCGCGTGCTGCTGATGGGCGACGCCGTGCACCAGACGCCGCCGTTCCTCGGGCAGGGGCTGTGCGCCGGCATCCGCGATGCCGTGAACCTGGCCTGGAAACTGAGGCTGGTGCTGCGTGGCGACGCCGCCGAGACACTGCTCGACAGCTACGAGATCGAGCGCAAGCCGCATGTCCGCGCCGTCGTCGCCAGCGCCAAGGAGTTCGGCAAGATCATCGGGGAACTCGATCCGGTTGCGGCAGCCGAGCGCGACCTGCGGCTACGCGCCGAGCTGAAGGCCGGCAAGGCCGAGACCATCAGGCAGAAATTCATCCCCGATCTCGTCAGCGGCTTGATCGCGCGCGACACCGTGCTCGCCGGACGGCTGTTCGTGCAGCCGCATGTGCGTGCGCCGGACGGGCGGACCTGCCGGCTCGACGATCTGCTGCAACCGGAATTCGCGATCGTGACGGCGGCCGCCGAGCCGATGGCGTGGCTGTCGGAGGTGTCCCGTACCGCCTGGCAGCATCTCGCCGGTGAGCGCGTCGTCATCACCACATCAGGCGACAGTGCCGATGCCAACGGTATTTTAAGCGTGGTGGAGCGCGACGGATTGTTCGCTGACTGGATGCGGCAGCATGGCGCCGCGGCGGTGATCGTGCGGCCCGACCGTTATGTGTTCGGTGCCGCCGGCAGCGCCGCTGAGCTCAATATGCTTGTCGAGCAACTGCTCCAGAACCTCAGCGCAGGGCGCTAGCCTTTTCAAGCCGCCGCTTTGTCTGTACCACCAGAACAAAGACTATCTGGAAAAAGACTTGCCGGGGGAAACCAGTGAACAACAATGATGCGGCCGAGTATGATTACGTCATCGTCGGCGCCGGCTCGGCCGGCTGCGTGCTCGCCAACCGCCTGAGCGCCGACGGCAAGCACTCGGTGCTGCTGCTCGAGGCCGGACCGAAGGACACCAACATCTGGATCCATGTCCCGCTCGGCTACGGCAAGCTGTTCAAGGAAAAATCCGTCAACTGGATGTACCAGACCGAGCCGGAGCCCGGCCTGAACGGGCGGCAGGTGTTCCAGCCGCGCGGAAAAGTGCTTGGCGGTTCGAGCTCGATCAACGGCCTGCTCTATGTGCGCGGCCAGCACGAGGACTACGACCGCTGGCGGCAGCGTGGCAATGCCGGCTGGGGCTATGACGACGTCCTGCCCTATTTCCGGAAGGCGGAAGACCAGCAGCGCGGCGGCGACAAATATCACGGCGCGGGCGGCCCGCTGCCGGTGTCGGACTGGCGGCATCACGATCCGCTCTCGGAAGCCTTCGTGCACGCCGCGGCCGAGGTCGGCATTCCGACCAATCCGGATTTCAACGGCGCGACCCAGGAGGGCGCGGGCTTCTTCCAGACCACGACGCGGCGCGGCCGGCGCGCCTCGACGGCGCGATCCTATCTGCGGCCGGCGCTGACACGCGGCAATCTGCATGTCGAGACCTCGGCGCTGGCGCAGCGGATCCTGTTCGACGGCAAGCGCGCGAACGGCGTCGCCTACAAGCAAAACGGGCAATTGCGCAGGGCCAAGGCGCGCAAGGAGGTGCTGGTGTCGAGCGGCGCGTACAACTCGCCGCAATTGCTGCAGCTCTCCGGCATCGGCCCGGCCGATCTGTTGAAGCAGCACGGCATCGAGGTCGTGCTCGATGCGCCCGGCGTCGGCAACGATTTGCAGGATCACATGCAGGTGCGCATCGTCACGCGCTGCGCGCAGAGCGTCACGCTGAACGACGTCGTCAACAATCCACTGCGCCGCGTGATGGCCGGCCTGCGCTACGCGGCGCTGCGCAAGGGGCCGCTGACGATCGCCGCCGGCACGTCGGGCGCGTTCTTCAAGACCAGCCCGCGGCTGGCCTCGCCGGACATCCAGATCCACTTCCTGCCGTTCTCGACCGACAAGATGGGCGAGAACCTGCATCCGTTCTCGGGCTTCACGGCGTCGGTCTGCCAGCTGCGTCCGGAGAGCCGCGGCTCGCTGAAGATCAGGAGCGCGGACCCAAGCGCGCCGCCGGAAATCCGCATCAATTATCTCGCGACCGAGACCGATCGCCGCGCTTTCATCGACGGCATCCGTATCCTGCGCAAGATCCTGGCCGCACCGGCGCTGAAATCATACGCGGTCGGGGAGGTCGATCCCGGCGCCAAGGTGGTCAGCGACGACGACCTGCTCGAATTCTGCCGCCGTACCGGCAGCACGGTCTATCATCCGACCTCGACCTGCCGGATGGGCAACGATCCGCTCGCGGTGGTCGACCAGCGGCTCAAGGTGCGCGGCATCGATGGCCTGCGCGTGGTCGATGCGTCCGTGATGCCGGACCTGATGTCGGGCAATACCAATGCGCCGACGATCATGATCGCGGAGAAGGCCTCCGACATGATCTTGGAGGATGCAAGGTAGGTTCGCCGCTGTTCAGTCCGTCACCCTGAGGAGCGCGTTAGCGCGTCTCGAAGGGTCGAGGGCCCGGCTGGTGGCCGTGCATCCCTCGAGGCTCGCAAGAACTCGCACCTCCAGCGACAAAGGCTTCGCCTTTGCGCGGGATGACGGTGATCGGCCCGCAATCCGGGCTACAACACGTCAGCCCTTATATGCCCGCACCCGCGCGACCATCTGCTCGACATGGGCGATCGGCGTTTCCTGCAGGATGCCGTGGCCGAGATTGAAGATCAGCCGCCCCTTGCCGAAATTCTCCAGAACATCGTCCACCGCGCGGTCGAGCGCGGCGCCGCCGGCAATCAGGGCCAGCGGATCGAGATTGCCCTGCACGGCGACGCGGCTCTGGACGCGCTCGCGGATCATCGACGGCTCGGCTGCCCAATCGATCGAGACCGCATCGACGCCGGTCTCTTCGACATAGGCCGGCAGCATGCCGCTGGCACCGCGCGGAAAGCCGATGATCCTGGCGCCGGGGACCTGCTTGCGCACGCCGGCAACGATGCGTTTCGTCGGCTCGATCGACCAGCGGGCGAACTCGCGCGGCGGCAGCACGCCGGCCCAGGTGTCGAAGATCTGCAGGCAATCTGCGCCGGCCTTCAACTGGCCGACCAGATAGTGGATCGAGTTCTCGACCAGCACGTCGATGATTTTGGCGAACGCGTCCGGATGGCGGTAGGCGAGCATCCGCGCGGGGGCCTGGTCCGGCGTGCCCTGTCCGGCCACCATGTAGGTCGCAACCGTCCAGGGCGCGCCGCAGAAGCCGATCACCGCGATCTCGGGCGCGAGCTCGCGCCGGACCCGGCGCAGGGTCTCGAACACCGGCTCGAGCTGGTCGAAATTGGCCTGGGTTGCCAGCGTCGCGATCTCCGCCGGCGTCGCCAGCGGATCGAGCCTGGGCCCTTCGCCGGCCTCGAAGCGCACCGAGCGGCCGAGCGCGTAAGGGATCACCAGGATGTCGGAGAAGATGACCGCGGCGTCGAAGTTGAACCTGCGGATCGGCTGCAGCGTGATCTCGGTGGCGAATTCGGGCGTGAAGCAGAGATCCAGGAAGCCGCCGGCCTTGGCGCGCAGCTCGCGATATTCCGGCAGATAGCGGCCGGCCTGCCGCATCATCCAGAGCGGCGGCACCGCCTGCCGGTGGCCCGAGAGGACGTCGATGAACGGCTTCTTGGTGGGATCCTGGGGCACGCCAAAGTTCCTAATCTCGATCGAAATTTGGCCCCTGATACACGCTGCGGCGCGATGGGCCAAGACGGTTCTGGAACCGCGCGTCGCGCGGGCGGTTGTCCCTCGAAGCCATTTTCGGGCAATGGAGGAACGATATGGCCGAAAAATTCGATCCCGCCGCGCATGACAAGCATGCCGAGAAGCCGCACGAGGCACAGGCTGCCGAGCGCAAGGCGCGCTCGCGGCTGAAGGAGGGACTGGAGGATACCTTCCCGGCGTCCGATCCGGTCAGCGCCACGCAGCCGGCGCCGTCGAAGCACGACGGCGATCGGGACAATTAGCTGGTATATCGCAGCGATTGCTAACCACGATGCGAAATCGGTTCGATCGTTCTGGAACGAACCGCCGCATCGTGGCGGTCCGACGCGGACCGCGCCTGCGGCTTGGGGTCGATCACTGTGATGCGGGGTGACCGCCGTGATCGGCTAGACGGGGCCGCCTTCGGGGCGCTGCATCCGCTCGAATTCGAAGGTCACGCCGAGCCGGCGCTCCAGGCGCCAGACCAGAATGCAGTGCCGCCGGATCGGCTCGCTCTCGATCTCGAGTTCAAATGCGAATGGCAGTGCGGCGTCGCTTTCCACCGCAAGTCCCGCGCCTCCGGTCGAGATGTTGAGCACAACGCATCCGATGCTGGTGTTGCGGAAGAAGATCGTGCCGCGCTTCATCAGGGCCGCTCGCTGGCTGTCGGTCTTGTATCTTCTTATTGTTGTGCTCACGGCAATCTCCCAGCCCCGATTTGGTCGCGGATCGTGCTTCAGTTCACCAGCACCGCGCCGTCGCAGCGGATGCCCAGCACCCAGACGTCGACCTGGCCGAGCCCGATGCCGAGCGTCGAGAGCAGGGATGCCAGCACCTGATCGATCGGGCTCGTCACGGCACTCAGGATGCTCATGACGAGTGCGCCCAATCCCGGGATCGGAATGCCAGCGATGTTGAGCGTGAGGTCACCGAGCAGGCTTGATGTCAGCGAGGTGAGGAAGTTGGTCGTCGTTACGGTCTTCTTCGTGCCTGCCTGGATGTCGCTGTAGCTGAAATTGACGTTGGTCGGCGTGGTGTTGCCCATGCCGACGTGGGCCAGGCCCGTGATCGGGATCCCCAGCACAGAGACGAGCGTTGCCGGCGGCGGATTGGGCTTGGTCGTGAAGTTGGTCATGTCGGCGACCGTGACGTTGCCGATCCAGGCGTCCACGATGCCCGGCGTCACGCCGATCGTGACCTGCGAGGTGCTGATGTTCGGATGGCCGCACGACACTGCGTTGAGCGTCGCGGTCCCCGAGGCGACCTCGACATATACAGGCAGATTGATCGACGCGATGCTGCCGGAGCCGAGCACGTTGACCGTTGCCAGGATCCTGGTCTGCGCGGTGTGCACGCTCACGCCCTGGGTGCCCATCGCGATCCAGCTCGAGCCGACCGGGCGCTCGCCGATCGTCGCGATCACCGACACGTTGGCGATGCCGGGCAGGCCGAAATTGACCGAGGTTGCGATCTGATGGCTGCCGTTGGCGATCTGCGCCACCGTGTTGACGAGGTCGAATACGGAGACGCTGGCGCCGACCTTTGGTTTCTGCCCGACCGTGAGGTTCGCGAAGGGGCCGAGGTCGATCAGCGTGCCCGGCGAAACCTTGGTCGAGGAGCCGGTGACGGCCTGCGAGATCGTCGACAGCGCGGTGGTCGCGGCGCCCGCGCCGTTGGTGAGCTGTTGGGTGGTCAGCGCAGCCGCCATCAAATCACCGACCTTGACGTTGCTGCTCAGGACGTCGCTATAGGTGACGCCGGTCAGGTTGATCCGGGTTGCCAGCGCCGACAGGAAGTCGAGCGCGTCGATCTTGGCGCTGATCAGCGCGTTGTAGTCCATCACCGAGAGCGACAGCGTGGTGCCGAGCATCGAGCCGAGCAATGCGTTGAGCACGCCGCCGTTGACCGAGAGCAGCCGCGAGCCGATCGCGAATGTCGCCATCTCGGTCGATGTCGCGGTGGCAGTCGTCGTGATGTTGAAGTGGCTGGCGCCGGTGATGTAGCGCGCGAAGTAGAGCGGGGTCTGGGTCGTCAACGTGACGCGCGCGGCATTCGGAATTCCGACCGCCGGGGTCACGAAGCGGGACTGCGGTGCGATGGCGCTGTTTGCGGTGTAGGTCCCGGTGTCGACGCTGACCAGCGCGCTGGCCGGATAGTTGTTCTGCGTCACCGTCGCGGTGGCGGCGTTGACCGGGTTGCTCAAATTGGCGGCGGCGACGATCGCGGCGAGATCGGCGGTGCTCTGGGTCTTGCGCCGGTCCGCGAAGATCGTGCCGAGATCGATCGCAAGCCCGGCGCATCCGATCAGGAGCGTCATCAGGCCGGCGCTGATCATCGCGAAGTTTCCTCGCTCGTCGGCGCCGAAGCGCCGCATCAGTGTGAGGATGCCGCTCATCCTAGAACCCCCCATACTGAATCGCCGCGGAGCGGACGATGGTGCTCGCGGGCGCCGGCACGAAAGGCAGCCTGTAGATGAAGTTGCCGGCCGCGTTGTAGTTCAGCGTCACGATGTAGACGTTGGCGTTCGACGGCGACGGCGCGGCATTGACGGTGAGATTGCTGGGAACGAGCAGCGGATAGGTCGATACGTTGGCGGTGACGTAACTGGTTGCGAGGCTGTTGCGCTCGGTGTCGGTCATTCCGGCGATCGACGACCGCGCCGCTTCGGCGGCGAGCTGCTGAACGCCATGCACCATCGCGAGATAGGAACCGAATACAATGATGCCGAAAATAAAAGCGAGAAACAGCGGCAGCATCAGCGCAAATTCGACAGCAGAAGCGCCGCTTCGACAGCGAAAAAACTTGGTCATGAGACACCTCGAAACGCAACCTAGGGCGCCACGTTGCGAGGCTTTGATTAAGGAAAACTATGAAAACGCTTTCGCGAATCAGCGACGCCAATTCAGATGAATGGCGACGCTCGAACTTATCGGGTGCGCGATGCGTTATGGGGCGATCAAAATCTTTGATGCCGTGTCCGCAGAAACCCGGGGTCCGATGGTGTCGAGGTGCTGCGTGCATGTGCAGATGCAGCCGTCAGATACCGTAGCATTACGTGGCAATGCACGTAACAATACATATGGCGAGCAATCACGGCGCCGGCGCGACAAATTGAAACTAAACGAAAGTGCAACCAAATGTTAGTATAGCTAAATCACATACTGGAGAACGTAATTGCGTCCCGTGCTGAGATTGGAGGGCTCGCGATGCACAGACCACGTCAGCATTTGAATATTCCTACCGAGATTGTTCGTACCGTCGTTGCGATTGCAGAGACGGGAAGTCTATCGAAGGCCGGAGAGCGTCTTGGCCTCAGTCAGCCGGCGATCAGTTCGCAGGTCAAGCGACTGCAGAGCCTGGTTGGTGGCGCGCTGTTCGTCAGAACGGCAAACGGCACCACGACCACCGAACTCGGCAAGGTTGCCGTGCAGCAGGCACGGCGCATCCTCGAAGCGAACGATCAACTGCTTCGGCTCGGCGGCAATCATGAAGGACCGCAGCCGTTGCGGCTCGGCATGAGCACGATGCTCGCCGAGGAATTCCTCAAGCTGCATCCCGCCGACGTGCTCGCCGACGTGCTGGTTCACGCCGACATGTCGCCGATCGTCATCAGGGGATTGATCGACGGCTACATCGACATCGCCTTCGTCTACAGCAACCCGTCGCTTGAGAACGAAGACGAGGTGACGATCGCCGCCGAGGCCGACGAGCGTTCGGTGTGGGTGCGATCACGCGACTTTGTCCTGCGGCCGGGCGCCCCGATCCCGATCCTGGCGTGGCCGGGTGACGACTGGATGATCCGGACGCTCACCAAGCATAACATCTCGTACAAGATCGTGTTCAGGAGCCCGAACCACCAGCTGCGGCTGGAAGCCGCGCGGGCCGGATACGGCCTGACGGCGTGCCCCGAGTGGATGATCCCGTCATCGCTGATTTCGGCCAAGGACTATTATCTTCCGGAGCTTCCGGTGCAGAAGCGCCTGCTGTGTGTTCGCCCGGGCTCGAGGGCAGCCGCGCGACGGCGATGGTGCAGCGGCTGTCCAGCCTGTTCTTCAGCGGCGCCAAGCCGATGCGTCAGGCGAGCAACATGTAGTCCGGTGTCGTCGCGTTGCGGCGGCATCGGTCAATAGTGCGGTGGGCGCTCGTTGGCGGGGCCCGGCGCCTGGCGCTCGGCCTCCTGAAGCCGGTCGCGCAGCTCGGCGAGCTGGCGCGTCAGCACATCGATCTGCTTCCATTGCGCCGTGATGGTCTGGTTGAGCGTCTCGATCGCTTCGTCCTGGTAGGTCAGGCGGACCTCCAGCGCATCGATCCGCTCGCTCAGCCTTGCCGTGTCATTCATGCGCCGCGTCCTCGCGTCCACGCTCGCGCAGCCCATGGCCGAGCGCGACGCGCTCATCGAACACAAAGCAGTCGCCGCGCCAGCGGCTGTCCTGCCGGGACGTCTCCTCTAGATATCTGAGGATCCCGCCCTTGAGGTGATAGACCTCGGCGAAGCCCTGCGCGAGCAGATAGGCGCTCGCCTTCTCGCAGCGGATGCCGCCGGTGCAGAACATTGCGATCCGGCGGTGCTTCGCGGGATCGAGGTGCAGCGCGGTAAATTCCCTGAACTGTCCAAAGCTCGCGATCTTGGGATCGACCGCGCCTTCGAAGCTGCCCATCGCGACCTCGAATGCGTTGCGGGTGTCGAGCACCATGATGTCAGGCGAGGCGATCAGTTCGTTCCAGTCGGCGGCGTCGACGTAGGTGCCGACCTGCCGGGTCGGATCGACCGTGGTGTCGCCGAGCGTCACGATCTCCTTCTTCAGCCGTATCTTGAGCCGCTGGAACGGCATCTGCGCGGCCGCGGAGAACTTCAGCTCGAGATTGTCAAGGCGGCCGCCGAACAGCGGCCCGTGCCTGAGTTCGGCGACGAAGCCATCGATCGCTGCATCGCTGCCGGCGATGGTGCCGTTGATGCCCTCATGCGCGAGCAGCACGCTGCCCTTGAGCTCGAGCTCCGCGCAGAATGCGCGCAGCGGCTCGCGCAATGCGCGGAAGTCGGGCAGCGCGGCGAACTGATAGAAGGCGGCGACCTTGAGTGGCATGGCCGGGGTTTATCAGGCCGGCCGGGTCGGCGTAACCCCGCAAAGCCATGCATTACCGGGATAATCCCTCTGGCATGCCAGGCATTGCTCTGCCGGGGATGAATGTGCCATGTACTCCGCACCCAGCCGCCGCAGCAGCATCAGACCATCACGATCAAGCGAGCTCTCCGTTATGAGGAATTTTCACTTCGCCGGCCGATCCACGGTCCATGCCCAGAACGCGATGGTCGCCACATCGCATCCGCAGGCGGCGCTGGTGGCCATCGAGGTGATGCGCGAGGGCGGCACGGCCGCTGACGCTGCGGTCGCGGCCTGCGCGCTGCTCGGCGTCATCGAACCGCAATCGACCGGCATCGGCGGCGACTGTTTCGCGCTGATCCAGCCGCGGGGCGAGGGCAAGATCACGGCCTACAATGGCAGCGGCCGGGCGCCGATGGCGGCGACCGCCGAGTGGTACCTCGAGCGCAAGATCCATTCGGTGCCGCTGACCTCGGCGCATGCCGTCAGCATTCCCGGCTCCATCGATGCCTGGGACGTGATCCTCCGGGATCACGGCAAGTTCGGCTTCGACCGGCTGCTGCAGCCCGCGATCAAAGCCGCCGAAGAAGGCTATGTCGTTGCCCCACGCATCGCCTTCGACTGGAAGAACGGCTTCGAGAAGCTGAAGAACGGCACCAACACCGAGCGCTATCTGTTGCCGCACGGCAAGCCCGCGGTCGCCGGCGACGTGATCCGCCAGCCCGAGCTCGGCAAGACGCTGCGCGCGATCGCGCAGAAGGGCCGCGACGCGTTCTACAGCGGCGAGATCGCCGCCGACATGGTCGACACGCTGCGCGGCATCGGCGGCCTGCACACGCTGGAGGACTTCGCGGCGCATTCGACCGAGACGACCTCGCCGATCGGCACGATGTACAAGGGTTACGACGTCTGGCAGTGCCCGCCGAACGGCCCGGGCATCACCATGCTGGTGATGCTCAACATCCTGTCGCGCTTCGACCTGACCAAATTCAAGCCGCTCAGCATCGAGCGCTTCCATCTCGAGGCGGAGGCCGCGCGCATCGCCTACATGATGCGCGAGCAGTATATCGGTGATCCCCAGCACGCCCACGTCGATGTCGCCGCCATCCTGTCGAAGGAATTCGCCGACGAGCACATCAGGAACATCCGGATGGACCGGCTGCTCGAGCTGCCGAACGTCGCGCCGCCGATGAATCCGTCGACCGTCTACATCACGGTGGTCGACAAGGATCGCAACGTCTGCTCCTTCATCAACTCGATCGCGCATTCGTTCGGCTCGGCGATCGTCTCCAACAAGACCGGTATCCTGCTGCAGAACCGCGCCGGCGGCTTCCGCATTCAGCCCGGCCATCCGAACTGCATCGCGCCGGGCAAGCGTCCGCTGCACACCATCATCCCGGCGCTGGCCACCATGAACGGCCGCGCGGTGATGCCGTATGGCGTGATGGGCGGGCAGTATCAGCCGGTCGGCCAGACCCATGTGCTGACCAACATGCTCGACTACGGCTGTGACATCCAGGAAGCGATCGACATGCCGCGCGGCCTGCACTACGAGGGCGTCTATCAGCTCGAGGACAGCGTGCCGGCAGAGATCGTGGAAGGCCTGAAGAAGATCGGCCACAAGACCACCAGCGTGGTCGCGCCGCTCGGCGGCGGCCAGGGGATCTGGATCGATTGGGACAAGGGCACGCTGACCGGCGGCTCCGATCCGCGCAAGGACGGCTGCGCACTCGGCTACTGATTGTCGCGGCCGATCAGGCCGGAACGGCGGAACCGGGCGTTGTCGCGGGGGTTGGTGCTGAAAGCCCTTCCCCGCGAGGCCGATCATCCGCACCTTCGATTCAGACGAGACCGAACAGGCCGATCTGCGCGGCGGCGCCTCGCCCTGGCTTGCCGCCGCGAAGCTTGTGCCGCGCACGACGTTGGTCGAAAACCTTTCCTGCGATGCGCTCATCGTCGGCGCCGGCATCACCGGTGCCTTGGTCGCTGAGCGGCTGACGCGCCAGGGGCTCGACGTCGTCATCGTCGATCGCGAGCACCCCGGCCGTGGCAGTACCGCGGCCAGCACCTCGATGCTGTTGTGGGAGATCGATCGGCCGCTGATCGAGCTGACCGCGATCTACGGCTTCGAGCGGGCTGCACGCGCCTATCGCGCGAGCCTGCAGGCGGTGACCGGCCTGACCTCGCTGATCCGCAATGCCAGTATTCCGGGACAGATCAGAGCGAAGCGCTCGCTGTATCTGGCGGTGGGAAGCTCCGCGGCCGAACTGCTCGACGAGTACCGGCTGCGCAACCGCGCTGGCTTGCCCGGCGAGTTTCTCGACCATGGGCGGCTGCTGGAAACGTTCGGCATGGCGCGTGCCGGCGCGATCCTATCGCCCGGCGCGGCGGATGCCGATCCGCTGCAACTCGCCCGCGGCTTGCTTCGCCTCGCGGTCGCACGCGGGGCGCGGCTGTTCGATGCCGAGGCCGTTGCATTTGATCCGGCAGGTCGCGCGGTCACGGTCGGATTCGACAATGGCCGCGAAGTTGCAGCGAAAGCGGTGGTGCTGGCCACCGGCTATGCGATGCCCGACATCGTTCATTCGAAGGTCGAAACCGTGTCCTCGAGCTGGGCGATTGCGACTGCTCCGCAGCCGCACAACATCTGGAAGGACGGCGTGCTGATTTGGGAATGCACGAAGGACTATCTCTACGCACGCACGACGCCGGATGGCCGCATCATCGTCGGCGGTGAGGACAGCGACGAGATCGTCGAGCCGGACGCGCGCGATCGTCTCATTCCGGCGAAATCGCGCGTATTGGCGAAGCGTCTCGCCGCGCTGTGGCCCTATGCCGAGACCGAGATCGACTACCGCTGGGCGGGGACGTTTGACACGACGAGCGACGGCTTGCCGTTGATCGGTCCGGTCCCTGGTGCGAAGGGGGTCTACGCCGCCTATGGCTATGGCGGCAATGGCATCACGTTTTCCTATCTGGCGGCGCAATTGATCGGCGACCTGATCGCCGGCCGTGGCTCGCCATTACTTGGCGATTTCGCACTGGACCGCGATGGCGGCATGGCCGGTCACTGAAAAATGGCTAGGGATTTGGCCCGCGCTGGGCTAGAGACGGCCGTCCTTCACGAGAGGTGCAAGATGCGATCTTCCCGACGCACGATCATCAAGACTGCGTTTGCCGGCCTTGCGGCGGCAGTCTCCACGTCCGTTGTCAGCAGGACGGCAACGGCGCAAACGGCAGGAAAGCCCATGACGACAGCCTCAGGTCTCCAGATCATCGACAGCAAGGTCGGCACCGGTGCCTCGCCGAAGCCGGGCCAGACCTGCGTCATGCACTACACCGGCTGGCTCTACGAGAACGGCCAGAAGGGCAAGAAGTTCGACTCCTCGGTCGATCGCAACGAGCCGTTCGAGTTTCCGATCGGCCAGGGCCACGTCATCAAGGGCTGGGACGAGGGTGTCGCCACCATGAAGGTCGGCGGCAAGCGCACGCTGATTATTCCGCCGAACCTCGGCTATGGCGCGCGCGGCGCCGGCGGCGTGATCCCACCGAACGCCACGCTGATGTTCGACGTCGAACTGCTCGGTGTGAAGTAAGCCACAGGCCGTCAGGTAACCGGCCCACGACAACAGGGGGCGCAGCGATGAAGATCTCGATCCTCGACGATTATTTCGACACGCTGCGTACCCTCGATTGCTTTGACAAGCTCCACGGCCACGACGTCACGATCTGGAACGATCACGTCCAGGACGTCGATGCGCTCGCCAAGCGGCTCGCCGACACCGACGCGCTGGTGCTGATCCGCGAACGCACCCAGATCCGCACGCCGCTGCTCGAACGGTTGCCGAAGCTGAAGCTGATCAGCCAGCGCAGCGTCTATCCGCATATCGACATCGACACCTGCACGCGGCTCGGCATCATCGTGTCGTCGAGCCAGCATGCCGATACGCCGTCCTACGCCACCGCCGAATTCACCTGGGGCCTGATCCTCGCGGCGATGCGCGCGATTCCGCAGCAGATGGCGGCGCTCAAGGCCGGCAAATGGCAGATCGGCGTCGGCCATACGTTGCGCGGCAAGACGCTCGGCATCTACGGCTATGGCCGCATCGGCGCCGTGGTCGCGGGCTACGGCAGGGCGTTCGGCATGAAGGTGCTGGTCTGGGCGCGCGAGGCCGCGCTGGCGAAGGCCCGCGCCGACGGCTACGAGACCGCGGTCAGCAAGGCTGATTTCTTCGCCCGCTGCGACGTGCTGTCGCTGCATATGCGGTTGGTCGACGCCACGCGCGGCATCGTCAAGGCGGAAGATCTCGCACGGATGAAACAGACCGCGCTGATCGTCAATACCAGCCGCGCGCCGCTGATCGAGCCGGGCGCGTTGGTCGATGCGCTACGCGCGGGCCGGCCCGGCATGGCCGCGATCGACGTCTACGAGAAGGAGCCGCTGCGCGACACTGCGGACCCGCTGCTCAATATGGACAATGTCGTCTGCACGCCGCATCTCGGTTACGTCTCGCGCGACGAATACGAGATCCAGTTCACCGATATCTTCGATCAGATCGTGGCCTATGCGACTGGCGCGCCGACCAATGTGGTGAATCCGGATGTGCTGGCACATCCGCGCCCACGCGACTGACGGGCGTCGCATATGCTCGAACGGGCGGGCCCGATCGGCCGGCCGTCTCGTCTATCATTCAGCGAGGCCAATGGGCCGCTGAGGTCGCTCTCTTGAGCGCATTTCCGACGATTCGCTTGGCGCCGCCGAGTGCCTTCTGTCCCTTGCCCTTGGCTTCCTGGATCGCGCCCCGGCCCTGCATCGCGGGAGAACCGGTAGCCTTGCCAATGCGCCGCCTGAGCCTGCCGATCGCCTCGTTGGCGCTGCCCCTGATCTTGTCGGTCGTGCTGGTCATGAAATACTCCTTCGGAATACGCTGACGCAACGCGCCGGGACATCGCGATGTTCCGATTGGCTATGTTCCGATTTTGCGCTCGCCTGCGCGCGCGCTTTTCGATAGCGTTCCAGGCACGAAACTCGACCAACGAAAGCAAGAACGATGAGCGGTTCCCACGATCACACCCATTCTCACGACCACGGTCATCGTCACGACGACGAGCGCTGGAAGCACGACGGCGTCCGCGTGATTCCCGGCAACCAGCTCGATCCGAACGTGCCGTCGACCGCCGGCATGGACCGCAAGGCCGCGATCAATTTCGCCCGCGTCGGCGCCCAGAAATTGTGGGCGGGCACCGTCAGCATCAAGCCGGACGCCAAGACCGGCGCGCACCATCACGGTCATCTCGAAAGCATCATTTATGTCGTGAAGGGCAAGGCGCGGATGCGCTGGGGCGAGAAGCTGCAGTTCACCGCCGAAGCCGGTCCCGGCGATTTCATCTTCGTGCCGCCCTATGTGCCGCACCAGGAGATCAATGCCAGTCCGGACGAGGTGCTGGAATGCGTGCTGGTGCGCTCCGACGGCGAGGCGGTCGCGGTCAACCTCGACATCGAGCCGGTCGAGAAGCCGGAGAACGTGCTGTGGGTCGATCCGGTGCATCGGCATCCCGACGAGAAAAAGTGACGCGCGCGGCGCGGCCGCGTTGAAAAGAACAATAAAACAGGGAGGCCAGCATGACGCTCGTTCGTTACGAGAGCGCGGATCACGTCGCCACCATTACGATGGCACGCAGCGAGAAACATAACGCGCTCAACAACGCGCTGTGTACGGAGTTGCGTGATGCGTGGCTGCGGTTCCGCGACAGCGACGATCGCGTCGCGGTGCTGGCTTCCGCGGAGGAGAAGTATTTTTCGGTCGGCGCCGATGTCGCCGACCTTCCCGTCAACATGTGGCACGCGGTGCCCGGCCTCGGCGTCGATCTGGACAAGCCGGTCATTGCGGCGACCTCAGGCTGGGTCGTCGGCGGGGCCTTCGTGCTGGTCCAGATGGCCGATCTATGCGTGGCGTCCGAGACGACACGCTTCATCTATCCCGAGGGCAAGATCGGCACGACGGCCGGTGGCGTCTCGTCGGTGATGGCGCGGATGCCGCACAAGATCGCCATGGAATTCCTCCTGGTGGGCGAGGAAATGTCGGCGGAGCGGGCCTGGCAGATCGGCTTCGTCAACAAGGTCGCCCCGAAGGGGCAGCATGTCGCGATGGCGCAGGAGATGGCCGCGAAGATCGCCGGCAACGCACCGCTCGTGGTTCGCGCGCTGAAGAAGCTCGCCCGTGAAGCGATGCCGAAGGGCCCATTGGAAACCGTCGCCGACGTGCGGCGGCTGCTTGACGAAGTGCGAGACAGCGACGACCTCAAGGAGGGCGTCAAGGCATTCAGCGAGAAGCGGAAGCCGAATTTCAAGGGAAAGTAAGAGGCTTCTCGCCTCGTCATTCCGGGGCGAGGCGAAGCGTCGAACCCCGGAATGACGACGAGGGACTACGCAAACACCGTGTGGTCGATCACCCCGTTCGGCACCATATAGCCGTAGCGTGTATTTGACGGCTCCGGGCCGGCCTTCTCGTACTGCGCCTTCATCATCGCGAAGCGGTCGCCCTTGATGTCGAGCATCGCGCGCTTCGGTTGGATGTTGTAGAGCCGCGCATTGTTGTCGCCGAAGATCGCCGTCTTCACCGGTCCATCGGCGGGCCCAAGCGGGACGTAGCCGAACTTCTTCTGCATCATTTCAGGGATCTCCAGCCGCCGCAGGCCTTCGATCTGCCATTGCGGCGCGCCGGTCCACAGCGCATCCGTGCCCCAGACGACATGATCGGCGCCGAGCCCCTTGATCAGGGTACCCATCAGCGCGGCGCAGACATTGGGCTCGGCGACCAGCGTGGTCGCGAACAACTGCCCGACATCGCCGTAGACATTGTTGACGCCATACTGCGCCGGGATGTCGGCGAGATCGCTTGTCCACGCAATCCGGCCGGTGCGCTCGAACTCGGCGAGCGCGACCTTGGGATCGCCGCCGACATGGCGATAGGCCGAGTGGTAGATCACGAAGTTGAGCTGTGGCCAGTCCTTGGCTGCCTGGCCGACATCGGCGACGTCGGCGAAGCCGCGCAGGTTCGGATATTGCTTCTCGATCCCGGGCGGGAACAGGCCCTTGTGGACGCAGACATTCTTGATGCC
This sequence comes from Bradyrhizobium viridifuturi, assembly GCF_001238275.1. Taxonomy (GTDB): domain Bacteria; phylum Pseudomonadota; class Alphaproteobacteria; order Rhizobiales; family Xanthobacteraceae; genus Bradyrhizobium; species Bradyrhizobium viridifuturi. Next base: position 95,965 of record NZ_LGTB01000009.1, read on the forward strand.
CGCCTTCACCATTTTCTCATAGCCCTTGTAGGCGACCTTCTCGTCGTCCAGCCGCCAGGGGTAGCGGCTTATCTCCTTGTGGGTGTTGTCGCCGATCGTGTAGCCCTTGCAGGATTCCGGCTTCAAGGCCAAAGCAGCGTCGAGCTTGTCGAGCCAGCCGGGCTGCCCCGGCGTGAAGATCGCGTGACAGAACACGCGCCGCGATCCGGCCTCGTCGTTGATCTTCTTGCGCGCGTCGGCCATCTGCTCATTGGTGAGGAACCAGTCCTGCTCGATATCCGACGGCGCCGAGGAGATCAGCGCGATCTTGGTGTCGGAATCGAGAAACATCTCCTTCTTGTAGTTGTTGAACTTGAGATCCTCGATGGTCTGCTCGTGATCGTTGAGCTCCTTGTTCCAGCCGGCCTTGCCGACCGCCTTGCGCATTTCCACGAAACCCGTGATGCGGGTGTCGTCGCGCAGGAAATGCGTGTGCATGTCCATGATGAACTGGTCTTTCAGGCCGTTGGCGCGCTCTTGCGCCATCGCAGGCGTTGCGGCTTCCGCCGGGGTCACGTCGAACAGCTGCCCATAAACCTGATTCATCGCGACGAAGGAGGCGGCCATGCCGGCCGCGGTCTGGAAGAATTTGCGGCGGTCGAGACCCTGCTTGCCGCCGAGTTCGTCGGCCATCGCGAGCAGCCGTCCCTCAACCTCTCGCTGACGTTCGTTCTGTGGGTCGGGATAGAACTCGTCGCTGGAGACGATCTGGGTCGGGATCGGCGTCTGGTACTGGCACAGTTCGGAGGGCATCAAGGCGGCAAGTTCTTCATCTGTGAGATTGCTGCTCATTCTTCGCTCCCGCATCTCGCCGGATTTTTCCGGTCGAACCGCGGCGGAGACTAGGACCAAGTCCGTTCGTCGTCCGTGCCGACTGCCGTCGGCGGCGTTCACAAAATCGTGCATCCTATCTTCGGCCGCGAGGCGCGAGCGTTGCGCAACCGCTCATGCGCGCTGCTATGCTCGATCGCAGCGGATCGGACGAAGAAATCCGGAAGGGAGCGAACCATGATGCCAGCAGACCATTCGCGGCGCGCCATCATCAAAGGTATCGGCGTTGCTGCGGCCGCCGGTGCACTCGGCGCGACGCCGGCACAGGCCACTGTCGCAATTCCCACCGAAGGAGAAATATGGAGCAACGAATACTGGGCGAAGAAGGGTGAGATCCCCTTGTGGATGTTCCGCAAGCGGATCGGTGCGCCGAAGCCGGGCGAGCCGGCGCGGCCCGTGGTGTTCTTCGTCCACGGCTCGTCGGTGACATCGCAGGTGTTCGACCTCACGGTGCCCGGCAAGGGCGAGTATTCGCTGCTCAACGTGTTTGCGCGCTACGGCTTCGACTGCTGGACCATGGATCACGAGAACTACGGCAGGTCGGGCCGCACCTCGGGCAACGCCGATATCGCGAGCGGCGTCGAGGACCTGAAGGCGGCGGTCGAGGTGATCGCGCATGAGACCGGGCTGGCCAGATATCACTTCGTCGGCGAATCCTCCGGCGCGCTGCGGGCCGGCGCCTTCGCGATGGCCGCGCCCGAGCGGATCGGCCGGCTGGTGTTCGCGGCCTTCACCTACAAGGGCGAGGGCTCGCCGACGCTGGCAAAGCGCGCCGAGCAGCTCGCTTACTATCGCAGCCACAACATGCGCAAGCGCGACCGCGACATGATCCGCTCGATCGCGACCCGCGACAAACCGGGCACGTCCGACCCCGCCGTGGTCGAGGTGCTGGCCGATGTCGAGATGCAGTTCGGCGACCAGATCCCGACCGGCACCTATCTCGACATGACCGCCAATCTGCCGGTGGTGCATCCGGAGAAGGTGCTGGCGCCGGTGCTGCTGGTCCGCGGCGAGTATGACGGGATCGCGTCGGTGCCCGATCTCGAGGAGTTCTTCAACAAGCTGCCGAACGGCGACCGCCAGTTCATCATCCTGCCCGGTACCGCCCATTCGGTGGTGCTCGCCACCAATCGTGAGCTGTTCTGGCACGTGACGCGGGCATTTCTCACCATGCCGACGCCGATCGTGACCTGAGCCAACCTGCGGCACGACGCCGCAACAAAAATTTGCGCGGCGATGTCGGGAAGCGGCTAGACGGTTCGTCCTCTGGGCACAACCCCGCCAACAGGAGCCTTTCATGGCCAATCCCACGATGATCTTCGTCAACCTGCCGGTCAGCAACCTCGCGCATGCCACTGCGTTCTACGAGGCGATCGGCGCGACGAAGAATCCGCAATTCTCCGACGACACCGCCTCCTGCATGGTGATTTCGGAGACCATTTTCGTCATGCTGCTGACCCACGACAAATTCCGGCAGTTCACGCCGAAGAAGATCGCCGACGCCCGGACCACGAGCGAGGTCCTGGTCTGCCTGTCGGCGGCCAACCGCGACGCGTCGACGGCTACGTGACCAAGGCGAAGGCCGCGGGCGGCACCGCCGATCCGGCGCCGAAGCAGGATTTCGGCTTCATGTACGGCCGCAGCTTCGAGGATCCCGATGGTCACATCTGGGAAGTGATGTGGATGGACGTCGAGGCTGCGACGAAGCAGTCCGCTGCGGCTACCGCCTGATCGCCGCGGCAAGGAGCCCATCGATGTCAGAGGTGCCAGTCTGCCTGTGGTTCGACGGTGAGGCGGCGAACGTTTACGTCTCGCAACCTCCGGGCTCCCATCCAGCGCAACACGATCGACGGCCCGGCCGCAAAGGCCGGGACAGATCGAATGAAGGCCTCAGGCGGCGGGGATGCCGTTCGGCCGCGCGTCGGTGATGGCGTGGCCGGCCTTTCTCCCTGACGGCGTGTCGGACGGCTGACAGGCCGGGACCGGAAAGTTCAGTTCGACCGTGGTGCCGCCGCCGGGCGTTTGGCACAGAGCAACGGTCCCGTTGTGGGTGGTCATCACCTGGGAAACGATCGAAAGCCCGAGCCCAGTCCCCTCCGCGCTGGTGTTTCCACGTCTGAAGGGCTCAAGCAGACGTTCGGGCTGGCCAGGCTCAAGGCCGGACCCGAAGTCAACGACGCTCAATCGCGCCGGTGCTTCGACCTTGATGAGGACAGAGCCGCCGGCACTTCCATGGGTCACGGCGTTTCGGATCAGATTCGAGAGCGCGACGGCGATCGCGGCTTCCGAGCCACGCACCCGGATCGGGTGACGCGGCTCCGTGAACGCAATGTCGCTTCCGTTCTTCAACGCCATCGGCACGTGTTCGGCCGCAACCCTGCGCGCAAGCGCACCGAGGTCCATGTCGATCAGCTCGGCAGGATCCGCGGAGATGCGCGCCAACTGAAGCAGCATGGTGACAATCGACGACAGCTTCTGGTTCTCGGCTATCAGCCTGGTACGCAACGGAGCGTCCTCGACCTGCTCGAGTATGGTGCGCGCATTGGTCAAGGGCGTCCGAAGTTCGTGTGCCGCATTCGACAGGAAATTCCGCTGCGCTTTTGAAGCGGTGTCTATCCGCGACAGCGCGCGATTGAAAGCCACGACGAGTGGCAGGAGCTCGGATGGCGCATTGTCTTCCGGCAGGCGGCGGCCGTCCGAAACCCCGTCGATCATTTCGGCGGCCGCGGCGACCGCTCGAACGGGACGCGCGATGAGCGTCGGCACGAAAACCATGGCGGTAAACGCGGTCGCCGCCAGGACGAGGATGATGGGGAGCGCAACGATGGTCGCATCGGTGAGCATTCCGGTCGTCAGTTGGCCTGCCGTATAGGCCACGCCACCGGTTTCGATCCACACCTCACCCACCGGCGTATTCCTGATCGCGGCCATCTTCTTCAGCTTCGTGGTTTCGCCGTCGAACGCGTAGGCGAGGAAACTCGTCCCGTCACGAGATGTCTGAGTCTTCTGTGGCCGCCACTTTGGTACCGGGCCGTAGCTGACCTCTCCGCTCTTGTCGGACACGACGTACCAGAATGTCGGGAAATTGCGGGTGATCTCGTCCAGCCGCGACGTCGGCTTGAGCGCGAGTTGCCCGGCTTCGTTGCGTGTGACGGCCTCCTTCAATGCGTCGGCGACGTCGGCCGCCGCCCAGGTGCCATCATCGTCACCGCCGAACCGGATCAGCAGGGCCGCTGCGCAGAGCAGCATGATGGTCGTCACCGCGCCGATCAGCGTCGCGGACAGCACCGCGATCGAGCGATGGCTGCGCTTGAGCGTTTGCCACTTCAACATCATCATTCACCACTCAGCAGATATCCAAGGCCGCGGACCGGTTTGATGACGATCCTGCAATTGGCCGCACGGAGGCGCCGGCGCAGCCGCGAAACATGTGCCTCGATCGCGTTTGATTGAATCTCGTCGTCAAAATCATAGGCCGCAACTTCAAGGGTCTCGCGCAGGACAACGCGGCCGATCCGCCGCACCATGCTTCCAGAATTGCCAGCTCGCGGCGCGGGACGACAATCGGCTGGTGATCGACGCAGACCTCGCGGTTGAGCACGTCGTAGCTCAGATTGCCGATGCGAACCACGGCCCCTCGATCCAGAAAGAGGCGTCGGAGCACGGCCTTTGCTCGCGCGACCAGCTCGATCGGTTCAAACGGCTTGGCCACATAATCGTCCGCCCCGTCGTCGAGGGCGCGTGCAATATCGACGGGATCATCGAGCGCGGTCAGCACGATCGTCGCGGGGCTGGGCTTCTGTTGCTTCAGGTCGCGCAGCAAGGCCAGGCCATCGCCATCAGGTAGTCCGCGGTCGATCACCACCAGTTCGAAATTCCGCACGGCCACCGCGGCCCGGCCTTCCTCGAGCGTCGTGACCATGTCGGATGAACCGAAGGCCGTTCCCAGAGTATCCCGCAACCATGGCCCAAGCTGAGGATCATCCTCCACGACCAGAACTCGCACCGCATTCTCCCAAGCATGAGACACGGCTTCTACCATTACGGACGGATTACCATAAGATTACGGCTGGCCGGAAAACTGCGATCTTTCATCTCAATACACTGACGTGTTGAGCGCTTTCTGGTGATTCCACCCGCTTTTTTGATCCCGCGAGCGTGAGGCTGCGGCGCGATCGGCGGCCCAGTGCAAGGCCCGTCAGAATGGGCGCAGATCCGGCTCAATCGCTCCCGCGACGGTTCGCCGCTGCGGCTGATGCGATCGCGTCAATGACCCCTGCGGCCACTGCTGCCCCGTAACCGGCGCCGCTCCGAACACCAAGCGCCCCGAAGCCGAGCAGCGTCATGATCATCATGATGGCAAGTCTGTGCATGTGTGTCTCCGCGACGAGATTTCTCCGCCAGAGGCATCCATCAGCATTACCGCCAAATGACCGCCATCGGCGCTGCGCGGACGCATCCACGGCGACGTGGGTCGAGCCACGTCAGGCTGTCGTAATGGTGGCTGTGAAGAGCATGCCGATGGAAGTCGCCGACATGACGTTAGCGATAAGAAAACGAAGGCTTGATGCCGGTGGATTTTGCGTTGTCGGCGATGGCCAAGCAGTCGGACCGCTGCCCGGCGCGGTGGCGCCGACCGTTCAATCGTTGGCTGGAAGGGGTCGAAGCGGGATGGGCGGTGCCGCTGCTGCTCGCTTGCTTCGTCGGCATCTGGACGGTGTATCTGGCCGTGGCCTATCACGGCGCGGGCCTGCACCCCGACGTGCTGGAGACCTGGACCTATGGACGGCATTTCGCGTGGGGGTATCCCAAGCACCCTCCGTTGATGGGGTGGGTGACGGGCGCGTGGACCTCGGTCTTTCCGCTGACCGACTGGTCGTTGCAACTGATGGCGATGACGAATGCAGCGTTGGCATTGTGGTTCGTCGACCTGATCGCAAGACGGTTCGTGAGCGGCCACAAGCGCCTGATCGTGCTGCTCCTGCTCATGCTGACCCCGGCGTACCAGTTTCACGCACAGCGCTTCAATGCCAACGCCGTGTTGCTCGCCGTCTGGCCGCTTGCGACCTATTGCTTCCTTCGCGCCTTTGAAACACGGGCGCCGCTCTGGGCGATTGCCGCAGGTCTGACGGCCTCCCTTGCGATGCTGGGCAAGTACTATTCCATCTTTCTGGTCGCGAGCTTCGCGTTGTCGGCAATGATTCACCCGTCGCGGCGCGCCTATTTCACCTCCGGTTCGCCCTGGATCTCCGCCGCCGCGGGGCTGCTTGCGCTGTTTCCCCACCTGCACTGGTTGGCCACGACAGGCGCAGAGCCCGTCCATTATGCCGCGACGCATGTGCGGGCCGATTTCTTTACGGCTCTGCAAGATACCGCCAATTTCCTGATGGGCCTTGCTGCGGCCGTGGGCGTGTCCGCCGCGACGTGGGTGATGATCGCCGGCTATCGAATGAGGCGGCTGTCTCGAGACCTCGTGGCGTCGGATCCAAACCTGAAGCTCATCTTCCACGTCGCGATCGGCACGATCGTGCTTCCCGTCGTTACCTCCATATTCCTCTGCACCGACTTGCCGTCGCTATGGGCTCTGCAGGGATTGTTCCTGCTCGCCGTGCCGATCGTTTGCAGCACCAGCTACCGGATCGAGCACTTCTACACGGTCAATGCCGCGCTCCTCGTCGCAGGGATAGCGATCGCTGCCGCTGTAGTCGCAGCCCCGGTTCACGCGCTCTACCGCAACAGCCACGGCTACGATGAAGGACGAAGCTTTTATCATCAGGCCGCCGACGAGCTCACCCGGCTGTGGCACGAAGAGATGCGTACGCCGCTGTCGATCGTTGGAGGCAATGACAGCCTTGGGCTTGCGGTGGCATTCTACAGCTCGGATCACCCGCACTATGGCGGCTCCTTTGCCTACCAGTACTCCTTGGCATTGCCTCGCCAGGTAACGCCGGAGCGCGGTTGGGCTGCGCTCTGCTTCGCCGATCAAGACGATTGCCTTGAATGGACTGAACAGATGGCGGCGCGGGCCGGAAGCTATGTCAGGCGCGAATTCTCCGTTCAATCGAGCTTGTTCGGAATCCCGGGCGTCAGGCGAAGCCTCGTTGCATTCATGGTGGCGCCGCTTCGCGAACCGGGCGGCGCAGCTTCAAGCCTCGCCAATGATGTTGCTCCGGCCAGGACTCGTATCCTCGCAGATGGAATCACGGAGTCGCAGGGCCTGCTCGTCTTGATGCGTTGACCGGAGGCATCGGTCGGATGTCGCCGCGACGATCGCAATTGTAATCCTGCGGTAATCGATCGCCGCTTTATCGGCAGCCGGGTCAGGGGCGTCATATCACGAAGGACAGCACTCCATGTTCATCAGGTTGGTTTGCATCAGCCTCGGCGTGTGCGCCGTCATCGGTGCCACCGCGTTGGCACAGACATCGCCATCGAAGACCGGTTCGGCCCACCAGGCGCCCGCGACACGCGAGGCGACCAGTCATGTCGAGAGGGTCAACCTCAACACCGCGCCTGTCAGCGAGCTGGTGAAGATTCCGCATCTCAGCGTCCGCGGGGTCACCGCGATCACGGAGGCGAGGGCGAAGTCGAAGTTCAAGGATTGGAACGATTTCGTGGCGAGACGGGTCGTGCCGCGATTTGTCAGGATCGAGATCAAGGACCTCGTCACATTCTAGGAGCGCGCAGTTGCGCAACGGAGAACGCCGGTTCCGCCGCGATGTCATCCTGCGGTAAGCCCGATAGTCGATCGCTGCCATCGGCCGGCGTGGCTATCGAACTCGAATGAGGATATGATTGAATGAAACGAGTAGCTGTTGCTTCGGCTGTCGTCGTGATCGTCATGGGCAGTCTTGCGTCGACAGAAGCTGCGGCGCGTAGCCGGCGCGGAGATGCCGTGGCTGTCGGCATCGTTGGCGGCCTCGCCGTCGGCGCCTTGCTGGGCTCGACCATGACCGCCCGGGCAGATCCAGCCTATGTCTACGAGAGGGAGTATTATCCGCCGGCCCCTGTCGTCCACTATCATCGTCACGTGTACGAATACGGCGACGAATATCCCGGCGGATATGATCACGGATATACTTCCGGGTATCGGGAAGGATATTCCGACGGCTACTGGGACAATGATTGAACGCGATTGGGTGTCTTCGCTGGAGGCCGGCGACGACCCCCGTCCTAGTAACTGATCCGCAGCCCGACGCCGCCGTGGACCGTGTTGCCGACCGGTTGCGGTCCGGCGGTGCCGTTGAGGAACAGGTCGGCGATCCAGCCCTTGGTGATACGGAAGCCGACGCGGCCGCCATATTCGAACCAGCCCTGATTGCCGATTGTCGGCACGATCGTCCCATCGCCCGTGACGGTCGCGACGATGCCGGAATGGGTGGCGAAGGATTGCACCCAGCCGCCATTGATGTTGGTTTCGATGTTCGATCCGAACAGATGCGTCCACTGGCCGCCGATCTTGACCAGGCTGGTGCGATCGGTGCCGTCGGCGATGGTGGCGTCGAACGGATTGAAGGCGACCGCCGGATCGCTGTAGCCCTTGACCCGCTGCCAGAGCTGCCAGACCTCGACCGAGGCCGCGACCTCGTCGCGCGCCGACAATCGGCTGATCCAGCCCGCGCGCCCGTACACGCCGTAATTCTCGCTCGAGGTCTGGCCGGTGACCGACACCGGGCCGAGGCTGGTCGTGTAGCTGCGGGTGTAGCGCACCTTCTCGGACGGCGAGAGGATGGTGCCGATATCGAAGAACGGCCGCGACGAGCCCCAGTCGACGAAGTCATAGCGCAGCGCGAAGGCGCCGATCGGTGCGCTGGTGACGTTGTAGCCGCCCTCGCCATATTGCGTGTAGGCGATGCCGGCGAGCAGCGACAGATTCGGCGTGATGGTCTTGCGGCCATGGATGCCGGCCGAGAACGAGCCGGCGGAGCCGAAGGCGCTGATGCAGTCGTCGCAATTGACTTGCTCGTTGACGCCGAGCAGCACCGATCCGAGCACGCGGTTGGTGATCATCTGGTTGAAGCGCTGGTCGGCGAGACCGTTGATCGAACCGCCGCTCGACGCGCGCCGGTGATCGGTGTCGGCGACGGGCTCGGCGTTGGAGTCGGCGTGGGAATGGGGGTCGGCGTAGGCGATGGTGTGGCAGTGGGTGTCGGCGTCGGTGTGGGGCTCGCTCCACAGTTCGACGACGGGCTGTCCGAGTTGCAGTTCGGCGTTGGAGATTGAGCCTGTGCCGGCCCAGCCAGCGCCTGCAGCATAGCGAGCGACAGTGCCAACGTCAGAGCCGTCGACAGGACCACGTGATGGATGCGCAGTGCCATTGTCACCGTCCGCACAGCATGCCGGCGTCGTCGACCGGCGGCGTCACCGGTGATGCATCCGCGAACTGGGTGACGGTGCAGAGCCCTGCGGCCTGGGTGCAGGTTGCGGCAAAAGTCCAGGGTGGGTTGTTGGTCTTCTGGATCGTGGTGCGGCCGCCGCTCGACGTGATGATCGCGGTGTCGCCGGGCTGGGTCAGATCGATGCACTGCCGGCTCGACGTACACACGGTCGAAGCGCCTTCCTGCAACACCACGGTGGTCTTGCCGCGCTGTGACAGGATATCGAGCACCGTGCCGCGAACACCGATGGTCGCAAGCGGCGTCGTGATCTTGTAGGCCGCCTTGTCCGAGTGGCCGGTGACGAAGCGGAACGCACCCGAGGTCAGGCGGACCGCGACATCGCGATAGTGATGCTCGTCGTCGAACACGGTGCGATCGAGCTTGAGCGAGGCATTCGGCCCGAGCGAGAGGTTGGTGCTGTCGGCCATCACCAGCCGCGCCGCGCTCTCGAGACCGGTGCGCACCGTCTCATCGCGCAGCAGCGCATCGCCGACATTGATCGGCGTGGTTGCAGCGGCAACGCGGACGACCTCGTTCTTTACCATCGCCGCTTCGCCGACGCGTGTCTGCGCCTGAGCGGGATGCGCCGTCACGGCGACGGCAAGACCGAGTGCTAGCAGGGAGAAAAGGCTGTGAGGCGAATTCATTGCAATACCGATCGACTGAACGCCATCATCGTACCGGATCGGGCATGCATCTGATATTGTATATATGTCACAAGCTCCCCCCGAGGTGACTGGATGGTTAGTCTCTGTCGATTCGATCACGTTCAACGCCATGGATGTGAAAGTGAGTTCCGATCACACAGGTCACACTCGCCGCGTGCGACGGCGCGATCGTAGCTCACACTTCGCTCACACTTGTCCTCCTCGCAGCGTGCCCGCCCTTTGATCATCGCATCCAAATCTCCTTCCGTTCTGCGGCGTGCCCCTGCGCGCACGGCGATCGTCGCGGCGATCATCTTCATCGTCGCCCATGTCGTGCTGCTGCTCGGGATCACGGCGCCGGACAAGCTCTATTTCGATGAGGTGCATTACGTGCCGGCGGCGCGGCAGATGCTCCAGCCGGTGGTCGAGGGGCCGATCCTCAACCCGATGCATCCGCCGCTTGCCAAGGAGATCATCGCCCTCTCGATCAAGGCGTTCGGCGACGTGCCGCTCGGATGGCGTTATCCCGCCGCGCTGTTCGGCGCGCTGGCGCTGGTCGGCGTCTATCTCGGCGCGCTCGCGCTGTTTGGGTCGCAGGAGCGCGCGATTGCTGCCATGCTGCTGGCGTTCTTCAACCAGATGCTGTTCGTGCAGTCGCGGATCGCGATGCTGGATATTTTCGCGCTCGCCTTCTGTCTGTTGGCGATCGCAGCTTTCATCCGCGGCTTCAGGCAAACGCGGCCGCACGCTGCCTTCGCGCTGGCGGGCCTGGCCGTGGGGCTGGCGAGCGCCTGCAAATGGAGCGGGCTGTTCGTGCTCGCGACCTGCATCGCGATCGTCGTGGTGATCCGCCTGATGCAGGGCTGGCGCACGCGCTTCGCCGACGCCAATGCGGAGGATTGGTACCGGCCGGACCTGTGGCCGGATTTCCGTCTACCGCACTTCATCGTCTGTTTCGTGCTGATCCCGTCGGCCGTCTATCTCGCGACCTTCGTGCCGCTGGTCGGCTTTTCGTTCAGCGGCCTCGTCGAGGCGCAGCGCCGCATCTTTGCCGACAACACCACGACCGCGATTGCGGGCCATACCTACATGAGCTCATGGCCGTCCTGGCCGTTCCTGGTGCGCCCGGTCTGGTATCTGTTCGAGAAGGTCGGCGATGACAGGTTCGCGGCGGTCGTGTTTCTCGGCAATCCGCTGGTGCTGTGGCCGGCATTGATCGCGCTGATCGTCGCGCTGCGCGACTGGATCGTCGAGCGCGGCCGCGACGCGTTTCTCGTGCTTGCGTTCTATCTCGGTCCGTATCTCGCCTGGGCGCTGCTGCCGCGCACGCTCGGCTTCATCTATTACTATCTGCCGGCGGCGACCACCGCGAGCCTCGTGCTGGTCTATGCCCTGACGCGCAAGGGCGCGCCGCGCTGGTTGTTGTGGGCCTTCGTCGCAGTCGGATGCGCGGGCTTCATCGCGATGCTGCCGATCACGGTCGCTGCCGTCGAGACGTCGATTGCGACCTTCAATCGGCTGATGCTGTTCCAGAACTGGATTTGAAGCCCTGAAACAAGCGATCGGCCTGTCGGGTCCGACAGGCGGATCGGAAGTTCGGGAGATTACTGCTGCGCCGTCTTGGTATCCATGTTGACCACCTGCACGCGGCGGTTGGTCGGGTCCATCGGCGCGTTCGGGTCTTTCGGCCGCGTCTTGCCGTAGCCGACGGTCACGAGATCGGAGCCGTTCAGGCCGTAATGCTCGACCAGATAGGTCTTGATGGTGTCGGCGCGGCGCTCCGAGAGATCCTGGTTATAGGCTTCGCTGCCGATCGCATCGGTGTGGCCGGCGACGACGAAGGTCGAGCCCTTCATGCTGGCATCCGACAGCGCCTTGCCGAGCTCCTGCACCGCCTGGGCCGAGCCCTTGGCGATCTCAGCCGAGTTGTAGTCGAAGTGAATCTCCAAATCGATCTTCGGCTTGTTGGCGGCGATGTCTGCGATCTCCTGGCGTTCGCCCAGTGACAGCGAGCGGGTCTGCCGGTTGCGAACGGTATTGAGGAAGCTCGCCTCCTTGGCCGAAGCGGCCGGGTCGACCTGCGTGCCGGCGGAGAGGCTGCGGGTGGCTGACTTCGGCTTTAGCGCATTGAGGATCTGGGCGGCGGGAACGGTGTTACTGCCGGCCAGTGCGACGCCCGCCGTTATCGACAGCGCAGCGCCGATTGTCAAAAGAGACAGGAAATGGGAGCGGGTCATGGTCTTGGTCCTTGAATGTCCGGCCAGCCAATCCGGCTGCTATCGTTTTGATGCTGGGAACCTAGGACGGGTTCAAAGCCCCGAATGTGATCTAGGTCACGGTTGCATGGGCCGGCCCAGCCCTGTGCCAGGCCGGGGCGCTTGGCGGAGAGGAGGATCATATGGCCCACGTCAATCGCGTCCTTCGCTCGATCAATGACGAAGGTGGCTCGCGCTGCGTTGATATCTTCCTGCGTCCGGACGGCAGCATCGGCTTCGAAGAATATCGGCGCGACGTCGAAGATGGCCGCGGCTGGTTTCCGATCGGCGGCCATTCGTCCCGGGTCTTCCATGAGGAGAACGCCGCGCTCGCGGCGGCGCTGGCGGACGTTCCCTGGTTGCGGGGAGCCGTTGGTCCGCCGTAGGCGGCCCGAAGCGCCGCGCAACGTCGAGGGGCGATGATCATGCACGGCCGATTTCCCTCGCGCGGCTCTCCACAGCGGCGCGAATCTCACTACATTGCCGGAGCAATGCCTCGCGCCGCCGAACCCTTATCCCTGAACAATGCCGCCGCTCGCCATATCTGGCTGCGTGCGCAGCGGCTCGATACAACGGCGCCGTTCGGGGAGGGCGCGTCAGCCGTGGCGGCCGCCGTCGACCATCTCGGCTATGTGCAGATCGACACCATCAACGTGATCGAGCGCTGCCATCACCATATCCTGTTCACCCGGATTCCGGATTACCGCCGCGCCGACCTCAAGCAGGCGCAGAGCCAGGACAAGAGCGTGTTCGAATACTGGACGCACGCGCTGTCCTACGTGCCGTCCAAGGACATCAACATCTTCCTGCCGGCGATGAGGGCGCATAAGCGCGACGGCCATAAATGGTTCGCGTCGGTGACCCCGGCGGACACGCGCAAGATCATGCGGCTGCTGCGCGAGGGTCCGCTGACCATCCGCGACATCGAAGACGACGTGCTGACCGAGAAGGAGCATCTCTGGCAGAGCCGCAAACCGTCCAAGCGTGCGCTGCAGCTCGCCTTCTATGGCGGCGTGGTCACGATCAGCGAGCGCGCGGGCATGCTGAAGACCTACGAGCTGATGAACAGGCATTTCGGCTGGAACAAGCCGCCGAAGCCCGCGCCGGCCTCGGCCAGGACCGCCTATCTGCTCGACCGCGCACTGCGCTCGCAGGGCATCGTCAGCCTGGATTCGATCTGCCATCTCGACGCGCCGAGCAAGAAGGCGGTGCGCGGCCTGATCGAGGCGAGAGTGCGCCGCAAGGAGCTGGTCCGGATCGCGCTCGATGGCGCCGGCAAGCAGGAGCATTGGGCGCGGCCCGAGGCGCTGGAAGCGAGCGGCGAGGGCGATCCCGCGCTCGTGCACATCCTCTCGCCCTTCGATCCCCTGATCATCCAGCGCAAGCGCACCGAGCTGTTCTTCGGCTACGGCCATCGTTTCGAGGCCTATGTGCCGAAGCAGAAGCGCCTGTTCGGCTACTTCGCGCTGCCGGTGCTGGTCGGCGACGACATCGTTGCCGCCCTCGACCTCAAGACCGACCGGCAGAACAGGAAGCTGCTGATGCAGAAATGGAGCTGGGTCGGCAACGGTAAGAGGCAAGCGGGGCGCAAGGAGCTGAAGCGCCGCATCGAGGAGGAGCTCGACCGCTTCGAGCGCTTCCAGCTGGCGGAGTAGGTCCCGGAACTCTCTATCCGTCATTGCGAGCGAAAGCGAAGCAATCCATCGCACCGCAAGACGGACGGATGGATCGCTTCGTCGCTTCAGCGCAAAATTGCTCTGCAATCTTGTCGCGAGCCCCTCGCAATGACGCAGTGGATAACGCTCGGCGTTCCCGTTTGCACCGCGTGCTGCGACTCTTTGCCATTGCCCAATGCCGGGCCAGACAATATTCCTCAAGCCAAGCATTTGCCTTGGGGGAAACAGATGAGCCAGACCGCAACCGCTGCGCCCGATCGCGGCACCCACAGCGAGGTCGAGACGTCCACGATCCGCGCGATCTCCTGGCGGCTGATCCCGTTCCTGATCCTGGCCTACTTCTTCTCCTATCTCGACCGCGTCAATCTCAGCTTCGCGGCGCTCACCATGAACACCGAGCTGAAGTTCTCGCCCCTGGTGTTCTCGTTTGGGGCCGGCATCTTCTTCATCGGCTATTTCGTCTTCGAGGTGCCGAGCAACCTGGCGCTGGAGCGGTTCGGCGCCAGCAAGTGGATCGCCCGCATCATGGTGAGCTGGGGCATCCTGTCGGCGTTGATGGCGGCAGTCTATGACGAGCACAGCTTCTACGCGGTGCGCTTTTTCCTCGGCGTGGCCGAGGCCGGCTTCTTCCCCGGCATCATCCTTTATCTCACCTATTGGTACCCGGCCGAATATCGCGCCCGCTTCCTCGCCGCCTTCGCGATCGCCGTCCCGGTCTCGACCGCGATCGGCGCGCCGATCTCCGGCCTCTTGCTCGGGCTCGATGGTGTGATGGGGCTGAAGGGCTGGCAGTGGCTGTTCATCATCGAGGGCGTTCCCTCGGTGCTGCTCGGTATCGTCACCTGGTTCTATCTCACCGACCGGCCGGAGCGGGCCGATTGGCTCTCGGCCGAGCAGAAGGCATGGCTGAAGGCAAAGCTCGATGCCGAGGTGGCGGCCAAGCAGGCGGCCAGGCACTTCACGCTGCTCGAAGCGTTGTGCTCGCCGAAGGTGCTGGCGCTCAGCGCGATCTATTTCGGCTTCGTCGCCGCGCTCTATGGCATGCAGTTCTGGCTGCCGCAGATCGTCAAGGCGTTCGGCCTCAGCAATGCGCAGACCGGCTTCGTCACCGCGATCCCCTATGTGTTCGGCACCATCGCGATGATCCTGTGGGCGCGCCGCTCGGATGCCACGCGCGAGCGCGTGTTTCATGTCGGCGCCCCGCTGCTCCTGACCGCGCTCGCGCTCGCCGTCTCCAGCTACATCTCCGATCCGATCTTGACCATGGTCGTCCTGACGGTCGCCGCGATCGGCGTCTTCTGCACCTTCGCAGTGTTCTGGACGCTGCCGACCGCCTGGCTGTCCGGCACCGCGGCCGCCGGTGCGATCGCGCTGATCAACTCGATCGGCAACCTCGCCGGTTTCCTCGGGCCGTACCTGATCGGCTGGGTCAAGGAGAGCACCGGCAGCACATCGACCGGCCTTTTGGTGCTGTCGCTGCTGCCGCTGATCGGCGGCCTGCTGGTGTTCCTCGGCAGCCACGAGACCAAGACCGAGTTCGTGGAAGCGAAGTAGCGGCGCGTAACGCTCGCGCCGCTGCGTAGGATGGGTAGAGCGAAGCGTAGTCCGCGGACCATTGTCGCATCGGCCGCCTCCCGGATTTCGCTCCGCTCGATCCGGGCTACGCAACCCAAAACATTGGCCACTTCCGGCGCCGTTCACGGCCGTCCTCACGAACAGGTTACTACTGATGATTATTGACATTCATCAGTGATAAATCGATACTCTTCATCAGTCGTCAGCCCGATGGAGAATTCAGATGTTCGGCCGTTCTATTTTCTCGAGCTATTACAGGCTCTTGACGGGAGCATCGTTAGCTTTCGCGGTATTCGCGCTGACCGGCTGCAACGAAAAGGCGGCCGAAACCGCTGATCCGGGACGCCCGGTTCTGGTGGCGACCGTCCATTACGAAGCTGAAACCCCTGAGCGCAGCTTTGTCGGCACCATCAAGCCCCGTATCGAAGCCGATATGGGCTTTCGGGTTGCCGGCAAGGTGGCCAAGCGGCTGGTCGAGGTCGGACAGACAGTCGACGTCGACCAGCCCTTGGCCACCCTCGACGAGGTCGATCTGAAGCTGCAGGCCGAGCAGGCGGAGGCCGAATTCCGCGCCGCCACCGGCGTGCTGGCGCAGGCCGCGGCCGCCGAGCAGCGCGCCAAGGACCTGAAGGCCAAGGGCTGGACCACCGATGCGGCGCTCGACTCCGCCAAGGCGGCCGGCGACGAGGCCCGCGCCCGGCTGAACCGTGCCGAGCGCTCGGTCGAGCTGACCAAGAATTCCCTCTCTTACGCAACGCTGGTGGCCGACACCCGGGGTGTCGTCACAGCGACCATGATCGAGCCCGGCCAGGTGGTTGCCGCGGGCCAGGCCTCGATCCGTGTCGCCCGACTTGGTGAGAAGGAAGCCGTCGTCGCGATCCCAGAGACGCTTCTTGCTCGTGCCAGGTCGGGCGTTGCCACGGTGACGCTGTGGTCGGATGCGAAGAAGACCTATGCCGCGAAGCTGCGCGAGGTCGCGCCGCAGGCCGATCCCGCCACCCGCACCTATCTTGCGAAATTCTCGCTGCCGGATGCCGACGACGCCGTGTCGCTCGGCATGACCGCGACGCTAACATTGGCCGACAAGGCGAGCGAGCGCGTCGCCAAGTTGCCGCTGTCGGCGCTGTACAGCCAGGGCGGCGATCCCTCGCTCTACATCGTCGACGAAAAGGGCGAGGTCGCGCTCAAGCCGGTCAAGGTGAAGGCCTATGAGAGCAACAACGTCGTGATCTCCGGCGGCGTCGACGACGGCGCCAAGGTGGTCGCCCTCGGCGTGCAGAAACTCGATCCGAGCCAGAAGGTGCGGGTCGTGTCGTCGCTGTCGTTCTGATCCTCGCAATATCAGCAGAAACGGTTCTGGGACCTGGTCTAGAACTTGGAGAGTTCGATGAAGCGCTTCAACCTTTCGGCCTGGGCGGTCAGCCATCCGACGCTGGTGCTGTTCCTGATGATCATCCTCGCGCCGCCGGCTTCTTCTCCTATCAGAAGCTCGGCCGCGCCGAGGATCCGTTCTTCACCGTCAAGGTGGTGAACGTCTCGGTGATGTGGCCGGGCGCGACCTCGCAGGAAATGCAGATGCAGGTCGCCGATCCGATCGAGAAGAAGCTGCAGGAGCTGCCGTTCTTCGACAAGGTGCAGACCTATTCCAAGCCGGGCTTCACGGCGATGCAGGTCTCCTTCAAGGATTCGACCTCGCCGAAGGACGTGCCCTATCTCTTCTATCTCTTGCGCAAGAAGCTGGTCGACGTGCAGGGCGAGCTGCCCTCCGGCATCCTCGGCCCCGTCGTCAACGACGAATTCTCCGACGTCGATTCGATCCTCTATATGATGACCGGCGACGGCGCCAATTACGCGCAGCTGAAGAAGGTCGCCGAAGGCTTCCGGCAGCGGCTGCTGAAGGTGCCGGGTGTCACCAAGATCGACCTCTACGGTACCCAGGACGAGCGCATCTTCGTCGAGTTCTCACATGCCAAGCTGGCGACGCTCGGCATCACGCCGCAGGCGCTGTTCGATTCACTTGCCAAGCAGAACAATGTCACCCCGGCCGCACCGTCGAGACGTCGTCGCAGCGCGTGCCGCTGCGCGTCACCGGCGCGCTTGACGGCGTCAAGGCGGTTGCCGAAACGCCGGTCGAGAGCAACGGCCGCGTGTTCCGGCTCGGCGATATCGCAACCGTCAACCACGGCTATGTCGATCCGCCGACCTTCAAGGTCCGCCAGGAAGGCAAGCCCGCGCTCGGCATCGGCGTCGTCACCGCCAAGGGCGCCAACATCCTCGAGCTCGGCAAAGAGGTCCAGCAGGCGACCGCCGAGTTCCTGAAGGCGGTGCCGCAGGGCATCGACATCCAGCAGATCGCCGATCAGCCCAAGGTGGTCGAGCATGCCGTCGGCGAGTTCGTGCACTCCTTCGTCGAGGCGCTCGCGATCGTGCTGTTCGTCTCGTTCGTCGCGCTGGGCTGGCGTACCGGCATCGTGGTGGCGCTGTCGGTGCCGCTGGTGCTCGGCATCGTCTTCATCGTGATGAACGCGATGTCGCTCGACCTGCACCGCATCACGCTCGGCGCGCTGATCATCGCGCTCGGCCTTCTGGTCGACGACGCCATCATCGCGGTCGAGATGATGGTGGTGAAAATGGAACAGGGCTGGGACCGCATGAAGGCGGCGTCCTTTGCCTGGGAATCCACCGCGTTTCCGATGCTCACGGGAACGCTGGTCACAGCCGCTGGCTTCCTCCCCATCGGCTTTGCCAATTCGGCGGTCGGCGAATATGCCGGCGGCATCTTCTGGATCGTGGCGATCGCGCTGGTCGCCTCCTGGTTCGTCGCGGTGATCTTCACGCCGTATATCGGCGTCAAGCTGCTGCCCAACATCAAGGTGCACCAGAACCACGATCCGCATGCGATCTACGAGACAAGGATGTATCGTGGCCTGCGCAGCGTCGTGCAGTGGTGTGTCGATCACCGCATCAAGGTGGTGGCGGCGACCGTCGGCGTGTTCGTCGCCGCGATCGTCGGCTTCGGCCACGTCCAGCAGCAGTTCTTCCCGCTGTCGGAGCGGCCCGAGCTGTTCCTGCAGCTCCGCCTGCCCGAGGGCACGGCCTTCAAGGTGACCGAGAAGGCGGTGAAGAAGGCCGAAGGGCTGTTGAAGGGCGATGACGACATCCAGACCTACACCGCCTATGTCGGCCAGGGTTCGCCGCGGTTCTGGCTCGGCCTCAACCCGCAGTTGCCGAACGAGGCGTTCGCCGAGATCGTCATCCTCGCCAAGAACGTCGAGGCGCGCGAGCGCGTCAAGGCCAAGATCGAGCAGGCTGCGGCCGACGGCGCGCTGAACGAGGCGCGGGTCCGGGTCGATCGCTTCAACTTCGGTCCGCCGGTCGGCTTTCCGGTCCAGTTCCGCGTGATCGGGCCGGACGCGAACAAGGTGCGCGACATCGCCTACCAGGTCCGCGAGGTCATGCGCCAGAACAAGAACGTGAAGGACGTCCAGCTCGACTGGAACGAGCAGTCGCCCTATCTGAAGCTCGCGGTCGACCAGGATCGGGCGCGCGCGCTCGGCCTGACCCCGCAGGACGTCTCGCAGGCGCTGGCGATGCTGATCTCCGGCGCGCCGGTCACCACGATCCGCGACGGCATCGAGAAGGTCGGCGTGGTCGCCCGTGCGGTACCGTCCGAACGGCTCGATCTCGGCCGGGTCGGCGATCTCACCATCACGTCGCGCAATGGCGTGGCGGTCCCGCTGCAGCAGATTGCAAAGATCGAATATGCGCATGAGGAGCCGATCCTGTGGCGGCGCAACCGCGACATGGCGATCACGGTGCGCTCGGATGTCGTCGACGGCGTGCAGGCGCCCGACGTCACCAACCAGATCGCGCCCAGGCTGAAGGATATCCAGGCCCATCTCGAGCCGGCCTACCGGATCGAGCCAGGCGGCGCGTTTGAGGAATCCGCCAAGGGCAATGCGTCGATCTTCATTCTCTTCCCGGTGATGGTGATGGTGATGCTGACGCTGCTGATGATCCAGCTGCAGAGCTTCTCGCGCCTGACCCTGGTGTTCCTGACCGCGCCGCTCGGCATCGTCGGCGCCTCGCTCGGGCTCAACGTCGCCAACCAGCCGTTCGGCTTCGTGGCGCTGCTCGGCCTGATCGCGCTCGCCGGCATGATCATGCGCAACACCGTCATTCTGGTCGATCAGATCGAGAGCGACGTGGCGTCCGGGCTGACCCGGCGCGAGGCCATCGTCGAGGCCACGGTCCGGCGCGCCCGGCCGGTGGTGCTGACCGCGCTCGCGGCGATCCTCGCCATGATCCCGCTGTCGCGCTCGGCGTTCTGGGGCCCGATGGCGATCACCATCATGGGCGGTTTGTTTGTTGCGACTTTCCTGACCTTGCTGTATCTGCCGGGCCTTTACGCCCTCTGGTTCCGCAAGACCCTCGAGGAGAGCGGCCCTGAGCAGATCAATACTGCGCCGCAGCATGCCGGCGATGCGCAACACGCATTTCCACTTGCTGAAGCGGCTGAATAATTGAAGATTGAGCAGGCCAACATGACGCTGATCCAGGAACATAGCGAAACCGACACCCGCGAACGGATTCTCGTGGTGGCGGAGCGCTTGTTCCGGCAGATCGGCTACCAGAAGACCACGGTCGCCGACATCGCCAAAGAGCTGCGGATGAGCCCCGCCAACGTGTACCGCTTCTTCGATTCGAAGAAGTCGATCCACGAGGGCGTGGCGCGCGGCCTGATGGGCGGGGTCGAGATCGAGGCCCAGCGCATCGCGCGGTCGGAGGGACCGGCGGCGACGCGCCTGCGCCAGATGATGAAGACCATCAATCGCATGAACACCGAGCGCTATGTCGGCGACTCCAAGCTGCACGAGATGGTCGAGATCGCGATGCAGGAGGACTGGGACGTCTGTGTCGCCCATATGGATTGTATCGGCAACATCATCGGCGAGGTGATCGCGCAAGGCGCTGCCTCCGGCGAATTCGAGGTCAAGGACCTGCAACTCGCCGCGCTGTGCGCCTGCACGGCGATGATCCGGTTCTTCCATCCGCAGATGATCGCCCAATGCGCCACCAAACCGGGCCCGACCATCGACGAGATGATCGATTTCGTGATCGCCGGCCTGTCGCCGCGCATCCGCGCCAGTTGAGCGCCAGGGCTGACGTTTTCGTCAGTTGACTTCGTTGTCATTCCGGGGCGATGCGTAGCATCGAACCCGGAATCTCGAGATTCCGGGTCTGGTGCTACGCACCATCCCGGAATGACGAGGGCCCCACCGTGACCGCGAAAGACCTGCACTTCTACGAGCCGAAGAACGGCCACGGCCTGAAGCACGATCCGTTCAACGCCATCGTGGCGCCGCGGCCGATCGGCTGGATCTCCTCGCGCGACAAGGGCGGCAACGTCAACCTCGCGCCCTACAGCTTCTTCAACGCCTTCTGCTACGTGCCGCCGATCATCGGCTTCTCCTCCACCAACTGGAAGGACAGCGTCGCCAACATCCAGGACACCGGCGAGTTCGTCTGGAACCTGGCGACGATGGATCTCGCCAAGCACATGAACGCGACCGCGGCGCATGTCGCGCGCGATGTCGACGAGTTCAAGCTCGCAGGGCTGACGCCGGTCGCCGGCAAGCTCGTCAACGTCCCGCGCGTTGCCGAAAGCCCGGTCTCGTTCGAATGCAAGGTGAGCCAGATCATCCAGCTCCAGGGCGCCGACGGCAAGAAGGCCGAGGCCTGGCTGACGCTCGGCGAGGTCGTCGCCGTCCACATCGATAAAACTTTCATCAAGGACGGCGTCTACCAGACCGGTCTCGCGCACCCGATCGTCCGCGCCGGCCGGAGAGGGGACTATTTCGAGATCAAGCCGGAAAACATGTTCGAGATGGTCCGGCCGGATTGAGGCTGTCTATGTAACCGTCATTGCGAGCGAAGCAATCCATCTCTCCACGGCTTCGTCGCTTCGCTCCTCGCACTGACGCAAGCGGAAACCACAACAATGTGAAATTTCCGCGCGCTGTGATGAAAAACCGTCACTCGCAACCTCGGGGCGAGCAGTCTAACCTCCCGCGCGCCAGGCCGGATCAACGGCCGGCCAACAGAGTGGGAGGATGCGATGACACGCCAACCGCGGAGCAATCCAACAGAAGAGCGGCGCGATCCGAACGTTTCACGCCGAACCCTTGTCCAGGGCCTTGCGGTTTCCGCGGCCGCTGGTGTGACGGGTATCGGCAGCGCTCTGGCCCAGAACGCGCCAGCGCCGGTCGGGCCGCCGACGACAATCACCAGTCCGCCACGCGACTTCAGTCCGCGTGGTGCGCCGACCACCTATTTCTGGGATCCCGACGTCATTGCGGTCGATCCGTCCTTCAACGACCTGGCCCAGCCCAACACCTCGATCAAGCGCCTCTATACCGGCGCGCTGTGGTCGGAAGGCCCGGCCTGGAGCTCGCAGGGCCGCTATCTGCTGTGGAGCGACATCCCGAACAACCGGCAGATGCGCTGGTCGGAGGATGACGGCCATGTCAGCGTCTTCCGCATGCCGTCGAACTACTCGAACGGCAATTCGTTCGACTTCCAGGGCCGCCAGCTCTCCTGCGAGCATCTCACCCGCCGCGTGACGCGCTACGAGAATGACGGCACCGCGACCGTGCTTGCCGATTCATACAACGGCAAGCGGCTGAACTCGCCGAACGACGTCGTCGCGCATCCCGACGGCAGCTACTGGTTCACCGATCCGCCCTATGGCAGCCAGCTCTATGAGGGCGAGCCAGATGCCGCAGGAGGTCCGGTCAATCCGGCCGGCAAGCTCAATCCGCGGATCGGTCAGCCGGCCGGCTTCGTGCCGTTCAAGCGCGAACTGCCGACCAATTGCTATCGCATCGATCCCTCCGGCCGCGTCGATCTCGTGGTCAGCGAGGATCAGGTGCCGGACCCGAACGGCCTTTGCTTCTCGCCCGATTACAAGAAGCTCTACGTGGTTTCGACCGGCAAGGGGCCCGGCGACACCGGCCCGGGCGGCAAGGGCGACGTCTTCGTGTTCGATGTCGGCGCCGACAACAAGCTCTCCAACGGCAAGCGGTTCAGCGACTTCACCATCGACGGCGTGAAGTGCGGACCGGACGGCATCCGCTGCGACGTCAACGGCAATGTCTGGTGCTCGAGCAATGCCGGCCGCGCGGTCGGCTACAACGGCGCGACGTGCTGGTCGCCGGAAGGCAAGCTGCTCGGCCGCATCCGCCTGCCCGAGGTCTGCGGCAACATCACCTTCGGCGGCCCCAAGCGCAACCGCCTGTTCATGGCCGCAAGCCAGTCGCTCTACGCGGTCTATACCGCGACCCAGGGCGCCGGACCGGCCTAGCTCGTCCCGCGCGGGGGTGGCGTCTGCGCCATCCCCCGCTACCTGATTGTCGCACCTCAGCTTTCGGAACTGAACGCGCAGCCTGCCGTTAACAAACGGCGGCTTGGCCGCGTCAATTTCGCTTTATTTGAACAGCGAAGTGTTCACCGGGGACCGGCACTTTCCGATAGGATTATGCATCCGCGCCGCCGATCCATGAGGACCCCACCATGAGCTTCCGCCGCGATTACCTTTCCAAGCCGATCTTCTCCTGGGCGCGTGGCGTGCTGCCGACCATGTCGGACACCGAGCGCGAGGCGCTGGAAGCCGGCGACGTCTGGTGGGACGCCGATCTGTTCACCGGCAATCCCGACTGGTCGAAATTGCTGGCATTCGCGCCGGCCAAACTAACCGACGAAGAGACCGCCTTCCTGCACGGTCCGGTCGACGAACTCTGCACGATGCTCGACGAGTGGAAGATCAATTGGGAATGGCGCGATCTGCCGCCCGAGGTCTGGGCCTTCATCAAGGCCAAGAAGTTCTTCGGCATGATCATTCCGAAGGAATTCGGCGGCCTCGGCTTCTCGCCCTATGCGCATTCCGAAGTGGTGCGCAAGATCTCGTCGCGCTCGCTGACCGCGGCCGTCACCGTGATGGTGCCGAACTCGCTCGGGCCGGGCGAACTCCTGATGCGCTTCGGCACGAAAGAGCAGCAGGATAAATGGCTGCCGCGGCTCGCCGCCGGCCAGGACATTCCCTGCTTCGGTCTGACCAGCCCGGAGGCCGGCTCCGACGCCGCCTCGATGATCGACACCGGCATCATCTGCAAGGGCAATTTCGAAGGCCGCGAGGTGCTCGGTTTGAGGCTGAACTGGCACAAGCGCTACATCACGCTCGGTCCGGTCGCGACGCTGCTCGGCCTTGCCTTCAAGGCCTATGATCCGGATCACCTCGTCGGCCAAGAGGAAGAGCTTGGCATCACGGTCGCGCTGATCCCGACCCATCTGCCCGGGGTCTCGATCGGCCACCGCCATCTGCCGGCGATGCAGGTGTTCCAGAACGGTCCGAACTGGGGCAAGGACGTCTTCATCCCGCTCGACTACATCATCGGCGGCCAGGAGAGACTCGGCCAGGGCTGGAAGATGCTGATGACGGCGCTCGCCGCCGGTCGCGGCATCTCGCTGCCGTCGCTGTCGGCCGCGGGCGCCGCCTATGCCGCGCGTACCACCGGCGCCTATGCCCGCATCCGCGAGCAGTTCGGCATTTCGATTTCCAAGTTCGAGGGTATCGAGGAGCCGCTGGCGCGGATCGCCGGCACCGCGTATCTGCTCGACGCCGCGCGGCGGCTGACCTGTGCCGCGTTGAACGAGGGGCATCATCCCGCCGTCATCTCGGGAATCATGAAGCTGCACGCCACCGAACGGATGCGGATCGCGATCGACGACGCGATGGACATCCATGGCGGCAAGGCTGTGATCGACGGGCCGCAGAACTATCTCGGCGGGCTGTATCGCTCGGTGCCGGTCGGCATCACGGTCGAGGGCGCCAACATCCTGACCCGCAATCTGATCGTGTTCGGACAGGGCGCGATTCGCGCGCATCCCTATCTGTTGCAGGAGATGAACGCGCTCAGCGAGACCGATCGCGACAAAGGCCTCACGGCCTTCGACACCGCGTTCTGGAAGCATGTCGGCCACAGCTTCGCGACCATGTTCCGCGCCTGGGGCCGCAGCTGGAGCTTCGGCCTGTTCGCGCCGGCGCCGGACGCCGGCGATGCGACGGAGTTCTATCGCCAGCTCTCGCGCTATTCGTCGGCGTTCGCGCTGTGCGCCGATATGGCGCTGCTTACCCTCGGTGGTGCATTGAAGCGCAAGGAAATGCTCTCCGCGCGCTTCGGCGACATCCTGTCTGAACTTTACCTGCTGTCCGCCGCGCTGAAGCGCTGGCAGGATGAGGGCCGGCAGAAGGAGGATCTTCCCGCGCTCGAATGGTGCATGGCATCCGGCTTCAAGACCATCGAGAACCGCCTTGCCGAGATTCTCGCCAATCTGCCGAACCGCCCGGTGGCATGGCTGCTGAAATTCCTGGTTCAGCCGTTCGGCGCCCGCGTTACCGGTCCGTCGGACCGTGTCGTTCATCTGTGCGCGCAGCTCGTGCTGTCGCCGTCAGCGGCGCGCGACCGCCTGACGCCAGACCTTGCTTTTGTCGAGGACGACGGCGGCATCGCACGGCTGGAGAAGGCCTTCCGCCTCGTCACCGCGGCCGAAGATGCCGCCAAGCAGTTGCGTGCAGCGCGGCTGCATGACTGGAAGGAGGGCGTCAAGAAGGGCGTCATCACCCAGGATGACGGCGAGAAGCTCGCCGCCGCCCACGAGGCCGTCGCGAAGGTCATCGAGGTCGATGATTTTGCGCCCGAGGCGCTGTCCCCGATTTACAAGAAATCCGCCGACGTGCATCAGTTCTTCCAGGAGCTGGGTGAGCAGAGGGCGGCGAGCTGATGGCGCGACCAGTCTTTATCGTCGACGGCAGCCGGACGCCGTTCCTGAAGGCACGCTCCGGTCCCGGCCCGTTCACCCCGGTCGATCTCGCCGTGCAATGCGGCCGGCCGCTGCTGGCTCGGCAGCCATTCGCGCCTGATGCCTTCGACCAGGTCATTCTCGGCTGCGTCAACGTCATCGCCGACGAGATGAACCCGGCGCGGGTCGCGGCGCTCCGGCTCGGCATGGGCGAGCAGATGGTCGCCTTCACGGTGCAGATCAATTGCGGCTCCGGCATGCAGTCGATCGACACCGGCTATCGCTATATCCGCGAGGGCATCTCCGACCTGATCCTCGCTGGCGGCGCCGAGGCGTTGAGCCACGCGCCGCTGGTCTGGCCCAATTCCGGCGTGCGCTGGTTCGCCGGCTTTGCCGGAGCCAAGGGCTTAGGGGCCAAGATCGCCGCCGCGCTGAAAGTGAAGCCGAGCTACTTCAAGCCGATCATCGGCCTCGAGCGTGGGCTGACCGATCCGATCACCGAGCTCAACATGGGGCAGACCGCGGAGAAGGTCGGCCATCTCTTCGGCATCACCCGCGCGCAATCCGATGCGTACGCCGCCGAAAGCCATCAGCGGCTGGCGAAGGCGCAGAAGGAAGGCTTCCTCAAGGGCGAGGTCGAGACCGCGTTCTCGCGCGACGGCAAGTTCTACGATCATGACGACGGCGTTCGCCCGGACTCGACCGCCGAGACGCTGGCGAAGCTGCGGCCGGTGTTCGAGCGCCCATGGGGCCAGGTCACCGCCGGCAATTCCTCGCAGATCACCGACGGCGCCTCCTGGGTGATCCTGGCCTCCGAAACGGCGGTGGCCAAGCACGGGCTGACGCCGAAGGCCGTCATCCTCGACAGCCAGTGGTCGGCGCTCGATCCCTCGATCATGGGCCTCGGTCCGGTGCTGTCGGCGAGCGCGCTGTTGAAGCGCAACGGGCTGACCTTGCAGGAGGTCGAGACCTGGGAGCTCAACGAGGCCTTCGCGACTCAGGTGCTCGGCTGTCTCGCGGCCTGGAACGACGACAAATTCTGTCGCGAGATTTTGGGACTTGACGGCGCGGCGGGCGAGATCGACCGCGCGAAGTTGAACGTCGATGGTGGTGCGATCAGCCTCGGCCATCCGGTCGGCACCAGCGGCAACCGCATCGTGCTGCATCTGGTCAATGCGATGAAGCGGCTCGGCACCAGGCGCGGCGTCGCCACCGAATGCATCGGTGGCGGGCAGGGCGGCGCGATGTTGATAGAGACGGTGTGATCATGGATTCACGGATCATGGACCTTCTCGCCGACCGCGTGCTCGAGCTCGGGCCGAAGCCCGCCGCCGACAGCTCGTACAGGAATTTCAAGCTGACGCGTGATGAGGACGGCATTGCCTGGCTGCTGTTCGATCGCGCCGGTGTCAGCGCCAATACGCTGTCCGCCGATCTGCTCGAAGAGCTCGATGCCATCGTCACGGCGCTGGAGAGCGAGCGGCCGACCGGGCTCGTGGTGCGCTCGGCGAAAAAGAGCGGCTTCATCGCCGGCGCCGACGTCAACGAGTTTCGTGGCGCCAGCGAACCCGGCGCGGTCGAGACCGCGATCGGCCGTGCCCATGCGGTGATCGACCGGCTGGAGGCGTTGCGCGTGCCGTCGGTCGCTGTGATCCACGGCTTCTGTCTCGGCGGCGGCCTCGAGGTCGCGCTTGCCTGCCAGATGCGGATCGCGATCGACGATGCACGGTTCGGTTTTCCCGAGGTCATGCTCGGCCTGCACCCCGGCCTCGGCGGCACCGTGCGCTTCACTGAGCTGGTCAACCCGATGCAGGCGATGACCTTGATGCTGACCGGCAAGACGATCGACGCGCGCCGCGCCAAATCGCTCGGCCTGGTCGACGCCGTGACGCAGGAACGCCATGTCCGCAATGCGGTCAGGGACGCGGTGTTCGGCCGGCTGAAGCGCGCCAAGCCGGGTGCGCTCAACTCGCTGCTCAATCTCGGTCCGGTCAGGGGCTTCCTGGCCTCGCGGATGCGCAGCGAGGCCGAGAAGGCGGCGCCGCGCAAGCATTATCCGGCGCCTTACGCGCTGATCGATCTCTGGGAAAAGCACGCCGGCAATCGCTCGGCGATGCTGAACGCCGAGAAGGCCTCGTTCGCCAATCTGATGGTGACGCCGACCGCGCAGAATCTGATCCGCGTCTTCTTCCTGCGTGAGCAGATGAAGAAGGTCGCAGGCAGCGGCAACAAGGTTGCGCACGTCCATGTCATCGGCGCCGGCGCGATGGGCGGCGACATCGCGGCCTGGTGCGCCAACCAGGACATGCGGGTGACCTTGGCCGACATGAAGGCCGAGCCAATCGCGGGCGCGATGAAGCGCGCCTCAGACCTGTTCGGCAAGATCATGCGCAAGAAGACCGACCAGCGCGACGCGCTCGACCGGCTGATCCCCGACATGGACGGCGACGGCGTGCGCAACGCCGATCTGATCATCGAGCGGTGCCGGAAAAGCTCGAGCTGAAGCAGAAGATCTATGCCGGCCTCGAGCCGAAGATGAAGCAGGGCGCGATCCTCGCCACCAACACCTCGAGCATCCCGCTGCAGGATCTGCGCACCACGCTCGCAACGCCGGAGCGTCTGCTCGGCTTGCATTTCTTCAACCCGGTGTCGCGGCTGCAACTCGTCGAGGTCGTCAGCCATGACAGCGCCGATGCCAGCCTGCTCAGGCAGGCGATGGCCTTCGTCGGCGCCATCGACCGCCTGCCGCTGCCGGTGAAGAGCTCGCCGGGCTTCCTCGTCAACCGCGCGCTGACGCCGTACATGCTGGAAGCCATGATGATGCTGGATGAGAAGACCGACCAGCGCCTGATCGACGCGGCCGCCGTCGAGTTCGGCATGCCGATGGGGCCGATCGAGCTTGCCGACCAGGTCGGCCTCGATATCTGCCTCGATGTCGGCGACATGCTGCGCTCCAAGTTCGGCGACAGCTTGCCGCCGACGCCGGCGTGGCTGCGCGAAAAGGTCGCCAAGGGCGAGCTCGGCCGCAAGACCGGCAAGGGCTTCTATACCTGGAAGGATGGCAAGGCGGAGAAGACGCCGCTGCCGGAGACCGGCCCCAAGGTAAGCGACGAAATGATCGATCGGCTGGTGCTGCCGATCTCGAATGTCTGCGTCGCCGCCTTGCGCGAAGGCATTGTCGACGATCCCGACATGGTCGACGGCGCGATGATCTTCGGCACCGGCTATGCCCCGTTCCGTGGCGGCCCGCTCAACTATGCGCGCACGCGCGGCGTTGATAACGTTGTGTCGGCCATGCAATCGCTGATGCGCAAGTTCGGCGGACGATTTGCGCCGGATACCGGCTGGGAGAGCTTCAAGTGACCGACACCCAAGCGCCCGAAACCCATGTTCACGCGCCGCCGATCAGCGGCAACGAGCCGCAGGGCGATCTCTGCATCCGCACGCTGGCGATGCCGGCCGACACCAATGCCAATGGCGACATCTTCGGCGGCTGGCTGCTCAGCCAGATGGATCTGGGCGGTGGCGTGTTCGCGGGCAAGGTTGCGAGGTCCCGCACCGTGACGGTCGCGATCGAGGCGATGAACTTCCGCAAGGCTGTCTATGTCGGCGATCTCGTCTCGGTGCACGCCAATCTGGTGCGCGTCGGGCGCACCTCGATCACGGTGCATCTCGAAGCCTGGGTGCTGCGTCGCCGCGAGCAGCAGTCGATCCTCGTCACCGACGGCAATTTCACCTATGTCTCGATCGACGAGCAGGGCCATCCGCAACCGATCCAGCGCGACGGCGCGACGATTTCGACCTGATGTTTTTCACACGAAAACGCCGTTGATTCGGCGCGAGTGAAACGCGTCGAAACTGAGACCGGAGCGCGGCTCGATTGCAAAAACGGCGCTTCGCTTCGCAAATAAACCGAGGAACAAACAGACGATGACACCGTTGTCGGGCCGGAATCAAACCGAGGCCGACAATGTCCGAGTGCTATGTCATCGAAGTGAGTTCACAGACCGCGGGTATCGTGGTGCGCGACACCGGCGGTTACGCGTTTTTTGCCGCCTCGCACCGCTTCCACGCCCTCGAAGGCCAGATTTTTCGCAATGCACGTGAGGCCGAGCGCGCCGCGCGACGGCTTGTCACTGGGCAAGATCTGCAGCTGGCCTCCTGACATGCGGCCACGGCGGCGCGTCATTTGCGTGCGCCGCGAGAGTCTGTATTGATGCGTCCGGATTCACGGAATATCTCCCCGGATGTCGCAGACACAAGGCCAAGCGTCGCAGACACAGGGTGCACTGCTGTTCGATATCGACGGCACGCTCGCCGACACCGATCCGCTGCATCTGGCAGCGTTCAACCGGGTGCTCGGCCCTCATGGACACTCCTTCGATCACGCGCGCTTCGGAAGGGAGCTGCAAGGCTTCTCCAATGTACTCGATCGGCGAGCGCTTCCTCGCCCACGAGCCGCCTGAACGCCGCGCTGGCATCCTCGGTGAGAAGGAGCGGATCTTCCGCGAACTGGTCAGTGGCCAGATCGTGCCGGTGCCGGGATTGATGGCGCTGCTCGACCGGGCCGATCGCGCCGGCGTGCCGATGGTGGCGGTGACCAATGCGCCGCGCGCGAACGCCGAATTGCTGCTTTCCGGACTGGGCGTCGTGCACCGTTTCAAGGCGCTCGTGATCGGCGACGAGCTGGCGCACGGCAAGCCCCACCCATTGCCGTATCTCGAGGGGCTGCGCCTCGCCGGCGCCGTGGCATCCGCGTCGCTGGCGTTCGAGGACTCGCGCTCCGGCATTCAGTCCGCGACGGCGGCAGGCATCGCCACGATCGGGATGAGAACCGGGCTCAGCCATGCCGACCTGCTTGCGGCCGGCGCGGTCACCAGCGCCCGGGCGTCGACGATCCCGAATTGATCCGCCTGGTCGCGTCGGCCATGGCTTGGTGAATCGGCATTGCTGCAACGCAGTTCTTAACCCCGGCGATGCTTGCTCGTTGACCTCGGTGCCGAACGGTCGCACCATGAGCGAGAGCATGATCCGGAAAAGTGGAAACCGGTTTTCCGAAATGACCATGCTCCAACCAATTGCCGTTTCAAGGGTGCCGCCGTGGCCGGACTCTCCCATCGCCAGACTGAAATCCTCAACATTGCACGCGCATTCGGCCGGGTCATGGTCGAGGACCTTGCCAAGCGGTTCGAGGTGTCGGCGCAGACCATCCGCAAGGACCTCAACGATCTCTGCGACGAGCGGTCGCTGACCCGCATCCATGGCGGTGCGATCATCGCCTCGGGCGTCGAGAACCTCGCCTATGAAGCGCGGCGCTTCGTTGCCGCCGAGGAGAAGAAGGCGATCGGCGCCGCGGCGGCCGCGCGGATTCCGAACGGCTGCTCGCTGTTCATCAATATCGGCACCACCACGGAGGAGGTCGCGAGCGCGCTGACCTCGCACGAGGACCTGCTCGTCATCACCAACAACCTCAATGTCGCGATGCTGCTCTATCGTCATCCGCGCATCGAGGTGGTGGTGGCCGGCGGCACGGTGCGCCGCGCCGACGGTGCGGTGGTCGGCTCCACCGCGACGCAGCTGATCGGCCAGTTCAAGGTCGATTACGCCATCATCGGCGCCTCCGCGATCGACGAGGAGGGTGCGCTGCTCGACTTCGACTATC
Source organism: Bradyrhizobium viridifuturi (assembly GCF_001238275.1). Taxonomy (GTDB): domain Bacteria; phylum Pseudomonadota; class Alphaproteobacteria; order Rhizobiales; family Xanthobacteraceae; genus Bradyrhizobium; species Bradyrhizobium viridifuturi. The sequence goes on from NZ_LGTB01000009.1 coordinate 126,886, forward strand.
GCGAGGTGCAGGTGGCGCAGGCGATCATCGCCAACGCGCGCAACGTGATGCTGGTGTCGGATGCGACAAAACTCCGCCGCAGCGCGCCGGTGCGCATCGCCCATATGAGCCAGATCCAGACCTTCGTGACCGACTCGCCCTTGCCTGCGGGCCTCGCCAACATCTGCCACAGCAGAGGGATCGAGGTCGTCGTCGCGATGGACAAGCCGCAAGTCGATATCGACGACAACGCCGATGCGGCGCAGGCGACGCTGCGCAGCGCTTAGCGCTGAATTGTCGGTGCTCTGAATCGTCTGTGCCTTCGCTGACTCGTCGACGACATCCAAATTAGATACGCGGCCGTTCACCCCCTCCAGGGGAGGATGAAGCGGCTCGATTGCGCTTGCACCTCAGCGATAACGGCGCCGCCGCTGCGCTAGGGGCGATGGTCCGAGATTCGTGCATGGCTCTGCCCCCGCCGCGATCATCCCGCCCAAAAAATCCCCAGCTCAAGTTCCCCATTTTCGCTTTGCTTTCGTTTTTTGTTGTGATCTACTCCAATCCGAAAGTAAAACCGCCAAAGCGAAGGCGGTTGCCGGGGGAAGCGTTCTTTGGATCAGATTTACGACCTCGCCATCATCGGAGGCGGCGTTAATGGCTGCGGCATCGGGCGCGATGCGGCGGGCCGGGGTAATTCTGTTTTCCTGTGTGAAATGAATGACTTGGCCAGCGGGACGTCGTCCTGGTCGACCAAGCTCGTGCATGGCGGCTTGCGCTATCTCGAATATTACGAGTTTCGTTTGGTGCGCGAGGCGCTGATCGAGCGCGAGATCCTCTGGCAGATCGCGCCCCACATCATTCGACCGCTGCGTTTCGTTTTGCCGCACCACGCGGGCCTGCGCCCGGCCTGGCTGCTGCGGCTCGGCCTCTTCCTCTACGATCATATCGGCGGCCGGCATCTGTTGCCGGCGACGCGCTCGGTCGATCTGACCCGCGACGTGGTCGGCAAGCCGCTGATCCCCGGCCGCTACACCAAGGGCTTTGAATATTCCGACTGCTTCGTCGACGACGCGCGGCTGGTTGCGCTGACCGCGCGCGACGCCGCCGATCGCGGCGCCGAGATCCGCACCCGCACCCGTGCGGTCGAGACCCGGCAGGTCGACGGCATCTGGCACGTCACGGTCGAGGATACGACGAGCGGCTCGCGTGAGACGATCAAGGCGCGCGTGCTGGTCAATGCCGGCGGTCCCTGGGTCGAGCAGGTGCTGGCGTCAGGCGCCGGTGTCAACGCGCGGGCCAAGGTGCGCCTGGTGCAGGGCTCGCACATCGTGGTGCCCAAGCTCTACGACCACGACCGCGCCTACATCTTCCAGAATGCCGACGGCCGCATCATCTTCGTGATTCCCTATCAGAACGAATTTTCGCTGATCGGCACCACCGACCGCGACTATGACGGCGATCCGGCCAAGGTGAAGGCGACGCAGGAGGAGATCGAATATCTCTGCGCCTCCGCAAGCGAATACCTCGCCAAGCCGGTGAAGCCGCAGGACGTGGTTTGGGATTACTCCGGCGTGCGTCCGCTCTATGACGACGGCGCGAGCGAGGCCAAGGCCGCGACCCGCGACTATGTGTTCGAGCTCGATACGCCCGGCGGTGCGCCGCTGCTGTCGATCTATGGCGGCAAGATCACGACCTATCGCCGGCTGTCCGAAGAGGCGCTGGAGCGGCTCGCGCCTTATCTAAAGGGCGCGAAAGCGCAGGAGGGCTGGACCGGCAAGGCGCCGCTGCCCGGCGGCGACATGGATGTCTCCGCGGTCGCGGCGCTCGCCGCCGAACTGGTTCGCAACCATCCGTTCCTCGCGCAGCCCCACGCCAACCGTCTCGCGCACGCCTACGGCACGCGTGCCGCAAAGGTCCTCGGCAATGCAGCATCGGCTGAAGATCTCGGTCGCTCGTTCGGCGCGACCTTGACGGAGAGTGAAGTCCGGTACCTGATGGCGAATGAATGGGCTCGGACTGCGGAAGATGTCGTCTGGCGACGATCCAAGCTGGGCTTGCGGATGACGGCGGGTGAAATCGCCGCGCTCGATGAGTGGATGGCCGCCAACCGCGTCTCCGGTGAACGTCCCCTCCGCGAAGCGGGAGGACGGGCATGAGCGTTGCACTGCAGAACGTCACGCGAACCGTGGATGGCGTTCCGACCATCCGCGACGTGTCGCTGACACTGGAGCGTGGCACGCTCAGCGTGCTGCTCGGGCCGACGCTGTCGGGCAAGACGTCGATCATGCGGCTGCTCGCCGGCCTCGACAAGCCGGCCACCGGCCGCGTGCTGGTCGACGGCAAGGACGTCACCGGCGCCGACGTGCGGCAGCGCTCGGTCGCGATGGTCTACCAGCAGTTCATCAACTATCCCTCGCTGACGGTCTACGAGAACATCGCCTCGCCGCTGCGGGTGCAGGGCAAGCCGAAGGCCGAGATCGAGAAGCGGGTCGCCGAAGCGGCCGCTCTGTTGCGGCTCGAGCCTTATCTGAAGCGCACGCCGCTGCAGCTCTCCGGCGGCCAGCAGCAGCGCACCGCGATCGCCCGCGCGCTGGTCAAGGGCGCCGACCTCGTGCTGCTCGACGAGCCGCTCGCCAACCTCGACTACAAGCTGCGCGAGGAGCTGCGTGCCGAACTGCCGCGCATCTTCGAGGCCTCCGGCGCGATCTTCGTCTACGCCACCACCGAGCCGTCGGAGGCGCTGCTGCTCGGCGGCGATACGGTGTGCATGTGGGAAGGCCAGGCGCTGCAGACCGGCGCGACGCCGAAGGTCTACCGTCATCCCGACACGTTGCGCGTCGCGCAGGTGTTCTCCGATCCGCCGCTCAACATCATCGGCATCGAAAAGAAGGGTGACCGGGTGATCTATGCCGGCGGCGAGCAGGCGCCCGCGGCCGGCCTCTATGCCAGCCTGCCTGACGGCGCCTACCGGATCGGCTTCCGCGCCCACCAGCTCGATGTCGGCAACGTCGCGGCCGGCCGCCACAAATTCGCTGCCACCGTGACCGTGACCGAGATCACTGGCTCGGAGAGCTTCGTGCACGTCCATGTCCATGACTCCAACTGGGTCGCGGTGCTGCACGGCGTGCACGAATATGAACCCGGGCAGGTGCTCGACGCCGCGCTCGATCCCGACAACATCTTCGTGTTCGACGCGGCCGACCGCCTCGTCGCTTCACCCGCAACAAATTTCTCGAAGTGAGGGAGATGCTTCATGGCCCGCATTGACCTCGTCGATCTCGCGCAGTCCTACAACGGCAATGATGCGCCGCTGGAATCGTTCGCGCTGAAGCCGGTCACCATGACCTGGCGGCAGGGCGGCGCCTATGCGTTGCTCGGGCCGTCCGGCTGCGGCAAGACCACGCTACTCAATTTGATTTCCGGCATCGTGACGCCGTCGCGCGGACAGATCCTGTTCGACGGCCGTGACATCACGCCGCTGTCGACGCAGAAGCGCAACATCGCGCAGGTGTTCCAGTTCCCTGTGATCTACGACACCATGACGGTGGGCGAGAATCTGGCGTTCCCGCTGAAGAACCGCGGCATCGCCAAGGCCGAGGTCGATGCACGGGTCAGGCAGATCGCCGGTCTGCTCGACCTCACGCCCTATTTGAACCGCAAGGCGACGCGGCTGACCGCCGACGCCAAGCAGAAGATCTCGCTCGGCCGCGGCCTGGTGCGTTCCGACGTCGCCGCCGTGTTGTTCGACGAGCCGCTGACGGTGATCGATCCCGAGCTGAAGTGGCAATTGCGCTCCAAGCTGAAGGCGCTGCATCGGGAGCTTGACCTCACGATGATCTACGTCACCCATGATCAGACCGAGGCGCTGACCTTCGCCGACACCGTGGTCGTCATGCATGACGGCCGCGTGGTGCAGAGCGGAACGCCGGCCGAGCTGTTCGACAAGCCGGCGCACACCTTCGTCGGCTATTTCATCGGTTCGCCCGGCATGAACATCGTCCCCGCCGAGGTCTCAGGCCACGAGGCGCGGATCGACGGCCATGTCATCGGCCTGCATCGCAACTATGGTGTCCTGCCGGCCGGCAAGAAGATCGAGATCGGCGTACGGCCGGAGTTCGTCGATGTCGCGGCGCCCGCGTCGGGACTGCTCTCGGCCACCATCGAACGGATCGACGATCTCGGCCGCATCCAGTTCGCCCGCGTGCGCGTCGGCAACACCAAGCTCGCGGCGCGCGTGCCGCCGGGCTTCTCGGTCTCCGGCGATACCGCCGGTCTCGTTTTCAATCCCGCCTATGTCCACGTCTATGCCGACAGCCATTTGGTGGAAGGGGTCGCCTGATGGACAAGACGATCAACCAAAAAGCCTGGTTCCTGGTGCTGCCGGTGTTCCTGGTGGTCGCGTTCTCGGCAGTGCTGCCGCTGATGACGGTCGTGAACTATTCGATGCAGGACACCTTCGGCAACAACCAGTTCTTCTGGAACGGCGTCGGCTGGTTCAAGGAGCTGCTCGATCCCTCGACCGATCTCGGCGGCCGCTTCCTGGCCTCGCTCGGCCGTAATCTGTTCTTCTCCGCCGTGATCCTTGCGATCGAGGTGCCGCTCGGCATCGTCGTCGCGCTGTCGATGCCGCGCGAGGGCTGGAGCGTCGCGGCCTGCCTCGTCATCCTCGCGCTGCCGCTGCTGATCCCGTGGAACGTGGTCGGCACCATCTGGCAGATCTTCGGCCGCCCCGACATCGGCCTGCTCGGCTATGTGCTGAACCATCTCGGCTTCAACTACAATTACGTCTCCAATGAAGTCGACGCCTGGGTCACCGTCATCGTGATGGACGTCTGGCACTGGACCAGCCTCGTCGCGCTGCTGTGCTACGCCGGCCTGAAGTCGATCCCCGACGCCTATTACCAGGCGGCGCAGATCGACGGCGCCTCGCGCTGGGCGGTGTTCAAGGCGATCCAGCTGCCGAAGATGAACCGCGTGCTGCTGATCGCGGTGCTGCTGCGCTTCATGGACAGCTTCATGATCTATACCGAGCCGTTCGTGGTCACCGGCGGCGGTCCCGGCAACTCGACGACCTTCGTCTCGATCGAGCTCGTCAAGATCGCGCTCGGCCAGTTCGACCTCGGCAAGGCCGCCGCGCTCTCGCTGGTCTACAATCTGATCATCCTGATCGTGTGCTGGGTGTTCTACACCGTGATGACCAATGCCGGCTCCGAGCGTCCGGTCAAGGAAGGAGCGGCGTGATGCACTCGATCCCCGGCCGCCGCCTGATCATGGCGCTGTTCCTGATCTTCCTGTTGTTGCCGATCTACTGGCTCGTCAACATGAGCTTCAAGACCAACGCCGAGATCGTCTCGACGATGACCTTGTGGCCGCACACGCCGACGCTGCAGCACTACCGACGCATCTTCACCGACGAGAGCTGGTATTCGGGCTACATCAATTCGCTGGAATATGTCGTCATCAACACCGTGATCTCGATCGCGGTGGCGCTGCCGGCGGCCTACGCGTTCTCGCGCTACCGCTTCCTCGGCGACAAGCATCTGTTCTTCTGGCTGCTGTCGAACCGCATGGCACCGGCGGCGGTCTATGCGCTGCCGTTCTTCAACCTCTATTCGGCGATCGGCCTGTTCGATACGCCGTGGGCGGTCGCGCTCGCGCACTGCATCTTCAACGTGCCGCTGGCGGTGTGGATCCTCGAAGGCTTCGTCTCCGGCGTGCCGCGCGAGATCGACGAGACCGCGTTCCTCGACGGCTATTCGTTCCCGCGCTTCTTCATCAAGATCCTGGTGCCGTTGATCGCGAGCGGTATCGGCGTCGCCGCGTTCTTCTGCTTCATGTTCTCCTGGGTCGAGCTGCTGCTGGCGCGCACGCTGACTTCGGTGCAGGCCAAGCCGATCGCGGCGATCATGACGCGCACGGTGTCGGCTGCCGGCATGGACTGGGGTCTGCTTGCCGCCGCCGGCGTGCTTACCATCATCCCCGGCGCGCTCGTGATCTGGTTCGTCCGCAACTACATCGCGCGCGGCTTCGCGCTCGGCCGGGTTTAGGAGGCGCCCATGGACAGCATCGCATGGATGGCATGGACCTGGCCGACCGCGGTCTTCTTCGTGCTGCTTGCCTCTACGCTCGGCATGATGACCTGGCTCGCGATCGCCTATCCCGAAGCGGAGCGACTCGGCGTGCTGCGGATTCCGACCACGCGCGGCGATCGGTTGTTCGTCTCGCTGGTGCTGGCGGCGGTGATCCATTTGCTGTGGATCGGCCTCGTCGGTACCGATCCGATTTTTACCCTGCCGATCGGGGAGGGCATTGATATTTCGAGCCTGTGGCTCGCAACACTGATTTCGCTTGCCTCAGCTGCGGTGATCTTTCGCACCGTCTGAGAGGCGAAAAAGAGCAGATCCGGGGTCTACCCGGACCTGGGGTACTTAGTTTGTCGCTGCAACCGGAGGAATCAACATGCGACACTTGAGAAGGACCAAGGATAGTCTTCTGACCATGACCAGCGTCGTCGCGCTGGCTGTGGCATCAGTAGCTATCGCCGCGCCGGCTCGCGCCGACGAGGCGGCCGCGAAGAAGTGGATCGACAGCGAGTTCCAGCCGTCGACCCTCTCCAAGGACGACCAGATGAAGGAAATGCAGTGGTTCATCAAGGCCGCTGCCCCCTTCAAGGGCATGGAGATCAACGTCGTCTCCGAAACCCTGACGGTGCACGAATACGAATCCCGCACGCTCGCCAAGGCGTTCGAGGAAATCACCGGCATCAAGGTCAAGCACGACATCATCCAGGAAGGTGACGTCGTCGAGAAGATCCAGACCCAGATGCAGTCCGGCAAGAACGTCTATGACGGCTGGATCAACGACTCCGACTTCATCGGCACCCACTTCCGTTACGGCCAGGCGGTCGATCTGACGGAATGGATGAAGGGCGAAGCAAGGACGTCACCGACCCGATGCTCGACGTCGACGACTTCATCGGCAAGTCGTTCACCACGGCGCCGAACGGCCACCTCTATCAGCTGCCCGACCAGCAGTTCGCGAACCTCTATTGGTTCCGCTACGACTGGTTCACCAACCCGGAGTACAAGGCCAAGTTCAAGGCCAAGTATGGCTACGATCTCGGCGTGCCCGTGAACTGGTCGGCCTATGAAGATATCGCCGACTTCTTCACCAACGACGTCAAGGAGATCAACGGCGTCAAGGTCTACGGCCATATGGACTATGGCAAGAAGGATCCGTCGCTCGGCTGGCGTTTCACCGACGCCTGGCTGTCGATGGCCGGCAACGGCGACAAGGGTCTCCCGAACGGCCTGCCGGTCGACGAATGGGGCATCCGCATGGAAGGCTGCCGTCCGGTCGGCTCGTCGGTCGAGCGCGGCGGCGACGTCAACGGCCCGGCGGCGGTCTACTCGATCGTCAAGTACCTCGATTGGATGAAGAAGTATGCTCCGCCGCAGGCCCAGGGCATGACCTTCTCCGAGTCGGGCCCGGTGCCTTCGCAGGGCAACATCGCCCAGCAGATCTTCTGGTACACCGCCTTCACCGCCGACATGGTGAAGCCGGGCATCGCCGTGATGAACGCGGACGGTACGCCGAAGTGGCGTATGGCTCCGTCGCCGCACGGCTCGTACTGGAAGGACGGCATGAAGCTCGGCTACCAGGACGTGGGTTCGGCCACGCTCTTGAAGTCGACCCCGGTCGATCGCCGCAAGGCGGCCTGGCTCTATCTGCAGTTCATCGTCTCCAAGACGACGAGCCTGAAGAAGAGCCAAGTCGGTCTCACCTTCATCCGTGAATCCGACATCTGGGACAAGTCGTTCACCGAGCGCGCGCCGAAGCTCGGCGGCCTGATCGAGTTCTACCGCTCGCCCGCCCGCGTGCAGTGGACCCCGACCGGCAACAACGTGCCCGACTATCCGAAGCTCGCTCAGCTGTGGTGGCAGAACATCGGCGATGCGTCGTCCGGTGCGAAGACGCCGCAAGCTGCGATGGACGCGCTGGCCGCGGCCCAGGATTCGGTGATGGAGCGTCTTGAGAAGTCCGGTGTGCAGGGTGCCTGCGGACCGAAGCTGAACAAGAAGGAAACCGCCGAGTACTGGTACAAGAAGGCCGAGAAGGACGGCACCATCGCTCCGCAGCGCAAGCTCGCGAACGAGAAGCCGAAGGGCGAGACGATCGACTACGACACCCTGATCAAGTCGTGGCCGGCGAGCCCGCCCAAGCGCGCCGAAGCGAAGTAAGGCGGCAAGGCGTACCAGCCCACGCCATCCGCAGACTGCGAAAGGCCGGGAGCAATCCCGGCCTTTTTTACTTGATCGACGCTTATATCCGGAAGAGTGGAGCCCCTTTCGGGATTGTGCTCAAATGACGCGATGAGGTCATCATGCGCATGATTTTTCGCTGCGATCCGCGGCTTGCCGAACATCTGCCGCGGCCGTTCCCGGCCCGCATTGCGTTGCCCAATTGGCTGCGCGCGATGCCGGCGAAGGCGCATTCCGACATCCACGACCGCGACATCCGCACGGTCAAGCAATGCCCGCCCTTCGTCGATGCGATGGCCTACGGGGTGATGATCCCGCTGCCTTGCGATGTCAGGGTCGAGCACGGCACGTTCGCATGGGACTGGGACATTCCGGAGCCGGCAACGCAGGGTCACCCGCGCGCGCCGCTCAGCTTCCATCCACCTGCGCAATTCGCCGGCGCGCCGTTCGCCAACGGGCAGGCCGCGCTGAAATTCAACAGCTTCTGGACCATCGAGCTCGAACCGGGCTGGTCGCTGTTCGCGACGCATCCGATCAATCGCGACGACCTGCCGTTCCGGCTGATCTCGGGCCTCGTTGACGCCGACCGGTTTCACGACGGCGGGATCAATTTCCCGGCGGTCTGGACCGCGCCCGATTTTGCCGGCGTGTTGCCGAAGGGGACGCCGGTCGCGCAATGCTTCGCCGTGCCGCGAGAGGCCCCCGAACTGGTGTTCGAAGCCTTCGACGATGCACACCGCGAAGCCTATGCGAAAGTGGTCGGCGAGGTGCTGGCCGCGCCCAACGTCTACCGCAAGCATTTCCGCGCCAAGCGCGGGCGGCTAGTTACTTAACGCCTTACGCAGCGCCTTCTCATCGAGCCACAGCCGGCCGTGCGGAGCCGAGGTCAGCGCCATCGCGATCGATCCGAACAGTTGCGAACGCAAGGCATAGGCGCGCGCGAAGGCCTGCATTGCGCCGTCGGTGTCTCCACTCTCCTGCAGCGCGATCCCGAGATTGAGGGCGGCTTCGGCGTAGTCCGGCTTGATCTCGAGCGCCTTGCGATAGGCCTGTGCCGCGCCGTCGTGGTCGCGCAGATCCTGCTTTGTGACGCCGAGATCGAACCACACCGAGGCCGGTGCTGCGCCCGCGGTGGCGCGTGCAAGCAGGCCTGCGGCTCTGGCGAGCTCGCCATCCTCCCAGGCCAGCCGCCCGAGCCGCGCATTGGCTTCCTGATGCTCGGGAATGGCTTTGAGGATCGCTTCCCAGGCCTCGCGCGCCTGCGCCTTGCGGCCGGCCAGATCCAGCGTGCGGGCCTTCTCGACGAAGACATCGCGCTGTGGCTTCAGCGCGATGGCGCGGTCGAGATGCGTCAGCGCGACGTCGAATTCTCCATCGGCGCGGGCGAGGCGGGCGGCGAGCAGCCGCGCCGCGGCATTGTCCGGGCGCTGCGCCAGGCTGGTCTCGACATGGCTGCGAGCCGGCGCGATCTCACCCTTGGCAAACAGCACGGCGGCCAGCAGATGGCTCAGCATCGGCTCGCCGGCTTGGCGTGCAAGGCCGCGCTCGCAAAGCGCGATCGCCTCGTCGTGCCGGCCGCTGTTGAACGCTGCGGTCGCGCGTCGGACGATATCCTCGGCGTTGTCCTTGCTCATTCCCGCATATGACCACGTTATGCTCTCGATACGCACCATGCTATGCGGTGCAGGAGGTCGAGGCCAGCGCTTGTCGTGCCGCGAGGCCGTCGATGCATGGAAATCAGATAGCGCGCAATGAAAAAGGCCGGGGCGATCCCGGCCTTTCTGTTTTCTCCGTTGTCATCGCCCGGCCTGACCGGGCGATCCAGTATGCCGCGGCGTCTCAATCAACCGCCGGCATCTCTGGAATACTGGATGCCCCGCCTTCGCGGGGCATGACTCGTTTTGGTGTAGTTACTCCGCCGCTTCGGTCGCCTTCAGCGTCGGGTAATCCGTGTAACCCCTGGCGCCGCCGCCGTAGAAGGTCGCCTTGTCCCACGCGTTGAGCGGGGCGCCGGCCTTCAGCCGCTCGACCAGATCGGGGTTGGAGATGAAGGGCTTGCCGAACGCGATCAGGTCGGCCGCACCGGCCTCCAGCACCTTCTCCGCCAGCGCAAAGTCGTAGCCGTTGTTGGCGATATAGGCCTGCTTGAAGCGCTTGCGCAGCGAGGCGTAGTCGAACGGCAAATTGTCGCGCGGGCCGCCGGTCGCGCCCTCGATGACATGGATATAGGTCAGCTTCAGCGCGTTGAGCTGATCGACGATGTGGTCGAACAGCCGCTGCGGATTGGAGTCCGAGACGTCGTTGGCCGGCGTCACCGGCGAGATGCGGATGCCGGTGCGGTCGGCGCCGGCCTCCTTGGCGACCGCCTTGGAGACCTCCAGCATCAGCTGGGCGCGTTTCTCGATCGAGCCGCCATAGGCGTCGGTGCGCTTGTTGGTGCTGTCCCGCGCGAACTGGTCGAGCAGATAGCCGTTGGCGCCGTGGATCTCGACACCGTCGAAGCCGGCCGCCAGCGCATTGGCGGTGCCGCGCTTGAAGTCCTCGATGATGCCGGGGATCTCCGACAGCTCGAGTGCGCGCGGTTCGGACACGTCGGCGAAGGTGCCGTTGACGAAGGTCTTGGTCTTGGCGCGGATCGCGCTCGGCGCCACCGGCGCGCCGCCGTTCGGCTGCAGCGAGGTGTGCGAGATGCGGCCGACATGCCAGATCTGGATGAAGATCCGGCCACCGCGCTCATGCACGCGATCGGTGACCTTGCGCCAGGCTTCGACCTGCTCTTTCGAATAGATGCCGGGCGTGTCCTGATAGCCCTGGCCCTGCTGCGAGACCTGGCTCGCCTCGGTGATCAGAAGACCGGCCGAAGCGCGCTGGCCGTAATAGTCCACTGCGAGCGGGCTCGGCACCATGCCGGGCGGCACCGCGCGGTTGCGCGTCAGCGGCGCCATGACGAGGCGGTTCGGCAATGTCAGCGCGCCCAGCTTGTAGGGCTCGAGGAGTTTGGTCGATTGGCTCATGTGAAATGTTCCAGACAATGATCGATGGGGGAGAGTTGTGCATTGCGGCGACGAGCGCAATGGCCCGTCCGCAGATCAGCCGCGCACGATTCCGCCCATGTGACCCGCATCGAGGAACAGAGTATGCGCGTTCACATAGGAGGATTCATTCGAAATCAGGAACAGCGCAGAATAGGCGACCTCCCAGCCGGTGCCCTGGCGGCCGAATGGCACTGTCACGGCGCGGTCCGATCGCCTTCGGCTGGCGTCGCGGCCCATCGGCGTATCCATGAAGCCGGGCGCGATCACGTTGCAGCGAATGCCCTTGTCCTCGCCGGCCCGCGCGATCGCCCGGCCCAGCGCGATCTGCGCCGCCTTGGAGGATTCATAGGCGGGATTGCGGCCGCCGGCGCGCTGGCTCGCCATCGACGAGATCAGGATGATCGCGCCGCCCGGCGCCATCAGCTCCAGCGCTTTCTGCGCGAACAGCATGTGGCTGCGCACATTGACGGCGTAGTCGCGGTCCCAGGCTTCCGCCGTCATCTTGGGCAGCGACAGGCCGGAGGAGATGCCGACATTCAGCGCCAGCCCGTCGAGCCCGCCGAGCTTTTGCGTACAGCGTTCGACCGCGGGCGCGATCGCTGCGACGTCGGAGACGTCGACCACATCGGTGAACGCCTTGCCGCCTTCTCTTGTGATCTGCGCGACTGTGTCGTCGGCCGCTTCCTTGTTGACGTCGAGGCAGGCTACGGAAGCGCCCTCGCGCGCGAACAGCACACTCATGGCGCGGCCGTTGCCGATCGGCGGCGCTTCATCGACCGTTGTGCGCTGTCCGGCACCGACCACGATAATGCGTCGGCCGGCGAGGCGGCCGTGGTTTTTGCCAGCCCCAGCGCTTCCGCATGTAGCGAGGCCGAGGGATCGATGGCTTTCGGTGCGTGGGTTGTGGTCGACATTGGCGTGCTCCCTGACGTCTTGTTGTTGTCAGGGAGCAGTAGCACGGCTGGGAGCGTGAGGCTAAAATCCCGCAGCGGGGAATATCGCGTCAGCTGACGCCGAGGAAATCGCGCTTGCCGACCTCGACGCCGTTGTGGCGCAGGATGCCGTGCGCGGTGACGGCGTGGAAATAGAAGTTCGGGAACGAGAACGCGCTGAGGAATTGCTGGCCCTTCAGGGTCATGGTGCGCTCGGCGCCGATCGGGAAGGTGACGTCCCTGGCGTCCGCACCATCGAACTGCTCCGGTTTGAACGACTTCACATAGTCGATCGTCTTGGCCAGCCGCTGCTTCAGTTCGCCGAAGCTCTTCTCGGTGTCGGGCGTCGACGGCACATCGCTGTGGGTCAGCCGCGCGCAGCCGCGTGCAGCATGGTCGCAGACCAGCTGTATCTGCTTCGTCAGCGGCAGCATGTCGGGATAGAGCCGCGATCCCAGCAGCACCTCGGGCGCGATCTTCTTCGCTTCGCAATGCGCCTCGGCCTTGGTCAGCTCGCCGGTGAGGCTGTTGAGGATCTGCAAATACGCGGGGACGACGGCGTCGTGAAAGGACATGGGGATGCTCCCTGTGATGATGAAAATCCGGATGTTACCGAACGGCGCTGCTGCAGATGGGGTGGCTCGTGGAAAATACAACTGAGAAGCGCCGCAACAGCAGACAAATGTTCTGCTTGCCTTCTTCGAAGGCGTCGTCCCGAGATCCCCTCGGGAGGCCCGTCCGGTATCTCCTGAACCTCGTGGGAGATCACCGTGCGGTCGACGGCACCGCAAAGCGGGACCGCGGTGCACACTATTGATGCGGATCAATAGGATATCGAGCCGAAGGCGGCAGATTGAATCCATGTCCGTGAGGCATGACGCACGGTTGGCTAACACGTCAGGAATCACCGGTCCGCGATAATGGTCCGAATGCCGACCGATAATACTCGCGCGGCGTTCGGAGCGCGCGGGACACCAGCTTGATCAACGCCAACACCGGTTGACGATCTTAGACCCCGATGCTGACAAGGAGCCGTTTCGCTACGGAAGAAAGGCAGCTCCTGCCTCGCTTTTGGCAGAGCGCCTCCGGATATTGGCGAGGGCCATCAGCCTGGTTCGCCTGGTTTCTGGTCATCCTGCTCATCGCGAACGTCGTCCTGCAACTTCTGACCCAATACGGATTGAATTTCTGGAATCGCGACTTCTTCAATGCGGTGGAGCAGAAGAATCAATCGGAGCTGATCTATCAGGCGTTGCGGTTCGTGCCGCTTGCCGGGGCCAGCATCGGGCTGGACGTCTGCTCGGTGTGGGCGCGCATGACCCTGCAGCGCTCGTGGCGCGCCTGGTTGAGCGGCCGGCTCTACGACTACTGGCTCGGGGATGACCGCTACAAGAGGCTGCGTTTCATGCCCGGTGATAGCGAGGCCCCCGAGTATCGCATCGCAGAAGATGCCAAGGTTGCAACCGATCTGCCGATCGACCTCGTGGTCGGCCTGCTGCAGTCGCTGCTGACGATCGCAACTTTCGTTGGTGTGCTCTGGTCTGTGGGCGGGAGCCTGACAGTTCATGCCGGCGAGTTCGCGCTGCTGCTCCCCGGCTACCTCGTCATTGCGGTGATCGCGTATTCTGCATTGCTTGCGACGGCCATTTGGCTGACGGCCGGTCGATTGACGCGCATCATCGAGGAAAACAAGCGAACGGAGGCCGAACTAAGAGCGACCGGGACGCATCTGCGCGAGAGCGGAGAAGGCAAGGTATCGCTTGCTGCCAACAAGGATGGGCGGCATGTCATTGGCGCAGCCTTGAAGGCTGTTATCGGAGTCTGGCGCATCTATTGCTGGCAGCTGATGCGAATGACGCTGGTGACCTACACCGGCCTCCTGATAACGCCGGTCATCGGTCTCTTGCTGTGTCTTCCAAAGTACCTTGCCGACACGATGACGCTCGGCGAGGTGGTCCAGGCGTCGGCGGCGTTCGTCGTGGTGCAGACGGCCTTCAACTGGTTTACGGACAACTATGCCAAGCTCGCGGAGTGGGCAGCTTCAGCCAATCGCGTCGCGTCGTTGCTGCTTGCATTGGACCAGGACCGGCCACCGCCGATGCCATGAGGCCTCGCCTATCGGCTCAGTTGAACGTCTGACCTGCGCGCGAGGGGCAGCAAAGGCAGTTGCGATGTTGTCTTACCGTGTCCCCGGCACCGCGGCATCCGCGGCCGGCTGGGTCCGGCCGCCGCCGCGCATCCGCGCCAGCAGCTCCGCGGTCGGCCAGGAATCCGCGGGCAGGCCGTACTTCATCTGCATCGCCTTCACCGCGCTGCGGCTCGCCTGGCCGAGCACGCCGTCGATCTTGCCGACATCATAGCCGGCGCGCGCCAACAGCCCCTGCAGCTCCTTGATCTCGCCAAACGGCAGTTGCGCGACCGGCGCGTGCGGTCGCTGCATCGGCGGCGCGCCCGCAATGCGGCCGGCGAGATAGCCGGCGGTGGTGGAATAGATCAGCGAATTGTTCCACTCGGTATAGGCGGCGAAATTCGGATAGGCGAGAAACGCCGGACCCATCCGGCCCATCGGCAACAGCAGCGAGGCCGGCATCTCGTCATTCGGCAGCGCCTTGCCGTCGGTCAGGGCGACGCCGAGCGCCGCCCATTTCGAACGCGGCAGCTTGATGGTGAGGTCGGCCTGGTCCCACGGAAAATTCGTGGCCTGCGGCACGCGCACCTCCTGCAGCCACGGCTCGCCGCGGCGCCACTTCAATCCGTTGGCGATGTAGTTCGCGGTCGAGCCGATCACGTCGGGACCGCTCGCGAGCAGGTTGCGATGGCCATCGCCGTCATAGTCGACGGCATAGTTGAAATAGTGCGTCGGCAAAAATTGCGTCTGGCCGAGCTCGCCGGCCCACGAGCCGATCATCTCTTCGGGCGAAAGATCGCCGCGCTCGATGATCTTCAGCGCCGCGATGGTCTCGCCCTGGAACATCTCCGAGCGGCGGCAGTCATAGGCCAGCGACACCAGCGATTTCAGCGTCGGCAGATTGCCCATCTGGGCGCCGAAGTCGCTCTCCAGCCCCCAGAACGCGGCGATCACAGCCGGCGGCACGCCGTACTCCTTCTCGGCGCGGGCGAACGCGGCCGCATAGGTCCGGATGTACTGCTGGCCCTGCTGCATGCGGTAGTTGGCGGCCATGCGGCCGGCGAACTGGGTGAAGATCTGGCCGAACACGCGCTGGCCGCGGTCGCGGTTCACGATGCCCTGGTCGTAGACCAGATAGGGTGCGGCCTCCGCGATCGTGCGCTGCGAGACGCCGGCGGCGACTGCCTTCTGCTTCAGCTCGGCGAGGAAGCGATCGAAGTTCTGCCCGTTGTGGCAGGACGCAGCCCGCGGCGAGGCCACTGCGGCCGGGCGAGCCCTCGCCGGGGCCGGTCCCGCAGGGCTCGGCAGCAGCTGCTGCGCCTGACCAGGCGAGGTGAGCGCCAGCGCTCCCGCGATCGCTGCGATCATGATCGGGGCGCGGAGGGGAGATGCTGGCATCGATGTCACCGGCTGAGAAAGGAGAAAATGGCCCAAACTGCATACACCAGGGCGACACCGGGCAACAACGGGGGTGCTGGCCTTAGACCAATTGAGCTTCGGCAGGCTGAGTCGCCGCCGCTATGATCGGGCCAAGTGATTCGCGGGCAGGGGAGTCGGCGGATCGATCACGCCCGGAGGGACCCATGTGGAGTTTTCTCGAGCGTCTGTTGGATTCGTCGACGTTTTCGCCACACGGCATTTGCCTGTTGTGGGAACCGGAGCTGATCTGGCTCCACGTGATTTCAGACGCCATCATTGCCGCTTCGTATTTCTCGATTCCGTTTGCGCTCGCAATCCTCGTCTCCAAGCGGCGCGACTTCCAGTTCGGCTGGATGGCCTGGCCGTTCGCCGCCTTCATCCTCGCCTGCGGCCTCACCCATGTGTTCTCGATCTACACGCTGTGGGTGCCGATCTACGGCCTCGAGGGCCTGCTCAAGGCACTCACCGCGATCGCCTCGATCATCACCGCGGTGCTGCTGTGGCCGCTGATCCCGAAGATATTGGCGATCCCGAGCGAGCAACAGCTGCGCGAGGCGCATGTCGCGCTCGCCGAGGAGGGACGACAGCGCCAGCGCTCGGAATTCCTGCTCGAGCGGTTCCGCGAAGCCGAGGCGAATGAGAGCAAGATCCGCCAGGCGCAGAAGATGGAAGCGGTCGGCCAGCTCACCGGCGGCATCGCGCACGACTTCAACAACATTCTCACCGTCATTACCGGCACCATCGACATTCTCGCCGAGGCGGTGACCCACAATCGCCAGCTCACCGAGATCACCGGCCTGATCCGCGACGCCGCCGATCGCGGCGCCTCGCTGACGCGGCATCTGCTGGCGTTCGCGCGCAAGCAACCGCTGCAGCCGAGCGACGTCGACGTCAACGCGCTGATGGTCGATACCATCGAGCTGCTGCGGCCGACTATCGGCGACCATGTCGACATCGATTTTCGCCCGATGCCCGACCTGCCGCGCGCGCTGGTCGATGCCAACCAGCTCGTCACCGCGATCATTAATCTCGCGCTGAACGCACGCGACGCGATGCCGAAGGGCGGCCGGCTGCGGATCGAGACCCGCACCGCCGAGTTCAAGCCGTCTGACGTGCACGGCCATGACGGGCTCGCCGCCGGTGACTATGTCGCGGTCGCGTTGACCGACAACGGCCAGGGCATCGCCGAAGCCGATCTGGCAAAAGTGTTCGAGCCGTTCTTCACCACCAAGGACGTCGGCAAGGGCACAGGCCTCGGGCTCAGCATGGTCTACGGCTTCGTCAAGCAGTCCAACGGCCACATCGTGCTCGACAGCGAGCTCGGCCGCGGCACCAGGGTCATGCTGTTCCTGCCGCGTGCGGCGACAGTCTCGCCGGCTGCGGCGCCGCCCGAGCGGCGGCAGCCGGAGGCGCGCGGTGCGCAGGAGATCGTGCTGGTCGTCGAGGACGACAAGCTTGTGCGCTCCTACGTGCTGACCCAGATCGAGAGCCTGGGCTACACCACGCTGTCGGCCAACAATGGCGACGAAGCGCTCGCGGTGCTCGACAGCGGCGCGCCGGTCGATCTCCTGTTCACCGACGTCATCATGCCCGGCGCGATGAACGGGCGCGACCTCGCCACCGAGGCGAAGCGGAGACGCCCCGGCCTGCGCGTGCTGTTCACATCGGGCTACACCGATGATGCCATCGACCAGGACGGCAAGCTCGAGCAGGGCATCCTGTTCCTCGGAAAGCCCTACAGCCGGGCCCAGCTCGCCCGCATGCTGCGCGTTGCGCTGCGCGAGAAGGAGGTGCGGCTCGCGCAGGAGCCGGCGGAGTAGGCGCGATGCCGGTCGCGTAGCCCCGGCGGAGCCAACGGATCGGCGCACATGACCAATCGTTAATCCGCGCCGCGTCGCTGGGACGCACCGGTTTCTCTTGCGACGCGCACCGCAAAATCCCTACCTCAACGGCGTTGATTGTGGCAGCATTTCTGCCTGCCGCCAGGGAACCACGATGAACTATTTTCGCACCGCGCTCCTGCTTGCCGGCCTCACTGCGCTGTTCATGGGCGTCGGCTATCTGATCGGCGGCGGCACCGGCGCCGTGATCGCGCTGCTCGTCGCGGCTGCGACAAACCTGTTCACCTACTGGAACTCCGATCGCATGGTGCTGTCGATGTACGGCGCCCACCAGGTCGATGCGCGTTCGGCGCCGGACCTTTACAATCTCGTTGCCGAGCTCGCGCAGCGCGCGAGCTTGCCGATGCCGCGTGTGTTCGTGATGGACGAGGCGCAGCCCAATGCGTTCGCGACCGGCCGCAATCCGGAGAACGCGGCGGTCGCCGTCACCACAGGCCTGATGCAGCAGCTCAGCCGCGAGGAGCTCGCCGGCGTGATCGCGCACGAGCTCGCGCATATCAAGCATCACGACACGCTGACCATGACGATCACGGCGACGATCGCCGGTGCGATCTCGATGTTGGCGCAATTCGGCATGTTCTTCGGCGGCAACCGCAACAACAATGGCCCCGGCATCATCGGCTCGATCGCGATGATGATCTTGGCGCCGCTCGGCGCCATGCTGGTGCAGATGGCGATCAGCCGCACCCGCGAATACGCCGCCGACAATTATGGTGCGCGCATCGTCGGCCAGCCGATGTGGCTGGCGTCCGCGCTCGCCAAGATCGAGAATTCGGCGCATCAGGTGCCGAACATGGAGGCCGAGCGCAATCCCGCCACCGCGCATATGTTCATCATCAATCCGCTGTCGGGCCACGGCGTCGACAATCTGTTCGCCACCCACCCCTCGACCGCCAACCGGATCGCAGCGCTCCAGCAGCTCGCCGCCGAGCTCGGCACCCAGGCCGCGCCGCGTAACACCGGCGCGACCTATCCGCCGCGCAGCCCGTGGGGCGGATCGTCGGGCCAGCGCGGGCCGTGGGGTTAGAGCAACATAAGAGCAGATTGAACGGCAAGCGGGGCGAGGTGAAGGGCAGGCCGCCCCGCTACGCGCTCGCGGCATCCAGCCGCGCGACCTGGTCCTTGCTCAGCTCGAGCTTCGTCGCCGCGACGAGCGTGGCGACCTGCTCCGGCTTGGTGGCGCTAGCAATCGGCGCGGTGATGGAGGGCTTTGCCATCAGCCAGGCGAGCGCGATAGCGGCCGGCTCGGCGCGCTGCTCCGCGGCGACCTCGTCGAGACAGGCGAGGATGCGCATGCCGCGCGGGTTCATGTATTTGGGAATGCTGCGCGACCCGCGCGGGCTCTTGGCGAAGTCGCTCTCCGAACGATATTTGCCGGTCAGGAAGCCCGCGGCGAGGGAGAAGAACGTGATCACGCCGACGTCGTTCTCCTCGCAGACACGCTGCAGCGCACCTTCATAGCTGGAACGCTCCGCGAGGCTGTATTCGGGCTGCATGCTCTCGTAGCGGGGCAGTCCGTTCGCCTTGGAAATATCGAGCGCGCTCTTGAGCCGCTCGGCCGAAAAATTCGAGGCGCCGATTGTCCTGATCTTGCCGGCCTTGATCAATTTGTCATAGGCCGCGAGCGTCTCTTCCTGCGGCGTGGTCTCGTCGTCCTTGTGCGACTGGTAGAGATCGATGGTCTCGGTCTGCAGCCGCCGCAGCGAGTCCTCGACCGCGCGCGCGATGTAATCCGGCTTCAGCCCGACATTGCCGTTACCCATGTCCATGCCGACCTTGGTGGCGAGGATGATGCGGTCGCGGGTGCCGCGCGTCTTCATCCACTTGCCGATGATCGTCTCCGACTCGCCGCCGTGATGGCCCGGCACCCAGCGCGAATAGACGTCCGCCGTGTCCAGGAACGTCAGTCCATGATCCAGCACGGTGTCGAGCAGGCGAAACGACGACGCCTCGTCCACCGTCCAGCCGAACACGTTGCAGCCGAAGCAGAGGGGAGGGACGGTGAGACCGGAGCGGCCGAGCGGACGAAGCTTCATGCGTGTTCTTTCGGTTGTTCTTGATGGCAGGCGCGGGGACACTGAGACAGATTGCCTCTGTTTGCAAGACGTTGGCTTGTGCGTCAGGCACGCTGCCCCTCCGTGCCGCGTCGATCATGCGTCGTGTGCGTCGCGCAGGAATGCGATTTCATTTGCGCGACGTTTGATGTAGATTGCGCGGCGAGCTGCCACCGGTTACGCCGAATTCCGGAGAATGAGCGGCAGCGCTGATGGCCATCGGCAGGCCTTTTCTTATTCATTTCAGTACGAAATCTTCTCCTGCCCGGGCGACGCCCGGGTGAATGCTGTTTTCATTCCCAGCCAAATGGAGCGATTGCCATGCATTTCTGCTTCTCGGGTGAATACACGCCGCGTTCGATCAACAACATCATGGAGAACCCGGCGACCAATCGATATGAGGCCGCGAAAAAGCTGATCGAGTCAGCCGGCGGCAAGTTGATTTCGATGTACAGCACGGCGACCGACGGCCCCGGTGTGATGGTGATCTTCGACGTACCGGATCCGAGCTTCGCACCTGCCATCAGCGGCGTAGTGGTGGCGGCCGGCGCCATGCAGAATGTGAAGCTGGTCCGGTTGTTCACGCAGGATGAGATCAGGGTGGTGCGTCAGCACGCAACCAAGCTCAAGGCAGCCTACTCGCCTCCGGGTAGCTGACGGCGACAAACGACAAAACGCGGCGCAGATCGACCTGATGGCCGATGTCACTCTCGCGCGGCGGCGCTTCGCAGCGCCCCGCGCGGAGGCGGGGGCCGTTGCGCGCCGCTGATCCGGGGCGCGTCACGGATGGGCGTTAGCCCGGGCGGATGTCGCGCGCGCATACTGGCTCGCATTAGCCCCGGCCGGTTGTGCCGTCGCTTGACGTCCGCTCCCTCGCTGACATGCCTTTGGCGTGGCCGCGTCACCCGAGTCTGGCCTAAACCGGCGGCCCGGATACCGTCAACGGGTTGATATTCGGGTGGTGAGACCCGTCCAGAATCCATGCATCGGTATCGCTCGGTCTCTCCTGCGGACTGTGCACGCTGTTCGTCGCGCCCGACGGCTGCAAGGTGGTCGAGGGCGTCATCAGCAAGGACGGCTGGTGCAAGGCCTTTGCCGCAGTGGATTGACTCACAACCCTCCCCTCCAGGAGAGGGTGAAGTTACAGCTCCCGCGCATTCGAGAATGCGAACGACGACACCCGCCGCGTCGTCTCATCCAGGATCAAGGTGCGCGTGATCGGCGGCTCGGCGCGCTGGCTGCAATTCTCGCGTTCGCAAAGCCGGCAGTTGACGCCGATCGGGGTGCCCTCGGCCTTTTCCAGATCCATGCCGGTCGCATAGACCAGCTTGGCCGCGTGACGGATCTCGCAGCCGAGCCCGATCGCGAAGCGCGGCTGCGGCTGCGGGTAGGGCGCAACCGGCCGGCGCACCGTCTGCGCGATCGAGAAATAGCGCGTGCCGTCGGGTAGCTCGATCACCTGGCTGAGCAGGCGATCGGGCATGTCGAAGGTCGAATGCACGTTCCAGAGCGGGCAGGTGCCGCCGAACTTGGAGAACGGGAAGGTGCCGGAGGAAAACCGCTTCGACACATTGCCGGCATTATCGACCCGCAGCAGGAAGAACGGCACGCCGCGCGCGTTCGGTCGTTGCAGCGTGGTGAGGCGGTGGCAGACCTGCTCGAAGCCGGCGTTGAAGCGCTGCGCCAGCACGTGAACGTCGTAGCTCAGGGCTTCGGCCGCGGAATGAAACGCTTGGTAGGGCATCATCGCCGCCGCGGCGAAATAATTGGCGAGCGTGATGCGATAGAGTCTGCGTGCGGTGTCGTCGAGCGGGCCGGCGCGGCTGACGATCGCGTCGATCGCAGCGCCGCATTCGACAAAGCCGATCTGCAGCGCGAGCTGGAAGCTGCGGCCAGAGCTGTCGACCAGTTCGGAGATCAGGATCTGCCGGCGATGGCGGTCGAAACGGCGCAGCGTCTCGCGCATCACGTCGACCGGCATCACGCGGGCGACGATGGAATGTTTTTCGCGCAAGCGGGCGGCGAGAGCGGTGAACAGCCCTTCGGTCGGTACGTTGAGCTCGTCGCGCAGATTTTCGGCGGCGGTCTCGAGCTCCGGAAAATAATTGCGGTTAGCCTCGATCAGGTCGCGCACCCGCTCGATCGGATTGGCGTCGAACTGCGAGCCCTCGCGGTCGGCCATCTGCGCCGCCACCAGCGTCTCGCCGCGGCGCGCCTCGGTGTAGGCGGCGTAGAGTCGCTGCAACGCATGGGTCACGCCGGGGCAGAGCTCGGCGAGGTCGCGCAGCTCCTGCTTCGGCAGGTCGATCTGGCGGAACAGCGGATCGGAGAAGATCTCGTTGAGTTCCGCGAAGAAGCGGTCCTCGTCGGCGGTGGCGAGGTCGCGCAGATCGAGATCGTAGGTTTCGGCGAGACGAAGCAGGATCTGCGCCGTCACTGGCCGCTGGTTGCGCTCGATCAGGTTGATGTAGGAGGGCGAGATGCCGAGCCCTTCGGCGATCTGGGTCTGCGATAGCCCCAATTGCTGACGGATCCGCCGGAACCGCGGCCCGACGAACAGCTTCTTTCCTGACTCGCCGGGCATGGCAGCTTTCCTGACCTATTTTGTGACAAAATTTACAAATCGACATTTATTACAAGTTCAGATGTTACATGACATCACCAATAAAAAACAAGGCATCTATACGAACTTCGCCTTTTCGCGTTTAGCTCCTGACACGCACTTCGCGATGCCCTGTCAAGAATGTCGCTCCGGCGGGCAGGTCGCGAGGATCAGGTTTCAGGCGGCCGGGCAAAGGCGGCCCGATTTTTAGAGGAGACTGACGATGAGCAAAGGCAGCAATTTCTGGGTGATCGGCGGCGAGTTCGGGTCGATGAACTTCCACAAGCTCGTCGAAGGCTCCGCCCAGGTCCGCGGTCCATTCAAGACCCGCAAGGAAGCGAAGAGTGCTGGAAGGAAGTCTCGGAAGAGAGCCGCCACAAGGCCGGCGTGCGCTTCTCGATCGTCGAGGAGCCGTCGCGGGTTTCGGCCTGAGCGCCAGAGTTATCAGAGCTAAGAAACGTCCAAGGACGGCGGCCCCATCCGGTTCATCCGGGTGGGGCGACCGCTTTTGGGACACCGCATGGGGTTTTTGATCTGGGGATAAGTGGCAGCCTAAGTGCTTGGGAACCAACGTCCTTTGCGGACGTCATGGTTGCTGATAGGTTAATCGGTAAGCAAACCCGTCACCACGAGACCGCAAGGCATGTCCGATCCGCAGAACACCGGCAGCGAGGCGCGCGAGATGCGGCCGACACTGCGAGAGGCGCTGCGGCGGGCGCGGATCGAGGCGGCCGATCGCACCGGCGTCGTCGTCGAACTGCGCGATGCCGAAGTGGCGCGGCTTGAGATCCTCAACGACGCGCTCGATCCGCTGTTCGCGCAGGTGCCGGAGAAGGTCGATCTGTTCGACCGCGGCATCAGCCAGGGCGAGACGCCGCGGCTCTGGATCGACGTGGTCGCGCATGTGCTGATGGGCCGTGACAAGCGGATCTACCGTTTCGTGCAGGACACGCGGTTCGGCCGCATCGTGCTCGCCGAATCAC
Organism: Bradyrhizobium viridifuturi; assembly: GCF_001238275.1. Taxonomy (GTDB): domain Bacteria; phylum Pseudomonadota; class Alphaproteobacteria; order Rhizobiales; family Xanthobacteraceae; genus Bradyrhizobium; species Bradyrhizobium viridifuturi. The sequence continues at coordinate 150,180 of NZ_LGTB01000009.1, forward strand.
ACGACGTGGCCGTGATCGTCGATGCCGTCACCGATTACGTCGCACGCCGCATGATCGAGCGCGAGCATGCGATGGTGGCAACGCCGCTTCCGGTTGCCGAGCCGCCGGCGCCGCCGCCCGCACCGGTGGCGCCGCCGAAACGCCGCGGCGGGTTCGGCATGTTCGTGCTTGGCTTCATCCTGGGAGCGCTCGCGCTGTTCGGCCTCGCGATGCTGGCGAGCGTGCAAAACTTCTAGTCGCCGACCAGCGGGGGGCAATTTGGTCATAACACCCGCCTCGGCATTCTTCGGCGTGCTGGCGGCAGGCGCCGTGATCGGCAGCGCCGTGCTGTTCGGCAAATGGCAGACGCTGCGGCGCGCCGAATATATCCGCACCTTCAAATGGCCGGCGGGGCTATTGGCCCGGCTCGAGAAGCATCACCCCGGATTCACCCGCAAGGACAGCGCGCTGGTCTCGCGCGCCTGCGGCAGTTCTTCCTCGCCTATCTGATGAGCGGCAAGCGCTTCGTCTCGATGCCGTCGCAGGCGGCCGACGACCTCTGGCACGAATTCATTCTCTACACCCGCGAATATGATGCGTTCTGCCGCCGCGCCTTCGGCGGCTTCCTGCATCACAGGCCCGCCGTCGTGCTGGTGAAGGAGCAGCGCCGGAGCAATGAGGGGCTGCGGCGGGTCTGGTGGTACTGCTGCAAATACGAGAACATCGATCCGGTCAGGCCGACGCGGCTGCCTTTGCTGTTTGCGCTCGACGCCAAGCTGAACATCGCGAACGGCTTCATCTATCACACCGACTGCGAGGCGCTGCGGCGCAGCGGCATTGCCGGCAGCAGTCCCTATTGCGGCGGCGATTTCGCCGACTCCTCGATCGACGGATCGTCGGCGGGTTTTGGCGATGCCGGCAGCGACGGAAGCCATGGCGGCGACGGGGGCAGCCATGGCGGCGGTGACGGAGGTGGTGGCGACGGTGGAGGTGGCGGCGACAGCGGAGGCGGCTGCGGCGGTGGTTGTGGCGGCGGCGGAGGCGGGGATTAGAGCATGATCCGGAAAAGTGCGGAGCGGTTTTCCGAAAAGATCATGCTCAAACAAGACGCCAGAGAGAGAACGATTCAACTCGCGCTTCAGGACAACCGCACTTGCTTGAGCTCGCGAATACCCTCGTGGTTGCCGAGGCCGCGCACGATCTGCTCGCAGCGCCAGGCGTTGCCGTCGCGCTCGATCGAGAACAGATTGTAGGCCGCCGCCGGATAGTGCTTGCGCGCGAGCGCCGATGCCGACGGCACGCCGATTGCCGGAATCTTGCGCTCGGGGCCGTCGAACCACATCGTCGAATGGATGTGGTCGTGGCCGTGCAGCACCAGCTCGACGCCGTGCCGCTTGAGCAGCGCCAAGAGATGATGCGAATCGGTCAGCCGCTTGGCGCGCCCGTCGGAGTGTAGCGGGTGATGCACCAGGAGGACGCGGAAGGCATCCTCCTGCGATAGCTGCGCGAGGATCGTCTCCAGCGCGTCGAGCTGGGCATGGCCGAGCCAGCCGGTCGCCATCAGCGGCGGCGTCGGCACCGCCGAGGAGACGCCGATCAGCGCCACCGGGCCGCGGCGGCGCACGAACGGAAAATGCGTCGCGGCGCCATCGGCGTCGCCGCGCAGATAGTCGCCGAAGTGGCTGACGAAGCGATGCCGGGTCGCACGCACATAGGCGTCGTGATTGCCGGGGACCACGGTGACGTCGGCAGCGCCGCCGACGCCCTCCAGCCATTGCCGGGCCGGATTGAATTCGGCATCCAGCGCTAGGTTGACGAGGTCGCCGGTGACAGCGACATGGTCCGGTTGCTGCGCCTGCATGTCCGACACCAGCGCATCGAGCACGTCGCGGCGGTGATATTTGTGACGGTTGCGCGTCCAGTTCAGGTAGCCAAAGGCGCGCTTGCCGGCGAGATCGCGCAGCCGCGCGGCCGGCAGCGGCGGCAGATGCGGATCCGACAGATGTGCGAGGCGGAACGCCGCCATCACGCGATTCCCTTCGGATTGTCGGTGAAAAGTGGCCGGCAGCCGGTCATGTCGTGCTATCCCGAACGTCCTGCCCTGTATTGGCAAGAGCTGTGCAGGCGCGCAAGGATCAAAGCAAGGATCAATGCACGGATCAAACAGCATGATGTCGAGGGTTCAGTGACGGTCCTGCTCGATTTACGCAAGCGCTACGAGCCGCAGATCAGGTGGGTGTTTCATTTCTACTGGCGGCTGGTCCGCAGCATGACGCTCGGGGTCCGCGCCGTCGTGCTCGACGCCGACAACAAGGTGTTCCTGGTCAAGCACAGCTACGTCCATGGCTGGTATCTGCCCGGCGGAGGGGTCGAGGTTGGCGAAAGTTTTATCGAGTCGCTGCGGCGGGAGCTGGAGGAGGAAGGGCGGATCGAGCTCACCGGAGAGCCGGTGCTGCACGGCGTCTTTCACAACAGCCACGTCTCGCCGCGCGATCATGTCGCGGTCTATGTCGTCCGGAACTACCGGCAGGACCGGCTGCCGGAGCCGAATCGCGAGATCGTGGCCTGCGGCTTCTTCGATCCGACCGCACTGCCGGAGGACACCACCCCCGGCACGCGGCTGCGGATTGCGGAGGTGCTCGAGGGCCGGCCGCCGCCGGCGACATGGCGGTGATGGACCGCGCCCGCGCCAGATGCTATCCCGCGCCCCACAATGACCGAACTGTCCCTGACCATCCTGCCCGAGACCCCGAAAGACGCCCAGGCGATCGAGCGCCTGCATGAGCGTACCTTCGGGCCTGGCCGCTTCGTGCTCAGCGCCTACCGGCTGCGCGAGCATGTCGATCATCTGCTCGATGTCTCCTTCACCGCGCGGATCGGCACCTTGCTGGTCGGCTCGGTGCGCCAGCTGCCGATCTGCATTGGCGATACGCCGGCGCTGATGCTCGGGCCGTTGACGGTCGAGCCGCCGTTCCGCAGCCGCGGCGTCGGCCGCGCGCTGCTCGAGCGTGCGATCAATGACGCCCGCGCCAAGGGCCATCGGCTGATCGTGCTGGTCGGTGACGAACCGTACTACGCACGGGTCGCTTCAAGCCGGTCCCGAAAGGGCGGATGACGATGCCCGGCCCGGTCGACTACAGTCGCCTGCTTGTCATGGAACTGGTCGACGGCGCGTTCGAGGGCGTGTCGGGGCCGATCCAGCCGGACTGGAGCAAGGCGATCTGACATCCGCGCGAGCCATTGCCGGAATGGTTGCGCCCTCCGGCAATCTGACGCACAGTTGAGGCAAGCGCCGGGACAAGACCGGCGCATGTCATATCAACAGGGAGAGTGCGCGCCATGATCAAGGTCAGTGTGATGTATCCGAACAATCCAGGCGCACGCTTTGATCACGATTATTATCGCGACAAGCACATGCCGCTGGTGAAGGCGAGGCTCGGCGACGCCTGCAAATATTACACGGTCGACAAGGGTCTCGCCGGTGGCGCACCGGGAACGCCCGCCACCTATGTCGGGATGTGCCACATTTTCTGCGACTCGGTCGAAGCCTTTGGCGCCGCCATGGGCAAGCACGCCCCGGAGATCTTGGGCGACATTCCGAACTACACCGACCTGCAGCCGGTGATTCAGATCAGCGAAGTCGTCGTCGGGCATTGAACGGCGCTGGCATAAGAGCACGATCCCTCTGCCGGTGACGGCAGAGGGATACGCTTGTCTCAGAACTTCAGATTGGCAAAAGCCCGCACGCCGAGGCCCGGCATCAGCACCTCGTCCTTGGTGTAGGAGACGGAGTTGCGGATGTTCTGGTTGAGCAGATTGTTGCCGACCAGACCGAGCGTCATCTCGCGCGCGCCGATCCACGATTGATTGAGCTTGGTGTTGTAGGTGATCTCCGCGTTCAGCAGATTATAGCCTGCGGTCGGGGTCTCGCCGATCACGGCGATGTCGTTCTGTGCGAATGCGTGCACCAGGTTGACGCGGGTGAACCAGTTGCTGTCGCGCCAGTAGACGCCGCCACCGAGTCGCACCGGCGGAATCCGCGGCACGTTGCTGCCGTCGGTGAAGGTGGCGCGCACCACATCGAACTGGTTCTCGATGCCCCAGATGCCGCCATTGAGCGCGCCGATATCGAGCTGGCTCTGGAATTCGGCGCCGCGGAAGATCGCATCGCGCTGCGAATAAACCGCCTGGCGGCCTTCGTTGGTAGGATCGCCATTGCCGCAGGAATCGAAATCCTCACCGCACATCACCCCGGTCAGGCGGCGATAGATGAAATTGCTGAAACGGGTGTAGTAGGCGGTGGCCTCGAAACGGAACGGTCCGGTCGCCTTGCGCAGGCCGATCTCGACCGATTTCGCGGTCTCGATGGTCAGGTTCGGATTGCCGATATCGAAGGTCGCGGTGGCGTCATGCGCGCCGCGCGAGAACAGCTCGGCGGGCTTCGGCGCGCGCTCGACATATTGCGCGGTGATGCTGCCGACGAGGTCGCCGGGCAGGTTCTGGATCAATCCGACGCTGCCGCTGACCGGCGTGTAGGACGGATTGCGCGACACCGAGCTCTGCGGCGCGCCATCGGGCAGGAAGTCCGCCGGGAAATCCGGCGTCGATCCATGCAGCTCCACATGCTCGATGCGGCCGGCGATTTGCGCCTTGGTCTGGTCCGTGAACTTGAACTCGTTGAAGACGTAACCCGCGACGCGGTTGTTGTTGTTCGGGCTCCACAGGCCGTTGAATAGCGCGCCCGGATCGTCCGGGCTCGGCGCGGTCAACTCCTGGTGCCCGCCCTGCAGGCCGAACGCAGTCGTCACGGTGGCGAAGCGCGCGTTGAACGGCATCATCTGCACCTCGACGCGGGCCTCTTGCTCCTTGCTGGTGAAGGTCTGGCGCACGCCGTCGCTGAACAGATCGGTTGGGTCGGCAAGGCCGAGCTCGTTGTGGCGATAGTCGGTCGCGCGACCCAGAATCGCACCGCGTCGATCGCGGCAGCATCGGGCCGGTACTCGCCCTTGACCGCGATCTTGGTCTGGTGCGCATCGATCCGGGTCTTGTGGTCGGAGCCGTCAATGCCTGGGATGTGGTAGAGCGAGTCGTTCTGGGTGATCGACGCGCCGACATAGCCGCCCTGGAAAAAATACGACGCGCCGACCGAGGCGCCGTCCGACTGCGTTGCGGAGTTCGGCTGGCGGCCGTTCACCGGCCGGGTCTGGTCGAACAGATACGGATAGCTCGGAATGCTGTAGTCGCTCGTGGTGCGGCCATAGACGTCGGCATGCACGACGACATTGTTGCCACCGGCGTCGAGCAGCATGCCGCCTTCGACGCCACGATTGACCGAGCTCACCGACGTGCGGGTCTCGACATTGAGGCAACCCGGGCCGCCGGCGTCGGCCAGCGGCGCCTTCACCGGTAGCCCATAGCTCTGGAACGGCGCCGCCGCGCAGGTCGGCATCGCGTCGGGAATCCGGTTGTTGGAGGCGCTCACCACGCCGCCGATCGAGGTCGAGCCGTAGCGCAGCGCCGCAGGCCCCCGCACCACCTCGATCTGGTTGGTCGAGAACGGATCGATCGGCACGAAGTGATCCTCGCCGAGATCGGAGACGCCGCCGCCGCCGAGACCGTTCTCGACGATGCGACGCGGTTGACGTCGAGGCCGCGGATGATCGGCCGGCTCGATGCGCCGGGCGCGAAGCTCGAACCGGTGATGCCGGGCTTCGAGAACAGGAGATCACCGAGCGTCGCGCCGCCGGAGCGCCGCAGTTCCTCGTTCGGCACCACGGTGACGGTCGCGAACTGGTCGGTGACGACGGGGAGCACGCCCTGCTGCGGCGCCGGCGCCGCCGCGGCGGGCGCCGGTTGCACCGCCGCGGCGCGTTCGCTGTTGCGGCCTGGTGCAGCCCGGACAGCGCGGGTCGGCGTGCGCGTTGGCACGGTGCGGTGCCGCTGGATCGGGCTTGGCGCCGTCACGGTGATGTCAGGGAGTTGCGTCGGCGTGTCGTCGGCCAGCGCGCTGCCATGCATTGCGCCGAGCAGCAGCCAGCTCGCGCCTCCGATGTGGAGTGCTCGTATCTTCTGAAGTGTCATTGTCCTGGTCCAAGTGCTGGAAGTGCTGATCCAGCCCCGTCGAAACGACGGATCGATCCCGATTTGCCCGGCGGGAGGCCGCAACTGTGACGCGGCCGTCCGCTCGGGGCGTGCAGCAATCAGTCGATGTCAGGACACAGGAGGTGCGCGGGAGCGGAAGGCCGCAGGCGCGACTTCAGATGGACGAATTCGGCATTGGTGGTGCGGAACAGAAGCTCGACGGCTTCCGGCAGCAACAGCACCGGCGGCGCCGTGAACAGCACGCTGCTCGCGAGCGAGATGACAGTGCAGATCGCGCAATTATCGGCGGGATGGTGCCGGTCGTTGTCGTGCCGGGCCGGCGGCTCGGTCCCGGTCACCTGGACCGCGAGATCAGGCGTTGCCGAGGTCCCGATATAGGCAAGATCGAGCAGCGACAGGCCGGTCTGGACGGCGGGTGCGGCTTGCGCGGCCGCAATGGGATGGAAGTGCCCGAACGACAGCACGAACTGGACGGCGAGCGCGAACAGCGCCAGCCGCGAGCCAGTCTTGATGCGTCTTCGGAACCAGTTCATGCCGATTGAGTCCCACCCATCGGCACCGCGCTCATTCCCCGGCCGTCCGATGTTACATTATAACATCGGAGGGCAGCCGAGATGTCAACCAACCTTCGGACACACTGTGTCGGTGTGTTGCCGGTGTGTGTGTTTGACGCAACGCCGACGCGAGCCCGGCCGGGCTCAACGTCCCTCGCGCAGCCAGGTTGCGGCAAATCCGCCGAGCAGCAGCAGCAGGCCGACCAAGCCCGCGAACATCGGCAGCACGCCGACGCCCTTGACCACGCTGGCGTCGCGCATCTTGACGCCGAGCCAGTTGTCGCCGCGGAAGATCGAGGATGCGCGCACCGGCACGATGCGCGGCATGTCGAGGCTCGACCCGTCGACGATGCGCCGTGCGTCGCCGCCGGTCGCCTGCGCCAGCGGCTTCAGCATGTCGGTGGTCGAGGTGACTTCCGAGAATTCCCTCGGGTTGGTCGGGCCGACATTGATCAGTGCCTTCAGCGTGCCGTCGGTGGCCTGCCACAGGCCGAGCTCGTTCGCGGGCAGGGTCGCGCGCCACTCGCCGGGATCGCCGGCGGTTAAGGTCAGTTCATGCGTGGCGCCGCTCGGTGACGTCACGGTGACCGGCGCGACGGTGTCGGCCATGGTCTGTCGCACCACCATGAGGTCCTTGCCCTGCACCTGCATGCGCAGCGCCTCTTCGTCGAGGTCGGGCTGCTTCATCAGCCAGTGCGACACCCGCCGCAGCAGATCGAGGTGCGGGCCGCCGCCCTCATAGCCGCGCGCCCACAGCCAGATCTGGTCGGACAGCAGCAGCGCGACGCGGCCTTCGCCGAACCGCGACAGCAGCAGCAGCGGTTTGCCGTCGGCGCCGGTCATGACCGGCGAGTTGATCGCGTTGCGGGTGTCGACGGTGCGGAAGAATCGGCTCCAATGCGGCGGCTCGGCATTCGAACCTTCCAGCCCGCGCGTCACCGGGTGGCGTTTTCCGGCATCGCTCAAATGCGCATAGAACGGCTTCTCGGTGACGCCGACCGGCTCGGCCGGCAGCACCGAATCCAGCGGCGTGCGCCAGATGCTGGTGGTCGAGGCGTAGTCGGGACCGGCCGACACCAGCACCGCGCCGCCGGAACGGACATAGCGCGCGATGTTGTCGAAATAGGCGATCGGCAGCACGCCCTGGCGGGCGTAGCGGTCGAAGATGATCAGCTGGAATTCGTTGATCTTCTGCTGGAACAGCTCACGGGTCGGAAACGCGATCAACGACAGCTCGTTGATCGGCGTGCCGTCCTGCTTCTCCGGCGGCCTTAGAATCGTGAAGTGCACGAGATCGACGCTGGGGTCGGACTTCAGGAGGTTGCGCCAGGTGCGCTCGCCGGCATGCGGCTCGCCGGACACCAGCAGCACGCGCAGCTTGTCGCGCACGCCGTCGATCGCGACCACGGCGCGGTTGTTGACCGGTGTCAGCTCGTTCTCGAGCGGCGAGGCCTCGATCTCGACGATGTTCGGACCGGCATGCTTGATGTCGATATCGACACTGGAGGTCTGACCTGAGGTCAGCGTACGCTCGTTGATCACCTCGCCGTCGCGCCGGACCGTGACCTTGGCGCGCTCGCCGGTGACGCCCTGATCGTCGAGCCGGTAGGTGATGGTCTGGGTCTGGCCGACGATGCCGAAGCGCGGCGCCGCCGTGATTGCGATGCGGCGGTCGCGCTCGTCCTTGCGGCCGGTGATCAAGGCGTGCACCGGCGCCTGGAAGCCGAGCGCCTGGGTGTTGGCGGGAATATCGTGCACCCGGCCGTCGGTGATCATGAACGCGCCGGCGACGCGCTCGACCGGCACGTCCGAGAGCGCCGACGTCAGCGCGCCGAACAGTTTTGTGCCGTCGGTTTCGCCGTCGGCCTGGCCGGCCTCGACGACGCGGACCTCGAGGCCCTTGATCTGCTTCAGGCTGTCGACCAGCGCCTGGCGCGCCTTGTCGGTCTCCTGGTTGCGCGTGCCGAAATTCTGGCTCGGGCTCTTGTCGATCACGACGGCCGCGACCGAAGTCAACGGCTCGCGGTCCTCGCGGGTAAAGGAGGGATTGGCAAGCGCGAGCAGGATCAGCGCCAGCGCGGCGACACGCACCGCGGCGCCGCGTGCGCGCGACAGCAGCAGCAATGCCGCGATGACGACGATCGCGCCGAGCGCGATCCACAGCACGAGCGAAGGAACCAGCGGTGTGAACGCGATACCGTAGTTCATATCATTGTCCCAGCCGCTCGATCAGGGCAGGTGCGTGCACCTGGTCGGCCTTGTAGTTGCCCGTCAGCGTGTACATCACGATGTTGACGCCGGCGCGGAAAGCGAATTCGCGCTGGCGCGGCTCGCCCGGCGTCAGCGGCAACATCGGCTGACCGTCGGGCCGGATCGCCCAGGCACCGGCGAGATCGTTCGAGGTGATGATGATCGGCGAGACGCCGTCGCCGCCGCGCGCCGGGCGCTGCGCTGCTTCTTCATCGTCCTCGCGCGGCAGCGCCTCGACCCAGGTCTGGCCCGAGTTGAAGCGGCCGGGGAAGTCGCGCAGCAGATAGAACGTCTTGGTCAGCACGTGTTCGCGCGGCACCGGCTCGAGCTCAGGCACGTCGAGGGTCGACAGCAATTCGCGCAGCGTCTGCATGCCCGGTGTCTGCGACGCGCCATTGTCGCCCGGCGGCGCCTCGATGGCGTCGCGGGTGTCGAACAGCACGGTGCCGCCCTGCTTCATGTAGGCGTCGATTTTGTTGATGGCGTCCTGCGGCGGCTTCGGCGCGCCCGGCACGATCGGCCAATAGATCAGCGGAAAGAACGCCAGCTCGTCGCGCGCGGGATCGATGCCGACGGGATCGCCGGCCTCCAGCGCCGTGCGCTGGCCGAGGAACAGCGTCAGTCCGGACATCCCGGCCTTGACGATGGAATCGACGTCGGCATTGCCGGTCACCACATAAGCGAGCCGCGTCTGCGACACCGCCTTGATGGCGAAGTCGTCGCTGCTGCTGTTCTGCGCACGGCTCGGCGAGGGCACCATCGTCGTCGCAAGGGCGAACGCCAGCGCAAGCACCGCGGGCGCGGCGCGCCGTCGGATCAGCGCGGCGAGGCCGCCGCCGAGCATCGCCACCACGATGGCGTCGAGCAGGAATAGTGCCAGCGCCGTCGACAGCATGATGCCGCGCAGGTCCCGCGGCTCGGCGTTGGTGTAGGTCGCATGCTTGGCACGCAGGCCGGAGATGTCCAGCGGCGCGATGCGGTCGGCAGAGGCCAGCGTGTTGACTGCGATCGGGCTCTCGGCGGTGCCGTAGAAGCCGGGCGGATGGTCCGCGGTGCCGCGGTCGCGATAGTCCGCCGACATCGGCTTGGCGGTCGAGGGCGGCGGGCCGAAGGCGCCGAAGCCATCGAGCGTGCGCAGCGGCGCAACCGTCTCGGCATTGGGATCGCTGGCGACGCCAGGGCCGGGCTTCGAGGTGTAGCCGGACATATCGATCAGCCGGCGCAGCATCTCGACGAAGGTGCCTGACATCGGCAGGTCCGACCAGCGCATGTCGGCGCGACATGGAACAGGCTGACCACGCCCTTTCCGCGATGCTCGCCGGTGACGAGCGGCGTGCCGTCCTCCAGCGAGGCCCAACTCTTGGTCGCGAGCACGGCGTCGGGCTCGGCCAGCACCTGGCGGTTCACGGTGATGTCCTTCGGCACGGTGAGGCCCGCGAACGGACCATCGGCAGCGAATGAGGCCATGTGTTGCGGCTTCTCCCAGGTCAGGCTGCCGCCGAGCGTGCGTCCGCCGCGGCGCAGCTTGACGGGAACGAGGTCGTCATCGGCCTGCGCCAGGCGCGGGCCGGCAAAGCGCACCAGCACGCCGCCTTGCTCGATCCAGGCGTTGAGCCGGTCGCGGATCTCCGGCGACAGCGTGCCGACATCAGCCATCACGATCATCGGCAGCCGCTGATCGAGGAATTGCCCGATCACCTGCTGCGGTGCACCGCGATCGCCGAGCCTGACATCCGCGAAGGGCGACAGCGCGCGGGAGAGATAGAAGGTCGAGGCCAGCAGCGGCTGGGCGGTGTCGTTGCTCGCGCCAGAGACCACGCCGATGGCGCGGCGGCGCCAGCGCCGGTCGAGCAGCTGCACGGCGCCGGCCGAATGTTCGCCGGCGATCTCGAGCCGCGCGATGTCGTTGCGCAATTCGACCGGAAGGTCGAAGGCGGCTTCGGTCTCGCGGTCCTGCGGGCCGAAACTGTAGCGGGCCTCGCCGATCGGCGAGCCCTTGGCGTCGACCGCGCGCACCGTGCCGGCCGCGATGCCGCTCTCGGTGCGCAGCACCTTCACGGTCATCTTGGCGGCGGCGTTCTCGGCCGCGACCAGCGCCTGCGCCGATTGCGTGCCGCCGGCATAGATCGTCAGATTGCGATTCTCGATCACCTTGCCGAGGCCTTCGGTGAATTCGCTGCCGCGGCCGGTGTCGACGCCGTCGGACAGCCAGGCGATGTCGCAGTCGCCGGTGGACTTGAGGAAGCGTTCCAGCGTCGCAAGGGTTTCAACGCGATCGATCGAGTAGGGCTTCGGCGCAAGCTGGCGCAGCGCGACGCGCGCGGCGCCGGCCGGCATCAGCGTGATGTCGCGCGTCGGCTCGGACAGCGGCACCAGCGCGACGCCGCGGCGGTCGCTGTCGGCATTGGTGACCAGCTCGTCGGCGGCCTTGATCCGCGCATCCCAGCTCGAAGCCGCGCTCCAGCCGTCGTCGAGCAGGATCACCAGCGGCTGCTTGCCCGCGGCAACGCCGGTTTGCGGATTCCAGATCGGCCCGGCGGCGGCGAGGATGACGAGCGCGGCGGCGGCGAGCCTGAGCAGCGTCAGCCACCATGGCGTCCGCGACGGCGTCTCCTCCTTGGGCGCGATGTCGAACAATAGCCGCGTCGGCGGGAATTCGACCCGGCGCGGCCGCGGCGGCATCACGCGCAGCAGCCACCACAGCACCGGCAGGCTGACCAGCCCCAGCAGCAGCAGCGGTTCGGCGAAGGAGAGGGGGAGGCCTGCGATCATGCGCTGCGTCCCGCCTTGACGGTTGACCGGCCGCCGCCCTTATTCACCATCATGCCGGCGTGCAGGAACAGCAGCAGCTCGGCCGCGGAGCGGCTGGTGGTGTGGGTCGAGAACAGCCAGTCGAGCCGGCCGGTCTCGGCGCGGATCTGCTCGCGATGCAGCGCGACGCGCGCGACATAGTCGCTCGCCCAGCTCTCGGCCCGGCCCGCGGTGATGACGCTGCCGGCCTCGGGCTCGACGAATTCGATACGGCCGGAATAGGGGAAGGTCTCTTCGGCGGGATCGACGATTTGGAGCATCGTGCCGTGCGCGCCGGAGGAGGAAAGCCCGGCAAGCATCGTCGTGATCTCAGCTATCGGCGACCAGAAATCCGACAGCACGACGACTTCGGCCAGCGACGACGGTACGAAGGACGGCGGCAGGCTCGCGCGCGTCGTCTCGTCGTGCAAGATCGCTTCCGCCATCTTGTCGATCACGTTGAGGCTTGCGGTCGGGGTCATCAGGCCGGGAATGCCGACGCGTTCTCCGCCGGCCACGAGCAACTCGGCAAGTGCGAAGGCGACGATCAGTCCGCGCTCCAGCTTGCTGTCGCGCGCATCGCGAGAGGCAAACGCCATCGAGGGCGACCGGTCGGCCCAGATCCACACGGTGTGCGCGGCTTCCCATTCCTGCTCGCGTACATAGAGATGGTCGTCGCGTGCCGAGCGGCGCCAATCGACGCGCTGCGACGGCTCGCCGGAGACGAAGCGGCGGTACTGCCAGAAATTCTCGCCCGAGCCGGCGCGGCGGCGGCCGTGCAGGCCATGGATGACGTTGGCCGCAACACGGCGGGCCTCAAGCACCAGGCGCGGCAGCGACGCGGCGAGCGATCGGCTTTCGCCATCTGCACGTCGGACCGCCAGGATCTCCTCGTTCTGGTGCCTGTTGTCAGCCGCCATCAACCGATCCGCGTCTTCAATTGCTTGATCACATCCGGAATGGTGCGGCCCTCGGCGCGCGCCGAGAAGGTCAGCGCCATGCGGTGCTTGAGCACGGGCTCGGCGAGATCGAGCACGTCGTCGATCGACGGCGCGAGCCTGCCGTCGAGCAGCGCGCGGGCGCGAACCGCCAGCATCAAGGCCTGACTGGCGCGGGGACCGGGTCCCCACGCGATCAGCTTGCCGGCCTCGCCACCCTCGGTGCCGGGGCGCGCGGCGCGCACCAGCGTCAGGATCGCTTCGACCACGGAATCGCCGACCGGCAGGCGCCGCACCAGTCGTTGTGCCGTGAGCAGCGTCTCCGCATCCATCGACGGTTTGGCGGTTGCCTCTTCGGCGCCGGTGGTTTCGAACAGGATGCGCCGTTCGGCGTCGCGATCGGGATAGTCGACGTCGATTTCCATCAGGAAGCGGTCGAGCTGCGCTTCGGGCAGCGGATAGGTGCCTTCCTGCTCGAGCGGATTCTGCGTCGCGAGCACGTGGAACGGCTTCGGCAGATCATGCCGCGCACCGGCAATGGTGATGTGCTGCTCCTGCATGGCTTGCAGCAATGCCGACTGTGTGCGCGGGCTGGCGCGGTTGATCTCGTCGGCCATCAAGAGCTGCGCGAACACCGGGCCCGAGATGAAGCGGAATGAACGCTTGCCGGTGGAGCTCTCGTCGAGCACCTCGGCGCCGAGGATGTCCGACGGCATCAGGTCGGGCGTGAACTGGATGCGCTTGGCATCGAGCCCAAGCGTGACGCCGAGCGTCTCGACCAGCTTGGTCTTGGCGAGGCCGGGCACGCCGATCAGGAGCGCGTGGCCGCCGGACAGGATCGTCACCAGCGTGTTTTCGATCACCTGGTCCTGGCCGAAGATGACCGTGGACACCGCTTCCTTGGCGGCCTTGATCTGGCCCGCGACCTGCTCGGCCGAACGGACGATCACATCCTCCAGTTTTTCGACGCTATCTGCACCAGCCATCCGATCCGCTCCTTCTCGGCGATGCGCGCATTGCCGCGCCGGCATCTGTCGTCATCTCTTGGTCGTCATCGCATGGCCCGCATGCTAAACCTATGCGAAGGCCATGTATTCGTTGAATTAAACTATCCCCACCTTATCGGTATTTCAGGGTATGAACGGCATCACGATGTGGCGAGAATGACATCCCGACCACATCTCAGAATACGTGCACCAAACGTGCCAGATTGAAGGTCGGAAACTTTAAGGCAAACAATGGCGAAGCAAGGGCAGAGCGATTCCGGCAGTGAAACTACGGGCATCGGAGGCAAGGGCCTCGAAGGCCTCACCAATGCTGCCAACCGAGCTGCGACGTCGGGTCCAGCCGGGCGCAAGGGCCTGCCGCCGGTCCATCTGTGGAATCCGCCGTTCTGCGGCGATCTCGATATGCGAATCGCGCCTGACGGCACCTGGTTCTACATGGGAACGCCGATCGGACGGCCTGCGCTGGTGCGGCTGTTCTCCACGATCCTGAAACGCGAGGACGGCAAGCACTTTCTCGTGACACCGGTGGAGAAGGTCGGCATCCGCGTCGACGACGCGCCGTTCCTCGCCGTGGAAATGCAGACCGAGGAAGACGCGCGCGGCCGTTTGCTCAGGTTCCGGACCAACGTCGATGATTGGGTCGATTGCGAGAAGGGCCACGGCCTCAGATTCGAGGCCGCCGAGGATGGCGGGTTGACGCCCTATCTGCATGTCCGCGCCGACCTGTGGGCGAAGGTCACCCGCGCGCTCTACTACGATCTGGTTGACATGGGCGAGGAGCGGATGGTCGATGGTCAGGAGATGTTCGGCATCGAGTCCGGCGGCGAATTTTTCGCGATGGCCGATGCCAGTCAGGTGAGGGGCGCACTTTGAACGAGCCGTTGCTGAAGGTGAAGCCGGCGACGATCAACTCGACGGAATTCTTCGCGCGGGCCCGCACGCGGCTCAGTTTCGAAGTGCCGCCGGGCCTGGTCGATCCGCATATCATTCCGCGCACAGGAGATTCCGGCAACGACCGGATGCTCGAGATCGTCGCGCAGGAGCAACCGGTGCGGCCGGCGGCGGTGCTGATCCCGGTGGTCGATCATCCCGAGCCGACCGTGCTCCTGACGCAGCGTTCGCCCAACCTCTCGAGCCACGCCGGCCAGATCTCGTTTCCCGGCGGCAAGATCGACGCCACCGATGCCTCGCCGCTCGATGCCGCGCTGCGCGAAGCCTGCGAAGAAGTCGGCTTGAAGCGGGAATTCATCGACCCTGTCGGCTATCTCGACCTCTATGGCACCGCGTTCGGCTTCCGTATCCTGCCGACGGTCGCCAAGGTGAAGCCGGGATTTGCCCTTGAGATCAACGAGGCCGAAGTCGTCGATGCGTTCGAAGTGCCGCTCGCTTTCCTGATGAACCCCGAGAATCATCAGATTCACACCAAGGAATTCCGCGGCATGGACCGCTCCTATTATGCGATGCCGTTCGCCGAGCGTTACATCTGGGGCGCGACCGCGGGTATCCTGCGCGTGCTGTATGAGCGGATCTATCTGTCATGATCCGCACGGTGTTGACCGAGATCGGAATCTTCCTGATCCCTTTCGCGGTTTATGCCATCTTCCTCATCACGACGCGGTCCGGCGTGACGCTGCCGGCGTCCTGGCCGCTCGACATGATCATGAAGCTGACGCTGGCGGCGCTGGTGATGGTCATCGTGAGCTTCGTGCTGCTCGCCGAATTGACCGGCGCGCCGCCGAACTCGACCTATGTTCCCGCTCACATCGAGAATGGCAGGCTGGTGCCGGGGGCTGAGAAATGAGCGAGGTGCGCTTGCTGTCCGACGCGCCATGGCTCGCTTCGGGGCCGGCGGCGCGGGTGCTCGGCCTGCTCAATGCCGACGGCGAGGAGGCGCGGGTGATCGGCGGCGCCGTACGCAACGCGCTGATGCAGATCCCGCTCGCCGACGTCGACATCGCCACCACCGCACTGCCGGAGGAGGTGATCCGCCGCGCCAAGCGGGCGGGCATCAAGAGCGTGCCGACCGGCATCGAGCACGGCACGGTGACGCTGGTCATCGACGGCCACCCTTTCGAAGTGACGACGCTGCGCGAGGACACCGAGACCTTCGGCCGCAAGGCCAAGGTGGCGTTCGGGCGCGACTGGGTGCGCGACGCCGAGCGGCGCGACTTCACCATCAACGGCCTGTCGGTCGATACCGCTGGCGTCGTGCATGATCACGTCGGCGGCCTCGCCGACATCGAGGCGCGGCGGGTGCGCTTCATCGGCGATCCCGCGCAGCGGATCGCCGAGGACTATTTGCGCATCCTGCGTTTCTTCCGCTTCCACGCCGCCTATGGCGCAGGCGAGGTCGATCGTGCCGGCTATCTCGCCTGCATCGGCGGCTGCAGCGGATTGCCCGGCCTGTCGGCCGAGCGCATCCGGATAGAGACGCTCAAGCTCGTGGTCGCGAACGGCGCCGCCGGTGCGGTGGTCGCGATGGCAGATGCCGGGTTGCTGCAGTTGGTGTTCGGCGGCGTTGCCTATACCGGGCCGCTCGCGGCGATGATCGAGATCGAGAGGCTGATGGGGCTCACGCCGAGCGCGATGCGCCGGCTCGCCGCGCTGACAGTCGCCGTGACCGAGGACGCGCGGCGTATCGCAAGCCGGCTGCGGCTCTCCAACGCCGAGGCCAAGGCGCTGGATTCGATGGGCCATCGCTGGTGGCGCCTGCCCGGCATGGACGAGGCGCATGCCAAGCGCAGGCTCTACCGGCTCGACGAGGAGCCGTATCGTGACCGCCTGCTATTGGCTTGGGCGCGCACCGGCGCGGACCGCGATGTCGATCAGTGGCGCGCACTCGCCACGTTACCGCAACGCTGGCGCGCGCCTCACTTTCCCTTGAGGGCGTCGGATTTCATCGCGCGCGGGATTGCCGAGGGACCGGCATTGGGGCATGTACTGACCTTGGCCGAGGATGCTTGGCTAGCCGCGGATTTCCCGCTCGATCCGCAGGTGCTGTCTGGCATCGCCGACCAGACCGTTTCCCGTTTCACCCGCGACCATCGGCTTTGAATTTCCTCTCCGGCTTCGCAGACATCTCGCTCCTTCAAATTCTGCTCGTCGCAGCCGTCGCCCTGTTTGCTTCCGTGATCGGAGGCCTCGCCGGCTACGGCACCGGCGCCTTGATGCCGCTGGTGCTGGTGCCGATGGTCGGTGCCGAGCCGGTCGTGCCGATCATCGCGATCTCGTCGATCTTCACCAACAGCAGCCGCTTCATCGCCTTTGTCAGATTCGCCGATCGCCGCAAGGCGATCATCGTGATCGCGGCGGCGCTATTCAGCACGGCGCTCGGCGCCTACGGCTACACGCGGCTGACCAGTGCGGGTGCTGCGCTGGTGATCGGGAGCATGCTGATCCTGAGCGTGCCGCTGCGGCGGCTGCTGCGCAAGCACAGCGTCAGGATCGGCGAGCGCGGCCTTGCGGCCGGTGCGGTCGGCTATGGCGTCGTGGTCGGCGGCACCGCGGGCTCCGGCGTCATCCTGCTGTCGCTGCTGATGGCGGCGGGCCTCGAGGGTGCCGCCGTGGTCGCGACCGATGCGGTGATCTCGCTCACGAGCGCCGCGGTCAAGATCTCGGTGTTCGGTCTGACCGGGGTTATCACCGCACAGGTGCTTGCGCTTGCACTCCTGATCGGCCTGGTCGCCATTCCCGGCGCATTCCTCGCCAAGGCTTTCGTGGAACGGATGCCGGTGCACATCCACGCCGCAATCCTCGATGCTGCCGTGATCACCGGCGGCGTGGTGATGATCACGAGCGCGCTGCGAGCATTCTGACGGGAAGCGGAAGCGATGCTGCCGGCACCTGCCGGGCAGCATCGCCTGAAAGACTCACGCGGCCTTGCGCTTCTTCTTGCGGTCGCCGTCGTTGTCCTCGTCGTCTTCTTCTTCCTCGTCGTCGTCCTCGTCTTCGTCGTCTTCCTCTTCATCGTCCTCAGGATCGAGCTCGGTGGATTCGAGGGCGACGAGCGGCAGGGTTTCGCGAAACAGATCGCCGTCCGTGCCCATCCACAGACACTCGACCTTGTCTTCCTCGACTTCGACGACCGTGATCGGATGGCCGCCGGATTTCAGCATGACGACATCGCCTGGTTTCAGTTCCATGATCTTCCCTCCGCGCTGGATGACGCGGACGGCAAGCTAGCGACCGGTGATGACAGTCAAATCACGGATCGCGGCGGCCTCGATGGAATAGACGTGGAAAACAGCTATTTGCGTGTGGCCGGAACCAGTTCGGTCAGCGAGCGGATGATGCGGTCCGGCTTGATCGTCGACTCCGGCGGCAATCCGACTCCGTGCACGTCCATCCAGATCGCATAGATGCCGAGCCGCTGCGGCGCCACGACTTCCCACTCGAGATTGTCGCCGATCATCCAGGTGTCGGCTGCGGTGACGCCGAGTGCCTGCATTGCGTGCAGGTAGGCGCGCTCCTCCGGCTTGCCGAAACCGTGCTCGCCCTCGATCTGGATGTGATCGAAGCGATGGCCAAGCGCGAAGCGTTCGACCTTGGCGCGCTGCATGTCGGCGGCGCCGTTGGTTACCAGCGCGAGCTTGATGCCGAGCGCCTTGAACGCATCGATCGCTTCATGCGCGCCGGGGAAGATGAACATCTCCTCCTCGCGATAGGCGGTGAAGCGATCGGCGATGCGGTCGGCGAGGTCGTCGGGCAGCGCGCGGTGGCCCGCCGCGGCCAGCTGAGCGAAGCCGCCCTTCACGGTGAGCCGGCGCGCCTCGCCGAGCTTGATCCGCCAGATCGGCTCGGCAGTCGACCAGAATTGCCGTGCAGAGGCCAACAACGCGGTTGCGACCATGTCCGGGGGCAGGGGCGCCAGCTCCGCGGCGAATTCAGTGGTGATCGCATTCCACGCGATCTCGGGACGTCCATAGGCCGACAGGATGGTGTCGTCCATGTCGATCAGCATCGCGCGCGGCAGCTTGGTCACGGCCATTTCACCTCCGGCGGCAGCGATGACAGGATCGAATCCACATTGCCGCCGGTCTTCAGGCCGAAGATGGTGCCGCGGTCATAGAGCAGGTTGAACTCGACATAGCGGCCGCGGCGGATCAGCTGCTCATCGCGATCCTCCGCGCTCCAGTCGGCCGCGAAATTGCGCCGCACCAGCTCGGGATAGATCTTCAGGAAGCTGCGCCCGACGTCCTGGGTGAAGGCGAGATCGGCCTCCCAGTCGCCGCTGTCATGCCAGTCGTAGAAGATGCCGCCGACGCCACGGGCTTCCTTGCGGTGCGGCAGATAGAAATAGTCGTCGCACCATTTCTTGTACTTGTCGTAGTCGGCCACGCCGTTCGGTCCGGTGCAGGCCGCCTTCATCGCGGCATGGAAGGCGACCGTGTCGGGGTCCTCCTGGGTGCGCCGCCGGTTCAGCACCGGCGTCAGATCGGCGCCGCCGCCGAACCAGGCCTTGGTGGTGACGACGAAGCGGGTGTTCATGTGCACGGCGGGCACGTTCGGATTGCGCAGATGGGCGATCAGCGAAATACCCGAGGCCCAGAACCTCGGATCATCCGCGGCGCCGGGAATCTGTGCGCGGAATTCGGGGGCGAACTCGCCATGCACGGTCGAGCAGTGCACGCCGACCTTCTCGAACAGCCGGCCCTTCATGATCGACATCACGCCGCCGCCGCCCGGCTTGCCAGTATGGTCGGTGCGATCCCAGGGGGTGCGCACGAACCGGCCCGCATCGCCGGGATAGAGCGTTGGGGAGGCGTCGTCCTCGAGCTTCTCGAAGGCCGCGCAGATGTCGTTGCGCAGGGTCTCGAACCAGCCGCGCGCACGCGCCTTGCGGTCTTCGATGATGGCGGGGTCTGTTGGCAGCATGACTAACCTTGCGGGCCGAAATAGGTGCAGCTCTCGTTGCAGCTGTCGCGATGGACGCTGACGCGGGTCAGCTTGCCCGCGTGCTGCAACCGCTCCCAGATGAAGCGCGAGAGATTTTCCAGCGTCGGGACACCGATCGCCTCGATCTTGTTGAGGAACTTGTGGTCGAGCGTCTTCTGCACCTCGGCCATGGCGCGTTCGAGCAGGCCGAGATCGACCACCATTCCGGTTTTCGGGTCCGGCGTGCCGCGCACGGTCACCTCGGCTCGAAACGAGTGGCCGTGGATCTCCTCGCTGGCGGCACCAAAGGTCGTTCCGGACAGCGCATGCGCAGCCTCGAACCGAAACGCTTTCGTCAATTCCCACATCTCGCTCAACAATCCAGTTCTGTCTCTAGTTTGGTCGCGTTTTCTTAATGCGAACCGGTACCCACTTCGCTTGAAAACGCTCCGGTTGGTTCATCTAATCCCGAGCGTCTTGTGCGTCTGCACGCTGAGGCGCCATTGCGGGTGCTTCAGGCAATAGGCGATCGCCCGCTCGGTGTTCTCGATCACGTCGGGGCCGTCCATCGGCTGCAGCGAGAAGCGCTCGAAGGCAAGCCCCGCAAAGTCCTCCGGCGCATTCTCCGGCTGCGGATAGACCAGCTTGAGCTCGTGTCCGCTGCGCACCACGAGTTCGGATGCGGCCTTGGGGCTCACGCAGATCCAGTCGAGCCCGTCGGGCGGGGCGATGGTGCCGTTGGTCTCGATCGCGATCGCAAAGCCGTGGCCGTGCAGGGCCTCGATCAGGGCGGTGTCGACCTGCAGCAGCGGCTCGCCGCCGGTCAGCACCACGTAGCGGTCGGCCTCGCCCCCGGTCCATTGCGCGGCAATGGTGCCGGCGAGCTCGGCCGCGTCGGCATAGCGGCCGCCGAGCGTGCCGTCGGTGCCGACGAAATCGGTGTCACAGAACCGGCAGACCGCCCCGGCGCGGTCCTGCTCGCGGCCGCTCCAGAGGTTGCAGCCGGCGAAGCGGCAGAACACGGAGGCGCGGCCCGCATGGGCGCCTTCGCCCTGCAGGGTGAGAAAGATCTCCTTGACCGCGTAGCTCACCAAAAATCCCTTAAGTTGCCGGACCGGCAATTTCTGAGCCGGCAAATCCTGAACCCGTCTGCCGCAGCGCCTCACCGACGGCCATGGCCGCCGTGACCGCCACATTGAGCGAACGCATGGTCGGCCTGATCGGAATCACCAGCCGCGCATCCGCGGCCGCGACCACCGCATCGGTCACCCCTGCCGTTTCGCGCCCGAACAGCAGCACATCGGAGGCCGCATACGCGAAATCAAGGTAGGATTTCGCCGCCTTGGTCGTGAACAGCACCAGCCGGCATCCTGCCTCGGCCCGCCATTCCTCGAATTTCGACCATGAGTCGTGACGCTTCAACCGCACATGGTCGAGATAGTCCATACCCGCCCGGCGGAAATTCCGGTCCGAGCTGTCGAATCCCGCCGGTTCGATGATATGGGCTGCCACGTCCAGGCAGGCGCAGAGGCGCAGAATCGTCCCTGTATTCTGGGGGATGTCGGGCTGGAACAGCGCGATCTGCATGGTGCGGACGACCTGTGAAATCCGGATGAAATTGTCTCAATAAAACATCGCTCGGCGCGGATTTCGTGCATTGCACGTGTGCGAGCCGATAGCGGGCTTGCGCTCGTCCGGCAAGGGTGCCAATAGAACGATTCTGGACTGCTGTTCCGCCATTTGGGGTGGGGAATAGCGGTTTTCTGCCGCCGCGGGGGCCGCGGGCGCCGGCAGCCTTTCTTGGGGCGCTTCCCAGCGTCTCTGGGGCGGTTCCACCGGCTGCAGAAAAGAAAGGGCTAGGAATCGTGACGACAGCGTCTTCGGCGGACCATCCGACACGCCGTGATTTTCTCTTTGTTGCAACCGGAGCTGCCGCCGTGGTCGGCGCAGCCGCCACTGTCTGGCCGCTGGTTGCCCAGATGAACCCGGATGCCGCGACGATCGCGGCCGGCGCGCCGATCCAGGTCGATCTGACCCCGATCGCCGAGGGCCAGGACATCAAGGTGTTCTGGCGCGGCAAGCCGATCTACATCAGCCACCGCACCAAGAAGCAGATCGAGGAGGCCCAGAAGGTGCCGCTCTCGAGCCTGCCCGATCCGCAGCCCGACTCGGCCCGCGTCAAGTCCGGCCACGACCAGTGGCTGGTCGTGATCGGCATCTGCACCCATCTCGGCTGTATCCCGATCGCCCATGAGGGCAATTACGACGCTTCTTCTGCCCCTGCCACGCTCCCAGTACGACTCCTCCGGTCGTATCCGCCAGGGGCCGGCGCCCGCCAACCTGGCGGTGCCGCCCTACGCCTTCCTTACCGACACCAAAATCCAGATCGGCTAAGTCCCGGACCCTCCGGGACTTCGGCTTCCCCTTGGACCCATCGCGTCGTTTTTCTTCTTCAGGATCGCATCAATGAGCGGACCATCTGATTTCCAACCGAGCAACCCCGCCTTGAAGTGGATCGAACGGCGCCTTCCGATCTTCGGCCTGATCCACTCCTCCTTCGTGGCCTATCCGACGCCGCGCAACCTGAACTACTGGTGGACCTTCGGCGCCATCCTTTCGATGATGCTGGCGCTGCAGATCCTGACCGGCGTGATCCTGGCGATGCACTACACGCCGCACGCCGACCTCGCCTTCAAGTCGGTCGAACTGATCGTCCGCGACGTCAATTACGGCTGGCTGCTGCGCAACATGCATGCCTGCGGCGCGTCGATGTTCTTCTTCGCGGTCTACATCCACATGTTCCGCGGCCTCTATTACGGGTCGTACAAGGAGCCGCGCGAGGTGCTGTGGATCCTCGGCGTCATCATCTACCTGCTGATGATGGCCACCGGCTTCATGGGCTACGTGCTGCCGTGGGGCCAGATGAGCTTCTGGGGCGCCACCGTCATCACCAACCTGTTCTCGGCCGTGCCGTATTTCGGCGAGAGCATCGTGACCCTGCTGTGGGGCGGCTATTCGGTCGGCAACCCGACGCTGAACCGCTTCTTCTCGCTGCACTACCTGCTGCCGTTCGTGATCGCCGGCGTGGTCGTGCTGCACATCTGGGCGCTGCACGTCGCGGGTCAGAACAACCCGGCCGGCGTCGAGGCCAAGACCGAGAAGGATACCGTGCCGTTCACGCCCTATGCGACCATCAAGGACGCGTTCGGTGTCTCGTGCTTCCTGATCTTCTTCGCCTGGTTCATCTTCTACATGCCGAACTATCTCGGCGACGCCGACAACTACATCCCGGCGAACCCCGGCGTGACCCCGGCGCACATCGTGCCTGAATGGTACTATCTGCCGTTCTACGCGATCCTGCGTTCGATCCCGAACAAGCTCGCCGGCGTCGTGGCGATGTTCTCGGCGATCATCATCCTGTGCTTCCTGCCCTGGCTCGACAGCGCACGGACCCGGTCGTCGAAGTACCGCCCGTTGGCCAAGCAGTTCTTCTGGATCTTCGTGGTGGTCTGCATCCTGCTCGGCTATCTCGGCTCGCAGCCGCCGGAAGGCATCTATGTGATCGCCGGCCGCATCCTGACCGTCTGCTACTTCGCCTACTTCCTGATCGTGCTGCCGCTGCTCGCCCGCATCGAGACGCCGCGCCCGGTGCCGAACTCGATCGCCGACGACGTGCTGGCGAAGAGCAAGGGCAGGGCCGCGACCGCAGCCTCGGTGATGCTCGCGATGGTGGTGGCCGGCAGCCTGCTGGTGGGCGGCACCCAGAACGCCAAGGCCGAGGAGGGCGGCAATGCGCCGCCGCAGCAGAAGTGGTCCTTTTCGGGCTGGTTCGGCACCTATGACCGCGGCTCGCTGCAGCGTGGCCTGAAGGTCTACAAGGAAGTCTGCTCGGCCTGCCACGGCCTGTCCTATGTCGCGTTCCGCAACCTCGCCGATGCCGGCGGCCCCGGCTATTCGCCGGCGCAGGCGGCTGCGTTCGCATCCGAGTACAAGATCAAGGACGGCCCGAACGACCAGGGCGAGATGTTCGACGTCCGGGCCGCCCTGCGGACTACTTCCCGTCGCCGTTCCCGAACGAGCAGGCCGCGCGCGCAGCCAATGGCGGCGCGGCGCCGCCCGATCTCTCGCTGATCACCAAGGCGCGGTCCTACAAGCGCGGCTTCCCGCAATTCGTGATCGACTTCTTCACGACCTATCAGGAGCAGGGTCCCGACTACGTCGACGCCATCCTGCAGGGCTTCGAGGAGAAGGTCCCGGCCGGCGTCACGATCCCCGAGGCTCGTACTACAACAAGTACTTCCCCGGTCACGCCATCAAGATGCCGAAGCCGCTGTCCGACGGTCAGGTGACCTTCGACGACGGCTCGCCGGCGACGGTCAAGCAGTACGCGCATGACGTCACCACCTTCCTGATGTGGGCCGCGGAGCCGCACATGGAAGAGCGCAAGCGGATCGGCATGCAGGTGTTCTTCTTCCTGGTCGTGTTCGCGATCCTGATGTACTTCACCAAGCGCAAGGTCTGGGCCGACGCCCACTGACCTCAGCTGTCGCGAGTTTGAAAAAGCCCCTTCGGGGGCTTTTTTGTTTCATGACGTCATTCCGGGATGGTGCGCTAGCACCAGACTCGGAATCTCGAGATTCCGGGCTCGATGCTGCCGGCATCGCGCCGGAATGACAGCCTCGTCAATTGCGTCCGCCACCGAGTACGGACAAGATGCCGGCCAATCAGCCGGCAAACATCTGCGGAGGAACTCATGGGTACCAGCATCAGCTTCAAGCGTCCGGACGGCAAGGAAGCGTCGGGCTATCTCGCCAATGCCGCGCGCGGCAACGCACCCGGCGTGGTCGTGATCCAGGAATGGTGGGGCCTGCAGGACCAGATCAAGGGCATGTGCGACCGCTTCGCGCGGGCCGGTTTCGATGCGCTGGCGCCCGATCTCTACAAGGGCAAGGTGGTGCCGTATCACGACACCGACGCGGCCGGCAAAGAGATGAACTCGCTCGACTTCATGGACGCCACCACGCAGACCGTGCGCGGCGCCGCGCAATATCTCGCCAAGAACGGCGCCAAGGTCGGCCTCACCGGCTTCTGCCTCGGCGGCGCAGTGACCATCATCGGCGCCACCAAGATCCCGGAATTGACCGCCGGTGTGGTGTTCTACGGCATTCCGCCGGAGCAGGCGGCCAAGCCTGCGGACGTGAGAATTCCGCTGCAGGGCCATTTTGCCACCAAGGACGACTGGTGCACGCCGGCGCTGGTCGACGGCTTCGAGAAGGCGATGAAGGCCGCCGGCAAATCGCTGGAGCTATACCGCTATGACGCCGACCACGGTTTCGGCAACGAGCAGCGCCTGTCGGTGCACGACCGGCAGTGCGCAGAGCTGGCGTGGGATCGGGCGACGGACTTTTTCAAGAAGCATCTGGGGTAAGCGCGCGATTGTCCGCAAACTCGCTGTCGTCCCGGCGAAAGCCGGGACCATACGCCGCGGCCGCGGTAATGGGCACATCGGCAGTCATCACGCCAAAACAACTACACCCTGTGGTTATGGGTCCCGGCTTTCGCCGGGACGACGTGGAGAGTTAGCTCTCCGCCTTGACCCCGTCCCACCACGGGCACGTCCCCGACATCAGCCTGAAATTGCCTTCCATCACCTGCACCGGCGCGCGCTTGCCCTCGGCGGCGGCACGCATCCGCATCTCGCGTGCGACCGCGCGGTCCTCCGGCGAGAGCCAGACGCGTTCGTGGCCCCACAGGCTCGGGCCGTCATACATCTCGAACGCCGTCCAGTTCGCAGGATCGATCTCGCGGCCGCCCCAGCCGCACTCGACCATGAAGGCTGACGGCGATTTGGCGTAGAACGACGTCATCAAATCATTGGTGTGACGGCCGAGCGTGACGTTGACCCGGTCTTCCTGCTGCGCGATGTCGTAGGCTTGGCCGACATCGTCGAGCGAGAACAGCTCCACCATCAAATGATGCATGCCGTTGCTGCCGGTCTCAATCAGCGCCAGCGAATGGTGGCGGGCGTTGACGTGGAAGAAATAGGCGCGGAACGGCTTTTCGATGTAGTCGCTGAGACCGAAGCCGAGCACGTCGACATAGAAGCTCATGACAGGGACGAGATTCTCGACCGTCAGCACCGCGTGGCCGAGGCCGAGTGCGCCGGTGCGGAAGCCGGAGATCGAGCGTCCCGGCTTGAACGGCGTGTCGTCGATCTCGGCGCCGTGAAACGCCTCGAGCCGGTTGCCGGCCGGATCCCGGAACGAGATCAGGCCGCGCACCCGCCGGCTATCTGCGAGCGCCTGCGGCTCCGATGTCACGGCGACGCCGGCGCGCTCCAGCCGCGCCGCCAGCGCGTCGAGATCAGCGGCATCCGCGACCTCCCAGCCGAAGAACCGCGTGCCTTCGCCCTGCGCACGGTCGATCACGATGCGCTGCTTGCGGTCGTCCATCCGAAACGCGAGCAGCGAGTTGCCGCGCTCGATCGCCTGCAGCCCGACCAGGCCGGTGCCGAATTGCCGCCAGTCGTCGAGCGCGTCGGAGCCGAAGCCGGCATATCCGAGACCCAAAATCGCCATCTGCGCCTCCGCCATCTGTCTGTTTTTTGGGCGGCTGATCGGCCGCCATTTCGGCAAATCCTACGCGGATTCCTGGCTCTTCAAACCCCGAATATGGCGTCCCAGGCTGGGGCAGGGGGGTGAGGCCATCCCTTGACACGGCCCGCGCCGGGTGGTGTGTAACGGCCATGAGCACCGTCGCCAGTCCATCCCGTCGTTGGTGGCCCACCTCCTCATAGGTGGCCGGTGCGTTTTCTTTTTTCACAAACGTCGAAGGTCGCCATCGCAGTGCGACGGTCCCTTCGTTTGTCCTGTGTGGCGCTCTCTTCCCAAGTCTCGTAAGAGGATCACATGAACAGGACAGTCTTCTCCCTGCCGGCCAAGAGCGAGTATCTGACCAATGGCGGCCTTGCCGTCGCGCGCGTGGTCGAACAGTTCACCGGCGGCGCCAATCGCCTCGATGATCTGATTGCGCTGCTCGACCGCCGCCGCGGCGTGGTGCTGTCCTCGGGCACGACGGTGCCGGGCCGCTACGAGAGCTTTGACCTCGGCTTCGCCGATCCGCCCCTGGTGCTGGAGACGTCAGGCACCGATTTTTCGCTGCAGGCACTGAACCCGCGCGGCGAGGTCCTGATCGCCTTCCTCGGCGACGTGCTGCGCGAGCCCTGCGTCGTGATCTCCGAGCGGAGCGCGACGAAGCTCTCCGGCCATATCGTCCGCGGCGAAGCGCCGGTCGAGGAAGACCAACGCACCCGCCGCGCCAGCGTGATGTCGCTGGTGCGCGACATGGTGGCGGCGTTCACCTCCAATGCCGATCCGCTGCTCGGCCTGTTCGGCGCCTTCGCCTACGATCTCGTGTTCCAGATCGAGGACCTCGTGCAGAAGCGCGCCCGCGAGGCCGACCAGCGCGACATCGTGCTCTACGTGCCGGACCGGCTGCTGGCCTATGACCGTGCCACCGGCCGCGGCGTGGCGCTGAATTACGAGTTCGCGTGGAAAGGCAAGTCCACCGCCGGCCAGTCGCATGAGACCGCGCCGAGCCTCTATGCCAAGACCGGGCGGCAAGGCTTTGCCGATCACGCGCCGGGCGAATACCAGGCGACGGTGGAAGTGGCGCGCGCGGCGTTTGCCCGCGGCGACCTGTTCGAAGCGGTGCCCGGGCAGCTGTTCGCCGAGCCGTGCGAGCGCTCGCCGGCTGAAGTGTTCCAGCGGCTCTGCCGCATCAACCCGTCGCCCTATGGCGCGCTGATGAATCTCGGCGACGGCGAGTTTCTGGTCTCGGCATCGCCCGAGATGTTCGTGCGCTCGGACGGCCGCCGGGTCGAGACCTGCCCGATCTCGGGCACCATCGCGCGCGGCTCGGATTCGATCGGCGATGCCGAGCAGATCCGCAAGCTGCTGAACTCGGAGAAGGACGAGTTCGAGCTCAACATGTGCACCGACGTCGACCGCAACGACAAGGCGCGCGTCTGCGTGCCCGGCACCATCAAGGTGCTGGCGCGGCGCCAGATCGAGACCTACTCAAAACTGTTCCACACCGTCGACCACGTCGAGGGCATGCTGCGGCCGGGCTTCGATTCGCTCGACGCCTTCCTGACCCATGCCTGGGCGGTCACCGTGACCGGCGCGCCGAAACTGTGGGCGATGCAGTTCGTCGAGGACCACGAGCGGTCGCCGCGGCGCTGGTACGCCGGCGCGATCGGCTGCGTCAATTTCGACGGCAGCATCAACACCGGCCTCACCATCCGCACCATCCGCATGAAGGACGGCCTCGCCGAGGTGCGGGTCGGCGCGACCTGCCTGTTCGACTCCGATCCCGCCGCGGAAGACCGCGAGTGCCAGGTCAAGGCGGCGGCGCTGTTTCAGGCGCTGCGCGGCGATCCGCCGAAGCCGCTGTCGGATTTCGCGCCCGACGCCACCGGCTCGGGCAAGAACGTGCTGCTGATCGATCATGACGACAGCTTCGTGCACATGCTGGCGGACTACTTCCGCCAGGTCGGCGCCAACGTCACCGTGGTCCGGCACATCCATGCCCAGGACATGCTCAAGAAGAAGGGCTGGGATCTGCTAGTGCTGTCGCCCGGGCCGGGTCGCCCGGAGGATTTCGGCATCGCCAAGACCATCGACACCGCGCTCGAGAAGAAGCTGCCGATCTTCGGCGTCTGCCTCGGCGTGCAGGCGATCGGCGAATATTTCGGCGGCGAGCTCGGCCAGCTTACCCAGCCCGCGCATGGCCGTCCGTCGCGCGTCCAGGTGCGTGGCGGCCGGCTGATGCACAACCTGCCCAATGAGATCGTGATCGGCCGCTACCACTCGCTCTATGTCGAGCGCGACAGCGTGCCCGAGGTGCTGGCGGTGACCGCGGCCACGGAAGACGGCGTCGCGATGGTGATCGAGCACAAGACCCTGCCGGTCGGCGGCGTGCAATTCCATCCGGAATCGCTGATGTCGCTCGGCAACGAGGTCGGCCTGCGTATTGTCGAGAATGCATTCCGGCTTGATCCGCCGGCCAATTGAGGATTGCGAGACCAATGACCTTCGACCACGACATCAAGGCGACCGTTCGCACCATCCCGGACTACCCGAAGAAGGGCATCCTGTTTCGCGACATCACGACGCTGCTCGCGGATGCCCGCGCCTTCCGCCGGGCGGTGGACGAGCTGGTGCATCCCTGGGCGGGCGCCAAGGTCGACAAGGTCGCAGGCATCGAGGCCCGCGGCTTCATCCTCGGCGGCGCGGTGGCGCATCAGCTCTCCGCCGGCTTCGTGCCGATCCGCAAGAAGGGCAAGCTGCCGCACACCACGGTGCGGATCGCCTATTCGCTTGAGTACGGCATCGACGAGATGGAGATGCATGCCGACGCTGTGCAGCCCGGCGAGCGCGTGATCCTGGTCGACGATCTGATCGCGACCGGCGGCACCGCGGAGGGCGCGGTGAAGCTGCTGCGCCAGATCGGCGCCAATGTGGTCGCGGCCTGCTTCATCGTCGATTTACCCGATCTCGGCGGCGCGGCGAAGCTGCGTGCGATGGACGTGCCGGTGCGCACGCTGATGGCGTTCGAGGGGCACTAGCGTCGCTCCCTCCACACGGTCGTCCCTGCGAAAGCAGGGACCCATAACCACGAATGCTGGTTGTGGGGAAATGCTGTGGCCCCAACTTTCGCCAAATGCGCAGCCGTGTTTATGGGTCCCGGCTCGCGCTTCGCTTGGCCGGGACGACGGCTAGCCCCGCTGCAGCAGCATGCTGAGCTCGAGATCCCGGAACGTGGTGTAATTCCGCCGGATCCACTGATGCAGCTCGGTCGATGAATCCTTCTCCTGGCGCAGATAGCCGGTGAAGGAGAAAGTCAGCCGGTCGATATAGGTCTTCAGGAACACCGGCAGCGCGCGGAAGCGTAGCACCCGGCTGGCGGTCATGACCGGCGACAGCTCGCCGCGCACCACGAATTCATTGTCGATGACGATCAGTGCGTTCGGCGGGATCAGGCCTTGCAGCATCTGGTAGCCGCGCACCGAGGCGCGGTCGGTGTCCGCAACGTACAGGATGACGGGCGAGACGCGTCGGCGCAGGGCCTCCTTCATCAGCCCGATCTCGTCGCACATTTTGAAGAATTCGTCGAAGGCGTGGTAGCCGAGGTCGATCACCTTGGCGATGCCGTCATTGACGATGACCCGGTCCATCAGCTGCATCTTGCCGTAGGTGTCGATCACGTCTGCGGTTTCCGTGATCCGCGGCAGGTAGTCGAGCAGCGACGGCTCCTTTAGGTTGATGTCGTAGCAGACCACGTCGCCGTTCTTGAGCAGCAGGAATTCCGCAAGCAGCCGCGCGATCAGCGTCTTGCCGACCTGCGGGCGGGGCGAGCAGATGATGTAGACGGGCGTGGATGACATCGCCCGCTATATCAGGCCAAATTTTCGCCTAATCCAGCCCCATCGCCGCCCCGGGCGCGACTATTTTTCGCCCTTGGCCGATTTGGCGCCGACCAGGTCGGTCAGCTTGATCCGGTCGTACTCGCTCCAGACGTTGGCGAGCCAATGCCGGACATAGCCGCGCAGCACGAACGAATAATTCGCGGCGTCGTCGTTGATGCCCTTGTTGGCGACGAATTTCAGGAACGGAACCGAGGACACCTCGACCTGCTCATAGGCCATTTCGTTGAGCTTGGGGATCGTAAGGTCGGTCGCGTCCTTGATGCGGTGGAAGTAGGAATTGTAGGTCGCCTGGTCCCACTGGAAGAACTGGGTGTCGTTGATGAAGTTCTTCACCAGGAAATATTTTGCGCCGCCCATGAAGCCGGCGGTCTCGGCGATCTCGTCCAGCGAAGCGATCGACGGGCCGAGGATATGGAACACGGCGAAGGTGATCTGGCCGGAGCGCGCCGCATCGAGGAAGCCGATGTCGCGCAGCGAGGCCAGCGCGGGCGACAACAGGCCGGCGCGGACGTCGATCACGGTGACCGCGGGACCCGAGTTCAGCGTATCGAATATCTTCATCTGGTCCGCGGTCGTCGTCATGTCGACGATCTCGGTGATGTCGGGATGGAAGCGCTTCAGCGTGCCGCGCGGCGACTCGGTGTCGAACGCCCGGGTCTGCACATTGTTGGCACTGAAATAGTCCAGGAGCGTCCGCGAGACGGTGGTCTTGCCGACCCCGCCCTTGTCAGCGCCCACCACGATCACAACCGGCTTTGCCATGGAAATCCCTTGAAAGCGCGCTCCCGACCGCGATGGCGATCGGCAAGTCCCCACACCTGCTTTGGGCGCGAACATGGCAGAAACAAGGGAGAATTCAATTCCTTAAGGCGCCCACAATCGGTTTGATGCGGATTTCCTTAATGGACTGAGTAGCCTAGCGGGCAATCAGCGGTGCCTGCCCCAGGGTCCCTGAAGCGGGCCTTGGAGAGGCCCGAATGGGCCCTGCGCGGGGCCCGCGCCCGGCAGCGGCGGCGGATTGCTCGGCTGCGCGGGCGGATCGCCCCACGGGCCATGGGTCACTGGCGGAGGCTGATCGCCCGGCCTGGACGGCCGGTCCTGCGTCTCCGTCTGGTCCGATGTCTCGTCAGGCAGTGCCAGCGGTCCGGGATCGCGGCCGCCGGCATATTTCACCAACGCATCGACCCGGGACTTCACCGACGGGTGGGTGGCGAACAGGTCGGCAAAGCCCTCGCGCGGATTGTCGACGCAGAGTTCCATCACCGCCGAGGTGGCGTCCGGCAGTTCGCCGCGGTTCTCGATCTTGCGCAGCGCCGAGATCATCGCATCGGGGTTCTTGGTCAGTTCGACCGAGCCGGCATCGGCGAGGAATTCGCGCGAGCGCGACAGCGCGAGCTTGACCACCTGCGACAGCAGCCAAGCCAGCACGATCAGCGCGACCGCGATGATGATGACAACAATCGCGCCGCCGCCCGAACCCTTGCTGTCGCGGTCCGAGGAGGATGACGACGATCGCGAGGATGATGACGACCAGCCGCCACCGCTGCCGCTCGAGTTCCACGACAGGTTCGTGAACAGGCGGAAGAACAGCTCGCCGAAGAAGCCGACCACGCCGGCGATGATCACCGCGATCACCATCAGCTGTACGTCGCCGTTCTTGATATGGGTGAGCTCGTGGCCAAGCACGGCCTCGATCTCCTGATCGTTCAGCGCCTTCAACAGACCGGTGGTGACCGTGATGGCGTATTGCCGCGGGTTGAGGCCGGTCGCGAACGCGTTCAGCGCCGGGCTGTCCATCACCTTCAGCTTCGGCATCGGGATGCCGCGCGAGATGCAGAGGTTTTCCAGCAGATTGTAGAGCCGCGGCTGCTGCTGCCGCGTCACGCTTTCGCCGCCGGTGACGGCGTCGATCATCTTCTGGTGGAAGAAATAGGCGATCACGATCCAGGCCACGGCCGCGATCGTCGCCCAGGGCAGGGCGGAGACCAGGTCGCGCGAGGCCCGCGTCAAATAATAGTCGACCGTGCGGCCGCTATCGATCATCACCTCGGCGACCAGCGCGCCGGCATAGACCAGCACGTAGATCAGCAGGAACAGGCCGGCGAGCAGCAGCATCGAACGAAACTTGTTCGATGCGATATGCGTATAGAGACCATAGGCGGCCATGACGGAGCAGCCTCTCGCCGGAGCGCGTTGCGCCTCAGAACTTCACGCTCGGTGCCGCCTCGACCTCCGTGCGGCTGGCGCCGAGGTCGAAGAAATCCTTGCGGGTGAAGCCGAACATGCCGGCGAATAAGGCGGCCGGCATCTGCTGGATGCCGGTGTTGTATTCCTGGACCGCGTTGTTGAAGAAGCGGCGGCTGGCTGCGATCTTGTTCTCGAGATCGGACAGCTCGGAGGCGAGCTGCTGGAAATTGGCGTTGGCCTTGAGGTCCGGATAGGCCTCCGACAGCGCGATCAGCCGGCCCAGCGCGCCGGAAAGCTGGTTCTCCGCCGCCGACACCTGGGCCGGACCCTGTGCCGACATCGCCGAGTTGCGCGCCTTGATGACGTCGTCGAGCGTGCCGCGCTCATGGGAGGCATAGCCCTTCACGGTCTCGACCAGGTTCGGGATCAGGTCGTGACGCTGCTTGAGTTGCACGTCGATGTCGGCAAACGCCTGGCTGACCCGCTGGCCGAGCGCGACCAGCCGGTTGTAGGCGCCGAACGCAAACAGCACGAGAAGGACGATGACGCCGATAACGATCCAGCTGGTCGACATGACAGGGCAACTCCTGATGGACGAGACGGCGGCACCGTAGCCCAAGATCGGGGCGCAGGGCAGCCCGCCGCGAAAAGGTGGGCACGCGTTGGTCGGCCGGTCCCCCTGATAGGTTCAATTCGAAGCCGGCCAGCGCTCGCCCGCGGGCGCCTGGCGGACGCCATCTTGCAGGGGGATTCCGGTCGCCGCAGACAATTCCGAGGCGAGCCAACTGGCTTCGTCCAGCGACCACGACTGCACCGGAATCCTGTGCCTGCCGCCCCGCTTGAAGTCGACGATCACGTCCGTGCGAGACCAGCTCCACTGGGCCACCGTATCCGTATACGTCATGATTCCGACTTCACTGCATTCGTCGAACGAGCAGTGTTCTATGACTTCGGTCCGCAGCACGACCCTCGTCCATCGTAGAACGAACGACCTGACGATCGTCATTTTCCGGTCATCCGGATCGATCCGGACGGCCGATTGCCTGACGATGCCGAGAGCGACGATGCAGCCGAGCAAGACGAGTACTGCAAATGTCCGGGTTTGACCTGCGGAAGGATCGATCGTCTTCCCAATGAGGATCGCGAGGGCGGAAACGGCGGAGGCGATAGTCCATAGCCCCCATCGTATGCCAATGCCGTCCGACACGAACACGATTGTCTTGGATGATCCGCTGGGCTCGTGCTGAGCCATGGCTACGTTCCGTTCAACCGGCTAACGGTGCGTCGGCAGGTTCCACAACTTGGCATTGCGGCAGGAGATGCTCAAGGACAAACGCGAATCTCAACCGGAGCTGGTCGGGATTGTTTCAAGTCGTCCGCGTGGGCTGCTCAACACCGGGTCGCCCTAGGGACGACAGCGCGTCAGAACTTGGTGTCGAGCCTCGGAATACCGGTGGCCTCGGACAGCAGGGAAGCCACCCTGCCGGCTTCCTGGATCGTTGGCTTTTTCAACGGGACTTCATGCCGCGTTCCATCCGCCAACTCGACATAGACTCCGTATGAAGGGTGGTCGTCGGTCCCATACTCGATCCTACCGAGCGCGCGGCACTGATCGAGCGGGCAGTCGGCTATCGTCTTGCTCCGTCGGGCGACGAACCGGCGAGAGACCTTAAACCTGCGCGTCCGTAGATCAAACTCGGTAATCGACTTGTAATATCCGATCGAGATGAACATGCATGCCAGCAACAGGCATACGATCACTGAGCCCTTGGCCTCGGTCGATCCGACGCTGGCTGCGATAGTGGGAATGGCAATCAAGGCTGCTGAAAGAATCCAGGCCGTCGCCGATCGACCTCTTTCAAATGTCAGAGCCGTCCCGAGCTGTTCGTTGGACGAGGCGTGATCGGTCATGGCGCGACGATACACTAACCTGCAGTTGCGCCCCAGCGCCAGCGCCGGGCGCGGGCGTAATCGGCCTTGGCGCGGCGGGGGACCTTGGCGACGGCGACGCCCTCGGGCGTGCAGAGCTTGGCCGCAATCTCGACCTTGCCGACATCCGGCTGCGCCAGCACGCGCGATGGCCTGTTCTCGACGCGCGCCCGTGTCAGCGCGACATAGGCGAAGCGCTCGTCCTCGAACGGGGCGTCGGCGCCCTTGATCTGCTTGTGCGCGCGCGAGCGTTGCAGGCGTTGCGAGAAATGGCACCAGTCGGGCGCGACCAGTGGGCAGGCGCCGTCATGCGGGCAGGGGGCTGTGACATGCGCGCCGGCGGCGATCAATCGGGCACGGAGTGCGATGATCCGCGCATAGCCCGCCGGTGTGCCGGGCTCGACGACCAGCAGGGTATCCCTGGTTTTCTCCCACATCACATCGGTGAGGGCGTCGCGCTCGGCATCATTGAGCTCGTTGATGACGTAGCTCGCGATCACGAGGTCAGCGGCCTCGGCATGCGCCGCATAAATGCGGGCCTGGCCGAGCTCATAGGTGATGCGGCGCAGGCGGTCACTCCGGCGCGTGAGGTCGAGCGCCAGCGTCCGCAGGGCCTCATTGGAATCGAGCAGAGTGAACGCCTGCAACGACGGGAAGGCTTCCGCGGCCGCCCAGCTTGCCGTCCCCGGCCCGGCGCCGACATCGAGCAGGCTCGTGGGCGCGAAATCCGGCCTGATTTCGGAGAGTGAATTGAGGCTCGCCACCACGGCGGCATAGGTCGCCGGCATCCGCGCCACGGCGTAGGCCAGCGCATCGGTCTCGGTCTTGATCGTCGAGGAGCCGCCGCCTTCGCGATAGGTCTGCGAGATGATGGCCGCACGGCCGGCGGCGTCGCTGCGTGACAGGCCTTCGAGCCGGGCGTGAGGGAGGCTTTGAGTTCGGCAGGCAGGTCGGGTGAGGTCATGCGCCGTACCATCCCATGTCATTGCGAGCGGAGCGAAGCAATCCATATCGCCGCTTGCGGAAGCATGGATTGCTTCGTCGCTATCGCTCCTCGCAATGACGAGGCCGAAAGGCCTCGCCTCAAATCCGAGGTGTTCTGACGCAGCCTTACGCCACGTTCTGGTCGAGGATGTCGACCGCGCCCTGCAGGTCGACCGACACCAGCTGGGACACGCCGCGCTCGGCCATGGTGACGCCGAACAGCCGGTTCATCCGCGCCATCGTGATCGGATTGTGCGTGATGATGATGAAGCGCGTGTCGGTCGAGCCGGTCATTTCGTGCAGCAGGCTGCAGAACCGTTCGACGTTGTGGTCGTCGAGCGGCGCATCGACTTCGTCCAGCACGCAGATCGGCGACGGGTTGGTGAGGAACACCGCGAAGATCAGCGAGAGCGCGGTCAGCGCCTGCTCGCCGCCCGAGAGCAGCGACAGCGTCTGCGGCTTCTTGCCGGGCGGCTTGGCGATGATCTCGAGGCCGGCTTCGAGCGGATCATCGCTCTCGATCAGGTGCAGCGCGGCTTCGCCGCCGCCGAACAGCTCGGTGAACAGCCGCTTGAAGTGGTTGTTGACGGTCTCGAACGAGGTCAGCAGGCGCTCGCGGGCTTCGCGGTTGAGGCTCTGGATGCCCTGGCGCAGCCGCTTGATCGCCTCGACGAGGTCGTCGCGTTCGGTGGTCAGCGCGGTGTGCT
Organism: Bradyrhizobium viridifuturi; assembly: GCF_001238275.1. Classification (GTDB taxonomy): domain Bacteria; phylum Pseudomonadota; class Alphaproteobacteria; order Rhizobiales; family Xanthobacteraceae; genus Bradyrhizobium; species Bradyrhizobium viridifuturi. The sequence continues at coordinate 185,970 of NZ_LGTB01000009.1, forward strand.
GGGTCTCGACTTCCTTCAACTCTTCCTCGGCGCGCAGATTGACGGCGCCGAGCCGTTCGCGGTCGCGCCGTAGCTTTTCGAGCTCTTCCTCGACCTGGCCGACCGGTGGCAGCTCCGCGCCCGGCTCGATCTCGGCCATGCCGACGACGGCGCTGGGCTCGACCTCGAGCATGTCGTGGATCTCGCGCTCGATGTCGGCGAGGCGGCGGCGGGTGCCTTCCATGCGCTCCTCGGCGCGCGCGGTGGCTTCGCGGGACGACGACAGCGCTTCGAGTGTGGCCTTGGCGACGCGGTCGGTTTCCGCCATCGCGGCTTCGGCGGTCGCCAGCGCGTCGGCGGCGATGCGGCGATCGCCCTCGGCGTGCTCGATCTCCGTGATCAGCGCGCTGCGCTTCTCGGCGAACACCTCCGGTGCATTGGCGAGTTCCTCGCGTTCGATCGACACCTCGGCGATGCGCGCCTCGATGGTCCCGACCTGCGAGGCGGCGCTGGTCTTGCGGTTCTGCCACTCGTTGCGTTCGGCGAGGATCGCCTGCACGCGGCGGTCGGCGAGCTCGGCTTCGCGGGCCAGCGCCTGCGCCTCGGCGCGGACCTGCGCCGCGGCACGGCGCTGATTGTCGATCTCGGCGCGCACCGCGGCGAGCTGGGCCTCGGTCTCGACGCCAGGCGGCAATTCGGCCAGCGCGGCAGCCGCGCTCTCATGCGCGGCTTCGGCCTCGGCGCGGTCGGCCGCGACGCGGCTGTGCGCCTCGGTCAGCGCCGATTTGCGGGCGGCGTGGCGGTTGATCTCGCGCTCGGTCGCGGCATGGCGCTCGCGCGCGGCATCGGTCTCGCGGCGGGCGGCGCGTACGGCCTCACGCGAGGCGCCCTCGGCGGCGGACGCCGAGCGCAGTTCTTCCTCAGCGGTCTCCAGCGCCTGGCGCTTGGCGGCGGCATCGATGCGGGCCTGTTCCAGCTCATGCTCGATATCGACCAGGCGGGCGCGCTCGGCGAGGCGGCGCGCGGCGCCGGTCGGAGCGTGCGCGTCGGCGACAAAGCCGTCCCAGCGCCAGACGTCGCCTTCGAGCGACACCAGCCGCTGGCCGGTCTTCAGCTGCGAGACCAGTGCGGCGCCGCGCTCCTTGGCGACGACACCGATCTGGGCCAGGCGGCGCGCCAGTTCCGGCGGCGCCTGGACATGATCGGCCAGCCGCTCGACACCGTCAGGCAGCGAGGGATCGCCCGAGGATTCGCCGACATTGGTCCAGCGCATCGGCGCGGAGGAATCCACGGGAGCATCGAGGTCGTCGCCGAGCACGGCGCCGATCGCCTTCTCATAGCCCTTGGCGACCGTGATGCCGTCGATGATCGGCGGCCACAGATTCTTGGTCTCGCTGGTGACGAGCTTGGAGATGGTGCGGGCTTCGGTCTCGAGCCGCTGCACGCGCTTCTCCGCTTCAGCGAGCGGATTGCGGGAGGCTTCCAGCGTCTGCCGTGCGGCGGCGTGGTGCGCCTCGCTCTCCTGCACCGCCGCCTCGGATTCGGCGAGGGTCTGCTGCGCCATTTCCATCGCGGCGGCGAGCGCGTCGATGTCGCCGAGATTGCCGGTTTCCTGCGCGAGCTTGGATTCCTCGGCCTGGACGTTGGCGATTTCCTGATCGAGCCGCGCCAGCCGGTCGCGATGCGTGCGCACGCCGGCCTCGAGCTGGTTGCGCTTCGCCGTGAGATCGGCGAGCTGCGTGGTCAGCTCGGAGAACTGGCGCTCGGTCGCGGCCAGGATCTCTTCGGCCTCGGAGACGCGCTCGTCGACGCCGGAGCGCTTCTCGACCCGCGACTTGATCTCTTCCTTCAGCTCGGCGTCTTCGGTGTCGAGCCGCTGCAATGCGATGTCGGCGTCCGAAGTCTGCTGCTGCTCGCGCGCGATGTCCTGGGCGAACTGGGTGAGGCGGCGATCGAGCTCGCCGACGCGCTCCTTGGCGCGCTGCTCCTCGCGGTCGAGCATCTCGCGCGCATTGGTCAGGCGCTGCAGGCCGGCGGCGGCGCGCGCCTCGGCGTCGCGCAGCGCGGGCAGCTCGGTGGCGCGGATCGCCTGGATGCGCGCGGCTTCCGCCTGATGCTGGGTGCGCTCGGCCATCTCACGCACGGCAAGATCGTGGGTGCGCGCGGCGTCGTTGACGTCGGCGTTGGCCTCGATCCAGCGCAGATGGAACAGCATCGCCTCGGACTTGCGCACCTTGGCCGCGACCTCGCGGTAGCGGATCGCCTGGCGCGCCTGCTTCTTCAGGCCTTCCATCTGGCCGGTGAGCTGGCCGATCACGTCCTCGACGCGGGTCAGGTTGGTTTCGGCCGCCTTGAGTCGCAGTTCCGCCTCATGACGGCGGGCGTGCAGGCCGGCGACGCCGGCGGCGTCTTCCAGCACGCGGCGGCGCTGCTCCGGCTTGGCCTGGATGATCTCGCCGATCTTGCCCTGGTGGACGAGGGCCGGCGAACGCGCGCCGGTGGCGGCGTCGGCGAACAGGATCTGCACGTCGCGGGCGCGCACGTCGCGGCCGTTGATGCGGTAGACCGAGCCGGCCTCGCGCTCGATGCGGCGGGAAATTTCGAGCAGCTGGCTGTCGTTCATCGCAGCCGGCGCCGAGCGATCGGAATTGTCGATCGTCATCACGACTTCGGCGTGGTTGCGCGCCGGACGGTTGCCGGAACCGGCGAAGATCACCGCATCCATGTCGGCGGCGCGCAGCGACTTGTGCGAGGTCTCGCCCATCGCCCAGCGCAGCGCCTCGACGAGATTGGATTTGCCGCAGCCGTTCGGTCCGACGACGCCGGTCAGGCCCGGCTCGATCATGAAATCGGTGGGTTCAACGAACGACTTGAAACCGTGCAGGCGGAGGCGCGTGAGCTTCATGTACACAAATCTCGTTTGGCCGGGCGCGAATCTCCCTGCCGTGACAATACCATGGATGGCAATGTCGGTGTCTGGGGTGAATAGCTGCGTGCAGCTCTCATGAGCGGCGACAATGGCGATGCCGGTGCGTCAGGGCAACCGCTTGACCAAGCTTTTCCCAAGGGATTTGCGAGGGATTTGCAGGGGTTTTATGGCCCTTGCATGTCCTCGGAGATTCGCATCGGGCGAATCAGGTTTTCAACAACGAAATAATGCGACGGCTGCAGGCCGTGATCGCAAGTCATCCACAATTATCGTGCCCGACTCAAACTCGGGCACGACGATGTCAGGCTCGATGGGGCGCGATCAGCTCTTCAGCAGCGGATCGATGTGCTTGCTGAATTCCTCGAACGAGGTCTCGCCCTTCAGCATCTCGCCGTTGATGAAGAAGGTCGGCGTCGAGTTCACCTTCAGCACGTCGTTGGCGTATTTCTGGTCGGCGGCGATCTTGTCGAGCAGCTTCTGATCCTTCAGGCAGTCCTCGACCTGCTGTTGGCTGAGGCCGGCCTGCTTGCCGATCCGGGTCAGCGTCTCGGTGGTGTTCTTGACCACCCAGTCGTTCTGCTGACGGAACAAGAGGTCGATCACGGCGAAGAACTTCGGCGCGTCGTCCTTGGCGATGCAGCGCGCCAGCATCGAGCCGGCGGCGGCCTTGATGTCGAGCGGAAATTCGCGGAACACGTAACGGACCTTGCCGCTGTCGATGTAGGTCGACTTGATCTTCGGGAACACGGTCTCGTTGAAGTTGGCGCAGTGCGGGCAGGTCATCGAGGCGTATTCGACGATGGTCACCTTGGCGTCCTGCGGGCCGAGCCCCATGTCCGGCAGCGACTGCGGCTTGGCGACCTCGGCGGCGGTCTGTGCGAAAGCCGACGAGATCAGGCGCAGCGGCGACAGCCCGGCGAGGGCGGCCAGGCCAGTCAGCGAGAGAGCGGTGGTGAAGGCACGGCGCGTGATGATCAAGGTCAGCTCCCGGATTGGCGCATTCACGCCACAATGAAGGGGGTCCCGAAAAAGAAGCCTTCGCTAGCTTGAAACGGCCATTGTGGCAATGCCGGGGTCTCGCGGCCGTGCCGCCGAAAAGCGTCAATTTCGCTTGATCGAGGCACCCAGCCGGGCCAGCGCCGCGCGCAGATCGTCGTCCTCCACGGCTGCAAGGTTGGCCGCCTCCCGGGCGACGGTTTTCGGGTCGGGCGGGCGCGGTCGCGCCGGGCGGCCGCGGCGCGAGAGGGGCGCCTGCCGGATCGTCAGGCGGCCGACCGCATGCCAGCCGAAGAAGCGGTTCACCCGTTCCAGAATCACGTCGGAGGAGTGCTGGATCTCCAGCGCCATCGGACCTTCGACCCGCAACACCAGCGTCGCCGGCTCCTGGGGCTGCCCTTCGACGGGGCGCGGCCACTGTATCTTCATGGGCTCGCAATAGGGCGCGATCCGCTCGCCCGCGATCTCGGTCCAGCGCGTCACCAATTCGCGCGCGGCAAAGCCCTGCTTGGCATAGGCGTCCTTGAAGACGTCGTTAAGCAGGATCGATAAGGGCTTTGCGCTGATCGGGCCGGGTTTGGACATGGGAAGGGTTATAGCAGCGGCGGTGATGTGGCCGAAACAATGTTCATCATTGTGGCCGCGTTTCCGTGCCAGAAAAGAAAGACGTGGATGCACGGTGCAAGCCCGGGCATGACGCGGCGGAATTTGCCTTAAGATGCGTTCATGAGCTCGCGCGCAGCCGCCAAATCCAGATCGACCGACCAGCAAACGGATCGCCCGGCGCGGCTGCTCGCCTGGTATGACCGGCATCGCCGGACGCTGCCGTGGCGCGCGAAGGCCGGGGAGCGGGCGGATCCATACCGGGTGTGGCTGTCGGAGATCATGCTGCAGCAGACCACGGTGCGGGCGGTCGGACCTTATTTCGAGAAATTCGTGGCGCGCTGGCCCGATGTGACCGCGCTCGGCCGCGCCTCGCTCGACGATGTCCTGAGGATGTGGGCCGGGCTCGGCTATTATTCGCGGGCGCGGAACCTGTACGCCTGCGCAGTCGCGGTGACGGGCGACCATGGCGGGGCATTTCCGGACACCGAGGAGGGGCTGCGCGCGCTGCCCGGGATCGGGCCCTACACGGCGGCGGCGATCGCCGCGATTGCGTTCGACCGCCGCACGATGCCGGTGGACGGCAACATCGAGCGCGTGGTCACCCGGCTCTATGCAATCGAAGAGGCGCTGCCGCAGGCCAAGCCGCTGATTCAGCAAATGGCGGCGACCCTGCTTGGCCCGGCACGTGCCGGAGACAGCGCGCAGGCCCTGATGGATCTCGGTGCCACCATCTGTACGCCGAAGAAACCGGCCTGCGCGTTGTGTCCGCTGAATGACGATTGCAGCGGCCGCATTCGCGGCGACCAGGAGACGTTCCCGCGCAAGGCTCCGAAAAAGAGCGGCATGCTGCGCCGCGGCGCCGCCTTCGTGGTGACGCGGGGCGGCGAACTCCTGGTGCGCTCGCGCCCGGAAAAGGGCCTGCTCGGCGGCATGACCGAGGTGCCGGGATCGCAATGGCTCGCCGGTCAGGTAGATGCCGCCGCACTTGCACAGGCGCCGGAACTCAAGGGCGTCGCGCGCTGGCACCGTAAGGCCGGAATCGTCACCCACGTCTTCACGCACTTCCCGCTCGAACTCGTGGTCTACACCGCCAGCGTCGCGGCGCGGACCCGCGCGCCGGAGGGCATGCGCTGGGTGCCCGTGGCGACGCTCGACGGCGAGGCCTTTCCCAATGTGATGCGCAAGGTCATCGCGCACGGGCTCGACCTCTAAGAGACGACGACCTGCTGACACAATGCTGGCAGCAGCGCCCGGCTATCACCTCCATAACAACGGAGGTCGGCATGATCGCAACTGCGCTCGATAACATTCCAATGCCGCCGGTCGCAAAGCTGCTCGGCTGGCGCCTGGTTGACGCACGTCCGCAGGACGGCTGGATCAGGATGACCTTCGACGGCAAGCAGGATTTCTGCAACCCGGCCGGCTTTATCCAGGGCGGCATGCTCACCGCGATGCTCGACGACACGATGGGGCCGGCGGTGTTCGTGATGACCGAGGGCAGGCTCTTCACCACGACCATTACGATGACCGTGAATTTCCTGGCGCCGGCCAAGCCCGGTCCGATCACCGGCGAGGCGACGGTGACCCAGCTCGGCAAGACCATCGCCTTCGTCGAGGGCCGGCTCACCGCCGCGGACGGCACGCTGCTCGCGACGGCGAGCAGCAGCATCCGCCTGGCGGAGGCGACACGGGCGCTGCGCTAGCGGTTTGCGCTTCGATTTAATCCGTCACCCTGAGGTGCGAGCCGTGCGGCGCAATTGCGCCGCTGGGCGACCCTCGAAGGGTCGATGGCCACCAGCCGGGCCGTGCATCCTTCGAGACGCGCTACGCGCTCGTCAGGATGACGGGGATAGATTGCAGCTCGGTTTGCGTCAGCCCGGCCGCTGCACGATCGGCGGCTTGGCGTTCAGCCCCTCGACCTGGAAGCCCGCGACGCGCTTGTAGTTGGCGGCGATGTCTTCGAGCTCCTGCTGCGACAGCACGTCGGTGACGACCTTGAAGCCATCAGGCGCGCGCTCCTCGACCAGCTGCATCACTTGCTCGGGGCCGTTGCGGCGGTTCAGCATCACGAGGTCGGTCGTTGCGGGCCGCCGCTCGGCCTCATAGGCCGCAAGCGCTGCCTGCGTCGGGCCATGCGCCAGGATCTCGCGCGTCAGCGTGCGTGCATCGAGGATTGCCTGCGAGGCGCCGTTCGAGCCGATCGGGTACATCGGATGCGCGGCGTCGCCCATCAGCGTGACGCGGCCGAAGGTCCATTGCGGGATCGGGTCGCGATCGACCAGCGGATATTCGTAGGCGTGCGGACAGTTGCGGATCAGGCCGGGCACGTCGAGCCAGTCGAAATTCCAGCTCTCGAACCACGGCAGGAACTCGTCGAGCTTGGCCGTGCGGTTATAGTCCTCGCGGCGCCACTGATAGGTCGGCGGCATGTGACGCTCGGCAACCCAGTTGATATCGAACTTGCCGTCGGCTCCGGGCTCCTTCGAGATCGGGTAGCAGACGAATTTCAACGTCTCGTGGCCGGCCATGATCATGGTGCGGCCGGTCAGGAAGGCGTTGCCGCGGGTGATGCCGCGCCACAGGATGCGGCCGTTCCAGATCGGCGGCCCTTCCTGCGGATAGAGCTTCTCGCGCACCGCGGAATGGATGCCGTCGGCGGCGATCAGCACCGCGCCGTCATAGCTGCCGGCGGGCTTGCCGGTGGCGCGGTCGATGAACTCGGCGCGGACGCCGTTTGCCGTCTCGGTCCAGCCGGTCAGGTGATGGCTGGTCAGGATGTTGGCGGCTCCCAGCCGCTCGGTCGCGGCATCGAGCAGCAGTTGCTGCAAGCGGCCGCGATGGATCGAGAACTGCGGCCATTTATAGCCGGCCTCGAGCCCGCGCGGCTCGCTCCAGATCGGTTTGCCGTGCTTGGAAAAATAGGCGAGCTCGCGGGTCCGCACCGCCGATGCGTCGAGCACATCATGCAGGCCGAGCTCGATCAGTTCGCGCACCGCATGCGGCAGCACGTTGATCCCGACGCCGAGCGGCCTGAGCTCGGGCACGCTCTCGAACACGCGGCAGGGCACGCCGATCTGGTGCAGGCTGAGCGCCAGCGTCAGCCCGCCAATTCCGCCACCTGCAATGAGCACCGTCATGAAAAGCCCTCTCGATTGGCCATGGTCATCGCACGGCGGCCCCGCCGCGGGCAAGGTCCGCGGCACCGCGCGGGGTGGACGGCAAGGAACGTCGCCGCTAACTTCGGCCGCATCCCATAAAAAGGTAAGGGCCGGGTTCGCAACGAGCCGACAAGGCCCGTAGAGGACATCGACATGCTGAAGCTCTATACCGCCCCCGGCACCTGTGCGCTCGCCACCCACATCGCGCTGGCCGAAGCCGGCGCGCCCTATTCGGTCGAGCGGCTCGACTTCAAGAACAACCAGCAGAACAGCCCGGAATATCTCAAGATCAACCCCAAGGGCCGCGTGCCGACGCTGGTGACCGACCGCGGCGTGCTGACCGAGACGCCGGCGATGCTGGCCTACATCGCGCAGACCTATCCGCAGGCGAAGCTCGCGCCGCTTGACGACGCCTTCGAGTTCGCCAGGCTCCAGTCGTTCAACTCCTATCTCTGCTCGACGGTGCATGTCTGCCACGCCCACAGGATGCGCGGCGCACGCTGGGCGACGCAGGAGACGTCGTTCGCCGACATGAAGTCGATGGTCCCGAAGACGATGGGCGCCTGCTTCAACCTGATCGAGCGCGACATGCTCAGGGGGCCTTGGGTGATGGGCGAGGGCTACACGGTGGGCGATGCCTATCTCTACACGCTGACCCTCTGGCTCGACGGCGACGGGGTCGACATCGCGACCCTGCCCAAGGTGAAGGCGCACCGCGCGGCGATGGAGAGCCGCCCGGCGGTGCAGAAGGTGCTGGCCGAGCAAAGGGCGTAGGGCAGAAAGCGAAGCGGAAGCCAAGAATGCGATGTCGTCCCGGCGAAGGCCGGGACGACGAAAGTGTGGGTTACGCCTTCCCCGTCTCCAGCTCCCGTCCGGTCTCCAGCATCAGCTTGCGTAGCCAGATCGAGCCCGGATCCATCTGCGCCCGCGTCGGATAGAACATTTGCTGCTCGTCGATCCCGGGATCGAGCGGCGGCGTCACCGTCACCAGCGACAGCTGCTTCGACAGCGCCGAGATCAGCCGGCGCGGCACGAAGGCGACGAGGTCGGTGCGGGCGGTGATGTGCAGCGCCTCGATATAGCCCGGCACCACCAGCGCGATCCGCCGTTCGATGCCTTTGCCGCGCAGCCAGGTGTCGATCAGGTCCTCGTTCTGGCCGCGGATGATCACGGCGACATGCCGCGCGGCTAGGAACGCCTCGCGCTTCCCGAGCCTGGCGCCGGCGGGATGGCCGCGGCGCACCGCGAGCGCGTCGCTGTCGGTGTAGAGCCGCTGGCGGTGAAAGCCCTTGAAGGAGTCGCCGATCGAGATCACGAGATCGATGGTGCGGGCGAAGTCCGGCGTGAAGATCGCGGGTCCCCGCCACGGCACTACGTCGATGGTGACGTTCGGCGCCATCCGCGTCACTTTCTCCATCAGCGACGGCATCAGGAGCTCGACCGCGAGGTCGGGCATCATCAGGCGAAAATGCCGCTCGCTGCGCGCCGCGTCGAAATCGTCGGAGACGAAAAGCGTGCGCACCTGGTCCAGCGCCTGCGCCAGCGGCGAGCGTAGCGCCTGTGCGCGCGGCGTCAGCTCCATCCGCGCGCCGTTGCGCACCAAAAGCGGATCGCCGATCAGGTCGCGCAGCCGCTGCAGCGCGTGGCTGGTCGCCGGCTGCGACAGATTGAGCCGCATCGCGGCGCGGCTGACATTGGCTTCGCGCAGCAGGGCGTCGAGCGCGACCAGCAAATTGAGGTCAAGCGAATTCAAATTCATCGGATGAATATATATCATACTGCCTATCGATTGGAAGAATGCGCGCCGGTGCCGCATGGTGCGGAGGCAAGGCGTTCTCACGCGAAGCGAACAGCGGTTCGCGTGAGAAACGCCTGAGATCAGAGCCGACCCATCGCAAGGAGACGCGCCATGAGCGCAGCCGACAACAAGAAACTGGTGCAGGAGATATTCATGATCGCGAGCAGTCCCGATCCCACGGTACGCGAGAAGTCGCTGTTCATGACTGTCCTTGCCGACGACGCGATCTGGACCGTGACCGGGCAATACTCGTGGTCCCGCACCTTCACCGGCAGGCAATCGATCATGACCGATTTGCACGGCCGGGTCCGCTCCAGGCTGGTCGAGCGCACCCGCACGGTCGCGCATCGCATCATCGCCGACGGCGACATCGTCGTGGTCGAGGCCAAGGGCAGCAACCTGACCAAGGAAGGTCAGCGCTACGACAACGACTATTGCCTGGTGTTCCGCTTCGACGGCGGCCGGATCAAGGAGGTGCGGGAATATTGCGACTCGGTTCTGACCGAGAAGGCGCTCGGCGTGTTTCCGGCGTAGCGCGCGCCGCAAGAGGGTAAAACAAATGAAAACGGCGCCCGCGAGGGCGCCGTTCAGCGATCGTGTCGGTCGGTTTACGCCACCTTGTTCCTGAGGTGGCCGAACATGATGTCGCGGGCCGCGTCGTCCATTTCGGCCTTGAAGGTGTGCTTGTCCTTCAGCGCGATCGCGCGCGCCGCCGCCGGCCGCGCCGAAATCTCGTCGACCAGCCGCTTCACGTTCGGGTATTTCGCATAGCCCTCCTCGCCGAGGATGAACGGCGCCATCCGCGCCCAGCCCCAGAACGCCATGTCGACGATGGTGTAGCTGTCGCCGACCATGTAGCGGGATTTCGCCAGGTGATCGTCGAGGATCTTGTAGTGGCGGTGCGCCTCGTACTGGTAGCGGTTGTTGGCGTAGTCGAGGTCCTTCGGCGCGAAGTGCTTGAAGTGCACGGCCTGGCCGGAATACGGGCCGAGGCCGGTGGCGATGAACATCAGCCAGGACAGCGTGGCGGCGCGGTTGGCCGGGGTGTTGGCGGGCAGGAACTTGCCGTGCTCCTCGGCGAGGTAGAGCAGGATGGCGTTGCTGTCGAACACCAGCACGCCGTCATCGTCGATCGCCGGCACCTTGCCGTTCGGATTGACCTTCAGGAAATCAGGCGCGAACTGCTCGCCCTTGCGGGTGTCGACCGGGATCGCCTGGAACGGCAGGCCGGATTCTTCCAGAAACAGTGCGACCTTGTTCGGGTTCGGCGCGCCATTGAAATAGAATTTGATCATGAAGGGACTCCCTTGGTTCTTGTGACCGGCGAGATCGGGGCGCGGCGGGGGGATGGCCGCAGGGCCCCTCATGCGCAAAATTCGCCGCAACGCGCAAGCGACGAGTTTGTGAATCAGGGTCGCGTGCCGCGCTGGTCAGCCGGCCCAGAAGAAGCCCAGGATACCCGCGACGACCAACGCAATTCCCGCGAGGTCCAGCAGGGCGGCGGAGCGCGTCGCGGCATGCAGCTGTGAAAGCTGCGTCGCGCGCCCGGAGCCGCGGGTAAAGCCGTGCACGATGATCTCTTCGTTGAATTCGCCATGCGCCTCGAGGCCGAGTGTCAGCCCGACGCAGACCAGCAGGATGCCGAAGATGATCAGGCCGAAGAATCCGAGCAGGCCGATCAGCAGCATCGGAAACATGCCGAGCAGGAAGATCGGCAGCAGCGGCACCAGCAGCAAGGTCTCGGATTGCCTTCGCATCGGGCGACCAATCGAAACGGCAAGTGACGGCGATGAGGGTAGGCCCGCTTCGCCGCTGTATCAAGAAGGGCGCATTCAATACCTCGTCATTCCGTGCGCCCGTGATAATCGGCGCAAACCCGCGACGAGCGATGCCTAACGGCGCTGCTTGGACATCAGCGGAAGGCCGGATGCCACCTCAATCAGCCATTTACCGTTCTCGGGCTCAACAGGAGGTAGCGGCTTGTCTGGCGCGCACGCACGGCGTAATGCCGGGATCGGGAGAGCTCGAAATGCCGTTGCTATCATCGCTCCGCAATACCGGTCTGGCCGGTCTCGGCGTCGCAGCCCTGGCCGGGCAGCCCGCCGGCGCACAAGCGCCGGCCGGGTCGCCGCCGTCGCCCGCAAGGCTCGCTCAGGAGCAGTTGCTGTTGCGTTTACCCGCAGGGCAACCCTTGGATCGTTACCTCGAGCAGCTTCGCAGCGAGTTCTTCAACCTTGACGCCGATAGCGACGGCAAGCTCACGCCGCGTGATGTCGAACTGCACGCGCTGATGGAAACAGCCCAGGCCAGATCCGTCGCCTGGATGTCCGTGCTGCGCTACGACCTCGACGGCGACGGCTTCGTCACCGAGGACGAGGTTCGCAGAAGCGCCGCATACGAGTCGCGTTGGTCACGCGCGCAGTCGATGATCGGCAAGTCGCCGCTCGGCAGTGGCGAGGAAGCGGTCCAGCGCGCGGTCACCACGATCATGGCGCTCGACACCAACAAGGACGGCAAGGTCAGTCTTGCCGAAGCGGCGAAGTTCAACGAGGCAAGCCAGCGGCAGGCCTCTGCATTGAACGGCTTTGCGGCGAAGACCCGTCTAGCATTGGCGCTCGAGGCGGCGACGTCAGGCGAACTGTCGCGTGCCGGTTACGAGGCCGCCGGCGAGACGCTGTTTCGGGCGGTCGATACCGACCATGACGGCAATGTCTCGCAGCAGGAATTGATGGAATTCCGGCGCGCGCCCATGCCTCCCTCTATCGATCCGGAAGCCGCGCAGAGGCGCCAGTTCGAGCAGGCTGAGCTCGCTCGGAAGAGGCAGATTGCGATCGACGCCGAACGGGCTGCTTGCGGGATGCCGCCAGTTTCCGAGAAAGCCAAGGTGGTATTGCTCGGCGCGTATCAAACCGAGTCGTTGTCGAGCGTGACGATCGGTCAACAGGACACCGAGGTGTATGCCGGTCGGATCAATGTCGAGCCGGGCAAAGATCCGCTCTATCTGGTGATCGCAAGCTTCAGCCCGACCATCTGGCAATTCGGCGGCGCCGTGGAGCGGATCGAGCGCGTCGTGGTGACGAGTTCGAGCAATGGCCGCAGCGGCAGCGATCCGAGGCAGGGGCCGGTGGCCGGCGTAACTGGCATTGCACGCGACCGCGTCAGCTTCCTCGGCCGTTCCAACTGCATGCGCTATTTCGACGAGACGCCGTCGAGCGGCTCGTTGCTGGCCGTCGGCGCGGTCAAGGCCGCGGTGGGGAGGGCTCCAGATGTCGTCGCGGCCAAGTACGCGGTCTCCGCCTTCGACGTTCCCTCGGGAGCGATCGACGTGGTCGGAGGGCGATCGGGGCGCGGTCTCGTGATCCGCAAGAGCGCAGGCACGCTCAACATTGTGGGGAATGCCGGCGACCTGACCATCGAGTCAGGTCCGAGCCGTGCGGGCGACGATCTGCGGCGCTTTTGGCCCGGCGGTGTGATCGATATCGATCCCGCGAGCGTCGTCGCGAGCGAACCCGTCGTGCCGTATGAGGTGCTTCCCGCGCAGGCCGGGCTTGTCCAGCTGCTTGCGAATGGCAAGATCACTCAGAACGGCGCGGGTGAATTTGTCGTCCGCAGCAAGATCCGCTTTCCAGCCGGCCTTTACGGAGCGCATTCCGTCACCTTCCTGGTGATGAAAGGTGCGGGGTATCCCGACGGCAATCCCGGACATTCCTGCGTGATAGTGGAGGAGACCGGCGAGAGGGGCACCAACTGCCCGTCGCGCTAACTCCGCGCTGCCTTCGAACGCGGCGTCAGGGCGTTTCCGTCGGAGGGCCTGCTCAGCGCACCGCCATCTCGGAGCGGATCTCGGCGCGCAGCTCGTCGATCAGCCTGAGGCCGGTCTTGGTCTCGACGTGCCAGAAGGTCCAGCCGTTGCAGGCGCCCGAGCCTTGCGCGACGGCACCGATGCGGTGGATCGAGCCGACCTTGTCGCCGAGCATGATGGCGCCGTCGGCGCGCACCAGGGCGCCATGGCGCTTCTTGGCGTCGACCAGCTTTGCACCGGGAACGATCATGCCGCGCTCGATCAGTTCGGAGAACGCGACCCGAGGCGCCTCGCGCGCGGTCATGAACGGTGCCAGCGTTGCGTCCGGCAGCGGTTCGATCGCGGCGATGCGGGCTTCGGCTGCGGCGGCATAGGTCCGGTCGCGCTCGAAGCCGATATAGTTGCGGCCGAGGCGCTTGGCGACGGCGCCGGTGGTGCCGGTGCCGTTGAACGGATCGATCACGAGATCGCCCGGCTTCGACGACGACAGCAGCACGCGGGCGAGCAACTGCTCGGGCTTCTGGGTCGGATGGACCTTCTTGCCGTCGTCGCCCTTGAGGCGCTCCTCGCCGGTGCACAGCGGGATCAGCCAGTCGGAGCGCGCCTGCACGTCCTCGTTGGACGCCTTCAGCGCTTCGTAGTTGAAGGTATAGCCCTTGGCCTTCTCGTCGCGCGCGGCCCAGATCATGGTCTCGTGCGCGTTGGTGAAGCGGCGGCCGCGGAAGTTCGGCATCGGATTCGACTTGCGCCACACGATGTCGTTTAGGAGCCAGAAGCCGAGGTCCTGCATGATCGCGCCGACGCGGAAGATATTGTGATAGGAGCCGATCACCCACAGCGTCGCCGACGGCTTCATCACGCGGCGGCAGGCCAGCAGCCAAGCGCGGGTGAAATCGTCATAGGCAGCGAACGACGAGAATTTGTCCCAGTCGTCGTTGACGGCATCGACATGCGACTCGTCGGGGCGCTTGAGATCGCCCTTGAGCTGCAGATTGTAGGGAGGATCCGCGAAGACCAGGTCGACCGAGCCGGCCTGAAGCTTCGACAATTCGGCCACGCAATCGCCAATGACGATGTGGCTCGACGGGGCACTCTCAAATTTAGTGCGGGGCGCCCTTGCAGACGCCCCGCGACGCGACACTACCATGACTCAAGAACTCTGACTCAGGCGACGCTGTCGGCGACGCGGGACTAAACAACCGACTGGCGTCACATTGACCCGGCAAAGTAAAAATCGACTTAATTGGAAATGTTCATGCAAAAGATTGCAGCATCTTTTGAACGACGTGGCGCATTGTCTTTGGCGTTGTGCTGCAACATCAGCGCGTTCTGCGAAAAATTTTGCGGATCATCAAACCGGCACGATTCGGCCGGTAAATTCGCCGCCGTCTGCAGTGTTCGCGGTGCAAACGGTGCGCGTGCAACGGGCTAGGCAATTTTTGCCGGGCAGGATATTGATTAACAGAATGGAAATTTTAGGTTGGTGTGTCCCGCAATGGGGCGCCGACTGGAATGAAGGGAAACCGCCATGCGCTATGATGATTTCCGCCGCAGCGACGACATCGAAGACCGTCGCGACGACAGCGGAGGCGGCGGTGGTGGCGGCTTCGGGATTCCGATGGGCGGCGGTGGCGGGCTCGGCATCGGCACGGTCATCGTGCTCGGCCTGCTCGGCTACGCCTTCGGCATCGATCCGCGCATCCTGATCGGCGGCGCCGAGATTCTCACCGGCGGCGGTCAGGCGCCGACCTATCAGACCGACCGGCAGTCCTCCGGCGGCCAGGCCAAGCGCGGCGCGCCGACCGACGAGATGGGCAGCATGATCGCCGGCATCCTCGGCGAGATCGACGATCGCTGGAGCGAGATCTTCCAGGCCTCGGGTCAGTCCTACACCGGTCCGAAGATCGTGCTGTTCCGCAACGCCACTAATGGCGGCCGCTGCGGCATGGCGCAGTCGGCGATGGGGCCGTTCTACTGTCCGCCGGACAAGACCATCTTCCTCGACACCGGCTTTTTCCGCGAAGTCGAGACGCGCTTCCGCGGCTGCTCGGGCAACGCCTGCAAGTTCACCGCGGCCTACATCATCGCGCACGAGGCCGGCCATCACATCCAGAACCTGCTCGGCATCATCCCGCGCGTGAACCGGCTGCAGCAGCAGGCCGGCAGCAAGGCCGAGGCCAACGCATTGCAGGTCAAGGTCGAGTTGCAGGCCGATTGCCTCTCCGGCGTCTGGGTCAACCGCGAGGAGAAGAAGCGGCCGGGCTTCCTCGAGGCCGGCGACATCGACGCCGCGCTGACCACCGCGAATGCGATCGGCGACGACACGCTGCAACGGCAGGCCACAGGCCGGGTGGTGCCGGATTCCTTCACCCACGGCTCCGCCGCGCAGCGCAAGCAATGGTTCATGACCGGCTACCAGCAGGGCACCGTGCAGGCCTGCAACACGTTCAGCGGCGGGTAGGAAGCCGGTTCAACAGGGGCAAGGCCGCGAGCTCAGTTCACCTCTCCCGCTTGCGGGGGAGGTCGCATCGCATCGTTAGATACGATGCGGGTGGGGGATCGTCG
>NZ_LGTB01000010.1 GCF_001238275.1 Bradyrhizobium viridifuturi
TCTCGCGGCTGGTCCAGCCCCCCTGACTTAGCGTCATTTCCCCCAGACGATCCAATCTCGTTGTTAACGTGATTCCGCGGTGCGCTCGCGATCTGGCTATCATCGCCTGTGGCAGGAGCAAGCGAGCCGTCTGCTCGGACGACCATCTTGCGAGAGAGAGGCACGTCACGCGGCGGAGCAACTGATCGCTCGACTTTCAGCGGGCAGCAGCGAGCAAACGCTGCGATCAGGCGTTGGCGCTGGCGAGCCTTCTCGACAGCCGCCTCTATAGCCGCCTCTTTGGCACGTAGCGCGGCCCGGTGTGCCCTTTGGCGCTTGCGATACCAGACCTGTACTTCAGTTATCGGCCAATGCGCATCGCCGTTCAAAGCCGTCGCACGGGGAAAATTCGGCATTTGCGCCCAACGGGCGATCGTCGCTGGCGTCCTCCTAAATTGCGCAGCGAGCTCGGTCGCTGTCATGTACCCCCCCTCCAGGTCAATTGGAGGCTGTGCAACGTTCTTAGTCTCGATCCCGTCCGTCATTATGTGGATGCCATCACGCTTAACACGATATAAGAAGATCCAAGCTTGCGACGGAATGCACCTGATCGAATGCCACTACAAAGCGAGAAATCATGCTTGCAAGCACCTGGCGTATTAATCCAGACGACGATGGGATCGCCGTGACGGCGCCAGGGCATGCGGTGCGTCTCCAGCGAAGCGATTGGCGGCGACGTCTCGCATCCGACGTCAGGCGCTTGCATTTGACAAGTTCCGTAGGTTCCGGTTGATATCGTAACGAGCGTTAACGCCGCTGCTCATGCTGCCACTTCACCGCGCAACCAACGCAGACGGCCTCAAAAGCTTAAGTTGTAGCGATCCTAGAGGTAACTGCTTGTTCTGGTAGTAGGCAAGGCAGTCATCGCTTTGACCCGGCGCTTCGAACGTATGGTTGCGCGGTTGAGGGCTCAAGCAGCGATAGACGCGCCGAGTCTTACGGCCATAGCGTCAGCCTTCACGACGCAACAGGGCGTGAACCCGCCGATCATCTTGAGCAGCTTAAGGAGCGTAAGCGTATTCTTGCGCACAAGATGCTCGCCACCGTAAATTTATCAGGACCCCGCGCTCGCGGATGGCCTCTCGAAGTTCGGCCAGCTTGGCGGGATCGGCAGATCGAATAGCGACCTCGAAAGCGGGTATAAATTTGAGCCTGTCCATTGGCTGCAGGCCTCCCTGAGTGATCGTCGGAGCCAACCGATGAAGAGAGCGTCCGTTCTGGACGCCCTTCTCGCCATAAGCTCCGCAATCGTGGTAAGTGCGATGTTCATTGCGGTCTGCCCTCAGACCATTCTCGGAGCACCGCAATGGCATTCTCGAAAGCGTGGAACAGGTCATAGCATGATCTCCACGAAGGGGAGCTTTCGCCGTGCGGCTGACTACTCGCGCTTTCAGAAAAGCGCACGGACGATGGGGAGGTGCCGTCCGTGCGAAGTCTCCGGTCGTGACTTGGCCGCCTCGGCGACGACCTCACTCAGGAAGCCAAGCCACAGATGTCCCAGCAACCCACGTGCCATTCGAACTAGAATGCAATGGAGAAAGAGAACAGCGGCTACTAATCGCAGAACTTCCGACGTGGCTATCGTTAAGCCGGCGCGGTTGAGCTGGCTTTCTGTTTTCAAGACGGGCTAGGTAGCGATATGGTGCTTTGAAGCTCTGCAAGTTTGTCAAGCGCGTCGGTCATCAAGATGTGCCATTCGTCGAGCGTCTCTTTGGCTTTCGTAGAGGCTTCATTACGACTAATCACGGCAATTCCTCCGAGGACGTACCGCTGAAAAAATGCACGGGCGGCCGCGTCGAAGAACCGCCCGTGCGAGGCTGCGCACAGAAGAGCTTGGCTGTCTCATGGGAGGTCAACGTATGAGCATTTAAACAATGCATGCCTCAGCAATAATCATGCTAAGCCATTGCAGGATGCATGCGGTAGGATGGTGCGCCTAATCCCGCGTCGGGCGCTGCTCACAGCCATTCTTTGGCGGCTCCGGACAGGCTGCCCGTCATCAGTCAGACGACTGAATGAGATCGCACGAAGGGATCGGCACTAAGCCGTCCCTCCTGGGCAGCCACGCAAGTTTGTCGAGGATGTTCTGCGGTGCTCCTTCTTTGATCTCTACGCCGTACCCGTAGACCAGCCCATCCTCGTTGGCGATCTCGTGTATAGTATACTCGATTTCATTTTGCTCATCGGGCTTGAGGTCGTAAGCGGCAAAGAGACCCCGTCGGGCGCAGGGGGTTGAGCAATCGGCTATCGGCTGCTGAGTTTGTGAGCCGATGAGCGCTTCTATGTTTACGCCTAGTTCTGGAACTAGAACCCTCCGTATGATCGAAGCGGTTGCCGACTGTCTTGAGGGAGCGCCGCGGCAGCTTCGCCGACGCTGGTCGTACGAGTTTAAGGCCCAAGTCGTGATTGAGGCGCTGGAGCCAAGCGCTAGCGTCTCGGCGATCGCCCGGCGGATCGGCATTCACCCGTGCAGCTGTTCGCCCGGCGTCGCGATGCTCGGCCCGAACGACATTATCGCTCGCGGCACTCGAGTTGCGAGGGTGTGGTGGTGTCTGCGACAGGCGCAGTGATCGAAATTGCTATTAGCGAGATGATCGTGCGCGCCGGCGCGGACGTCGACGAGACGCAGTTGCATCGGGTGATCCGGGCGGCCCGTTCGGCATGATCCCCTCCGGCGTGAAGGTGTACCTGGCCAGCCATCCAGTCGCCTTCCGCAAGGGAATCGACGGCCTTGTTGCGCGCTGGTGCGCGATGCGGGCTCAGATCCGTTCGACGGTGCGCTTTATGTGTTCCGGGCCAAAAAAAGGGCCGACAGAATCAAGATCGTATGGTGGGATGGCTCTGGCGTGTGCCTCTATTTAAAACGGCTTGAGAAGGCGAGGTTCTGCTGACCGCGGATCGGACATCATCGGGTGCAGCTGAATGCTGCGCGGTTGATGGCACTGGTGGATGGGATGGACTGGAAGCGGGTCCGGACCGCGGCGTCGAGCCGCCGGAGATTGTTGGGTAAAAGCACTGCGGCGAAGTGACCAGCGGCCTGAAAGGGCAAGAGAAGCGGAGCAAGATGTGCTCTGGTCGGGTTAATGACGCCGCCCGATCTCAGCCTCCCGAATGACCTAGAGACGCGCTGAAGGCCATGGTACTTGCCATGGCCGAGAAAGCGGCCCACGCCGCTGCTCTGGAGAACGAAGTCGCCGATCTCAAGGCCCGCAATGCCGATGTCGATACGCGCGAGCGACTGACGCAGATCCTGAAGGCTTTCGACCGCGCCCGGTTCGGCCGACGATCGGAAAAGCTCGGCGGCCACCGACGACGATGAACAACAGGCCTTCGTCTTCGAGAAGATCGAGACCGGCATCGCTGCGATCAAGGCCCAGGTCAGCAAAGGCCGTGCGCAAGCGGATAGTAAGCGTGCACCGCGTTGGCGCAAGGGCTTTGCGCTCCATCAGGAGCGGATCGAAACTGTCATTGAGCCGCAAGAGCTGGCGGAGCATGCCGGCAAGCAGAAGGTGCTGATCCGCGAGGACGTGTCGGAGCGCCTGGATGTGGTGCCGGCGAAGTGCCGAGTGATCGTCACGCGCCGTCCCAGGTATGCCTTCAAGAACGCGGACGGTGTGATCCAGGCGCCGGCCCCGGCCCACATCATCGAAGGAGGCATTCCGACGGAAGCGGTTCTGGCCCAGATCGCGGTCGCCAAACATGCCGATGGCCTGCCGCTCTATCGGCAGGAGGCTATCTACGCCCGCGACAAGATCGAGCTCGACCGCCAGCTGATGGCGCAATGGATGGGCAAGCTCGGCTTCATGGCCGACTACATCTCCAGCGAGGTCAAGAAGGCCGAAAGGTCTCTGCCGACGAAACCACCTTGCCGACGCTCGCTCCGGATCGACCAAGACGGCCTACTTATGTCGGGTGGACGCCCCGCCGACGGCATCGATGTGCCAAAGTGGAGTTGTTGAGAACCACTTAAGGGAGGCGCCCGTGTCAAAGGTTGTCACAATCGGTCTGGATATCGCCAAGCATGTTTTTCACGCTCACGGGGCGGATGGGCGGGGTTGCGCGATATTCAGCAAGCGGATCAGCCGGGGAAAGCTGCTGGATTTCTTCGCGGCGCAGCCGAGTTGCACGGTAGCGCTGGAGGCGTGTGGTGGAGCGCATCACTGGGCCCGTCAGCTTACCCAGCTTGGTCATAAAGTTCGGCCGATCCCACCCGCCTATGTAAAACCGTTCGTGAAGCGGCAAAAGAACGACGCGATCGATGCCGAGGCAATCTGCGAAGCTGCCCAGCGGCCGAGCATGCGGTTCGTGGCCGTTAAGAGCGAAGAGCAGCAGGCGGCCGGTCTAGTGTTTAGAACCCGAGACCTGTTGGTACGGCAGCGAACCCAGCTCATCAATGCGATCCGGGGGCATCTCACAGAACATGGCTGGATTGCGCCCAAAGGACCGTCGCATGTGGTGAAGCTTGCCGATTTGATCGAGGGGGAAGAGATGGCCAGTTCGCTTCCCGAAGCGGCCCTCGCCATGTTCCGATTGATGCTAGACCTGCTCGCGGGACTCATCTGCAAGGATTTTCACGGCTGCTTCTTTGGATCGCATCCACGCCGCTTCGGTGAACCTGCTCTCCGAGAAATACTCGAAACAGGTGCGAAACGTCAGAGCACGGCCGATGACCTTATGGTTTGGTAATCCCGTCTCACCGAGCCATCGGCGCAAATGGTCGCACCATTCCTTGTTGCTGAAGTCGAGAAGATTGCATTCTTCGAAAATCAAAAGCGCCGCCATGCCAGCGATTTCACATTGTACGTCCTCATTTTGTTTTTCGAACCATTCGCGGATTGCTTGCAAGGGCGTCCTCGGCATCTCGGCCGCGCCGGTCCGTTTGAACGGGACGACGTTTTCCAGTGGGGGCACGCGCGGCCAAGGCTTCCCCTTTGCGTCCCATAAGACCCAACGCTCTGCGATCGCTTTTGCTTCTTCCGGTGATCTGGTCCGCCAAAGCTCCTTGAGCGCCTCGTCGACGTAGTATGAAACATCCGTCTTCAGGCCACGTGTACGCGCGATTGCTGCTAGGCGTCCGGCGTCAAGGAGCCGGGCCGCGAAGTTGTTCTCTGCGTTCATTTTCCGAGGTCTTTCGCGCCCTCTCCAGCGCGTCCCCTTCATTCTGCTCTAACCGTACAAGCCTGCAATTCACCCCGTTGAAAGTTAGCGGCGACGTGACAAGACGCCCGCCGGTATCGGCCGAGCAGACGCCGTCTGCCTTATGTTACGCACTGCTAACTTCAGTGGCCAGCCACGGCCGCAACTTGCGATAGTAGCCATGCCCGGAAAGCCCCTGGGCATGGCTAGGGGTGTGCATTCTTTCGTGCCAAGCAATAGTCGACAGTTTGGATGACGTTTGAGTTGGGTTTGTCTGCTTCCCGACATACTAACGTCTCGATGCTAGCAGTAGAGCTTGTCCGCAGCGGGCTCATCTTGATGCTGCCGTCTTTGCAACCACGCGAGCGACGTCGCTGGTGGATCAAAAAGCCTTCTGTTTTCGCTTTTGGCGCTTTAAATCGGCACCCCTGCAACAGCGCTGGGTTCCCTCATGGTTAGTTTAGTCCGCCCAGTTCGTAAAAAATTCCTGCTCCAAGCTGGTTGCGGTCACTCTTAGCCGGAACCGCCGATCTTCCGATAACCGAGGTTTAATGAGGATCGATGGCCGTCATACGATACCTTGAGACAGCAAGTTCGTGCATTCGATGCGCTTCAGGAAAAGACGGCCAGAAACAATCTGGCCGCCTCTCACGATCGAAACCATCCGCCATGACCTGCGAAGGTGTTTGCACGGTTAAAGGATCAAGGTTTCGAAGCGCGTCCCCCTGCGCTGTTCTCTTCGTTTACCAGATGAACTTAGCGCCATCCGGCAGTTCGCAGATGAATTCGCCCTGGTTCACGAGTTCGGTGGTCCCGACGACAAGCTTCGAAGCCCGCACCGTGAGCCTGCCTTCGCGGCTCAGGCTATGGCGGATGTACTCGGTCACGGCATGCCCGGAGCTGTCCACCGTTTGGTGGGCGTTGGCGAAGCTAATGCCGTTCTGGGGGGTCACCCTGAAGGCATTGATGACCAGACCAGCCTGTGTTGCCGACGCAGCTTTGCCACCCTCCGCGGCTGTACAGTGGCTCATGTCCAGTACGAGCTTCACATTCTTGCCGGTCTGCAGGGCATGGAGCACCTCGGTGTATTTCGGCGAGGGCTCATCGGCTCTCGTCATCGTGCTCACGCCTACGGTCGAAAGCAAGGACAATACGATCGCCAGTCCTTTGCCACTACACTTCATACGCTCATCTCCCTCGATAAGTACCACAGATCGCACGTTGCAAGACGTCGTGTAAGCCGATTGGCGGATTTAAGACATCAAGCGTGCCTGCGACAAAGACAATTTGCCGCAACTAGGCGCAAGTGGTTGTAACGGCTATTCCGACGTCACAACCTCGTAGGTCAGGTTTGCTAAAGCGGCTCGCCCTCGTGCAAAATCGACTAGCTAGAACGATTCGATCGAGCGTCGGCCGCTTGGAAACTACAAAACGGTAACCGGTCGCGCTCGTCCATTGCAGGTCCGACGGCTCCGAGAGGATGCCGTTCTTGCATCTTTGTAAGCAAACGACTTGAAAAGAACACGGCGGCCCGTCGCATCCGCCAGCTTGTCCATGTGATAGCCGGGCAAGGACTGCTGCCCCAGAGGGCGTACCCGCAAAGAGGTGGTGGTGGAGCGAACCTGGCGCGGCGGTCCGAACGAGCTCAGTCAAAGGACACGATCTCGGCCCACTCGAAACAGCAACGACAGAGAGCACGAGACAGCGCCGACTTGTGATCCCTGGCTTTGCGCGTCTTCCTTCTGGCTGACGATCGCCTCACTGACCAAATCCATCCGGCTCCCCTCAAAGGCCAAGGCAAATGGCTTCCTTCCTGGTCCGTCAGCTTCTCGAAAGCTGCGCCTGCAATAGTTTGCGCCAATAGCCGGCACTCGAATGGAGACTGAAATGAATGTTGATCCCCGGAATGCCGCCGACACTCCATTCGGGGTTCACGACGTGCTGCAGCAGCCGAGCCGGATCGACAGGCAGGCTGGCATATGCGCGGCCAGACGACCACATCTGCCTTGGTATCGTTGGTCGAGGATCCGGAAACATTCGCCGTTTCGTGCGATACTTGGGCGAGAGCGATCGCCAACAATGCGGACGCGCTGCACACCTATACGGTACCGACGTCCGCGGTCTGAACGCCTGACGACGTGCTGAGCAGCATCGGTCTTGGAATGAATGCCGACGATCCGGACCACATCGACGGGGACGTCTATTTGATTTGCTCACTCGGCAGAACTCCAACCCGAGAGACTGAGCGCCTGTTCCTGGGCGGCAACTTGGAGAGCTACCGGGCCGCCAGCGAAGCAAATCCCTACAAGCGCGGGAGTAATGCATCGATACTCTGTCGACCGCGCCATTTAGTATGGTTCGTTTTGGTTCATGCACCAAGACAACCACCTCATGGTAGACCTGGAGCACGGCACACCTCACGCGTAACAGTTTGAGCAGGCGTGGCGCGACCGATGTCTGATCAACTCGCCGATCGAACGGGGCAGCCCCCTACGCAATGCGCTACGGGCGGTGAGGGCTCCGAGAGAGAAAGTCGCACTACGACGGAGGAGCTGGCCGTTCGGGGCATCTTGGTATCTTGGCTACGTTCCGACATCGCACTGCATCAATTTGTTAGTGGCCATCACGCGTGGCCGGAGGCGTGACGAAGTAAACCTCTGAACGCGAAGTATCGCCCCTTTTAGCTAGCACGACCTGACATTGAAGCGCGATCAACGCTTTGGCCGCGACCGCTTCAGCTATTCACTCGTCTGCGACAGGCGATACTGTTGCAGCAGGGCCGATCCGTCACCTGGATGTGTTCCATCAAAACAATCGATTTTGCTGATCGCACCAAAGCCCCTCATAGTCGACCGCGATCTATGGAGGCAGCATTCAAAATGACGTCTGGCAATCGATTCTCTCCTCAGTTCCTTGATGATCAAATTGGCTCGCGCGATCGCTCGTCCGCATCTCGGCTGTTAGCCCATGCCCGTCACGCGAACGCATACCCGCCCCGGTCTTCCCGCAATATTGCCACGCATGAGGCGGATCCGTCGATCGTCCGATTGTGATGCCATGGCTTTGCCCAAAGCCTGGCACGAACGACTGGCTCTTCGTGCACATCCATGGCTCTGGCGCTAAGCTTGATCGGACGGCGAAATGCTCACGACCTGGATAGCGCAAGACCGCCATGCGCAGGTCGATGGTCTGGTCTAAACTGTATCGCCGCTATCTCACGAGGCTTTCGAGCCTGATGGCGCCGCTACAAGAAGTCGTCAAAGCGCTTGAATCTCACCTAGCGTCAGATTGTAGGATTTACGACAGTCTCGCGACAGAGCCCGCTCGCGTGAACTCTTCCTGACAGGTAGCAAGAATTGCGAACGTCTCAAAAACTCAATGCACGGCCGCTCCGCCTCGTTACACTCGATGGCTTCTCTTCAGAGCGTACATCGTGCATCGCTTCTGCGCACAGCGTAGGACGACTCGCCCCACGCGTAGCCAGGCCAGGATCCAGCGGGCGAGAAGAACGCGAGCAGTCACAATTTTGTCTGCCGGTCATACGCCGAGTTCCGGATCAGATCATTGTCTCGTGGTTTAGCCGTGTGACGACACGGAGCCTGGGCAACCACCTCAGGCGATGCGCGCTCGCAACGCCGGACTCGATTCCTCCTTCGTTCGCTGCATTCGCTCCGCGGCGGCATGGGAGGACTCCGGCGCGACCGCACTTTGGACGATTGGCACCTCGCGCGGCAATCACCGGCCAACGAGAGGATGTCTATCCAGCCAACAGGCGTATTGATCTTTCGTCGTGCATCTCGGCTTCTTCCAACACATCGGCCAGATGCACAGCGCGTGAACTGTCTTAAAAAACGCGAAAAACCTTGCATTGCCGTGGCTTGACGACACTACAGGCTCAACAGCCTAGCAGGACCGACCGCGGATTAAGACGAATTGAGGGAGTTTCAAAATGTCAGCTTCGCTAGTTTGTTCGGCCAATTCAGCCGCTCTCACTTGCGATTTCGTTTCACTCGCGCGGTTTGGCGTAATCGCTCCTGCCGGCGGCGGCCTCGGCCCACAGATGCATCAGCGCGCTGCCAAGGCTTTCAACCTTGTTGGAAATAGCGGAGCTCTTGCTGACATGCAGGGTCTTTTGAACGGTGTCGCCGGCGGACGCGATGCGCGGCAAGCCGCCTATCCGATGACGATAGACCGGCAAACATTGATCGCCTGCCACTATGCTCCATCCTGGCATTTCCGACTTTTCGAATTCACGTCAAAGCGGCCGCCCACCGAGCCACATGGTCAACCGTGACACGCTCAAGTCCTGCCGAGGATGGACGAGAGGCAATGAATGCGAATTCTCCTGGTTGATCATCATGCGGACTTTGGCCGCGCCGTGAAGGAAGCGCTCTTGAATTGCGGCTTCGCCGTCGATGTGACGCGCACACTGGATGAGGCGTCGGCCGCGCTGGAATGCGCGAACTACCACATGGTCCTGCTGGAATCTGTCTTGCCCGACGGAGACGGACTGGATTGGCTGAAGCAGTTGCGGCGCGAGCGACGATCAATGCCGGCGATGATGATGAGCAGTCTCAATGATCTCAGCCGCCGAATTGCAACTTTCAATGCAGGTGCGGATGATTTCCTGCCCAAGCCCGTGTCTATCGACGAACTCATCGCCCGCATGCGGGCCATCCTGCGACGATCGACGCAAATGACGGCGCCGGTGGTGACATTCGGCAATCTGCATTTCGACCCTATCGCAAGGCAAGTCTCGGTTGGCGGCCGGATACTGAGAATTGCGCGGCGCGAAGTGTGCATTCTCGAACATCTGCTCAACCGCGCCGGCCGCACCGTGCCGCGCACATCGCTGGAAGATAGCTTGTATGCGTTTGACGACGAGGTCTCGACCAACGCGCTGGAAGTCGGGATCTATCGCTTACGCGCGCATTTGAACCAGGCCGGTGCGACGCTCAGGATCAAGACCGCGCGCGGGGTCGGCTACACCCTTGAACTCGTCGGCGCGGCATCGGCTGCCTAGCAATCTAACTTGAAAGCAACAATCCCTTGAAGGTCGTCAAGAATGCTGCCGGCGCCAATCTGCCGCTCATGGTCATGATAGCGCAACGCTCTGCCGCTCTGCCGCGCTTGTGCTATGTCCTGTGCGGACTTGCTCTGCTATTTCCGCTTGCAGGCGCAGCCGAGACAAAACGGGACAGCAAAGGAGAGCCGCCACATTCGGCGCCTGGCAGCACCACCGGCACGCTCAATCTCACCTCCTCACAGGGCAAGACGGTTCATCTGAACGCGCCGGCAGCGAGCATTTTTGTTGCCGACCCGGCGATCGCCGACTATCAGGCGCCATCGAGCAGCACGATATTCGTATTTGGCAAAAAATCCGGACGAACCAGCCTGTTCGCGTTGAACGACAACGGCGAGGCTCTCGCCGAGCTGCGCGTCGTCGTCACCCAGCCGATCGAGGACCTGCGTGCCACGCTGAAGGCTGAGATCGGCGATTATCCGATCCAGGTCAGCTATACCCCACGCGGCGCAATCCTTGGCGGCACGGCTCCCAACGCCGATATCGTCGAGACGGCCAGGAAGGTGACCGAGCAGTTTCTCGGTCCGGGTGCGCTGGTCGTCAATAAGATTCAGGTGGCAGGTTCGCTGCAGGTGAATCTGAGTGTGCGGGTGGCGGAAGTCTCCCGCAGTGCCGTCAAGGACCTCAATATCAACTTCACGGCTTCCGGTCCGAACGGCGCTTTCCTTGCCACGGGAAAAAGTGGCGGTTCCGGATCGGCCCGCGGCGGCGGCACGATCGGCATCGGGTACAGCGCTGGCAATATCAACCTGAGCGCTGTTCTCGACGCACTCGCCAGCGAGCACCTCGCCTCGATCCTGGCTGAACCGAACCTGACCGCCATGTCCGGGGAATCCGCAAGTTTTCTGGCAGGTGGCGAATTTCCGATTCCGGTGATGCAGGACAACCGGCAAGTCTCGGTCCAATTCCGACAATTCGGAATCAGCCTGGAGTTCATCCCAACCGTCCTCAGCAATAATCAGATCAATATCCATGTGAAGCCTGAAGTCAGCGAACTGTCGAAAGAAGGCGAGGTCAGCGTCAACGGAATATCGGTGCCCGGCCTCTCCACGCGTCGTGCCAGTACTGTCGTTGAGCTTGCCAGCGGTCAAAGCTTCGCCATTGGGGGGCTTATCAGGCGCAATTTCAGTACCGACATCGGCACTTTTCCTTGGTTAGGCGATGTTCCGATCCTTGGTGTGCTGTTTCGCTCCTCTTCATTTCAGAAGCAGGAGACCGAACTGGTCATCATTGTCACTCCCTACATCGTCCGACCGGGATCTAGCCCGGCCAAGATGAGCGCTCCAACTGATCGCATAGGGCCGCCTTCGGACGCAGGGCGCACCCTGACGAATACGCTGGCTGGTTCGTCGAAGGGCCATGAGGCGGCGCCCGCCACGGCCAGATCGGGTGCAACCGTCGGTGCCGGCTTTATCATAGAATGAGGACTGCCAATGACCTTGCGACACCTATGTCTTTTGATCCCAGTTGCGGCGGCCCTTGGCGGATGTGCAAATAGTGCTGCGATTTCTTCCGGACCGGCTGGACAAGCGGCTCGGGTGGAGCAGAAGACCAGTGTCCTGCTGCTTCAAAATCTTCGTCGCAACGACAAGTACGGCCTGCGGGATTTCATTGCGAATGCCAGCCGCGGCCGGCGCGATGCACTCCAACTCGACGTCGCCGGCTCACCGCGGCTCGTAGCGCAGGTTGCCCATGAGGCGCGCGCGATGGGCGTTGCCCCCTACAATATCCGCCTGTCCGCCTCTCCCGTCGATCTACCCGCACATTTCGGGGTCCGGATCGAGGCAATTACCTACGAGGCACATCCTGCCGTCTGTCCGCCGCTCGCTGTCACGGGCCCTTCTCTAGGCGACAATTCGTTTGATCCAACGCTTGGCTGCTCAGTCCGCAATAACCTCGCCGTCATGGTCAACGATCCTGGCGACCTGCTAGGCAATGGCGCCGTCATGCCGACCAGTGGTGATCGTGCAGTGCTTCCCATCACAGCTCGTGGGCCCGCGGCGACCGGCAATCGCAGCAATTTGGAGGATGGAACCCAAAACAGGGGGGCGCCAGAAACCCAATAAGCGGCTCGCAACATCCGGGCAGGACGAACGACGCTGGACACTCTGGTTTCCATATCAGTCTTGCGATGGGCCGACGAGGCTCCTGGAGTCCTGTCTTTGCTCAGCCGTCGTTTTTGGATCGCGCAGCTTGTACCAGGTTCTGCGACAATAGGGTCTTTGCGCGAAGGTCTGAGCGTATCGACACTATACAAAGCCGGCGGCAAACACCGCCTTTGCGACTCTCTCAAAACAATCCATCGGAACGGCCTTACCCATCCCACCTTTGCGGATCAGCTGCCGCGCCAACACATGATCCTCGACAATGCTCAGACGCTGGGCGCGCGCCTGCGCCAGTAACTGTGCCGCCACCGCGCCTTCACCGCGGCACACCAGAACCGGGACGCCTGTCTCGCCCCGAACGTAGCGCAGGCCAATCACCGTCGCCGGTCCACTCAATATCAATGTTGCCCGGTGGATGCCGAGCGGAGACTCGTTCGCCGACTCGCGACGGATCCTGCGGTGTTGACCCTTGATGTGCGGATTACCATCCTGTTCCTTGGACTCGCGCTTGGCCTCGCTCTGCGTCATGCGCATGTCGCGCAGGAACAACCAACGCTGAATGAGCAGATCGGCCAGCCCACCAATCAAAAAGGCGCCGGCAGCAATCGTTATCAGTACTTTCAGCTCGTTAAAGACAACACCAAGGCAGCTCAAATCGCACACCGGCAAATAGACCAGTGCCCTCCAACCTGCGAGCACAGTGAAGAGGAACGTGGCACCAAGAACCAATACTTTGACGAGGGACTTTCCAAGCTCGACAAGCGAGCGCTGGGAGACAATCCGCTTCAGCCCTTTCACCGGATCCAATTTCTCAAAACTGGGTTTCAACGGCTCGACGGAAATCGTCAACCCGCCGTTGGCCAAGACGCCGGCCAAGACGGCCGCAACCAACGCCGCACCCAGGATGGGAGCTACGGCTGCCATAGAAAGGTCCACCAATCCGACCAACGCCTGCCCGACCGCGCTGTTGAACGGCTGGCCCTGCAGCTTGTCGGTGAGCTGCACGGCTTCGCGCCATGCGTCTACGATCGGGCCCCCCCTGAGGCAAAGGCAGCCGAAACCAGCGCAAAGGCTTGCCGCGGTCACAAAATCGGCGCTGCGCGGGCTCTGCCCTTTCTTACGCGCGTCCCTCAGCTTCTTGTGGCTTGGTGGAAGCTTTTTCTCTTCACTCGTGTCGTTCATTTCAAGAACTTCTCGAGCCACTCCAGCACACCGTCGAACTGAACGATCTCGGCTCCCATATATTCGATCAGGAAGACGGCGTAGCTCACCATGATGATGCCAAAGGCGGCATTCTTGATAGTCGGAGAAAGATCGTTCAGCTTGATTTGCGGCGCAAAGCGCCCGAGCAGCATGAGGGATACGTCAATCAGAAGCAGCAGAGCCAGCACGGGCCCGGCGACCACGAGGGTCGTGTGCATGATATGGTCGAGAAGCTTGATAAACTCCATTGCCCCCTGCTCGGTCAGGGGCGGTAGCAGTCGATACACGGGCCAGATCAGATAACTTCCGTAGAGGCACCTGATCATTGTGTTCAGGCCCCCCGATACAACGAAGATCGTAACCGCCGCAGTTCCGAGAAAGAGCCCCATTGCGGAGGTTTGACTGCGCGTCGCAGGATCGTCTACGTGGCTTGAGATGCCGCGCTGGGTATCAATGATGTCACCAACTGCTTGGATGCTCCAAAGTGGTATGCTGAGCAGAAAGCCGAATAATAGGCCGATAAATATCTCCTTCACGCCGAGGAGCGCGACCGCAATCATACGGGTGCCGGGATCCAGCGTCTGCAAGCCGCTCTTGATTTGCATCAAGCAAGGCAATCCAATCACAACCGTCGCGCTTGCACGGATCATCCCGCTAATGTGCGGCCGGGTGAATACCGGATGAACCAGCATAATGCCAAGCGCCCGGGCCGCGCCAAGTCCGGCCGCAACGACGAATTCGACGGCAGTCTGAACCAGACTTTGCGTCTCGGTGGGTGACAACGCATCCATTTGAGTCCAGCTCGCCGCTCGCTTCAAGCCAATCTAATCGCCCGTGCCTCGCCATGATGCAAGGCGTCAAGCACTCTGCTGGTCATCTACCTCGTGTCCTAGCGGTTGCAGAGCGACATACCTAGCGCCAGGCCAGGTCGTGCGCTTCAACTCTCAGCATCCACGGCTGTCGCCAATAAGGTATGACCATTTCAAGATAGGACCCGCCGAATAGCGCCGCTGCAAGGCCAGCAACCCAAGCTCCTTCGGGTCTCACTGGCCGCAGGGCGGTGCTGATGATCTGGCGCTTCGGAGCTTCCATCAATTCAACAGTTTGTGGCGATCAGTCTCGGGCGGCACCTTCATCGCGGCATGATCCATCAGAACGTCAAAGCCGTGCGGCCGCTTGAGATCAAAGCGGTTCGCCTGTCTCCTAGTTGATAACTCGCCAGGTTAGACATCGAGGGCCAGGCCTTACCGCAGGTCATTCCATCGTGAGCAAGATTTGAATCGAGTGGATGTCAATTTCAGATGAGATCATTCTTCCTCCGAAGGCCCATCGAGCCGAACAGGACAGTTCGGATTCATCTGTCCCATGCTAGTGAGGCGAGCTTTCGGTAAGCTGACGAAACTCCCCTCTTCTGGTCACGGTTCACAATGAGGACAGACAAACGCGACGCCATAGCTTTAGGCTTGGTCAGCCTTGCGTTCCCGCACTAATACCTCGCTGTGAGCGCGGGGAACTCAGTGAAGATATGCTGGGCTTGTTCGATTAGCGGCGCGCTCAGCACCGGGGCAAACAGAACGAGCACCGCGACGACAACGAGGAGCTTGACTGTCAGTGGCAAGGTTTGATCCTGCAGCTGGGTTGCTGCCTGCACGATGCCGATACCCAATCCCGCCACGAGAGCTGCCAGGAGCGGCGGCAGAACCCAGATCATGAACAGGACAAGTGATCGGCTCACGTGGGTGAGGATGCTGGCTTCGTCCATCTCAACCTCCGGGCGTTGCGTAGCTTAACACCAATCCGTGCATGAGCCGCGACCAGCCGTCGATTGTGACGAACAGAAAGAGCTTGAAAGGAACGGATATCATTGTTGGTGACACCATCGACATGCCCATGGCCATCAGAATTGTCGTCACGATCAGGTCGATCGTGATGAACGGAAGATAGAGAAGGAAGCCAATCTCAAATGCACGCTTAAGTTCCGAGATCAAAAAGGACGGCACGAGAATTGCTAAATCATCGGCTGATGCGTTGCCGCGCATCTCATCCGACCAGATATGTTCCGTCGATGACAGGAAGAACGTGCGCTGTTCCTCAGTGGTGAACTTTTTGAGGTGGGCGCGCAGCGGCTCGCTGCCCTCCTTGGCGGCGATCACCCAGTCGTCGGCGGTCTGATAGCGAAGTTGCGGATCGGTCACGCGATTGTAAGTCTGCTCGAACACTGGAGCGCTTATAAACACGGTAAGAATCAATGCAGCGCCATACAGGACGATATTCGGCGGTATGGACTGAGTTCCGAGCGCGTTGCGAACCAGGAAGAGAACGACAGAAACCTTTATGAAGGCGGTCGTTGTGACGACTGCGAATGCCAGCAGGCCAAGGCCGACCGTCGCCGCGAGAAGCGCAAGGACGCTTGGTTGAATGTCAACCATTGACTGCCAACCTGCTACGTAGCCGGATCCCAAGCGCCTCACCGATGCGCACGATGTCGCCCCGGCCGATCAATTGACCGTTGGCGACAATATCGACTGGACCGTCCAGCGGCCGCCCAAGTTCGAACACGTATCCCTCGTTGATGCTTCTCAACGTACCCAGCGGGATAGGCAAGCGGCCGCATTCAAAGACAAGCGTGATCTCAACACTGTCGATGTCGGCTTCCGAGGGCAGGATTGCTTGTTCCGTTTGGGAGCGTATCGTCATATCTACATACCTTAGAGGATGGGGCTGCAGGCGGAATGGTCCGCGAAGGACAAGTCTGTCGTCTGCGGCCTGCGCCGGCGCCCACAACTTGTCCGCCGTGAGGATCAGCTGGCTATGGGCAAACGGAATGACGTCGGGCAGCAGTGCGTCGCCGGGCTGTGCTTGGCGAAGGAGCATGACAGGCGCCCGCAGCGAGCCGATCTCTCTCGCAATCACGACCGGCAATTCCGACGAAATCTTGCCTTGCTCTCGCGGTAATTGGCCAATCAACTCGCCCAACAAGCGGAACGCAGAAGGAATCAGACCGTCGAGAGGCGCGAACAAGAACAGGCGGGCTTTTCCTGCCAGCGCTCCGGTGGCAACATCGAGCTCCAGATAGGGGCCTTTCGCCGTTGCGTCTTCGATGCGGATCAGCTGCACATTCGATGCGAGCACGTTCTCTAATCCAACGATCCAGGGTGCCAGCGCAAGCTCTAGAACGAGCGAGCAGGTTGGGTC
Source organism: Bradyrhizobium viridifuturi (assembly GCF_001238275.1). GTDB lineage: Bacteria > Pseudomonadota > Alphaproteobacteria > Rhizobiales > Xanthobacteraceae > Bradyrhizobium > Bradyrhizobium viridifuturi. Next base: position 16,762 of record NZ_LGTB01000010.1, read on the forward strand.
GGAGGGTAAAGTAAGGCCCTGCTGGACTGTTGAAATCAGTGTCTCGACGAGAAGGCGAGGCAAGGACAAAACAGCTGTCTCGCCTCCGGCCCGAAATACGCAGTCGACCATCGACATGGCATATGGCTCGGCCTGCCAAACAAGCCGGCTCACGCGGATGGATAGCGGCTTGTCGCCAAGGCGGCTCTGCAGGACGCTGCGCCGTGCGGAGATCTCGTTGACCCACGAGACCACTTCATGTGCCAGCTTCACCGCTGGCTGAAAGAGTGCGGGTTCAGCCACGGCACTTACCGACAGGTTGCACGGGCGCAGTTCGCGACGTCATAACTGAACCAGCCATTAGAATGCTCCGCCGATCGTCTGGCTGCGCGAACCACCCTGATATCGGAGCAAAACTTCATCGTCGGCGTCGATTTCGGCCGCAGACTCCGAACGGACGGCGGTCGCGCGCTGGATATTTCCCTCAATCTCTTGCCATTTCTGGCTCGCCGCCGAACGCCCGGCCCATAGTGCCCGCGCTTCATTCACCGCCCGCTGGGTCTCCTCGTGCGCGATGCGTGCCTGCACAAGCGCCTGACGCGCCGATTCGACCTTTGCTGCCAGTCGCCCAAGGACGAGATGACATCGTCGATCGAGTTCGGTCACGGACGTTGTCTCGAGCTGCGCCAGTTCCCAATAAAGTTCAGCTTCAACCTTGGCGCGATGCTTCTGCGTGGCTTCAAGATCCTCAGACGCCCGCTGCAGCGCGTCGGCTGCAATTCGGCGCTTGTCTTCCAAGCTCGACAATTCACGAAGCGCGCTTCGTTCCCTCATGTCTTTCACCAGCCGCAATTTCGACGCTTGCACGGGATTCAGGCCGTGAGACGCGACATCCATGAAACGGTCTCCTCAAAGCTGGACGGCTCGTCCTGGCCCTGACGCAAGAATGCGCGCAGTTCCTCGATTGACTCGATTGCCCGATCAGTCAGTGGGTCGCTGCCGGGCTTGTATTCACCGACTTTGATCAGGAACTCAGCTTCATTGTAGCGCGAGAGCAGATCGCGGAAGACGGAGGCCGCCTTGCGATGTGGCGCGGAGGCGACCGCATCCATGACACGACTCCGGCTCGACAGCACGTCGATAGCGGGAAAATGCTCGCGCGAAGCCAGTGCGCGCGAAAGAATGATATGACCATCGAGAATACCGCGCGACTCTTCGGCGATCGGATCGCCCGTACCGTCACCTTCGACAAGCACTGTATAGAATGCCGTGATGGAGCCCCGCTCTCCCATACCGGCACGTTCCAACAGACCGGGCAGCAGCGCAAAGACGGAAGGAGGAAAGCCGCGCCGGGTCGGAGGTTCTCCCGCGGCGAGGCCGATTTCGCGCATGGCACGGCTAAAGCGCGTCAGCGAGTCCATCATTAGGACGACCTGCAGTCCTTGATCACGAAAATACTCCGCGAGTGCGGTCGCCATATGAGCGCACTGCGCCCGCTCCATTGCGGATCGATCGGATGTCTCAACGACAACGATCGTGCGCGCAATAGCATCTCCAAGATGACGCTCAATGAATTCACGCACCTCACGGCCGCGCTCTCCTATGAGTGCAACTACGGTGACATCAGCGGCCGCCCCTTTTACAATTTGCGACATCAGCGTCGACTTACCGCACCCAGCATCTCCATAGATTCCGATCCGCTGACCTTCGCCACACGTCAGAAGCCCATCCAACACGCGAACGCCGAGAGGAAATGGTTGCTCGATGCCACGCCGCTTCATCGGGTTGGGTGCCCTGCCGCGGAGCGGACAAGCATGGACCGTCTTTATGGGCCCCTTGCCATCGAGTGGACGGCCGAAGCTGTCGATCACGCGACCGAGCAGGCCGGGCCCGACTGACACTTCCTGCATGCGCCCGGTTGGGACCACTTCCGCGCGGTGTGACAGGCCCACCATATCGCCGATAGGCGTCAGCAGAACCCCATCCGGCAACAAACCGATGACTTCGGCCTCAAGCGCCCATCCGGATGCGTGATCCTGCAACAGGCAAAGTTCTCCGACACGGGCCCCTGGTAATACGGCATGAAGTAACGTGCCGATCGCCCGCGTGATCCGTCCCCGCACAGCACGCGTATCGACGTCCTTTGCTGCGGACCTTACCGATGCCAGCGCCGCATGCAAATCTGCTTCTCCGGCCGCTTGATCATGGTCTGATCGTTGCATCGTCACGATTCGCCTTCCTGAGAGGACGGATCAAGCCTGAGACGTAATTTGCGGAGCTGTGCGGCAAGCCCTAAATCCACATTGCCGAACTCGCTCCACAGAACGCACTGGTCAGGCCCCATAGCCGGGTCCGGATCAATTCTGACTCTCGGCCGACCATCCGTCCCGTCGAACGCCTGGAATTCATGTCTTAGTGCATCAGCGTTCACAGGAGACACGTGAAGGCATACTTCTGCGCTGCCATATCTTTGCTCGACGGCGTGACGAACGGTTCTTACCAGCATCTCGCCGGGATCAAAGGAGCCCAGCAGGTCGGTCAATATCTCAAGGACGAGCTGTGGCAACTCCTGCTGCAGAACGGCTTTTCGCCGAGCCACATCGGAAGCAGCTCGGGCGATCAGCTGTGCCATTTCGTCCGATCCTGACCTAAGACCCTCGCTGTGGCCGCGCTCCCGCTCTTGCTGATAGGCTTTCCTTGCCCAACTGCGAACCTGCCGCAGATAGCGGTCGGCCAGCGCACGCGTCTGCACCGCATCGTACCAGATGCCCAGTTCCGCGGCTGGTATGAGTGGACCAAGCGGCCGTATCCGTGGGCTATTTGGCCGGGCTATTTCATCGGCCGTCATACCGCTGGCGCCTCGCTGGCCAAGTGGGCTACCACCGAAGACAGCAAACGACTCGCTGCGTTGTGGTGTTCGGCTCCTGGGGATTCGGCGGCGGTCCCCACAGGTAAACGGAAAAGGACCCGCACACGGTCAAGCTCTGATGCGTCCTTGAGCCAGGCACCAAGGCACGCATGTCCGTCATGTTCAATCTGGCTCGATAGTTTATGCGGATCGACAATCGATGTGGTCGCGACCGCGCCAGATAAGTGTCGGATTGAGAACGCATGCGCTTCCGCACCAATATTTTCGATCAGAATCGCCACATCATGCTTTGACACAAGCTTCAGCACCGAGCGGGCGTGCCAGATACTGCCAGCGAGCAGGGCCGCCCGACGCGGATCATGCCCGAGCAGAACGTCCCTGCCCCAGTCAGTTCCGTTCGAGGCCTCCTCACTTTTCAGCAGCAATTCGGCCAGTCTTTGCTGCAGCCTCGGAGTCTTCTGCAACTGCTGTACTGTGGCCTCCGACAGGAGCCCATCAAGATGGCCGGCCAAACGGCTGGGATGGATCACGGCGGCAAGCTCACGCAGGCGATCGGAATGCGCGTTGAGCAAATGATTTTGGTCGGGGGATACCATCGATACGGACCTGAATGCCTACCTACTTCGCATCGGAGGGGAGCTTTTTGCCAACGGACTGGACCGATGGCTTGCTTGCACCACTGCCGCGATTCATCAGCTTGCGCCAGGATTGGCGAAGTCGGCCACCACGTACGCTCAGCAGTACGCAAGATAGGATGCCCAATACACCGAGCGCACCTCCTGCGCCGATCGCAATGGGAGCCGAGACGAACCTGGTTGACTCTTGCGAAGCTGCCGCCGGCGCAACCGAGACATCATGCTGAGTCCGCTCAACGGGCACGAACACGACCGCCACCTTGTCGTATGATAGACCTTCGATGCTGTTGGCGACGAGCATCTTTATCTGCGGCAGCAAGGCTGACAGCTTCGCGTTGGAAGCATGCCGAATGAAAACCGACGCCGAGGACGGGGTTGCATCCTGCCGCAAAAGATCATTCTTCGGCAAAACGACATGAACACGGGCGGAGAGAACCCCATCAATATCGCTGATCGTGCGCGACAATTCTTCGCTGAGAGCATAGACGTAGCGGGCCCGCTCCTCGACCGGAGAGGCAACAAGCCCCGACCCCTTGAACACCTCGCCAAGGCTCTTGAAGGGCTGGCGCGGCAAGCCTGGTCATTTAGCAACTCGATGGAATAGGCGAGCTGCTTTTCTTCCACCTGAATGGTGCTCGTCCCATCCTTGCCGATAACCCGGATGGCATCGACACCCCTGCTCAGCAGCAGCCCAAGCATCTCGTTGGCGTCACGCTCCTGAACTTTGGTATACAGATCGGTTTTGCAACCGGTGAGCATCGGTAAAAGCAGCAGCAGAACAAGAGCATGAAGCCGCTTGCTCGCGGGCCGACCGTTACCGATCTTGCCTTTCGTCAAGACAGCCAACGGCTCGCTCAGCCTGCCGATAGAAGCTTATTCAGAGATGAACTGACGGCACCTGTCCCTTTGGAGATGAGCGAAACCTGGACAACACCGTTGTAAACATCGCGCAAATTCGTCAGCGCCGAATCGAAATGATCCGCGCCTTCCGGCTTGCCCGCCGAATGCACCTCGACTTGCTGCGGCCACAGGAGCGGTTGCGCGGCCGGCCCAAGCTGGACACTCTTTGCGGGCTCAGGGTCGCCGACGAGCGTCGGCGAAACTGCACCTCCAGGAAATGGTTTGCCCTGGTGGATAGCAGAAATGCCCTGAAGGACGCGATCGCCAAGCGGGCTCGCCGGCGTGACTGCGCGCTGCACTTCCGGCACCAATGACACCGGCGCGCGCTCGGTCACTGAAGAGATCCCCCCCTGTTTCAAGGCGGCCTGCGCGAGACTCTCGTGAAACTGAGCGTGTGCCAGCGAACAGCCGCTGGAGGCACACTCGACGGGGTTGGCGGAGACCGTCGCAATTCCAAGCCACATGGGAGAAATCATTTCTGTCACGTTGTGAGATTAGCCATTCGCTCGCATGAATGGGCTGGCACCCTAGAGAGGCAAGCTGACCAAAAGCTGACGAGCACCTGTCATCGAATGATCACGGTTGGCCTCCAATTTCCGGCGAAGCGTCGGCCTCCAAATTTTGGGACGAATTCCAGTGCTTAGTCTCAAGTAGAAGAAAATCGCAGAACTGCTCATCTCGTCTACAAGGCTGCATATCTTGAAGAAAGTTCTCTATGTTGGTGTTTTCATTTGCTTGGGCGCCATCAAGGCGCTCGGCGCCCCGCTGGCGTTGCCGTCGACGCCGTATAGTTACACAGTGCTGGATCAGGACCTCGCGGCCGCGCTGCAGGAGTTCGGCAACAACCTCAATATCAGAGTCGATATCAGCACCGGGGTGAAGGGACGAATTCGCGGGCGAATGCCGGATCTCCCACCGCGCGAGTTCCTCGAACGGTTGACCAATCTCTACAATCTTCAGTGGTACTACGATGGGCTGGTGCTCTACGTATCTGACGCGCATGAGGTGCAAAGCCGCCTTCTGGTCTTGAGTCCGATCAGCTTTGACGCATTCAAGGCAGCGCTCGACGCACTCAACATCTCGGACGACCGCTACCTCGTGAGAGCCGTACCGGGAGATGGCCTCGTCTTCGCGTCCGGTCCGCCTCGCTTTATCGCGCTTGTGGAGCAGACACTCAAAGGACTGGTGGCGGAGGCACAAGCGCGACGAAACCCGCATGGAGCCGAACAGCCACCGCATGAGTCGGTTTTGATGCTATTTCGCGGATCTTCCAGCGTGGTCGTTCGCGAAGGACGCCCCAATGACGTTCCTTCGCCCGCACTATCACATCAAGACGGCGCGGTTCACGCACCTGATACCGGTAAGAAATGAACGGATGATAACAGACAGGTTGGGAAGAGGTCTAATTTCTACTTATGCCCTCTGTCAGCTTTTCGAAAGCCGGTGCTGTTATGATTAGAGGGCGGCCGTCCAGCGGCGATGCCGCAGGCCAGGCAATAAACGTCCGGGCCCGCACCACGGGATGCGCGAGCCGGATCCGGGCAAGCAGTATCCGTGACCTGCTTTGCAGCCTTAGCGCTTCATGCGAAGCCTTTGAGATGCTCTACGAAGTCCGTCATGGACTTCGTCGCGTCGGTTGAGAGCCGTTTTGTTGTGCAAAAGGAGAAACAGGATGGACTTCAATGCGCTAAGCGGAGCAGACAAGAGCCCACCACCCCCACTCGGCCTCATCGCCCGCCGATCGAAGTGAGTTTGAGCGTGAGCTGATGGCGTTGCATGAGATGCCGAATACAACCAGGACCTGATTTGGCAGGAGCTGGGAGGCCAATCATCGCGCTGCGAGCCGTCATTGATCGACCGCGAGCGGTCCAATTCCCAACAAGCGGCCGCTCAAGATCGCGCGGAAGCCTCCGATTTCGGCAACGACCCTGTTTGGTAAGATCTTGCGCCTGGACTCCTACGAGTGGGGTCGCCTCACCCAGGACCGGTCCAAGCGGGACCCGCGTTGCCTGCACGCGGCGCGCCGCCGGAACTTGGCGATTTCGTCATGGCGAACGGATATTTCGCCAGGGACAACCCGTCTTCATCGGCCAAACAGCTACGCCTGCTCAGATCGAGATGCTGAGAGGCCGTGACGTCATGCCGAGCAGAAATGTCCGGAGTACAACGTTCACCATCCTGGTGTGTGCCTCACACCGCGCAATGGCGAGCAGAAGGGCTCATTCGTCTCGAACCGTCGCTGGACGCCGCCTTTGAGCCTGCTGGTTCGGACGAACACTCGCCAGGTGACCAAGCATCCGAGATCCGAGGCGTCCGCAGTACCATGCGCCGCTCAACTTTTGGGCGATGGATCAATTCGTGCGTCCACCCCGGCAATCTGATCCGATCATGCTGCATCGTCCCGATCGGGCAGATGCCAACACATTTTTTTGACACACAGGCGCGAGCTGGCTGAGCGCTGGTGAGTTGCCGAGCGATGCTGCGGAAGCGGGGATGTGTTGCATCAATCAGCACACGCGAGTCCTGCGAAGAGCGGCAGACTCGTTGACCTGGCTGTCGCAGAGGCGAGCGACCGAGCACCCATGCAAGCTGATGCTGAATTGAGGACACGTCGTCGCCTTGAGCGACGCCATTTCGCAACTCATTGTGAAATCATTTGAGCGCCGTCAGCTTCTCGAAAGCTAATCGCTCCTACCATACGGCGTGAATATCTAGACGGCGATATGCCTATAGATTGTAGCCAAACTGAGCGCTGGGAGCGCTGTGCAATCGGAAGCAAGCGGTAGGAGCCGTTGAGCGCTATTGACATTGCTTGCTCGTTGTTCGCCGCGATCTCAGGCTGCGCCACATGGCCAGCTTGTGGTGCGATCTCAAATCAGAGGACGTATGATGTCAGTCAACAATCTGCCGCTAACCACCAGCTCGAATTTGGCTTTGTCGGGGCTAGCTTCCGGGCCCTCGCCGGCGCGTGACTTTTCAAGCTTCGAGGCGGTGCTGGTCAGTTTGTCGTTGAAGGGCACGACTGACGAGCATTCCCCACCACAGGGTCCGGCGACCGAGGACTCGGCCAAGCAACTGACGGAGGAACTCACGCAAGAGGTGCGGAACATCATCCCGCCGGAGATTAAGGCCGCACTGGACGCATGTCAGGAGACCCCCGAGCCGTCCTCTGAGGAAGCCTCCTCCGCTGCGAGCGCCCCAAAGATTGCAGAAGCCCCCGTACAAAGCTCCAGACTCACGTGGAACAGCGGCACCCCGACTGAGGCCGAGCTGCAGATTGTGTCGGTGCTGATCCGACACAAGGACAAATGCCCGCTGGATTGGAAATCTCTGGGAGATTTGGCCAACGATCCCTCCACACCGCCGGATCTAAAGGCGGCGATCGAGGCACTGCAGCGAGACCCCGAGCTCTTCTACGCGATAGGTTCGCAAGGCGACGGCCGCTGCGGCGGTAAGATCAAAGCGGGTGATCTCTCCGGCTTCTCCGATCACCACCCGCAAGTTGCTGAGTTCCAGGAGCAGCGGGCAAAGAACTATACGCAAAACTATATCCCCTCCGACGGCAGCGGCAATGGCGAGCCATCGGTTATGATGCTGACCGATGCATTGCGCGAGCTCTATCGCTATTCCGACAACCTGCCCAAGAACCTAAGCCTTTCGGATTTCAAGCAGATCGTCGACGGCGAAGCCAAGACGGGCAAATGCCCGCCGCAGGTTCTCGCGGCTGCTCAATACTTCCTCGACCATCCGAATGAATGGAAGCAGTTGTATGGCGGCTCGATAGACAAGGTCCACAAAGAGGACTTCCTGCAGGTTGCTTCATCATCGGTGAATCTCACAAAAGCCGAGCTCGATACGCTCGACACGATCAGCAAGAACCAAAGCGCCTTTTTCGGGAAGGGCGACCTGACGCGGGAAAAGCTGGCGAGCATGGCCGACGACAAGAGCCTCGCGCCCGAGGTGCGAAAGGCCGCATCCCAGCTGCTGTCCGACCCTGTGCTGTTCGGGTTGATGAACAACGCGATTACGGGCTACAAAACCCACCACAAGTTCTTCGACTTCGGCGGCGGCCATACGGTCGATTCCGGTAATATCAGCAAGAGCGACTTCAACCAGTTCTTCAACAACATGTCCTGTGCGAACCGCACCGTTCAACATGTGAAGACGCATACCGCCCAAACGGCCGCCGACAAGGACGCGGTCGCGGACATGACGATGGGCGTGGCAGACCAACCCGACGTCAAGTCTCCCAAAAAGAACGGTGGCGCCTTCATGCACGCAATCAATGACGTGCTCAAGGTTGGCTCTAAGGTACTCGACTGGGCTGCGACAGCGGTCGGTGTGCTTAGCTTCATTCCAGGCTTGGGCGAATTGGCCGATCTGGCGTCAATGGTGCTCGAAGCCGAAGCGCAAGCTGCAAATCTTCTTCACACCGCCATCAGCGGTGGCAACATAAAGCAAGCGCTCGAAGAAGCCGGCCTGGGCCTTGCGGCACAGGCGGTAGGCTGCATCGGCGGCCCTGAGGTCAAATTGGCAATGCGAGAAGGCTTGGTGAAGCAGGCAATTCAAGAAGCGGCCACGGCGGGGGTCAACCTCCCGGTTTCGGTAGCCCAGTCCTACGCGGAGGACTACCTGAACAACTTGAAGGCTCGCATCGAGTCCGAGCGCATGCAAGCTGCGGGCGCTAACGCCTAGTCGGATCACACTATCCGTCAAAATAAGGCTGAAAACGCTGGTCGAGCTTGTGCGGCTTACGCGCGGTCGGGTCTCCCTGTCGAGCAGTCGGTCGCGCAAGCTCTACCATCCTCGATGCCGCGCGCCGGATCCGAGGAACTTGCTCGCTCTTCACTGCTCACAATTTATGTAGGCCGCGCCCGATCGCGCGAGGGCCGACCTCAAATCCAGTCTGCCGCTACGAAGGTCAATCGGCTGCAAATGCAGCCCAGCAAGAAGGTCGATGCATTAAAGCCGCGCGACAGAACCGGTCAGAAGTGCGGAGCCTGCCGGCTTGCGCAAGGATCAGGAGCATGCTGATCGCAGAGCGCCAGGGCGAAGGACCCCTTTTCGAGCGGCAGGCTGCTGTTCGCTCTCGTGAAGGCGGACCCCGATTGACGGATCCTTCATGAGCCCTCCAGGACCGAGGGATCATCCTTGACCGCTGACTCGCCGTCAATCTCGCTTTCTACCCCGCTCCAAACCAGGTCAAGCTCCGTCCCGCTGCGCCCGGCCGCAAGAAAATTGTCGAAAGGCCCCGCGGGCATCGAAAGCGACGTCAGCCCGGGACTGCAGCGCAGTCGACTTCAAAACGCGATCTATTAATAGTCGCGTTAACATCCGCCTGCTGAAGCTTTCGACTTGATGAGCAGCGATCCGACGCGATCGAGCTCTACAAACGAAGGTTTGTCCTGGTACATACCATCTGATCTGCAGCTTTCGCAGATCCAGCATCGGCCCATTGCATTTTATAGACCTCGTCAGCTTCTCGAAAGCTAACGTTTGCACATTGGTGGGCGGAGACTGCCTCCATTGGCACAATTGAATTGACATAGGAGAACCCGATGCGCGTTACAAGCTCCAGCCCCACTGGGCACGTTGATGCCGACCTCCATGCGGCTGGCGGCAAAAGCAGCGGCAAAAACGGATCTCATAAACCTGACGAGCGCGATGATCATGGCCGATCGCCAGACGCGAACATTCCCGTAAACGGCGGCGCGTCCACTCCAAGCGGAACCTCACGAGAAGCCGCTATGCAGCAAGCATTCAACGTCGCTCTCGGAGCTGCTGCTCTACAGATTGCAAATAGTGCAATGAGTCGTTTCCACGACGTCATGGCCGAAACAGAAGAGGATTCCTGACGTCGCATGTTGCGGCATCAGGAAAATAAGAGCCGCACGTTGCGGCGAAATTCGAGCACACAGGAGAACTATTATGAGTAATGGCGTTGGTGCGTCTCATACCTCGACGGCAGGTGGTGCAATTGGCACCGCTACTGCTGCCGCTGGCTCCACGGCGGCTGAAGTTGCCGGCGAGGCGGCATTCAACCGGCAAATGGCCGCTCTGACTGCCCAAAGCACTAAGGCTACTGAGAGGGATGTGGAACTTCGCGTCGTCTCGACCGAGCTCTCGACCGTCAAGAAAGTAGCCGACGAGCGGGTGCAGTAAGGGATGAGGCGGGGCGATGTACGTCGCCCAGTTTCCCGGGCTGCCTAGTCCGTGAAGTCGCAACGGGCCGTACGGTTCTGCCGTACGGTTCCGTTCGCTGTTCAGGAGAGCGACCGTGAATGAACCACATTGCCAGCGCTTCGAAGTGCTGCTGGGGTGCTATTCTGGGCTGACAGGCACAGTGGGGGTCGGATCGTGTCTGATCGGCAGCAGCTTCGATGCTGATTTAATCTTTGTCGAGCAAGGCCTCGAGCCGCACCATCTTCGTGTCACGCCGCATTTCAACTCGATCGAGATCGAGGCATTGGCGAGCGACGTTCGTGTCGAGGGGCGTGAGACTGTTTTGCCAAACACGCCCATCATTGTCCCTCTTCCTGCCGTCCTTCATGCCGGAGAAATGTCGATCCGGTGGTCTATCGAGGGTCTCGAAAAAGCTGGCTCTATCGATCGTCGGCGTGTATCGCTCGCCGGACTCGCCATGGTCGTTATCAGCTTTGCCGCGGTTGGCACATTCTCGACCAGTTTTGTCCAGACCGACACGGCTGCAGTGCCAAGTTCGCCTCCTGCCGCGGACGTTTCACCCAAGCTGGCGCTCAGCGCTCCTGATGCTCCGGCCACCGATACAACTGCGGAGCTGCTACAAGAGGAAGTTGACAGAGCAGGCCTTGTCGGCATCAAAGTTGGCTCCGCGCCCGGCGTTGTCACCGCCGACGGCAGCGTTACGCCCGCTGGACTTGCCACTTGGCAGAACATCCAGCAACGGTTGGATCGCGATAGCAACGGCGCTTATACGCTCGTCAATGCAGTCGTCGTCAAGGATGAGAAGACACCCTCTGCGATTGGGATCCAGGCTGTGTGGCGCGGCAGCGACCCTTATATCGTCATTGCTGGTCAAAAATACTTTGTGGGCGCGCTTTTGAGCAATGGATGGACCGTCAACGGAATTGAGGAAGGGCGTGTGTTGCTGAGCCGGAATGGCCGGCTTGCCGCTCTGTCCTATTAGCCTTTCAGGACGCAGGTAAGGAAGCAAACTGCCATGACTAGGCTGCCCCCGAATCCCGTCGAGTCTGGCACCTCTTTTCAGGGACCAAACGTTGATCATCATGCATCTGGCATCACGCCGGGCAGTTCTCGAGCAAGGTCCATCGGGATTGACCGGACGCGTGGCAATGATGACAAGAGCCGCAGCGCACTTCGCCGGCATAGTGAGGCGCCGGATCACTTGGTTGAAGCCACGATCGATAGCGCGCTCGAACTCAGCTCGATCAATGCGATTTCGCGCGTCAATCTCGACGAGGCTCGCGCCAAGCCAGGTCAGATTGAGCCAGGCTCGGAACTCGCTTGGCTTAACGGGCCTAATCTCGCGCATAGCCTGCTCTCGTTCGTGACGCCGCGCCTACGTCATTCGCACGTTCTGCGTCCCGAACAACACGGCCCTCTTTTGGAGCGTTTAGCCAATACGCTATCTGCTGCCCCGGAGGACTTGGTGGCACGTGAAGGAGCCGCCCTTCTGCAGCTGGAGCTGCAGCGGCTAATCTTGCTCCGGCAGAGCCACAACGGCTTGATCAAAGGCTAGCGATGGCCGATCCAGACAAATTGCAATACGCCGCATCTACACAGCCGCCAAACGTTTCCGAAGCCGATGCTCTCGAGCTGGTCACTGGTCCGGAGCGAGATTTGCTCTGCGTGCTTTCTTATATTTATCTATCGTGCGGGCAAAGCGCAAAGAGCCTGGCTCTGTTGCGGCTGGTTGCTCACGAACAGTCTCGAGACATCGGCCTGCTGCGGATCCTGGCCTATGCTCTCATCTCGGAGCGTCGCGGTGACGAAGCACTGTCGGTATTGGATCGGCTTGACCAACTAGATGACGAGCCATCCTCATCTATGCCCTTGATGCTAATGCGCAGCCACGCCCTACGCCACGCCGGCCGCATGACCGAAGCGCAGGCCACCTTCAAGCGTTATGTCTCATTGCGGGGCAACACTGCTGCAGCTAGGCAACAATAAGGCTTTTCATGGCCAACGTTTTACGAAATCTCATCACGCGCGCGCCCGCGCACCCGGATTTGATGGTCGCGCTGATGCTTCTTCTAGCGATCGGAATGATGATCATGCCGATCCCGATCGTCGTGATCGATATGCTGATCGGCTTCAATCTGGGCTTTGCCATATTGCTGCTGATGGTCGCCCTGTATCTCAACACGCCACTCGACTTTTCGTCGCTGCCGGGCGTCATCCTGATATCCACAGTTTTTCGCCTCGCCCTTACCGTTGCAACGACGCGGCTGATCCTGTCCGAGGGTGACGCCGGCAGCATCATCCATACGTTCGGCGATTTCGTCATATCCGGCAACATCGCCGTCGGCATTGTCATATTCCTGATCGTAACCATGGTGCAATTCATGGTTCTCGCCAAGGGCGCCGAACGAGTGGCAGAGGTGTCGGCGCGCTTCACGCTTGATGCGCTCCCGGGCAAGCAAATGGCGATCGACGCGGAACTGCGCAACGGCCATATCGACCAGCATGAAGCCCGCAGCCGGCGCGGCGTGCTGGAGCGGGAAAGCCAGCTTCACGGCGCAATGGACGGCGCCATGAAATTCGTGAAGGGCGATGCCATCGCCGGACTCGTAGTCATTTGTATCAACATGCTAGGTGGCATCACGATCGGCTCGCTCTCCAGGGGCATGTCCCTTGAGGAGGCGATGCATCAATACACTATCCTGACAATCGGTGATGCGCTCATTTCGCAGATCCCAGCGCTGCTGCTGTCAATTACAGCCGCAACCATTGTCACTCGTGTCAACGGCCCTTCCAGACTCAATCTCGGCGCTGATATCGTCAACCAGCTTACGGCCAGCACCCAAGCGCTCCGGCTGGCTGCCTGTGTCCTGCTTGTGATGGGACTCGTTCCTGGCTTCCCTTTGCCCCCCTTTGTCATACTGGCCGCGCTCTTTTCCGCCGCCAGCTTTGTCAAGGTTGGCGTGCCAGAGAGCAAGACCGCTCCCGAGGCCGGCGTCAGTCCCACCGGTTCGGCTCCCGCGGCCACGCAGAGTCAGAAGCAAACCGTGCCGGCCGAAGCACTCCCGATTACGCTGTTGCTGGCGCCGAACCTCATGCAGGCAATGGACGTGGGGGAGCTCGGGCGGTGCGTCGCACGGGTTTCGGCACTGGTCTCAGCTGATCTGGGCATCACAATTCCACGAATTCCCGCTCAAAGCGCCAACCACCTGGCCCGATCGCAATTCAGTGTGGCCGTCGAGGGCGTGCCCGTAGAAGAGGGCGCTATTGATCCGACAAAGCTCTTGCTTGATGACGATGTGGCGAACATCGAATTGAGCGGCATCCCTTTCTGGCCCGATCCAGACACGAATCGGATCTGGATCGAACAGGGCCATGCGGCTGCTCTCAAGGCGGCCGGCATAGGGCATCACGGACCGAGCGAAATCATCGCCTTGCGCGTCCGGTCTACGCTGACGCGCTATGCACAGCGCTTGGTTGGCATTCAGGAAACGCGCCAGTTGCTTGGCCGGATGGAGCAGGAATATGCCGATCTCGTGAAGGAGGTGCTGCGCACGACACCGATTCCTCGGATCGCGGATGTCCTGCGTCGTCTGCTAGACGAGGGCATCCCCATCCGGAACACCCGCTTGGTTCTGGAAGCGCTTGCGGAATGGAGCGAACGGGAGCAAAACGCTGTACTGCTCACCGAATATGTGCGCTCTGTTCTGAAGCGGCAGATCTGTCACCGCTATGCCAACGCACATCGCGTTGTGGCTGCCTTTATCGTTGAGCGCGAGACTGAGGATATCGTGCGGGGTGCCGTGCGCGAGACCGCCGTCGGCCCGTACCTCGTTTTGGAGGACCGGCAAAGCGAAATGCTGCTCTCCCAATTTCGCCAGATCCATTCGAGCATCGCGCGCAGCCAAAACCAGCCAGTTATTCTGGGTTCGATGGATATCCGACGTTTCGTTCGCGGCTTTCTCACCCGCAACGGAATCGACCTACCTGTCCTTTCTTATCAAGACCTCGCCGCAGATTTCACGGTCCAGCCGATCGGATCCGTGAAGCTAGCACCTGCCAAGGACAAGAGCCCTTCGCCGGGCGGTCTCCTGAGCGCTGCGAGTTGAGACAGCACGAGCAGGCCATGAATTCAAGTGGAACCAAACGTCGGCGGCGCTTGTGCTTCGCTAGTCCAGGCCCATGGTCGATTCTGCCTGCGATCATCACTATTATGATGCTCACCGGTTGCGCGAGCCTGTCCGATCGTCGCCAGCAGTGGTCCACGTCAGACCTAGCAGACGCCAGAGAGTTTGATCCGGCCATGCGCGACCGCATCTCGCGCGCTCTCACTGATGCTGATGAGCAGAATCTACGCGCGGCCCTGGACCAACGACCGGACAACGTCAATGCGGCAATTTCTCTTGCGCGGGCCTTGTTGGCGCGAAACTCCTCAGATCAGGCACTTCAGGTGCTCAATGAGGTACTATTGGCAGCCCCCGGCGACCTGCGCGCATTGAATGCAAAGGGCGTCGTGCTCGACCAACAGGGGCGCCACGAGGAGGCGCAAGTGCTATACCGTCAAGGCCTCGCGATCGAGCCCACAAGTTCAATGTTGCGCAACAATCTCAAGCTGTCGGCTGCACTTGAAGGCAAGACGGGCAGCCGAAACTCCAATCAAGAGTTGCAAACTGGCGACCAGCACGCGTTAGCCAGATCGAGATCTCACAGCCAACAGCGGTAAATCGCAATGCCTACCATGTCGGTCGTCTGACCGACAGACAGCTGGATAATGATCTCGTGCAGAGATTACAGGGCACATTTGATTTCGAACGATGTTGTCGCGAGGAGCCCAACCTTATCGTGTACAATCGCGAGAGCCGAGTGCCCTCTCTTGGCTGGATGGCGTGAGCCCGACACGCGCTCGCTTCGATGGAGCAGGCCTCTACCCTCAATTAGAAGCCAATAGGTTCAAACCGATCTTTCACACGACTGCCTAACCAAGTCATCCAGCCACTATTCCATATCTTGAATTTACCCATTCTCGGGCAGCGGATCCTTGAATCGTCCGACCACTTCAACGAGGACACGCAGTCGAACAATTAAAATATCTCTCAAGCTCCGCAACTGCACGGTCTTCCCAATCTGCAGCTTGCGCGAGCAATGAGCCCCCTTGGATTGGCCGAAATGCGGCAGCCTGCCGGCACAGAGACGCAATCGCGCGATAGCGGCGCACATTTTCCATAACGGCCAGTCCGATCATGTGAAGATATTTCCCCTGCGGTCCCAGGCGAGAACTTGCTGCATAACAGTTTTTGATCCGTTAGCGGCAAGGCCGAAAGGCGTGAATGGTTGGCAGATTCTTGCCGCCTTGACAGCCGAAGAACTTTTTTGAGGAGGACGTCTTCCATCAAGCGCGCCTCGGCGATGCCGGCCAAGGTCGCCATTGCTCCGCGTTTGCTCGGCAACAAACTCAGCCAGGCAAGAGCATAGATGACGAACAGGATCGAGCGCGCTTCTCGGCTTACACATCAATCAAGCGGCCTGCAATGCTGGTTGGCTTCTAATGTGAAGTCACAAGCGGCCAACGCGTTGTCAACCCCTTGATGAGGCCAAGGATTGGGATCGCCCCCGACGCAGTTTGACATCCCTTGGTGCCAGTCCGAGCCTCGGTCCCATGCCACGCGACAGGGCTAATTCTGCGCAGTCCAGGCTGACCGATCCCTAGCCCGAACCAGCGGCTCGATGGAGCTCGGGACACTAAGCGTACCTGTCAGCATGACAGCCCCGCGGGGGCTGCACTCTCGACGTCAGCGCATCAGCTTTCCCCTCCAATTGAGAGTCTGGTTTTCGATTTGCAGCCCTAGGCCACAAGTACCTGCTGCCTTTCCGGGCGGCGCTTCGGCCAAGGCAGACGTCTCCGATCTAGAATCAACTCGCCAAAGCATACAGGTGACGGTACGTGTAGTTTGCAGCAGACTGCTGTACGAGCGCACGATTTACGATGGCACGCTGGAGCGCTCGCACCGCGATTTGGGGCACTCAGATGATCACGCCTGTTCGGCGGCACTGGAGTCCAAAAGAACTATTCAATTCTCTTACGTCAAGGATGTTCAATGCTGAGCCGTCGGCTATTTGTGCGCGCTGGAACAAATTGTGGCCTGACCTATGCACGGTATATGACGCTCGGCACCTTAAATAAGAGTTAGCCGATCGAAACCTCATCGTTAGCGATGAAGCTGCGGCATTCTTCAATGCCTGGGCGATCGACGAGGAACGCCACACCGATCGCCTCATCGGCATCATTGAACTCGTCGCTAATGGGTCCGAAAAAGATCTTCGGAAGAAATTGGACGCTCGGTCGCACGATTTTGGTCCAATCGTTGAGCACCTGAAGGACGAATTCTTCCTCATGGTTATGATTGCATTTGATGAGATGTTCACTTGCCGTGCCTATGCGACAGATAAACCCTTCTATGACGCCCTCGGTAACAACACGTTTCATCACTGACTGAAGGAGGTGCCTGCTGCCGAGGCGGTTCACTCGATGAACGCCGTCGACGCTATCCGTGCGCGATACCCCCACCGCATTGGCCAAGTGGACTCAATCATCAACAATCCAATCCGCGCGACCGAACGCCTACGCTATTCCGGCATCTTCGTCCTCGACTACTTCGCCGGCAGCGTACTCTAGAGAACGCTCGCCGACTCTCGCATCCTGACCATGAGAAATATCGCCAGGCAATGTGTAGAGCAGAATGTTGACAGCGAGCCTATCGAAACTTGCGTCGACGCCACGTCGCCGCCCTTCCCCGTCAATTTCCGTTGCGCCAATCGACTCCAGCTTTTCGTTTGCGTTCGAGCGTTTCGCATTTCGGCGATCGCATCAGGAACGCCCGATCTTCTACAAGTCTGCCCAAGCTCTATAGATGCAGTTGCCGTCACGCATCGGACCGGCGCCCGGGCGATTTGCGTCGTCGCGGATTTACGAACTGACGAGACGCATCGAGCGAAAACGTCGTCACGCGTTTGGAGATACTTGATCGGGCCAACCTATGTCGAACGAGCTAGATCCGCGACTGCTCTCCAGGCCGTGCAGCACCACCTGAATCGTGTTTACATCGATGCTACAAGCTGACGCTACGTAAGGTTCACGTCCTTCATGACGATCCAGCGATCGGTAGATAGAACGCTATCGCAACGATCATCAGGCTCACGGTTGATCCTTCGACGCCCGGCCTTCCGGTTACTCACGAACCTTACGTAAATCACGAGCAGGAGCGATTACTTACTACTCCCAGCGTGCGCCGCCGTCTCAGTCAGACCGCGCAACTCTGCTCGATGTTGAAAACGTTCATCAACCTGAGGAGCTCTCGCGTCAAAAATTCAATTACTCTTCTTTCTGCCATGTTCTCACCCAAAGCAGTGACGCGCCGATTGCGCACTTCGCGCGCGGCAAGAGCGAGTGCCTCAGGAGAATTCAATGGTGAAGCCAGTTGTGATTGTGGTGGGTGCAGACAAGGGAGGAGTCGGCAAGACGACCGTATCACGAACGCTGCTGGACTACTTCAGCGTCAACAACGTGCAAACACGCGCTTTCGATACGGAGTCTCCGCGGGGAACGCTGAAGCGCTTTTATCCCGAGATCACCGAGATCGTCGACATGACGACGACCGCGGACCAGATGAAGATTTTCGATACCCTGAACTCCGGGCTATCCGTCACCGTCATCGACGCTCGCGCCGGATTGCTGTCCTCAGCGCTAGCCTCCTTGCGCGACATCGGATTTCTGGATTCGGCGCGGTCCGGCCAGGTTACGTTTGCCGTATTCCACATTCTAGGATCGTCTATCGCTTCGCTCGACGAGATCGAGGAGACCGCTAACTTCATGAGCGGAGCAAAGTACTATCTGGTCAAGAACTTCATCAATGACACTCAGTTCTTCCAGTGGGACCAGTCGACCTATAACTCCTATTTTCACCGCATCAAACAGGCCACCGAGTTGACCATCCCGAAACTTAACGAGATGGCCTTTGAGCAGGTCGAAGTCGCATCCGTCCCGTTCGTAGATTTCGTCGCAAACAAGGGCCGCAACGATGAGCCCGCGAACAACTCCTTCGTGCTACGCGGTTATGTCCGGCACTGGCTTGCAAATGTCTGGAGCGAGTTTGATCGCATCAACTTGACGGAATTGGCCGGCGCCAAGTCTGCGACGCGGAGTGGCGAGAAGTAGTCGCATATTCTTGCGGGCCAAGAGAAGGCCGACATACGAAACGAGATTGATCTGCTGGCTATGTTAGCAACCCCTATCTACATCATCTGCTCTCCTAGCCCGCAGGTCGGAAAAACCCTCATCGCTCGCGTCCTGAGCGAGTTCTTGCTGCTCAAAGACGGCACCGCCCTGTCGTTCGATGTCAATCTAAAAGAGCCATCACTGCTTGATTATCTCCCTAAGATAACCGAGACCGCGGATGTGACGGACACTTACGGCAAGATGCAGCTGATGGACCCGCTTATCTTCCACGATCGGGTACCCAAGGTGATCGATCTCGGCTTCCATGCCTTCGACGAGTTCTTCAAGATGTGCGAGGAGATCGGCTTCTTAAAGGAGACGGCGCGCCGCTATGTCGCTCCTATCATTCTCTTCATCGCAGGCGCTGACCGCATTTCCTTTCGCGGTTATGACATGCTGCGGCGTCAGATTCCGCCAGCATCGCTGGTCACCGTCCACAATGAATTTGCGCTGCGCGGCGGATTACCTGAAGTCATGGATGGCGAGCGAGTGCTCCGGATTTCCGCGCTGCCGCCATTTCTCAAGAGATACATAGACCGACTTGGCTTTTCCTTCACCGGATATCTACGGGACGAAAAGGACTGGTCCACCGAGCTGCATCAGTGGATACGACGGAACTACACAATGTTCCGCGATCTAGAATCGAGTTTGATGCTGCGAAGATCCTCTCGATCGCGGGGGACGAACATCGAGAGCCTGCGTTGCACAAAGGCAACTTGAGGCTGAGACTACTCGCCATCCATTCGTTAAGCTTATGAGCAGTCATTTGACCGGCCGCCAATAGCTTTGGCCAAAATGAAATGCACTGTGCGAATCCCCGCCTGGATTGGGTTCAATCAAGCGAACTTTTTTTGAGCTCACCCGCACCCAATCGCGCGACCGGCAACTGCCCTCTTGGGCTTTGCGGGCGACGAGACGCATCGATGATGCCAGCGGAGGAGCTCATAGCTCGAAGCCGAGCTCCCCGAGCACCCGGTCCATGACCGCGCCTTTGATCTCGCGGGCAATCTCGTTGCGTATCTGGGCGCCGAGCACTCGCTCGGCATCGGCGTCGCCTGTCAACCCATCCTCCGCCAGCCGCCGATCCAAGCGGGCTTGAAACGGCTCGCCCATCGCATCGACGAGCCGTTCCTGCATCTCAGCATAGTCTTCGGGCGCGATGCGTCTTAGCACACTTTCCCATGGCTGCCATCGGGTCGCCAGAAACTGCGCAAATTCGGTCGCTTCCTGGTTCCGCACTGCCGTCTCGGCCCTGGCGACATCGTCCCCGGTAACGTGAGAGACGCTCATGAAGCGCATATCGGGAGCGATGTGCCGCAGCTCCAGCGCATCACGCAGTTGGGTTTGGTAGGCAAGGTAGACCTCGATCTCATCGACGTCCGTGTCCGGATCGGTTCGACGAAGCGAGTTGACGGTCTCGCGCGCGATTCGGTCCAGGGCCTCCAAGCGAAACATGACGCGGCCGTGCTGGAGCAGTTCGCCAAGGCGTCCGTCATAGGCGCCGTCCTCGACATCCGCGTTCACGCGTGCGCTCTGCATGCCGTTCCAGGTCAAAGTGATGCGATCTTCGCAGCTCGCGCTCGCTCCGGAGGCTAGTTCGAAATACAGCTCGCGTAAATTCGGCCTGATGACTGCCTGCCGCAGATCTTCGACGACCGCGTGCCGGAACGCGTCGTTACCATAGTTCACGGTGCCGCGGAGCCTGTCGAGAAAGCGTGCATAATCTAAGGCACCCGGCTCTTCGGCGAAGGCCTGCCAAGTGGTTATTGCTGCCGGCTCGCCCTCGAGCCATTGCGCAACAACCTCCTGCAGCGACCGGCTCAACTTGCACCGCACCTGATGTGTTCGAGAAGAAAACCTGCGGGCCGGCATAGTCTCCGGCATGCATGGCAGTCGCCAGGCCGGCCTGCACCGCGTCGGACAGAGGATTGTTCTCCAGATCAACACTCGCGTCTCGGCTTAGCTGTGTCAGCATAGTCTCGGGCACGCTGGTTAGCTGGTTGTTGCTGGCGCCAAGCCACAGCAGCTCGGCCGGAAACGTTTCGGGCAGACTGGTTAGCCGATTATGGCTGGCACTAAGCCATTCAAGCCCGGCCGGAAGAGGCTCGGGCAAATCGGTCAGCTGGTTATAGTCGACATTCAGGTGCTCGAGCCCGGCTGGAAGCTCGGGCAGACGAGTCAGCTGATTACCCGAGACGTCCAGCTCCTGAAGCGTCGCTGGAAGGCGATCGGGGAGACTGGATAACTGATTGTTGTCGACATTCAGGCGCCGCAATCCAGGCGGTAGCTCTGCGGGCAGGCTGGACTGCCCGCTGCTAATGGCATAGAGCCGTCGCAGACCGGGCGGAAGCTCGGGCAGGGCGGTCAGCCGATTATTGTTCGCGCAGAGCCGCTGCAGACTGGCCGGAGGAGTTTCGGGAAGGCTGCTCAGTTGATTGTCGTCGATATTCAGGCGGCGCAATCCGGCCGGGATCGGGGCCGCCAAGTTGGTCAGTGACAGGGACGACAGATCTATTGGCTCATTGAGATCGCCTGTGCCCCTCCAGGCTCTCATTCGACTTACCACCCGCTGCCGATCCTCATGCTGCCCCTGCCCGTCTTCGGCAGCCCAATCCGTCAAGACCTGGTCCGGCAAGTCAGCAGACGCCTGCGCTTCCGTCGAGGCTTCGTCCCAGTGCGATGAGGCCGGTGACCCTGGTTCGGAGCTTTCCCAATCGGAAGCTTCGGAAGGAGTCCCAGCGCCAAGCTGTTCGGTATTCACAGATGTCGTCTCTTCGGTAGCTAAAGGAAGCGAATGCACCGAGGCGGCGTATCATGAAGCCGGTAGAGCCCCGCTATGGATGCGCTTCATCGCCTGACGAGAGCACATCGCGAAGCGGTCGCCACGCAGGGCTCGGTGCGATTACTCTGCGATCGATGGCGACCGAGGACCAGTCTCAAGGGGCCTCGCTCGCGGATCGGGTTGATACTGGAATCCATCTCCCCTTTCCTGCCATGCCTGAGCACATCGAGCCGGCCTTGCAGCAATTCGGGACATTCAGCCTACGGGATATAGCTGACGACAAGCTGATAGCCTCGAAGCGATGATCAATGCGCCGCCCAACATTCCTTCGATGTCTCTCGACGCTTTGGCGCAGCGCTCCGCAAAGCGTCCGACGGGAACGAAACAGTTTCCTGCTCGGTAAATTTGGTGTCCGAGCGGCGGCACGCCGGCAGCGTGATGCTGACAGGACGGCGACGTTGCCGCTCCTGTGCGGTCGAAGTCGGCTACCCCTTCCTGGGAGACGCTACCCCTTCCTGGGAGACGTTGTGTTGATCGACGAGCCGAACACTAGTAGATTTTTGCGCGTAATGCGCTCGCTCGTCACCGAGTGGCCAAGGCGCGTACCCAATCAGCAAAGCCGACCTGAATGATTGGCCTCCAGCTATCAACGACCGCGGACATGATCCTCAAACTCAACTGGCGCTTTCGCGGCTTGCGGCAAGCAAGCGGTGATTCCGCTCGCGGGTCCCTCCCGAGTCCGAACAGACACTGCCCATCACTGTCGGCATCGAGTTTCTTTACGTTGCGCTCAGTGTAGCCAACCCTCGCCGCGACCAACGAACTCGAGCACCGACTGCGCTTGGTTGATCTCGCACGACACGCGCTTCAATATCCGTATTGCGACCTCTTCCGTCGCGATCAACCCCGCTCTTTCGCAGGCCAGCCCGAAATGATACATCACCTGTTCGTCGGATGGCGCGATACGATTCTGAAACAAGCTGATCGTCAATGATGAGAGCATATGCTCGACGACGTCGTTTTCAGCCTGACTCACGAAATCCACGTCCTTCTGATTAGTCGCTCAATATTGTACAATATAGCGTCGCCGATAGAGCTATGACACCTCTCATTGTTCCGGGTTGTCGTGCCATGGCATCGCCCCATGAGTATCAAACACCGCTAGCTTGTGCTTTCTTTCTTCGATCGCCTCATCTGCTAACGTCGCTTCTCCTCTCAGGGCCTACGCAGTCTCAGCCGCGAGTTGCAGCTGCCTGATGATCTCAGTCACCCTCCCTTGCCCGGCGGCGTCGTGCGGCCACTTGCTAAAGCCGCACAGCAAATTGTCTGCCTCCAGCTTGGTAAAATTAAAGAGCCTGATACCGCGCCCAAGGATCTCATTGGCGATCGTGATCGTGGCCTGGCGAGCGACACTTTCTTGTGGCGATTTGTTGAAGCCGATCAGCAGGCCCCTGAGATCCTGGGTAGTGAAATCCGAGAGCTCCGTCCTCCGATCCGCGCGGCGAAGGACCTCGCCTGCGAGCACGACGGTCGCTTGACCGCACGGCAGTTCGTCCGGCCAGTTACTGAAGCCGCTGACCAGGTTCGCAAGTCCCTGCTGTGAGAACTCGCAAAGCTGAGCGGCGCGGCGCAGGACCTCGCGAGCGAGTGCGACCGCGGCTCGGCGAGACGCGGCCTCTTCTGGCCACTTACTAAAACCGTTCACCAGGTTTGACAGCCCCTGCTGAGTCAAATCGGGGAGCTGGGCAGCACGGCAAAATACTTCACCGGCGATCGCGACCGCAGCCCTACGACAAGTCGCATCTTCAGGCCATTTGCAGAACCCGTTCACCAGGTTCACCAATCCTTGCTGGGTATAATCCGGAAGCTGGACGGCACGGCGTAGGAGCTCACTTGCGATCGCAAATGTTGCCTGACGAGATGCATTCTCCTCTGGCCATTTGCTGAAGCCATTCACCAAATTCGCCAGATCCTGCTCGCTAAACTCGTGGAACCGCGTCGCACGTCCCAGCACTTCGGTTGCAACCGCGACGGTGACTTGACCACAGGGCAACTCCTCAGGCCACTTGCTAAAACCGTTCACAAGGATGGCCAACCCCTGCTGAGCGAAATCGGCGACCCGGCGGGGGCGCCGCAAGATTTCCAATGCAAGCGTGGCCGCGGCTTGGCGCGAGGCCGCCTCTTCTGGCCATTTGCTAAATCCGTTTACCAGGCTCACCAACCCTTGCTGTCTAAATTCAGAGAGCTGATGGTGGCGGCCCGCTCGGCGGATGACCTCGCCCGCGATTGCAACCGCGGCCTGTCGAAAGTCACTCCCTTCCGGCCACTTGCTGAAGCCGTTTATCAGCCCTGCCAGGCTGAGATTGTTCAATTCTTGAAGCGATCTGCTTTCCTCGCGACAAAATTTGGCTATTCGGACAGCCCCTTGGCGACATTCCGCTCTCCTGGCGTGCCTGCCGAAGGATGCCGCAAATATGGAAAGCGCCCTGATACCGATCTTCTTCATCAGAACATGGTCCAGCTGCGACACGCGAGAGGCTATTCTCTCGCAAGTATCCCGACCCGCCTGACCTCCAGCCCTTCGGCTCACCGCATTGCATGTCGTCGCATAGCCCCACGATTTCTCTGCACGGATGCTTTCCTCGAAACTCGGTAGAAATCTGGATTGAAACTCAACGGCTGCTTGTTGCAGAAACACTGGCAGGTCCGCCTTGCACAGTTGCTTGTCGCGCCTCACGACTGCAGTCGAGAATTCAACAATGCCGACAGCGCGATCGATTTCGCTTAACGCCGTCGTGAGACTAGTTTGAACGGACATAAGACCTTCCGAGCTTTCATCGAAGCACCCTGCGGCTATATGCAAGCAGTCATCGCCTCTGGCTGGATATTAACCGTCCATGCTCTTTGGAGCATCTGCCTGCGAGCGCCGGGCTGTTCACTCTGCGCACTTGCCCTGCGCGACTAAAAACGTGATTACAGTTGTGGCCAACCACATTTTGCTGCCCGTTTCATTTCATTGCCAGCCCTTGATACAATGGTTGGCCCAGCGCTCCCGTGGCGATGGTGCAACTGCCCTTCCCGGCCATCGCCCGAACAAGGTTGGCAATCAGCAAGCCATTCCCCTCCTCATCTCGATTTGCCAATGAGCCGTCGACGCGCGCCCCATCCTGAGCTTCGTGTTGATGCATCGGCGAGTCTACAACCTGTCGCAGCGTAAGATTCAAGCTGTAAATCGTCCTCCTGATGCGCAGGCGGATTGTATAAGGCGGATATCGATTGCAACGATTCCGGCGAAGTGGTTATTCAGCTCGACACCGCGTCCAGCCACATTTGCCGTCGATTGCTGAGATTCCACCCCTGGGCTCATGCGCTTTGTTTGATCGGTTCGCGAGCGCCGTCGTTCGCGGTCAAGCCCGCACCACCCTTCCCCATAGGGAGAACATCTCCGCCATGCCATTTCCCATGCTGTGGATGAGGGCCCTCAGGTCGCGCCCAGCCTGAACAATCAACAAAGGCACCGGACGCTTGTAGGTTTCGGTGCCATAAAGACCTTCGCGACATGCGCCATGCTTTACCAGCTCACGCTAAAGCCACCTAATGCCGGACGTGATTTAACATCTCACCATCCTTGGTATCTGATACGCACAAATACACTGTAGAGCGCAGGAATTGTGCAAGATACGCCATCAGGGCGCAGTGAAAACCCATGGAACTGCCACGATTTTTTGTCAGACGCGGGCCGCAAGGTGATATCGATTAACAGGAGCCTTGTACCAATCGAACTGCTCGTCACTATCTGCGCAGAAACGGGTGGGAAGTCGCAAGCCTCAGACGGAATTATTCGACATGAATGCGGCGGCACCGGTGCTCATGACGATCCGCGTGCGTAATGCTCCGAATGGCAAAGTGAACTACATCTGCAATGACTTCGATCGACGATAGATTGAGTGAGATCAGGTGGCTGCGGAACGAGATCTGGCGCTGCCGTCGGTTGCTTAAAACGGACCTATCTGACGCAGAGCGCAAGAGCATTGAGAAGCGCCTGCTCGAACAGCTGTCTGCCTTTGAGCGGCTTTTGTCGACGACGTTTCCTTTGGCCTTGAACCCTAAAGTCAGTTCGACCAAGAGCACCACGCCCCCGCCAAGCGGCCCCTCTGAAGCGCCCATCGAAAACGCCGCAATGGCATCGAGCAGTTCCTTCTCGAATTCGACTGGGAGCTAACCTCAGCAGTTTCTCGGCTCGATTCGCACTCTCCAGCCCAACCATAATTTAAAGGCGACAATATCTGGAAGAGCGCGATCGAATGTGCCCAACGCGGGCATTCCGGCGATCTTTTGCCAGGCATAGTCGATCTAGTCGCCTGCTGGAAATGCTAGGTCGGCGACAACAACGCCATATTAATGGACAACACGGATTCCTGAACGATGTGCGGCCTGACGACTTCCGTCGTTGAACCGGATTCGTTCGTCGGACCATTTCCAGCCAGACGGCGGCAACTTCGCGGTTGCCTTGTCCCACGAACGGACTGCAGCGCCGGCAACCACCGTAGTAACGCATCGAACCTCAGAGCGCACCATGACCTCGTAACACGCGTGGTGGCCCAGTCGATCGCCCAACGAGGTCATTCGAAGTCCAGTGCCGCAGTTGGATGAGCTCCGACTCGGCAGCGTGACGTTCCAGCACGATAGACTTTCGAACAGCAAGCTGGTCAAAGTCCGGCGCCAATCAGCCTGGAACACGGCACCGTGCGTCAACCTCTGTAACCTCTGCTCGGACGGCTCACTCTCGATGAAGGACGATCGGAACCCTATTGAGGCGTCGTTTCGGTCCGCCGTTTCTGTCCGCCGCGGTTGGCAACGCGCGGCGACATTCGACGCCCAAGCTTTTGAAATTGTCTCTAAGACAAAACATGGCTGCGTCTACATCCCTCCGTCCTGTGAAGCGCTCACAAAAGCGCATCACGTCTGGTCTGCACGACGTGAGGACTTCTTCGGCCCGCCGATCTCGCGCGCAAGCGTATCCTGTGCACCACATGGCTGCGATCGTGATCGCAGCAAGGGTAGTTGCGCAGCGGTGCGCATTGTAAGTCCACCCCATTCGTCGCTCTTGATTCACCAAACCCTTCTTAAGCCGCATATCCTTCACTATTGTTATTTTCCCAACGAGCATCATCCGTTTACCAGGAACCAGGCGGCAGCAGCCGTCGTGGCGCCGCCGCAATCATTACGGTCTCACGAATCATCGTCTCACTACGCGCAACACGTTCACTGCGAAGACCGAGAGGTCGGCTGCGCTTTGCTGCGCGCGCAATGCGCTCCAGCCTTTGTGACATTCGCGAAGCTGGTTCCCAATGTGGCGTTCCCTGGTGCGAGAGTTCTACTTCGCAATGCCTACAACCTGACGCTACGATCGATTCAAGCATTTTGAGCGTCCAGCGAGCAAAAATACGCCCTAAGACAGGCACATCCGCATTGTGGACGAACTCCCGCCAGCTGCACGCTTCACCGGTGCAGTGTACGATACGTCACTGGTGTTGGTCGGTGATCGCTCGGCTTGGTGTTGAGATTGAAGGCGCAGCAAAGGACACCCGCCGGGACGATCGGCAAGAAGTTGTCGCCGAGTCGGCTGGCTTATTCGTCGTCCGAGCCAATGATCTTACCGTGGATTCCGCAGGCTTGGATTGCTTGCTGCTATTCCAGGTTTGCAACTGCTCGACCACAGCTCAGCGGCTTCGACCTTGAGCCCCGTTGGCACGGCCGTTGCTACTCGGCGCGTGAGCTGGGCGCAGCCTAGCCGCAACGCTGAAGATATCATTCGTCGTTGATTGCTGCGAGTCGTTCTTCGGACGGACTGACTCGCGCGCACCGCTCTATGTTCGCGATTGCATGATCTACGACGAACGAGGCTTAATATGAGGAAAACAGCGGCAGACCGGCTTGACATCGTAGGCAAGCTATTTGTCGTGGCTATTGCCATTCTGGTTTCGTCAGCGGCAGGTGCCAATGATGATCTAATGAGCGCCGCCAGGCGACTATTCAAGCCGATCCCCTCAATGGTTCCAGCGGTGAAGGACAACCCGATCACTCACGAAAAGGTCATCCTTGGCAAATTCTTGTTCTTCGATCCGAGGCTTTCGGCGAGCGAGGTCATTAGCTGCAACACGTGTCATAACGTTGGGATGGGCGGGGTAGATGCCGGTCCGACTTCGATCGGTCATCGCTGGCAACAGGGTACACGTCGCGCGCCAACCGTCTTCAACGCGGTCTTCAACGTGGCACAGTTCTGGGACGGGCGCGCGGCAGACCTCAAGGCGCAGGCCGCGGGACCTATCCAGGCCGGAGTCGAAATGAATGCGACGCCCGATCGCGTGCTCAGCACGTTGAACTCAATGACGGAATATGTCGTTATGTTCAGTAAGGCGTTCCCCAACGATGCGGCGCCCGTTACCTTTGCAAATTTTGCCAAGGCCATCGAGGCCTTCGAGGCGACCTTGATCACACCCGCCGCCCCCTTCGATCAGTACCTTGAGGGCGATGGATATGCTCTCAGTGACCACCAGAAAGCCGGGCTAAAGCTATTCATCGAAAAGGGATGCTCCTCTTGCCACAACGGAATTAATGTCGGTGGACAGGATTACTTCCCGTTCGGCGTGATTGAAAGGCCCGCCGCAAACTTGCTTCCGAGAGACGATAGGGGACGTTTTGCCGTCACTAAGAATCTTAGCGATGAGTATGTTTTCCGCTCCGCGCCATTGCGTAACGTTGCATTGCGGTCTCCCTACTTCCATTCCGGTCAGGTCTGGAGCCTCAAACAAGCGGTTGGCGTAATGAGTGAGGTTCAACTCGGTATAAAGCTGAGCGACAAAGAAACTGACGAAATTGTCGCCTTTCTAAACTCGCTTACCGGGCAGTTTCCGAAGATCGACTATCCGATACTGCCCACGCGCACCAACGTCACCCCAAGGCCCTCTTTAGACAAATAGGCTGTCACGATCGCGACACTCCGTGTGATTAGCGAGAACGCAGGAGCTCGAGCACGAAAGCTTCTAGACAGCCAAGTCAAGCCCCCCAGCTTGCGAATGAGCCGACCTTCTCCTCCGGGGGATCAGGTCTGACAAACTGGATCATATCGCTTTATGCGTTATTAACGAGTTTGACGGTCGCCCGTTCGCCAACGCACCATCTCCAAAGCGCAAGCGACGATGGTACCCCGCCCAGCTTCCATCTCATCGCCCTGCATGTGCGGTTGATGACGCGAGCGTCCAAATCCCTACCATAAGATACCACCATCTTTGACGTCGGGCGGAGACCGATGCGAAGCCCCTTTGTCACGCCAGCCGCGCACCATATTCCCAGCAACGGCACGCGGATTGCTGGGCAAGGATTAACGTGCTGGCGCGAAGAAGGCGGCCGCAGCGGACGCGGAGTCAAAGATGAGGCTTATCCGGTTGATCTTGATCGATCTGACGTTGATGCTGCTCGCACCCGGGAGCGCAGAAGCCACGATTTGGGGCGCCGGCGTAGCCTTCACATCTGCTACCAAAACTATGGCGTCATGGGAGGGGATTTCGGCCGCAGAGCCAATCTTGAGCTCTGGCGCGAGCCGACAGCCTTCCCGTCAAACATCACAAGCGGCGCCAATTCAGCTTGCAACGAACACCCTCGGCCACCCGGCCAAGCCGGCTGAGCATTCCACGATGCTGGAATTTGGCTCTCCCTGCGTGATCGGCAAGCGCGCAGGGCAGCGTCCGATTGCCTCGATCATCGACGGCTCGGAGATACTCAACAAGCCGCTTATCGTGACACCATCGATCTGTAATGCCGCAGCCACGCGTTATGGCCCCCTTGGGGAGGAGACACCGCGTTGGAACGCAACAGACTGGACTCTCGGTGGCATGGTGATCGCGGCGATTCTGCTCGTGATCTTGGTAGAAAGATACATCACAGGCGCGGGCACGTGAGAGAAGCAAAACCTGGCTTTATCGAATTTTCCTTCAACGGCTCTATCGCAAACATCCCGTTAGTGGCCCAATTTAGCGTACCTGCGAAAGGCGTCACGGCAATTTTCGGCCCGCCTGGCTGCGGCAAGACCGCGGTCGCACGCTGCATCGCCGGCGTGCAATGTCTACCGGGTGGATTTTGCGCAATCGATGGCGAGATTTGGCAAGATCAAACGACGTTTCGGCCGCCTCATCTGCGTCCGGTCGCTTATGTATTCCAGCGCCCAATTCTTTTTTCTCATTTTTCCGTCAAGCGTACCCTTCTGTTCAACGCATCGAAATCGAAACCGACACTGATCGATTTTGACGGGGTGGTCGAATTGCTCGCCCTTACCCCACTGCTCGAGCGTTCGCCATCGCATCTTTCTGGCGCCGAGCGACAGCGCCTTGCCCTGGGCAGTGCGCTACTAGCACAACCTCGACTACTTTTGCTTGACGACCCGCTCACTTTGCTCGACCGCTCCGCCAAATGCGAAATTTTGACATTTCTCGATCTCATGCGGGAAAAGCTCCCATTGCCCATGATCTATGTCAGCCATGACATGGCTGACATCGAGCGCTTTGCCGATCATCTCGTCATGATGAAAGATGGCATTGTGACTGCGGCCGGGCCACTCAATGTCGTTCAGAGCGCCCCGGCGCTTGCCGCGCGCGGCGATGCGGCGGTCTGCCTTGATACCGTGGTCGGCGGCTATGACGGGCGCTATGGGCTCGTCATCCTCCGCCTCAAAGGAGCGCGCCTGTTGATCCCTGGAGCGCCTCTTAGGCCGGGCGCGCAGCTGCGGCTGCGCGTCGCAGCCGACGATGTCAGCATCGCTTGCGAGCCGCCGCGCGCCAGCTCTATGCTCAATGTTTTTCCGGCACGCATCAAGGCTTCTCTGCCGTTCGACGATGCCGAGGTCACCTTGGTCCTGGCTCTCGAAACTGGCCGTTCGGGCGTACCGCTTCTGGCCCGCATCCCGCGTCGCTCCTTTGATGCGCTACGGCTCAGCAATGGCACTGACGTATTCGCCGAGGTCGCGCGCGCCTTGCCGGTCGTAGTCCCAGAGCGGTTGCTCGTAAGGCCTTCCACATTAGCAGGAGGCGTTCGACAGACGAGCGCCGATACGAGAAACGAACAGCAATCGGAGTACGACAGTGAGCGGCAATCTTGATGAGATAGATCCGCAGCATTTTACGGCCGTGTTCGACTGGCCAGACAATGTAGATATGCAGCAGGCCAATTTGACCCAGGATCTCACGCGGCGAGGCGTACGCGTCGGCGGCATCATCCGGCGACGTTTGACGGGCGCACACGGTACGCCCTGCTTGGTCGCAGGGGACATTACGTCAGGGCAACAAATCTCAATTTGCGAGCAAGTCGGCAGCGCAGTCTTGTCTTATAAGCTCGATACAAGTGGACTTGCGAAGGCCGCAGCTATCGTTCCCCGAGCGCTTCGCCACCTGGTCAATCTCCTCGCGACGAGCACATTTTGCCGGCAGCAAGCAGCTGGCGGCAGCCTGCGCGCCGAATTCGCTAACCCAATTGGCCGTGGCGTACCACCTATGATAGCCGTTCTAGTTACATGCCTTGCCGCCCGGCGAACTTGCACAGGTGATGTTGGCACGTTGCTACTTTGCGATCGCCAAATCGTTCAGCGATGGTGGCGCGATTTCCGCTCGCCCCTAGGGCACAGCTGGGCCTTCATCCCCAGCCGCGGCTATTTAGGCACTATGATACCGGAGCGTTGATGACGACTATACGACCAGCGGATACGTCCGCTCCGAAATAGCCCGTCGGGTTCCTTCGCCGTCTCTGAAAACAGCCTTAGCTTCGGGCCTCCGCTCCTCGTTACGAAACACCATGATGCATTACGCCGATTAAACGTCCGCAATCGGAGCGTTCGCAAAGCACGCCAAATTGAACAAAAGCGACTGTCCTCGCGCTCCTCTCTGGGCACATGCATCACTCTTATCTGCCCGGCCCTGGCTGCCGCAGAGGGCACTCCGGCTTCCAAGGCAATAGGTGCTTGCTGGATACCCCCAAAACAACCCAGAGAAACGAAAGCCAGACACTTGTCATTCGAAAGGCAAGGCGTTTGGCCACCCACCCGGCTAGGGCCGCATGCGGCACATCGCGACAGGAAGCGGGCCGCGCCATTGCCGCTGGCCCCCCCCCGGATCTGCTATTGGCACTGCAGATTCTGCTTTGTCTCGACCCTTCAGTTTACGTCTCACATTAGCTACAACCAACCGGGTCGTACCTGCACAGAACATACTCCCGCGCACCATAAAAGGACCTGACATACTGAAGCCTCTCCGCGTGCTCACGAAGCCTCAGAGCCATGCCCTATGTACGATTGAAACTCTACAACCTGACGCTACGTAGACGTCATGCCTTCGTTGCCGCCGCCGCGAGCCTGGTCGGTTATCATTCCCGTTTCAGGTGCGGCAAATCCTTGCAGCTTGGTGAGCTCATGCCGTTTCGAGCGGGCTTAATGCGCGAGGGGAAATCTGCAGCCAAGCCGCTGCGCGGCGTAACTAGGGACAATCGGCTCTTGAAACTGATGGCATATCGTTTGCTTCAGCAGCGTGGTCACCATGTCCGGAAAACAAAAGTGTGAGGACCGCATGCTTGGAATTGGAAGTCAATTGCCGCCGTTCGAGATCACAGGCGTGAAGCCTGGCTTTCACGCGCACGAAGAAGATGGGCAGAGTGCATTCGAGACATTGACCCAAGCTAGCTTTCCAGAAAAATGGAAGATCATCTTCTTCTATCCTAAGGACTTTACCTTCGTCTGTCCGACCGAAATCGCCGAGTTTGCCCGGCTTTCCAAGGAATTCGTTGACCGCGATGCAGTGATACTGGGGGGCTCGACTGACAACGAGTTCTGCAAGCTTGCGTGGCGACGCTCACATGTCGACTTGCAAAATCTGCCAATCTGGCAGTTTGCCGACACGAAGGGGACCTTGGTCGATGGCCTTGGTGTGCGCTCCCCCGAAGGGGTCGCGTATCGCTACACCTATATTGTTGACCCCGCCAACACGATCCAGCACGTCTACGCGACCAATCTCAACGTCGGACGCAGCCCCAAGGACACACTGCGCGTGCTGGACGCTCTCCAAACCGACGAGCTCTGTCCCTGCAATCGCGAAATCGGCGGCGAAGTCTGAAGGTCGCTTGAGGCAGCATGTCGTCGATTGAACAGTTGAACGAAAAGATCCCCGATTTCGCCAAGGCGTCCGGCTCAATCTGACTTCCCTGATAGCCGATGAGACACTCTCGCCGCAGCGGCAATACGGGCTTCTGCTGGCGAGCGCAATTGCCACCCGCAATGCAGACGTAATTGCCGCAATGGAATCCGCCGCGGCCGCCGTCATGCGCCCGTGGCGATCGCCGCAGCGAAATCCGCCGCCGCTGTGATGGCGATGAACAATGTCTACTACCGCTTCCTTCACCTCGCCTCCAATCCGGAATACAAGACGATGCCGCCACGGCTGCGCATGAACGTGATTGGCAGTCCAGGTGTTGACAAGTCTGATTTCGAGCTATGGTCGCTTGCTGTGTCCGCCATAAACGGCTGCGGTGCTTGTATCGATGCCCACGAGAAGACACTGCGAGCTGCGGGCGTCAGCTCCGGAGTGATCCTCTCCGCCGTGCGATCTGCTGCGATCGTCCAGTCAGTGGCGACTGCAATCGAGGCCGCTCGGCCGAGCTCATCCGAGGCAACGGGCTGATTTCTCCTCTGCCATCCGATCGAAAGGGTGGGGCGCCGTTCCGCATCGCCACACCTGTTACCTTGAAACGTGCCTAGCTCGAATTGCTCCGTGACGCGCGAATATGCAAATATTCCGACGCTAAGGGGCGGTTCGTACCACGGCTTCGTTCCATCCTCACCTTACCCTCAGCCAAACTTGAACAGCACCCCATATCCGCCGCGCGGATAACTCCACTGGATATCGCCGGTGGGCTCAGCGATCACCCGACAGGTACCGCACTCGATACAGCCGTCGACAGTCACCTCGACCCGCCCCTCATCGTTCAGCTCATAGCATCGCGCGGGGCACGCTTTCAAAAGCGCGACTAGCTGCGGCGATGGGGACGTGTGTGCGCGAACCTTGACGTGCGGACGACCAACGTCGACAAGGTAGCGGTTGTAATACAGCTTGTCTTCCACGCGCACCGAGGGCTCGGCATCCATGCTTTGTCCTTCCATACTTGGAACTCACACTGTTGACAATTAGCGCCAGGCTCGCGCAAAACGACATGCATCGCCGAACAGACCGGTCCATGAGCGCGCCTTGACAAAGGATTTCAAGGTCGCATTCTCCTTCTCAACCTTGGGCGTACCATCGACCCGCACAAAGTTTTGCATTGCCTTAGAGATGAGCTGCG
The DNA here is from genome assembly GCF_001238275.1 of Bradyrhizobium viridifuturi. Classification (GTDB taxonomy): domain Bacteria; phylum Pseudomonadota; class Alphaproteobacteria; order Rhizobiales; family Xanthobacteraceae; genus Bradyrhizobium; species Bradyrhizobium viridifuturi. Next base: position 50,754 of record NZ_LGTB01000010.1, read on the forward strand.
GATAAGTGAGAAAGAAGTTTTGTGAGTGAGTATGCATCAGGGGCGGCAAATCCTTGTACTTCTTGAGGTCCTTGATGACGAAGGACTCGTCCAACATCTTCTTGTAGAGCGACAGATTTGTCGCTGTCATCGGCTCGCCGCGCGATTTAACCAGGCCGATCGCGTCGGCCGCTATGCGACCTGAGGTCATCGCGAGATTGGACCCCTCGCGATGAACGGCATTGTTGAGTTGCGCCGCATCGCCAACGACCACCCAGCCTTCCCCGTAGAGCTGCGGGATCGATTTGTAGCCTCCTTCAGGGATGAGATGCGCCGAATATTCCTTGACTTCGGAACCTGCTAGCAGAGGCAACACAGAGGGATGCCTTTTGAATTGATCGAGCAAGCCGTAGGGCGTCAGGCCGGTGCGCTGGAAGTCCGCGACGAGACAACCGATGCCGAGCGAAATACACTCCTTGTTTGCATAGATGAAACCCATTCCGGTCATACCGCGGGAAATGGTGCCCGCCGCCTCGATTACAACGCCTTCGTCGCCCTTAAGATTGAAGCGCGCTTCGATAGTCTCGCGAGGCAAGAAGTGCATTTCCTTGACGGCGAGCGCAACGTTATCGGGTGTCGGCCGCGCGCGCAGGCCCGCGCGCGTCCCAAGCAGACCATTGACCCCTTCAGCGAGCACGACGACATCGGCATGTATTTCGCCGTCGCGGCGATCTGTACGAACGCCGACAATTCTTTCACGCTCGTCGCGTACGAGCTCCGTCACAGTCGTCTCGCAGAGCAAGGTCACGCCGGCTTCGCGCACCTTTGACGAGAACCATTTGTCAAACTGCGCGCGTATGATCGTGTAACGGTTCGGCCGCTCCTCGTTGAAGTCGTCCGAGCGGTAATGCATCCCGACATGCGAGCGGTCATCCATCATCCAGAACCGTTGTTCAACCAGATGACGTTCGAGCGGCGCCTCTTCGCGAAACTCGGGAATTATCTTTTCCATCATGTCAGCGTAGAGGATTGCGCCCTGCACATTTTTCGATCCAGGATATTCGCCCCGCTCGAGCTGCAGCACCTTTATGCCTTGCCTGGCCATGGACAGCGCCGCCGCGTTACCAGCCATACCGGCTCCTACCACGATGGCATCGAACCTCTCTTCAATCATCATCATCTCCTTTAGACCGCGATCCGGGCGCGCGAATTCGGCAAGAGCCGAGCGCGAAATGCCGCCGTCAGCGCCGGCAGCAATTGCATGGCATCACTGACGATCGCAACATGGGCGAAGTCGAAGATCGGAGCACGTTTGTCAGTATTGATGGCGACGATCAAATCCGCCCCCTCGACACCCACCCGGTGCTGGATCGCGCCGGAAATACCGGCCGCAATATAGAGCTTTGGCCGGATCGTCTTGCCGGTCTGACCGATCTGCCGATCAGACGTAACCCACCCTTCTGCACCAGAGGACGCGAGCAGCCATATTCAGCGCCAAGAAGAGTTGCGAGCTCGCGCACCAGCCGGAAGTTCTCAGGCGATCCCAGTCCCAAGCCACCCGCAACCACGACGTCGGCATAGGCTAGATTTGATGTCTCGGAATCACGATCTGGGAGGAACGACAGAACTTTCGTGACAATATCGTCTTCGACAAGGCCGAGTGGATGGACGATGATACGGGCAGCATCACGTTCGACGCGCTCCGGCATCGGCATGACCCGCGGGCGCACTGTTGCCATCTGCGGACGATAATTCAAGGTATAGATCGTGCAGAGTAACGAGCCGCCAAAGGTCGGACGCGTCGCCGCAAGAGAACCATCGGCGTCGACATCGAGCGCGGTGCAGTCGGCAGTGAGTCCCGTTGACAGAGTCGTCGCCACGGAACCCGCGAGATCGCGCCCCAGCGTTGTCGCGCCCAACAGCAGGATCTCTGGCTTGTAGATATTGACGAGTTCGGTGAGCGCTTTGGTATAGGATTCATTACGGTAATCCGCCAAAACGTTGTCGCTCACGAAATAGGCCAGATCGGCCCCATAGCAAAAGGATTCAAGCGCGGCGTTACGGGTGGACTGCCCCTCCGGGCCGACAACGACCGCGGCGAGATTCACTTTCAGCTTGTCGGCAAGCCTGCGCCCCGCTCCCATGAGCTCCCAGGAAACCGGATGCACCTGGCCGCGCTCCAGCTCGACGAAAACCCAGACATGCTTGTAGGCCTTAAAGTGCTCGGGCAGCTCCTTCTTGGCTGCTGCCCGGCCGGCCGCCGCAGGCGCTGCCGTTTTGGTGACATTGCTCATGGTTTTAAGTCCCCTCAAGAATACGCGCGCCCGCGCCACAGGTTTGTATGTAGATTCAGTTGACTGAGGATCAGTTCTGATTAGCAAGTGGCCGGCCGCTCGGCTGCCGGGCCCGCTTAGTGCAAACCGACCAGGCAGTAACACTCGTCATCGACGTAGACGCTTCGGGCGGGCCAGAGCCAGATATGTCCTCGACGGTAGTGCCTCGCGCGCTCGGTTCGACAAGCGCCACGGTGCCGACGACGCCGCTACGGCAGCTGTGCCCGGAAAAGTTGTTGCGTCCGCCTGCTCTGCAGTATCGGCGCCTCGCTTTCGGCCCAGCGCTCTGCATCGGGTGCGCCCACCAAAGCGATCGGAGCTGCGCACCTGTCAAGCACTGCGTGTTCAGCCTCCAGCCCCGGCACCTTGCATCGGCCGAGCTTGGCGCCTCCGCCGGACGCATGTTGCTATCCGCATTGCGACGAATGCCACTTTGCGCGCATCCGCGGACTCGCTCGACGCTGACGACTATGTACATGCCCTCTCCAGATGTTGCGCAACGGACGACTTAGCCACTGACCACCATCTCACGGTCGCTGTCGGCCTCGTTCGCATCAAAGGCGATATCGAACGGACCGGGCGCGAGCGTGAGCCGTGAGATCACGCCGCATTGCTCGGCAGGCGGTAGAAGCAGCGTCATAGGTGTTCCTTTTTCGTCTCGGACGACCGCCATCTGTCAGCATCGATGACGATAGGCACGACAACAGCAAGTGTCGTACCACTTACAAGAACCATCGAAAGTCAGCCGGAAGCAATGATTTGACAGAAACTTAAATGCTCGCTCAGCGCATTGGACGCGATCAGTCCGGACATGGGTCGGGAATGCGACAGCGTCGCTCGGGTCATCGCTGGCGGAGAGATGATCCGGATGAAGGAGCGTTCAGACCGCACGGCATTCGCTAGAGAACACCTCATTACGGCGGAACGCGAAGTCACTTCAGCTCGCTCAACGGAACAAAAGCTGTCGGTTTGCCTGGGCCTGCAACCGCATCCTTCAAAACCTTGAATACTCGCTGATCAATCGGCGGCGATGCCACGAAATCAGCATAAGCCTGCTCCAACATCGCTTTGCACCGAGCTCTGATTTCCGGCTCTGTGGCGCCAGAAAATTGCTCTTTGGCGAAATATTGTCCCATGCGCTTTAGGATGTGTAGGCGCGCGACATTTACAATCTTCGGATCATAATCGACGCCAAGCAACGAAAAGAACTCCTCTGCCGACGAGGCGTTGCTAAGCCGGTCCAGGATAGGGGCCGCCGGGGATGAGTTGATCATCGAAAGGTCTCCTTTGGATCAGCTCTCGGACGCCAAACAACATACTCTTAGCGCCTGATGATATTGCCGCGGTTCTACCTCGCACGGCAGGTGCGCATCGCCACGCCCGCCCCTGGAACGCCGATGCGCTCAACTTCGCTCTCCAGATCTGCAGGTTCGGCGGGCCCCGACCTCAGCCCGGATGAGGAAGGGACATGAACGGCCAAACCGCAATCGGTGCCGATGCTCGTCCGACCGGTGGTCGGGCGGAACGGCAGCCTCAAGAGAAGACGTCGCTTGGCGGTCCGCGGACCGTTCGCTGCTGGATTGCAGATCACAGCATGTATGCTGGAGTGGTCCGCAATAGATGGAGCGGAGATTTGCGGCCGGCGAACCGGCCTGAGGAGGTGGGGCATTTTCGCGCCAGTCAGTGGCATCGGATAGCCTCCTTGCGACACACTTGGTCTCTCGAATAGTCGGCGCAAACGTTGCTAAGCACGGCTCTTCACTCGCTTTAGGTGGCTGGGCATCCGCACACGTCGCGCCAGATCGCCGCCACCGTTTTGCGCTCAACTGGCAGCTTGTGCTCGATCGCATGCTTGCGAACTTGCGACAGGATCTGTCTGGCTTGATCGGCGCTGGCGGCCAGCTTGAGTTCATCGAGCAACGCCGTAATCGCCGCAAGTCCGGAATGCTTGCCGATCACAAAGCGGTTGCGGCGGCCAAGCAAAGCCGGATCAAGCGACTGATAGGTGCGCTGATCCTTCAAAAGGCCATCGACATGAATGCCGGATTCGTGCGTAAATACGTACTCTCCAACGATGGCCTTATCCAGAGGAATGGCACGCGCGGCCGCCGCAGCCACCAGTGCGGCGACGTTCTCGAGCTCCGGAAGTATGATGCCGGTCTCGCGCCCGTAGAGCTGCTTGAGTGCGACCGCGACTTCCTCGAGCGGCGCATTTCCGGCCCGCTCGCCTAACCCGATGACGGTCACCGAAGCGTGGCTCGCGCCAGCTTTGATGGCTGAGAGTGTATTGGCGGTTGCGAGTCCGAGATCGTCGTGGCCGTGAAATTCGAGTTCCAAATCGGTAGTCTGACGCAGTTTCCTGACCAGCGCGTAGGTTGCGTCGGGATCGAGCACACTGAGCGTATCTGCAACACGAAAACGACACGCGCCCGCGGCTTTTGCGACTGCAATCAGCCGGATCAGAAACTCGACGTTGGCGCGCGAAGCGTCCTCGCCGCCAACAGAAACTTGAAGCCCCTTCTCACGAGCATAGCCGACCAATTGCCTCACCTGTTCCAGTGCCAGGCTGCGATGACCACCGAGCTTGGCCGCGATCTGCACATCGGAAGTCGGGATCGACATGTTGACCATGGACACCCGGGCTTCAATCGCCGCATCGACGTCCGCTTTCCTCATCCGGCACCAGCCTATCGTCGTCAGCGGAAGATCTGCTTCGACAATGGCGCGGATTGCTGTGATTTCCTCATTGCCCATCGCAGGCGTTCCCGCCTCGATCTCCGTGACCCCGGCCCGCGCAAGCGCCCGCGCGATCGCCAGCTTTTCCTTGGTGGTGAACGCAACACCGGGCGCCTGCTCCCCGTCCCTTAGCGTCGTATCGTTAAGCACGATCGGCTTCGCGCGTTCTTGATCGAACCATGAAGGTTCTTCGCTAGAGGCGATCACGCAGGCTGGCTCCTTATCTTTGACCACATCCCCTTCAGCAATCCGCATGCCACTGCGCTATCCCTGCCAACGGATTGAAAATCTACGCTTCCTTCCTTAACCTCCTCCCGCCAATGGATTGCCGCAAGCGCGACGGACTCATGAAACGGGCGCTTTTGCCATTCCCAAGTCGAGTTCGAAAGCCAAGGCGATTGCAGCGCGCCGCGATGTTGGCGATTGGTCCCGGAGCAATTCAGGCCGGCATGTCTTAGATCCATGGTCACTTGCTCGCATTAAAGCGGCGTTTATCTGCACGATGACATGCCACGGGGATCGCCATATCCTGGAAGCGTTGTCGCGCTGCAACGCACGAGAACATTTGTGGCAAGTCAGATGGGCCAATCAGCGGTGACCTGCTGGCGAGCCGCCTCCAGCAACTGGTCGCGCCGGCGCTCGGCCATCCGGCTCTCACCGCTTTCTTCGCCGAAACAAAGGTTGAAGTCGTTACATTGCGTGCACACCGGTGTTGTGCACATCGCGAGGCCTTCATCCTCGCAAAGCATGCGATAGAAGAAGCGCTTCCAACGCATATTGTTGACATTGCGCGCGGCGAGCGGCGCGTAGTGACGGCTGAGCAGCCGAGAGAGCTCGCCACGATTGCGCAATCCGAGATCTTCCCATAAATGGTCTGGTTCGATGGCCCGTCGAGCGATCATGGCAGCCAGCCAGCGACCGAGATCTCCTTGCGTCGAGCGGTGCTTCAGGAGAAGATCGCGCACCATTGCGATTTCGTCGTTCTCGTTGCATTTGTACCTCAGGAGGTCATCGCGAAGTTCGACCTCAAGTGAGGGAAAGTACTGCGCGAGCAAAGCCGCGAGTTCATCGCCCGATAGGCCAGTCTTCGCCGGAAGAGCGCCACCATCCATCGTGGCAGCCGCCAGAATAGATGCCAAAGCATGGCGGTCGAAATGACTGTCACTGGCAATGTCGGCATCCGCAGGAAGTACGCCGGTGAGGAGGCGGTAGGCTACAATTCCGTTGGAACTGCTCGCATCAGGCTCACAAGCAGCCATAGACGGAAGGAAGTGCACTTCGGACATGATTTTGTGGGTCACTGTAGCGGCCAGGTTTGCCTCGCCGCGTCCTGGTCCGGCCGGGAGCGCTGATCAGAATGCCGGCCTCCCCGGATGGGGGGTGAGGAGGCCGGCATCCGTCGCGCGCCTTCACAAGGCCGCGACTCACGGCCTTTACGAGGCAGCGAGTTCGGCGGCAGTTTTGCCGATGATGGATTCGTCGACCGGCTTCATAATGCCATGCTCCATCAGCATGTCTTCAAGCTCGTCCATGGAGATCGGTGTCGGAATGATACCCTTGCCGCCATTGTTGTGAACCTTGGTAGCGAGATTGCGATAGTGATCGGCCTGCTTCGAATCCGGCGCATACTCGAGCACCGTCATGCGGCGGAGTTCGGCATGCTGCACCACATTGTCGCGCGGCACGAAGTAGATCAGCTGAGTGCCTAGCTTCTTGGCCAGCGCCTCCGCCAGTTCCAACTCCTTGTCCGTCTGTCGTTCATTGCAGACCAGGCCGCCCAGCCGCACACCGCCCGAGTTGGCATATTTCAGGATACCCTTCGAAATGTTGTTGGCGGCATACATGGCCATCATTTCACCGGACATCACGATGTAGATCTCCTGCGCCTTGTTTTCACGGATTGGCATCGCAAAGCCTCCGCAAACGACGTCGCCGAGCACGTCATAGGATACGTAATCAATGTTCTCATAGGCGCCGTTCTCCTCGAGGAAGTTGATCGAAGTGATGACGCCACGACCGGCGCAGCCGACGCCCGGCTCAGGACCACCGGACTCCACGCAACGGATGTCCTTGTAGCCGACCTTCATTACGTCCTCGAGTTCAAGATCCTCCACGCTGCCGGCGCTCGCCGCCAAGCTCAGAATCGTGTCCTGCGCCTTGGCGTGCAAGATCAAGCGGGTCGAGTCCGCCTTAGGATCGCACCCGACAATCAGGATTTTCTGGCCCATCTCGGCCAGCGCCGCCAACGTGTTCTGGGACGTCGTCGACTTGCCGATGCCACCTTTTCCGTAGAACGCGATTTGCCTTAGTGAAGACATGTTGCTCTCCATCAACCGATTTGCCAAAAGTTGCGCGCTTCTGACGCGCGAGCTTGTTTCTCTCTCTCAGAAACGGGGCACACGGGTTCAAGGGAAGGAGCACATCGCTCGTCTTACGCGTCGGCGTGCACTCAGCCCTCACTCAGTGTTGCTGCCCGATACTAGCAACCGCCGTGCCAATGCTCGCAAGCGCTGCCCAAGTCTTTGATTACATTTGAAAAGCCACCTGCCCGCCAGTGCGCCTGGCTGTTTTGGAATCTATCTGTCAGCGCGGCTGTCAGAAAACGAACAAGAGCGGCAACCGCTGACGCGAGGCCCATTGGCATCGGCTGTCCCATATCTTTAGCCATGGAATGGGACTTGCTACTCCTCTGGTGAACCGGCTCTCTGGGACTTGAGCGGTGCGACAATGTCGGTTGCGATCCAGACTGGCCGGACAGCGGATGCCAGCGGGGCTTAGCCAACTGGCATTGAAGATAATCGGCAAGACCATCGAATGGGCGTCGAACGCAGCAGCGACATGGCTATTGTTCACCTCAGCGCTGCCAACATAGGTATGACATGGCGACAATCACTTTTTATCAAAAGCCCGGCTGCGCGACCAATGTGCGTCAGATTCAAGCGTTCAACGCTGCCGGTCACGACATCATAGCCAAGGATATTTTGATGGAGCCGTGGACTTCAGAAGAACTGCGCCGCTTCTTCGGCAATACCCCGGTTGCCTCCTGGTTCAACCAAGCGGCCCCCCGTATCAAATCAGGCGAAGTCAATCCCGCCATAATTGACGACCAGCGCGCACTGGCGTTGATGTTAGACGATCCGCTCCTGATACGCAGACCTCTGATCGACGTCGATGGATCACGATGCGCCGGATTCGATCATGAGCTCGTGCTGTCGCTGCTTGGCCGCAAGACCCCAGATGATCTCGAGGGATGTGTGCATGACGCAAACGAGACGCGCTGTCCGCAAACGTGAGGCTAGGACAGACGGCTTTGATGCGAAGAACCATATTTTTCTGCTTCCGGCTTGGTTCGTGACCGCCAACTCGGACCCTCGCTGAGAAGGCCAACCCGGCTATTCCGTAATACGGATCTGCCGATATTGCGCCTCGGGTGAATGCTGCCTCTACCGGCCCTGCAATGTGCGGGGTTGCTGCATTGCCACTTTGATTTTGCATGGCCCAACGGGCATGGATTGGATCGGGGGCATCAAGCCAACAAACAATCTCCTGAAGAGATTAGAATCAGCACGGACTATGAATCGAATAGCTATCAAGCAAAGACAACGACGCTTCGATAGCCGTGCTTCTTGTGCAACTCACCCGCATAATTCCGGTGAGCCCGCCACTATTTTGATCCGCATCAAATCCTCCGCCGCTTGTCATGTGTGACAGAGATCTCGCGCGCCTTATCGCGCGACTTTTGGAATGGAGAATTCGATGAGAACAAGAACAATTCTGACGACGACGTCGCTCCTCACGCTCGCGATCTCGCTGGCCAGCATCTCGACACAGGCTGCAGATCTCGGTCCGGCGCCGGTTTATTACATGGCACCCCCGATCGAACCGTTTAATCCATGGATGATCCGCCTGCGAGTGCTCGGCGTTTTGCCCGATACCGCAGGCAGTTCAGTCCACGTCTCCGGGGTACCCTCGCTGTCTTCTCCCAACTCCGGTCTGTTGATCAGCGATCAAGCCATACCGGAGCTCGACATCACCTATTTCTTTACAAAGAACATCGCGGCCGAACTCATTCTCGGCGTGACCCGCCATCACATCAGCGGCACTGGCACGCTTAATGGACTCGATATCGGCAAAGCGTGGCTATTGCCACCGACGTTGACCCTGCAATATCACTTCGACGATTTCGGTCCACTCAAGCCATATATCGGCGCAGGCATCAACTACACCGCATTCTTCAATCAGTCGGCGGCCAATACGTCGCTCGCCGGCCTTACCGTGACGGATCTGCACATCAGCAACCAGTTCGGCGCGGCGGTCCAATTTGGCTTCGATTACATGCTTGACCGTCATTGGGGCCTCAACTTCGACGTGAAGAAGCTGTGGCTGCGGCCAGACTATTCTGCGACCGTAAACAATGCAATTCCCGTCTCCGGGCGCGCCAATATCGACCCATGGCTCATCAGCGGCGGCATCGCTTACAAGTTCTAACGTCAGAGCAGGATCCAGAGAAGAAGACGAGGTTGATGACTCCGGACGCGGCGAGCCACCGAGCGCGTCCTTCAACCGCACCGCAGTTCATCCCGCGAGCGAGATGGCGTGTCAAAGACGCGTCGTCTCGCGAAGAACGTGAGCGCCATGCGCACCTTGCGCTTGCGGCGTGCTGCGTAGGGACAGTATTAAGTGACGCGAACAGATTGATCGAACAGCCATCGAAAGAATAACGTTCTTGCTTTGTCAGGCGTTGCGACCATGCAAGTTGCCGATCGGGTCTGAAAATTCAAGGCGCCGCGCTGCGCCGTGAATGATAGTCTGACAAGGGAGTTGACGCTCAAGGTTCAGGGCCCGGGCACAAGCAGCTCTAATCTGGGCCCGTCTCACCGAACATCTCAAAGAGCGCCATAACGACAAGCTCCCTGACGCGCTGTTCGCACGTCCTGACGCCTGAGGGCCCGCCGGTCAGCCTGATCCGACCGACGTACCGAGGGAACAGCTCATCGAGGGAGAAGCTGTCCATGCTTGATTGCCCGGCCAAGCGGCGCGAAGAGGCGTTTAGCTGCGCTTTAGCACCATCACGAGGCGGTCGACGCGTTTACCCCGCTTGAGATGGGATTCCAGGATTTCGTCGACGTCTTCCGGCGTAGTCGCGCGGTACCAGATTCCGTCAGGATAGACGACCATCAAGGGACCGGAGTTACAATAGCCGAGGCAGCCAGCCATCGTGAAACCGATATCGTTAAGGCCTTGCGCTTCGATCGCCTTGCCCATTCGATCCCACAATGCTTGCGCGCCAGAGGCGCCGCAACTGCCGTGAGGATGGGTGGGCGGACGCTGCGTGTTGCAGGCAAAGACATGATGCCTATAAATTTGGGGGAGTTCGAATTCGGTTTCTGAGTCCATGCGCTTATCCTGTGATCAATGCGAGCGATCCGAAAGAGACATGGCCTGGGCCCGCATCGCCCTCACAGGGTCTCTTGCTGTCGAACACCGCATCGATAGATTGATGCTACTGATTTCGATGCGTGCCTGCGGACGCAGGCGAAATAAGCGAACGCAACACTAATTGTAAACGTTGAAGATCACCCACAGATCACTCACGTCTGGCACAGCTTTCCTGATTCGTTTCAACGTCTTCTCCTACCATCGCAATCTCTTCGCTCCTACATTGCTCAGCCATCCGATTGCTGCAAAGCAAGTTCCACACCAAATGCAGAATCCTCGCATTTTTATGACTATCTCTTGTTCTGCCGAGGCGCTCCTCGTCGTTGATGCTGGAGTTCCGACAATGTCGTTTCTCATCTGTTTTGGACAGGACAATCGTTGGCTTCGCGTTTGACGCCCACCATTCTGCTTCAGCCGTTCGCACGCATGATGTGCGCTCCGCTGTTTGCAATCTATTGTTTACCTCAACAGGATAGCGCCTGGCGCAAACGCCCCGACAGTCAGAGTGAACGCAGACCCGCGTTCAAGGCTATAGGTTAAGCTGCCTGGAGTTGATCGGCCGTCACGAAACCGGCAACACAGCGGTCCTGAATCGCGCCCAGCCCTCCACGATAGCGTCAAGGCGCACTTGCCGCCTCAATGCCGAGCACCGAATGCGTGTTCATTCATGCATGCGTCCGTAAACCGGCGGCTCCCAAAGATCGCGGCGGCACTCGCTGAGAGGTCGCAGTGTGGCGTTTGGCATCGCAATTGCAGCCCAGAAAATAAGTCAGCCGTCGCTGACGGCCTAGCTTCTGACACAGGATCGTCATTGTTCCTCCCAAACGATCCTGTCAGTCTGGGTCTCCCCATTCTCGCAGCCCAGACGGTGTCCTCGGCGGACTTCCAGCCGCCGAGGACATTTCTTGAACATGTTCTATCGGCCGGCAGCAAGAAGCAGGTCCCGCCTGCGAGATCCATTTGGCGAGTTGACGTAAGAGCACCTTTTGTTGGTACGGCAGAGCTCGCTGGCGCCCGGCAGCAAGGCGTTGGACTGCCTTTTGCTCTGACAAGCTAAGAGAGCATAATACCCATCTGCACCAACGCTTAGGAGCGACGATTTCGTCCTCCGATAAAATCCCTCAGCCAACTTGAACAGCAGCCAAATGATACGCCGTCAATCCGGATGGATCGTGATATCCATTGTTTCTTCGCTGTCCTCGAAGCGCTCGGAAGCCCGATCTTCCTCCAGCAGCTCGACGCCGCATAGGCAAACGTCACCTTCGATCACGGCGAGCGCTACCGGCTCAAGCGCTTGTCCATTGCAGGGACCCTCGATGCACACTCCGGTCTCGATCTCGAACCTTGCACCATGCCGGCCGCATCTGAGAAAGGTGTGGTCTGCCGAGAAAAACTCGCCGGAGCCGATGTTCAGGCAGACGCCGTCATGCGGACAACGGTTCACATAGCCAAAATAGTCGTCACCGAAGTGCGCACCACAATAATGGAAAACAACCGGCTTTCGCCGCTATCATCGATACGCGACAGGCTAAAGCCCCTGGCGCCATTCCGCTCGATGGCATCGGCCGGACAGACGGTAAAAACCTCGATCTGATCGCCCATTGGGTTCCCAATCATCGCTTGGCTCATCCAGGCCTCGCAGTTTCCCGCTTGAAGGCTTCGACCGTAGTACGGCTCAATCGGAAGATGCCGCGGCCACGTGCGAGCGGTCGATATGCCGAGCTAGCGCGGACGTGAGAACTTCAAACCATTGGTTCGGCGTGAGCTTTGCCGGGCGCTCGCTGATCTGGATCACCTTTCCATTCGGAGCGAAGCGGAGGTGAATGATGACTTCTTGTATGCTCATAGTAATCTCTGCTTGACTAACTCGAGACACCCGAGCCGAAGCCCAGGATGGCGTACTCGGGTTCGAGCATCTTGGCGCGTCGGCCTTAAACCACGGCGTGAGCACGACAGTTTGCGACGATCGGGCAGGCTTTCTGCGAGCGCGAGGCTGGAGCATTTCTCCCGCAGCTTCCCGAACAGTACATGATACAGCGGCATGCGACGTGTTTCGCATTTATGCGGATATCTATCCGCCCGCGGCGGCATCGCATGACATGCGCCCGATCGATTTCTCATCTCGCGGACGCCCAGAGCTATAATTGTGCTCAACCAATCCTCCTTTCATTTGGGGCACAAAGATCATCTCAGTAGATCGCCGCACCCGCGCCCACGTTGATCGAGGCATCTTTCATGGTCTCCACGATAAACGCGATCTGCTTGTTCGTGAGATGGGTGTGAAACGGCAGCGCTAGAGCGCGATCGGCGACCTTTTCGGTAACCAGGAAATCGCCACGGCGATAGCCGAGGTCAAAATAGTGGCGTTGCAGATGCAGCGGCTGGCTGTAGGCAGCGGACTGAATCTGCGCGGCGCGCAGATCATCGATGATGGCGTCCCGACCGGATCGCGAGAAGCGTGTCCCCAATTGAACGAGATAAAGCATCCAGTTCACATCCGTCACATCGGGGCCGACATAAGGCGGCTTGATGCCTTCAAATGACTGGATATGCGCGTTATAGAGCTGCTCGATGAGCCGACGCCGCTCCAGGATTTCATTGAGACGCTTCAGCTGCGTCAGCCCCAAGGCAGCCGTGAGATCGCTGATGCCAGCCTGGTAAGGTGCTGTGCTCGCGACGACGACTGAGAATCGCTCGTCTAGGCGGTGGGCGCGATGGCGGCGCAACCCAAGCGCAATATCCATGTCATCCGTCACCACCATTGCGCCTTCACCGCAGCTTAGGGCTACCGGCTGGGCAAAGTCGAACACGGCCAGGTCGCCAAATCGGCCGACGAGCTCCCCCTTGTAGCTCGACCCGATCGCCTCGGTAGAATCCTCCAACAGCAGCAGCCGGTGGCGCTGTGCGACCGTCCGCAGTTCTGCCCATGGCGCAGGATGACCGTTGGGATTGCCGGCGACAATCGCCCGCGTGCGGGCCGTAATGCTCTCTTCGACCTTCGCTGGAACCAATGTTCCCGACCAATAGTCGACGTCGGCAAATACCACCCGTGCGCCTGCGAGACTGATGGCATGCGCTGTTTCGCGAAATGCGTAGGGCGAGGCGATGACCTCATGTCCTGCTCCGATCCCGAGCGCCTTGAGTGCAAGCAGGAGCCCAATCGTACCACTCGAAACCGCAACGGCATGTTTGCGGCCCAGATAGACCGCGAAAGCCTGCTCGAACGCCTCAGTGATCCGCCCGCTGGAGATCTGCGACGAACACAGCAGGGTTTCAACTGCAGAGAGCTCAGCGACGGTAATATCCGGGCCCGACAGCGGGATAAAGGATGCATTGTTCTCCGCATTGTGCGCGCTATCGCACGGATGCTCTGCGAGCTCAGTGCCGCTCACTGCGCAGCGCTCCTTTTGGCCAATATGATACCGGTCGCCCGTGCCGGGTCGGCCGTAATCTGCACGCAGTGATCCGATCCATCGATCAGATGGAGATCGAAACGCACAAACTGCCGGAATGGCTGATCCGGCATATCCGACGCGTCACAGCGCACACAAGCAAGCTGCGGAAAGCGGCGCCGCAGCTCGACAAACGGCCCCTCCTCGGCCCTGTCGGTCGCAAGCAGCTGCTCAATTTCAATCAATTCCTGCGTAGTGAGCGTCATCGTGGCTCCTCTGTGCCCCCTCAAAAGCCGCCCCTCATTGCCAGAACAGACGCTCCGGATCCGCGTTCAATTCGTCGATCGCTGAAGTCAGGCGGTGATACAGGCTATAAAATTCCCAGATTCCTTGGGCGTGGTTCTTGCAAAACACCTTCCAAATTCCGCTCACGCGATCAAAAAGAATTAGCGCGACGTCGATTAGCGCGCCGTCCCTTTCAATATTGCGCGAGCAACAGGGGCTCTCGACGAGGTAGCCGCCTTTCACCGGTGTCACCTTCGGCGAGACGTAGATATAGCGCGTACGGGAGCTCAAGCTGCGCTCGATCCGCTTGCGATCAAGCTCGTTGGGGTGCGCCACCAGCCCGGTCTTGACCTTCCTCATCAGCCCGGCATTCATCGCGAAAGCCTCCCTTCAAAGACCTGTGATTTCTTCTTCAAGACAGCCGATGAGCAACCGTTCTCCAAAATCGACAGTATAGATCGGAACGTTCGCATCGGTATGGATGGCAACCCTGATGATCTCTCCGGCCACTCCGGCGCCGAGCAAGACGCCGTCAGGCTCTGCATTGGGAAAAGAGCCGTCGTTGATGATATCGACTGTGGTTTTAACCCGCTGGCCCCGCCGATATTTCAGAAAGCCGGGTTCACTCACGACACGGCCTCCACCGGCAATGGAAGATCATCAATCTCCTCGCAGGCATCCACGGGCACGAGTTCCTTGCGCTTCATGCCAACGCGGTAGCCGCTTTCCAGAAACTCGACACCATATATGTAGAACTGCTGCAGGAATGTCCCGATCGAGATGACGTAACCGACCTCTCCCTTCTTGACCAAGATGTCGCCGATCTCCTTGCCACGAAAGGTGCCATCGTTCCGGATGGTGCGACTGGCTCGTACCTTTTGGCTAAAACTGAAGACAGGCGGCTCGTCGAGCTCGACGACGTCGCTGTCGCGAACAATACCGCTCATGTAGCGCTCCTCATGCATCGTTGCTGGTAGACATCAATGGTGTTGCTGCCGGCCCGACCAGGAGACACCCTCCACAATTGTGTGCTCATCCCTCGCCGCACTCAGCCGATTCACTCACCGCAATGCGGTTCGCCAGTTCGTGTCGACGTGCTGACCAGGATGTCGCTTTAGGGCAGTTCGTGCTCTCGAGTGACAGCCGTTCTGCGATATCTAGCCGCGCTCTAGCGTATTGGCCCGTAGCTTCACCAAGTAGCCCCGCAACGGCAGCGAGACGTGGTACGATGTGACGGAACTGGACTTCCTCAGCGCAGATCGATTGATTGCGGAGCTGCGGGCCAAAGTGGCGCGTGAGCACGTCGCCAGTTCCTTGTCGGACAGCATCGGCATCATTTCCCCGTACGAAACGATGTTGCGGCTGAGGCGACGAGGCTTCTAGGGCCATCAAGCATCGACGATAAGACGACGGCATTAGCCTGCGTGGACACGATCGCTCAGACCTCAACGTCTGCGCGCCAAGTGCCGCCATTGCTGAGCGCGGGATTCCGCCGGGAGACGTGCTGGAGACGTAGCCGGCCCAATCATTTGGGCAAATAGCCGAACGCCGGCAGTCGCAGCCCCTCTTGCGCGACCGACGAGCGCAGGCCCTGTAATTGGAGTGATGCCTCAGGGCGGCGTTGCCAATATGGTCGATCTTCGGATTGGCTCCTCCGCTCCAGGACGTCCGCGCGCGATTCGGTACCGATCTTGTCAGCCGGTTCGAGTTCGAGCAGCTTGGTCGCGGCCTCGTCCCCTCTTTCCGATTGCCTGCCCATATCTGCAGGCCGGCCAGGTCCATCAACACGGCGGGATGCAACCGCGGCATGATGATATCGGCGTGATCAAGTGCAGCATCAGTCGCGTTAACCATCCGCCGGCCTTGGCCCGGGACTTCGCCGAACGAAGTGCGCGCGATCAGCGCTCCCTGACCGGCAAATGGCGACCTGGCTGCGGCCTCGAAGGTCATCGGCAGCTTCGTTCGCCCGGCGCATTCCGCGATGTTGCGGCTCGGTAAGACTGATCCCGCCGCGCATGCGCCGATCAGCGTGACCTCGTCAGTCACATAAACGATAATGGCGCGGCCCAGAAGCCTACGCTCGGAGCTGAGAGGCGCTTTTGGCCTGCCGCGCCAAATGAAATGCCTGCCAACGCTCCGCTGCCGGCGACCAGCAGCACGATCGCAGGAACATCCGGAGCAGCCGCCTTCGCGAGGGGAGGCACGAAGGTCGAGACCTGCGGTGTTGACAACGCGCCACACGAAGTTTGCAAATTTTTTAGCCCCAGCTCTTGGCATGCCGTTCATGGAAGCTCGCATCCTAAGCTGGCGCCTGATAGCGGGGTAAGGACGTGTCGATCACGCAGGTATTGTCGACCGGACAGGCCGCAACGCATTGCGGCTCGTCGAAATGGCCAATACATTCGGTGCATTTCGTCGCTTCGATGACAAAGCTTCCTCCCTTTTCCGAGATGGCAACGTTCGGGCATAAGGGTTCGCAAGCTGAGCAGCTGGTACACTGAGAGGCGATGATCTTGAATGGCATATACCCCCCTTACGCCGCGGAGATCAGAGCTCCCTGGCGGATCGCGGCGTCGCCGCGCTCCTCGTGCTGGACATCGCCGCTCTTCACCTTGTCGAGATAGGACCTGAACCAGACGATCGTCGACTTCTCGATGAACTCATGCGCGTATTGATCAACCGGCTCGATCCCGGCCTTGATCAGGTTGCTTTTTGGGCAGCCGCCGATCTTGGCCACGAACACCGCATGGCAGTCATGAATGCCACGAATGATGGTCGAAAGCCTGTCCTCCTCGCCATAACCGTCCTGGCAGTAGACGTCGACGCGACGGTGACCGATGAACTTTGCGCCGGATGTAGAAAGTTCATATACTTGGAATTCCTTTGCATGCCCAAAGTGCTCGTTGATGAGTCCCGCGCCCTTGGTTGCGACCGCCACCAGAACCTTGATCGCGCTCGTCTCGGCGGCGAACTGTGTAAGCTCTTGTTGGAGGGCCACGACGCTGACGGCCCGCTCGTCCTCCACCCTGTCTTGATAAGCCTTGCGCGTAGCAAGGTCATATTTGACGCCCATTTTCATGATCTGATCCGTACTGAACTCTGCGCTGCGATCCTCTCCGATCAGTCCGACAGCATCAGCGCGGCACTGGCGACAATGCCGCATCATGTTCATCTTCCCTTCACAAGCATCCTGCAGCGTCTTCAATTCCTGCGCCGACGGCCCGCGTTGACCGTTTAGGCCAAACACCGTGCCGTGCTCAGGCGCGGAGATCAGCGGCATGATATTGTGAAGGAAGGCACCGCGCGCCTTCACCGCCTTGTTGACCTCGACCAGGTGCTGATCGTTGATGTGGGGGATCATTACCGAGTTAACCTTGCACAGGATCCCCCGTTCGCTAAGCATCTCCAGTCCTTGCAGCTGACGGTCGGTGAGTATCCTCGCCGCATCGATGCCGGTGTAACGTTTATGGCTGAAGAAGATCCAGGGATAGATCTTGGCGCCGATTTCGGGATCGATCGCGTTGATAGTGATGGTGACGTGGTCGATTCTGGACCTGACGATCGTGTCAATATGGTCCGGCAGAGCCAGTCCGTTCGTCGACAGACACAGCTTGATGTCGGGCGCCGCCTTGGCGACCAGTTCGAACGTCTTGAACGTCTTTGCTGGATTGGCGAGAGCATCGCCGGGACCAGCGATTCCGAGCACGGTCATCTGCGGAATGGCGGTCGCGACCACGAGCACTTTTCTCACCGCCTGCTCAGGGGTGAGCTTCTCGCTCACCACGCCCGGGCGAGATTCATTGGCGCAGTCATATTTGCGATTGCAGTAATTGCACTGGATGTTACAGGCTGGCGCGACCGCCACATGCATGCGGGCGTAATGATGATGCGCCTCTTCGCTGTAGCAGGGATGTTTCTTCACCTTTTCCCAGATTTCGCTCGGCAGATCGCCTTGGCTTGTCCGTGACCCGCAGCCTGCGTGGGCGGTCTTGGCTGCGGTGCGACAGCCCTTATGCTCGGCGGCAGACTGCATCATCGTGCCGTTATCCGGCGCAGCTTTGGCGTACCCTCCGCTCCCCACCATCGCACTCATTCTCTATCTTCCCCGCGGGCACATTGGCTTCCCAGGACCATCCGTGAGCGAGCCTCAAGATGAGGCGTAGCAACTCACATGCCACGGCGCAGAAGACGATATTTGGTCAGCATGTCGTAGCGTTATCGGGTCCGACCGACGTTGAGACATGTAAGAGCGGCAATGATACGCTTGTTAAGAATGCGACAGATACGTCTCATTCTCACTCAGAACTATGCGGGCTGACGCATCAATGATGGTGCCAACGCGCGCGCCACACCCGGCTTCATCCGAACGGGCGTTTCGTGCATCGCGCCATCTCACAACTGGCGATACCAGTTGGGCTATCGAGCTTCACACATCTAACGGGTGAGCAGTATCTCAACCGCGCAAGGGAGCCGAATCGCAAGCGGCGCCAGACCTTGTTCGAGTAGAAAACGGAGCTCGTTGCGCGACAGCGTATCCGGATTGACGATCGCATAGTGGGGGCCACCCGAGCGCTTGATAATCTGCCGCGCATAGCTGCGCAACAGCTGGTCGTTAAAGCGACAGCCGATGAAGAGAAAGGTCCGTCCGCTCCGCCATTCCTTGATGATGTCCGGAATTGGCGTCTGAATGTCGATCTCGGTCAAGGCCTCGACATAGTCAGAATCGGAGATCAGGAAGTTGTTGGCCGGGTGCACGCTGCCATGCGGCTTATAGAGCACCGTCGCCCAGCTGCCGGCCACGGCACTTTCGACCTTTTGGCCAGAGGAATCATAGAAGCGATACCAACGATTCTCGCCAATGCCGGCACGGGTAATGCCCTGCACTTCACCCCATCCCTTGCGCTTGCCCAGCGCGGCGCGCATTGCGCCGTCGTACCATGCATCGACGATGACGGGCGGCGACAGGGACGCGAAATGATGATGTAACGGCGTCGGCTCCGCTGATCGAGCGAAGGCTTGCACCATCAATGTCGTCAGCGTAGAGCGATGTTTGCTGACCTCGATATGCTGCGCCGACGCCCACGCATTGCCTTTGGTCCGCCGAGGCAGCGCAATCTTGCTGGCGAAGAAGTCGGCCAGCGCCTCGGGCGTGGCCGGCGCATCGGATCTGGACAGTCCGGTGAGGCCAGGACCGAGATAGGGCACCACGCGCGCAGCCCTTAACCCGGCAGCGACGTCCGCGAGAATGGTCTTGACATCGGCTGCATCGACAAAGTCGATCCGCCGAGGCCCCTTCACGGACCCTCTCCGTCCGCGCTCCGCTTTTTAGCGTCGATTGTGATCGGTAATTTTGTATCGCTCGCCATCTTGGGCAAATCGAGTACCCACCCATTGGCTATTTTGATCCACCCGCCCCAGAGGGTCTCATATTCGGACTCGACGATCGACTCTTCGAGGTCTTTCTTTGGTACGTAGATCGACAGGCCCGCGTCCGGAGACCGGCGGATCATGATTTTCACGTTGAACTCCTTGACTGTGAATCATGGCTGGCCAAGCGGGCCGACTCCCGCGAAGTGGCGCGCAGGCGAGCCACGATGTCAGACACGGCGCACACGACCTCGTCGACCTCCGCGAATGAGGTTTCTCGCGATAGCGAGAAGCGCACCGCACCGTGCATGCTCCACGCCGGCACCCGCATGGCCCGCAAGACATGCGATGGCTCCATTGAGCCCGCGTTGCAGGCTGATCCGAGCGACACAGCAATGCCGGCCCGATTGAGATGGTGGGCGATCGCTTCGCCTTCGAGATGGTCGAAGGCAATATTGGTCGTGTTCGCTAGCCGGTTGCTGATATCGCCGAGCGCAATACACTCGCCAATGTGCAGTATTCCCTGCTCGAGGCGATCGCGCAACGCAGCAATGCGAACGCGCTCAGGTTCGAGCCGCTCCGCCGCAAGCTCTGCAGCCTTTCCAAGGCCGACGATTGCAGGAATATTCTCCGTTCCGCCGCGGCGCCGTCGTTCCTGTGATCCGCCCCAGATCAGGGGTCGGAAACTTGTCCCCTTGCGCAGATATAGCGCGCCGATGCCTTTGGGTCCGTGCAGTTTGTGCGCGGATAGCGACAGCATGTCGATCGCACTGTGCTTAAGGTCTACGCGCATCTTGCCGACGGCCTGGACAGCATCGGTGTGAAACAGCGCGCCCGCCTCATGGGTCAACCCTGCAAGGAACTCTACAGGAAATATCGTGCCGGTCTCGTTATTGGCCCACATAACGGAAGCAACCGCTGTCCGTGGCCCGAGAGCGCTGCGAAACGCCTCGATATCGAGCCGGCCGCGGGAATCTACCGATACGACATGCGTCTTGACTCCGCTTGCCCCCAATTGCTCCGTCACGGCAAGAATGGCAGAATGCTCGACCGCTGTGGTGACGATCTCGTCGCGGCCCTCTTGGGTCGCAAGCGCAGAGAGAATCGCGGCATTGTTGGCCTCGGTCCCTCCTGAGGTGAACACGATCTCATGATCGTATGCGCAGCCTAGCAACCGCCGTAAGCTACCCCGGGCCTGCTTCAAGGCGACTGCGACCTCGCCGCCAAAGACATGCGTGGATGAAGCGTTGCCGAATTGCTCGGTGAAGAACGGCAACATAGCTTGCACGACGGATGGATCGGTCCGGGTCGTTGCATTATTGTCGAGGTAAATCGGCACTTGGGTCCCACTCAATCCAGGGCCTCGCCGACAGCCGCAATCGGGACGAGACGAACGCATTCGCATATTTTGTCGATCAGCCTCGTCTGAATGCGGTCCAGCGTCAGTCTAGGACGCTTACAGAACGCGGATGCGCCGTTCAGACTGGCGATGGTCCTGTGGCTATTGGTCCGGATGAGCCGACGGTCGCCATGCAGATCCGCTCGCATCTGTCCGATTGCGTCGCGAATGCGAAGCGCTCTCGCAGCCGACGATTGCCATACTTCTTCCGGTTCGGCCAGCATGCTGCGATGTTTCCTCTTTATCAGCTGAACGATTTGCCGCAGGAGCAGCTCGCGGCGGCGTTCGGGTTTTGAAAGATGAATCCGGGACTATCCGGCGCCAGGACGAAATCAATGGTCGTGCCGATCAGATGCTCATGGCTCTTGCTGTCGACAAATACCTTCAGACCCCCGCATTCGATCACGGTGTCACCAAGCGTCGGCACCTCGGCCAAGCCCATCTTGTATTTGAACCCATTGCAGCCGCCTGCTTCGACCAAAATGCGCAAGCCACCGGTCGGGTGCATTGATGATGCCATCGCGCCTTTGATGGCACTCACTGCGCTATCTGTCAGGCTGATCATGGCTTACCCTCTCATGAGCTTAGGTCTGCCCGACAATGGCAAGTCATGTGCCAGCGTGCAAAGCTTGATCCCGCTTACTTTTTTGGTCGCATCTGTCGGCTTCATCAACGCCGGTGTCGAGTTTGTGACAACGCTGCCTGGGACGATCGCCTCTCGCACAGGCGTTTTGTTTCGCGGCACGGCTGGAGGTCGTTACAGAGGCGGCGGCAAGCAATTTGCATCGCATCTGGCATCGGCCAGCGCGCCGGTGAAAAGCTCAAATCGAGGACGAATTTAATGACTGCAATCGAGAACACCGCACTCGGTCGACTTGAGAAGGAGGGCCGCCTGCTCAATGCTGTACTCAAGGGCGGGACGACCAAGCCCGGCCGGTTTGGCTTTCGCGGCGACATAGCACTAAAATTTCAGACGCAAGTCGCGGACGAGAAGCGGCCGCCGGACTATTCGATCGAACAGGTTCTGACGATCGCGCAGGACGGAGAACGTACTATCCCGGTGCTGGCCGGCTACCTGCACTCCTTGGCCTACCTTGCTGACGTCGCGGCCGTGCTTGACGGTGCGTTAAGCCAAAAGGGCAGTTATTTCTTGTTCTGTAACAACGTCGATTTGCTGGCGAAGTACCACATCAGGCTCGGTGGCATTACCTTCCACGTCCTGCCGTGCGATGAATCCACTGTTTGGAAGGAGATGATGGACCTGGTCGGGCTCAACAAGGACGACCTCAAGAAGCTGGATGCGGGCGGCAAGCTTGATTACCTCCTCGATGCGGCAAAGGCTCTCGATCTACCCTACGACGAGATCTCCTATGAAGACGGGCTGGAGAGGATGGAGCCGGTAAAAAACCGCAACGAGAACCGGCCGGTCTGAGCGCGGACGTCATTCGTTCCGGGACGCATCATCTTCGACAAGACGCATGCCGACGACACAGATATCGCCATCCAGCACTGTCAAGGCGATTGGCGTGAGCGTTCTGCCCTTACACGGACCATCGACGCACAGCCCGGTTCCGAGCTCGAAGGTGGATCCGTGTTTGCCGCACATCAGCCGGACGCCGCTTGGATCGAGGAACTCGTTTTGTTCCCGGTCCAAAGCAACGCCATTGTGAGGGCATCTATTGAGATAGCCAAGCACCTTCCTACCCCAGCGTACCACAACGATGGGCCACGGCCGGTGATTGCCGTCGTGATCGAGGACCATAAGGTGGAATCCCATGGCCTTGCGGCTCGGAATGTCGTTAAAACCACAAATCGCGAAATAGCATCTACTTGCATTCGTTGCTCGCCTATCGCAAGGGCTCTGCAGTGTTGCTGTGCCTTGTGCTGCAAAAACCGTCGGAGCGCTGCTCGGCGTTCGCGCAGCCTTAGCGGTACCGTACAGCTTGTCCGGCTAGCAGAACCGCAAGCGCGTGCGCAACTCGTTGCTCCTGGTGTACCGGTCCATTCCGCCTCCCAGCGTACGCGCATTGGCGCTGCCGCGCGTCTCTATAGAACTGATGTTCTATTGTACCGATAATTTCGTCCATGCGCTGGAGAGCCCGACAAGACGCTCGATCGTACGCTGGAACGCCCGTTTGGTCGCACACCCGATGGCACACCTCGCGCTAGCCGTCGCAGAACGATTTTCAAGATCGCCAATTTCGCAATCCGTTCAGTGATACCAGATTCAACGGAAGTACTGACATCGTGAGCACAATCGGTTCCCGCATTTGCCTCAGATTGCCGCTCGAAAGCCGGATTAAAACAGGCCCTCTCCCAAACCGCGCACCAAGGCACTACTGGCTCGGCGAAGCAGGCCCCCGGCACGTATGACACAAGGCCGGCCAACTCCACCAACCAACTCGCGAACCGGCATCTGGCAAGGGAGCGCGACGTGGCGCGCGCTCCCTTCAAGCTACGCCTCCTGCTCATACGCGAGCCAGGGCGAAAACCCATCAGTTCCGCCGCACTCCCATTATTCCGGATCGTCTTCAACAGCCATTCGTCGAAGTTCACCCTCCAAATAAAACGAAGGATCATCGTCAGATCCGACTCAATGCTCTCTCGATGACCGCTGCGGGCTTCTTCGACCTTGGAAAGATATTTTGCAGGCTTGCCTACTCGCTGCCACTCGCTGTTCTCGTTCTTCGTCCACACTTCGGGTTTCTGATGAGGGTCGAGCACCCAGTGATTGCGACCCACGTGAACAAAACCCGTTTCAGCTAGAAGGGGCTCCATCCCCGGTCGGGCAGGACGCGACAATACCAATGGATGATCGCCGCCCAATCGCAATTGATGCTCGAGCAGGATATCGCCTGCGTTTTCGACAAACGGCTGAGTAACGCGTAGATCTACTACGGACGTGATATCGTTACGCCCGAACTGTTCTCGAAACCGGTCTCCCTTGATCCGGACCGGGCCACCCACTGCTAGCAGGCCGACACTTTCGTCACCCAGCTGACAGCTGAAGAACTTCCGGGGTTATTCGGGTCGTGGTAAGTGTTGGCATGGGCTCCAGCAACAGTTGCAGCCCACTCAGCTTTCCTCGAAACAAACTCTGAATACTCTTGTGGATTGTCGGCGATGTCCCTGATATCGCGACGCAAGTATATCTCCACGAGATTCATGAAGTCTTCTTGTTCGTCGATTTTGACAATGGTTGGATCGGAACTCAGAGAGTATGGCGCCGCTGCCCCCCCGACGATGCCCCACCTCGCTCCATGCGCGCAACTGTTTGCGCAAAACGGGGGCCATCTCCCGCCTCGCTCGAATCATCAGCCTGATAAGCGCTTGTGGACGGGCTGGATGAGCCAACGATTCTGCCATACATCCGGATCGCTATCCTATCGGCGAATTGCACGCAGTCGGGCTCGTGCCGCGCAAGCTCCGCAATGAGGATATACAATCTCTAGCTGATCACAAGCTTACCGCGCCACCGGCCCACTACGGAGTCGGCAAGGCATCCACCGGAAGACAGACAACGACTCGGCCGCCTTAAGGCTCCACTGGATAGGTGAACCGCGTGTCCCTTCTCGCTGACGGGCGGTCAACGACGTGCCGCTCGACGTTGTTGCTCTCAACCAGTACTAAAATCCCCGATGAGGTTTGAGCACGATGGCCTGATCAAAGATACGAGCTCACTGATCACGAGCGCGTCACCCGCCCAGGTAGCACATGTGATTGCACTATCCTCTGCTGCTGGACGAGGGGGTCTTCGCTCATGTGACCTCAGCTCCGACTGAGGTGTGGACCTGGCAATTGGCCGGGCACACCCTTGCGCAGGCGCCGCAGCCGATGCAGGCGCCCTGATCATTTAGAACCATGATCTTCTTTTCGATCTCATCGTCCGCGTCATCGTCTAAATCGACAAGCTCGCCCTCTTCGCTGATTCCCTTCAAAGTCATAACATCTCGACCGCACACCTTGAAACAGCGCCCACAACCGATGCACTTCTTGTCATCGATCGACGTCAAGTATTCCGGTATCCACTCGCGGCCATCGCGCGCTGCAAATGACATAAGTCAGCCCCTTTGGTTATTTTCCAGCGCCTTCAAATCATGGCTCTTGCGCTCGAGTTCGGCATAGGCATCGTACGCCTTCTCCGCCACTGTCATGATCGAGCCCCAGTTGACAGGCAATTCCTCCGACAGATCGTGCAAATCCATTTTCGCTTGCAGCGCTTTTCCTGACAGCTTCTTCAGTTCTGCTTTCAATACTTCACGATCACTCATGAGCGCCCTCAATAGTTCGCCACGTCCGGAAATCTGCGAACCATGTCGATTCCGTCGTTGACATATTTGTCGCCTTCCTGTGCAAGCTTTACGAGATTAACGAAGCCAAAACGATGCACATCGCGTAGCTGCTTGTTCACGGCGATCAGGCGCCCTGCGACCAACACCACGCGGCCGAAGCCTTCATGATGCAGCTTCATAATGGGCTGGACCATCACGCCGGTGGCCCTCTCGATCGAGAGCGCGACCGCGTCGAAGAACAACTCAAGCCGCCACAGCGTGTCGGGATCGGGATCGCCGACAATCGGCAGGGCGCGCCGCTTCTCCTTGTTCAAGACATAAGGTTCGAGTAGGTCGAGATCGCTCTTGTTCGTCCAGGCGCCGTTGGCATCCTGAGCGCGCCACATCCGGATTAGCTCGATGAGGAACGGCGCGTCGATGCTGCTACCCTGCCGCACTATTTCTTCGGTCATCTCACCTCATTCGTCGAACTCAAACGCGCGGCGCTGGTCCTTGGCCATGGCCTTGCGCAGCCAAGGAGGTGGCGTTCCCTTCAGTACTTCCTGAAGCTTTTCAAGCAGCATCAGGATGCTTTCCGGCTTGCTCACCTTGATAGGATGGATCTTGTTGGCCACCACCCTCGCGGCACCAGCACCGCCGATTGCGGCGACATAGAGAATTACACAATCCTTAATTGCATCGATCTTTGGCGCCAACTTATCGTCGTTGCCATCTTCCTTGAGATCGCCCTCAAACTCAATTGCTTTAATAAAGACGTGCCCACCCGGCGCGACATCATAGATTGCGATATTCTTCGCCCAACCAAAATGTGCATCGACCCGTCTAAGATCTTGCGTAGCGAATGCGACCTTCATGCCGTCAACCTCCCAGCTGCGCCACTCGAGCCGTGGCCGGCTCGTCGTGGCAGTGCGGCCGGAGCCCGCCAGCTATCCGGCGTAGGCTGGTGGTTCTCCTCTCGGTCAGCAATTACGAGATTGGCGATATCGAAAATCATATCGCGCGTACCACGATAGCCGACGGATAGCTGGTGTCCTGCACCAAGCCGATCGAACATCGGAAAACCCGCGCGATAGAACGGAATTTTCAAACGAGCCGCCGCTTGCCTGCCATGCGAATGCGTGACCAGCAGGTCGCATTGTTTGGTTCTGGCGAGCTCCTCGAGATCCTCGAGATCACCGATGAAGACTTCCTCGGCCTTGACTCGCTCAATAACCACCGACTGCGTGGTTGTCACTGCTGCGGTCACCTGCGCGCCCATGTCATGCAGCGTACTGGACAGGTCGAACAGGAGGTCGGGCTCGGCGGCGATCGCAACTCTGCGACCACCAATATGGAAGTGCGCGTCCAGCATTGCATCGGTGAGCTGGCCACGCTGCCGCCGATATTTCACCGGTACGGGCCGGCCGCTGATCTCGCTCAAAAAGGTGATAAATTCGTCGTTGGGATCGAGACCACAAAGCCGTTCGAACAGGCGAAATGGCACGTCGGCCTTGGCCTGCAGGACCTCCGCCGCGCGTCGCATCTGTGCGCCAATTGCGATCGTCCATTGAGCGCGTCCCATGCTCGCAATTTCGTCGACGCCGATGCCGCCTATGGTTGTCGGCGTAAACTCATCGGGGATATGCCCATCAAGCGAGCCTGCCAGATCAGGCAAAAAGGACGGCCGCAAACCGAAATCCTCCAAGATGGCCCGGAGTTCGTCTAGATCACCGGGGGTGAGGTGGCATCCTGGAAGAACATTCACCCTGGACGGGTCGCGCAGTCCACTCACGCCCGGCCCCTCGACCAACGCCTCCACAATACGCGCCACAGCCTTCTCCCAGCCATCCTGGAACGCTCCCTTGAAATCTGGTGTCGAGACATAGACCATCGGCAATTTTGCAAGTTGCGGATGCTTGTCCCGGATCAGCTTGAGGTAGGCATCGACATCGTCGCCATTGGTCTCTGTAACCCCGGTTGAGCAGATCCCCACGATCTTTGGCTTGGCTCGGCTGTGGATATTGAGTATCGCCTGCTCGAGATTCTCGTAGCCACCGAGCACGGTTGCGACCTCGCTCATAGCGGTGGTTTGCAGCGGTACTGCTTCCTTGAAATGGCGCACGAAAAGCGTGAGCCCGAAGGATGTACAGCCTTGCGAGCCGTGCAGAAGCGGCATAGCCCCACGCAACCCCATAAAGGCGAAGGCTCCGCCGATCGGCTGGCTCATCTTCAGCGGATTGACCGCACAAGATTTAGTAGACGCTTTGACGAGGGCCATAACAGGTCCTTATTCTGCGGCCTGTGGCAGGGCAGATGGTGAGGCCGCCAAGATTTCCTCGATGCGTCTGTTGCAGCAGCCGCCGACCGCATTGGTGTGCTCTCTGACAGCTTCCACGCTGATCAAGCCATGGGCGGTAATCGCATCCTCGATTGTTCCGAGATCTACCTTGTTGCAAAGGCAGATCTCCTTGGCTCGGCGCGCCGTTTCGCCGAGCGCAGGATCGCAAGCGATCTCGGCCAGCGGTGATCGCATCTGCACCATCTCCTTCGCCAAGACCTGCCATGGCGCAGGTCGACGCAGCTGCTCCCACATCGGATTGGAGAGCGACTTGTCGATCTCCTCCACCAGTTTGACCATTCCAAGATAGCCCAGATAGGCATGGCACCGCTCTTGGTTGATATCGATCCAGGGCATCGCCGCCTTCAGTGCGACAAACTGCGATTTGCCGCCCGACAGCATGATGTCTGCTTCCGCTTCTTTCAACATTCTGTACATTTCGCGCGGCGT
Organism: Bradyrhizobium viridifuturi; assembly: GCF_001238275.1. Taxonomy (GTDB): domain Bacteria; phylum Pseudomonadota; class Alphaproteobacteria; order Rhizobiales; family Xanthobacteraceae; genus Bradyrhizobium; species Bradyrhizobium viridifuturi. The sequence goes on from NZ_LGTB01000010.1 coordinate 78,743, forward strand.
CATCTCCTCGATCATGTGGGCATCCTGCCCCATCAGCTCCTTGATGCGTTCCTTGTCCTCCCCGGTCGATTTCTTCACGCTGGTTCCGACCAATTCGAGACCGGCTTCCTGCAGTGCCGCCACGACCGACCATGACTTGACGCCGCCGGTAATCAACAAGGCCTTCTTGCCTTTGAAACGTGGCTTGTACGGTTCGATGGCAGCCCAGGCGCGCGTTTCCTCGCGCGCGATCACCGCATCAGTGCGCCCGAGCAACTCTTGGGGGGCGCCGCGCTCGACTAATAAGCGGGCGATCTGGCGAAGCGAATCACTCGAATCCTGAATACCGTAGAACGCCCCCTCGAAGAACGGGATCCCGTAGCGTTCCTTCATTTTGCGTGCGACGTTGATCATAGATTTTGAGCAGACCAACATCGCCGCCCGCGCACGATGAGAAGAAGCGACCTCGCGATACTTTCCGTCGCCAGAGATGCATGAGAGAATCCGGACTCCGAGTTCGTCCAGCAATGGCTTCACTTGCCAGAACTCTCCTGAAAGGTTGTATTCTCCGATCAGGTTGATGTCGTACGGCGTTGTGTAGTCCGGCTCCTGCGTTCCGATGACATGTTCGAGCAGGGCCTCGCCGGCGAGCTTGTTACCCAGGTTTTTGGAGCCAACGAACCCTGGGGAATTGATCGGTATAACTGGTTTGCCGAACCTTTGAGATGCAGCCTTGCAAACCGCATCGATATCGTCGCCGATCATCGCCGGGATGCAAGTCTGATAGACGAAGATCGCGGGAGGGTCCCGCTTACTGATGATTTCTGTGATTGCCTTGCACAGCCGCTGCTCGCCTCCGAATACGATATCGGTTTCGTTCAGGTCGGTTGTGAATGCGGTTCGCCACAGATTTGAGCCAGACGACGCCGAGCCGCGATTGTCCCAGGAGTTGCCTTCGCACGCAATCGGACCGTGCACCAAGTGAGCGACATCGGTAAACGGCTGCAGCGCGATCTTGGCACCGTCGAAAGCGCAGCCGCCCGCAGCACTGCCCGGCTGCAGTTGCCTGGTGCAGCCCTTCCTGCGAGCAGCCTTCGACTTACTGCCATTCTTGGCGCAGCCCGGCTCGTCGAAGATATTCTGGACCGTGGCCGCTAGCGAACTCATCCGTTTTCCCCTCAGCAAACCAATTGAGAGATTAACCGCCGTGCATTGGTGCCGTGCCACCGCCGGGTTTGGCGATGGCACGCGCACCGTTCGTCATCAGCGAATGATGTCGAAGCTGTAGTCGGTTTTGCCAAGAAGGTTGGTCTTCTTGTCGATTTCGTCGAAGATCTTGTCGAGGATCTTGACCAGCACATTCAGGCCACCCTGATAACCCCAAACGGGCGAGCGGTGATGGTGATGCCGATCAAAGACTGGAAAGCCAATTCGGATCAGTGGCGTTCCAGTGTCACGCTCGAGGTACTTGCCGTATGTGTTGCCAATCAGAAAATCGACCGGCTCGGTAAATAGGAGCGAGCGCAAGTGCCAGAGGTCCCGGCCAGGGTAGACTTGGCAGCTCTGCCCAAACGGCGAGCCTGCAAGCAGCGCCGCCATTTTTGTCTGCCATGCCTTGTTGCCGTTGGTGGAAAGCACATGGGTTGGCTCGGCGCCCAGTTCGAGCAGAAAGGAAGCTACCCCGTAGCAGAGATCCGGATCACCATAGACCGCGAACTTCTTGCCATGGATATGCGCACTGGAATCGGCGATGGCATCGACCAAGCGGCCACGCTCTCGTGCGAGTTGCTCCGGAATGTCCTTGCCGCCGATCCGCGATAACGCCACCAGCAAGTCATCCGTTGCGGATATGCCAATCGGGTAGTTGAAGGACACGACATCCTGCCCATGCCCGGCCACGAATTGCAACGTTTTCTCCGTACACCACTCCTGCATGGAGATTGTCGCCTTGGCGTGAACGGCGTTGGCTGCGTCTTCCAGCGTGGTGCCGCCGTCATACATCCGGAACTCGCCATCTGTCGGGGTGTCGAAGACTTCGGAGTTGTCGGCGAGTATGGTGTGCTGGATTCCCATCAGTTCCAGGATGCGCCTGATCTCGCGAAGGTTTCCGACGGCATAGCCATCGAAACCGCCGATGATGTTGATGGCCTGGTTCGGCCTGCGCTCCAGCTTCGGCACCGTTCCGGCCTTGCCGTCCCAAAAATGCTCCAAGATCCCCTTGAGCGCGTTGTCGTAGCCGGTGACGTGGCTGCCGACGAAGGCCGGCGTGTGGGCGAATGGCACGTCGAACTCCGCCGGAACCGAGCCCTTCTCTTTGGACGTTTTGATGAAGGCATTCAGGTCATCGCCGATCACCTCAGCCATGCAGGTCGTGGAGACCGCAATCATCTTGGGTTTGTACATGTTGTAGCTGTTTGCGAGCCCGTCGATCATGTTGTTCAGGCCACCGAATACAGCAGCGTCCTCGGTCATCGACGAAGAGACGCAGGAACACGGCTCCTTGAAGTGTCGCGACAGATGGCTGCGATAATAGGCCACGCAGCCTTGCGAGCCGTGAACGAAAGGCAGCGTGCCTTCAAAGCCGACGGAGGCGAATACGGCGCCAAGCGGCTGGCAGGCCTTGGCCGGGTTTATCGTTAGCGCCTCCCGCGCAAAATTTTTCTCGCGGTACTCCGGCGTTTTCGTCCATTCCTTGATACGCTCGACTTCGGCGGGCTCGCGGGGATCCTCGAACATCTTCTTCTTGTCCAGCATCTGCTGGTATTCTGGACCGCGGAACAGTTCGAGATGATCGAGCACGTGCTCGGCACTTTGCGCCATTATTGAGATCCTTTTTGTTATCGAAATTGACTGCCCCGCTCTCCGCTGAGAGCGAGACTTGTTGCCCTATTCTGCAGCCAAGAGCTTGGCCCTCGGCGTTTCCTTCCAAGGCGCCTTCGTCTTTTTCCAGACAGGCGAGTTGACAGCCATGTCCATGTCGCGCGCAAAGATCGCAAAGCCGTCATAGCCGTGATATGGACCCGAATAGTCCCAGGAATGCATCTGCCTGAACGGCACACCCATCTTCTGGAACACGTATTTTTCCTTGATGCCCGAGCCGATGAGGTCAGGCTGGAGCTTTTCGACGAAGCGCTCGAACTCGTAGCCATTGACGTCGTCATAGATCAGCGTGCTGTCCTTTACGTAGTTCTGAGCTGTGCGCTGATAATCGTCGTTGTGGCCAAACTCGTATCCGGTGCCCACGACTTCCATCCCGAGGTCTTCGTAGGCGCCAATCACATGACGCGGACGAAGCCCGCCGACATACAGCATGACCGTTCGGCCCTCCAGGCGCGGGCGATACTTCGCAACCACCGCGTTGACCAGCGGCTGGTACTTTTCAATCACCCGCTCAGCCCCTTCCTTGATCTTGTCGTCGAAATAGGCCGCAATCTTCCGCAACGATTCTGCAATCTTTGAAGGTCCGAAGAAGTTGTATTCGCACCAGGGGATGCCGAATTTCTCTTCCATGTGGCGGGAGATGTAGTTCATTGAACGGTAGCAATGCAGAAGGTTGAGCTTGGCTTTCGGAGTTGCCTCGAGTTCAGCGAGTGAACCGTCCCCGGACCACTGCGCGATCACCCGCAGGCCCATTTCCTCCAGCAGAATTCGCGATGACCAGGCATCGCCGCCGATATTGTAGTCGCCGATGATTGCAACATCGTAAGGCGTCGGCTCGAACTTTGGCGCGCCGTTGGGCTCGAGCTTGTCGAAGATCCAGTCACGCACCGCGTCGTTGGCAATGTGGTGACCTAGTGACTGCGACACGCCACGAAAACCCTCGCAGCGGACCGGCACGATGGTCTTGCCTCCATACTCCTTGGATTTAGTTCTTGAGACAGCCTCGATATCGTCGCCGATCAGTCCGATCGGGCATTCCGATTGGATGGTGATGCCGTTGTTGAGGGGAAACAGCTCCTGGATTTCGTCAAGAACTTTGACCAGCTTCTTGTCGCCACCGAATACGATATCCTTTTCCTGGAAGTCGGAGGTGAATTGCAGGGTCACGAAGCTATCGATCCCCGTCGTACCAACGTAATAGTTGCGGCGCGATCCCCACGAATACTGCCCGCAGCCAACAGGACCATGGCTGATATGGACCATGTCCTTGATAGGTCCCCAAACCACGCCCTTGGATCCCGCATAGGCGCAGCCCCGGATCGTCATCACGCCGGGTATGGATTTGATGTTGGACTTCACCCCGCAGTCGGACTTGCCGGCCTGGTGAACGTTGAGGTGCTTGGCACGTCTTTTCGCGGTTTTCTCCGGATAGACCTTCAGCACCTCCTCGATCAGCTGTTTGTTGCGAGCCCTGATATCTGCGATACTCTGGGTCGTGGCGAGACTCATCTGATGTCCTCAAGGTTGGCTGTTGCAAGAGCGGCTTCTGACCAGAACTTTTGCAACCAGCATGCCAGCGCTTCGCGAACACAAAACCCATAACGATTAACGGCAGTTAGCGCGTCTCGCGCGGGGGCAACGCCGTTGTTGCGAACGCGACATCGCGCTTTGCTCGGAGGCTTCTTGGTTTGACCTGTTCGAAACGGAACAAGGGGAACTATGTGCGAAATGGCTCCGCTCAGCTATTCGCGCGTGTTTTCGTTCTAGACGTGAACCTATAAATCTGCCGGGCGGACGGCTTGCCAGAATCCGCTATGGCCCGATAGCGACCAAATTCCGCAGCGCGACGAAATAACGCGAAGGACGTCAGCTCCAGTTCACGCTAATTTATAAACTTGGCGCAATCTCAGACCTGATCCATTCCACGAAAGTCTGCAATGCGCGGCGCTGACGGCCAGCGCGCGGGAACACCAGATGATGACCAACGTAGCGGATGTCGGTGGAGCGGCCAGCCAGGGGCGCTATCAGGCGCCCCGATGCTATCTCACTTTCAGCCAACCGAGTTGATTCCAACGTCACGCCAACCCCGCCGCAAGCCATAGCTATTGCGAGGAAGCTGCGGTCGAATCGCATTCCATGGATCGCTGGAGGTTCGAGCCCGTTCGCGACGAACCATTGATACCATTGAACCTGCTTCACATCGGAGCGAATAAGAACTTGGCTCAACAAATCCTTTGGCTGGCGGATTCTCTTCGCGATCTGAGGAGCACACAGAGGGGTGACGGTTTCTTCGCCAAGCGGGATCACTTCGAGGCTCTCACCGCGAGGTGAACCGTAGACGATGTCCAGATCGAAATCGTCGTTCGTGAAGCGGGCGTACTCCGTGTTGGCGGCGAGCCGAACCTCCAGTTTCGGTTCGGCCGCGAGAAATTTGGTCAGGCGCGGGGCCAGCCATTGCGCTGCGAAACTTGGGGCACAATGCACCCTCAGGAGCTGCGGCCCGCGACCTGCGACTTCTTCGATCCCGCGCCGCAAATTGTCGAAGGCCGCACCGGCGTGACGCATCAGGTTCTCGCCAGCGGGCGTTAAACGGACGGAACGAGCACTCCGCTCGAACAGAACGGTGCTCATGGTGCTTTCCAGCTTGCGGATCGCGTGGCTGACGGCGCTCGGCGTCAAATGCAATTCGTCGGCTGCGTCGCTGAAGGAGCCACTGCGCGCAGCCGCTTCGAAGGCCCGGATGGCGGAGATCGGGATGCTCGACAGCAGCATACCCATAAGTGAACCAGATTCACACATCCAAGACAACTGCGCGTTTGTCCCGGCCGGCCCCTCGGCTCTAGCAATGGGGCAAGAGGACCGGCTGCCTGCGCGGCGTCCAAAACGACAGGGACAGGAGGATTCGAATGCTGCTTCGCGGCAAAACGGCGATTATCACAGGGGCGGCCTCGCCCCGCGGGATTGGCCTCGCAACTGCCAGACGATTTGCCGAAGAGGGCGCGCGGGTTGCCATCCTCGACATCGACGGGACCGCCGCACAAGCCGCCGCGCAAGGCCTCGGCGACGCTCATATCGGAATTGCTTGCAACGTCGCCGACCAGGCTTCGTGCCAGAAGGCAGTCGAAGCTGTCGTCGACCGTTTCGGCCAAATCGACATCCTGATCAACAATGCCGGCATCACACAGCCGGTCAAATTCCTCGACATCACGCCGGCCGACTGGGACCGTATCCAGGACGTCAACCTCAAGGGCATTCTGTTCCTGTCCCAGGCAGTGATCCCGCATATGCGGATGCGCAAGTCGGGATCGATTGCATGCATGTCGTCGGTATCGGCCCAGCGCGGCGGCGGCATTTTTGGTGGTCCGCACTACTCGGCGGCGAAGGCGGGGGTCCTTGGGCTTGCCAAGGCGATGGCTCGGGAATTTGGCGCCGATGGTATCCGCGTCAACTGCGTCACGCCGGGATTGATAGGCACCGACATCACTTCCGGCAAGCTCAACGACGAGATGAAAGCGAAGATCTTGGAAGGCATTCCGCTCGGACGGCTCGGGGAGGCCAAGGACGTTGCCGGCATCTACACATTTCTCGCATCGGACCTCTCGGCATACGTCACCGGCACCGTGATCGACGTCAACGGCGGGATGCTCATTCACTAAGAGCAGCAATGGAGAGACGGATGTCCACGAGTTCACTTGTCAACGCGCCTAGCCTTTCGCAGCGTGCGCGCAATATTCGCCGCAACGCCCTGCGCATGGGCGAAGTTCAAGGCCAGGGCTATATCGCGCAGGCGCTCGATATTTCCGACGTGTTGGCGGTCGCATATTTTCACGCGATGCGCTACCGGCCCGAAGAGCCTACCTGGGAAGATCGCGATCGTTTCCTCCTTTCCAACGGTCACTACGCGATCGCCCTTTATGCCGCACTGATCGAGGCCGGCATTATCCCCGAAGTCGAACTCGATACGTATGGCTTCGACGAAAGCCGCCTGCCGATGTCGGGCATGGCGTCCTACACGCCCGGCATGGAAATGTCCGGCGGGTCCCTGGGGCTCGGACTGAGCATCGCGGTCGGCATGGGCCTCGGGTTGAAGCGCAAGGGCTCCAAGAGCCGTGTCTTCACGCTGTTCTCGGACGGAGAACTCGACGAGGGATCGAAGTGGGAAGCGATGATGTCGGCTGCACACCACAAGCTCGACAATTTGATCGCGATCATTGACGTCAACAACCAGCAGGCCGACGGCCCTTCGAAACAGATGATGGGGTTCGAGCCGTTGGTCGACAAGCTCGAGCCTTCGGCTGGTTCGTACGTCGAGTCGACGGCAATGACCTGGACGCCGTCGTGGTAGCATTCGACGCAACGATTTCGCACCCCGAACCGCAACCGAGGATCATCGTCGCCGACACTGTCATGGGCAAGGGAGTTCCGTTCCTCGAACAGCGCGAAAAGAACCACTTCATTCGGGTCGAAGCGCACGAATGGAAGTTGGCGCTGGCAGAACTTGATGCGGGAGACAGGTCATGAAGTCGGTTACCTCAGCTTCGCCCGGGAAACCGCGGCTCACCACCTCCGCGATGATCGCGTCGATCGCCGCCGAGGGACAAAAGACGAAACCGGCGCCGTTCGGTCACGCGCTCGTCGAATTGGCCCGGAGCCGCCCCGAGGTGGTCGGCCTCACCGCCGATCTGGGCAAGTACACGGACCTGCACATTTTCGCGAAGGAGTTTCCAGACCGCTACTATCAAATGGGTATGGCGGAGCAGCTCCTCTACGGTGCGGCTTCGGGCATGGCGGCTGAAGGATTCATGCCCTTCGCTACGACTTATGCGGTGTTCGCCTCGCGGCGCGCCTACGATTTCATCCACCAGACGATTGCAGAGGAAGACCGCAACGTAAAGATCGTCTGCGCCTTGCCAGGTCTCACCTCCGGCTACGGCCCAAGCCACCAGGCGGCGGAAGACCTCGCGCTGTTCCGCGCAATGCCGAACATGACCGTGATCGATCCCTGCGACGCTCATGAGATCGAGCAGATCGTTCCGGCCATCGCGGCGCATCACGGACCCGTATATATGCGGCTCTTGCGTGGTCAGGTGCCCCTCGTCCTGGACGAGTACAACTATCAATTCAGGCTCGGCAAGGCATCCTTGATTCGAAACGGTCGGGACGTCCTGATCATCTCCTCTGGAATCATGACCATGCGGGCGCTGGAAGCCGCAAAGGAACTCGCCGGTGATAGCGTGGACGTGGCCGTGCTGCATGTACCGACAATCAAGCCGCTCGACCACGAAGCGATACTGCGCGAAGCACGGAAACCTGGCCGTCTCGTCGTGGTCGCCGAGAACCATACCATCATCGGCGGGCTCGGAGAGGCAGTTGCAGCGTTGTTGATGTGCTCCGATGTCCATCCAGTCTTCCGCCAAATCGCGTTGCCCGATGAGTTCCTTGCCGCTGGGGCGCTTCCCACGCTGCACGATCGCTACGGCATTTCGACTGCCGAAGTTGCAAGGCAGATCAAGAGGTGGCTGCGCTAAGCGCGCACCTCGATACGTCAAGTTCGACTGAGGGAAGAATCGCTTACGCGGCGTCGCCGCGAAGAACGATGGCCGCTGCCTGACGGCCGGTGCCCGAGAACCGGCCGGAGCTGCAGAAGCGTACTGCTGCCGACAACATACCGATACTCAACAAGGAGGAAGCAATGACCCAACGTAAGTCGACTGCCATCACCCGTCGCAAGTTGCTCCTGGCTGGCGCGGCCGTCCCGTTGTGCGCCATCCTCAGCCGCCCGGCCGCCGCCGCGGAGTTCACTTACAAGCTTGCGACCGGGCAGGACCCCGCGCATCCGGTGAACGCTCGGGCCAAGGAGGCCGCCGATCGCATTAAGGAAGCGACTAGCGGACGCCTGGAAATCAATCTCTTTCCGGCCAACCAGCTTGGCTCGGATACGGATCTGCTGACGCAGGTTCGCAACGGTAGCGTCGAGCTTTTCAACCTCTCCTCTCTGATTCTCGCCACCCTTGTACCCGCCGCTGGCATCGTGAATCTCGGCTTCCTCTTCCCCAACTACGATGCCGTCTGGAAGGCCATGGACGGCGAACTCGGCGCCTACATCCGCGCGCAGATCGCCAAGACGCCCGTCATGGCGGTGTCCAAACCTTGGGACAATGGCTTCCGCCACATCACGTCGTCGGGCCGTGAGATCAAGACACCGGACGACCTCAAGGGCTTCAAGCTCAGGGTACCTGCCGCACCCAATCTGACGTCGCTCTTTCTTGCGCTCGGGGCAGGACCAGCGCCGATCAACTTCAACGAGGTCTATTCCGCGCTCCAGACCAAAGTCGTGGACGGTCAGGAAAATCCCCTTCCGGTCATAGCAACGGCGCGCCTGTATGAGGTGCAGAAGACCTGCAGCCTGACGGGTCACGTCTGGGACAATTACTGGATCCTCGGCAACAAGCGCGCGTTCCAGAAACTTCCGCAGGACGCGCAAGAGATCGTGACGCGCGAACTCGATCGCTCGGCCAACGATGAACGAGCCGACATTGCAAAGCTCAGTGAATCCCTCCGCACAGATTTGTCAGCCAAGGGGATGCAATTCCTCGACGTCGACCGATCCGCCTTCCGGCAGGCGCTGGCAAAGACGAGCTTCTATGCCGACTGGAAATCCAAATTCGGCGAGGAGACCTGGGTTCAACTTGAGAAAGCCGCGGGCAAGTTGGGGTGAGTCATGGAACATGCGCACATGGACGGGGCGACACTCGCTCTTCCTGAGCCTGCCTCCGGATGGCGCAAGGCTGTGGTGAACCTGAACAAGGCACTGAAGCCCGTCGTCGCCATTCCTGCCGCAGTGCTGGTCGTTGCGGAGGTGATCGTCCTTTTCGTCGGCATCGTCTCTCGCTACGTGCTCCACACCCCGATTGTCTGGTCGGATGAGCTCGCCGGTATCCTGTTTCTATGGCTGGCGATGCTGGGATCGGTCGTCGCCTTCCAGCGGGCCGAGCATATGCGGATGACGGCCATCATTGGCATGATCCGACCGGAAGCCAGGTTGTTCCTTGACGTCTTTGCGACAGCTGCCGAGTTTGCGTTCCTGCTTCTGGTAGTTCGCCCCGCCTACGAGTTTGCGGCCGACGAAGTCTTCGTCACAACTCCGGCTCTGGGAATAGTCAACACTTGGCGCGCGGCCGCCCTGCCGGTCGGCGTCGGCTTGATGCTGGTCGTAGCCACCCTGAGGCTGGCAGCCACAGCCAATGTGAAGCACCTTGCTGCTGCAATCGTTGCGGTAGGAACGCTGATCGGGGTTCTCGCGCTGCTCGCACCAATCCTTAAACCCCTCGGTAATCTGAACCTGCTGATCTTCTTCGTGTTTATCGTTGGCGCCATGGTTTTCGCAGCGGTGCCGATCGCCTTCGCGTTCGGCCTGGCGACCATCGGCTACATAACACTGACGACCAGCACACCCGACGTGGTCGTTATCGGTCGCATGGACGAAGGCATGAGCCATCTCATCCTGCTCGCGGTGCCGATGTTCGTGTTCCTCGGCTTGTTGATCGAAATGACCGGCATGGCCCGCGCTATGGTCGGTTTCCTCGCCAGCCTGCTCGGCCACGTTCGGGGCGGCCTCCAATATGTGCTGGTCGGTGCGATGTATCTGGTCTCGGGTATTTCGGGATCCAAGGCGGCCGATATGGCAGCAATAGCGCCTGTGCTCTTCCCCGAAATGACCAGACGCGGCGCGAAGCGTGGTGACCTCGTCGCGCTCCTGGCGGCGACCGGTGCTCAGACCGAGACGATCCCCCCATCATTGGTGTTGATCACGATCGGATCGGTGACGGGTGTGTCGATCGCGGCCCTGTTCACGGGCGGGTTGTTGCCGGCGATCGTGCTCGCGGTCGGACTGTGCGCGGTGGTGTGGTGGCGGTACCGTCGAGAGGATTTGTCGCACGTTCAGCGGGCGACCAAGCGTGAAATCGGCCGTTCCTTTCTGATCGCGATTCCCGCCATTGCCCTTCCATTTGTGATCCGCGCCGCAGTGGTCGAGGGGGTAGCAACAGCCACCGAGGTCTCGACGATCGGCATCGTCTATTCCGTATTGGCCGGGCTTTTTATCTATCGCCGGTTCGACTGGCGTCGCCTCTATTCGATTTTGGTTGAGACCGCGGCTCTTTCCGGCGCGATCCTCTTCATCATCGGCGCGGCGACGGGGATGGCCTGGGCTTTGACCCAATCGGGCTTCTCGGCATCTCTTGCAAAGTTCATGACTTCCCTGCCGGGTGGTGCGCCGATATTTCTGATCGTCACCATCCTTGCGTTCGTCGTCCTGGGAAGCGTGCTCGAAGGCATCCCTGCCATCGTGCTCTTCGGTCCGCTGCTTTTCCCCATTGCCCGTCAGGTGGGAGTGCATGAGGTCCACTATGCCATGGTCGTCGTTCTGGCGATGGGGATTGGACTTTTCGCGCCGCCATTCGGCGTCGGCTACTATGCGGCGTGCGCCATCAGCCGGATTCATCCCGACGAAGGCATGGGTCCGATCCTGGCGTACATGCTGGCCCTGCTCCTCGGCACGGTCATAGTGGCTGCAGTGCCGTGGATTTCCATAGGTTTCCTTTAAAATCCGCGAAACGTCTCAGCTGCGGGGATCGTCCGCAAGGTGAGCTTCTGGCGAGCTAGACAGGTTGTTCGCACAGTTCTTTGCCCCTCGTGGAGGCAACGATCCGGGCGCGAAGCGACACACGGCGTTCAGGGGCATACCCGACTGTGGATCGCGCATCGACCAGATCACCATGCGAGTTTTCGAAAAGGCCTGACGTGAATGCAGGTCGCCCTTCGCTCGAAGCTCCGATTACTTTCACGACAGCGCGACTAGCCTCTGGAAGGCCGCTCCTACGTCACGTCCACTTAGATCATGGACGGCCGGGTCGAGCCACTAGCAAGCCCGGCCAAGTCCGCATGTCGCCGAAAGCGGAAGCGTATGCAAAGCGTTACCGGTAAGGCCGCGGGGCGTTGCCGGTTGATGGCGCGACCCGAGACATGATTCAAGCTCCGAAACCGGAGCCTCGAATCATGCGCTACGAACTCAGCGATTACGAATGGATCGCCATCAAACCGATGCTGCCGAACAAGCCGCGTGGCGTTCAGCGCGTAAATGTCCGTCGCGTGCTTAATGGCATCTTTTGGGTCCTGCGTTCAGGTGCGCCATGGCACGACCTGCCGTTAGAACTACGGACCCCGCGCTCGACGAAGGCGAACGAAGGAAAAACGGCTGCAAGGTGCCCTGGCCGACCAGGCTTGCCAATGCGAACTTTGCTTTCCGAGACCTCAGGCGTTGACCTTTTGCGATGACGATGATCAGGCACGACGTTATTCTACTTCGTAGCTCAATGCAGCCTCCCTCTCACCTTGACGCAGCACGCCCGCCAATCACGCCAATAGCTGGCGTGCCTTGATAAGTGCGCGCGCGAGCACATCAATTTCTTCACGGGCGTTGTAAAGTCCAAGGGACGCACGGCATGTTGCCAGTGTGCCGAAGCGCTTGAGCAGCGGCATCGCGCAGTGCGTCCCCGCCCGCACCGCTACGCCGGCGCGATCGACGACGGTGGCAATATCGTGCGCATGCGCACCTTTCACATCAAACGAGATGATCGGCCCCTTCTCGGCCGGCGTCCCGATCATGCGCACGAAGTTGATGTCCCCGAGCTTCTCCTGCGTGTAAGCGAGCAGTGCGCTCTCGTGCTTGCGGATCTGCACCTTGCCTATCGAATTGATGTAATCCACGGCTGCGCCCAACCCGATCGCCTCAACGATCGGCGGCGTACCCGCTTCGAACCGGTGCGGCGGATCCCCATAAATGACGCCGGAACGCGAGACCTCGCGAATCATCTCACCGCCGCCATTGTAGGGCGTCATCGATGCCAGATGCTCGGATTTTCCGTAAAGCACGCCGATCCCGGTCGGACCATAGAGTTTGTGGCCGGTCATGACGTAGAAATCGCAATCAATGTCGCAGACGTCGACGCTCAGATGGACGCATCCCTGTGAACCGTCGACCAGCACCGGGATACCACGAGCATGTGCGACCCTCACCAGGTCTTTCACCGGCAAGACCGTGCCGAGCACATTTGACATCTGTGTGATCGCAACCATCTTGGTGCGCGAGGTCAGCAGTCGTTCAAAGTCATCGAGCAAGAAGTTACCGTCATCATCCACTGGTGCCCATTTGATCACTGCACCGAGCCGTTCCCGAAGAAAATGCCACGGCACAATATTGGAGTGGTGTTCCAAGATTGACAGAACGATCTCATCACCCGGGCTGATGCGCTCACGACCAAACGTCTGCGCGACCAGATTGATTGCCTCGGTGGCGCTGCGGGTGAAGATGATCTCTTCATTCAAATGCGCGTTCACAAACCGCGCCACCTTGGCACGGGCACCTTCATACGCCTCGGTCGCCGCATTGGCCAGATAGTGCAAGCCGCGATGAACGTTGGCATATTCGCTGGAGTACACCTGCATCATGCGGTCAAGTACCGCATTTGGCTTTTGCGCGGACGCAGCGTTATCGAGGTAGACAAGCGGCTTGCCGTAAACGGTCATGGCCAGCGCCGGAAAGTCACTACGTAGACGGTCGACCTCGTAACGACCATCGCTGACCGCGGGATGTTCGCTCACAGCCGCTCCTGCAGCCAGTGTTCAGCTTGCGCGGTCACAAAATCGCGCAGGTTATCGGCGAAGATCTCTTCAATCGACTCTCCAATGAACGCTTTAATGAGCAACATCTGCGCATCCATTTCGGATAGCCCCCGCGCGCGCAGATAGAATACGAGATTATTATCCAGCGCTCCTGAGGTCGCTCCGTGGCTGCAGGTCACGTCGTCGGCCGAGATTTCAAGTTCCGGCTTATTGTCCGCCGCGGCCTGATCGGATAAGAGCAACGCTCGGGTCGACAGGCTGGCGACGGTCTTTTGGGCGACGGGACGAACAACGATTCGGCCCTGAAACACCGAGCGGCCGCAATCATCAACGACCGCGCGGAACTTCTGCCGACTGGTGCAATGCGGCACGGCGTGGTCGACCACGATTGTTGTGTCGGCGTGCAGTTTATCTTTGACGAGATTAACCCCGTTCGCAGAGAGCTTGGATCCCTCACCACCCAGCGTCACGAATCCCTGATAGCGATTGATGGAGCCGCTGCACGTCATGCTGAAGAGATCGAGCTTAGCTCTGGTGCCGACCGCGATGATCCCCGACGAGATGTTCACCGCATCAGCGGCGTCAGCCGCTATGCGGAGATGCGAAAGGCTTGCCTCGTCCCCAGCCAGGGCGATTAAGACATCGTTGGCCTGATAGCCGCTCGCGCCTTCGGCCGAGATGAAACTTTGCACCACGGTCGCATGCGCCCCTTTATCGAGCTGCAGATATGAGCGTGTAAAAGCGGACACCGACGATCCCGTTGCGACCTGAACGATTTGAATAGGGCGTCTAATCGTGTTGCCTTCGGCAATCGAAATTACCAGACCATCTGAGGCCATTGCCGCATTGAGCGCGATCACCGCATCGTCCGTCGTCGAAAGCACCAACCCAGCCATTGCGCCAGTGGCCGAGTTCTCCAACACCTCTCGCAGTGACTGCACATGGAGCTCGTTTTTCAGCTCGCCGAGATCCGATAGCTCAGGCGCGAATATGCCGTCCACCAAGACCAATTTGACCGCCTGATCGACAGCCACTCGCCTGGCCGACGCCTTTGCGCGCGCCAACGCCGCTGCATCCGGTCGCGGAGCGAGTGGCAACACCTCGCCGATCAAGGCACGCAGATCCGTGTATCTCCAGGCCTCCATGCGCCGATGCGGCAGGCCGGCGCGCGCATAGGCTTCGAATGCCCTCGCACGGATATGGGGAACGAGGCCCGCGCCAGGCAACCGTTCGAGCGCGGATGCGAGAAAATTGCTCGTTGCGCACCCGGCATCGGCCTTAGCCAATACTTGCGTCATGGGGAAATCCCTTGAGCCGTCAGGCCGCGGTTTCGAACTGGGCGTAGCCACAGGCCTCGAGTTCCAGTGCGAGTTCCTTGCTGCCACTCTTCACGACGCGGCCTTTCGACATCACATGCACATAATCGGGCACGATGTAATGAAGGAGCCGCTGGTAGTGGGTGATCACGATCATCGCCCTTTCCGGCGAACGCAGGCCGTTGATACCGCTCGCGACAATACGCAGAGCGTCGATATCCAGCCCGGAATCGATCTCGTCCAGTATGCATAGACTCGGCTCGAACAACGCCATCTGCAGTACCTCGTTGCGCTTCTTCTCGCCGCCCGAGAAGCCGACATTGACGCCGCGCTTGAGCATATCCCGGGTAATGTTCAGTGACCCGGCCACCTCACGGACCTTTTTCAGAAATTCGGGCGTGGATAATTCCCCTCGGCCGCGCGCCTTGCGCTGGGCGTTCAGCGCCGTGCGCAGGAAGTTCATGGTGGTGACGCCGGGAATCTCGACCGGGTACTGGAACGCCAGGAACACGCCCTTGGCGGCGCGCTCGTTCGGCTCCATCTCCAGGAGGTCCTCGCCCCTGAACAGGATGTGGCCGCCCGTGACTTCATAGCCCGGCTTGCCGGCGATGACGTGCGACAGCGTCGACTTGCCGGAGCCGTTCGGCCCCATGATCGCGTGCACTTCGCCCGCATTGACCATAAGATCGAGGCCGCGGATTATTTCACGACTGTCGACACCAACATTCAGATCTTGGATTTCGAGCAGCGTCATTTTTGATCTGATCCCTCAAAATGCGTCGTCCGCAACGGCAAGCCGCGTTCGGGGGCTCGCGGGACGTTTGGTTATCCGACAGATCCCTCGAGAGAGATCGAGATCAGCTTCTGCGCCTCCACTGCGAACTCCATCGGAAGCTTTTGCAGGACATCTTTCGCGAAACCGTTGACGACAAGGCCGATGGCCTGTTGCTCGCTCAAGCCTCTTTGCAAGCAGTAGAACAGCACGTCCTCGGAAATCTTCGACGTCGTCGCTTCGTGCTCGAACGTCGCCGAGGAATTCTTGGCCTCGACATAGGGCACGGTGTGCGCGCCGCACTTGTCGCCGATCAGGAGCGAGTCGCAGGCGGTGTAGTTGCGCGCGCCGGTCGCCTTGCGATGTGCGCTGACGAGGCCGCGATAGGTGTTCTGCGACTTGCCGGCAGCGATGCCCTTGGAGATGATCCGGCTCGACGTGTTCTTGCCGAGATGAATCATCTTGGTGCCGCTATCGACCTGCTGGAAACCGTTCGAGATCACGATCGAGTAGAACTCGCCGCTCGAATTGTCGCCGCGCAAGATGCAGCTCGGATACTTCCAGGTGATCGCCGAACCGGTCTCGACCTGGGTCCAGGAGATCTTGGAGTTCTTGCCGCGGCAGTCGCCACGCTTGGTGACGAAATTGTAGATGCCGCCCTTGCCCTCGGAATTGCCGGGGTACCAGTTCTGGACCGTCGAATACTTGATCTCGGCGTCGTCGAGCGTGACGAGTTCGACCACGGCGGCGTGCAGCTGATTCTCGTCGCGCTGCGGCGCGGTGCAGCCCTCGAGATAGGAAATGTAGGAGCCCTTGTCGGCGATGATCAGCGTGCGCTCGAACTGGCCGGTGTTGCGCTCGTTGATGCGGAAATAGGTCGACAGCTCCATCGGGCAGCGCACGCCCGGCGGCACGTAGACGAACGAGCCGTCCGAGAAGACAGCCGAGTTCAACGTCGCGAAGTAATTGTCCGAGGTCGGCACCACGGTTCCGAGATATTTCTGCACCAGCTCGGGATGCTCGCGGATCGCCTCGGAGATCGGCATGAAGATCACGCCGGCAGCCTTCAGCTCCTTCTGGAAGGTGGTCGCAACCGAGACCGAATCAAACACGGCGTCGACCGCGATCTTGCGGTTCGGCGTCTGCGGGCCACCCGGCGGGGGCTCGACGCCCTCGAGGATCGCGACCTCGCGCAGGGGAATGCCGAGCTTCTCGTAGGTCTTGAGGATTTCCGGATCGATCTCGTCAATCGAGGACAGCGTCTTCTTCGGCTTCGGCGCCGCGTAGTAGTAGATGTCCTGGTAGTCGATCTTCGGATAGTCGACGCGCGCCCAGGTCGGCTCGGTCATGGTCAGCCAGCGGCGATACGCCTCCAGGCGCCATTCCAGCATCCAGGCCGGTTCATTCTTCTTTGCTGAGATGAAGCGGACGGTGTCTTCCGACAGCCCCTTCGGGGCCTTGTCGGACTCGATCTGCGTCTCAAACCCATATCGATACTGGTCGACGTCGATGCGCCGGACGCGCTCGACCGTCTCTTGTACAGCTACCATTGCCCACTCCGTTCACGCATGGACGATTCCCGGCGGCAATGATCGCGTCGCCTCTCCTCCGGGCGGACCGCGCAAGTCACGGCCGACTCGAGGCCAGTTTGGGAAAGAACCAGGAGACGAACCCAAAAGGGAGCCGCCCTTGATAGGGTTTCGATCATGTTTTGCGCCGGAGTGCCACCCGTAGGCTCCTCGATCTATGCTGGCACACAGGTATCAGGCACTGGACAAACGACGGCGCATTGCGGCGCATCAAAATGCCCTTCACATTGAGTGCACTGGGCCGGATTGATCACATATATGTCGTTCTTCAGGCTGATCGCGGCGTTAGGGCATTCGTACTCACACGCACCACAGACCGTGCATTGTGACGCGATTATTTTGTAGGCCATCACTACGATTCCATAAGCAAAGGTGCGAGACTACGCCTTGCTTTCAAGTCTCATGCCAAGGAGTCATGTGCTTGATTTATCTTGGCTACTTTCGATAGCGCAAGGGCCGCCTCGACCACGTGTCGTAAACCCGACAATCGGCATCGCAGCTGCTTGATCTCGTAGCTTGCGCATCGTCGAGATTTCGCGATAGCCAGCGATCATGTGAAGGGGTTCGCCAATGAGAAGCAGCTCGGCTCGACTTGACGTGGCGGCGGAGCGCTTTTGAAGTGGTATCGATTGTAACCGTGCCACCGTCTCGGGGATCGCAGATCGCCTCTGGTGATGGTTCTGCTCACCCGGACAGCGGCAGCGAAGGCACCACGATGTCAATCGGGCGACGTCGTCATCGGCTCAAGCAACGTCTCCATATCGCAACCAGAAAAATCGTCGCGATGGCGCTAAATGGAGCCGCTCCGGTGATCGAGGGTCCCCTGGCCGAGCCGGCGCACGCAAATGTTCAAAATCTCGCAGATTACGGCCGCGCTCGGCGTCGCAAATAAATCTCCGCGGACCCCAGCAGATTGATATGCCGAAAAAAAGCCACCCCGGAGGGTGGCCCAAGTCAGGGAGGAAACACCCGTAGGGGCCTCTGGGATCAGGCTGCAGCCTGCTCGATCGGTGAGAACGGGAGCCCGAGACTGTCGGCCACCGCCTTGTAAGTCAGCCGGCCTCGATGGACGTTGAGGCCTGCACGCAAATGCGGATTTTCCAACACGGCGGAAAAACCCTTATTGGCCAGAGCCAAGCCAAACGGCAGCGTGGCGTTATTTAGTGCCTGGCTCGAGGTCAGCGGCACGGCGCCGGGCATATTGGCCACGCAATAATGAATGATGCCATCCACTTCATAGGTTGGATCGGCGTGAGTGGTTGGGTGCGAAGTCTCAAAACAGCCGCCCTGATCGATAGCGACATCCACGAGCACGGCCCTCTTACGCATCAAGCTCAGCATGCTCCGCCGGATCAGCTTGGGCGCACTCGCACCTGGAACGAGCACGGCACCAATCACAACATCGGCCGCAAATACCTCTTCCTCCACAGCTCCGATGGTCGAAAACCTGGTTCGAACGCGCCCTTCGAATAGCTCATCCAACTCGCGCAACCGAAGTATCGAGCGGTCGATGATGCTCACCTCTGCACCGAGACCGGCCGCCATCCGTGCCGCGTGCGTACCAACGACGCCACCACCGATCACCACGATTCGGGCCGGCTGAACACCGGGCACGCCGCCGATCAACAGCCCTCGTCCGCCTGCACTGCGCTTTAGCGCGCTACCCGCCGCTTCGACCGCGAGCCTGCCTGCGACCTCGCTCATCGGAGCCAGCAGCGGAAGGCCACCATGCCCATCAGTCACTGTCTCATAGGCGATTGCCGTGCATCCCGATTTTAGAAGCCCCTTGGCCTGCGCCGGGTCCGGCGCCAAATGCAGATATGTGAACAGGATCTGGCCCTCCCGCAGCTGGCTCCATTCGGACGGCTGAGGCTCCTTGACCTTCACAATCATTTCGCTCGAAGCGAATACCTCAGCTGCAGAATCCAGAATCGCTGCGCCGGCGCTGCGATAATCGTCATCGGTCGCGCCAATGCCAGCGCCGGCATTGGTCTCGATCATTACGCGGTGTCCTGCTGCCGCGTATTCGCGGACGGCTCCAGGGGTCAGGCCCACGCGATATTCGTGTGCCTTGATTTCCTTGGGAACTCCGACCTTCATTTGCAAACTCCTTGCCTAGTGCGCCTTTCTAATTGAAAGGCGCAGCGATATTGCGACGCAGCAGCCCAAATTGCGCAGGAATTCAGCGATCTTTGACCAGCCGTGCAGGTTTTCGATGCCGAATGGATTGAGCGACCGTGCTCGCTAAGCTTAACCGTCGTACTCCGCGATCGCGATGACGCGCTTAATCGGATCTCGGCTCGCGGAACAGTCAACAACGATTCCAGTCTTGCCGACCTTGTTGAAGAAGGAGCAACGTAGTCTGCCAGTGAGGCAGGATTTGCCCAGCGGCTGGATTGCTTGCCACCGCTGATGGCCAAATGACCATTGATCATCAGTCTGATTTCTGGATGCGCACGTTTAACGCCTTCACGCTCGTCGCAAATGGGCGTGGATTGTTCAACAAATCCGAGGCAACTGTTCGCCTGACAACCAATCGACGATCCGTCCGCCGCCGAAACTGGTCGCCATCTGCACAAATTTGTGATCGTCAGCTACCGTCTCGCCAATATCAGCAGCATCGCGTCCGAGCGGATGCGCCTTCATAGCTGCAAGCACTGCATCGGCCAAATGGGGCGCGACGATCGCAACGAGCTTGCCCTCATTGGCGACATGGATCGGATCAAGCCCAAAGAGTTCGCAGGTTGCCGCGACCGCTGCCTTCACCGGAATGGCTGCTTCCTGTAGACGGAAGCCAAGGCCCGATTGATGCGCAATTTCGTTGAGGGTTGCGGCAAGACCGCCGCGCGTGGGGTCGCGCATCACCCGGATGCCGGCGCCGCCCGCCGCAATCATAACGGCGACAAGGTCATGTAGCGCTGCGGAATCCGACACGATCTCGGTTTGAAACGCGACGTTGTGGCGTTTTGACATGATCGCCACGCCATGGTCGCCAAGGCTGCCGGACACCAACACACGGTCCCCGACCATAGCTTTGTCGGCGGAGAGATCGAACCCATGGGCCAGAGCCCCGATTCCGGTCGTGGAGATAAACAGACCATCAGCCTTGCCGCGCTCGACGACCTTAGTGTCCCCCGCAATGATGTAGACGCCCGCGCCGCGTGCTGCCTCGCCCATCGAATCCGCAATCGTCTTCAGATCAGACAGCTGGAACCCCTCCTCAATGATGAAGCTCGCCGACAGATAGAGAGGGCGCGCGCCGGACATCACGACGTCGTTGATCGTCCCGTGCACAGCGAGTGAGCCGATATTGCCGCCAGGAAAGAACAGCGGCGAAACCACGTAACCGTCGGTCGTCATCACCATTTTACCCGTTGCAACGTCGAAGGCCGATTGATCATTGCAGCGGGCAAGCCATTCATTGCCGAAGGCTCGGTGAAAAAGGCTGGAGATCAGCTGTGCCATGGCTCGTCCCCCGGCCCCATGGGAAAGATCAACGCGTCCGTTCTCGAGATCGAGCTTGCGTTGATAGCCCTGTACGCTCATGACGTTCGCCTCACCTGATCATCGCGAACCCGGCCATATGTCCAATACGCCGCACAGGCGCCTTCCGATGAGACCATGCAGGATCCTATGGGAGTTTCCGGCGTGCCGAGGGTTCCAAACAGCTTGCAATCGACTGGCCGCTTGGCGCCGCGCAGGATGGCGCAGCACTCGCACGCCGGATTGTCGGCGACCTGCAGTTCGTGCATCGCGAAACGCGCCTCCGCGTCGAACCGCGCGTAGGCCCGCCTCAGCTTCAGTCCACTATTTGGTACGAAACCGAGCCCGCGCCATTCGAACTGCTCACGCGGTTCGAATGCCTGCGAGACCTCGTCTTTGGCGCGCCGATTGCCTTCACGCCTCACTGCACGGCTGTATTGGTTCTCCACGTCGTAGCGGTCTTCGTTCACCTGTCGCACCAGCATCAGGATCGCCTGCATCACGTCGAGCGGTTCAAATCCCGCGATCACGATCGGCTTGCCGAATTGTTCCGCCAGGAGCTCGTAAGGCTTCGTCCCGATGATCGTGCTGACATGTGCAGGCCCGACGAAACCGTCGATTGCAGCCCCGCCGATGTTGCGGATCTTCGGGTTCTCGAGAATGCTCTGCATCGCAGAGGGTGTAAGCACGTGATTGCAGAACACGCTAAGGCTCTTCAGCCGCTTCTTCTCGGCTATCCGGATCATCACGGCCGTCGGCGGTGTCGTGGTCTCAAATCCGATGGCAAAGAACACGACCTCGCGGCTCGGCGCCTGTTCGGCGATCCGGATAACGTCGAGCGTCGAGTACACCATCCGGATGTCTGCGCCGAGCGCTTTGGCTCGCAACAGGGACTGTCCTTGCGAGCCAGGCGCCCGTATCAGATCGCCGTAGACGCAAAGGGTGACCTCCGGCCGCTCGACGAGACGAATCGCCATGTCGATCCGGCTCGCAGGTAGAACACAGACCGGACAACCGGGCCCGTGGATCATGCGCACATTCGCGGGCAGCAGATCCTCAAGGCCATAGCGTGATATGGCATGAGTGTGTCCACCGCAGAATTCCATGAACCGATAGGCTTTTTGCCGATCGGCTTCGGCGCTAATCGCAGCGGCGAGCCCCTGCGCAAGGGTCTTGTCGCGAAATTCGTCGGTATATCTCATGGCCGGAGTTCCTGCCCTGTGCTGCCTAACTCCTGCAGCAGCTCCAGCGTCCGCTTGGCTTCTATCGGATCGATCTTGGCCAGCGCATACCCAACATGGACGAGGACGTGATCACCGACGTCGAGCTCATCGATAAGAGCAATCGATATCTCCAGGCTAACACCATCGATGCACACGGCGGCCATGTGGTCAGGAAGAATTTTTACGATCTTTGCTGGAACCGAAAGGCACATATCAGCCTCTCCCTTCGCTGGCGGACGACTGTTCAGCAATCTGCAAAGCGGCAATCCAGGCTTGGCCAAAGCTCAAACCACCGTCGTTGGGCGGCACCCGCTGTGGCACCAGCGGGGTCAGGCCGGCAGCGCAGCACCCGCGCCAGATCTCATCCATCAGTATCGCGTTCTGAAAGCAGCCTCCGCTCAGAACGACGGTATTGACGCCGGTTGTCCGCGCGGAGCGCATGACCAAGTCAACGCAGGCAGCGGCGAAGGTGCCATGAAACAGGCCGGCTCCGCCCGC
Source organism: Bradyrhizobium viridifuturi (assembly GCF_001238275.1). Taxonomy (GTDB): domain Bacteria; phylum Pseudomonadota; class Alphaproteobacteria; order Rhizobiales; family Xanthobacteraceae; genus Bradyrhizobium; species Bradyrhizobium viridifuturi. The sequence continues at coordinate 101,166 of NZ_LGTB01000010.1, forward strand.
AGCGTCAATGTCGTCCGCAATCAACCGCGCAAACAGCGGCCGAAGCGACAGCACGCCACCATCGATCGTCCACCCGGCCTCTAGAATCGCCGTCCGCCGCACTAGCGCCTCGAGCTTGATCGCGGCTTCTCCTTCATAGCTCTGCCAACTCACAATCCCCAGCAGCGCCGCCACCGCGTCGAATAGCCGGCCCGCGCTGGTCGTGGTGGCCCCGCCCGACTGATCGAGCAAGGCCGAGATATATTGAGCTTGCTGTTGCGCTGCAAAGCGCCGCGCGATTTCGTTACCTCGTCCGAGCAAGTGTAGTATCGCGCTCGCCATGCGCCACGGCTCACGGGCTGCGCGATCACCACCAGGCATTTGCAGCGGCGCGAGATGCCCGATGCGTCTGCACATCGCTCCTTCGCACAACAATAGCTCGCCACCCCAGTTACCAGCATCCGAGCCAACGCCATGGCCGTCGAGCACCAGAGCTAGCGCCGGTCCCGCATGGCCATGTTCAGCGATCACGGCGGCGGCGTGTGCGTGGTGGTGCTGGATTGCAATCAGCGCGCGGCCGCCTGCTTGCGCAAAGCGGGTGGATGCCATGTCAGGATGCAGATCATGAGCGATGACGACAGGCTCTACGTCAAGGATCGATGTAAGGTGTTGGATCGTCCCCTCGAACACACGGATGCCTTCGGGCGTATTGAGATCGCCAATATGTTGCGAAACGAACGCTTGGTTGTCGCGCGTGATGGTGACGGTCGATTTCAGCGCGCCGCCGACAGCGAGCACGGGCGGCACAGATTGCGCAAGCTGGATCGGTTCGGGAGCATAGCCACGAGCGCGCCGAATGAATTGGGAGCGGCCAGCCACCACCGCGACTACGGAGTCATCAGCACGCGTTACAATATCCCGATCATGGGTCACGACAAGGTCGGCGATCGCCTCAAGCCGTCGCAGCGCCTGCGTGTTGTCGATCAGGAGCGGCTCGCCGCAAGGATTGGCACTGGTGACGACGATGACCGGGCTTGGTTCCGCAATCCACGCTCCTGTCGAGCGAAGCGCATGAAAGATTAGATGATGCAGCGGGGCCACAGGCAACATGACGCCAACGCGAGACAAGCCGGGCGCTATGGCGGGCGCCAGACATTTGCGCGAAGTTAAAAGCACAATGGGCCGCGCTGCGGATTCGAGTAGCGCGAGCTCGAGAGCGTTCGCTTCCGCGATCTCGTTGACGCACTCTATGGAACCGAGCATAACTGCAAACGGCTTTTGACGGCGCTGCTTTCTGCTGCGCAGGCGCTGCACAGCGTCCTGATTACGGGCATCGCAGAGGAGCTGGTAGCCGCCGAGACCCTTTATGGCTACGACTTGACCGCCTGCGATTGCAGCGACAATGGCGTTGATCCCATGGCTAAGCCGAGGGCCGCATTCTGGACACGCGATCGCCTCCGCATGAAACCTGCGGCTCGCCGGATCCGCGTATTCGGCCGTGCAGGCGGCGCACAGCCTAAACGCCTTCATAACCGTGTTGTGGCGATCGTATGGGAGCCGCCCGGCAATGGTGTAGCGTGGACCACAATGGGAGCAACTAATGAAGGGATAAAGGTAATGGCGATTCTCTGGATCGAATAGCTCGCTGAGGCATTGTCCGCAGGTCGCGGCGTCGGCGATGATGTGCGTTGACAATTTTCCGCCTTCGCTCGCGCCGATCGAAAAGTTTTCTGTCGCGAGCGCCGCCGTCTCTTGAACGCAGATGTGGTCGATGCGCGCCAACGGAGGCGCCTCTAGCGGCAATGTGGCAAGAAATTCTGACGCACGACCACCTTCGACTTCGATTGTGACGCCCTCCGGGCCGTTGGCGACAAATCCGGCCAATCCGTACCGCGTAGCGAGGCCATAGACGTAAGGACGAAAGCCGACCCCTTGCACCGCTCCGCTCACGCGCACGCGCAGTCGTGTTCGGTCGCAAATGGTTGCGGCGCTCATCGCCTTGCGTCCTCTACGGCCTGCCTTTGGTGGGCCACCTGTCTATCGATCCAAGCGTAGAGCGCGCCAAAACCTTCGCCGGTACGGGCCGAGACCGTAAGCACTTCGATCTTTGGATTGGCGCGTCTGGCATATCCAATGGTCTTGTCCAGATCGCACTCAAGCAGTGAGGCCAGATCGATCTTGTTGATCACCATGAGTGAAGAAGCCGCGAACATATCGGGATATTTCAGCGGCTTGTCTTCACCTTCGGTCATTGACAACACAACGATCTTGCAGGCCTCGCCAAGGTCGAAGGCCGCGGGACAGACTAGGTTACCGACGTTCTCGATGAAGAGGATACCGCGCGTGAGCCGCGGCAAGCGGCGATAAGCCTCGGCAATCATTGCAGCATCGAGATGGCACCCTTTACCCGTATTGACTTGAATAGCTGGCACACCGGCCGCTCGAATCCGTTCGGCATCGTTTGAGGTCTGCTGATCGCCCTCGATGACTCCGGTCGGATAGCTGAGCTTGAGCTCGGATACGGCGCGCACGAGCAGCGAGGTTTTGCCTGCACCGGGACTCGACATAAGATTAAATACCAGCAGCTCATCGGCCGCAAAGCGCGTCCGGTTGTCGGCCGCGATCGCATTGTTCTTGCCGAGGATGTCACGCTCGACCCAAATGATGCGTTCGCGGCTCGTGCCCTTGACCTTCAATCCAACTGGGGGGGCGCCGCAGCCCAGAAGCGCTTGCCGACCATCATTCTGATAATGTTCGTGATCATGACTGTGGCGGGCATCGGACGAATGCTGCACCCTCTCGTCGCCGTGAAAATGCGCGTCATGGCGCTCGCCATCGTTCTGCCTATGAGGACGGCAACGGCCTTGGCTCTCCGGATCACGCCCTCTGGCAAGTTCGATCGAAGACGTCGCTTGGCTGCAACCGCAAACGGTACACATCAATCGATCTCCAGTTTTTTCACTCGCATCTGTTCGCCGCCGGTTACTTGCAACTGATAGCTCCCGCAGCAAGGACAGGGGTCGCCGCGGCGAGCAATTTCGACAGTGCGAGAACAGCTCATGCACCAGGCGATCCCCGGGAGTTCGAGGATCTCAAGAGCTGCCCCCTCGGCAATCGTTCGCGTTGCAACGACAGCAAAGCAGAACCTGATCGCATCAGGCGCGACATGGCTGAGCGCCCCGATTTCGAGACAGATGCTCCGCACCCGCGACAACGATCGGTGACGCACCTCCTCCTCGACGATTTGGATGATGCCCAGACAAACCGCCATTTCATGCATCTTCAACTTTGCGAAACCTGAGTGTGAATCCGACACATGGGTCGAGCGATTCAATCACCGCACGAACCGCTTTCTGATGCCGTCTCGCCGTCAGCACCGCGCCCTGCAGGTTCCGGACAACCGGTCCGCTCCTATGGAAATTCCATTCCGTCGGAGCAAGAAATTCGAAGCGGTATATCTGGCCCTGAGGATCAAGCTCAACCGCGTGATAGAGCCTGCCCCTGGCGCATTCGACGGCGGTCGCGGCGCGTCCCGAACCCAACCGGTAGCTTTCGATGATCCCAGGCTCCGCTGAGTCGATATGAGCGCCTGACTTGAGCCAATCGCAGAGCCGAACGATCTCTGCAATTCTGGCCTTCAGCCGCTCGGCCGCACCCGACCGACCCAGCCAGAGCCGATCACGCGTCATTTGGCGTGCCCATGGACCCGTCTCGGGCGCACGCCCCCCAAGGTCGGGACAAAGACAAAATGTCGGATCATCGCCGAGCAGCCGTTCAATGATGTTTCGGTCGTCGGCAACGGACAGGAACGAGTGCGCGATCCGGATCGATTTCAAGTCGACCTCGTCCAGCGCGGCTATTCGAATTGCCAATGGGCTGCCGGGCCTGGGCGCGCCGTCTCCGTCCGGCATCCCGATAGTGGCCAGTCCAGCCACAATTCCTGCCGTCGCTTCGCGTCGAGCAGCACCGCATGCCGGTTGTCCGCTACCGATAAGTGCGGACACTCCCTGCATCACGGAACGAATCGCGGCGGCACCGGCGATGTCCTGCGAAAGGTGTCCGACCAAGAGGCCCCGCAGCAATTCTGCGATGCGCTCGGCAACGACCAGCGCAATACGATGCTGTTTCGTCGTGCGGGTAATCGCTTCGTCACGCGCCGTCTCGATCGCAGACAGCAGCGCGGTTTGCTGCGCAACAGCACACAATGCGAAGAGCCGTGGGATGTGTTTGAGCAGCGACGAAGCCGGTCTGCCGGCGAACAGCCGCGCCAGCAGTGGCCGGGCTCGTGGCAGGATCTCGACCGCGGCAATTACGTCGGCAGCAAGCCAGACCGTGACATCGATTTTGTTGCGGATCGCGAAACTCATATGCACCGCTGCGTCATTAGCTTGCGCGGAACGGCAGCCGCGCTGCCTGCGCTGTCTGCGATATGCCACTGGATTTCGAGTATCTTTAAGTTCTTCATGTGAGGTACGCCTCCATAATTTCCTGCAGGCGCCCGGCGGAGTCCTCGAAATCCTCGTCAGCAGCCAAGGCTACGATCGGCACGCCTCCCACCTCCACCGTATCGAGGATGACGTCGTCCAAAGAATTGAAGTACTGTACCGACCAGACGTTTCTCACCTCGGTCGCCTGCACGCGGCATGTGCCGTAACCGCGGAAGATGAGCTGGACCGGACCATTGCCCAAACTTTGCTGCAGGAACGCCATGTCCACAGCACTCATCGGCAGCAACGTCAGATTGATAACATGCGCCCGCATGCCAGACCGCCAGACACGCGCCCGCTCGCGTATTTCCGCAAGTACCGCGAGCACGTTCATGGCGCCGTCCGGCGCCGCGCCGATCAGAAAGTCGGCAGACGTCAACTCAGTTGCGGCGCGCTGCACAATCTGCGGGATTGCCCCAACCTCGACATATTCGTACGTCGGCTCGGCCCCGATACGCACGCGCCAGATTCCTGCAAGGACCGACTCCCGGAGTTGCGCAAAAGAGCCATCTGGCAGCGCAACCACGCCGGCGACCTCGCCTTCCCCGAGCACCTCGCCAATCAGCTTGCGCTCGAGCTCGCTGAGATTGGCGAGTCCGTACGGCTGCGACCGAGTGCTCTGGCTCTGGCCGCGAGCGGCAGCGGCGACATTCGACAACAGCACCGTGACATTCGGATAGTTCCTTGCAAGCTCGTTGCCGTCGCGCCGGGCGCGCTTGGCTACCGCCTCCATAGTCGTCAGCCCGCTATGGAATACATCGAGACTTTCGGTGCCCGTGGCAGACTTGCTCACCATCTGCTCGACGTCACCGGATACGACGCGGACCGCTGTCGTCATGATACGATGTCCCGGGAGGCATAGCCGGCACAAATGCTACCCGCGTACAGCCAAACGATCGGTACGACGATGCGGTCGATCTTGACCAAACGGACCAGGCGCCTGCCGATCAGGCAGAGCGTACCGTGCCGATGGCACAAAATTGCCGTCGATCGACGACGCGGGCCGAGTCTTCCGACCAGCTTTCCAGCCAACGCATGCGCAGGCCCTGCGCCTTGCACGCAACGCCGAAAAGCCTTGATCAATTCAGGAAAGGATAATGCGACATGGACGGCCCGGAGCGAATGCATGGCAGCGACCGCCAGCACCACTTCGGGCGCGCTCGCGGAAGCGTGCGTGGCCAGGCGTGCATGCGCGTTGATGCTCTCCACCTCGGACGGACAGGGTGCGAGATCATGCCGCGCCGGCTGGAACTTCATCAGACTCCCTTCAGATCGTCCTCGGTTTGAGCTAGGTGAGATGTAGCAAGGCACGTGCCAATCATCGTCGCGCTGTGAGGGAGACTGGAATCATCACTCGAAGCATTGACCTTTCCATGCGGAAGGTGCGCGCGATTGATCGATTTGCGAGCAGGCTGGTCACTGCAACATCCGCAGCAGAACCGCTAACGTAGATGCTCAGGCAATTGCGGCTCACGACCGACCAGGTCCGCAAAGAAGGGGCCGCAGTCCTGGCCGTTACGGCTGGCGTCAAGCCCGTCGAGTGCTTCCGAGATCAGTCTTGCTTCATCCTCATCCAAGAGTCGCACGGCGGTGTCGATATGAACGAGCACCCTGGCGCCGACCGGGGCGCAGTAGAGCAGCATGACCGAGACACGCCGCTGTTCGTTGCGATACTCACAAAGTGCCGTGATGTCGTCCGTCTCAACAATCATCATTGGTAAGCCAAGGCACATGATCAATCGCGGGCCGCTAGATCGGCTGCGCTCCCATCTCATAACTTGCATGGTCGATACTGTTCGCCAACAGCCGTTCTGATGCAGGCAGCGGCGCCGTTCGCGGTGCAGCCGGCGAGCCCCACTGCGTCAGGAGTTTGCAAGCCAACTCGATTGCCGGCGCAATCTGGAAGCGCACCGGAGCTGTCAGCGGACCACCCCAGTGCTGCAGGTCCAGCGCCTGACATCCGATGAGAGCGAGTTCTCGCGGGCAGCGGCCGAGCAGATCGGCCGCACTCAAGACCTCCTGAAAGCCGGTCTGATGTAGCTTATCTTCTTGGCGCCAGCAAATTTTGGCACCTCGGCATCCCGCATGAGCTTCAACTCTCCGGGCGGGAGTGCAAAGTCGATAGCATCGAACACGATCAGGCAATCGGCCTGCTCAAGATAGCTCACGAGGTAGAGCCCCTGCGTGCCGCCATCAAGGATGGTGACGTTGTCAGCGACTACATAGCGGCGATGGAACTCCTCTACCGCCCGCACGCCGAACCCCTCATCGGCCCACAGGATATTGCCGATGCCAAGTACAAGGATCCGTTGCTTGTTCTCCGGAACTGGTAACCGCGTGCCATTCAATCGCGAAACTCGCGCTCACCCGAAATCATGGAGGAGATGCTCCGGCGCGACATGATGTCCTCCCGGATCACTGCGTAGATGTGAACCAGAACAAAGACCAAGATCACCCACAGGCCGAGATGATGCCAGGTATGGACGTCCTGGCTATTCGGCCAGATTGAAAACACCCAGCCGAACAGCCTGTCCTGCCAACTGTCGCTACCGGCGCCCTGCCCATAAAGTGCAAAGCCTGTGACGATCATGAACGTGATGGTTTGCGTAAACATAAGAAACATTGCGAGCTGAGCCAGGGGGTTGTGCCCGACGCTTCTGTCGGGCTCAACTGCAAGGAACCCGTACCGGCGAATCTCTTGGTGCACCTCGTGCCAAAAGCACCCGCGCCAGAGCGGAACACAAAAGATCTGCGCGGCATGTCGATTTCCAATCAGGGCCGAGTAAATGCGCAGAACAAAGCCGACGCTAAGGACATATCCCGCAGAGAAATGCGCAAGTCGGATATAGCCGAACAGGAAATTGCCGCTTGCTTGTCCCGACATCGCCGGTGTGCCCGTTCCAATCAGATAGCCGGTTAAGGCCAGCATCAGAATGGCCGCCGCATTGACCCAGTGCCACAGTCGCACCGGCGCGTCATAAACGTAGGCGCCGCGATGGCCGATGCCGCGCTCGGTCAGTGCCGCATCGACGGCAGCGGGGGGCTGCCGAGCCTCGTTTCGCATGTCCCTAACGAACATTGACTAAAGCCATTTCTTGGCCGTCAAGACTCATCACATGGGTCGAGCACGCCAGGCACGGATCAAAGGAATGGATCGTACGCAAGATCTCCAGGGGTCGCAGCGGATCGGCCAACGGGGTGCCGATCAGCGAGGCTTCAAAGGCGCCAATATTACCCTTGGGATCACGAGGAGATCCGTTCCATGTCGTCGGCACGACACATTGATAGTTGTCGATCTTTGTGTCCTTGATCTTGATCCAGTGTCCAAGCGCACCGCGCGGCGCCTCAGCAAAACCGTAGCCCATGGCCTCCTTGGGCCAGCTTTCCGGCTTCCATCTTGTGACATTGGCAGTTGCCGTATTGCCTGCCTTAATGTGGAGGACCAACTTATCCTGGAAATAACGCAGCTGATGCGCCGCCCACTGACATTCGAGTGCCCGCGCCGCGGTACGGCCGAGTGTCGAGAACATCGCCGTCAGGGGAAGATTCAGTCCCTTGAGCAGTCTGTCGGCCGGCTCCTTGAACTCGGCTTTGCCCTGCGCATAACCGATGATGTATCGCGCTAAAGGCCCGACCTCGACGGCGTGGCCGCGCCAGCGCGGCGCTTTGATCCACGAATACTTGCCGCCTTCGTCGAGTTCCTTGATATTAGTCTGACTGCCCTTGACTCTTGGCCCGAGCTCGAAACTCGGTTCGGTGATGCCATCCCATGGATGCAGTCCACAGCAATCGCGCGGGTATTTATACCACGAATGCGTGACGAACTCCTGGATCTGCTCCGGATCACTATGGTCGATCGGCAATATCTCCGTGAGGTTGCCATCAAGGATCACGCCGCGCGGCAGCTTGAGATTGTTCGAAGAACAGTCGTTGGCGTTTTCGAGGATGTCGCCATAGGACATTACGCTTTTGCTTGAAAGTCCGCCGCCATGGAGCCAATCTTTATAGAACGAGCCGATCATTGCGACGTCGGGCAGATAGACCTGCTCGACAAACTCGATCGAACGGTCGATGATCGAGGATACGAGATTAAGGCGCTCCATGTTGATCGCACCCACCGCACCAGTTCCGTCGATGTTGATTGCGCAGGGCACGCCGCCGACCAGCCAGTTCGGATGCGGATTCTTGCCCCCATAGACGGCTTGGATTTTGACGATCTCCTTCTGGAAGTCGAGCGCTTCCAGATAATGCGCCAGGGCCATCAGGTTCGCCTCCGCTGGAAGCTTGTAGGCCGGATGCCCCCAATAACCGTTCTTGAAGGGACCTAATTGCCCTGATTCGAAGAATTTAGTCAGCCTGATCTGCAGATCCTTAAAATAGCCAGGAGACGACAACGGCCACGGCGAGATGGACTGCGCCAGCGCGGAGGTCGACTTGGGGACGGCCTGGAGCGCAGAGACCACGTCGACCCAATCGAGTGCGTGCAGATGGTAGAAGTGTACGAGATGATCATGCACGAGCAAGCATAGCTGCATGATGTTTCGGATCGAATTGGCATTCTCCGGAATCGTGATCCCTAGCGCATTCTCAACCGCGCGCACGGAGGTCAGCGCATGGGTGCCGGTACAGACACCGCAAATCCGCTCAGTAAACGCCCAGGCGTCGCGTGGATCGCGCCCGCGCAGGATGACTTCGATGCCACGCCACATCGTCCCGCTCGAAACCGCATTGCGGATTACGTTGTCGGCATCGACATTGGCTTCGACACGCAGGTGGCCTTCGATGCGCGTCAACGGATCGATGACAATTCGCTTGCCGGAGCGATCGAGATTGAACCCATTTGGTATCTGTCCGGCCACCGTCGCCCTCTTCTCAATTCCGTTTACTTGGTCGAGCTGTGCGATCCGGCTTGTTGGTCAACCGCTTCACGGCGGTGACGGCCGCATGGGCGGCGACGGTCAGCCCAACCACCCCGGCAGCAGCCATACCAATCTGATCGGCGTTCTTCTCAATGCCGAACTGCTTGATGGTCGTGAGTCGGTCGTAAAATGAACCCTTGTCCCAAAAGCCGTCTTCGGAGCAGCTGAGGCAGCCGTGGCCGGATTGAATCGGAAATGAAACACCGCCGTTCCACCGAAGGGCCGAACAGGCATTGTAGGTGGTCGGCCCCTTGCAGCCCATCTTGTAGAGGCAATAACCCTTGCGCGCGCACTCATCGTCCCACTCTTCGACGAATTGGCCGGCGTCGAAATGGGAACGTCGATAGCATTTGTCGTGAATGCGCTCGGAATAAAACATCTTTGGGCGCCCTTGGCGATCGAGCTCCGGAAGCTTTCCGAACGTGGTGATGAAAGTCACCAAGCCGCTCATGACCTCTGCGATAGGCGGACACCCGGGCACCTTGATGATCGGCTTGTTCTTGATCACCTGATCGATCGGCGCAGCGCCAGTCGGATTGGGCTTGGCCGCCTGGACGCATCCCCAGGAGGCACACGTGCCCCAAGCGATGATCGCCATCGACTCTTCCGCCATCGACCTAAGCTTTTCAACGAACGGCTTGCCGCCGTCAATGCAGAACATGCCCCCCTGCTTCAGCGGCGGATTACCTTCGACCGCAAGCACATACTTGCCTTTATACTTGGCGCGGGCTTCCTCCAGGATGGCTTCAGCCTGCTCTCCTGCCGCCGCCATGATCGTATCATCATAGTCGAGCGAAATCATCGACAGCAGCGTGTCTTTGATCAGCGGATGGGCCGAGCGGATGAAGCTTTCCGAGCAGCAGGTGCACTCGAGCCCGTGCAGCCAGATCACGGGTACGCGCGGCTTGGTCTCCAGGGCGTCGGCAATAGTGCTTGCGGCAAGCGAACCAAGTCCCAAGCTTGCGGCAGTCAAACTGCAGAATTTGTGGAAACTACGACGCGTGATGCCCTGACGTCTGATCACGCTGTAAAGCGTCTCCGTTGCCCCACTCATGAACCCTTCCATGTAAGTCGTCGCCGGCAGTAACGAACCGCTGACGCAGCAGCAAGAAACAGGCCATCGGAGCGCAACACTTGACTGGGTGCCAAGCCAGCCTTTCGACTCTTGTCCTATCGGCGAGCCGGCCAGCAAGCCCCAAGCTCGCGCCGTTGAGCCCTGTCACGCCAGTGATGTCGGGCTTTGAACGTCGATGTGAGAACTTCAACAGAGCAGCACGATGATTTGCCAATCCAGGGCGACCACGTCATACCCGCTTTTGCACGATCGGAACACGCGCGCGCATACCGGTCGTTGAACGAGTTGGTGCAGTTGACGAGCACCGTCCATCTCAATCAGACTTGCTCTCTGCGGGCCAAATGGGGTTCGATCCGCGTCATAGTCCGACTGCGGAAACACGCCAAAGTGGCCGGCCGGCACCGAACAGAACGCAATGCCGAGCCGCGCAGCGCACATGCTTTGATCTGCAAGGCGGATCGGTCCGATCTGTCTGTCATTCAATGTGGCTGCCGCACCGCATTACCAAGGGATCGGACGCCACGGTCTGATGTTCTAAAGCGATCATCTAGGAGAGCATCGCCCGGGCCAATCGACGGCAAGCAGCGGTCCTCTTAGCATATCACGACACCGCACACGCCTGCGAGCGTCTCTTCGCGATGCCGGAAGCGTCACGTTCGCTCCGAGCACCGGCGCAATCCGGCCGACGATAGCAGCTCCGGCGCTGAGTTCAGTCATCGGTGTCCAGCGGCAACGCCGGTTTCCAACCACCCAAAACTATCGTCGGGTTCTTTCAACGCCGGGCGAATTATCGAATTAGTCCAGCATAGACGATGTACTGGACTTGTTCGCGATAGTACTTGCGGATTTCTCCGGGCGCGGCCGTTCCGACCACCACGATCAGACGCTCCTTCGGGTCGCAGAAAAATTGCGTTCCGTAAGCGCCGGTCCAGGTGAACTCACCTGGATTGCCCGGAACCGCCGAGATACCCTCGCTTATGCGCACAGCCACCCCGAGTCCAAAGCCGAAGCCGGCACGATGCGCCTCCACATTGGCGACCTTATTCTTGATCTCCGGCCCGAGGTGGTTGGAGATCATGTGGCGCACCGTCTTCGGGCCAAGAATGCGCTGCCCATCGAGCTCCCCGCCGTTTAGCAGCATTTGCCCAAAGCGCACATAGTCACCGACTGTCGCAAACGCGCAGGCTCCTCCGCAGTCAAACATTGTCCGACTTTCGAGGAGCTCGATCTCTTGAGGCTTTCCAGTCAGCGGGTCGTCTGGAAACGGACGCGCGAGGCGCTCGCGTTGTGATGTGGATAAATGGAAAGTGGCATCCTGCATCCCGATCGGCTTCCACAGGTTGCTGGCAAGATAGTCGCCCAATCGTTGTCCGCTGACCTGTTCCACAATAGCTCCGAGCACGTCGGTCGAGAAGCCGTATTCGAATTCCGTCCCCGGTTGGTGCGCTAGCGGCAACTTGGTAATGGCCTGGATGAAAGCCTGCTTGTCACCCTTTAGCGGCGGGGCTGCAAAATCCGGGTAGAGACGCGCCACTTGGTCTGGACTATCTGGAGGCGCGCCATAGGTGAGGCCTGATGTGTGCCGATAAAGATCGTGGATGTAGATCGGAGAACTCTGCGCTTGATACTTCAACGAACCGTCAGGCCGTGGCACCGCGACCTTCATGTTTGCGAATTCCGGGTAATAATCCGTGAGCCTGCTCCGTAGAGGCAGGCGACCTTGCTCCATGAGGGTGAGCCCGGCAACGGCCACCATCGGCTTGGTCATAGATGCAAGCGCGAACATCGCATCGAGCCGCATCGACGATCCTTTTGCAGGATCAAGTTGGCCATACGCCTTGTAATGGATCAGCTTGCCATCTCGGGCGATTGCAACCACCGCGCCCGGCACGCGCTTGCTTTCGATCTCACGATCGAAGAACTCGTCTAGCTTGGCAAGGCGTTGCTGAGAAACTCCCACGTCATCGGCCATGGCCTCGGGCAGAGGCGCTGAATGCACCGAATTGAAGCTGATTCCAGCAACCGCTGCGGCCATAACAAGCTTGTTCATTCTATCCTCGCCAATAGACGGAGCTGGCTTGCGCTGCTCCAGCTCTGGCATGTCTGGTCTGACAAGCCGAAAGCCACTCGATCCGGTCTGGCGCGCCTGCGCTCATGTGCTTCTCGTGGCACCGCGTCTGTCTAGGAGAGCTAAGGTGAAGATGACCGCAAGAGCGAACATCACCATACCGCCCGCAACCACACTCGCCTCGCGCCAGCGTGATGCTTGGACGTAGTCTATGACGTAAGCTGATAACACCTTGGTGCGCCCAGGAATATTGCCGCCGATCATCATCACGACGCCGAATGTGCCGATCGTATGAGCAAAGCCAATCACAGCGGCTTTGACAAACTCCAATCGCGCCAGCGGCAAACCGATGGTAACGAAGGCATGCAACGGAGAAACCCGCGCCGCGGCTTCCAGCGGAGGGTCGCCCATCGCAACAAAGGCGTTGCGGATCGGCTGCACCACCAAAGGCAGCGCCGAGAGCACCGATCCGACTACGATCCTGCGAAGGTAAAGGCGAGCGAGCGCTCGCCCCAGAAAGAAGCGAGAAGCCCCCCAGGTCCGCCGGGCCCGAGCAGCACGAGAACACAGAAACCGAGTGCCGTCGGCGGGAGCACCAGCAGAAGGGTGATGATCGCTGCCACCGCCTCGCGCAGAACAGTATGTGAACGCGCTAGCCACCACGCGAGCGGCGCACCAATCGCCAAGAGGATGATGGTCGTCACGCTGGCGAGCTCGATTGTAAGCGCAACGGATTGCCAAATCTCTGCCGAAAACGCATCCATAGGCGTCAGCCCCCCGGTGAGAGACGGTCGCCGTCTCGGGACAGTGATCGCCAACACATCCGGCGCGCCGAGGCATGGGGCGCGCAACGCCTCTTCGTGGTGCGGACCTTCGCAGCGGCCACTACTTTGACGCGCGTCGTTTTCGCGAGCAAGAGCAGCGTCGCAAACTTCATAGGAAACTCCTGTCACGGGGCCGACTTCGACCGGTCTTGAAGGCGGCAGCTCCTCGCTCGTCACCCAGCAATCCCCGTGCCGCTCAGCAATCCCTGTGCCGCTTGCGCAATGTGGTGCGTTCTTGTCTCAACGTGAGAAAATACGCACAGACGACGAGTTCGCTGTGGAGTGGATCTTGCGCTCTGTCAGGTTTCCGGCATCTTCGTTCCCGAGCAGACAGCGACGGCACAATGATGCGGCAGAGTTTGACGCCCGCAGGTTTATTATTGGATCTTACGGCACTCGACGCGATCCTTAAGTGGATTCTGTTTCGAAAATTGCCCCGGGCGTTAGAGTTCGCTCGAACGCGGGCGCGGCTGAGCGCAAGCACGACCCGCCACAGTCCCATTTACGACAATGGACGCGGCTGGTAGCAAGGGTATCGGAATTCATACCTTGCTGGACGTTGCCGCAAAGGACCTCCAAGCAGCGACGCCTTCATCCGGTAATCATGTGCGCACCGTGATAAACGAGCGCAAAACCTTGCGACATGCAGCTTGTTGTGCCGGAGGCAGGACTTGCCGCCGAAAACGGTTTGCAGCGACCTACAGAGCGTCCGGGCGGTGCCGCATATCGACCGTGATAGTGCCCCGGGCGCGAGACACACATGCACAGATCTTTTCGTTCGCGCGTTTCTGCGGCTCGCTGAAGAAGACGTCACGGTGATTAAGCTCACCGTCGATCTTGATGATGTCGATGGCGCAAACACCACACTCGCCGCGCCGGCAACGCAATCACCTCGCAACCGGATTCATTGAGTACGTCCAGGAGCGAGCGAGCGCGCGGCAAAACGGCAGTACCCGCTGAGTTCGACCTCGCCGGCGCGCATGCCCGACCGCATCTCGCCCCAGAATCTGCGTTGACCTCATATGGCGATCTGCTGGGTCCCTAACCTGATCGGGCTCTCAGCACGGCGCACTGACTGGCCGGCAGCATAGCCCTCCCCCTTTGCAGGGATCGGACGTGGAGGTCATACTCCCGAGACCGGCCCGCACTCACGATTCATCTAGTGCGTCGCGCCCGCGATCTTTGGCAGCCCTGCGCTATATGCACGTCGCTTCTCAAGCGTGCGGCTCCAGATAAGCGCAACCTCCAGCGTGCGCAGCGGCCGCGCGATAGCCCGAGATCGGATCAAGCTTGGTACCTCCAGGAGAAATGGGCAGCGCGAATGGCAGCACTTTATTGATGCCGATATCATGCAGAAGCGCGCCCCGAAGCGATAGCAAAATCCGATGGGCGACATTCGACACCCAAGCTGAAGGCGCCATTAGTCCGTGCGATCCGGCCGCGACAGTCGGTGATGGCCTCCGCCAATTTGCCGAAGTGCGCCTCTGCGCTATTTATGATAGTGGCAGCCCCTCCCCCAATGCGCACGGATGGCGTGAAGGCGCGTTGCTCAGGCATCGCGCATGCTTGGACAATCCGATCAAAACCATGGAATCAGTGCGCCCATTCATGTTGCGCCGCGGCAGCCGCGCTGCATGCGCCCGTGCTCGGAGATTCTCATCGAACGACGATTCGGTTTTGTAGCGCGCGCCTACATGCGGGAGCTTTCGCAGCATGTGCGGTGTTCTCATTCGATTTGAAGCCCTATTCAACGCTGGCGGCGCCATATCCCTGGTCAACCGCGAGGCCGAGCAGCGGCGACGGTAGCCCGTCTTGAGGTGCCACGTTGCCCACTGAATCGGCAACAGACGGAAGACTTCAAGGGTCATAAGATTGCTTCTTCTTGGAAGACCTCTGCGCGCTCTTGTACGCACAAGCAGATGTCCGCCGTCTGCTGAACTGTGCGGTCACTTCACCTGGAGACAAACGCCCAGCGATCGGACATGCTTTGCCGGTAGCGAAAATGCAGCGCTCCCATCTCAGAATTTGTAGGCAATCGGGTTCTAGATCTTCGATGTGCCGGACATCCATTGCGTGAATGCCTACGATCGAAACTATCGATTTTACCAATCTCACGCAGTGTTGCATCAATCTTATCAGTCAGCGCATACCGATCACGCTAGGCTTCTAGGTCGAGAAGTGCCCACCCTACGCCCAGCCGACCAAAGATCCGTATTATGCCGCCACGTCATGTTCGGGCTTGCGACCGCGGTGCGAGCATTTGGATCGAGCCAATGGCGAGTTTATCCCCGAACACTTGATTGGCCGCAGATCGGGCATCTGGTGCATATCTTGCTTAGCGAAAAAAGATAACCTAACTGGACGCCTGCCTTTGGGATGACGCGCCGCCTCGCGGATCGTCTTCAATCGGACACGGCTAAAACAACGAGCCTCGCATGATGCTGTCGCCTCTCAACGACGCGGCGGCTTGCATTCGAGTATATTCGGGAAGGAAGCGTCATGACCACCATGGCAACCGCGGCACCCGCGCGCGCGTCGCAGACTTGGTATAAGATCCTCTACATCCAGGTGTTGATCGCCATTGTGGTTGGTGCCTTGGTCGGTTGGCTGTGGCCATCTGTCGCGACCAACGATTGGGTCAAGGCGCTCGGTGACGGATTCATCAAACTCATCAAGATGGTGATCGCACCGATCATCTTCTGCACCGTCGCATCCGGCATCGCGCACATTCAGGATGCAAAGAAAGTCGGTCGCGTCGGCGTCAAGGCATTGGTCTATTTCGAGATCGTCTCCAGCTTTGCGCTGCTGTTGGGCCTTATTATGGGTAATCTGGTCCAAGTCGGTCATGGCCTTGCAGTCAAGCCGGACGCTGCAGCGGTCGCCAATTACGTCAAGCAAGCGGAAGCCTCCAAGAGCGTCGATTTCTTTCTCAATATCATTCCCGATACCGTGGTCAGCGCGTTCGCTCGCGGCGATGTTTTGCAGGTGCTCCTGTTCGCGATCTTGTTCGGTTTTTCTATGATGGCGCTGGGAGAACGCGGGGAGCGGCTGCGCGGCATGATTGACGACGTCGCGCACGCGGTGTTCGGTGTAATCGCCATCATCATGAAAGCGGCCCCGATCGGAGCCTTCGGCGCCATGGCCTTCACGATTGGCAAGTTCGGGCCGGCGGCGCTCGGCAATCTGATCGGTCTGATCGCGCTATTTTACGTTACGGCTGCGCTTTTTGTCGTGGTGGTGCTCGGTGTCATCGCGCGCATCGTCGGCTTTTCGATTTTCAAGTTTATTGTCTATATCAAGGACGAGCTTTTGATCGTGCTCGGCACTTCCTCCTCGGAAAGCGCGCTGCCGCAATTGATGGAGAAACTTGAGCGGCTGGGCTGCTCCAAGCCCGTGGTCGGCCTAGTGGTTCCAACTGGGTACTCCTTCAACCTCGATGGCACCAACATTTATATGACGCTTGCTACATTGTTCATTGCCCAAGCGCTCGGAGTCGATCTCACCTTTGGCCAACAGCTCACGATCTTGCTCGTGGCAATGCTGACCTCCAAGGGGGCAAGCGGCGTCACCGGCGCGGGCTTCATCACGCTCGCCGCAACGTTGTCGGTCGTCAACCCAGCGCTGGTACCGGGTATGGCAATCGTGTTCTCGATCGACAAGTTCATGAGCGAGGTACGCGCCCTTACCAACATCACGGGCAATGGCATTGCAGCCGTGTTCGTATCCTGGTGGGAAGGCGAGCTTGAGCACGCGACGTTGCACGCTCGGCTCGACCGGCTCACCACTGTCGACACAGGGAGGTAGGCCGCGGATCTTGGTCGCCGTCATTGCAAGACGCGTCGAATCCAAGCGCAACCGCATTCACGATTCTTCGTAGTTTAAGTCGGCATGCACCGTGCCTGATCTGCGAATCCGAGCTTTCTCCCACGGCATCCCCAGAACGCAGCTCTTGCTCCGCGTCACGCCCTCGGCAGTCGCCTGTGAGGGGTTACCGCACGCGATAAGGAGCTGCAGTTTTAGAAAGTCATTTTCAAGCGTGGTCTTTCGAGGTCAGGCTTCTGGCCAGCCGGGCGCCTGTGCAATATTGCCGAGCCAGACAGTAAGGCTGCGAAAGAACGTATCCAGCTTGACGGACCAAGGTGTTGGCCCGCCCACAAATGCCCAGGTGCGTGGTCAACACACTTGCCTCGCCCGGCCGACGAGGCGGTAGCGTCTTCCGTGCAACTCAGTACTACGGTGCGTATCAGATCGCGATGGATGTGATCAGCGCGGACTAGATTGGCACCTTGACAGAGACGAGGCAGCTCGCGGAAGCAAGTATCGGCTCGGCCCTCATATACCCCCCTGGATTCCGGCTGACGCTTCGTCGGCACCGAGCCTGGGCGGACATGGCCGCGAGGCATAGATAGCAGTTGCATAACTTCGCCCTGCTATCTCGCACATTACATTGCCCTCCCGTCCGCATGATCAATTGCGAGATGCGTGGTCCCGCAGCTTGCACCTGGCCTTTCCGGGTTCGACGAGGGGCCTGCTTTTTCGGCCGCGACGTCCTGGCTGAACTGAAGTCCTTGTCCTCGTCGTGGGTGCCACGGGGTCGCGGTCCTCGGCCGCAGCCTCGAATGCCTGCCCCAAAGGTCACCGGCGGCGGAGGAAAGCAGACAACCCAGCCTCGATGTACAGAGGTCAGATGCAATATTGAAAGGTTTAGGACAACTATACGTACGTTTGTAATGCGTCTTCCTTCGGCGCGTGCTGAGTTCAAAAGAAGGCAATCAATCTCGCAACCGCGTACGAGCGTCTGTCGACACGGAAAGGATTGCCTCATTTTTGCCTAAAATGTTATAGCTCTCCCGCCGGAGAAAAGCCCGGACGATATAAAAATGCGTAGTCAGATCAGCAATTTGAAAGTTTCAGCCCCTCAGTTTACCTTCGGCAGCATAACGTTGGCCGTGGTAACGCTGGCTTGCTTGTACCTTCACGCGCAGTTCGCTGCGACCGCGTTCGCCTATTTGTTGGTCGTATTGCTGTTTTCGTTGATGGGCAGCCTCATCGCGTCATCCGCGCTTTGTGTCGTGGCCATCGTAGCTTTGGCTTACTATTTTGCGCCGCCAGCGTTCAGTCTGCGGATCGATGACCCACAAGATCTTCCGGTGGTCGTTGCGTTCTTCATTGTCTCGATCATTGGAACGCACCTGATGGGAAAAGTCCGCCAAGAGAGCCAAGCCGCGCGTGAGGCCGCAGCCAAACTCCGGATCAGCGCGGCCGATTTGGAAGACCGCGAGAAACGCTGGCAAGCAATCTTTGAACACAATCCGGCCATGTACGTCATGGTCGACGAAGCCGGTACCGTTCTCAATACCAATACGTTCGGCGCGGCACAGCTCGGCTATGCGCGTTCCGAACTGATCGGCCATTCCATCCTGGGAGTCTTTCTGGAGGAGGATCGCGAGTTAGCTCGCGAATGCATTCGCGCCTGCCTTGAAGATATCGGTCAATCGCGGACCTGGGAGGCCCGGAAAGTCAGGAATGATGGCTCGGTACTGTGGGTACGTGAAAATGCCAAAGCCATGCTTTGGGCTGATGACCGGCCCATTGTTCTGATATCCTGCGAAGATATCACGGAACGGAAGCGGACCGAGTTTGCCCTGCAGCGGAGCGAAGCACATTTGGCCCAGGCGCAGGAGCTGAGCAATACGGGCAGCTTCGGCTGGAACGTCGTCACCGGCGAGGTCTTCTGGTCAAAGGAGACGTTTCGAATATTTGAGTTGGACCCGCAGACCGTTCCGTCGCCGGACTTCGTCGTCGAGCGCACCCATCCAGATGATCGGGCCTCGGTTCAAGAGGTCATTGATCGGGCGATGCGAGATCCGAAGGATTTCGAACATGAATATCGGCTGCTGCTGCCGGACGGCTCGGTGAAGCACATCCATGCGCGGGCACGAGCCACGAGAACCGCCAGCGGTGATATTGAGTTTGTCGGAGCAGCGACGAATGTTACCGCGGAGCGGCAAGCAGAACAGAAGCTGCGCCGCAGTGAGGCCTATCTCGCCGAAGCCCAGCATCTCAGCCACACGGGCAGTTGGTCATGGGACGTTCATGGGCTCGATTTTGTGTATCGCTCCGCCGAGGTCGATCGTCTGTTTGAGTTCGATCCGCAAGAGACTGTATCGATAGAGACCATTCGCTCGCGCATCCATCCAGACGATCTCCCCGGGCTCCAGGAGGTTCAGCGCCAGGCTATCGAGCTCAAGGAAGATCGCTTCGAGTATGATTTTCGAATCCTTCTGAAAGACGGCGGGATAAGGCGCATACACTCCGTTGCGCATATCGTGGTCGGCAACGATGGTTGCGTGAGCGAACTGATCGGAACGCATATGGATGTGACCGAGCAATACGCCGCCAGAGAGCGTCTGGAAAACACACTGGCTGCGCTGCGCGAAAGCGAGCAGCGCTTTCGCGATTACGCCGAGACGGCGTCCGATTGGCTCTGGGAGACCGGGCCAGATCACCAGGTTACGCGCTTGTCCGAGCACACCAGCACTGCGGGAATCTTAGCGACAGGATTGATGGGCCTGCTCCGCTGGGACATTGCGTGCGATGTGGAAGAGGAACCTGAGAAGTGGCGGCAGCATCGGGCCACACTGGAGGCGCATCTACCGTTCCGGGATCTGGTCTACCGTACTGTCAACCGGGTCGGATCTCCGATCTACGTTCGGACGAGCGGCAAGCCCTTTTTTGATCCGAACGGCAAGTTCCTTGGTTACCGCGGCGTCAGCACCGACATCACCGCTATTATTCGCGCAGATCAAGCCGAACAACAGTTGCGGAAGGCACAGGCGGAACTTGCGCATGTGACACGTGTGACGACGTTAGGAGAGCTGACAACCTCCATTGCCCATGAAATCAACCAGCCACTCGCCGCAATTATCAGCAACGCCGACGCGTGCCTTGGTTGGATGGGCCGCGAAACTCCTGATCTATCGGCGGCGCGCTCTTCGGTTGAGTGGATCATCGAAGACGCAATACGGGCAAGCGAAGTGATCCGTCGCGTGCGCGCTCTGGCGAAGAAGGGCGAGATCGAGATGGTCCCGCTCGATATCAACGAGGTCGTTAGGGACGTCATTGTGCTGGTGACACGAGAGCTGGTGAGCCACCAGGTGGCGTTAAGAACCGAGCTGACGGCAGCTCTGCCTATGATTCTGGGTGACCGGATTCAGTTGCAGCAAGTGATCATCAATCTGGTGATGAACGGGATCGAAGCCATGGACGCAGTCAGGGACCGAAAGCGTGAGTTGCTGATTCAGTCGTCCATGGACGATATGGGGCATGTGCAGGTGGCCGTGACAGATTGGGGCGTCGGGATCGCGGAGAATGATGCGGACCGCGTGCTAGAGCCTTTCTTCACCACGAAATCCAGCGGCCTTGGAATGGGTCTTTCGATCTGCCGGTCGATCGTTGAGGCTCACGGAGGCCGACTGTCCGTGGTGCGCAAGCAGGAGCCGGGCGTGACATTCCAGTTTGCCCTGCCGTTGCATGAGGAGATCGTCTCATGACGCAACGCTTTGACTCGCCAAGCAGCAAACCCGAGGCTTCGACAAAGGCGATCGTCTTTGTTGTCGAGGACGATATCTCCATGCGTCGGTCGCTCACCAACCTTTTTCAATCGGTAGGTTTGGACGTCGTTGCATTTGGATCGGCCCGCGAAATGCTGCAGAGCGCACTTCCGGATGTTGTTAGCTGCCTGGTTCTTGATGTCCGGCTCCCCGGCTTGAGCGGCCTGGAGTTCCAAACTGAGCTGGCGAAGTTGAACATACATATTCCGATCATTTTCATTACCGGCCATGGCGACATTCCCATGAGCGTCAGGGCGATGAAAGGAGGCGCGGTCGATTTTCTTACCAAACCGTTTCGCGATCAGGAATTGCTTGACGCGGTGATTGCCGCGACCGAGCGCGACCGCAAAAGACGGGAGGCCCAGCAAGCCGTCGCAACCCTGCAGTCCCTATTTGAGACCCTAAGCCCGCGCGAACAGGCGGTGATGAAGCTGGTCGCTTCCGGTCTGATGAATAAGCAGGTAGCCGCTGAGCTTGGGCTCGCTGAGATTACGGTCAAGATCTACCGGGGACACGTAATGAGAAAGATGCGTGCCCGCTCACTGGCCGATCTGATCAGAATGGCTGAGACTCTGGGGATCGGAGCCAATCGTTCTGAACAAACCTAAGTATGATTTTACAATTTCGTCACTCGAGCCCACTTTTCGCCCAGGGTGGCTAATGCCTCGGCAGCCGTTAGTCCCGCGCCAGGAGAGATCGTCTTGTCCACGCCTTTGATTTCTGTCGTTGACGACGACGCATCTGTCCGTGCGGCGACGGAGAACCTATTGAAATCGCGCGGCTACATCGTTCAAACATTTACATCGGCGGAGGATTTTTTGAGATCGCCGCGGTTGAACGAGACCTCTTGCGTAATTACGGACGTGCAGATGCCGGTTATGAGCGGCTTGGACCTGCTGGCGGAAATGCGGACCCGTGGTTACGGGGTACCTTTCATTTTCATTACTGCGTTCCCGAACGACCGCGTGCGCGCTTCAGCCTTGAGCGCAGGAGCGATTGGCTTCTTGGCCAAGCCCTTCGCCGGACATGCACTGATCGAGCACCTCAATGCCGCACTGAAGGAAAACCGCAATGGAGGACGCACTTGAAACGATCAGCCGGCGGCGAGTCATTTCAGCCCTGAATGTTGAGATCCGGTCGCGAGCTCGGCGCGATCTTATTGAAGCGGGCTCTCCGAAATCAGCCGGCACCAACGGTAGTCGATGTCGTACTGCCTCTTGGCCCGTGAGTTGTCCACCAGGCATCAGGCCGCTCAGAACGACGTTGCCACCAAGGGTCGGCATACTTGGCACCTCTAGGCCCCGCTCGTCTCTGCTTTTTGGCACTTCAGGTGACCTTGCGCAGAAGTTGTTCGACAAGCTCAAGCGCTTCTTCGCTCAGATTCGTAGCAGCTAAATGCGATTGCGACATACCGCCTGGCGCAACAAAAGAGCTTCGTTCAACTCAGAAGCTCCCTGTGGGGCCATCGTGTGAAATCATGGGTGTTTTGGGTGATATTGATTGGCGCGCGAAAGCTCTGCGCGAGCTCCTTCGGCTACGGCGCCAGTCGGCACAGTTTTGCCCTGCTTGTCTATGGTGCCTGGCATCGCTCCGCGCTATTCTTCAGACCACCCCCTTATAGTGGCCTCTTCGACCCTCCCCACTCTTGTTCCCAGCTGGTAGCTGAAGTATCGCGCGTCGTCGGAATCTCGGGTTGTTCCATAGTCTTCGGCAACTTCTGCAGTCCGCCTTGCTCTAGCGGACACGAAGTCGGAGCACTCTTGCGGGTTTATCGGCGATGTACTTGATCTCGTCGCCATGATAGGCCTTCGCGGCTTCCCGGAATGATCTGCGATCCTTGAATTCTATCACAGGAGGAGTTGAAACCAGCAAATACGGTCTCGTTGCTGATGATGAGCTGCCGCTTGACCCAGATTCGGCTGACCGCATGTTGGCGAACGCATCCGCAAAGCTGTTTGCACCCGCTTGCTCGTCAGCTTCGGCAAAGGGCGGCGATTGGTAGTAGTACGAGCCGTTGATGCGATTATACATGGCGATTAGTGCTTCCGTCGGGCATAGATTTCTGCACTTGGTCAACGGCCTGTTCTCATGTTTGCTGTCAAGGGGCTCGATCAAGCGGAACCGCTTCCGGCTGAGCGCCCGGACGCTGGACTTCGAAGGTGCCCACGGTAGGAGGCAGGGCCAAAGACGACGGTTGATCAAGCTCTCATGCGCGGGTTGGCTACCGCATGACCGTGGTTTCGTCTTGGGGCTGCCTCGGTCTAGGAGCGAGCGTCGGCGATGCCGGCTCATAACAGGCCACGAGGATTCCCCACGGCGCCCTGCCTCCTGCCCTGGGCACCAGATATGGTCGAGCAGCGTTCTTTCAGGCGACCGGCCCGAGCTGTACTTGCCGAGTGATCGCCCACAGGAAGCCGACCATCTCGCGTGCAATGGCAGTGGTGACGATCACCTTGGGTTTGCCGGCCGCCGACGAGCGGCGATAGCGGGCGCACAGCCTGACCTAGGCTTTCCAGGCGATATCGCGGATAGCTTGAGGCAGGCGCTCGTTACGGTCATGGAGCTTGCTGACGTGGGCTTGCATGCGATAGGTCCACGCCCCCTCGATCAGAGCCCGCCTGTCCAGAGCGTTGCCAGCCTTGGTGATGCCGCCGCGTCGGATGGTGACGCCGCTCGAATGCTCTGACGGCACGAGGCCGAGAAAGGCCATCAACTGTCGGGGATTGTCGAAGCGGGAGAAGTCGCCGACCTCGGCAACCACCGTCACGGCAACGATGAAGGCGACGCCGCGCATGGCCTGCACGGCCTCTACGAACGGCGTCATCGACCATTGTGGCGCCAGCTCCTCGATCCGCTTGGTCAAGCAGTCCACACGGGCCTCAGCGTCGGTCACGGCATGAATGTAGTCCTGCAGAACGATTTGGCCCGCCGGGTGATCGAAGCGCACCGTGGTGAGCCATCGACGATAAGCCAGAGTCCACCCCCTTTTCCCGGCATAGATGCGCCCATGTCGCAGCAGGAAGCCTTGGAGATGTTGCCGCGCCTTTCCGAGCACACGCATCGCCGTGGCGCGGGCTCTCACCAAGTCGCGCATGGCCTCATGCGCCGCATCCGGAACCCACACGGCTGTCAGCTCGCCGCTCCGGTGCAGCTTGGCCAGCATCGCCGCATCGCGCCGGTCAGTTTTTACCCGATCCCCGGCCTTCATCGGGATCAGCGAGGGGGCCACCACGATGCAGTTGTGCCCCAGTCCCGTCAGTTGTCGATGCAGGCTATAACCGCAGGGTCCGGCTTCGTAACAAAAACTTACCTGCCGGTCACCCTTGCCAAGCTTCTTCGCCGCTTGTCGATTTGATCGGCGCGATTAGGGATGATCCCCAAGTTACGAACTTCACCGCCGCGCATCCCTTCCGCCACTGCGACCGAAATCGTCGTCTTGCGCACATCCAGCCCCACGAAAATGCTATCGTTCATCAGGCCCGCTCCCCATGCTTGAGGTTCGGCGCCGGACCATCCGGCGCAACCCTCGATGGAGCTTGCCGCGGGGCGGGCCGCCCGTCACCTCAAAGGGCAAACATAGGGTCTAGGCCGTGTGGAGTTGATAGGCAGCCTGGCTTACGAAAACCTGGCGTGGATCCCGCTAATCGTACTTCACTCTGGCTTGATTGCTTCCAAACGAGCACGGCGCACCCTCAAGCTATTGGCACTCAGTAGGTTTGATGAGGCCGCGAGCAAGTCCCAGAATGCATCTTCACAACCAATTGGATCGTTCGATGTTGGCTTGCTGACTCCAAGCGGATCGTTGGCTTTCCAAACTCCCACCGCACCGCCTCTTATCCCGTTCTTCGTTTGGATGCTTCAGTGCGGGTCGTAAGCGGGGCGTCTTAAATAGATTGACGATGTCCAGGCTTTGACCGGCGATATCGCCGATCTAACTGCGGCTCGTGGAAGCGCGCCCTTTGTCGGCGTCAGCGCTCATTTATCCAAATCCGCATTTCGCCTTCGCCGCGGTTAGCCCAGCTGAACCACGGAATGAATGTCAACCGCTGCGGTTCTAGCTGACCAGGCACCTTGTCGTAGTGATAAAGTGCCGCTTCTTCGGACTGCGTGTGTTGCAGTCGCACTCCGTCAGCCTGCAGCAAAATCTTGCCCTTGAAGAGACCAGTTCCGTCGACAAGCGAAAACTGGCTGTCTGCATGAAGCCAAACGTTGTGTAACTCGGTCCCGTTGTCGACTTCCTCAAGGCAATAAACTAACGGGCCACGCTCTATGGCCACCTTGCCGGCCAAATTGCGAACTTGCGGATAGCCGTAGACGCGACGCACTTGCATCGGCAGCAATAGTTTGACGCGATCTCCCTGCCTCCATGTCCGGTGAATGTGCAAATAGCCATTTCGCGGCTCGCAATTGATACGTTCTCCGTTCAGGCTCGCCGCCGGCGCGCTGCACCATTGTGGTAGGCGCAGAGCGAGCGTGTGAGAAATTGGCAGTGCGGATTCGACGGCGATCTCCACCTCGTCTTTCCAGGGATAGTTGCCGTTCATGAGCAGTCGCAGCTTAGCCCCGCCGACCGACATTTCCACCCTATTGCCGACGTAGAGATTTACATAGAGCGCATCGGCGCGGAGCGTATAGATATAATGACCAATCGATGCGAAAAGCCGTGCGATGTTCGGTGGACAGCACGCGCAGCCAAACCAGGGCCTTCGCACCGGCGAGACATGATTATAAATGCCATTAGCCCTCAGCGTTTTGGGATGCATTTCGAGCGGGTTAACATAGAAATAATGACGACCGTCGAATGCGATACTGCCGAGAACGGTATTGTAGAGCGCGCGCTCCATCACATCGGCATATTGACCATCCAGCTCCATCTCCAGCATACGACGCGCGAACATCATTAGGCCAATGGATGCGCAACTTTCCGCGTACGCGGTATCGTTCGGCAGATCGTAATCGCAGCTAAACGCTTCGCCCGCGCTTTGCGAGCCGATGGCTCCGGTGATATAGATCTGGCGCTGCACCATGTTTTGCCACAGCCGTAGGCAAGTCTGACGTTGCTGATCGTTCTGACGCAGACGCGCAAGATGCGCTACCCCAGTCATGAGGTATACAAAGCGAACCGCATGGCCGGTGGCCGTCCGCTGCTTGGAAAGTGGCAAATGCGCTTGGCTATATGCTTTGTTTTTTAACATCCAGGGCAGGCCGCCTGATTCGGTGGCACAGGATTGCCGGCGCTTCTCGTACTCAATGTCGTAAAAATGTGGCTCCGAACCGCGTTGCTCCACGAAAAAATGGGCTAGCGTGAGATATCGCTGCTCATGCGTCACTTCGTAGAGGCGTGTCAACGCAAGTTCAATTTCCGGGTGGCCATCGTAGCCATGTTGCTGATCGCGTTCCGGGCCGAAAACCGTGTCGACGTGGTCAGCAAGTCTGCAACCAACCTCGAGCAATCGCCGTTTGCCAGTCGCCTGAAAGAAAGCGACACCCGCTTCAATCAAATGGCCGGCGCAGTAAAGCTCGTGGCACTCCGCTAGGTTGCTCCAGCGCTCCCGAGGCGCGTTCAGTATGAAATAGGTGTTAAGATAGCCATCGCCACATTGGGCGGTCGCAATCAATTCAATCAGCTCGTCGGCAGCCTTCTCCAGCTCTGGATTGGGTGCCTGGCATAGTGACCAAGCTACCGCCTCTAGCCATTTTGCGACGTCACTGTCCTGAAAAACCGTTCCATGGAACTCGCCTCTCGCATCTCCTGCGGCGATGCGGAAGTTCTCCACCGCGTGGCTCGGTATCGCCTCGGGATTGCGATCGTTCAGCACCTCCCATTGGTAGGGAATTGCCACTTCCCTTACCAACTGCTGACATTTCCCAATCAGCGGATCCAAGACGTGTAGGTTGTGAAGATCGATTTCGGCCACATTCCGCTCACTCATTTCGTTCCTCCCTGGTGGGTCGAAAGGACGCCTAGCAAGGCAAGCCAACTCACCATGATTGCGTTGCTGGGGTTGCGGCCCTGAGGTTTGCGGCTGCACAGTCCTATTCCCGAAGCGAGCGTTGCAGTGACAGAAATGGAGAGGGTTCTCCTGCGGCGTCGTACGACCAGACACGTGCGGGCAGCGGCTTGTTCGAGGAGCGGGCCAGCAATTCCCATGCCGAGAATGAGGGCTGTTCTTCTGGTCGATCCGATCTGCGGCTCTGCGATAAGCGTCCGTTGGTCCGCCCAACTAACCGGATTTACCAGTCGAGCTAAATCCCGCATCGCTGCAGCGCTGGGTCGAATACGAACCGATCGGCTGTCCCAGGGCAGATAATCGCCCACGACCCTCGCCGGCCGCAGATACAGCCGGAACGCCGCTCCTTTCGTCGCGACCAGCCGCCCGCACCTGATCCGAGGCCTTCAATACGCTGCGCGGAATGTCCGGTTACGAACAATCCTTTGATGACGCGTGGCAGGTGGGCGGACCGCAGGGCGCGTGAAACCTAAGTCGGATCGAATGGGCCGCCGCCACGCAGGATTCAACGGAGACACTGGGGCGTTAATCCTAGGCAATCCCGACGGGTCGAAGCGCATGCTCCGTGAGCGTCACGAGAGGATCACCGGTTCCTGGGCTTGACCTGTGCGGAATGCTCTGGATAGCACGGTCGGAATGATTGACGCCGCTGGCGCGCGATGATGGGTTGATTCCGGTTCGGAGCGGGCGACGGGGATCAGAATGACCGGCGAGTCGCAGCTGCGCGAGAAGCTTCGGAAGATCGAGGCGTTGTTCGTGGTGCCGGAACTGCTGGTGAGCGCCTTGCAGCGGAAGCCGCACTGCAGCGGGTGCGAGCCCGGGTCGAGGAACTTGCTCGCCACGATCCACCGATCGAACAGCAATTCTCACTTCCCGACCAGTGGTCTCGGCACTTGTTTCTGCCGCTTTGCCGCCGATGTGGGGTGCGGCCGTTTCGTTATCGCCGGCAGCGACGCAACACGGTGATGGTCCGTGCGTCACGGGGCCTCGTTGATCGGGTCCTGCTGCCGGAGTTCACAGAGCTTGAGGGTGCGCTACAAGTGTATCTGCACGAGGTGACGCTGCGCGTGATCCGCGAAGAGATTTACGACGACGCCAGCGATGCGCAGGAAGTTCTCGACGCCTTGCCGTCGAACTGATCAAGCGGCGATCTTTGCCTCGGAACCGTCGCACGCAGCTTTCCAATGCCACGGCAACAGCGTGTTCAGCTGATTTATCTTGGTGCGTCCGGATACGATGCGCTCGAGAACGTCACTAAGATAGTGCCGCGGGTCGATGTCGTGAAGTTTTGCCGTGTTGATGAGCGACGCGAGAATGGCCCATGTCTCGTCGGCGCCTTCAGCTGTCAATCTCGATGCGCCCATCATCGATGAATCGCGTCAGGCCTTCCCAATGCTTGAGGGCGTAGCGGATCGCCTTGCCAAGGGCAGATTTCTTCGAGACTTCCAGCAGTCGCACTTCGAACCAGGGCTTGTTAGTCCTCGATCAGCGGCCTGGTGTCGGATTGTCGCACCGCAACTCGTTGCGTCGCCGGCAAACCGCGAATGCGATCCTCAGCGGCGTAGAACATCGCGATCCGCTGCAGCGCTTCCGCAGCAATCGCGACTTCGTCGCGACGTGAACGCCCCAGAACTTCCGCCGCGCATGCGCGAAGCAGAACGCCAGCTGCATCAGACGGCTGCCGTCTTGATCGGGCCCTTGTAGGCCGCATAGCCGATGGAGTGGACGCCCCCCGACGGCATCGATTGTGCCAAGATGTGGGTGTTTGAACCCGGTAAGGAGGACGTCCGTGGACGAGGTTAGCATCATTGGTTTGGATTTGGCTAAGAACGTGTTCCAGGTTCACGAAGCTGGGCGAGATGGGAGGACCGTTCTGCGTAAGAAACTCAACCGCAGCAGATTGCTCGAGTTTTTCGTGAAGTTGCCAAGGTGTGTGGTCGCGATGGAGCTTGCGCCAGCGCCCATTATTGGGGACGGGAGATTGGTACGTTTGGCCACGATATCCGGTTGATCCATCCCTCGTACGTGAAGCCCTTCGTTTAGCGTCAGAAGAACGATGCGGCGGATGCCGAAGCGATCGCCGAAGCCGCGTCCCGACCAACGATGCGCGTTGTCGGCGTTAAGAGCGCCGAGAAGCAAGGCTCCTCAATAGCGTTCAAGGTTCGTGATCTCTTAGTTCGACAGCGCACACAGGCGATTAATGCCTTGCGCGGGCATCTTGCGGAATACGGGTTGATCGTGGCTCAGGGCGTGAGACATATCCCCCGACTGGCTGCGCTCCTGGCACCATATCCGGACCTGCCCGATCTAGCCCGCAGCCTTTGCCAGAATCTCTTGACGCATGTGAAATCCCTGTCGGAGCAGAGAGCAGAGCTGGAGAAGGGACTGCGGGTGCGCGCGAGACAGGACGAAGTTGCCTCTCGTTTAATGACCATTCCGGGAATCGGCGCAATCTGCGCCAGCGATAGAGGCCTTGGCGCCGTCGGCGGAGACCTTTTCCAAGGGACGAGATTTTGCGGCCTGGGTTGGTCTCACGCCCAAACAGACTTCCTCTGGAGGTAAGGATAGGCTCGGCAAGATCTCCAGGATGGGCCGGCGAGATCTGCGACGCCTCCTTGTGCTTGGTGCGACCGCCGTTGTGCGATAGGCAAGACGCTATGGATCGCCAGCAGGATCCTGGCTGGCAAGAATGCTCTCGAAGAAGCCTCCAAAGCTGATCGCGGTCGCTCTAGCGAACAAGATGGCGCGTATCGCCTGGGCCTTGATGATCCGCGGTGGCGCTTACCAGGCTCCAGCGTCTGGCGCTGCTTAACGCAAGGCCAGAAGCCGAGAGACGTCGGGAATGTGGTAAGGTCTAACGGCGGGTTATGGGCAATCGGTCAGGGACTGGGATTGGAAGAATCAACAGGTCGATGAGTGCCAGCGAGCACGCGTAGCCGAATTGGATCCGATCCACGCATTCCATAAGGGCCCGCGACGTGTCGAGGTCGCATTACGATGCCGGACACACGTCAGCACCCAACCACATGCCTGTTCCGAAGTTATATTTTGCTTGCATTCACTGGGGCGTCCACACACATCGACCTGCAGGATGCCGCGGTACTCCCCGAACAGCCGCTTGGTGCGGATCGCCTTGCGATCCTCGGCGAACACGTAGATCACCGCCGGCGGCTCCGGGCCGCCCCATGGGCGGTCATCGGTGGCGATCGCCCAGAACTGGCAGACTTTGGTCCTGCCACGACCGGGATCGAGGACTGGCAGCGGCGTCTCGTCGGCAAACGGCCGCGTAGGACATCACCGCGTGGTGCAACAGCGCGTGAAGCGGCTTCAGCCGCCAGGCGAGGCGGCCCATCCACAAGGCCAGTGTTTGCGGATCGAGCGTGATGCCTTGGGCGGCAAACATCTGTTCCGCACGATACAGCGGCAGCTAGTAGCCATATTTCATACCGCGACGTGGGCCAGCAAGGCTTCCGTCATCATTCCACCGTCGATCGCCTTGGCCGACGCGGGTGCCTGTACCACACCCTGGCGGCAGCCCCGGCAGCCGTGCCGCGGAAGCACGATGCGCTTGATCCGGTACTGCATCGGACTGACGTCGAAGGCTTCCTTGACGGTCTCGGCGATCTTGTGCAGCTGCTCGCCGCAGCAGGGGCAGCTGTGGCTCTCGATATCGACCACGACATCGATGCGCGGCAAATGCTCCGGAAGCTTCCCGCGGTTGCGTCGCGCTGGTCGCTTTCCACGGCCCTCTGCTCCGTCAGGCAGCCTGCCTCCGATCACATCGTCGTTGGCGGCGGCACGAGCCGCCTGTGCGCTGATGGTGTAGAGAGACAGCTGTCCGATATCCAGTGTCTTGGAGCGCGCACCGAAGATCGCGCGCTTGTACTGGGACAGGATCATCAGGAGCTTGTCGTTCTCCTGGATCGCAGCGTCGCGGTGAGCGATCGCTGCATCACGCTCGGTCGCCAGCGTGCTGCATTCCTCCGACAACGCCGCAAGCCGTGACGATAGCGCCATCACGGTTTGTCGGAGCATTGCTGGATCGGAAGGCAAATCACTCATGCAGAGTAATCTACAACAAACTCCGCATGAGTGACGAACGCCTCTTGGTAATGATCAACCAGCTCGCACCGGCTGATCCACAGGTCGCATCGGCACACGCTTTCAGTCCGAGCCATCGCCGACCCTTCGCGTCTGCACGAATTGCTGCGCTGGGAATGGAAGCTCCCGCGGCAAGCCGACGAGCCCACCGATCAGCAAGCTGCCTAACCTTCACGCAGCGATATCATAACCCTACCCGGGTTCGATCCTAGGTCTTGATCGTAAGCCGCAGATGTCGGCTGGTCTGCGCTCCTGGCGCCACCTCGTTCATGGATTGGTGGAGATCTCGCATCACATAAAGTCTCCATCCGAGTCGGACGCTGACGAAGGTTCAGGATCGCTGGCGTATTTGGAGAGATACGTCGAATGCTGGGTATCACGCCGCCATTCACCATCCCTGTGGCTCCAAGGTCCGGACCGGGTTGGGTCAAGCACCATATCGTCTTCGTCCACATGGACGAAACCCATTTGTTCTGCACGGGTTCTCGCTTCGTCATTCGCAGGACGCCAGTTCACCAGAGGCCGTTCGCCGTCTTGCTGAAGTTGATGCTCGAGCAGAATATCGCCGGCGTTCGAAACGAGCGGATGAGCAACCTGGAAATCCACGATGGACGTGACGTCAGTTCGACCGGGAAACTGTTCTCGCCAGCCTTGGCTGTTGAAGTCAGTCATAGGAAATCCGCCTTCCGTTCTTTGGAGACCGACGCTCCTATTTCCGAGTTGGTAGCTGTAATATCGGGCGGCGTCCGAATCTCTTCGGATGCCATACTCACTAGCGACGTGCGCCGTGCGCCTAGCCCTTTCGGATACAAATTCTGAGTATTCCTGGGGATTGTTGGCGATATGATTGATCTCTTCGCCATGAAAAGTCCTCACCTCTCGCCGGAATCTCTCTTGGTTGATCTCGATAACAGGACGTCTTGAACTGTTGTAATAACTTGGACCCGAGGATGAGCCGGCGTCGGAATCCTGCAATCGCATTCTAGAGAATGCGTCCGCGAAGTCGGCGGCATTCCCGTGCTCCGGTGAGCTTGCGCGATGATATTCATCATCGGATGGAACATCCGACCAATTGTTAATTCGACCGTACATGACGACCACACTCCTATGGATGTTGCATTGTGTTCAGGTCGTTAGACCTGACTCCGCTGATAATCAGCTTAGCTGTCCGTAAGCTGACGCGGGCAAATAAAGGGAGAACTAAATTCGGTGAAACGATAGGGCGAGGCGCGCAGTCAGGCGCCGCGCTCACCGGGGCGTCTTCATAAGTGTCGTCCGTGAAGAAGTGTCCAAGCCGTTGAGTGAGAGTCGGTTTTCGTCCCCGCTGCGATACGAGATTGCAGGCTTTTCACGGCGGAAGGCCGGAAAGCCCGCAGAATAGCCAGCCGTGATTCGTTCGTAGCGGAGGCGCGCGATGCGCCCGAAGAAGCCGGAAACGACGGGGGAAGGCGACCTGCTTCGCGCCAGGTTCGATCGGATCATCCCCCTGAAGCAGGAGCAAGGGTTTGCTCGTTGCTTTCTTGAGGCGTTTCCGTGATCAGGATCTTTTCGATGCGGTGCGGCTCGGCTTGGCATGGAACGCGACCTTCGGCAAGGGCGCGAGGATACCGAGCATCGGTTCTGAATCGGCTTCAGGCTGATTTGGCCCTGTAGGAAGGGGGGCCAGGTCCCCATTCAGCGTTAGTCAGGGGTTACGATGATGACCCAAACAAGATTGAATCTGCTCGTCCAGCTAATCGGTCTATGATTTGAAACTTCGGACGCAACTATATCGATAACCTGTCCAGCTCCGTCATCCACAACCAACGCAACGGAGCGCAAACCCAACAGCCCGATGCCGAGGCGGGAGGCTCCGACATGACCACTGCGGCTTCATTCGACAGTTACCGATTTGGCAAGATTACGTGGCTGATCTACGTCCGCGCCTCTTACGAGGGCGGCATGGTAAGCCAAGAGCTGAAGCGGAATGGCATAGACCATCGGCGCAAAGTTTGCGACCATCTCCGGCAGCACAATGGTCATGAGTGTGTCTAGCGTTGCTTCCAAAGCGCCCTTCGCATCGGTGATCAGAACGATCTTGCCGCCACGAGCTGCAACTTCTTGCATATTCGATACGGTCTTATCGAAGAGCTCGTCGTAAGGCGCAATCATCACCACAGGCACGGCCTCATCGATTAATGCGATCGGTCCGTGCTTGAGCTCGCCGGCGGCATAACCTTCTGAGTGAATATAGGAAATTTCCTTCAACTTGAGTGCGCCCTCCAACGCCAGGGGGGCCGACGTGCC
This sequence comes from Bradyrhizobium viridifuturi, assembly GCF_001238275.1. Classification (GTDB taxonomy): domain Bacteria; phylum Pseudomonadota; class Alphaproteobacteria; order Rhizobiales; family Xanthobacteraceae; genus Bradyrhizobium; species Bradyrhizobium viridifuturi. The sequence continues at coordinate 134,529 of NZ_LGTB01000010.1, forward strand.
ACGGCCGAGATAGAGCACGTCCCTCGAGTTGGCGATATCGCCCGCGAGCTTTTCGATCTGCGGCTCAATCAACAGCGCCGCAGCAATCAACCGCGGCACTTCGATGAGCTCGCGCACGAGATTCGATTCATGGATCTCTAACAGCTTACCGCGCTCTTTTCCTGCTGCGACGGCAAGCACCGCCAATACCATCAGCTGGCAGATGAATGCCTTCGTAGAAGCGACGCCGATTTCTGGCCCCGCCAGCGTCGGCAGCACGGATTCGCTTTCGCGCGCAATCGTCGACGTAGAGACGTTAACCACAGATATCGTGTGCAGGCCTTGGCTCTTGGCGTATCGCAGCGCAGCTAGTGTGTCAGCGGTTTCGCCGGACTGCGAGATGACGATCGCAAGATCGCCCTGACGCAAAGGCGCTTCCCTGTAGCGGAACTCAGAGGCTACATCTATCTCGACAGGCAAGCGAGCCAACCGCTCGAACCAGTATTTGGCGATGTGACCGGCATAGTTTGCCGTTCCGCACGCGGTAATCGAGATACGCTGAATGGAGCTAAAATTGAACGGCAATGTGAGCGGCAGGGCTACGCGCTCGCCTGACCTATCAAGATAATGCGCCAGTGTTTTGCAGGCCACTGTCGGCTGCTCGTGGATTTCCTTGGCCATGAAATGGCGATAGTTCTCTTTATCCACAAGGAGTGACGATACGCCAGGCTTTGATGTCTCCCGCTGGACGACGGAGCCGTCTGCGCCATAGATCACGCAGATCGCGCGGGTAAGCACAGCCCAGTCGCCGTCTTCAAGATAGGTAATGGTGTCGGTCAACGGCGCGAGCGCGATCGCGTCCGATCCCAGGTACACTTCGCCGTTGCCATGTCCGATCGCGAGGGGCGATCCTTTGCGCGTACCGATCAAAAGGTCGTCGTGGCCCTTGAAGAGGAATGCAAGCGCGAAGGCTCCGCGCAGCCGCGGGAGCGAGGCTTGTACTGCATCCTGCGGCGAGTAGCCATTCTTAAGATAAGATTCGACGAGATGCGCCACCACCTCCGTGTCCGTCTCTGAGCGGAAGTTGGCCCCATCCCTCTCCAGCTCGGCTCGCAACTCGCGGAAGTTTTCAATGATCCCGTTATGAACGACCGCGACATTTTCCGTCGCATGCGGATGAGCATTGCTCTCGGTCGGTTTTCCATGAGTAGCCCAGCGGGTATGACCTATACCGGCATGACCCTCGGGCGGACAATAGCGCAGCCGCTCCTCAAGGTTTCTCAGCTTACCTTCAGCCCGCCGGAGCTTGATATGTAGCCCTTCGAGCGTCGCAAGGCCTGCGGAGTCGTAGCCACGATATTCCAATCGCCTGAGCGAAGCGACCAACTGCCCGACGACCGGACCACGCCCCAAGATGCCGACAATTCCACACATATCAATTAATGCCGCCCAAGCTCAAAGAGCGCGAGGTCCCCGACAGGAAATCTGGTCATGAAATTCGCTCTCGACAAAAGCTGACTTTCGCTGGATAGCGACGATGGCGTCATTGCCGCAGAAGCCGCCGCAAGGATACGTCGTGCAAGTAGTGTGGCGTCACCTTACAACGTCCTGCTCTCGCATTCACGCAACCGTTCTAGGGTTTGTCGCGCTGGTGTAACAGGCTCATCAGCCTCTGACGGTTTCCAGCTATGTTGGTCGGAATGAGACTAATTGATTGCCACCGAAGCTCCATTGTACGAACGTAAGCTTTCCATAGCGAACTTATTTGAAGAACTATACCAATGTTTGCTGCATTCTCACATTTCGTGCTCGCGTCGATGATCCTGCCGCCCAGAGTATGGGTTCCGGTCAGAAGAATCGGGACATTTTTGTAGAGCTAATGTTGTGATGCGCGGGCTTCGCCGTGCTCTGGCTTACGTCCAGAGTTCAGATGCATCGACTACCGCGGCTTCAGCAAGTCACCCTCTTGCGCCATGGCCACATCGAGCGAATGCGCGCACCCAATGAAAGATAGAGACCACGAACTTCCGGCCCTCTCTCATTGACGTATGCACAGAAGGGGGTTCGCCGTCTGCGAAGGTTCGTCGGATTTCATTTTGAATCTCGATGGTATTCCCCCTCCAGCACGATATAAATCAATGTATATAGTGTGCATTCCTGCACGATGTGTATGACTAGATCTAACGATCGGCTTCCTTTGATTCCGGGTGACGTGCGCCGACGGATTTCTCGAGAAGCCCGTTTCGCAAAGGACGATTCGAAGGGAAGCTTTCTTTCCAGCGCAGCTAAGAGAGACCATGGCGGCTCAGGATTCGAAGCGGCGCGTTGCGCTGATCACCGGCGTCACCGGGCAGGACGGCGCGTATCTCGCCGAATACCTGCTTGGGCTCGGCTACACCGTGCACGGGGTCAAGCGTCGCTCGTCCTCGCTCAACACCGCGCGCGTCGATCATCTCTATCAGGACCCGCATGCCGGCAACGTGCCGTTCCTGATGCACTACGGCGACATGACCGATTCGACCAATCTGATTCGGCTGATGCAGCAGATCCGGCCGACCGAGATCTACAATCTGGCCGCCCAGAGCCACGTCCAGGTCAGTTTCGAGAGCCCGGAATACACTGCCAATGCCGACGCGATCGGCGTGCTGCGCTTGCTGGAGGCGATCCGCATCCTCGGCATGGAGAAGGAGACGCGGTTCTACCAGGCCTCGACCTCGGAGCTGTACGGGCTGGTGCAGGAGGTGCCGCAGAAGGAAACGACGCCGTTCTATCCGCGCTCGCCCTATGGCGTCGCCAAGCTCTACGGCTACTGGATCACGGTGAACTACCGTGAGCCTACGGCATGTTTGCGAGCAACGGTATCCTGTTCAACCATGAGAGCCCGATCCGCGGCGAGACCTTCGTGACGCGCAAGATCACCCGCGCCGTCGCGCGCATCGAGGTCGGCCTGGAGAGCAAGCTCTATCTCGGCAATCTCGACGCCAAGCGCGACTGGGGCCACGCCCGCGATTATGTCGAGGGCATGCACAGGATCCTGCAGGTGGATGAGCCTGGCGACTTCGTGCTCGCGACCGGCGAGACGCGATCGGTCCGCGAGTTCGTCGAGTTGGCGTTCGCGGAGGTCGGCCGCAACGTCGAATGGCGCGGCAAGGGTGTCGAGGAGGTCGGCGTCGACAAGGCGACCGGCAACACCCTGGTGCAGATCGATCCGACCTATTTCCGTCCGACCGAGGTCGATCTTCTGATCGGCGACGCGAGCAAGGCGCGCGCCCAGCTCGGCTGGGCACCCAAAACGCCGTTCGCGCAGCTGGTGAAGGAAATGATCGAACGCGATCTCGTCGAGGCCAAGCAGGATGCGGCCGATGGCAAGCACGGCGTTTGAACTGAAGGGCAAGAGGGTCTTTGTCGCCGGCCATCGCGGCATGGTCGGCTCGGCGCTGATGCGCCGGCTGGCGCGCGAACAGGCCGATCTCCTCACGGTGTCGCGCAGCCAGATCGATCTGCGCGACCAAGCCGCGGTCAACGCCTGGTTTGCCGCCAAGCGGCCGCAGGCCGTGTTCCTCGCCGCGGCCAAGGTCGGCGGCATCGTCGCCAACAACGCGCTGCGGGCCGAATTCCTCTACGACAATCTGGCGATCGCAACCAATGTGATCCAGGCGGCGCACGCCAATGGTTGTGAGAAGCTGATGTTTTTCGGCTCGTCCTGCATCTATCCACCGCTGGCGCCGCAGCCGCTGCGTGAGGATTCGATGCTGACCGGCCCCCTGGAGCCGACCAACGAGCCCTATGCCATCGCCAAGATCGCCGGCATCAAGATGGCCGAAGCCTATCGCAGCCAGTATGGCTCGGACTTCATCAGCGTGATGCCGACCAATCTTTATGGTCCCGGCGACAATTATCACCCCGAATACAGCCACGTCGTCGCCGCGCTGATCCGCCGGTTTCACGAGGCCAAGGTCTCCGGCGCCGGCAATGTCGTGGTGTGGGGCACCGGCACGCCACGCCGCGAATTCCTTTATGTCGACGATCTCGCCGACGCTTGCATTCATTTGATGAAGACCTATTCCTCCCCTGAACTGGTCAACATCGGTACCGGCGAAGATATCACGATCGCCGAGTTCGCCCTGTTGGTCGCGGCCGCGATCGGCTTTCGCGGCGAGATCGGCTTCGACACCTCGCGCCCCGACGGCACGCCGCGCAAGTTGCTCGACGTCAGCCGACTGGGTAGGCTCGGCTGGCGCGCCCAAACCTCACTGCAGGAAGGCATTCAGTTGGCGTATCGGGCGTATCTCGCCGACAGCAGATGGACGGCCAGAGTAACCGCGTGTCCCGACAAGCGGGCGCAGGGCCGATCCCAGAATACTCGGCGGTGAATGTCCCAACATAGCCGGGCTAACCGGTCACGCAGATATTCAACTTCGCCGCGCAGTCAACCCAGTTCGTTAACAACAACGCTCGGTGGGACGCCCAGCGCCGAGTGATCCGGTATGTCAAAGCTGCGGCTCAGCTATGCGGCTTGCAGGGACAGAGGCATCATCGACGTGCTGTTCCACAACCATCAAGTTGCGACCTATCGACGGTCGGCACGAACGCCGCCTTGCGACCGGTCATTAGCTCGACGCGCGTCGCTATTCCCTCTGAGCCGTCGCTTAGAGAGACTCTGCCATCACCATCCGCGCCGACAGCGTCGCGATGCACATGAGCACGCCTAACATCGCGAACGCCAACGGCAAGCCGACCATGTGTGCGACGAGCCCAATGCTGGCGGGACCGACCAGTATACCCGCATACCCGGCCGTGGTGATGACTGCAATCGCAACGCCTACGGGCATCACTCTCTGTTTGCCGGCGCATCGACACAGTACGGGTACAACATTTGAAACACCCAATCCAATAAGCACGAACCCCGCCATGGCAATCAACGCAATCGGCGCGGCCACCACAGCCAAGAAGCCGGTCAAAATTGGCACGGTCCCGAGCATCAATGTGGTACGGTCGCCGAGCCGAGCTACCATGGTATCTCCGCTGAGACGGCCTGCGGCCATCGCAATTGAGAAGAGCATACAGCCAAGGCCGCCGTGCGCCTCTGCGAGGAGGCCTTGCCCAACGAGAAGCAAAGCGCTCCAATCAAGCATTGCACCTTCGACGAGAAAGGTGACAGCCGCGAGTACGGCTACCAGCAACACACTGCGATTGGGCAAGACAAACAACGGTTCCTGCGGTCTCAAACTCATGGCGAGCAGCCGCGGCCATGCTGACATAATCGCGATCATCATTAAGGCCGAACAGACCAACGTCGAGATAAGCGGGCCACGCTGCAGCGAAAGAAACGAGGTCACCGCGGCAGAACCGGTAAATTCGCCAATGCTGTATTGGGCGTGGAAGCCGGACATCAATGGACGTCCCGTGGCGTGCTCCAATTCAATCGCATGAATATTCATGGCTACGTCGATCGAACCAAGTGAAACACCGAAGGCAAACAGCATGGCACCGAGGCTGAGAGGTGTGCCGGCAACTGCAAGCCACGGCAGGATGAGCGAGATGCCAAGCCCACCCGCGATGATGATGGGCTTGCTGCCATAGCGCGCATTCGACACACTGGTCAAAAGCATAGCGATGACGGACCCCGCTCCGAGACAGAGTAGCAGAAGACCGAGCACGCGGTTATCCACCCCGAGCCGCTCCTTCGCCAGCGGCACCAAAGGCGCCCAGGCCGCGAGGCCGAAGCCAGCCACGAAAAATGCGAGCCGCGTCCCGAGCAGGCCCGCAGACCAATTGGCAGATGGTATCACAGGCACTCCTGAGAGGACGGCTCGCGAGCGGGGCACCTCACCCCGTGCGCTACGCCTGCAAGCGGCCTGAAGCTCGATGATGACGGCCTCAAGTTGACAATCTTCATCTCTGCAAATGCTATGCCGTCGCAAAACGGCCCAAGTTCTGGCGAGCGAAGGTCAAATGAGAGTAATTGTCGATCACCATCCGGCGTGTCGCGCAGTCTTTCTGGGATAAACTAACCATACGAGTGACAATCGTCTTTGCTGGTACCCTACGGAGCGCAAAGCCCAAGGATTCCTTGTCGGAAAACATACAAAGCCCAGCGCGCCCTTGCCTGCGCTGACTCACCTCGAACACAGTCGTCAGTTTCTATGACATCACTTTTCAGCCAATCCGCAGCTCTCAGCAAAGCTGAGCAGGCTGAACGTGCGCGCGGGGCCTCTGGGACAAGCTGGGACGCAGTTAAGTCGCCGTGCGAAGACATCTGGCACGGCGTAGGGGATCACCGGCCTGAAGCTCTGAATACATGGAATCTCACAAGTATTGGACCGGCATTGACGGCTTGCGCGCGACCGCCGTCTATCGGTCATCGCCTTTCACTAAGGCTCAATCATCCCCGGCGGCTTTATCGGTGAAGAGGTCCTTTTCGTGATCAGCGATTTCGGGTGATCCGGTCTTTCAAGATTAGTGTGCACTGACGAAGATCACCACCATTTCGAGTGGAACGCAAGAACATCAGCCTACAAACGTTGAATTTCCTCTGATATTGGATATCTGGCTCGTGCGCCGTGTTGTCTTTGGAGCAATTAGTTCGATGTTCATGCCGTTCTCGTCGACACCGAAAGGGGCAGCGCGGCGCCGCGATCACATCAATTCAATTAGCTCCGCGATCGCTTGGCCAGGTCCAGGACGGGTGCCTTCGACATCAAGGAGCCCGCTGGCATCGTTCATGCGCTTATACCCGCACCTTGCCGAGGTCGCCGTTCTGACCAGCTCGAACGGCGCGTGGTAAGGAACGAGTATAGCAACCAAAGATCAATCAATATCGTCGTGGCCATCACGCTATAAGCCCACGCGCTCTGCACTAGATTGAGCTCGATTAGAACCCGTGACAAACCGAAGCCCACGATCCAAGCATCGAAACTCATGCAAATGCGTCGAAATATCTCCGGATCAAGTTGGCGAATGACGTAGGATCCCAGCGGGATGCCGAGCACAACGCTGGGTATTAAGACATGGAGAAGACTGCCGCTTTCGGAGATGAACAGGCCAAGCCTATAATAGACGAAAGCGGTCACGCTCGATTCCGCCACGCGCACCAGGGCAAGTCCGGCGCGAAATTCGTTTTTGACCAGGCCCTGATTGTTAAACAGCATCGCCAAGGGCGGGCCGGAGATAGTAGTCACCGAATAGAGGATGCCCAGCATCGATCCGAATGGCAGACTGATTAGCCAGCTTGCTTCGATAGGGCGGCGCCAACCGGCGGCTTGCAGCAGGATCAAAGGAAGAATGATCGTGTAAGTGGCGAATTTGATCCAGCCTGGCTGCAGTGAAGCCAATGCATACCCGCCAAGTGCAATGCCTGGCAAGAGTCCAACCAAGATGGGAAACACGCGCCTCCAAACCGCCGGTACGCCCTTCAGATTGATGAGGAGCACGTAAACGTTGACGAAGACTTCGACGGTGACAATGGCAGGATTGAGAATGCGATTGGTGTAGAAAACCAGCGCAAGCGGCACAGTGAGCGACGAAAAACCGTAGCCGATGGCTCCGTTTACGAAAGCCGCAAAACACGTCGTTGCGGCCAGGAACCAGATAGAAGCATCAAACTCAGGCATTTCCTTAACTTTCCCACGCCAGAGGGCGCCCAATCCCGCCGGGGAATCAGACGCAAACCTTGGTCTTCAAGATCGCGAAAGATTCTGACCACTCGCTTACGAGCTCCGGCCGCCTTAATAATGGCGATGGCCGCGGTCAAGTGCAGGGCTTCTACGTTTGCTCCCCGTTACGGGCTGCAGTTGTGCAACAAAAGCGGCGCTGTACTCCCCGTTACCTAACTAAATCATTCAGCCATGCGCCTCGGTTTGCTGAAACAATGGTCTTCGTATCGAAATCGCAACAGCGCCAGCATCCGTGTAAGTGCGGACAACCAGTTCTCTAATCCCACAGAATTGCACTTGCGGTAGCCACCCTAAGGCGGATCAGACCGGAATTCATCTCTTTCAGCTAGTAATTCAACGCGGCCAAATGAAAGAAAGTAAATTCTCTTTCAAGAGCAATTTGGATGATGGATAAGCTGCATCCTGCTCAATAACGCATTAATTCTCTCCGCGCGCGGCGCGGTGGGTCAACGTTCGGCTGCGGTGAACGTGCGGCAATTCATCGTGGCGAAGCAACTGCGGATTGTTGACGTGTTCTTCGAGCGCCCGATGCGCGCAGTAACCTCGGCAGCAATAGCGCGAAGACCTCGATGCAACGGAGCGTTACGCCCCTCCTGAGGCTCCGCCGTTCACGACGCCGACACCTTGAAATGATCTTCTTTCTCCTCTATGAGGCAGTCCTTTGCCGCGGGCGAACGATGGGTCGAGAGGAGCGCGCCGGGAGAGGCCGTCCTTTGGTCTCGCCACGAATCTCGGGGCATTACCACGTTGGCAGGAAACGCCCCTACCGTAGAGCAGTAATCAGTCAATCTGGCCTGATCCCGGCGTCATTACTCGGCCGGCTGGGCCTCGGCAGCGCTGGTGAGGTCGAACTTGCGGCCCTTCTTCGCGTGACCGGCACTCGCATCGACGCGGTGATCGGAGGCGATCGCGACATAGACCGCCGGCAGGACGAAGAGCGTGAACAGCGTGCCGATAGACATGCCCGCGACGAGCACGAGCCCAATCGAGAAGCGGCTCGCGGCGCCAGCTCCTGTTGCCGCCAACAAAGGTACCACGCCTGTGACCATAGCCGCCGTCGTCATCAAGATTGGACGAAGTCGGACGCGAGCCGCCATCTCTATCGCGGAGCGACGGTCAAGTCTCTCCTTGAGCTGCAGCTCGTTGGCGAATTCAACCATCAGGATCCCGTGCTTGGCAATTAGACCGACAAGCGTCAGCAGCCCGACCTGAGTGTAGATGTTCATCGTCGCCCAGCCAAAGAATAGTGGTGTCAAGGCGCCGGCAATTGCCATGGGTACACTGATCATAATAATGAGGGGATCGCGCAGACTTTCGAACTGCGCCGCAAGCACCAAGAATATGACGATCAATGCAAATGCGAAGGTGATGGCAAGTTGGTCACCCTCGTGCACATATTGCCGCGCGTCGGCAAGGAAGTCGTGGCTGAAACCCGCCGGCAGCTTCTTTGCCTCTGCTTCCAAGAAGTCCACGGCTTGACCGATCGTGACCCCAGGCATCGGCACGGCCTGAAAGGTCGCGCAGTTGAGCTGGTTGTAGTGGGTGAGCGCGTTCGGATCAGTCGCAGTCTCGACCGAGACGACGGTAGATAGCGGAAGCATCGAGCCCGTCGCAGTCTTTACATAATAGTTCCCAATCGCTTCTGGGGCCATGCGTTTCTCGCGCGGCACCTGCGGGATCACCTGGTAGGAGCGGCCCTGCAGATTGAAACGATTGACGTAGTTTCCGCCAAGTAGGGTGGCCAGCGCGTCGCCGATATTCTGCATGGTGATGCCAAGATTGTTGGCCTTGGACCGATCGACCTTGATTCGCACCACCGGCTGGTTGAATTCGAGGTCAGAGTCGCTAACCATGAACAGACCACTCTTGCGCGCGGCGTCCTTCAGTTTCAACATTTGCTCATAGACGGATTGGTAGCCAAGCGTCGAATTGATCACCATCTGAACGGGCAGGCCGTCCGATCCGCCCGGAAGCGCCGGCAAGCTAAAAGCAAATGCGTTAATGCCTTCGATTTTCGACAGCTCGGCTTGAACAAGGGACCTAAGCACGATCGATGATCGCTTGCGCTCGTCCCACGCTTCAGCAACATTCCGGCCATGCCTGATTGCGAGGCGCCACTACCGTTGAGCACGAAGCTCAAATCGGTCTCGGAAAACTTTCGGAAGGCCTTTTCGAGCTTGGCACCGTAGTAGTCGAGATAGTCGATATTGGCATATTTCGGCGCCTTCGTGAGTGCGAATACGATACCTTGATCCTCCTCGGGTGCAAGTTCCTTAGAGGTATGCACATAGAAAAAGCCGACAAGGCCCAGCATGGTCAGTGCAAACAGCCAGGTAATTGGGCGATAGTCGAGCGAGCGATCAAGCTTGCGGCTGTACCAGCATGTCATGGCAGCGAACACGCGGTTCGAAAATCTTGCAAACCGCCCCTCCTCGGCGCTCTTTAGAAAGACCGAGCACATCATCGGCGACAGCGTCAAAGCGATCACGCCAGACACGATCACCGCCCCGGCCAGCGTGAACGCGAACTCGCGGAACAGCGCACCGGTGAGGCCACCGAGAAAGCCGATGGGGGCGTATACGGCCGCCAACGTAATCGTCATGGAGACGACAGGGACCACGATCTCGCGCGCTCCCTTCGTGGCGGCCTGCAGGGGCGGCGCCCCTTCCTCTAGATGACGATAGACGTTCTCCACCACGACGATCGCGTCGTCGACCACGAGACCTATCGCGAGCACCATCGCAAGCAGGGTCAGGAGGTTGAATGAGAACCCCAGCGCCAGCATCAAGCTGCAGACGCCAACGAGCGACAGCGGAATGGTGACGACGGGAATGACGACCGATCGCAGCGAGGCTAGGAACAGGAAGATCACCATCACCACGATCACGATGGCCTCGATGAGCGTCTTCTCCACTTCATCGATCGACGATTGGATGAATTTCGTTGAATCGTAGGCCACTTTCATTTTGAGCGATGGCGGCAGGTTGCGCTCCATTTCTGGAAACAGCGCGCGAACGCCTCGCACTATGTTCAGCGGATTGCCTTGTGGACCCGCCTGCACGCCGATGACAACCGCGCGCTCGCCGTTCATGACGGCACTGACGTCTGTCGTCTGCGCGGCAAGCTCGACTGTCGCAATGTCCTCAATGCGCACAAAGCCACCATCATTGGCTTTAACGATCATGCGCTTGAAGTCATCTACACTCCGTAGGTCGGTATTTGCCGTGACGTCGGAGATAGTGAAATATCCCTTGGTCTGGCCGGCCGCCGCCTGGAAGTTATTGGCGGCGATTGCAGCCGAAACATCCGCCGGCGAGACGCCGCGCCCTGCCATTTTCGCCGTATCGAGCCATAGCCGCATCGCAAAACTTTGGCCGCCCAGGATGTCTGCCGCGGCGACGCCATCAACGGTTGACATAACCGGTTGCACGACGCGCGAGAGATAGTCAGAAATCGCGCTGGCCGTCAGTTCCTCGCTGGAGAAAGCGATATACATGACAGCGGTGGCCTGACCCGTTGCCTTAGTGACGACTGGATCGTTTGATTCCTTTGGGATTAAATATTTGATTGAGTTGACCTTAGAAAGCACCTCGGTGAGCGCCTCGTTGGGATCGAAATTCAGCTTTATGTAGACTTGGATTGTCGACGTACCGAGTACCGATGAGGAAGTGATGTAGTCGACGCCCTCGGCGGAAGCGACGGCCTGCTCCAGTGGAGTGGTGATGAACCCCTGGATCATGTCGGCGGAGGCGCCAGGATAGGAAGTCGTGATATTGACGACCGTATTGGACAGCTTGGGATACTGCCGGATCGGCAGAACAGTGGCCGCGCGAAGTCCGATCAGCAGGATCAGGAGACTGAGGACGACAGACAACACCGGGCGTTTGATGAAAAGTTCGGTAAATGCCATCTCGACTCGCATTCAAGGTAACGCAAATTCGTGAGCAGGTCGCGCTGCCCGCGGCTAATGCGCGTAAAACTTGGGAACTGAAAACGCCTGATCCAAAGGCAAACGCGCCCAAGTAGGGAGCTCAGTCCTGCGCTTCTTACATCGTGGTTGCTTGGCCCTGCCCTTCTCATCACTGACCGCGACCTCGAATTGCGGGCGCACTTCCCAAGTTAAACATCCATGTCTTTTGGCACCTAAGCAGCCTGCGGGCCGCCTCGAGACGTGGAATTGAGCTCACCTGTTTCCATGTCGTTTCGTCTTCAGACCTTGATGGAACGCAAGGGCTTCCAGCGAAGAATCAAGCCAGCTCAAGGCTTCGCTTCGATCGCTCGTTGATCCGGCCTCGATGTCGAAATTAGAAACGATCTGATGGATGCTCAACTCTACAAAGGTGAGTGGGTAATATAGGATGGGCTGTCAAACCTATACCAAGGTTTTGTCAAAGCGGAACGCTGAAGCCTCATCGCCCGCCTCAACACCAGTGAAGAGCTCGCTAGGTTGGAAAAACCGTATCTTATGACTTCGCGCCGACGCGGCCTGCTGATTCTACGCACGTCGCGCGCCTTCATAACGACACATGATAACTGCGCCAAAGCGGGCCTTCGGACCGAATTCACGCTTCGAGCTGCAGAACGGGGAAGGAACGTATGCGGAGAAGTCCGAAGCGCGGGCGCGGAAGTGTGACTGAACCTTGCGGGAGCGGCAGACAACCTGTAACGATGCCAGCATGCCGCGTCGCCGCCTTCTAGTGGCGGGGCCTGTAGCTCAATGGTTAGAGCCAACCGCTCATAACGGTTTGGTTGCAGGTTCGAGTCCTGCCGGGCCCACCATTTGTCGAAAGATCAAAGCCTTGGCTCCGGGATGCCTAATGGTGGGACATTCACGTGAGGCATTTCGGCTTGTTTATTCCCTCTTATCTGTCCGTGTCGCGTCACGGCATCTTCTATTTTCGATGGCCCATGCGCCTGCGGCGATGGAGCGCAGATCATCTAGCGTAAAGATTTCGCTACAAACACGTGATCCGAAGGACGCATTGCGACTGTCACGCGCTCTAAGCTATTCGGCTCAACAGTTAGTCCAGTACGGCACTGAGCGCGGAATGACGTTTGAAGAGATACGAAGGCTGCTGACTACGCACTTCAGTGAAATGCTGGCAAGGCAAAAACTAAAGATCGCGACTAGCGGTCGCCTCACACAACTGGATAAATCGGCCTTGGAGAACGGACGGGCTTTTGCTGCTGATGCCCTACAGGATGGGACTTCGCTATTCCCGGGCGACAATGACGATGACTTAGTTAATCGCTTTATGGAGCGATACGAGCTCAATCTTCAATCCGGTTCCGACGCCCACAAGACACTTCGCACAGAGCTAAAGCGGGCCTATCGCGATTACTGCTCGTCGGTGCTCGCCTACGATCGCTTATTTGAGAGCTATCAATTTGAAAACGAGACGGATAGAGCGCCGAGCGCAGATCGTGCAGTTGGCTTGCCCTACATTTCGCTACAGCAACTCATAGATCGCCATACGAAGGATAGTAATCTTGGCTCGCAATGGACGTCGAAGACGCAGCATGAGAAGGGAGATCATTTCGCACTTCTCGTTGAACTACTGACCGCAGATAGAGACGTTACAAAGGTCTCAATTGCGGATGCACATCGCGTCAAAGAGACATTGACGAAGTATCCCAAGAACCGTCGCAAAGACCCCAGGACGCGCGATCTAGCATTGCTCGACGCGCTTAATGTTCCGGATGTATCGACGATCAACGTGCAAACCATCAACAAGTACCTACAGACCTACGGTACGATGTTTGGCTGGGCCAAGCGCAACGGGCTTGTCAGCAACAATGTATTTGAAGGGCTACATATCCGACTTGGCAAAAAGCAATCGAGAATAGCTCGCACTGGATTTTCGGACGTGCAGGTGCAGACGATCTTAAGCGAGCTACTGAACAACACCAGCGGACTTGTACAGTTGGATTACCAGAAGTGGGGCCCACTGATCGCTCTATATTCAGGAGCGCGACTGAACGAGATTGCGCAGATACATCTTACTGACATTCGGCAGCAGGATGGTGTGTGGTGCTTCGACCTAAACGACGATGACGATACGAAAAAACTAAAAACAGATGCATCGCGCCGTCTCGTGCCCATGCATTCGCAACTGATCGAACTCGGTCTGCTAGACCACGTACAGAAGCTACGTACCGAGAATGCCAAGAAGCTATTTCCCGGGTTCCAGTACGATGCCAAGAACGGATGGGGCCGCAGCCTTGGCCGCTGGTTCAATGATCGCTTTCTGGTGAAGATTGGCCTTAAAGCTCAAGGCGTCTCCTTCCACGTCTTCCGACACACGGTAGTGACCAGGTTGTTGCAGGCCGGGATTGAGCAGCCCCTAGTCCAAACCATTGTCGGTCACGAACGGGAGGGCGTGACGCAAAGGAATTACTTCACTACCGGATATACGCTGCTCCAAAGGCGCGATGCGATTGAACGGCTGCGCTTTGACCACGTCGTGCTACCCGCGCCGCCTGAGTGCCACCGAGAAACGGAATGCAAGGCCGCTGATCGACTTTCTTCGACCGGCGCTAGCACCCACCGCCGTGAGCAATAGAGGCTTCTGTGGGTCCACGTGGGCGTTGGCGGACATGATTTTAATGGAGGATACTCGTGGGAACGATTGCGATCATTGCATTGGCTTGTGTGGCAATCTATTTGTTTTTCAAACACAACGCCGAACGCGGCAAAAATACGGTACGAGCTTATCTATATTTACGTGCCATCGCGGGTGGCGCTTCAACGGACGAAGCCAACCAGATTGCTGGTACTGACGTAATCAACGTGCAGACTGAGGTGATCCGCGCGGCCCATGATCATGTGCGGACTGCATACGATGGTAGGCAACTAGCAATGATCGCGGACGCAAAGAGGCACGGATTTGCGCAACGGTCACAGCGATAGCGAGGCGCAGCGGTGTCGAAATATGATCCTCTGTACGAGTATTTGCGCGGCCAGTCTCTGCAACAGTTCGTACTGAGCTTTGCCGAGATCGAACGCATAATCGGAGATCAGTTACCGCCGAGCGCAGCGCGCCCTCAATGGTGGGAAAACGCTACAGACCCAAATTCCTCTCATGTGCAATGCAGGGCATGGCGAGCCGCAGGCTATAGCGCCTATCTTGTCAGTGGATCAAACAGTGTTCGCTTTGAGAAGTACGATAGCGAATGAAGCTCAACGTACGAGCAGTAATTTTGAAGAGAGAGCTGACTGACGCTAGTGGCCCGTAAGCGAATTGCTCTGCGGCTAGCGAGACCGTAGGGCTTTAATCCAATCTCCTACGGAGCATTGCTATAATCTAGATAGTAGCAGCTACGCTGTAGGTAACTGGATTATATTATATAATCATTAGCTAGTGCTACATGAGTTGTGTTGTATCCTTCCCCACTTACTTTCTTTAGACCGATACGCCGAACTCGGCATATCGTTTTCAAGCAAGCAAGTGGGGGCGATACAACACACACTGCCGTCCAGCATCATTAGCTGAGCGCCACATTGAGCGTGTTTGTAGAGCCTTCCCCTATTCTTCTATTAGGGAGGTACGCGGGACTGGGCGCCAAACAGATGGGGGGACCTTGCCCCAGTCGCTCTGACCGCTCTCAGCGGGCCACAGCGGCCTGCTGACGCGACTTCACTGATCGCGCATCAAAACCCAGGGCAACTTCCCGGAGCGATCAGCGCGCTTCTCAGAGCCCGCGGCGACCAATCGCTATTCAACGCCGCCATCGGCTGTCGCGCCCCTTCGACGCACTGACTCAAGTACAGATCGCTTATCAGCTTCTGAGCTTTGCTCTTGAGACTTGCGCGCTCAGAACGCGATACACAGATGCACGGCCGATCTGTAGTTTCTCTGCAATCGCAGTTGGTCCGACGCCCATTGCTTGCAACTCGCGGACCTTCGCGACGTCAACCGACGGCTTCCGCCCCTTGTACACGCCTCGTGCTTTCGCTTTTGCAATTCCTTCTAACTGCCGCTCTTTGCGCAAGTTCGTCTCGAACTCCGCAAATACGCCGAGCATGTCTAGAAACGCCTTCCCCGCTGCAGTGCTAGTGTCGATGGGCTGTTCGGTAGCTCTCAGTGCAATGCCCTTCTCTTTTAGGGATCGCACGATGTCCTGTAGGTCTCCTATGGAACGAGCCAGACGATCAATCCGCGTGACGACAAGTGTGTCACCCTTCCTCAAGAAGTCTCGCAGGATCGCAAGCTCCGTGCGGCCCTTCGTACTTGTGCCGCTTACCTTCTCCGCACGTATGGTCTCACATCCAGCCGCCTTTAGTGCGTCCTGCTGTACGGTCAGGTCTTGATCGGCGGTGCTTACGCGGGCGTATCCGTAGATCGTCATGCGAGAACGTCCTGTGTCTCGTTAGGGTCTAGACCCCGTATCGCACAACGTCTCGCAATTGTAAAGATACCCATATGAGACATCGTCGGCGTCTCACTTGATCGTCTCGCTAAGGTATACCTCAAAGAGAGGACGGGCCCCCGCCCTTCGATCTTGCGCTCTAACGAGCGGCTGAGCCCTCATGATGCGATCTGTGGTTTGTGGAAGGGCGTCTCAGTTGTTCATATCTGCCGCCGCCTTCAAACCTTGGATGGCTTTTGTATTCACGGAAGGCGATAGATCACAGACGAGACAGCTAACGACGGAAATGCCGTGGCCGACAACGACGAACGCTATCTCAAGATAGTTCTCGACCCAATTCGGGTCTGTGCACATTACCGACCAAAGTTCGGGCAGGGCAATGCCACAGGAGGACTGACGCTCGCCGAGTTCCAAACCCTGTATCGCGCCGATGCGTTCTATAATTGGTTCGGTCTCGACAATCCTCTCATGTACGCCGCTCACAAGGCAGCGGGTGGAATGACGAGCGTCTACCGGCAAATCGGGATCGGCTGCGAGAAGCTGTTCCGCACCGTTTTGCGAGATGAGTTGGGTCTATCCGCAACGGACGTTGCTTGGTCTTATGGCGTCGCGTCTCCGACTGGAGGCCGAGACCGAAAACTTTCGCTCGACGGCCGAGTACCGCTTGAAAAGGTCTCCGACAAGAAGAAGCGCGCGCGCGTCCATGGTTGGATGCAGCAGTCAGCGGCGAAGTTGGGCGTCGACAAGAAAGTGTTTGAGAGCTTGACAGGCGCAGTTTTTGAAGTGCGCCAAGGCTACAAGAGCAAAGACAGCAAACGGCAAAACGCGGATATTGCTAACGCGGCCATGGCCTACACCCAAGGTTACATGCCCTGCGCAACAATTCTATCTGCACAAATCGATACCGATCTGGTTCTTCGATACACCAACGAGCGATGGGTCGTGCTGAGAGGCGTTGAAGGCGCGAACGACCCTCTAACGTCCACCTACGACTTTATGCGCGATGTTGTCGGCTACGATCTGGCCGGGTTCTTCACTCGAAACAGGAAGATGCTGAGAACTGAAATCGAGATTGTACTGAAGGCTCTACTAGCACCAGAAACAACATGACAGCCGCTGAAAAACTAAGACAACGCGCCGACTACACCCATAAGCATAACCTCAAAACGGGCAGGCACGGGTGGCTGAGGCTTACGCCCGCCTATTCGGTCAAGGTCGTCGAGGAGATTATATCTACGGTCGAGGGCCACGCGCGCATCTACGATCCATTCTGCGGAACGGCCACTACCGCGTTGAGCGCAGCTTACCACGGGCATCACGGTCTCACGACAGACATAAACCCTTTCCTCGTTTGGCTTGGTCAAGCCAAGACGGCAAACTATGACCTCGCTGCGGTCGAGGGTACACGGCATGCCTGCGCGCGCGCACTAGAGCTAGTGAGACGGCGCGGGGTCGATCCTGCTCCTGCTCCTGCTCTGCACAAAATCGAAAGATGGTGGGCACCATCTGCGTTGGAGTTCTTGAGGACGCTTCGGGCTGCCATAGACGCGGTAACTCAGCCATCGTCGCCTCAGCGAACTCTGCTTCTCGTGGCCTTCTGTCGAACTTTGATTAGCGCATCCAATGCTGCGTTCAATCACCAATCCATGTCTTTCAAAGACGCTGACCAAATTGCATTGGCGCTCGACCTGGACATGGCCGGGCTGTTCGCTGAAGACGTGCGTTTCATTCTCAACGGTGCAACAGATAACCCCGTCGGTGAAGCTGAAGTATTGCTCGGCGACGCGCGATCTCCCGAACTCTCGATTGATCAACCAGTCAACCTAGTCGTTACCTCGCCCCCTTATGCGAACCGAATGAGCTACATTCGAGAACTTCGTCCGTACATGTACTGGCTTGGCTTTCTCGTAAACGGCCGAGATGCAGGCGAAATGGACTGGGAAGCCATCGGAGGTACGTGGGGCGTTGCGACGAGCCGACTTACGGATTGGAAGCCCTCATCGGAGGAGTTCTCTCTGGACGTCCTGCGCGATGCCATTGAAAGGATAGCTCACGGCGACAACAAAAACGGAAAACTCCTTTCAAATTACGTCGCCAAATATTTCGACGACATGTGGGCACACTTCCGGGGTCTCAGAACCATTCTGGCTGACGACGCGAGACTTCACTACATCGTGGGGAACTCAACCTTCTATGGCGTTCTGTTGCCAGTCGAAGAAATCTATATGGCGATGCTGAAGGAATTGGGTTTTGCGAAGGTCGAATGCCGCGCTATACGAAAGCGCAACTCGAAGAAAGAACTGATCGAGTTTGACGTAACGGCTCGATGGCGGGCTTAAAGGCAAGCATTGCGATCGCCCTACATGCTTTCCCACCGATATGCGGCCTTCCTTCAAGAGCATAGCAACCCTCGCCCCCATTGCAGACGCGAATGCAGATCGGAGCGTAGGTACCCATAGGGGCCAAGCCTCGCTGTGAGCATACGAACAAGTGGCAGTGAGACTGGATCAGATGCTAATGCAATCGCATTATCAGGCTATGATCGCAGCCCCATGGGGGACATTCGGGCGGTGATGATCTTGTATACCCGCTCAAAAAAATCCGCCAAATCTGGCATCTGACTTCGTTGCTTGCGAACTGGCACCGGTATTCAATCGCATAGTGGCGAACGGTCGCCCTGCAAGGGTTGTCAACGATTACGTCGTTCGGCTAGAAGTGGGACACTAAGGTGAGACATCCTGTCCCGCCTTCTGCCGTCGCTCCCGGAAATCAAGGCCCAACGACGATGGTGGATGCTCCTGCCGGGCCCACCATTCAGAACGCGGCGTCGAATCCGCGCCTCCGCCGCCGCCTTCATCGGGCGGCACGCCCGACATTTCTGCAATCAGATTAAAGGGTTGACGGAAAGTCGGCGTGAGCTGCCCACCACGCCACGTGGAGTTCGAGAGTACAAAATTTAGAAGACAGCGCTTGTCCGCTGCCGGGCGTTTCTCGAAAAGTCGCTGCGCATCTTTGGCAACTGTTAATAGCTTGACGCCTTCGTCCATGTAGGACTGCTCGGCAGCCTGGTGCCAGCCAATCTCTCGCAAACAGCGATCCTGGCTGCTTAATCTTAATAGTGATTAGCGCTAAAAGCGGACCTATTGCTGCGTCAATCAAAGCAGCATCGGAGCCGGATTTGTCCACTGAAGGGAATGGACGGTAAGCCGTTAGGATCCGACCGTTCATCAGAGGCTCGACAACTCTAAGGGATCAACTTCGGTGGCAGCCTTTCCTTCAGCCTCTTCAATATAGGGCTGGGAACTGGTTGCTTGAGCCTCTTGAACAGCGCAGCAAATGCCTCGTGAATGAGAACGTCAACTGGAACGTCTTGTTGCGCTGCGAGCACCTTGATCGCGCGAAAAGCCTCTGGGTCGAAATAGCCGGCAATCATCCTTTTGCCTTCTCGCCCTCCGCGACGCGCATTGCGATCCTTGAGGTCACTGCCTCGTTTGGCAGCGTTTCGGCTTTTGAACTCCATTGTTAACACCGCTAGATTGTTATCGTCCGCTGAGCAGCCTCGCAGGAGGATGCAAAAGAATCAACGACTATGTCCTGATATTTGGAGCCTCCGGCTGTGCCGCATGTAACGGCGACGATGACTCTCCTGTCTAGGATATTTCGGGATTTAGTTTGGTCCTTCGGCTTGTCCTTGCTTTTAATCGATGAGCACTCAGCAAAGTGCTTGCAAACGTTGCGGCGGCGGAGGATGAAACTAGCGTTGAAATTGTATTTTAGGCCGCCATGATTGAACCGACTTATAATATTGCCGATCTCCCCGATTATCCCGCTTTCCAGCAGCTGGCTCGTGCATTGTGGCGCAACGGCTCCGTTCGCGGCGCCTCGGTCCTGGTTGGTGCCGGCCTCAGCAAGAATGCGGAGCGGCCTGGCGAAGATACGCCCGAACCACCCTTGTGGTCTGAACTCATGACGGAAATGGTCGAGCGGCTGTATCCGCACGATCAGAAGAGAGCGCCAAGCAACCCCCTGCGCATTGCCGAAGAATACCGAACCTATTTTGGTCAGGCGGGGCTCGACGACTTTCTCCGGACACGGCTTCCGGACAAGTCGTGGTCCCCAGGACCGCTGCATGGCGCTCTGCTGAGCTTACCGTGGGGCGACGTGCTCACGACCAATTGGGACACGCTCCTTGAACGCGCCGAACACACCAGCGACCAATCTTACGAGGTCGTAAGAACGGAAGCCGATCTCACCCACGCCCGATCGCCGCGCATCGTGAAACTACACGGATCGATCGGTGATCCAGGTCCCCTCATCTTCGCGGAAGAAGATTACCGAACCTACCCCGTGAAGCACGCGGCCTTTGTTAATCTTGCCCGGCAAATCTTTATCGAGAACGAGTTATGTCTGATCGGCTTTTCCGGCGATGATCCCAACTTCCTGCAATGGGCTGGCTGGGTACGCGATCATCTCGGCGGCAGCGCGCGCCGAATATACCTGGTCGGCAATCTGCGGCTGGAACGAGCAACCAGGAAGTATCTGGAAGCTCATAACGTTGCGCCGATTGATTTCTTCCCCATCGTTGAAAAACTGTCGCCGAGCCTTCAGCATGCCGCAGCGATCCGTATTTTCATCGATGAGCTGCGCAAGGTGAAGCCGCCTTTACGGCACGAATGGAAGTTGACCGCCCACGGCGAATTTCCTTTGGCTAAGGCAGGCGGTGATGCTCACCAGCGCATTCACAAGGACAGCGAATTTGCCGCCGATCTGCTGAAGCGGACAATTCCCTTCTTCAAGGCCGACCGCGGCAACTATCCCGGCTGGCAGATCTGCCCGGCCCATCTGCGCCGGTCAATCGCTTACACCGGTGATGCGCATTGGTTGGTACGAAAGCCGGTGCTCGATCTTTTAGAGCCGAAGCTGCGTGCCGAAGCCCTATTCGAGATTCTGTGGCGCCGCACGCTCGCATTTGTTCCCTTGGATGTTCGGCTTGCCGAGGCACTCACGGAGATTGTCGACAATAAGTCACCCGAGATCGACCCCGATGCGCGCCTGGAATTCGCGCTGGCGCTTATGCGAGACGCCCGTGTTTCACGTGACGAGGAGGGCATGCAGCGATGGGCAGCGTTTATCGATACGGAAGCCGCCGCCGATGCACTTGTCCGGCAAGAGGCTCAGTATCAATGGTGCTTGCGCGCGCGTGATCGGATGGAATTCGATACGTTGGCAGCAAGGCTTGCCAAGCTAAAGTCGGACGATCCAATCTGGAGATTGCGGCGTGCTGCCTTGCACACGGAGTGCGGCGAATACGCGAAAGCGGCGAAGCTGATCAAAGACGCGATGGCGGATCTCGAACGCCGTCACCGGCTCGATCGCAATTCGTTGGTTGTCAAATCGCAATTGGGATGGGCCAGTTGGATCAACAGGGCATCTGAGACGTGGGATTCGATTGGTCAAGCCGACCGTCCTCTTCTCTCCAGGGACTTCAAGGAACTCGATATCGCCCCCCGAGCGGAGGTTGAGTACATAGAAAATAGCGCCGCCAGAATCATAAAGAAACGCAACGAAGATACTGTCGCCGTTCAACCCGCATTCGAGGCGGGACATTATCGCCACGGTGCAGCCGAAACGCATTTCGGTTCAAATCCTGCTCTCGAATTGCTTTACGAGTTCGATCAACTCATCGAGCATATCGGCCTTCCTCTCCGCATCAATCGAGTTGATGTCTCCTCGACGGCGGCGCTTGCCGTTGTAGAGGCGGCTCCCCAATCCGACCCGGAATGGTTTGTCTGGCTCTTCCGCGCTTTGCACTCTCATTTCGAAAAGCCGTTTGAGCGGCATTTCAGCCGGGTCGCGACTGCGCGAATACCGGCGACGACGGCTTCGCTCCTTCATTCCATCATTGGGTCCGCGGTCGCGTTCTGGGCTCGCCGTATCAAGGATGCGCGCGCCGCCGAAGCTAAGAACGATCTTGGCTACGCCGTCGATGCATTGCGCCTGATGTTGATGGCCTTGGCGCGCCTGACGGTTCGAATGAGTCCCGAAGAAGCGTCTCAGGCGCTGCAAATGGCGAGCGATCTGGCGAAGGATCCCATGGTCACTCACCATTGGTTGATCGATGCCATCGGCGAATTGGCAAAGCACGCGGTCAAAGCTCTTCCAACGGCGCAACGGGGTACGGCCGCCCTCACCTTACTCGAATTTCCGTTGCCTTCGGAAAAGGGTGTACAGGGGTCGTATGCTTCCTGGCCGCAGATCGTTTTTGATATTTGGAATACACGGCCCAGCCGTCAGCCGGCCGACACCCGTTGGGATCATCGGATAGGTCAACTCCTGGCTGCGTCCCAAAAAGGCAACACCGACAGACCGATAGCCATCCCACAGCTCGCTTATCTCGCTTTTAACGAGACGCTCAAACCTGACGAAATCACGGCTTTCGGCAACGCGCTCTGGTCGGACCTCGATGCACAAGAGGGGGGGCTTCCGGCAAATACATATCTCAATGCTGGTCTGTTTCTGAAGATGCCTGCACCGGAGAGTATTGATAGACATGCGAGGCTGTCTGCTCGGCTGCTGGGCTTGGACTTACGCGATGTCATGCGGCTCCCCTCTCCGTTAAACACAAGCGTGATGGGGGATAAGACCAACCATTTGGCCTCAATTACGAATGCAGCCCGCTTCGGTCTCACCATTTCAGCCGATCGGGCAGCGCAAATGTTCGACGAGATCACCGCGTGGGAGATTCAAAAGGTAGAGGGTGACAGGGATCCTTTCGGCGTGTCGTTCGCTAAGAGTTTCAACGATGCGATCCGGCTTGCCGCGGGTTATGCGTTAACCGTCGCCATCGTACCCGCCATGCGCACTGACCAACGGACGATCGAGCGGGCGCATGCCCTTATTGTGTTCATTGGACGTACGCAGTCTTGGACCAGCATGCAGGCGTTGCTATACTTTATCGCATCGGCAACGGATGTCACCGACGAGGCCATTTCTGTTATCCGCGCAAGATTGCTCGGTTCGGATCCCGAGCAGGTAGGAAGTGCCGCGCAGGCCATAGTCGTGTGGGCGCGATTGGTCCTTAGCGGAACACTTCCCGAATTGCCGCAAACGCTTATCGAACGGCTTATAACGACGATCGAAGTGCGCCGCCCAATCGGTCTTCTCGCCCTGCTCGATGCCGCGCTCAAATTGCTAAAGCTGGATTTCCTGGGGCCGGAAGACCTGAAGCGCCTGACAGAAACGATCGCGGAGATTCGTGGAGTCCGCTACGAGGATATCGCACTGAACAGCATGGAGGCCGTTTCAGCTTCACTCGTACGTGCAGAGTGCGTCAAGCTCGCCGTTGCACTCAAGGCGCGTACCAAAGACGACGGATCACTTCAGGCGTGGATCGATGAAGCCCGTATTGATTCCTTGCCTGAAGTCCGGTTTAGCCTGACGGAGCCCGATCAAGATGATCCAGAGTAAGCGGGAGACACTTTGCCAACGGAAGGACCATAGCCTGACTGGTCATGACGTCTTTTTGGACAGAACCTCTTCTAGTCGTGCGACGAGAATGGCTCGCTTGTTCGCGGACAGCTTATCCAGATTCTGCTGGCGCCAGCGCACGGCGGGCAAGTCGGCGGCGCCAGGTACGGCTAGCAGATCCCAGTTGGGCTGACCTTTTTCAAACGAGATCAGAAACTTACGATGATTGTCGGGCATATCGCCGACAATCGACTTTATCAATGCCGCTCTCGCAGCGAGCAGATCCGCAAGCTCGACGGGATCACGGCTCATGCCAGCGAAACCATGCTTGAACGCATCCTCGATATTCTTAAGCGTCGGCGCCAGCACTTCCGACATCGGCCGGTCGTGGCTCAGTAGGTAGACGATGAAGGCCTTGCGTAAGTCGTCGCTGATGCCTTCGTTGGCAATCAGATCGCGTACATCGAAAAGGTCACGGGGATGCTGACGATCGAGGGCTGCAACAATCTTGCCGCCATAAAGATCTTCGAATGATACGGTTCGCGCCTCAGCAAACCCGAACTCCTCTTCAACAGCCGGTTTGACCGGAACTATTGCTGGCTCGAAGACGCAACCACGTAGAACGGGCGTCACTTCAATCTTGATCTGTACGCCTTGTGAGCGGACGATCAGTTTGACGACGGCATTTTCGGTCTTGCTCTCGGTGATTTGCGCATCGGGAATTTTTGCTTTGATCTTACTGGCAATGCGTTTCATGGCGTCGTCGATATTGGCCAACGATTCCGTTCGCGGCGCTACGGGCAAATAGGTGAGATCGATATCGACCGACAGACGTGGAAGATCGCGAACAAACAAATTGATCGCGGTACCGCCCTTGAGAGCAAAACAGGCTTCATCCGTCACGAAAGGCAGGGCGCGGATGAGCAGGGCAACTTGCCGCTTGTAGACATCAGCGAACGCCATGCAAATCCTCAGGCACCGTTATGTGGTAGGTTGGATCGAGAACACCGCCTTTGACAAGCATACGCTTACCACTGCCGAGATCGACATTTTCTTTCTTGACGTGCTTGAGCCATGGATGCTGATGCCGATCGGCAAAGAAGAAGAACAGCCGCTTCACCTTCACACTGGTGCAGTCGTTCAGTAGTTTCTGCAGGCGTTTTGGCCGCAGATTGCTGAGGCCGCCGAACAGGGCGTCAACCTGATCAAAGCTCTCGTGGTGTGGCAGCTCATCGAGCAGCTCAAGAACTGCGCGTTCCGGCGTTGAGAGTGTCAGGGGCCAATCCCACTGACCCCAGGTAAGCTCCGTGACCTCGCCGCCACGAAAACTCGTCGCGTCGCGGGCCTCGCCTTTGTCGACGTTCCATCTGAGGCTACCCAGCCCCTTGGTCACCGGCTCGTTTTTGAAGAGCCGTTGGTCATTGTGATAGACGAAGCGGGCCTTAAGCGGCAGTTTGGAAACCCAGCCGGGCGGCGCCTTGGGGCCGTACAAATGGACGGGCGTGGCCGGTGACTGCGCGAGGTAATGAGCATAGCCCTGCAATTCGAGCGCCGTGCGTCCGCCGACGACGAGCGGCGAGTAATTCAGGATAGTCTGGAGCGAGATCACGACCTGCTGCCAGCTCAAAGTCCCACGGGGCCGGCGAAACACACTGCGGGTCGGCTGTTCGAGCCAACCTGATTTGACATAGAGGTGTTGGAGCTGCGGTGAGTAGCCCTGAGCCGTGAGCCATGCGGCATCCACAAGCATTCCCTCGGGAAGCTTGCTGGCGAGCTGGTTTAGAAGTCCTCCTTTTTCTCTATTCATAATTTATAATATAGCACATTTTAAAACCAAATGCCAGTTTGACAATTCCTAGAAAGATCAATTATGTATTGATATATGGCAGGAAACGTAAACCGACATCGGCTTGTTGACGCCTTTGAAGCAGATGTTGCTCCTCGAACAAATACTGAACAAAATAGCATATGACTCAGGAATCGTATCAACCAGCGCAAGTCGCTGCTCCGTCGGCGACGGGCAATGCCGGACCTCAGTTCGAGGCTAAGGTCGGCGCATTTTATGTTCTGCCTTTGCTGTCCGGCAGCGAGCCGCGCGGCCTGCCCGGCGCCACCGTCCGCAGTGTCGCTTTTCAGCAGCGCGTTGCCGAACATCCTCTGGATGATGTGGTCATCAAGGCAGTCAATCGTGATGGCTCACCGGCAACGCTCGAGATTCAGGTCAAACGCACCCTCACCTTCACCGCCTCGGATAAGGAATTTCGCGAGGTTGTCGGACAAATCTGGGAAGCGGCGCAGAAGCCCGACTTTGAGACGAGCCGCTATGAACTTGCGGTAGCGATCGCGCGAACGACCACGCGTATCGAGCAGGCATACCAGGAAGTCCTGCACTGGGCGCGTCAACTCCCCGATGGCGCGACCTTTGCGGCGCGCATTGGCCGCCTCACATTCGCATCGGACGGGATGCGCAGCTTCATCGAAGTCTTCCGCACCAATCTCGCATTGGCCGGAGCGCCTACGGATGACCAGACGGTTTGGCGGCTACTTCGCCGATTTCAGATTCTGGTCTTTGATTTCGAGTCAGTGGCCTCCGACTATGACCATCGAGCCCGCGAACATTTGCGCTGGATCCTTCCTCTCGATCAGGCTGACCGTGCCAATGAACTCTGGTCTATTATCATCGATCAAGTCGGAGCAGCCGCGCGCGCGGCTGGCGCAATGGATCGGGCCACGGTCGTTACGGCGCTCCAGCAGCAGCACGGAGTTCACTTCACGGCGCATGGCTATGTGCGGCCGGTCTATGAGCGCCTTGCGGAAGCTACCGAGCAGGCGCTTGATGAAATAGATGAAACCGTTGGTGGTGCTCGTCTTGCACGCAATGGGTTGATCGACGAAGCGTATAATCTCCTTCAGCAGCATCCGGTGATGCTGATCGAGGGCCGACCAGGCGTCGGCAAATCCGGCGTCATGAAACACCTCGCAGTTCGTCTGCAAGCAGAGAGCTGTGTCCTGGTTCTGCGCCACGGCAGAATTATTGCTGGCGGCTGGTCCGTGATGGCCCATACAATCGGCTGGGCCGGTTCGCAGGCGGAGCTATTTAATGAGCTTGGAGCTGGCGGCGGCGCGATGTTGTTTGTCGACAATATCGATCAGATCGACAACCAAGGTGAATGGGCGACGGTGACCGATCTGCTGTCGCAAGCAATCCGCAGCCAGGGATGGCGTGTGGTCGCAACCTGTGGGGTCGAAAGCGACGACTGGAAAACGAAGCTTCCCGCCCGTATGAGAGCTGCTGGTATAAGCTGCTTGGCAGTTGGGAACCTGTCGGATGAGGAAAAGGCCGAGCTATCTTCGCAAAATCAGGCACTGGCTCTGATTTTAGCTGACGGTCATCCAGCTAAAGGAGTTGCCGAAAACCTCTTCTACCTGTCGCGCATGGTTGAGCTCGGCGTCGGCGAAGTCGCTGGCATGGCGACCGAACTTGATCTCGCATGTTTGTGGTGGCGATACGGTGCTGGCCGCTCCGAGGATGATCGAAGATTTGCACGCTTGAAGGCGCTCCGCACGCTCGGCGCACAGGTGATCTCGAACCCATCACAGGCGGCTTTCAATGTCGACAGTCTCGATTCTGCGACCGCGGCTGAATTACTGCGCCTCGAAAGCCTGCGTGAGGAAATCAAGGGTGCAAGCGTAACGTTCCGCCACGATGTTCTTCGTGACTGGACGATTGGATTTCAGCTGCACGAAGACGCGAGCCTCCTGGCAACGCAATCAATGGAAAGGCCATTGCCAGTTGTCTTGGCTCGGGGCCTGGAGATAGCAGCACGGTTGGCGCTGGCGGATGATCCGACCGGTCAGCGTTGGCTGGCACTTCTTGCTATTACAGAGCGCGAAGGCAGTCACGGAAGCTGGAAGCGACCGGTCTTGCTTGCACTTCCGCGCTCGGAAGATGCTCTGACACATTATGTCGCGCTGGCGCCGGTCCTTTTGGATGCGGGCGGGCGACGTCTGCGCGAAATCATCCGGCTCATGATCGCGGTTGAGTCCGAACCTCTTGCTGCTCTGATCACACGCCTCAGGCCCGACATTTCCATTCCAGCCGGTGCGGGCGATCTTATCGCGCCGAAAGGGCCCAGTTGGATTCCACTCGTGGTCTGGCTGACGACCTCGGCCAAGTCTATGCCGACCGAACTCATTCCGGACGCCGTCAAGGTGTTTCAGGCCTGGTTGATGACGACGCAGGGCCACGGTTATCCAATCAACGCTCAGATTGTCCAAATCCTCTTTGATTGGCTCGCGCTAATCGAATCCCACCTGACGCAGCGCATCTATAGGGACATCAGCGAGCTTCCGCCAAGCCTCAATATTGATCATCTGGACGATGTGCGTAACGAAATCCGCATGATCGTGTTCACTTACGCGAACCTCAATCGGGCGGCTGCGGAACGTTACCTCTCCCACCTCAATTCAGAAACGATCCGCTATCACGATCAGCAAGCTCTTTTGAAATCGCCCGGCACACTGCCCGAGGCTGCGCCAGGGCCATACGCAGATTTTGTGCTGGCGGCGCTGATTGAGAAAGATGATCCGGACAGTTACCATTCGCGACGCAGTGAATACGGCCCGTTCGAAATCCATGAGCACGTTTTTCTGGATATCCCGCCGGATGGTGGTCCTTTTCTGACCGTCCTGAACAGCTCTCGCGATGACGGATTGCGGCTCATTCGAGGCCTAGTCGAGCACGCGACGAATTGGCGCCGCGAGCAATACCAGAAAAAGCGAATACCGTTTCCGCAGATCAAGATTTCATTTTCTGACAATCAGAGAACCTTCGAGGGCGATCTCACGATCTATCTCTGGGCGCGTGCCGCGGGCCCCTCCCTCATCACAGCCACGGCATTGAGAGCGCTTGAGGCCTGGGGCCATATCCAGATCGAAACGGGACGTTCGTTCGATGATGTTCTGCAGGACATTCTTGGTCCCGATGGCTCGAGCGTCGCGTTTCTCTCCGTCGCAATAGACCTTAGCCTGTCGCATTGGTCGGTTGCCGCGGAAGCAGCTTGGCCCTTGGCGGCCAATCCTCGGTTGCTACAATTTGATGAGGACCGATTCAGGCACGACATTACTGCTGCCAGTCGTCCTTCAGGGGTGTTAAGGCAGCGGAATACAGCCGCCATTCGCGTGGACCTGGATGTGCAGCCGTCTCGACGCTCGCGCTTATTCGACCAGATCGGGCGCTATGTTTTTGGCGAAGACACCGCGATACTCACACAGCTTCGGAGCGCGCTCGAACTGGCCCGTGATGAACTCGGCACCGAAGAGAAGGCTGGTCAAGATCAAGCTGGTGAGTTGCGCGCAACGGTTGTCCGCGCCCTTCGGATGACGGATGCGGCGAATTGGGAGGCGGTGACGCGCACCTTGCAGGACGGCACGCAGGTCGATGCCTATCAATTCAAGGAGGCTCCTGAAGAACAGCAAGAGCGCGAAGACCAGGCGCGCGCAAGCGCTGGCCTTCAACGCATGAATATACGGCTTCGAATCCAGGCCGCTCTCCTTGAGCCCAGCCAATCAACTCCGGAACTGCTGCAGGAAGCGCTCGATTGGGCAAAAGACCAGCCCACGGAAGTTCTATCGACGTCAGACGACGAGGACGATAACTATGACGCCGAATGGGACCGGCGGGCCGTGGTGATGGCTGCGGCACTCGCCGCGCGTGATTATGAAGCCGCGGATCGTGCCGATGTGATGAGTTGGGCCGTGCCCGTCTTGCTGGCTGCATCAACACAACGAGACAGGGAATATCTTGGTAATCAAATTGAATACAATGCGACGGCGATCGCAACGCTTGGAATCGTGTCCGTCTTCCTGAGAGGCGCAGACAACATTAATCGGAGCCATATCCTGTGCGCCGCGGGACAAGACCATCCCGCCGTGCAGGAAGCACTCGGCCAAAACCTGCAGCGTCTCGGTCAGATCGACGATCGGCTTCCGCGATCAATCGCGCGTATTGTCATGATCCGTGCTGTCCACACGCGCCGGGCCTTGAGTGTCAAGCAACAAAAGGTGAATGACCAGCGTGATCGTCAGATGATCGATGCCGCTATCGACGCCGAACTGCGTTGGCTCGACGGAGAAGATGGAGAGCCAGCATGGCCCACGTTAGCGCCTTGGCGAACAAGACCACGCCGCGAAATTCGTCTCGGAGACAATGGACATATCGAAGACGATGATCCGGAAGATCAGCCGCCGAGCCATATTGTCGACGAGAGAGCGATAGGTGCACTTGTTCACCACCTCATCGGCTTCACGATCGGCGACCCGCCGGTCTGGGTAAAGAATTTGGCCGTTCACCTCATGGCGTGGACGGACGAGGCAAATGGACCGCACGATAAAGACCTGCGCGAGCGCGACCATCGGCCGGACACCTGGAATATCAATTTCTTCGATTTTCTTGGCATTTTGAGCGTTGCCCTGCCGCATTCGGAGGTGGTCAGCCTGTTTTTGAATTCCATCGTGAAATTCAATGACGAGGCGTTCCATGATGTGATGGCATCGTTCCTTCGCGGCTATGATGGGGCAACGGTGGCAACTGACACTAAAAATCCCGAGAATCCAGCTGACGTTCGCGGATTGCTGGCAGATCGCATTAAGCGCGCCTGGAACTATCGGCGCCTGGGGCGAGAGAAAGGATTTACCAGCGAAACGCATGCGGGTGATGCCCTGAACGCGATGTTCTATCAGCCGTCGCGCTGGGCCAACACGGGACGTCCAACGATTCCAGTCAATTGGCCCGGTTTGTCGGCAACCATCGCAACATTAACGGACCTTGTGGTAGGGGCTCCGACGTCTGGTTACCTCGCCAGCCTCTTCCTGAATCTGGCTGAATCTTCGTACAATAAAGTTCTTATCCCATTCGTGATCCAGGCTATGGAGGCCTGGTGCTCGGCCTACGGCGTCGACCGAAATTTCTGGGCAGAGAAGAATATTGGCAGCCGCGTCTGCACCTGGTTCGATTCAGCTTTAGCGAAAGATGCCACGGTACATGACGCTCTGACTGAGCGGGCTGACCAACTTTTCAAATGCCTCGATATTCTTGTTCAATCGGGCGTTGCTCAAGCACGCATTCTCGAGGAGAAGATCGCCAACGCTGGCGACACTCGTAAGGCCAGTTAGGCGACCTTCTCGGATCGGTTCAATAGGGCTTCGATCTTTTTGATGTTTAGTTAGGCGCGCATTTGTTTATCTCCATGCGCGGAGCGAGGCGATCGCTTGATTTGCCTTTGTCAATAGTGCGCGCAACGGAGGACATTCGGGATAGTATTGCGCGAGCGTCGCCACTACCTCGGCAAGACTGGCGATGTGCCGCTCGCGGCCCGCAGGAGGCACCGCGAGCGGATCATCCTTCGGCAATCCTTGATAGTAGAGATTGAAAAAGACCTCGTCCGACAGCTCGTCGCGCTTGTACTCGCACTGAACCCAGTTATCGAGTTCGCAGCGAATGGCGTCGACCCGCCGGTAGACGCCTGCGCGCTGACGAGTATCGACCAATACCGATTTCAAAAGGCGTCCAACAGCCTTGTGCCCCTCGACCGGCATTTGGGCCTTAGGTCGGCGGCTCGGGCCGGATGGGAACAAGGCATATTCAACCGAGTTGTTGGTCCCGCGAGGTCGCTCTGACTTCGGCATAGCTGCCTTTGCCTTGGTCTCAGCCAAGCGGCCCGGACTGACGAATTCCGGCAGGAAGGGCCTGGACTCGCCACTCCAATCCGCAACCACAATGGGAGCCGGGGCCGCGGCGAGCTTCAAGATGATCGGGTCCAGCGAATAACCCTTCGAGGTGTCGGCCGCGAGAAAAAGCCATGATCCACCGTCTGGGTTATACATGCCTTTCCAGGGTGCCGCGGCCACCGTCCAGCCATGCTGCGTTGCCCATTTTAGCTGCTCTGCCGTCACATCACCCTGGCTATAGGGCTCATTCGCCCGAATATAGATCTTCGTGGCGGGATCAAACCATGCGCTATCGTGGTCGGATCCTGGCATTCGGTTCTGGAAATCCCCTCGCGGCAAAGAACGCTTGGCCTTTGACGGCTTCAGATTCGTCGCATCAATGAACTGGAGGGTACGCGCTGCGGCACATGCTGCCTCCTGCGCCGCCAGCTTGGACGAAGCGGTGTAGGTGTCCGCGATATGGTCAGGACCCTCGCGCCGCATCGCGATCAGTCCGCGCGCTATCTTGTACTGCGCTGGGCTCACCAGCGCATCCAGCGGCTTGCTAACCATCATTTTGAGGATTTCGCGCCCAGTTGCTTTGGTCGCGCGGTCACGCCATGGCACCGAGATATAGATTTCACATGCCGCTTGTCGTGGCTTCGCATTAGTACCCAGGCTGCGACGCGCGTGCGTGAAGTTTTCGCAGCCAGCCGCCTTGGATGCCATATCCAGTGCGACGCTATGCTTCAGGCCATTTGCCTTCTTGAGACGGTTGGCGAGTTGCTTAATCCCCTCGATCGAGGAAGGACGAATGTGATCGTGCGACATGTCCAGTCTCCTGGCCCTTAGCGAAGCGTCGCCCGTCAACCACCTCTCGGACCCGACTGACATGCGGGAACGATGCATCAAAGCAGTGCCTCAACGGCTTCGCTACGACGGGCGGCAGGCTCCTGCCGGGAGCCAATCCGTACCATACCAGAAGTTGAGTATTTTGAAAGGGCCGGTCGGCTACACACGGCGCAAATGGCATCGGATGCTGTCGGGGGGACGACCGATCGCCGAGCAAGTGGATAGTTGCGCAAATCTCGGGCAGCGAGACAATTCGCCGCCTCATCAACAGCGAGTGCGAGGGGCACATGCGCGAAAGCTTCTTCCATGCTGCGTCTATGCTGCGTGGAGCTAGCAGCAAGAATTGGAAGCGATTGAAAAATCACGAGAATTTTTTGGAATGATGACCGTGCGGAAATTCGCGGAGGATCTCGTAAGAAACCCAATGAAATCGGGCTCTTTGTACTATTTGGGAACGAAAAAGGTGCCAAAATCAGTGACTTCGAGTGGAATCAAAATCCGCTTGTCTTCAGATTTAGGCGAACTCGCTCACGCTTCCGCGCCGAATTTCCTCAAAAATTTCGCGGGCCTCAGGGGGCGGGGCGACGCAAAAAGTTCGATACGTATCCAGGAAGGCCCACCAATTTCGTTAATAATAATATGTGAGGACACTTTTTACGACGGCCGAATTTCCGCTCGTTTTTTTTGCCGATTTTTGAGCTTGAGAAAACCGAGGGTGGTGCCTTCAGGAAATCTGCCTCATGAAACCTGCTGGTCGACGTGGCACCACAGCCGGCGATCCGGACCAGGCGACGGCTCGCTCGGAGGGTAGAGGTTACTCCCAAATCGGGAGCGTGCAGCAAACGCTCCTCCGTCCAGGACTTACGCCACCCGATTTAGTTGTTCCACCAGCTGCCCGGCTTCTCCTCCGCATGGGCGAGCCAGGTCTCCGGCACATCGCTTCTCCTGTTCTCAGATGCAGGATTGATCGCGCCGGCAATATGTCCGCTCGCGCCGAGAACGAAATGAACGACTCCACGGAATAGCCAGTAATCTGGTAAGCAGAGCGTTCCAACACCCCTCTACTTGAGGGCTTTCCCACAGACGATACAATGGCCATAGACGAGTGTAAAAGCATGCCGCTGCTGCTCCCTGCACCAGCCTTATGGCGACAAGCAATATCAATGAGTGAAATTGTCGATTGCCAAATTCAATCCATCGAGATTGAAGGAGAATGTAACGAACTCCGCACCGACCACGCATTTCTGCGGCCCGACTGTAGGCACTATGCACCCGTCGTCAGTACACAAGCGGCCTGTTGCCCCGAATACGATATCCAATTAACACCATAGTTGGTCTCACGGATGAATTCGTCGAAAGCTAGTCTTTCATGCTTCTCGAACCCTACGTAGTTGAAGTATTCGTCAAGCACGATAACGCATCCTGGACGAATCTGAGACTTGAGCCCCGTAAAGATACTTTTTGTGCTTGAATATATGTCGCAATCGACGTGGATGAACGCAACGGGCAGCTTGCGCTGAGCAAACAACGGAATCGTCTCATCAAACAGACCAACAATAAGCTCTACGTTCTCCGGAACGTCAGGCGCCTTGCCTCCACGATCGAAGTCCACTGGAAGATATCCATTCCAGCGCTCCGGCAGGCCATTAAAGCTATCGAAGCCATAAAACTTCCGCTCCGGAAATCGCTCGGCCATGGTGCTGATGGTGTAACCGGTATAGACACCGAACTCGAGAGCAACACCCGCATCCGCTTTTGACAAGGCATCAAACCTGAACTCATCATGATCGGCAAAAAAGACAGCATCAGGCATTTCTGTACGGATTATCTCAATCGCTCGTTCTTGTGCAATCACAGACAAAGTACGAAACAAGCTATGATTTGTTCTGGGTAGCCCGTACATTTCCGCAGCGGTTACAAGTTTGCGCAGGTGTTCATTTGCAATGTCCTGCTTGCTCAGCATTGTCGACAAAGCTTTGGCTACCTCGCTGGAAGATTTCGCTAACCGATCAATTGCTGCCAATAGGCGATTATCAACCGTTTCTTTCATCGCGTCATTCCCTTTGACTACACAAATTCAATTGCTCTCGCCGAGCCCGACGAATTTATCTCAACGATCCTCTGAAAAAAGCGGTTGTTTCGAAGAAGAATTTCATGAGACAGGTAAGAGCGACTCGATTTCGGACCATAAGAACAACTGATTTGCTGCTGCTGCGACTACCAAATTCAGCAAAGTCCAAGGTTGACGCGGCAAAGATCCCGACGCTGGAGCAATTCGAAGAATGGGCGCCGAATTTCGCATGGCCGGTAGGCCGCTGGCGCCGGTATCAGGCGGGGGTGAGCCAACTCTTCTGCTCGTGCTGCTGCTGGGTCACGACCGACACTCGACGATGCCGATGATCGGTATGTCGATGATCATTACCAACATGAGGTGATGCCGTCGAACAGCATGCTCATAGTGCAGATGATCAGTTGATCATCGGGTATCTGGCACTTTGGCCTCGGCCCGATTGGCGTTCAATTCAGTCAGGTCTCAGCCGCACTACGTCGCGATCCGGCTGGTAGGCCGATCCGAGAGAATCCTGTCGTCGAACGACGATCGAAAGCCTCGTTTTCGATCACCAGAAGCGCGATATCTGCTTCACCGTACCATTTTGCGCTTCGGTCACTGGTAACTAACGCTCGCGGTCTGACAACGGGACACGCCGACGTACTTCTGAGAGTTAGATTTCTACTCAACAGACTTGTAATCCTCGTTCGCTTGAATTCGAGATTGCGCCTGACGGGCCCGTTCGTCGATCGCGCGTCTGGCCGCGGGACGCGCGTCCAATTCTGCGGCAGCGACGCTGTTGGCGAACGCCAAGCCGTTTCTCCGTATCAGGAAGCCTCGCTTTTTGAGGAAGCGGCCCTCGTAGTCCGCCCTGAGCCTGCAAACCTGCCGGATGTCGCCGACGATGCGGAAGGCCAAACCGCAAGGAATCTGCGGCGATCATTTCCTCCAGCTCAACTAGACCAAAACGAAATGCAACCCGGTATCATAGATGGCGGTCGACCAGTTCCGATAGATCCTAAGAACCTTCCGGTTGAACATCGCGCACAGTCTTGATGCTTCTCGACCACCCTCGGATCCCACTCTTCAGCCCCGCGGAGGCATCACCTGCCTCACCAACGTCATAAGCCCTCCATCCATAGTTCTCACATCGGCGCCGTATCCATGCCGCTGGTGACTCGTTCTGCCCTCCAGAAGCTTAAGCTGGAACGCCGCCTGCGATCCTGATCGAATGCTCGTTCGTGTCTTCCTCAACGAATCCTTGGGAAATCGCCAGAGCCGAGGTCTCGAAGGCAACGGATTCTTTCCCATTAAATGAACCGGCCCCGCCCTTTACCGGAACGTTTCAAATTATAGCGATCGTTCGCGGCACTCGTTCACCGCCGCCGGCCAATCCTCGAAGCACACGCGGGAGCTTCTCCCGCGCACGAAGAAACTTTGCCGCAGGCGACGTGCCTGGCCGGCGCAAAAATGGATGTGCGACGTGTCCTCGGCCCCCTCAAGCATCTGCAGGCGAAAACTGCCTTATCGGGACTGCCACGTAATCGTCTCAGGACCGGAAGATCCGGCGGGCCCGGGTACCCTCACCTGTATCGACGTCGAGACCGGCACGTTCGTCGGTAACGCTCGGATCGCCGATCGGTACTGTCGTCCGATCGGGGACGAGGAAGTCACGCGGATGGTCGGGGGAGCGTACCGATTGGCCTCGATCGCGGTGGATTTGGAGACGGATCTCCTGTCTCGCCGCAGCAGGCGCATTTCGGATATCCTGCGGACCCGCCGACGTCTCTGGCGTCGCCGCTGCCACGCCAGACTGCACGCTCTCGGCTGATTTTTCGCGCCGCCCGCGTCTTGCAGGGCCGAACCCTTAAAGTCTTGAGCACGAATGTAGCGCGATCACGGCCACTTCGGACCGGCCGGGAAATCATCCGGATCAGGCTCGTCGGCATCGACTCATCTTCCTGACGGCCGGTCAGCCGAGCGCAGGTATCGTCGAGGAGCCGCTGGCCGACCTGCTGCCAGATCGACTCGGGACCGTACAGTCGTAGCGCTAGCGCCGGCGTCCGCCGGTCCTTTGTTCGAATCCTGGATGTCCCGATGGCGCCATTACATATCTGCCCCTCTCCTCGTCCTCTCTCGGGAGGCCCTCATTAGCGAGTTCGGGAAGGCAGGCGATGATGAATATCCTTATCAACCTCAATATCGAAGCAAATGGCGGATCCAATTATCGCCAACAGGATCGCTCTTGATCTCGGACGCGCCCTACCTGCCATTCGACAGATAAGGCTCCGTTCAAGGCGCCCTGAGAAGACCGCGAGAGTCTTGCTGTGGACATGGACGCCACTGGTCTGATCGAGACCGTTGACCTCCCGACAGCACACGTCCCGGTCGCTCTAGCATCCCCACCGGCAATGGAGAGCTATTCCACGAGAGGGACATCTCATGTGCGCCAAGGTTGGGGATGTCCCCCTATTCGACTTACTCTCCCCCCTCGTAGAAGAGCTCCAGCGGCAGACCGACCATTGCCTTTCCGATCCAGTCGCGCGCGATGACATTGGAGGGCCCCATCGCGATCGCTGCACGGGCGTCGCGATAGGCGCGCTCTATCGGACCGCGATGATAACCGTAGCCGCCCGTCACCGTCAGCGCGGTCGCGGCGACCTTGTTGGCGACCTCGGCGGCGTGCACCTTGAACTCGGTCAGCGGAATCAGGATCTCGCTTTGCGGCTTGCCGGCACGCCAGAGCGCGTCGAGCTTGCCCGCGAGCTCGTTGCGCCACGGTCGCAGCGTCTCGACCAGCACCTTGGCGGCACCGAGTTCCTGGCGGATCGCCTGATAATCCGACAGGCTCTTGTTCCTGTCCTTGTGCACGAAGCTCGTGGTGTGGGCGATCGCCGCGTTCAACGCGCCGCGCGCCACGCCTTCCCAAACCGCGCCGAGCCCGATCAGATAGACCGGCGAGACGCCGTCATAGATGATCTCCTTGCCCTGCCCTTCGGCGCCGAGCCGGTCGCGTTGCGGCACATGCACATTGCTGTAGCGGATCGCCCCGGAATGGTTGGCCCGCACGCCGAGCGCATCCCAGGGCCGGGACTCGATGCCCTCGGCCTTGCCGTCGACGATGAAGAAGATGATGTCGGCCTGATCCTTGGCATCAGGCGTGCGCGTCTGCACCACGTAATAATCGGCCTGGCCCGAACTCGTCGTGAACGACTTCTCGGCGTTGACGCGATAGTCGTCGCCGTCGCGCGAGGCTTCGGACAGATTGTACCACCAGTGCCCGCCGGTGGCGCGTTCGCTGGTCGAATAGGTGCCGAGCAGGCCGCCATTATTCGCCTTCAGCCAGCGCTCCTTCTGATCGGTGTTGCCGAACAGATTGATGGTCTGAGCCGCGCCGACATGCATGACGTAGATGAGCCCGGTGGAGGCATCGGCCTGCCCGATCCGGTAGGCGGCTTCCGCGAAGTCCAGATGGCCGAGGCCGAGCCCGCCGAACTGCGGCTCGTTCAGCACGCCGGTCCAGCCGGCCTCCGCCAGCGCGCGAAGGTTCTCGCGCGGAAAGCGGCTCTCGCGGTCGTTGCGGTCGGCATGCACCTTCACCGTCGCGTCGATGGCGGCATCGAGCCTGGCATAAACGTCGTCGTCGATCCTGCGTGCTAGATTGTCGTTGGCCATGGTCAGTCTCTCCGGGTTGCAATCATGCGACAGCCTCGCGCGGCTGCCTTGGGCGCGGGTCGGCCTGCGACGATCCGCCGAGATAGTGGGTCTTGATGTCGGCGCGCTGGCGCAGTTCGGCCGCGCGGCCGGCCAGCACGCTGCGCCCGTTCTCGAGCACAACCGCATGGTCGGCAAAGCGCAGCGCCACGGTCGAGTTCTGTTCGGCGACCAGGATCGACAGCCCCTGCTCGCTGTTGAGCTGCTTGAGCGCCCGAAAGATGGCCTCGACGACCAGCGGCGCGAGGCCCATCGACGGTTCGTCGAGCACCAGCAGCCGCGGACGCGACATCAGCGCCCGGCCGATTGCCGTCATCTGCTGCTCGCCGCCGGAGGTCAGTCCGGCGAGCGTGCGGCGATGCTGCTTCAGCCGCGGAAACAGCTGATAGATGCGGTCGAGGTCCGCGGCGATCTCCGCCCGGCGCGCATCGCGCCCGATCGCGCCGGTGACGAGGTTCTCCTCCACCGTCAGCGAGGCAAAGCAGTGCCGCCCTTCGAGCACCGGAACGAGCCCGGCGCGCACCAGCGTCGCTGCGGACGTACCCGCGACATCGCGGCCATCGAAAACAATCCGGCCCGCGGTGATCTGGCCGCGACGCGCCGAGAGCAGCGCCGAGATGGCCTGCAGCGTGGTCGACTTGCCGGCGCCGTTGGCGCCGAGCACGGCGACGATCTCGCCGCGCCGCACGGCAAGCGAGACGTCGCTGACGGCCGCGATCGCGTAGTTGTAAGTCGCGGCCAGACCTTCGACCGAGAGCAGGGTTTCGCTCATCTGTTGATCCATCGTCTTGAGGGACGCGGGAGCTGAACAGCTCCCGCGTCCCTGCGGCGTCAGTTGCTGACGGGATCGTCGCCGGAGCTCCGCACCTTGATGCCGTGCTCCTTGGCATAGGCGGCGGCCGACTTCTCGATGATCGGGCGCAGGAAGGCCCAGTCCGGCGCGATCCAGCCGGAGACGACCTTCCACTTGCCGCCGTCCCACTGCTGGAAGGTGACGCGGCCGTCGCCTTCGTGATTGTCCCAGGTGACGTTGATCGAGTGGAACAAATCCTTGGCGCCGAGCGCTTCGACCCGCGCCGGATCGAGCTGGAGATGCTCGAAGCCCCAGCGCACTTCATCGCCGGTCAAGGTGCGCTTGCCGAACTTCGCCTGCGCGATCCGGATCGCCTCGACATTGAGGATGCCGTTCACGATGCCGAGATTGTGGTAGACGCTGCCGATCCGCTTCTTGTCGTCGAGATTGCCCTTGCCGGCGCCATAGACCGTCTTGATCACCTCCTGCAGCACCGGATATTGCTCGCCGGAGGCCTGCGTGGTGATCGCGATATAGCCCTTGGCGGCGTCACCGGCCGGGATCACGTCTTCCTCGGAATTGGACCAGACGTTGCCGATGATGTGGTCGGCCGGAAAGCCGACCTTCTGCGCGGTCTTCAGCGCCACCGGATTCATCACACCCCAGCCGCGCAGCACCACGTAATCGGGCTTCGCGCGCCGGATCGACAGCCATTGCGACTGCTGCTCGTTGCCGGGATGCGGCACCTCGATCTGCTCCAGGCTGAACTGGTACTTGTCGGCCAAGAGCTTGTAGATCGGGATGGTCTCCTTGCCATAGGGCGAGCCGTGATAGAGCACGACGATCTTCTTGTCCTTCAGCCTGTCGACCCCGCCCTCGCGGCTCGCGATGTAGTTCACGATTCCGGAGGTCTCGCTGTAGGGATTGAGCAGCAGTGGAAACACGTAGGGGAACACGCGGCCGTCGGTCGAATCGGTGCGGCCGTGATTGATGGTGATGAGCGGCACCTTGTCCTTGGTAATGCGGTCGATCATGGCATAGGCGATGCCGACCGACAGCGGATTCCAGGCGGCAACGCCGGGGCGCCCCTTCAGCCGTTCATAGACCTCGACGCCGCGCTCGACCTCGTACTGGGTCTCGCCCTCGTCCCAGGTCAGCTTGACGCCGTTGACGCCGCCGTCGCGGATGTTGATCAAATTGAGATAGTCGATGAAGCCGCCGAAGAAGCCGGTGCCGCCGGCCGCATAGGGACCGACCCGGTAGCTCTGCAGCGGGAAGAACTGCTCGTCGGCCCGCGCCGCCGATGCTGTGGCCAGCACGGAGGCCACCGCGGCGGCGAAGGCAAATCTCAGATATCTCGATTTAATCATCTTGGGTCTCTCCAGTGGTGCGAAATGTCAGGTGTTGCGGATGGCGGCCGGCCGCGCGACCGCGCGCCAAAGCCGGTCCCACAGCGCGATCAGGCCGCGCGGTTCGGCGATCAGGAACGCGATGATGAGCACGCCGACGACGATACGCTGGCTCATCTCCAGCACGCCGGAATCGAACACGCCGCCGAGCAGGGCCGCGCCGGCGCGTGACAGGAGCAGCGGAAACACCACGATGAAGGCGGCGCCGAGAAACGCGCCGCGCAGCGAGGCCAGTCCGCCGATGATGATGATGAACAGGATCTGGAACGAGCGATCGAGGTTGAAGCCGGCCGGCTCGACCGTGCGCAGATAGGCGAAGGCCCACAGCGCGCCGGCAATGCCGATCAGGAACGAGGAGGCGCCAAAAGCGAGCAGCTTGGTGCGTAGCAGCGGCACGCCGATCACCTTGGCGGCGAGTTCGTGGTCGCGCACCGCGATGAAATTGCGGCCGCTCTGCGCGCGCAGGAGCCGCTGCGTCAGGACCGTCGCGACCACCACGACGCTCAGCGAGAAAACGTAACGCTCCGCCGGGCTGGTGAAGGTGAAGCCGGCCACGCTGAGCACCGGGGCATCGATCACGCCGGACGGATTGTCGTTGGAGAACCAGCCGAACTTGGTGAGCGCCCATTGCACGAAGAACTGCGCGGCGAGCGTCGAGACCGCGAGGTAGAAGCCGCGCAGCCGCAGGCTCGGCAATCCGAACACGATGCCGATCGCAGCCGCGATGAGGCCGGCGAGCACCAGATCGACCAACAGCGGCAGCTGCGGCAGCCGGAGGTGAAGGTTGTAGGTGGCATAGGCACCGACCGCGAGGAACGCGGCGGAGCCCAGCGACACCTGCCCGGCGTAGCCGGTGAGCAGGTTGAGCCCGACCGCGGCCAGCGCGAGCGCGAGGAACGGCGTCAGCACCGCGTCCATGAGATAGTCGGAACCGAGCAGCGGAACCGCGCCGAAGGCGACCGCGGCCCCGACAGTGATCGCAAAGGCTCCGGCGCCGGGCAAGAGCTGTGCCGTCGATGGTGCTGCGCTCATGGCCTAGACCCTTTCGACCAGCTTCTGCCCGAACAGCCCCGACGGCCGCACCAGCAGCAGCACCAGCGCCACGACATAGGCCGCCCAGGCCTCGATGCCGCCGCCGAACAGCCGCCCGACATAGACTTCGGAGAGCTTCTCGATGGCGCCGATCAGAAGTCCGCCGATGATCGCACCGGCGATCGAATCGAAGCCGCCGAGCACCAGCACCGGCAGCGCCTTCAACACCACCAGCGACAGCGAGAACTGCACACCGAGCCGCGCGCCCCACAGCAGGCCCGCCACCAGCGCGACGATACCGGAGGCTGTCCATACACTGGCCCAGACCCGCGGCAGCCGCAGGCCGACGGCCAGCGCCGCGAACGGATCATCGGCGACCGCGCGGAACGACAGCCCGGTGCGGGTGTAGCGGAAGAACAGCGCGAACAGCGCCACCAGGCTGCCCGCGACCGCCGCGGCGAACAGGTCGAACCGGCTGATGAAGACCCCGGCGATGTCGAGCGGCACGTCGCTGATCCCGATGTCGAGGCCGTGGACCTGGGTGCCCCACAGCAGCTGCGCCGCGCCCTCGATCACATAGGACAGCCCGAGCGTCGCCACGAACAGCGTGGTCGGCGGCTGGTTGACCAGCGGCCGCAGCACCGCGCGCTCAACGCTGACGCGGAGCACGACCATGATCGCGAGCGTGATGACGAACGCGACCGGAAACGAGCTGCCGCGCTCGACCAGGCTGACGAAGGTCAGCGCCGCAAACAGCAGCATCGCGCCCTGCGCGAAATTCAGCACGCCCGAGGTCTTGTAGATCAGCACGAAGCCGATCGCGACCAGCGAGTACATCACCCCCGACAGCAGGCCGCCGACCAACACCTCGATCAGGAACTGATAATCGAACATCAGACCGCAAGCTCCGTGATGTCCTGATGCGCAACGCCGAGATAGGCGTCGATCACGGCCTGGTCGGCTCTCACCTCGTCGGGCGTGCCGTCGGCGATCTTGCTACCGTTGTCGAGCACCGCGATGCGATCGGACAATCCCATCACGACGCCGATATCGTGCTCGATCAGCACGATGGTGGCGCCATAGCTGTCGCGCGCATTGCGCACGTGCTCGGACAGCTCGAGCTTCTCGCTCAGTGTGACGCCGGCGAACGGCTCGTCCAGCAGCAGCAACGTCGGTCGCGCCACCAGCGCCCGCGCCAGCTCGACCCGCTTCTGCAAGCCATAGGGCAAGGTTCCGGCGGCGCGCTCACGGACCTCGCCAAGATGCAGGAAGCCGATGACGTCCTCGGCGGCGGCCCGATTCTCCGCATCGATCCGCCGCGCCAGCGGCGAGCCGATGATCTGGCGCAAGAAGCCTGAGCGGACGCGATGCGCGAGCCCCATCAGGACGTTGTCGAACACCGACAGCCCCTTGAAGATCGCGAGATTCTGGAACGTGCGCGCCACGCCGTGCGCCGCCAATCGCGCCGTCGGCACCTGGGCGAAGGCGCGCTCGCCGAGCCAGACCTCGCCGCGGTCGGGCCGGTAGAGCCCGCTGATGACGTTGAGCAGCGAGCTTTTGCCGGCGCCGTTGGGCCCGATGACGGCACGGATCTCGCCGGGCGCCACCGCAAGATCGACGTCACGCAGTGCGGCGACGCCGCCGAATGTCAGCGCGATCTGGCTGAGGGCCAGCACCGGCTGCGCCGCGCGATCCGCGGCCTGTGCCGGCCGCCGCTCCGGAACATCGGCTGTCGCCGTTGCACGCGTCTTGCCTTGCGCCGGAGCCGCCTCCAGCGCAAGGACCTCAGCGTTCGTCACCATCACCGTCACGTCGAAAGGCTCCCCATCACTCGGCAGCCTCGGCATGCGCGCCGGTCTTTGCCTCCAGCGCACGGACCAGCGGAATGACGCGGCCGCCGAAATACTCGACCTCCTCCTGGAAGTGCAGGAAGCCGAGCAGCACGAGATCGACCCCGACCTCCTTCAGCGCGACGATGCGCTCGGCGATCTGTTCCGGCGTGCCGATCAGATTGGTCTTGAAGCCGTCATTGTACTGGACGAGATCCTCGAAACTGGATTGCGCCCAATTGCCCTGGCCTTCCGGCGAGGCCTTGCCGGCGTTCTTCACCTCGTGCCCGAACGCGTTGACCGCCTCCGGATCGGCCTTGACGATGATCTCGTCAAGCACGGCGCGCGCCTCGGCTTCGGTGTCGCGCGCGATCGCAAAGGCGTTGACACCGATCTTGACCGAATGATTGTTGGCGCGCGCCTTCGCCCTGATGTCGTCGATCTGCTTCTTGATCTCCGCGACCGAATTGCCGTTGGTGAAGTACCAGTCCGACACCCGCGCGGCCATGTCGCGCGCGGCACGCGAGCTGCCGCCCTGGAAGATCTCGGGCAATGGATGCGCCGGCTTCGGCTTCAGCGTGTAGTCGGAGAAGCGGTAGAAATCGCCGCGGAAGGTGAAATTGTCCTGGGTCCAGATTCCGCGCAGCGCGCGGATGAACTCTTCGGAGCGGCGATAGCGCTCGTCGTGATCGAGCCAGGGCTCGCCGATCGCGGTGAACTCGCCGCGAAACCAGCCGCTGACGATGTTGACGGCGACGCGGCCTTCGGTGAGCTGGCTGATGGTGGCGATCTGCTTGGCCGCGACC
This sequence comes from Bradyrhizobium viridifuturi, assembly GCF_001238275.1. GTDB lineage: Bacteria > Pseudomonadota > Alphaproteobacteria > Rhizobiales > Xanthobacteraceae > Bradyrhizobium > Bradyrhizobium viridifuturi. Next base: position 178,213 of record NZ_LGTB01000010.1, read on the forward strand.
GCCGGATTCCACGGTCCGGGCAGCAGCGCTGCGATCACCTTCAGCTTCGTGGTCGCGGCGAGCAAAGCATGGCTGAAGGCGACCGGCTCATGCTGGAACTCGGCGCCATAACCGGCGGTGAAGCGGATCTGGCTCAGCGCATAATCGAAGCCAGCCTGCTCCGCGATCTGCGCCAGGCGGCGGTTATAGTCGATGTCCCATCCGGTTCGCTGTTCGATCTTGCTGATTACAAGGCCACCGGAAACATTTGGAACCCAGTAAGCGAATTTGACCTGATCATGGCTGTTAGTCATTGGAATTGCCTCAAACGTTGGACGTGACGGGGTGAGGAAGGCAGCACGAAGCGTTCGCGCGGGCGCCCATCCAGTGGGTTACAGCGCGGCTCATGCGAGCTGCCGGCAGATTTGAACTAGGGGAAGGGTGGCCGATCAGTATCCGTGATACGCGCCGGCACACGTTCGCTGCGTCAACAACACACCGTTCGACACGATGTCAGCGGCGCGGCGCGACTTCGAGATCGGTCAAACGGGCCATTGCAAGTCATCCGCATTCCCCTCGCAGGCAGCATCGGCGAACGATCAATAGTCTCAGAGAAAGCAGAGACGAGCGAGTCCAAGGCAATCTCTTTTTCAGCCAGTCCGGGAAAGCGGTATTCTTTTGTTGATGCAAAATGCATCGTTTGATGCTGAGCGGTCGATTTTCTTCGGATTGAACGTGCCGCTAAGCACCGAGCGACGCTTATAACGCGCTGGTATTGCGTCTAGCCCGAGCCTTGCTGCTCCATTCGGTAAGGCGAGCATGCATGCGCGAAGAGAGGCGGAGCTGACTATCGGACCAATGTGGGTTTTGGCGCCTCCAGGAGGTGTCGGCACATTCTTCCAGCGATTGGTAATTGCCCGATGAAGCCAAAAGCATTTCTCTGTCGAAGCCAATATCAATTACCGCATGATAGGCCGGAGTGGCCGTCCGGTTAGAGATGCGAGCAATAATCGGGATAGCTTTTTTTGTTTTTGGGTTTCTGCGTGGCAACCGAAGCCACGGTATCAAAAGCGATATGGCAATATGTGTTTTTGTACCTTAAGCTGGATCTGCAATGCTCAGGAGGTTGCCAGCATGGATGGTGCAGACTCGATGTCTGATTTGGTCGATTTCGCGTTCGAGATCGCTGGCAGCGCAGGTTCTCACGCCACCGAATGGTTTCGACGGCCGATAGACATCAACACGAAGGATGACGAGAGCCCCGTTACGGAGGCAGATCGGCGTGTCGAGGAAGCCATCAGAAAGGCGATTTCCGCTCGATTTCCAGAGCATGCGATTTTCGGTGAAGAATACGGGATCGAGGGTGATCTCGATTCGCCTACGTGGGTGGTCGATCCCATAGATGGCACGCGCAGCTTCATTTCCGGGTCTCCGCTTTGGGGAACGCTGGTCGCGCTCGCTATCCAAGGGCGTTCACAGATTGGCGTCGTCGAGATGCCCGCATTGCGGGAACGCTGGACGGGCGCAACCGGCCTGGGTAGCTGGTTTGTCAACTCGAGCGGCCTTCGCACAAAATGCCAAGTTCGCGACTGCCGACGCCTCGCCGACGCGAACTTCTACGCCACGTCGCCCCTCTATTTTGCAGAATCAGAACGCGATCAAATCCTGGGCATCAGCCAAACTGCCCGGATGTGTCGCTTCGGCGGCGATTGCTATAATTATGGATTGCTTGCATCGGGACACATCGACCTCGTCATCGAGACGCGGATGGAGCCTTACGATTTCATGGCGCTGGTGCCGGTGATCGAAGAAGCCGGCGGCATTGTCACCGACTGGGAGGGCAAGCCGCTCACGATCACCTCCGGCAAGCGGGTCATCGCTGCAAGCACGGCAGAACTTCACGCCGAAGTTCTGCCCTTGCTCTAGAAACGATAGAAGCGCGGCTGAGTCGGTCAGTTACGTGGAAGGATGGGCGCCAGCATCATGTCGGTTGGACGCATCGAGCCTATTGTCGTGTCGCGCTATGGCCCGAAGCCGACGATAGAAACTGCTAAGATACTGGGGAGCATCTATGTGACAAGAGGAACGACGGCGTCACATTCGATCGATGTTGGCAACGTTCGGCACGCTAAGCGTTGATCGGCTGACGGAAGATTTTGGAGTGTCGCTCGAAACGATACGCCGCGATCTCATGGAAACGAAAGAAAGCGGAGAACTCCGCCGGGTCCGCGGCGGAGTCGTTCCGGTTGCCAAGGACAAGGAGGCTCCCTGCCAATTGCGCACTGCCGTACGTAGTCGCGAGAAAAGAGCGATTGCCAGGGCAGCGGCAGCAATGGTCGAGGCCGGTCAGACGATCCTTTCGACGCGGGAAGCACGACAACTACCCTGGCCCAACGCTCAGCTCAGATGGAAGGGCTTATTGTCGTCACCAACTCTCTGAATGCCGCCAAGTGCTTGACTTCCGCGGGCGATTGCACGCAGCGCGGAAACAGGGGTTGATCCTGGGTGGGACAGACGATCCGCCCGCAACGCTCGGGGCGAATACCGTCAATGAGATAGCTCGCTACCGAGCGGATTTCGCGATGGTCCCTCCGTTCGGTTTTCGATGCGACCGCTGGTGCGATGAGCTACATCCCGACGAAATAGAGACAGCGTGAGCGACGTTTGATCATGCGCGCAAGCGCATTATTCTCGCCGACTATTCCAAAGTGGGTGTCGTTAGCCGGGTTCATATTGCGCGCTGGTAGACGCAGACTGCGTGATCGTCGACGTCAGGGCCCGTCAGAACGCCATGTTTCCGCAACTGTGCTCAGTCAATTCGAACGTAGTTGTCGCTTGGGGACTGCGGCGCATCGAGAGGCACGTGCGGCATTTTCTCCATCCCCCACATAACTAGATTCCAAATTTGTAAAAACTAAGCGACCGCTTGCGGCTCGCGCCATCGTGCCGCCATCGAATTGCTCAGAAGTGAGCGGAGCGCGTGTCCGATGCTGCCTGCGATACAGCCGCGCATCCGGATCGCTCGTGGACACGTGCGCGCGGTTGCTGCGCGATTGTCCGCGGAAGTCGCTGCCGCCCTCGTCATCGCCGTCCTTCTTGAAACTCTTGCCCGGCCCAAGCCTAGATCAACGTGCGATCCACACTGAAATGTTCGCCGACAACCAGCCCCGGTCAGTGGCGATCTCCACCACTTTGTTGAACAGCGCGATCACCGCATCGTGTTCGATCAGTCGCTCGCAGTTCTTGCAACCGTGGCCGGCGCCGTTTGCTGAGCCAGCACGAGGTCCAGATGGCCGTCCTTACGCCGGCTCAGGGCGCCGTGTCGCTCATGTTCGCTCCGTCGGTCGCATCGGGCGACGGCGTTGCGCCGGATCGGACCGACGGCAGTGCGTGCACGCCATCGCCTCCCGCGCGTTCAAGCCGGCGCACGCTAGCCTCCTCCCGCGGCGCGCTGCGGTAGCGGCTGGTCGAGGTCTGGTAGTACTGGGCGTGGATGGCCGCCACGGCCTCGATCAACGCTCCCCACGGCGCGGGAAAGCGTTCTTCCGCCATCAGCCGATACAACATGCGCGTATGGCCGGCCAGCTCGTCGTTAAGGAACTCCACGGCAGGCATAGCCGGATAGCGCTGCAGCAGCAGGATCGCCGCGTTGCCGGCCTCGCCGGCCAACCTGTCCTTGTTCCGTCCATGCAGATCATTCTGCAGGCGCCCTATCGCGGAGATGAGCCGCAGGACCTGGCGAAACGCCGGACGCGCGCGCAAGGTCGCCATGTCCAGCCCCCACAGCAACGACAGGCAACAGAACACGTTCGTGTAGGCGATCGAATCGATGCCGTTGTGCAGGTACTCGGCATAGGACCAGCGTTCCGCGTCTGCCGTCCGCGCCTGTCCGGCGCGCAGCGCCGCGCAGTAGCGCCGGGTATCGTCGAGAAGCTGAGCATAGTCGCGACGATCGTAGGCAAGCGCAGCCAGCGAAGCGCGCAGCACAGCGCAGCCCTCGAATCCGGGGAGCGCGCACGGCTCGCCCTGTCCCAGCGCCTGCTCCACCGCGGCGAGTTGGTCCGGGGCGATCAGGCCAAGGTCGTTGCAATCGTCGAGCCAGAACAGCAGCGCCAATTCGCGATAGAACGTCACGATCAGCGTTTCGTCCTGCAGATCGCGGCCGGTTCGGGCGCTGATTTCGCGCAGGCTCGGGTGGATGCGCTGCAGGATGTACTGGCCGCCCCTGACGGCTTCCATGGCATGCTCGTCGGCGAACCCGGTCAGGGAACGCCCCCACTGCAGCACCCGCTGCAGCGCGCGTTCGGGCTGGATCATGGCGCCGCTCCTGCTCCCTCGGCCAGGACCCGCCGCTCCCAACGAAGCGCCAGCCACAACCCGGCGAGTTCGGCCACACGCACGACCCGGGTGGGGCAATACAGTTCCTTGCCGATCCACAGCGGCGTTTGCGGCAATGCATGCGGCGCATGGCGGGCGAGCATCCAGTCCAGCGCACGTGCGACCGCCTGCGCGATGCGCCAGCGCCCTGTCGGCTCTTCGCTCCCGTCCATCACGCGCAACGCGAACAGCGCATAGGCGGTTTCCTCGAATGTGGACGCGCGACCGGCGCCCCAGCCGCCGTCCTCGCGCTGCGCCTGTAGCAGCGCCGCCAGCGTGCGCTCGTCGCGCCACTGCGGTTTGCCTTGCGCCAGCGCAGCGAGCGCATGCGCAGTGGGATACAGCCACGAAACGTGCCATTTTTCGTTGTCCCATAGACCTTGCGGGTTGCGATTGGCCTCGACGTAGGCGCTGGTGCCGGCGGCGGGCTTTCCCAACAGCCGCAAGGCATGCAGGGCATGGATGTTGGTCGACACCGAGGCGTTGCGCTCGCCGGGGAAGGTGGCGAACAGCTCGCCGATTTCGAAATGGCGCAACGCATCGACCGCCGGGTCACGGCCAGCAAGGCGCAGGACGCACAACGCAACCGCGGTGTCGTCCGCATCCGCCGCGAAGTGCAAGGCCGGGCCCAGACCGCGCCCGCTCAGACGCGCGTCAAGCTGCGCGACGATCACGCGCACAACCTCGGCGAGCGCGGGATGCGCGAACAGCCCGGCCAGATGCAGGGTGTACAGCGACCAGCATGGCTCGAACACATTGATCGGCCAGACGTTGGGAACGACCCCTTCGATGCCGCTGCGCGTCGCCCGCGATGCCGTCTGCAAATACGCGTCGGCGCGCCCGACCTGCGGCGTGCTCCTCTGTGTCACGGCGTGCGCGCGCCACGCGGCGGTGGACGCCGGACTGATGCCGATGCTGCCGTCCTCATCCGGGAGTGCGGTGGTCGGCGACGTCCCCCAGGCTTCCCAGGAGTGCAGCAACGGATGGCCGCTCGGCAACGTCGTCACCGCCGCCAGCTTGACCAGGCGCGCTTGCCGCAACGGCAACAGCGCCGGGTGGCGCGGAAACGCCATGCCGCCTAGCAAGGATACGGCCTCGCCGCAACACTGCGGCAGGATCAGCTCCGCGGCGATCGGCGCGTCTTCCGGGACCGCATGCGCGTAGGGATCGGGCTGGCGCTGGAGGAACCGGGTTGCAGCTTGGACTGCGTCGGCAGCGCCGGCAAGAGGATAGGCCCGCTGCAATGCCAGCAATGCCGCCCACGTAGGCGCATGGCGGAACAGCGGGAAGTCCGCGCTTCCCCATCCGCCATCGGCCTGTTGCTGCGCCATGAGCCACGCGTATGCATCCTGCCGACCGGTGACGTTGCCATGGAACCGCAGAGCTCGCGCCGTGTCGTAGACGGACGGACCGACGCTGCCGCCATCGCTCATCTCGCTCAGCAGGCGACGCAATTCGGAGAGGATCTGTTCGGAGAGCGCGTTCACGCGGGATGCTCCTTCTGCAGACGGATGGGCAGACGTCGATCATGTCGCCGCAAGCTGTCGTATGGGCAGTGCCGGACGACCGCCCTGCTCTGGCGCGCCGACCGCCCCGATGCTGGCGCGGGCCCGCCGCATAGGCTTGCGCACAGCGCGCAGCGGCAACCTCTGCGATCGGCGCCGGGCACTTCGCACATTAGTGCAGCATGCACGCACCGCGGCCGCCGACCGATCGCAGCGGCAAAGGAGCGTCTCCAAGCGGACGGGCACGCTCATGCGCATGGCGCGTGCTTGAACAGATACGCGTTGGCCCGCTGCAGGATGTGCGCCAACCGTTCTGCGCGCGGCCCCAGCGGCGCGATGGCTTCCCCCGCATCGCGCAACAGATCCAGCGCGAACTGGCGCGCCGCCTGCAGCCCCATGATCGACGCGCAGGTCGGCTTCTGCGCCGCCGCGTCCTTGCCGGCGGTCTTGCCCAGCGTCGCGGTATCTGCTGTCACGTCGAGAATGTCGTCGATCACCTGCAACGCCAGGCCGAAACAGACGCTGTAGCGATCGAGCGCACAGTACAGCGCAGCGTGCGCGGCATCGTCCGCGATGGCGCATATCGCGCCCATGCGAACGGATGCGCGCACTAGCGCTCCGCTCTTCATCCGGTACATCGCCACGATCCTGTCCAGCTCCACGTGCTTTCCAACCAGCGACAGATCGATGGCCTGCCCGCCTGCGGCACCCTCTGCGGACACCGCCAGCGCCAGTTCGCGCACCAGCGCTATACGGTAGTCGCCTGGCGCATCCAGGCTCGCCAGGGTCAGAAAGGCGTGCGCCTGCAGCGCGTCGCCGACCAGGATCGCAATAGCTTCGCCGTACTTGACGTGCACGGTCGGAAGGCCGCGGCGAAGCACATCGTCATCCATCGCAGGCAGATCGTCGTGGACCAGGGTACAAGCATGCATCATCTCGATGGCAGCGCCGACGTCGTCGAGCATGTGCGCCGGCGTATCGGACAGTGCGCCGGCAGCCAAACAGAGCAAGGCACGGGTACGCTTCCCGCCATACAAGGTGGCGTAGCGCATCGCCGCCATCAGCTCGGTCTCACCGTCATGTTCGACGAAGAGAAGGCGCTCCAGCACCTTTTCGACCCGCTTTGCGCCCTCCTGCATCCAGATCTCGGGCAGCAGCCCGCCGGATGCGCCGCGCGCCTGTCCGCCCAATCCGCCGAGCGAAGAAGCACCGGTCCTGTCGTCCTGTGGCGTAGTATCGGCCTGCAAGTTGTTCATATGCTCGTACCTGACAGGAGGCCACCACGGCGAGCGGCGGGGCGCCGCGGTGTTGTCGGCGTCGCACCGTGAGCGCGCCGAGTGCAGCATTGCCGCGCATCGCCGGCGTCGCTGCCGCGCCACATGCGCATGCGATGCCAGCTCATGAGAATCCGATGCGGATAGTCATGGACGGATGCGCGGTCGGGTAATAGCGCCGGCCTTTTTCGGCGTCGCTCAGCAACCGCGGCCGCACCCCGGCCTCGTGCATGGTCAGCGCCAAGGCGATGCAGAACTGCACCAGTTCCAGCCATGCCAGGTGGTAGCCCATACAGACGTGTGGACCGGTACCGAATTGAAGCATGTCCATCGACCCGATCGGCTCGGTGCGTTGCAGCCACCGCGCCAGCCGAAACTGATCAGGCGCCTCGTGCAGCAGCGCCGAGGTCGAGAAATGCAGCAGCGGGACGCACAGATCGGTGCCCGCGGGAATGCGCCGTTGGCCGAGTTGCAAGTCACGCACTGCACGACGCACCAGGAGCGGCGTCGCCGGATGCACGCGCAGCGTCTCGCGGAACAGCGCCTCGGCAACCGGACACTGCGCCAGATCCGCGTGCCGGGTCGGCACCGCGCCCACGCGTTGCGCCTCCTCGACCAGGGCGTCCCACAGCCCAGGCTGCCGAGCCAGCTCGATCACCATCCAGGCCATCGTCGAGGCGGTGGTTTCGTGCCCACCAAGCAGCAGCAAGCGGATATTGGCGACCAGGACGTCATCGGAAAGCGCATCGTCGCTGCGATCGAAGGCGCTCACCATGTCGTTGATCAAGCCGGTGCGCGAGGCATGTTCACGCGCGGCGCGGACGAACTCGCGCAACCGCGCATCGATCCAGTCGCGGGCGGCGCGACCGCGCCGCAATGGCAGTCCGGGCAGGTCGACCGGGGGCGCGACGATCAGCTGCAGCAGTTGCCGGTACTTGCGACGCCATCCCGGCAGGTCCTGCGCGGGGATTCCCATGAGACTGAAGATGAGCTTGAGCATCAGATCGCCGGTTTCGCGCAGGATGGTTACGTCGCCGTGGTCGCGCCACCTCTGCACGCGCGCCCGGATGACGGGCGCGAACAGCTCGCCGATGCCGGCCTGGGTCAGCCCCTTGGGCAGAAGCGACACCTGGATCGCATCGCGCGCCTGCCGGTGCGCGATGCCGTCCTGGGCAACCAACGTTCCGCCAAACAATTCGGGCGCGATGTCTTCGATCAGCGCCGAGGACACGTCCTTGTGCCGGAGCAGTGCGAGAGCGTCCGGATCCAGACTGGTCATCAGATGTCCGGCAGGGCCGAAATCCAGCCAGAAGTGGCTGCCCAGAGTCCGTTCCGCGCGCCGCAGCAGGCACGGCAGGTCGCAGACGACGGCGGGAAGATGTCCGACCAAGGGGAAAGCACCCGGCACGACGGGGATGTCGTGCCGCAGCCGATGCCGACGGTTCAGCGGGTTGAGCAGCATGTCCATCAGCAGCCCCGCGACGCGTCCGCTTCGGCGGTCTTGCCGGAAGGACGCGCGGCGCGGCTGTTGCCACCATCGGCGTACGTCGGCACATGCGCCATCATGCCGCCGTCGATGCACACGACCTGGCCAGTAATGAACGCAGCATCGTCGGAGAGCAGGAACGCCACCAGCGAGGCCACGTCTTCGGGGCGGCCGACGCGCGGCAGGAACTGGTGCCGGCGCAGATGCCATTGCGTGCACTCGTCCAGCTTGGCGAGCAGACGATCGGTCATGATGAGACCCGGCGCAACCGCGTTGCAGCGGATCTGCGCATGACCGTACTGGGTGGCGAGCGAGGCGGACAGCATGTTCATCGCCGCCTTCGACGCGGCGTAGGACGTCTGTGCGGTGTCACCGCTGAGCCCCTGGCACGACGACATGTTAACGATCGCGCCACCACCGCGGGCGATCATCCGTGGGATGGCCTGCCGGCAGCAGAGCAACGTACCGCGCAGATTGGTCGCCATTGTCTGGTCCCAGACCGCCAGGTCCAGGTCGAGGATCGCGCGATCGCGCGGAGTCAGATGCATGGCGCTCGCGTTGTTCACCAGCAGGTCGACCCCACCGAAGTGCCGCTCCGCCGTTTCGAATAGCGCAGCCACCGCCTGCGCATCGGCGATGTCTGTGGCCGAGGCCAGCGCGCGGTCTGCCTCGGATGCAATTTGCGCGGTGCTGGCGATAGCCGCCGAGCCATCAATGTCGGCGACCACCACCCTGCCTCCCTCGCGCGCTATAGCGAGGGCGCATGCCTTGCCGATGCCGGCTCCGGCACCGGTCACCACGGCCACCTTGTCTTCAAACCGTCCCATCGTACCCTCCTGGGTGGCGTTGGTCTCTTGCGGCATGCCGCTCGGCCTCCAGTGTAGTAGGCGGAGGGCCGGCGCTTCCGCGCTCGTCATCGCCAGCGTCGCTTTCGATGACCCGAATGGCGGCGACTGGGCACTGGCTCGCCGCCAGCCTCACGGCAGCGTGCAGCGCCTGCGGGACCGTCGCCACGCAAACTTCGGCCACGCCGTCCGATTCGCGCTGGCGAAAGGTGCTCGGCAGCGTCAGCACGCACTGCCCGCTGGTTCCGCACAGATCCTGGTCGACCACGACGCGCATCTCAGCTCCCTTGCGCATGCAGCCGAACCGGTAGCGCGCGGAACGTCCGAAGGAATGCGGAGGGCTCCCGGGTCGGCTGCCCGGCCAATGCCAGCGTGGGGAAGCGGGCCAGGATCCGCGGCAGGCTCTCGGCCAACTGCACCCGGGCCAGTTGCGCACCAAGGCAGAAATGAATGCCATGGCCGAAGCTCAGCATGATCTTCCCGTCGATCGACATGCCTGGACTGGTGCCGTAGAACCGCGCCGGATCGAAGCGATCGGGATCGGCGAAGGCGTCCGGGTCGCGATTGCCGGACGCGATCAGCACGCGCACGTCCGAGTTTTTCGGGATCACCACGCCGCCCAGTTCGATGTCGCGCTGTGCGATACGCGGAATGGAGCTGAACATCGCGGGCGCGTCGCAGCGCAGGACTTCTTCGACGAATGCCTTCACCCCCGCGGCGTCTCGCTGCAGCCAGTGCCGCTGTTGGGGATGCGCCAGCATCGCCAGGACTGCGTGGTCGATGGTCGCAGCAGTGGTGGTGAAGCCGCCCAACAGCATACCCCACAACATGCTGATCAACTCCGCATCCGATAGCGTGTCGGCATCATCGTCGTGTGCGCCGACCAGCATCGACACGATGTCGAAGCGGGGATTGGTGCGCTTGCGCTGTATGAGACCGCCGAAATAGGCCTTCACTCTGGCACTGGCCGCGTCCGCCGCGGCGAGCTGGGGATCGCTGGCGTGTGGGCTGAGGCCTTCCAGAATGGCGCCGATGCCGGCGGCGAGCCCGAACATGTCGTCCTGGGGCATGCCAAACAGTTCGGCGAAGACCAGCATGGGCAAGGCCAGCGCGAATTCCCGATGCAGGTCCACGGCCTCCCCGCGCTCCAGTGCGGGCGCCATGCCGTCGAGGCGCGCAGCGACGATGCGCGCGATGGTCGGCCGCAGGTCGTCAATCTGGCGCATGGTGAAATCGCGCGAGATCAGCCGGCGCAGACGCGTGTGCGCCGGTGGGTTCTTCATCGCTAGCGTGGACGCCAGTAGATTGAGCGACAGGCTGGCGGCTGCACGCGGAAAATAGCGCGCCAGTTCGCCCGGCGCTGGTCCCCGAAACGCATCGCCCGTGGCCGTGAGCGCCCAGAGGATGTCGGCGTGGCGGCTCAACAGAAAGAGGCCCGCCGCTGAGCGATGCACCGGATCGTGCTCGCGCAACCACCGCATGAACGGATACGGGTCGTGAAGGCACGCTGGCGACGCCAGTTCGGCGAAGGCGTCCCGACATACTGCCGTGGCTGCTTGCACGTCCATTTTGGTTACCTATTGGCTGGCTGGTCTGACGGGAGCGCGCGCCGATAAATTGCAGAGAAGATCGCGATAGCCGGCGGCGTCCCGCGCATCACCAGAGCACCGGAAACGCCTCGAACCCACCAGTGATGATGTCCTTGCGCAACTTCAGTTCTTCGGGCGCCACGGCCAGGCGCAACGCAGGAAACCGCTGGAAGATCGAACCGAACACCACCTTGAGTTCCAGTCTCGCCAGCGCTGCGCCGATGCAGTGGTGCGGTCCGTAAGAAAACGCCAGGTGAGGATTTTCGTCGCGTCCGATGTCGAAGGTTTCCGGGGCGTCGAAATGGCGTGCGTCAAACGACGTCGCCGGCAGCCCGACCAGCACCTTGCTCTCTGCGGGAATATTTATGCCCGCGATGGTCACATCGGTTTTCGGATAGCGCATGATTCCGTCCCAGCCGGCGCCCGGCGGGTACATGCGCAGGATTTCCTCCACCGCCTTGTCCACCAGAGATGGATCGCCGACCAGGCGTTTGCGCTGTTGCGGATGGCGGAACATGGCCAGCAGGCCGAATTCGATCTGCGCGACGGTGCTCTCGTGCCCCGCCACCAGCATACCCGCCGCAAGGCCGACCGCCTCTTCCTCGGTCGCCTTGCCCTGGTCGACCGCCGCGAGCAGATCCGTCAGCAGGTTGTCGCCCGGAGCCTGGCGCTTGTCGCGCATCTTGCCGCGCATGTAGAGGCGCAGTTCTTCCCAGGCCTCGCGCGACGCGCTGCGCGGTCCGCTTTCATGCTGGTGCGTCATCACTTCGTTGGACAGTTCGGCGAAAAAGGCGTGATCCTCGTAGAGCACGCCCATCAGCGCGCTGATGACCATGGTCGGAAGCGGAAAGGAGAGATGGCGCCGCAGGTCGGCGGGCTGGGACTGGGCCGCCAGCGTCTCGAACAGCCGCGCGGCGATCGCCTCAACCTGCTGCCCAAGCAGCTTCACCCTGCCGTCACTGAAGGCCGGCGCCACGATTGTGCGTAACCGGGCATGCTCGCCTCCCTCGTGCGAGACCAGCCACCCCTGCGAACCGAGAATCACCGAATCCGGGGTGAATGCCGCCGGCGGCATTCCCGCGGGCCGGAACGCCGCGTCCGACAGCGCCGCCTTTGCCTCGTCGTAACCTGTCACCCACCAGCCTTCGTGTCCGGACGGGAAGCGCACGCGGTGGATCGGACCGTTGGCGCGTAGCGCCAACATCTCCGGCGAAGGCTCGATGTGATCGACTCGCCACATCGGCAGCGTCGGCAAGGATTGTTCGGACATGGTGGCAAATCACTCTCTAAGCGATGAAAGGACGGAAGGTGACCGATAGGAGCCGCAGGCAGCGAATGCATTAGACGGCAGGTAGACGACAGCCTCCGCGGCGTTGGTCCGTACCCGATCTCCCATCCGCACGAGTAGCGCGAAGAAGGCTCATCGCAATTCCAGGCACCCAGCGCACGCTCAGGCGGAAAAGCGGCCCCTAGCCGAACGGCAGGTGCGGGCTGTGCCGCCGCATGACATCGAACCTGCCGGCATCGCCAAAGATCGACTGACCGTAGGGATTGGTGAAGGAGGCTCGAAGCACCCGTCACCAACTTGCACGCCAATATAGCCTCCGGACCAGTCGCACTTTTCCGGTGGCAGTTTCGCTGGCTCCCAAAAGAAGAACTCTAGATCGCATCCAATCCTTCCCTGCATTTTCTCGGTCCACTACCGAGCGCCAAGTCATGCCACAGCAAGCCGTCGGAACGGACCAAACGCGAACAGCGACGCGCGCCGTGTCCGTCCCGAAGATCATCGCACCGCGATTGGTGATGATGCCGTGAACAGAGCAAATCGCGTGCCGAGATGAGTTCGCAGGCTCAGCAGGCACTTCGTAGCGCGCGTATGTCAGGTTTCTGGCATTGGGTCTCAATGCCGACAACGGCGCAGCAAGTGCCCCGACAAAGGCCTGCTCTCGCGCTGAATGTGTGGGGCGCCCTTGCGCGGATTTCAAGCAACCGGATTGGCTGTGGAATGTGGTTCGCAGGAAATCACTCCGATGTCGGCGGTAGTTATCCCGAAAGTGAAACCCGCCTCTCCGATATCTCGCTGGGTTGGATGGCGCATGCTTTCCAGACCTTTCCCGACCGCAAGGAGCCCGACGGATTCGGCATCAAGGTACACGATTTCCCCCAACACATGAGAGCGCGGTGCGGCTCTGGCTGCACGCGCAAAGACCTAAGCGACGTGATGCTGGCCATCCTGCAAGAACCGCTCGGCATCTTTCACAGGGATCTGAGAATTGGGGAAACCTTGTCCTCTGCTTACTGGGAATCCGGCCTTGTGCGAGGAACCGGAACAGATGGCGGACCATAGGATTCGTCGTATTCGAGGTCTACTTCAATGCCGGTCTTCTCCGCCTCGTACTGTATTTCGCAGTCCTGCCACCCGCGCCCGGTCCTGCTTTCGTCCGCGCGCCGTCTTGCTCATTCTTCGCTGCCGCCATCGGTGCCTCCTGTTGTGACATTGAAGCAACGCGACAGGGATTCGCAGGTTCGGAACGATTCGAACTGTGCGTAGAGTTCTTCCAGTGGCATTTCAGCGTAAAAAACCAATGGCGGCCGACGGCACGACCGACTTCTCGATCCTGCAGAACGAGCTCAAGGGCAAATCGAAGAGCATCATCCTCGCAGCGTTCGATAACGTCAGCCTGAAGGAGAACCAGCCACTCGGCTGGTGCGCGCGTGCGCAACGGCTACGGTTTCAACAAATGACCACGGACCGCACAAGAAAAGACTCGGCCAAAATGCAAGAATGCGACCGGACTCAAAAGACAAAGCAGCGGAATCAACGAAGCTACTCGTTCCGCGCTGCTCATGACGGCGTGCTGCGGGAATTGCCGAGCCTGTCATCTGCGAGAGCAGAACGACTGCTCAGATCTCTACGCTCCCGAGAATCTATCGATTTTTCTTTCGATCATATCCAATTCTGCGATCGATGTCTAAGAAACCTACCCTTCTTGAACCGCTTGCAGCATCGTGGCGTTATGAAGCGTGCGAAAGCAAAGGAACATGCGCCACCGTGGGTAAACTCACCTGGAATAGATCGTGCCTTAGTCAAATTCGTTGAAGCTCTTGCAATCGCCGATGCGAGGCGCGATCATGTCTTCGAGAATGAGCGGCTGATAAAAACTCATATTGACGCCGCCAGCGAGAAACGCATCAGCGGTGGTGTTCAAGATGAAGTCCGCAGCAGTTTATGCTCGGTTCTCGACCGAGCTTCAAAACGAAAAATCGACTGAAGATCAGATTGCTCTGTGTAGGGCCTATGCGGCCCGTAATCAGCTCGACGTCGTTGCGATCTTCGAGGACAAAGCTCGTTCTGGAGCCTCTGTATTCGGTCGCGATGGCTTGATGCAGCTTATGGATGCGGCTCGCCAACAACGTTTCTCCGTCGTCATTGTGGAGGCGTTGGATCGGCTTTCTCGTGATATGGAAGACTTGGCCGGCATCCACAAAAGGCTATCTTTCCAGGGCATCCAAATCCAAGCCGTTCATGATGGCACCGCGGATTCGATCTTGATTGGAATTCGCGGCCTCGTTGGACAGATGCAGCGCGAAGACGGAGCGAAGAAGGTCCGTCGCGGTATGGCCGGTGTGATACGCGACGGTCGACACGCCGGCGGACGCGCCTACGGATATCGAGCTATTCCCGGCAAAGCCGGCGAACTCGAAATCGTCGAAGACGAAGCTGCGATCGTCCGACGAATTTTCACGGCCTATGCCGGGGGACGAACGCCGCGGGACATCGCACACGATCTCAACCGAGAAAACGTTCGTCCGCCGCGAGGCCGGCTATGGAACGCGTCGACGATCAATGGGAACGCCGAACGTGGTGCTGGGCTCATCTTGAACGAACTCTATGTCGGGCGGATCGTTTGGAACAAAGTCCGGATGGTCAAGGATCCAGACACCGGCAAGCGGCTGTCTCGCCCGAACCCTCGCGATGAGTGGCAGAGCATCGAGCGCCTCAGCTTCGGATCGTCGAACAGTCCGTTTGGGAGCAGGCTCACGCTCTGAAAACCGAGAAGAGCCACTTGGCCAGCCACGTGAAGCGCCGGCCACCGCACCTCCTCTCCGGTCTCCTTCGCTGCGGTTGTTGCGGATCGGGGATGTCGGTCCATGACCGTGACAAGACTGGAAAGACCAGGATTCGCTGCTCGGCGGTTCGCGAGAGCGGGAGTTGTTCGAATCGAAAGATCATCTACCTGCGCGACATCGAAAGACTTGTGCTCAGCGGCATGACGGAAGAACTGAAAGACCCGCAGCTCATCGAGACTTATGTCCGCAACTACAACAGTGAACGAGAGCGGCTTGCTGGGCACGCGGTCGCAGTTCGCGCGCGACTAGAAGCAAAACGTGATCGGATCGAAGGCGAGCGCCAGCGCAACATTGATCTCGTGATCAATTACGTAATTTCCGAGAAGGACGCCAAGCAACGGATCGCGGAACTGAAGGAAGAACGATTGCGCGTCGAGTCCGAACTGGCCGCACTCGAAGAAGCTCCAGTCCCCGTCGCGCTCCATCCGGCGACCCTGGACCGCTACATCAGCACGGTCAACGCACTTGCGGAGATAATGGCCAGCCACACCGAGGCGAAGGACGACCGCGGTTCCCTAATAAACGACTTTCGCGCGCTTGTGCACAGCGTCACAGTCCACCCGAAGGGACCACGGGAAGGGTTTGAGATCGAGGTGAAAGGCAAGCTCGCCGCGCTAATCGGCGGGAACGCTTTTCCCCAGGCCCACCGCGATAGTGGGTTATACATGGTAGCGGGAGAGGGACTTGAACCCCCGACCCCAGGATTATGATTCCCGTGCTCTAACCAGCTGAGCTACCCCGCCATGGGTCCGCGATCGGCGGCATGTAAGCCACTGCTGCGAACGCGGCGCATATAAAGAGTGGCACACGCACCTGTCAAGCAAAGGCGGACGGGGCCGCAAACTATTGCAGCCAGAGGCTATTTCGGCCTGACCGAGGGGTCGCCGCCAGGGCTGCCGGGCGGTGGAATCACCGGCGTGTTGCCGCCTTGCGGGGTCGGCGCACGCATATCGGGATCGACGCCGGCCGGCGGACACAGCACGCCATCGGATTTGGCGAGCTTGTCGCCCAGCGACGAGGTCCCCTGCCCGGTCGTGGTTCCCTCCGGCGCCGCAACACCGGGATGCGAAGGCTGCTGCGGCGCGCAATTCGCGGCGGCGCGCTGTGGCGCCGGCGGCGCGGTCTGTGCCGGCGGTGTGGCTGATGTCGGCGGCGCCTGCGCCGCGGCAACAACGGGCGCCAACATCAGGGCACAGGACAAAGCGAGCGTTCGATTGATCCTCATGACGAGAAAACCAGCACGACGCGCCGATGTTCCCGGTCAAAATCGCCGCAAGCTCACGATTTGCGGAAGCGGATCAGCGAGAAATGCCCCATCGGCGGCATCGGCCGGCGTTCCGCGAGGCTGACGCCGCCATGCTTCGCCGCCCAATTGGTCAGCCGCTCCCATGGAAATTCCGGACGCCAGCCGAGCCGCCGCGCCAGCGGCGCGAAAGCGAGCTCGAAGATGCGACGCGGACCGCTCTCGGCACCGATATGGTTGACCAGGATCAGTTCACCGCCCGGCTTCAGCACGCGGATGAAATCGTCGAGCGTCGCCTCGGGATCCGGCACCGCGGTGATGACATATTGCGCGACCACCGCGTCGAAGAACGAATCCGGGAATGCGAGGTTCTTGGCGTCCATCACCGCCAGCGTCTCGACATTGGAAAGGCCCAGCGCACGCACGCGCTTCAGCGCCCGTCGCAGCATCGGTTCGGAAATATCGACGCCGTACAGTCTCGTCGTGCGCGCATATTCCGACAGCGACAATCCGGTGCCGACGCCGACGTCGAGCACGCGTCCGCCGATCCGGTCGGCCTCCGCGATGGTCGACTGACGGCCCTGATCGAACACCTTGCCGAACACGAGATCGTAGATCGGTGCCCAGCGGCCATACGCCTTTTCGACCCCCTCGCGGTCGATGTCCCCAGCCATTCCCCTGCCCCGACGCCTCTATCTCTATCCGCGAACTGCTTCCGCGAGCGGCGCCACTGTATCGCGCAACACGCCTCGCGCCGCGCGGCTTGCGGTCGCGCTCCTGATGAAGCCGCCGCCGAGCACACGCGCCTGCCCGGACGGCGCATCGTAGAACACGCAGGCCTGGCCGGGCGAGACGCCTTCCTCGCCGGCGACCAGTTCGACCTCGTATCCGCCATCGACGGCGCGCAACCACGCCGGCTGCGGCGCGCGCGTCGAACGCACGCGCACGTAGATCTCGATACCCTCGCCGATCACCCGATCGAGCGCGCCATCGCCGATCCAGTTGACGTCGCGTAGCGCAATGCGATCCATCCGCAGCGCCTCACGCGGCCCGACCACGACACGGCGCGTCGCCGCATCGAGCTTGACCACATAGAGCGGATGACCGGAGGCGATGCCGAGACCCTTGCGCTGGCCGACGGTGAAATGAACGATGCCCTGGTGCTGGCCGACGACATTGCCGGCGAGATCGACGATGTCGCCCGGCGCGATCGCGTTCGGCTTCAGCCGTCCGATGATGTCGGTGTAGCGGCCGGTCGGCACGAAGCAGATGTCCTGGCTGTCCTGCTTGTCGGCGACCTCGAGCTCGAAGCGCCGCGCCAGCTCGCGGGTCTGCGGCTTGGTCATGTCGCCGAGCGGGAAGCGCAGGAAGTCGAGCTGCTCGCGCGTGGTCGCAAACAGGAAATAGCTCTGGTCGCGATCGGCATCTGCCGCGCAGACCAGCGAGCGCGATCCGTCGGCCAAGCGGCGTGAGGCGACATAATGTCCGGTGGCCAGCGCCTGCGCGCCGAGCTCGCGCGCGGTCGCGAGCAGATCGCGGAACTTGACCGAACGATTGCACTCGATGCACGGCACGGGCGTCTCGCCGAGCGCGTAGCTGTCGGCGAAATTGTCGATCACCGATTGCTTGAAGCGGCTTTCATAGTCGAGCACGTAATGCGGGATGCCGATCCGCTCGGCGACGTTGCGCGCGTCGTGGATGTCGCGGCCGGCACAGCAGGCGCCCTTGCGATGGGTCGCAGCGCCATGGTCGTAGAGCTGCAGCGTGATCCCGACCACGTCGTAGCCCTGCGACTTCAACAGCGCAGCCGTCACCGACGAGTCGACGCCGCCGGACATGGCAACGACGATCCGTGTGTC
The DNA here is from genome assembly GCF_001238275.1 of Bradyrhizobium viridifuturi. GTDB lineage: Bacteria > Pseudomonadota > Alphaproteobacteria > Rhizobiales > Xanthobacteraceae > Bradyrhizobium > Bradyrhizobium viridifuturi. The sequence continues at coordinate 196,501 of NZ_LGTB01000010.1, forward strand.
TTCAGGGCGGCCTTCAAGATCCAGACTGTTGAGCATCTCTAAGCGGTCATTGGTCACTGTCGCGGCGAGCCTATGCGCTCGGCGACGAAATTCGGAAAAGCCTTTGTCCAGAAAGCCTTAGAACGCGTCCAAGGCCGGTCGATCGGTTCGGGACGCGTCGGAGGCCATCTTTTAATATAGGCCGTATTCCGGCGAAGCAATCCGGCGCAAGCGATGCCTTGCCACGCGCGGACGGCAAATCTTGCCGCCGGGCAAAAAGGAGACTCGCCGGGAACCGGTTCCAGCCCACCAGCATCACCTATAACCAACTGAAATAACTCATTATTTATTACACCCACCCGTTGGCCCGCTCCTTGCTGACAAAACCCCGGAAGTCTCATTTGCGAGGGTTGGCAGTGGTCAGCGTCACGTCGGAAGCATTGGCAGGTCGGTCTTTTCAGGGCGCGACGCGGTCGTCGCGGCCCGATCCCGCCTCGCAGGCGGGGAACGACGGCTTTGCCGCGCTGGTCGACAGCAGCACTGCGTCCACAAGCGACAACAGCCGCTCCGACTCCCAGCCCGCGCCCGCCCGCCGGTCCGACGATTCGTCCTCGACAACCGACGCGCGCTCCCGCGACAACAGCACCGCGCCCGACCGGACGTCGCGAGATCCCGGCAGTTCGCGCGACGACAACAAGGTCGATAACGACAGCGATAGCGCCGCGCCGCGCAAGACCAAGTCGAAATCGAAATCGGACGACTCGAAATCGAGCACCGATACGCAAGCCACCGGCGACAAGACGGCGTCGGCCCAGACCACTCCGCAGCCGGATCAATCCGGCGCGGCAACGGTCAACGCCGTAATCGCGACCACGGCCGCAGTCCCTGCGACTGCCCCGACCGCGACAGCCACCGCGCCATCCGACCAACCCGCCGCACCGCTGGCGATCGCGGCCGCGGCCATCGCAGCAAGCTCGGCCATCGCCGGTACCGGCGCCACTGCCGGCACTGGCGCGCCGGCCGGCGCCGACGCTGCTACCGCGGCCACCACCGCGGCGAATGCCGACAAGGTCGCCAAGGCGGCCGGCGTCAAGAGCGAAGGACAGGTCACCGCCACCGATACGTCAACGGCTGCGGGCGCAGCGGCCGCGACCGGCGATGCAACGCTCGCCGCCACCGTCGCCGCGGGAACGCCTGCGACCAAGACGACGCCGCAAGCCAAGCTGCAGCTGACCCCGAAGGACGCGGTTGCGACGGCACCTGCCGGCCAGGACGGCGCAGCCCAGGGCAGCAACGCCACGGCGCAGGCCGCGCCGACCAACATCGTTCCCGCCGTTGCGCAGCCGGCCGCGGTTGCCGGCAAGGCGAAGGCCGCCGCCGACGGCGCGGCCGATGCGATCAAGGCCGATGCGAGCGGCGACGGCAAGGCCGCGCCGACGGCCGGTGGCCAGGCCGCTGCGCAGACCCAGGTTACAGCGCCCGATCCCAGTGCGCAGGCCGCGAATGCACTCCAGCCACAACCCACCGCCCAGACCACGCCATCGGCAAACGCGCAGTTGACCGTGACCAACGCCGCGCAAGCCGCCGCCGTGCCGCTCAGCGGGCTTGCGATGCAGATCGCCGCCTCCGCCAAAAGCGGCAAGAGCCGCTTCGAGATCCGGCTCGACCCAGCCGAGCTCGGCCGCATCGATGTCCGCATCGATGTCGATCGCAATGGCCAGGTAACCTCGCATCTCACCGTCGAACGCCCGGAGACGCTGTCGATGCTGCGCCAGGACGCCAACCAGCTGCAGCGCGCGCTCGACAATGCCGGCCTGTCGACCGGCAATGGCGGATTGCAGTTCAGCCTGCGCGATCAGTCGCAGTCGGGCCAGAACAACAACGGCCAGTCCAATCCGAACGCACACCATTTGATCGTCGCCGAAGAAGACAGCGTTCCCGCCGCGGTGGCAGGCCGCTCCTACGGCCGCGCAGGCAGCGCCCTCGGCGGCGTCGATATCAGAGTGTAAGGAGTTCACCATGGCAGTCGATGCAACCATGCCAACACCGGTCGTCTCGGCACCGGGCACCAGCAACGGAACGAACTCCGGAAGCAGCAGCACGGGCAGCGGCCTGACGACCTCGTCGCAGGGCATCGCCGACAATTTCCAGACCTTCCTGACGCTGCTGACGACGCAGTTGCAGAACCAGAACCCGCTCGATCCGCTCGACACCAACCAGTTCACCCAGCAGCTCGTGCAGTTCGCCGGTGTCGAGCAGCAGCTGAAGTCCAACGATCAGCTCAAGCAGCTGATCGCGATCGAGAAGAGCGCACAGTCGACGCAGGCGCTGGTCTATGTCGGCAACACGGTCGCGGTCGATGGCAGCAAGACCCAGTTCGACAAATCCGCGACCTGGAATCTGGTGTCGCCGCAAGCCACCAGCGCCACCATCACGATCACGAGCTCGACCGGCCAGACCGCCTATTCCGGCAATTTCAACCTGAAGCAGGGCAACGCCAGCTTCGTCTGGGACGGCAAAGGCAATGACGGCACGCAATGGCCGGCCGGCACCTACACGCTGACCGCCACCGGCAAGGATTCCAAGGGCAACGACCTCGCCATCTCGACCGAGATCCAGGGCGTGGTCGACTCCGTCGACCTGACCGCTTCCCCGCCGCTGCTCTCGATCGGCGGCCAGACCTACACCACCGACAAGATCAAACGCGTGGTGCGCGGCACAAACGGCGGCAGCAGTAGTTAAGCTAGGCTCCCGGCTGCGCAGATCGCTTTCCCCACGCGTATCGCCAAGCACTCCGCGTCATCAGCCGCCTAGGCGGTGATCGAGTATTCCAGAGGCAGCGGCGCTGGAATCGAGAGGCCGTGGCTCCCGGCGTCGTCGGGCAAATCAGTGCCAGGGCCAGTCACCCGCGGCACCTGCCCCGGGGCGGACCAGACATAATCAGCAATAAAGTCGTTCCATGTAAGCTGCCTGTAAGCTAGCGGGCGCTATCTTCATCTTGCGCGCTTGAGCGCCGATTCTGCCCTGAAACTTCGCAGCAGCACAGGCTGGTCGCTTCGACCACCGGCAAGAGTTAGCTCGTGAACACGACACGCCCCACATCGTCAGAACTCGCCCAGAACGCCCGACAGCATGCGGCAGCGGCACACCCTCAGCTCGCCGAGACGATGGCCGAGAATGCCCGCCTCAAGACGATCGCCATTACCGTCATGCTCGAGATCGCAGCGCTTCGGGAGCGGCTGCCGCCGCCGGCCGGCGAGTAAGCGCGCAGGCGCGATATCAGACCTGAGGCAGCCGGCCGATGGCTTTCGCGGCAAGCGGTTGGGTCAAGCGCATCCGGACAATTTGCCGCAATCGGTAATCTGTTTGCACATTCATCTCGTTTAGGTAGAGCGCGGGCCCTGATCGCTACCCAAGAAGAATTTGCATCCGAGGGAGCCTCACTTGAAAGAATTGAAGTTGCTCGGCGCTTTGATCGGCGGCGCCGTGCTCGGCGTCGGCGTCTCGTTTCCGCTCATGATGGCGTACGTCTTCATCTATGGGGGCGTCTATAGCGTCTTGCCCTGGTTGGCGCCCGATCCGTCCGCGAAGGGGATACTGCCGTTCCTGCTCGTCCTTTATGCGATCTGGTTCGCCATCCTTATGCTGTTCGTGAGAAAGGCCGGCGAGTTTCGGGCGATCCACTTGTTCTGGGTCGTGCTGCCATGGCCCTCCATCGTGATCCTGCACATGTGGTCGTCGTCGAGCGTCATCTGACTCTGCCAGATTCACCGGGTGCCGGCCGCGCGACGGGCGCGGCCCGCTTCATGCCCTTGCCGCCTCAATAGATGCGGACGTGGTTGGCTTCGAACGTGACCGGAAAATTGTTGCTGTTCTTCAGGGTCAGGATCAGCACGACGCCGACGCCGCCGCGGTGATCCCAGTACACGGCCCGGTCCGTTTCGTGCAGAGGCTCCATCGAGGCATGCTTCGTGTCGAGATGCGGCGCGATCGAGACGTCGAAGAATTCGTTCGGCGCCTTCGAGTCCCGTCCCCACCAGAACGTGAAAGGCTGGCTCGAATTGGCAGCAATCGTATAGGTTCCTTGCTTGTGGTCGATGTTGGCCATGACGTTGGGGTCCTTCGTTTTCCATTCGCCGCTCCGATGCGACGCCCCGACAATGATGCGTTACGCACACACGCGCCGTGAGATACGTCACTCTACGATGCAACCGACGAAGCTGCTCGTGCTCTTCAAGGAAGTCTTGCAGAGATTGTCCTGTCTGAGCGACACTCCGCAATTAAAATGATTGCCGACCTCAACATCCCACGCGCGATGAGTTTATCGAATGAAGCCAGCTCCGAGCGATCGACGACCGGTTCATCATTCGCCGATCTTCTGGGTCGGCATCGCACTATGCCTGGCAGCGATCGCAATCTACCTTTGGTCCGACGACCTTTCGTGGCGGCCGACACCAAGCCCGCGATGAAGTGCCAGCGGGAGTTGCGTCGGTCTCTCTACCGCCTACGCGCGCTGCCACTTTCAGCTTTTGATCGATAAGTGACTTCACCAACACATCGCCCTTGATGAAAATTTGAATCGCGGCGCACATCGGCCATTTGCCATGTTCAGGCGCGCACGCGTTCGCGACGCAACCATTCTGCTCAAGCTTCGGTTTTTGCTCCGGTTAGACGCAACACGGAGGCAAACCACATGAGCGACCCGAATGCGTATGCTGATCAGTATATGGCCATGGGAGAGGGCGCTGCTCCCGGGAGCACCTCGTCCGGATCAAGCAGCTCCGGATCATCAGGACAATCGGCGGGTGGTGGCGGCGCGGATGCCGGCAGCGGCGGCTCCTCGTCGGGCGGCATGACGGGATCGGGTTCCGGCGCACAGGGTAGCGGCTCCGGCAGTTCAGGCTCCGGCAGCTCTGCTGGTGGTGCGGGTGCCGGCGCTTCGGGAGGCGGTAGCTCGGGTGGTGGCACGTCCGCCGGCGGTGGATCGGATGGCGGCACCGG